>NZ_CP007145.1:0-1200000 GCF_000576555.1 Hymenobacter swuensis DY53
GCGCGGAGTGGAAAGGCAGTGAGAAGTTCTATGGTGTGCTTACTGGCGGAATAGAGCCATAAAAAAGGCCCGCATTACCGAATGGTAGTGCGGACCTTTTTTATGATGCTTTTCAGTGTGGCCGGAAAAGTTCTATGGCCTTCAATGCCTTACTAATTCAACGATACTTGGCCCAGATCAGTGCTTTGGTCGTTGACCACGTTTACGTTAGGCAATACCTTGCTCTTGTACGCAGGTTGGCCAACTGGTGCAACAGTAGTCGGGTAGAGCTCGACGCGGTAAGTGCCGGAGGGCAAGGCGTAGAGTTGAAACGCGCCGGACGCATCAGCGGTAGTGCTGAACGTGTCGGGTAAGGTGATGGAAGAACGGATAGCCAACACCTGCGGCAGGGCCGCTGCCGGTGTTATTGTCCCGCGCAGACCACCTTTAATATCTTGGGCAACCACCCGCACTACAGGCTTGAGCAGATACCGTTCCTTCTTATCGTTGTTGGGGTTCCAGTTGCCGCGCTCTACGATGGACTTCGCTACGTCGAAATCCAGCAGGAGCTGGTAGGTTTCCCGGTTGCGGAGCGTGGCTTTGTCCAGCTTGAGCTTCACCCCGGAGGTCTGGCCGCTGGGCGTTTTCAGATCATAGCGCTGACCGTCCCGGCCGATGACGTAGCTGTTGGGGCCGAGCAACAGGCGAATTTCTTTCAGGTCGCCGGCGGCGAAATCGGTATTAACTAGCAAGGCCGACCGACCGTTAACGTATTCCATCACGTTGATGGCTTGGGCCTGGAACGGGAGCGTCTGCCACCCGTCGGGGTTGCCCTCATCCAAGGTGTGTACTTCAATTTGACGCACATCCAGTACCACGGACTGGAAGTCGCCGGGGGCATCCATCAAGCGCACCTCAAGTTTGGCATTGCCAGCCGAGTTATTGTCGTTGCTACAGGCGGCCAGCCATAGGGGGGCCGATAAGAGCGCGTATGCGAAGGGGCGAAAAACAGTCATGGGAAGAACGGTTTGGACAAAAAAGAACAGCTGATACCTGTACGAGGTATCAGCTGCCTGGGTGTAGCAAGAAGCTGGCCAGGTAAAGCCGCTTCAACGCGTAGGCTAAAATTCTATTGTCCCGTTCCGGTGCTATCGGTTTGGGTAGGCGCCTTGGGTTCTTCGGTGGGAGAAGGATCAGGCTTGGGAGCTTCGGCGGGTTTGGGGGCCGGCTTGGGTTTGCCGAAAAGGATGTTGTTGAGGCCCTGCTTGGCTTTGTCCTGCAACTTAGCTTGGGCTTCGAGGCGCTTCTTTTCCAGCTCCTGCTGTGCCTTGAGCGTGAACTCCTGCTGCTTGCGCTGCAACTCGCGCTGAAGACTGTCCTGAGCGACTTTGGCGCGGGCTTGTAGTTGCAGCTTCGCGTCATCTACCTTGGCTTGCACGATATTCTGGACGAGGTCTTTGGCTTGGGCTTTCACGCTACCAGTGGTGAGCTTCACCACCGGGTTTTTCATAGTGCCGCCGATATTAAGGCCCAGCGTCACACGGTCAGTGCCTTTGAGGTTCTGCACGCCGGTCAGCTGGGTGAGCTTGCTGTTGAGCTGGTTGCCAACCTGGCCGGTGGGCACGTTGAGGGCGGTTACGTATTCTAGGTTGCCGTTCACATTGCTGGAACCACCCACTGTCATTTTGATCTGGCCCACAGTGAAGTCGAAGGGCTTTACGATGAAGTTGCCATTGAGAATTTCGGCAGCCACATCCTTGTTCTCCACTACCAGTCGCTTTAACTCCTGGAATTGGGTCAGGTTACTGATCTGGTTGAGCGCAGTGGAGTTGCCTACAGCGGCTCTTATTACTTCAAACAGGCCCTTGCCGGTGAGGGTGCTGTACACGGGCATCATATCGGGGCCCATTTCCCCGCTCACGTTAAAGTTAGTGGAGAAGATGCCATCTACTTGCGAGGCCAGCGGCACCAGCGTCTTGATGGAGTTGAAGGCCTTGAAGGCGTTCTGGAAGTTGAGATTTTTGATGTTGAGCCCGAAGTTGAATTTCGGGTGCGCCAGGTTTTTGCTGCTGTAGCTGCCGTTGGTGGCAAACGCGCCGCCGAGGGTGTTAAAGGTCAGGTTGGAGAGGGTGGCCGTCTCGTCGCGAACGGTGACGGTGCCCTTCACGTTATCCAGCTTCAGGTTGTCGTACACCACTTGGCCCACGGTGGAGTTCAGGGCCAGATCCACAAACTTGGGAATCTGCAGAACGCCCTGGGCGGTGGCGGGGGCAGTGCCGCCGATAGCAGTGGTCTGGCCACTCACTTCATCCACCATCCACTCGTTTACATTGAAGCGGGAGCTGTTCACGGTGAGGGCGCCGCGCAGCGGCTGGCCGGGCGTGAACAGGTAGCCCATGTAGTTGGACAGGGTGCCGGAGGCCGCAATATCCGACGAACCCACCGAGCCGGTCATGTTCCGGAGGGCAATCTGGTTATTGTTGAAGGTGGCCGTGGCCTGGGTCACTTTCATACCCTGGGGCAGGTCGGTGCTCTTGTAAGTGACGTTGCGGGCATTCACCGTGCCCGAGGCTACTACTGATTGGTAGCGGCCAGCTTCGATGTCGGCCATGTTGCCTTTGGCCGCCACGTTGCCGTTGAGGCGGCCCGTTACGGTCATGCCCTGCAGCGGGAAGATGCGGGTGAGCTTGGTCAGGTCCACGGTGCCGTGCACGTCGGTATCGAAGGCAAGCTTATCCACGCCCTGAGTGGCCACGCGGCCTTCCAGCGGCTCGCCGTCCAGCAGCATCCGGAACTGCGGAATGCTCACGCGGGTGTCGTTGAGTTGGCCGGTGGGATTCGTGACGGTGCCGTTGAGGGTTAGGTTTTCAATGGATGCCGGGAACTGCTTGCTCTTGACGTAGCCATTGGTCAGATTCAAACGGGCCTGCACCACGGGCATCTGGGTTTTCGAGTACACGCCCTTGGCCGTAGCATCCACGAACAGCTTGCCGCGCAGCAGCAGGTCCTGCACGGGGTACACCTTTATCATTTCGGCCAGGTCCACGTTGGCCTTCACGCGGCCGTCCACCTTCATCGGCTCCAGCCCGTCGATGGCCACGTTGCCGTCGATGGGGTTGGTGCCCAAGTCTAAGTGAAACTGCTTCACGTTTACCTTCACGTTGTTGGTGAAGCCCGAGGGGTTATCCACCACCATGTCTACGTTGATGTTGCGGGCCTGCTGGGGCAACTGTGGGTATTTGAAGCTGCCATTCTTCACCTGCAGGTTCACGCCGTAGCCGGGCATCTTCACCGCGTTCTGTACACCCTTGAAATAACCATCAAAGGCCACCTTACCGCTGGCGTTCAGGTCCTTGAACTGCGCGTTGTAGGCCCCGGGCACCAGGCTCAGCAGGGTTTTGAAGTCGGTTTCGAGGGCCTTGAAGGTGAGGTCATAGGTGATGTCGGTGTCATTGGGCAGCCCGATGGTGCCCTGGAAGGTGGCTGGAAAGTCGTTCAGCTTCACCTTGTTGTCCTTGAACGTGAACAGCATCTTGTCCAGGTTCATGGCCAGGGTCACATCGGCGTCGAGGCGCTTGTTGGTCACGTACTCGGTGCCGTCGTACTGCATCGAGAAGCTTTCGGCCGTGGTCTGGCTGACCATATCGAAGATGTTCTGCTCGAAGTCGCCGGAACCCGAGTGGTTCACTCCCCGCAGCTGCATGCCGAAGGGAATGCTCAGGTCCTCGTAGCGCAGGCGGCCGTTATTAATATGCCAGCCCTGAATGGCCAGGCTCACGGCCGTAGTATCCTGCCCCTTGGCCGCCGCCGCCGAGTCCGACACGTACACGTCCCAGTTGGCCCGGCCGCTTTTCAACACCTTAATATGCAGGTCGGGCTGCTCCAGCGTGATGTTCTTGATTTTAATCTGGCTGCCGCGCACCACGCTCATCAGGTCCAGGCCCACCCGCACCTCGGGCAGGTAGGCCAGCGTATCGCGGGCAAAGGAATCCTGGCCAATCACGCGGAGTTGGTTCAGGCGCAAAGCCAAGTCGGGGAAGGTGCTGAGCAGGGTCACGTCCACATTAGCCGGGTCGTACTCCACCTTGGCCCGCACCCGCTGGGCCAGTTGCTGGTCTAAAGCAGCCTTAATCTTATCCTTGAACAGTACCGGGGCCAGGGCCAGGGCCGCTACTAGCAGAACCAGGAAAATCAGCAATCCGACAAAGAATTTGCGCATAGTGGTAGGAGGAAGGGAGAAGCAGAAACCGGCGTAACGGCGGAAAAAGGTGGCAGTCAGCTGGGTAAGGCAGTTGGCAAAAGTAAAACGAAACCAGCCGGAAGCCCGGCCGGAAGAGTAAAAAACCGGGCCAGAAGTTGCTATAAACGCACCGGCTAGTGGGCTTGGTGCCGAAAATCAGGAAAGAAAATGCCACTTTACACGCGTAGCAGTGGACCAACGCGTACCAAAGCTTCCGGTTCGCACGTTATGGTAGCAGCATTATGAGAGGTTTACGTCAGGTCCAGCATGCTCAGCGCCTGCGCTTCCGGAAACGGGGGCTGCTGCTGGCCGTTTGCGTAACGGGCGTAACCGGTGCGCATGCCCAGGACCTTTATTTTGCCCAGCCCTACGCCAACCGAATGCAGCTGAACCCGGCCTACGCCGGCCTGCTCGACGATTACAGCGTGACGCTCAGCTACCGCAACCAGTTTCCCACACTGGCCGGCACCTTTCAAACCAGCCAGTTGGCCGCCGACTACCGTTTCCGGGACCAGCGCAGCGCCGCCGGCCTGCTGGTGAACTACGACCGGACGGGCGGCGTGGGGTACACGCGCTTCCAGGCGGGCGGTGTGTATGCCTACCACCTGCGGCTGAACGAACAGTTGAGCCTGAGCGGCGGGGCCTCGGTGAGCTACGGCCTGCAACGCGTGAGCTACGGCAATCTGGTATTTGGCGACCAGTTGGGAGATGACGGGGTGGAGCGCGAATTCAGTCTGGAGGTAGCCGATTACCAGCCGGTGCATTACGTGACGGGCAGCGTAGGCGGGCTGCTGTATGGGGAGCGGTTCTGGCTGGGCGTTGCGGCCCACCACCTAAACCAACCGGATCTGGCTTTCGTCACGCAAACCACGCTGCCGCTGCGCCTTAACCTGCAGGGAGGATATAAACTGTACTTTGCCCGGACAACTGAAAAGCAACAGGATCGGGAAATCAGCCTAGCGCCAACGGCCGGCTACACCCGGCAGGGCGGCACCCAACGGGCGGAAGCCGGGTTGTACTTTACGACGACCCCGCTCACGCTCGGGGCCGTGTACCGGGGCCTGCCGCTACCCGGCGCAACGCGGCCGCAGCAGATCCTAACGGCTATTGCCGGGGTAAGCGTGGGCAGCTTTCGGCTAGGCTACAGCTACGACATGAGCCTCAGCCGGTTCAGCAACGATTTGGGTGGGACCCACGAAATTTCGCTGGCCCTACGAGAGTTCGATTCGCTGGAAGCGGCCTGGCGTCGGCTAAAACGCCGTAATTACCCGATAATTCCTTGCCCAGCCTTCTAAATTTTTGTATTATTGCAGCCGACTTGCCTTGTCTAAACGCTTTTCTAACAGGTAGTTTCAACTTGATCATGAATTTTTCCAAGTACCTGCGCTTTGCTGTAGTGGGAGCCTGCGCCCTGGCCGCCTGTAAAGGTGGTCCGCCCACGGCTACCAAACCCGGTAAGTACAGCTCCACGACGGGCATTGAGTACAATACCGAGGAAGGTATGAAGGTGTCTGACTACCAAGGCATCCCGGATGGCCCCGGTCTGGTGTTTATCGAAGGTGGCCGCACCGTGCTGGGGTCTGCCGAAGAGGACATTGCCATGACCCACGACAACATGGAGCGCACCGTCACGCTGGCTTCCTTCTATATGGATGAAGCCGAGGTGGCCAACATCCACTGGCTGGAGTACCTGCACTACGTGCGCAAGGACTCGTCGGAAGAATTCTACCAGTCGGCTTTGCCCGACACCACCGTGTGGGCCCGTGAGCTGTCGTTCAACGACCCCTACGTGGATTACTACCTGCGCTACCCCGGCTTCCGCTACTTCCCCGTGGTGGGCGTGAGCTGGTTGCAGGCCAACGACTATTGCACCTGGCGTACGGCTAAGGTAAACGAGCGTCTGGCCGGCGAGAGCGGCGGCGGTGACGACAGCGGCAGCAGCAGCGGCGGCGGACTGTTCGGCAGAAAGAAGAAGAAAGGCGACAGCGGCGACGCGGCAGAAGGCACGTCAGAAGACGGTGGCGGCACCAAGATTGCCATCGAGAACGGCAACACCTTGCCCAACTACCGCCTGCCTACCGAGGCAGAGTGGGAGTATGCAGCCCAAGCTCTCATCGGGACCCAGGAAACCGGCAACGAAAACCAGGAGAACAAGCGCATCTACCCGTGGGATGGTCGTCAGGTGCGGAACCCGTACGGCAAAGGCATGGGCCAGTTCCTGGCTAACTTCAAGCGTGGCCGTGGTGACTACGCCGGTATTGCTGGCTCGCTCAACGACGGCGCCATGATTACGGAGTACATCTACAACTACCCGCCTAACGACTACGGCCTGTACAACATGTCGGGCAACGTGAACGAGTGGGTGCAGGATATCTACCGCCCGCTCTCGTACGAAGACGTGGAAGATCTGAACCCCTTCCGTCGGAACGGCTTCCTTGACCCCACCGAGAAGTACGACAAGAAAGGCTACCAGTCGCTCATCGATGACCACGTACGCGTGTACAAAGGCGGTTCATGGCGCGATGTAGCCTACTGGCTCTCGCCCGGTACGCGTCGTTTCATGGCCGAAGACTCGGCTACCGCTACCATCGGTTTCCGTTGCGCCATGATCAACGCCGGCTCGAACAAATAAGCATCACGGATTCGTTCTTAATGCAGACAGCCCACTCAATCGAGTGGGCTGTTTTCGTTTTATGGCTTCCGTGGTAAAGACAAACCTGACAATATTTCGAAATGGCTGGCCGGCCAGCGTTATCCTAAAATTGGTGTAGGACGATATTAGTCGCCCCTGGTCAGTAGAACGAATCCGTGTAATCCGGAAAATCCGGCTACATCCGTGATTAGCGGTCGGCGGTGGCGATGGTGGCGATGCTGACTTCGCGGGCTCCGGCGGCGAGGAGCACGGCACAGCAGGCTTCGAGTGTGGCACCGGTGGTCAGTACGTCATCAACCACCAGAACACGCTGGCCGTGTACTAGATTCGGCTCGGCCACTTCGAATACGGTTTCCACGTTTTCCCAGCGTTCCATGCGGTTTTTGCGGGTCTGGGACTTAGTGTTCATAACGCGGTGCAGGGCGGCGGCGTGCCAGGGCAGCTGCAGGCCCTGCGCCAGGCCCTCAGCGAAGCTGTCGGCTTGGTTGTAGCCGCGCTGGGCCAGCTTGCGGGCGTGCAGCGGCACCGGCACAATGAGGTCAAAAGCAGCCTGCAGTCCGGCTTCCGTGAGCTCCTGCCCGTACCAGCGGCCCAGCACGCGGCCTACGTCCTGCTGGCCCTGGTACTTGAGTTGGTGGAGCAGGTGCTGCACCCGGCCGTGCTTTTGAAAGCGCAGGTAACTGAGCGTATGCTGTACGGGCAGCTTGCCCCAGAAACGGCGGGCCAGCGGGTTCTGGTCAGGGGGGAGGCGGTGATAGTCGGCATAGGGCAGCTGGGCGCGGCAGCCGGTGCAGAGGTGGTCTTCGCCCCGAGCCAACGGGTCGTGGCAGGCCAGACACACGCGTGGGAAAATGAGCCCGACGAAATCGGAGAGGATAGCGGGTAACGGCATCAGCAAAGAACGGATAGCGGGCGAATAGCGGGCACGGCGCGGGCCGTGGGAAACTTCTCCCTAATTTTAGGGTTTAAAGCCGACTTTCAAAAGCGCCCGTCCGGGTGCTGCTCACGCTTCAACTACGCCCATTTATATGAGCCTCGTTTCTGAATTCAACGATTACCGCCAGCGGATGAATGAAAAAATCCTGGCGGCCGATAACAAGGTCATCAAGCGGTTCTTCAACCTCGACACCAATACCTACCAGGAGGGGGCCCTCGACGTGAAAACCAAGGAGATTGTAGGCCTGGCCTGCTCCATGGTGCTGCGCTGCGACGACTGCATCAAGTATCACTTGGGCAAATGCTTTGAGGAAAAGCTCACCGACGAGGAAGTATACGAGGTGTTTGCCATTGCCAACCTCATCGGGGGCAGCATTGTGATTCCGCACTTCCGCCGGGCCGTGGAGTATTGGGAGGCCCTGAAGGAGGAGGCCGTAACGCCTGCCCCCGAGCATTCGCACGACGCGTAATGCTGGACCCGCAGGAAACCGAAGCCCAGTTTGAGCAGCGCTGGTGGGAATTGATGAACGAGTTGCGCGTCCGCTTCGGCAAAAAGCCCGACATCAACGCGCTACTGCTGCTTATTGGGGTGCAGGAGCTGGGGCAGGGAGCCGGGCCGTTCACCAAAGAGCAGAAGCAGGACCTGATGCATATTGCTACCTGTCGGTTGTTCAGCATTTCGGGATACTATGAGCTGGAACGGGTAGACGAGGAGGGTTGGCCCCACTACCGCCTGCTGCAGCAACTGCCCTTCAGCAATCTGAAGGAGCAGGAGCGGATGCTGAAATGGCACATGCTGGAATACTTCGACGAACAGGAACAGCTGTAAGTGAACATCATCTCCTATAACCTCAACGGGCTACGCTCAGCCCTCAGCAAAGGCCTGGCCGAATGGGTGCAGCAAACGCGGCCCGATGTGCTTTGCGTACAGGAAATCAAGGCCGGTCGGGAGGTGCTCGATGTGTCAGCACTGACGGAACTGGGCTACCACGCCTACCTGTATCCAGCCCAGAAGCCGGGGTATAGCGGTGTGGCCATCTTCTCGCTGGAAAAGCCTCAGGCCGTGACCGAAGGCTGCGGCCAGGGCTGCTACGACGACGAGGGGCGGGTGCTGCGCTTGGATTTCGAGCATTGCTCGGTACTGAATACCTACATGCCTTCCGGCACCAGTGGGCCGGAGCGGCAGGCGTTTAAGGTGGAGTGGCTGCGCTTTTTCCGGCGCTACGTGCAGGAGCTGCAGGCGGCCGGTGTGCCGCCGCTGGTTATTGCCGGGGATTTCAACTGCTGCCAAGCAGAAATTGACATTCGCAACGCCAAGACCAACCAGAATAGCCCCGGCTTCACCCCCGAGGAGCGGCAGTGGTTCAAGGACTTCCTGGCTGACGGCTTTACCGACTCGTTCCGTCACCACCACGGCCCTGTGCCCGACCGGTACTCGTGGTGGACGTACCGGGGTGGGGCTCGGGCCCGTAATGTAGGTTGGCGGCTGGATCATCTGCTGGTAGATAATGCCTTAGTGCCGCACATTCGCCACGCCGATTTACTGCACGACGTCGTGCATTCAGACCACTGCCCGGCTCAGCTGGAGCTACAGTTCTAGAGCACGCCGACAACAGAATTCCGTACCCAGAAAGAAGAACGCCATTCCGATTCTAACTCGGAATGGCGTTCTTCTTTCTGGGTACGGGCCGGTTAACTGGCCAAGAGCATTTCGGCTACTTCGCGGCCGGAAGCCAGGGCGGCGTTGAGAGAAGGGTAGGCGGCGTAGTCGCCGCAGCGGTAAAGGTGGTCCTGAATTTTGAGCGACTGGCGTACCGACTGTCCGGCCGGGTATTCAGGCAGGGCGTATGGAATGTCGTAGGTGCGCAGGTGTTGCCACTGGGCCGCCTCGGGGCCGAACCAGTCGGTTAGCTCCTGACGGAGCCGGGCGGTAAGGTCGGCTTCGGAGAGGCCATGCTCGCCGTGGGTGCTCACCGAAACAAGCCGATGGCCGGCCGGAGCATAGGCCGAGGCTACATCCGAGGGGAAAGCCACATTGTGGGCCAAGGCCGTGGAGGAGGCGTTGAGCCGCAGCAGCTTGTCGGCGCGGCCTTTGGCGGCGGGGGCGGCAAAGTACGTGCAGGTGGTGCGCCGCCAGGCCCGCGGTGGCGTGGACACCGGCGGCTCGGGCAGCAGGTGGGCAGCGGCTTCGCCATCCACGGCCAACACTACGGTAGATGCCCGGAGCGTTTCGCCGCTCTGAAGCTGGACGCTGGTGCCTTCCAGGGTCGCTACGGGCGTGTTCAGCCGCACGGTGCCGGTGGGCAGGCGGGCGGCCAGCTGCTCAGGAATCTGCTGCATGCCCAGGGCCGGCACTACGGCCTCGCCCTCCACAAACTGCTTGAACACGAACTCAAAGAAATTGGCCGCCGTGCTTAGGCCGCGGTCCAGGAATACGCCCCCAAAAAATGGCCGGAAGAAGTTTTGAATCATCTGCTCGCTCCAGCCATATTGGCGTAGGAAGGTAAGCGTGTCCACCTCGTTGGTGGAGTTGCGGCTCAGCAGCTGCTGGCTGGTAAACCGCCGCACGTGCTGCACCATGCTCACGATGCGCAGCTTATCGGGCAAAGAGCCAATGCGCGAGGTAAGGGCTGAAAAAGCCGCAGCGGGCTGCTGCAAGGGGTTCTGCAGGGTGGTTTGCTTGCCATCGGGAAGTCGGATGACGGCCCCGGAGCGGAAGGCCTTCAGGTGGAGCGCCCCGTAGTCGATGAGGCGCTCCACTTCGGGGTAGCGGGTAAGCAGTACCTGAAAGCCCCGGTCGAGGCGGAAGCCTTCGGGCGTCACATCGGTGCGCACACGCCCACCCACGGCGTCGGCGGCTTCCAGCACCAGCACGGGTCGGCCGGCGCGGTGCAGGTAGTTGGCGCAGGAAAGGCCCGCCATACCCGCACCGATGATAATAATGGGAAGTTGTGTAGAGTTGGCTGAAGTCATAGGTAGCGCAAACTGAAAAGCGACTTCGAAGGTTGGCTCGGGCAGCTAAAATAGTGGCTTACGTTTCTTCATCACCTTACGGGTTTTCATCGTCCAGTGCTCGGCCACGCCGGAACGTTGCAGGCTCACGCGCCATACGCCCATCGGCTGGCCTAGCTGGTAACCGGTGGCCTGGTCCTGGGGGTATTGCTTTTTGATCAGGGCATAATCGGCGACCGGAATATCCTGGCCTACTGTTCCGTGGCAGCGCAGACAGAGCTTATCCTGCAGCACCAAAGGGCGCTGGTACGTAAATAGCTCGTTACCGGGGCGGGACACGTGGCGGGTGGTGTCGGCGGGATTTTGCTCGGCGGCCGTGAGGGAAGCCTGGTGAGCCGGGTTGCGCGAGCGGTTGCTTACTCTGCTGAGGGAAGCCTGCAATACCTTCGCCAGCGAGTCGGTAGCGGGTAGGGTTTCGGGGCGGCAGTAGGGCAGGGCGGCGGCCACGCCGCCTTCCTGCAGCTTCTGGGCCAGCACTGTGCGCAGCTCCCGCTCGGCCGTGCGCGTGAGCGAGTCGCCGGCCCAGCGGGTGGCCCGTAGCAGGTCTTTGGGCATGATGCGCTTGACTTCCCAGTTTGCCGCCTCCACGGCCAGCTCCTTGGTGTTGCTGAGGTGTTCTACTTGGTCGGGCCGGCAGGCCGCCAGCAGGGGCAGAAGCAGGAGGGAGCGGAAGAGTGGGCGCATGGGTGGGAGGTATGGAGTGGAGAAATCACCTGTCATCCTGAGCAGAGCGAAGGATCTTGTCACGTTTGGTTTGCTTTCAAACAGTGCATTGCAGCGTGATAAGGTCCTTCGCTCTGCTCAGAATGACAGGGCGGGTAATGACCAGTAGCGTAACAGCCAACAACGCATTTACTCCCACAAATATGCCCGCAAGGCTTCGTATTCCGGCTCCAGTAAGGTACTTTGCTTGGGTCGGCTCATAAGGTCGACTAGTTCGGCGGGAAGGGGCACCGGCTGGCCGGTGGCGGCTTCCACGGCCTCAGGGAATTTCACCGGGTGGGCGGTTTCGAGGAACAGGCCGCGCTGGGCCGGGTGGTGGCGCAGATAATCTTCCAGCGCAAAGTAAGCCACGGCCCCGTGCGGGTCGAGTACGTAGCCGGTTTCTTGGGACACCCGGGCAATGGTGGCCGTGGTGTCGGCGTCCGACACGGTGTAGCCGCTCAGCAGCTTGCGCAGCACCGGGTACTGGTGCCCGAACAGCTCCAGCATGCGGCCGAAGTTGCTCGGGTCGCCCACGTCCATGGCGTTGGAGAGGGTGGCCACGGCCGGCTGGGCGGCATAGTGGCCCGACTGCAGGTAGCGGGGCACGGTGTTGTTCTGGTTGCAGGCCGCCACGAAGTGGGTCACCGGCAGCCCCGAGGCGTAGGCCAGCAGCCCGGCGCATAGGTTGCCGAAGTTGCCGCTGGGCACGGCCACCACCGGTGGCTGCGCGTGGGGCCACTGGGCCAGCGCCGCCACGTAGTAGACCTGCTGGGGCAGCCAGCGGGCCACGTTGATGGAGTTGGCCGAGGTAAGCTGCCGCCGCTGGCGCAACGCGTCGTCGCGGAAGGCCTGCTTCACCAGCCGCTGGCAGTCGTCGAAGTTACCGCGTACCTCCAGGGCCCGGATGTTCTGGCCCAGGGCCGTGAGCTGCTGCTCCTGCACCGGACTCACCCGGCCCTGCGGATACAGAATCACCACCTCCACGCCCGGCACTCCCAGAAACCCGCTGGCCACGGCCCCGCCGGTGTCGCCGGAGGTAGCCACCAGCACCGTAACGGGCCGGGTTTCGTGGCGGGAGAAGTAGCCCAGGCAGCGGCTCATGAACCGCGCCCCCACGTCCTTGAACGCCAGCGTGGGCCCGTGAAACAGCTCCAGCGCGCTGATGCGGTCCGTTACGGGCACCACGGGCAGCGGGAAATCCACAGTTTCGGCGCAGATGCGGGCCAGCTCCGGCTCCGCAATGGCGCTGCCCACGTAGGGTCGCAGCACAGTCAGGGCCAGCTCGGCCGGCGTCAGGTGGGGCAGCCGGGTCAGGAACTCGGCCGGGAAGCGCGGAATGGTTTCGGGGAAGTACAGGCCCCCGTCAGGGGCCTGCCCCGCCACGGCCGCCGTCCGAAAATCAACGGGCTCCGATTGGCGGTTGAGGCTATAGTAGTGCATGGCGGTTGAGTGGTGAAGGCCGATATAGAGACGCGACACTTCGCGTCTTCTCGTTGCTGATGTTGTTTGGTTGGTTGGTTGGTTGGTTGGCGCAAGTCCGGGTCGTTCAACGACGAGACGCGAAGTGTCGCGTCTCTACATCAGGCAGAATCCGGCAGCCGGTTGTGTTAATGGTCGTTTGGTACACATAGTAATCCAGGCCCAGCTGCTCGTAGGTAGTGCGCATTACCTTGGCCACGGCCTGGGCGGTGGCTTCGTGCTGGCTGAGCATGAACAGGGAGGGGCCCGAGCCGGAAATGCCGCCGCCCAGCGCCCCGGCGGCGCGGCTGCCGCTTTTCACTTGCTCAAACCCCGGAATCAGGATACTGCGCACGGGCTCCACAATCACGTCTTCCAGGGCCCGACCGATGAGGGCGTAATCGTGTTTGAGCAGACCGGCTACCAGCGCGCCCACGTTGCCCCACTGCCGCACAGCGTCGCGCAGGGGCACCTGCTGCTTGAGAATCTGGCGGGCGTCGGAGGTTTTTACCTCAATCTGGGGGTGCACTACCGTCACGAATAAGGGCGGGGCATCCAGTGGCACCACGTCGGGGGCGGGCGTGGTGGAGCGGATGAGCGTGACACCACCGTAGATGGCCGGGGCGATGTTGTCGGCGTGACGCACGCCGGAGGCCACTTCCTCCCCGTACATGGCAAACTCCACCAGCTCAGCCTGCGTGAATCGGTTACCAAGCAGGTGGTTCAGCCCCACCACGGCCCCCGCCGCGCTGGCCGCGCTGCTCCCGATGCCGCTGCCCGGCCGGATGTGCTTGCGGATGCGTACCTCCACGCCCGCCACCTCGGGCGCGGTCCGCAACATGGCCAGCAACGCCGCCCCCGCCACGTTACGGGCGGGCTCAGTGGGCAGGCCAAAGTCGTCCTCGTTCACAATGCGCACCCCCGGCTCGTCGGTCAGGCGCAGGTGCATTTCGTCGTTGGGCTCGTGCAGGGCAAACCCCAGCACGTCAAATCCGCACACCACATTAGCCACGGTAGCCGGGGCAAGGAGAGAGACGGTGTTAGAGTTGAGAGTTGAATTATGAGAGTCGAATTGATTGAACGACATGGGTGGGTAGAGTTGAGTGATGAATTATGAATGATGGGCTGTCGATGGATGTAATCAATTAATAATGATGTAGAAATGGGTGGTATCGTGGCTGGGCGTAGCATGGCCGGTCTGCCAATTCATCTCTCATAATTCATCATTCAGAACTCAATTTTATCAATGCGCGGCCCGCAACACGTCGGCAAACACGCCGGAGGCGGTTACCTCGGCGCCGGCGCCGGCCCCTTTGATAACCAGGGGCTGCTCTACGTAGCGGTTGGTGAAGAACAGCACGGCGTTGTCTTTGCCCTGCAGGCTGTAGAGGTCGTGACCGGGGGCCACGCTTTGCAGTCCCACGCGGGCCCAACCTTCTTCGAAGCTCGCCACGAAGCGGAGCTTGCAGCCTTGGGCGGCGGCCTCGTCGTAGAGGCGGCGGAAGTGCGACTCGTGGGCGGCCAGCTGCTCGTAGAAGGCCGGTACGTCGCCTTCCAGGCAGGCGGCGGGCAGGAAGGAGGCGTTCTGCACGTCGGGCATTTCCAGCGGGTGGCCGGCTTCCCGGGCTAGAATCAGGATTTTGCGGGCCACGTCCACGCCGGTCAGGTCGAGGCGCGGGTCGGGCTCGGTGTAGCCTTCCTGCTGGGCCTGGCGCACCACCTCGGCGAAGGGCCTGGTGCCGTCGTAGTTGTTGAACACAAAGTTGAGCGTGCCCGAGAGCACCGCCTGCATGCGCTGCACCTCGTCGCCGCTGCGCAGCAGGTCGCCCAGTGTGCCGATGATGGGAAGGCCCGCGCCCACGTTGGTTTCAAACAGAAACTGGGTGTTGAACTCCTGGGCTAGACTTTTGAAGCGGGCGTACTGCGCGTACTCGGCCGAGGCCGCCACTTTGTTGCAGGCCACCACCGCCACCGAGCGGGTCAGCAGCTGCTCGTACACCTGGGCCACGTCGGCGCTGGCCGTCACGTCTACGAATACGGTGTTGCGCAGGTTTAGGGCCAGCAACTCGTCGGTGAGGTGGGTCAGGTCCAGGGCCGGGCCGGCTGCCAGGGCGGCTTCCCAGTCGGCCAGGTCGAGGCCGTCCTCCTGCAGCACAAACTGCCGGCTGTTGGCCAGGCCCACCACCCGCAGGTTCAGGCGCAGCTTCTCGCGTAGCCAGGGCTGCTGGCGCTGCAGCTGCTCCAGCAGCTTGCGGCCCACGTTGCCCACGCCCGCCACCACCACGTTCACCTGCCGGGTGGTAGCCTCGAAGAAGGTCTCGTGCAGCACGTTGATGGCCTTGCGCACATCCTGCTGCCGGATTACTGTCGAAATATTCTTCTCCGACGAGCCCTGGGCAATGGCCCGGATGTTCACCCCATTCTGGCCCAGCGCCCCAAACAGCCGCCCGCTGATGCCGGGGTGGTTTTTCATCTGCTCGCCCACCAGCGCCACCACCGCCAGCGCATCCTCCCGGTCGAGCGGGTCGAGCAGGCCGCGGCCGATTTCGGCGGCAAATTCCTGGTCGGCGGCCTGCTGGGCGCGGTTGGCGTCGGGGGTGCTTACGGCCACGCAGATGGAGTGCTCGGAGGAGCTTTGGGTGATGAGCACCACGTTTACCTGCTCCTGGGCCAGGGCCGCAAACAGCCGCCGGGAAAAGCCCGGCACGCCCACCATACCGCTGCCTTCCAGCCGCAGCAGCGAAATGGGCCCGATGCTGGAAATGCCCCGCACAAATTCCTGATTGACCGGCGGAGCCACTTCCACCAGCGTGCCGGCGTCGGTGGGGGCGAAGGTGTTCTTGATCCAGAGCGGAATCCCGGCCCGCATCACCGGCTGAATGGTGGGCGGGTACAGCACCTTGGCCCCGAAGTGCGAGAGTTCCATGGCCTCCTGGTAGCTGATGCGCGGGATGGGCCGGGCCGCCCGCACCAGCCGTGGGTCGGCCGTCATCATACCGCTCACGTCGGTCCAGATTTCCAGCGTGGAGGCACCCAGCGCCCCGGCGAAGATGGCCGCCGTGTAGTCGGAGCCGCCGCGGCCCAGGGTGGTGGTGCTGCCGTCGGGGGCGGCGGCCACGAAACCGGGGGCTACGTACAGCGGCACCTCGCCCGTTACGGCGGCCTGAATAAGCGGATTGGTGTGGGCGAAATCCACGGCGGAGTGGCCGTAGCGCGCATCGGTGCGGATGAGCTGGCGGCTGTCCAGCCACTGGTGGGCCGCGCCCCGGGCCGCCAGCCCCGCCGCCACCAGCCTCGACGACAGCAACTCGCCGTAACTCACCAGCCGGTCCAAGGTGCGGGCCGACAGCTCGCCCAGAGCAAAAATTCCGTCGCAGAGGTTTTCTAACTCGTTGCAGCTGGTTTTTACCTGGCTCAGCACGGCGCTCTGGCCGGCAATGGGCAATAGGCCGCGGGCCGCCTCCAGGTGGCGCTGTTCCAGCTCGCGCAGTAGCGGGCGGTAAGTGTCGTCGTGGGCGGCAGCGCGGCGGCCGGCCGCAATCAGCTGGTCGGTAACGCCGCCCAGGGCCGATACCACTACCACGGTGGGGGCTTGGCGGGCGGCGGCCTGGGCCAGGTCGAGTACCCGCTGCATGTTGTCGGCCGTGGCGACGGAGGAGCCGCCGAATTTCAGTACCTGCATAGTAGGTCGTTGCGTGATGGGCGTAAAAAAACCCGCTTTCGGCCCGGGGCCTCCTGGGCGGGAGGCGTACCGGCGAAGCGGGCGGCGAATCAAAAAGGGTAAGGAGTTCCGCAGCCCGCTCTAGCGGGTTGTGGTAATAGTAGTGCCGGTACCCATCAGAACGAGGGGCGAAGCGGGGTGAAAAGCAGGAGCAGCACTTGGCCGGACCATATACTTGAGGAAGTTAACGCTGGCCAAAGTAGGAATTATTTCAAACGGCCAACGTGCGGGGGAAGAATTATTTACGATTTCTACCAGGTGATACGAACCTCAGAACGGTGTAGAGACGCGACACTTCGCGTCTCAGGATTGCTGCTGTTGTTTGACGGGCATGAGCTGGTCGCTCAACGGGGGGACGCGAAGTGTCGCGTCTCTACACCGGTTCGAGCAGTTCCGGCTTCCTCACCCCGTTAGATGCTTCCGCCTTATTTGCCAACGACTTCGTTTCCGTACCTTTGCACTCCCAATACATTTTCTGAAGGCAAGATGCTAGATAAACTGGAGGCCATCCAACGGCGCTTTGAGGACGTGAGCGAGCAGCTCACGCAACCCGAAGCCATGAGCGACATGAAACGCTTCAAGGCCCTCAATAAGGAATACAAGGACCTCGGCAAAATCGTGACCGAGTACAAGGCCTACCAGAGCGTGCTGGCCAACATCGAGGGTGCCAAGGAGGTGATTTCGACCGAGAAGGACGAGGATTTCCGCCAGATGGCCAAGGATGAGCTGGAACTGCTCTACCCCGAGCAGGAGCGCCTGGAAGTGTACATTAAGGAGCTGCTCATCCCCAAGGATCCGAATGATAGCAAGGACGTTATCATGGAAATCCGGGCCGGGGCGGGCGGCGACGAGGCGGCCATCTTTGCCGGCGACCTGCAGCGCATGTACATGCGCTACGCTGAGAAGAACAACCTGCGCATGGACCTCATTGATGCCACCGAAGGTACTTCGGGCGGCTACAAGGAGATTATTCTGGCCGTGAAGGGCGAGGACGTGTACGGCAAGCTCAAGTTTGAGTCGGGCGTGCACCGCGTGCAGCGGGTGCCGGCCACCGAAACTCAGGGCCGCATTCACACCTCCGTGGCGTCCATCGTGGTGATGCCTGAGGCCGAGGAGCTGGACGTGCAGATTGATATGAACGACGTGCGCAAGGACCTGTTCATGTCGTCGGGCCCGGGTGGGCAATCGGTAAACACCACCTACTCGGCCGTGCGTCTTACTCACTTGCCCACCGGCCTGGTGGCTCAGTGCCAGGATCAGAAGTCGCAGCTCAAGAACTTCGACAAGGCCTTGCAGGTACTTCGCTCGCGCATCTACGAAATCGAGTTGGCCAAGAAGAACGAGGCCGAAGGAGCCCAGCGCAAGAGCATGATTGGGGGCGGCGACCGGTCGGACAAAATCCGCACCTACAACTACCCCCAAGGCCGGGTAACCGACCACCGCATTGGCTTCACGGTGTATAACCTAGCCTCGGTAATGGACGGCAACATCGACGAATTTGTGGAGCAGCTGCGCCTGGCCGAAAGCGCCGAGCGTTTGCAGGAAGGCGTAGGATAATAGACCTGCTGTCCTAACCGTTTGTCATCCTGAGCCCGGCGAAGGACCTTATCACGTTCAGGAACATTCCTGAACGGACTCGTAGTAACGTGATAAGGTCCTTCGCCGAGCTCAGGATGACCGTTTTTACAGAGCTTCCATTCCTCCCCAACCAAATCATGCGCTTTCTGCTCCCGCTGCTGCTCGTTCTTTCGGCCCTTACGGTACTGTTGCCCGGCTGTGAGCCCAAGGAGGACATCGTGACGACTGACAGCAGCGCTCGGCTTGCATTTGCGCTGGATACGGTGAAGTTTGATACCGTTTTTGTGTCGGTGGGCACCGTGAGCAAGCGGCTGTGGGTGTACAACCGCAACGCCCGCGCCGTGCGGGTGGCAGAAATCAGCCTGCAGAACCGCCCCGGCATTACGTACAGCCTGTTGGTGAATGGGCAGCCCACCCTCGCGGCCCGCGACGTGGAAATCAGGGGCAAGGACAGCCTGCTGGTGCTGGTGCGCGCCACCATCGACCCTACGCCGAATGACCTCAAGCCCTTTCTGGTGGTGGATGACCTGAAGTTCCGCACCAACGGCAACGAGCAAGTAGTGAAAGTGCTCAGCTACGGCCAGAACGCCTACTTCCATAATCAGGAAGAAATCCGCCGCAACACCGTCTGGAAGGCCGATAAGCCTCACGTCATCTTCGATTACGCCCTCGTGGATTCGCTCGTGACGCTGACCATTGAGCCGGGCGCGCGCATCTACAGCCACGGCGGTGCGGCGCTGCTGGTGGGCGGTACCCTGCGCTGCAATGCCGATTTCCGGCCCACCGACGAGCTGAAAGCCACGGACCGCAATTTCGTACGCTTCCAGGCTGACCGGCGCGAAGAGTTCTACCAGGAAATTCCGGGCCAGTGGGCCGGCATCTGGTTTCTCTCCAGCAGCCGCGACAACGTGGTGCGCTTCACCGAAATCAAGAACAGCTCCTTTGGTCTGCTGGTGCTCAACCCCAAAGCCCTGCGGCCCTTCCCGGCCGTGACGGTGGAAAACGCGGTTATTCAGAACATCAGCAGCACCAAGCTTGCGCTGTCGGGGCTAGGCATAGCAAGCCTGGGTGGTAGCGCATTGTATGCTGTTGCTGGCGACTTTGCAGTTCGTAATACCTTATTAACCAACTGTGAGCAATATGCACTGGTGGGGTTGATAGGCAGCAGCGTGCAGCTGGATTACTGCACCATCGCCAACTACACTACCCAGGCCAACCGTGAAACGCCTTCTGTGTTCCTTGGCCGTACCCTTGAAGTGAATGACCGGCTGGTGACGCTGAACCCACGCCTTATGGTGCGCAACTCCATTGTGTGGGGCTCGATGCGGAAAGGGGACGAGTTGGCATTTGCGGAGGGAGAGCAGTACGCGGGCAACATCAGTATCAGCAACAGTGTGCTAAAAACCAGTGAATACGATAACACCGGCGTGCTGGGCCAGCGCAAAAACGGCAACATCCTCAATCCCGTCGAAGGTCCCACCTATCTGTTTAAGAGCACGCCGTTCCGGGGCAAAAAGCTGGATTACCAGCTCGATACGCTGTCGGCGGCCAGCAACAAGGCCATGCCCCTGCCCGACCTCACCACCGACCTGCTCAACCGCCCCCGCAACCCCACCACCCCGGATATCGGGGCGTATGAGCGGGTAAATCCGTAGGGGAGTAGTGAGTAAAAAGTATGGAGTAGTGAGACTTTTGTTCTACTGACTTTTTCTTTGGTTATCGGGCGAAAGTCTCACTACTCCATACTTTTACTTACTGCTAAACCAACCTATGCACTTCTTCCAGAAACGCCTGCGGCTGCCGGCCGTGAGTCGGGGCTTTCATCTGATTACCGATTTGCTGGTGGCCGAACTACCCGAATTGGAACAGATTCAGATGGGAATGGCGCAGTTCTTCATCCAGCACACCTCCGCCAGCCTGAGCATCAACGAAAACGCCGACCCCACCGTACGGCACGATTTCGAGCAGTTTTTCAACCGGCTAGCCCCGGAAAATGCCCCCTATTTCCGCCACACCCTGGAAGGCTCCGATGATATGCCGGCCCACCTCAAAGCCAGCCTGCTGGGGCACGCCGTGAGTGTCCCGATTACACGCGGGGAATTGGCCCTGGGCACCTGGCAGGGCATCTATCTGGGGGAGCACCGTAACCACGGCGGCCGGCGTTGGGTGCTGACTACGCTCATGGGGCAATAGGGGCGGTTCGGCGGGCAACTGACACCAGCTGAGCGGAATATCTGACCCAAATAAAGCCGGCGGCGCGAGTATTGCGTATAAAGTCGGAAAAACGCATGCTGGTCGCCCTGTTTCTCTCGTCTGCAAAAGCCGCTTCGGCCGCGTCGTTGTACGCGACGCTGCTGCTGAGTGCCTGCGTGGGAGATTCAGATGGGGAAAAGTTACCTACCCGCAAACCGGCCGGTTCCGCTACCCGCCCCGTCCGGCCGTTGGCTCAGCTGCCGGCTCCCACCCGCCTCGTGCGCGTTACGAACGATTCGCTGGCCGGTCAACCCTTCGGGCCGGAGCCTACAGTCCAGGAATTGCTGCAGAATGGTGGTAAAATAGTGTCGCGCAAACCCTACCGGAACCTCTACGAAGCCGGACAGATGGATACCATTCTACTGGTACGCCACCAGGGGAATGTGTTTGAATTTTACCGTGCGCCTGAGAAAGACCTGCTCCGCGACGCCGTCGTGACCAATTTTGCGCCGGCTTACGGCCGTCGCCTGCGCACGCGCCTGGCCACCGCCCACCGCCCCGCCCTCGGCACCACCGACAAAGTCCGGATCGGTGACTCAGAGCGTACCAACTACGTGTCAGTGGTGTACCAGAGCGGCCGCCTCAGTACGGTACACGTTGAGCCGTACGTAGATTGAGAGGAGGCATTAAAACGGGCCGGCCATTCGAACTAGATAGTTCGAATGGCCGGCCCGTTTTAATGTATTGGCTTACAACTAGCAGCGAATATTACTGCACGTTGGTTTGCACTGCATACCGCACTGAGTCGAACAGGATGAGTTTCTGTACACCGATAACTCGGTAGTTGGTTAGCTGGCCCTGTTGTAGACGCAGTTCCAGCATTTTGGCCGAATATACCAGCGGGTTGTCCTGGGCTACGTTGGCGGTAATGCTCTGCACCACGTTTCCTTGGCTTACTACGGTAAGTTGCTCCACCGGATGGTCGGTACCGGGGCGGCGGCGGTAGGTGCGCTGCCGCAGGCCCGAGGGAAGCGTAGCGGAATCGACGACGTACAGGCCGCGCAGGGCCGGCTTATTGATGTCGGCCTGCTGAAAAATCTGTAGTTCCTTTTCCCAGTCAGTTTTCGGAACACGAGTAGTTTCCCGGTTACCGTCGCGCAGCAGCACCTGCTTTTCCACCGTCGGCTGACGGTGGTTCAACTGGGTGCTCTGCTCGTTCAGTAACTTGAGCAGGTTGAAGTACGCGGGCTTCTGGTTGGCCGGGTTAGGGCGCACGGTAGCGGTGTCGCCGGGGCCACACGCTGCCAGGGTCAGCAGCCCAGCCACCAACACCTGGTTTGGTTTACGCATTCGGGGTGGCTTCAGGCTGCAGCAGGCTCTGTCCACCCATTACCTCCGGTTGGGGCAGGCCCATCAGCTGTAATACGGTGGGTGCTATGTCGCCCAGCTTACCATCAGCCACGGTGCCGTGGTAGTCGTTGCTGGCAATAATGCAGGGCACCAGATTAGTGGTGTGGGCCGTGTTGGGCGTGCCGTCGGGGTTAATCATCATGTCGGCGTTGCCGTGGTCTGCAATGATGATGCAGGCGTAGTCAGACGCCAAGGCTGCTTCCACCACGGCTCTGGCGCATTCATCCACTGCTTCGGCGGCCTTTACGGCGGCTTCAAACACGCCGGTATGGCCCACCATATCGGTGTTGGCGAAGTTCAGCACCACAAAATCGGCCGATTTGGCCTGGAGCTCCGGTACCAGTGCGTCGCGCAGCTCGTAGGCGCTCATTTCGGGCTGGAGGTCGTAGGTAGCTACTTTGGGGGAGTTGCGCATGATGCGCTTTTCGCCCTCAAATTCTACCTCTCGGCCGCCCGAGAAGAAAAATGTAACGTGCGGGTACTTTTCGGTTTCGGCAATCCGGATCTGGGTTTTGCCGTTGGCCTCCAGCACTTCGCCCAGCGTCTGCTCCAGGTTGTCCTTCTCGAAGATGGGCGTGACGCCGGTAAACGTAGCGTCGTAGTTGGTCATCGTGAGGTAGTGCAGGTTCAGGCGGTGCATCTGGAAAGCATGGAAATCCTGCTGCGTCAGTGCCTGCGTGATTTCCCGGCCCCGGTCGGTGCGGAAGTTGAAGCAAATCACCACGTCGCCCTCCTGAATGGTGGCCAGCGGCTGCCCATCGGCTCCCACTTTCACCAGCGGCTTCAGGAATTCATCCGTCACGCCCTCTTTGTACGAGTCGAGCATGCTCTGGATCAGGTTCTGCGAGGGTGTCCCTTTACCGTTCACCAGCAGGTCGTAGGCCAGTTTTACCCGTTCCCAACGGTTGTCACGGTCCATGGCATAGTAGCGCCCCACAATGGACGCAATTTTGCCGCTGGCGCCGCGCTGCAGATGCTGCTCCAAGTCGTTCACGTAGCTCACGCCGCCTTTGGGGTCGGTGTCGCGGCCGTCGGTGAAAGCATGGATGAACACATTGTGCACATCTTGGTCGTGGGCAATGGTGCACAGGGCCTTCAGGTGCTCTAGGTGGGAATGCACGCCTCCATCGGAGAGCAGCCCCATCAGGTGTACCGGCTTGTTGTTGAGGCGGGCGTATTCGAAGGCTTTCATCAGGGCCGGCACAGTGCCCAGCTTCCGTTCCCGGATGGCTTTGTTTATGCGCACCAGATCCTGGTACACCACGCGGCCGGCCCCGATGTTCATGTGGCCAACTTCGGAATTGCCCATCTGCCCATCGGGCAAGCCTACGGCCTCACCGGAGGCCTGAAGCTTACTGTGGGGGAAGCGTTGAAACAGGGAATCAACAAATGGCGTACGTGCCTGATCAATGGCTGATACCTCTTTGTTCTGCGCCAGTCCCCAGCCGTCCAGAATTACCAACAATACCTGTTTGTTCATGGCAGCAAAGATAGGCCAGATGGGACGAAACGCCCACGTTTTCCCTAACTTGGCCGCAGAGAAGTACGGCCGCGGAGAAGAATGCGCCACTTATACCAGCTTGGCATAATTTTAGCGAACTGCATGACGAACTCTTACCGCTAGCATGAAACGTACTTTCTTTTTGGCCTTTACGCTGGTATGGGGTCTGTTGCTGTCGATGGGGGCCATGGCCCAGGGCGAGGCTTTTGGGCCGGTCCGCAGTGCCATCCGCAGCAGCTCCTCTCACGACTTGGCCCAGTTTTTTGCTCCTACCGTGGAACTGAGCTTTGATGGAGACAAGCAAAGTTACAGCGCCACCCAGGCCGAGTTTGTAATGAAGGACTTCTTCGCCAAGCACTCCCCGGCTTCTTTTGATTTTATTCACTACGGCGGCAGCAACGAAGGCACGCCCTATGCCGTGGGCAAATACACCGGAAAAGATGGCGCGTACCGCATGTTTGTAAAGATGAAACAGGTGGGCGGCGGCCTGAAAATTGCCACTATCGACTTTACAAAAGAATAGCTGCTTTATCCTGAAGCAGCGAGTTCCTTTTAAAAGCTCTGCGGACAGCCTCCGCAGGGCTTTTTTCATGACCCGGCCCCGGGTACAACTGGTTTCAGAAGTGGGGACCGGGAAACGGCCTGTTTTTGCTATTTTTGCGCCGTGCAAATGCCCTCCTACCTCACCCCGGAAGCTCTCGATACATTCATTCGTACGGCCCTCGCCGAAGACATCGGTGACGGGGACCATTCGGCCCTGTCGGCCATCCCGGCCGAAGCCCGCAACCGCGCCCACCTGCTGATTAAGGACGAAGGCGTACTGGCCGGCGTAGCCCTGGCCCACCACATTTTCCGGGCGGTAGATGCGGAGCTGCAGGTAGAGCAGCACCTGGCTGACGGCGCGCTGGTAAAGTACGGTGACGTGGCCTTCATTGTGGAGGGACGCGCCCAAAGCATTCTGACGGCGGAGCGGCTGGTGCTCAACTGCATGCAGCGCATGAGTGGCATTGCTACGCGCACGGCTCACCTCAACAGCCTGCTGGCCGGCACCAAAGCCCGCCTGCTCGACACCCGCAAAACCACGCCTAACTTCCGCCTTTGCGAGAAATGGGCGGTGCTCATCGGGGGCGGCGTGAACCACCGCTACGGCTTGTTCGACATGATTATTCTCAAGGATAATCATGTCGATTATGCCGGCGGTATTCAGCAGGCCATTGCTGCCTCGCAGGCGTATCTGGCGCGTACTGGCCGGCAGCTGCCCATTGAGGTAGAAACCCGCACGCTGGCCGAAGTGCAGCAGGTGTTGAAAACAGGTGGCATCGAGCGGATTATGCTGGATAACATGAGCCCTGCGCAACTGCGCGAAGCTGTGGCGTTGGTGGCCGGCCGCTTCCCGCTGGAAGCCAGCGGCGGCATCACCGAGGAAACCATTGCTGAGGTGGCCGCGACGGGCGTTGACTATATTTCGGTGGGGGCTCTCACGCACTCCATCCGCAGCCTCGATATGAGCCTGAAAGCATTTTAATGAGTTGTCAGTTGCTGGTTGTCAGTTATCAGAACGATACTGGCAACCAACAACTGACAACTGACAACTCAACCATCATGCAACTCCCTAACCAACGCGGCGGCTACCGGCAGCAGCAACAGCAGCAAGGCGCATCGCCCCTGGCCATTCGTACCAAAAAGCACCAACTCGACACCGACACGTACACCAAAATTGCCATGGCCAGGGTGTGGCGGCGGGAGTGGTGGTACGCCCTTATTCCGTTGGCCTTGGGCCTGCTGCCGGCCCTCATCTGGCCCTCGTGGTGGTGGGTAGCTGTGGCGCTGCTGCTCACGTTGCTGTACGTACTGTTCCGCTCGGCGCAGGTAACGGGCGTGACGCAGGTGGAGCAAACCAAGCCGCTGTTCGAGAAGCTGGCCTACGAGTTCGACAACAAGCAGATTGTGCTGCGACGCAACGAAAAAGAGGGTATGCGCCTGACCTGGGACATGATTGGTCACGTAAAACGGGAGGCTGATGGCTACCTGTTGTCGTTGAAGGCCCCGGAAATGCCGCAGGAACTAAAGGGCTGGCGCCTGTGGGTGGCCAAGACCTTTGATACGCCTATCTTCATTCAGGTGCCCGACCGGATTTTCAACTCGCCCACCGATCAGAAGCTGTTCGACTCAATGCTGCGGCGCAAAAACCTGTTGCCCGGAGCGTAAGCGGCCGGTAATCCTTCTCTCAGAATACACCGTTAAGTAGATAACAGAACCCTTCAACATGACCAAGCAACTCGTACTTTCCGCCCTGGCCGTAGCTACGCTGGCCCTGAACGCATGCAGCAGCGAACCATCGGACTGGCGGGCCGATAAAAAGGTATCGGTGGATATGGTAGAGCCCGGCAGCCGCTCCTCCGACAACTTCGACCAGCACACCGCCGAAGCGGCCCACCAGGCCAAAGGCGGCGCCATTGCTGAGCCCATCAGCTCGGAAGTAACGCTGGACGAAACCAACCAGAATAAGCGCACCACCGCTGAGGAAAACCGCTCGGCTGACGCCACTGATGCCACCCAGACCAACAGTTCGGAGGCTATCGAGAGCGTGCGTAAAACCACTACCGCGCCCCAGAACAACTCCACGACGACCGGCGCCACCAACGAAGGTGCGACTTCCAACAATACCACGGACGTTAAAAAGTAAGCGGCCCGATGATGTATTCCTCCTGGAAGCACGCCCTGCAGTTGTGTGCACTGGTAGCCGTAGTGGGGCTGAGTAGCTGCGAAACCAAGCCTGCCGCGCAGGAAGCCGCCGCCACCACGTCCCCCGCAGCTACCGATAGCACTGCCACCACGCCCGCCGTGACGGCTGCCTATATCTGCCCCATGGGCTGCGAAGGTAGTGCCAGCGACAAACCCGGTAAATGCCCGGTGTGTGAGATGGACCTGGAGCCCAATCCGGCGGCCAAATCGGCCACCAAACTTTGATTTAAGCAGGCGGGGCCCCATATTTGCAACATAATTGCAAATATGGGGCCCTGTATTTGCTGTCTGAAATGAGGCGAGGGCGTGTAAACGCCCTTTTTTCGTTTCCCAGAATACCCGTTGTATGCTTTCTGTCGCCGCCGAATGGTTCAGTACCTGGTTTGATTCCCCTTATTACCACCGGCTGTACCAAAACCGTGACTATGCTGAGGCCCGGGACTTTCTGAGCCGCCTACTTACGCACTTGCACCCGAAACCGGGTGCTACGTTGCTGGACCTAGCGTGCGGCAAAGGGCGCCACGCGCTGTACCTGAGCGAACAGGGCTACGGGGTAACGGGTGTGGATTTATCGGCCCAGAGTATTGCCTATGCCCGGCAGTTTGCCCATGCGCAACTGCACTTCCATGTGCATGACATGCGCGAACCGCTGCCGTACGGGCCGTTCGATTTCGTGCTGAATCTGTTTACCAGCTTTGGCTATTTCGAGCACGAAGCCGAAAACGTGGTAGCTCTGCGCAACGCAGCAGCCACGCTGAAGCCGGGCGGTAAAATGGTGATTGACTTTCTGAATACCGAGCAGTCCATCCGGGAACTGGTGGCCCATGAAACCAAAATCGTAGACAATACGAGCTTTCACCTGTACCGTCATTTTCACAACGATTTTATCGTGAAGGAAATCAGCTTTCTGGATGAACAGGGGCTGGAGCAACGCTTTGAGGAACGGGTGCGGGCCTTAAGCCGGGAACGGTTTGAGGAGTACTTCCGGATGGCCGGCCTGCGTCTGGCGGAAGTACTGGGCGATTATCATCTGCATCCTTTCGATCCGGCTACCAGCCCCCGAATGATTTTTGTGTTGAAAAAGTGAGAAAGGCAAAACTCCGCTAGCGGTCAGAGCTGTAAAGGGCTACTGGGCTGCTTATCTCCTCATTCTCTGCTTAGCCCTTCCTCACCTCTTTATCACTCCATCACTCCATCCCGACTATGTGGTTTGCTGTTTTTGCGTTGTTTCTGACGGTGCTGGGAGCCGGCTGGCTGACCCGGCTGCTGCCAACGGCCCGCACCACCTGGATGAAGCCGCTGCTAGCCTTCAGTGGGGCCTACCTATTTACGCTCACAGTCACGCACCTGCTACCTGAGGCACTGCAGATGCTGCCGGGCCACGAGGTGGGCTACTTCGTGCTGGCGGGTTTTTTCGGGCAGATGGTGCTGGAAGTATTCTCGCAGGGCGTGGAGCACGGGCATGTGCATCATCACACGGAACACGCTGGGCGGGTGCCGTTTCTGCTGCTGTTCTCCTTGGTGCTGCATTCGTTTCTGGAAGGTAGCATCCTCATCAAAACGCCCGCCGCCGGCGACGTGAGCCAAAACTTTTACGCCATTGTGGCGGGGGTAGCCTTGCACCATATTCCGGCGGCATTTGCCCTGATGGCGGCGTTGCTGCTGCGGTTGGGTTCGTTCCGGCGGGCAATGCCGTACCTGTTGCTGTTCGCGGCGGCCGGGCCGGCAGGTATCATCGTGAGCAACTTTGTGGTGCTGGAGCAGCTGCTGACGGGCGGGCTGTATGCGGGGCTGCTGGGTTTGGTAGCCGGTAATTTTCTGCACGTATCCACCACTATCCTCTTCGAAACCAGCCCCGACCACAGCCTGAACGTCCGCAAGATGCTCGCCACGCTGGCAGGCTTGCTGCTGGCTCTGGCCGTGGATCTGGTGTAAACACTCAACCAGCTAAACGTCCCGTTCCGGATGGTTGTCGTGTGACAACTATCCGGAACGGGACGTTTAGCTGGGTAGCCATTGGCTATTTCAGGGGTAGGCTCGCAAGGGCTTGCGTTAGTTCCGTGAGGTCGGAAGTGCGTGCCATCACTACCCCTTCAGGGTTCAGCAGCAGGTAAGTAGGGAAGGCCGTGATATTGTAGGTAGTCAGAACCGGGCTTTCGTCGCCGGCCAGCTCCGAGAGCTGGGGCCAGGCTGGCTGGTGCTTCCGGATGGCCCGGAGCCAAGGCATTCTGTCACGGGCGCTTTCAGCGGCTATACCCAGAAAAGCCACCTGCTTACCGTATTGCTGATGCAGGGCCGCAACGGCGGGCATGGCCTTCAAACATGGCCCGCACCAATGGCCCCAGAAATCGAGGAGTATGTAACGGCCCTGGTAGCTGCTGAGGGAAGTGGCTACACCGGCCGTATCGGGCATGGTGAAGTGGGGAGCCGTTTTGCCAACTACCGGCATATCACGCAGAATGGTGAGCCGCCGGGCAACTTCGCGCCCCTGCACAGTGGTTTGCACGGGTTTCGGTAGCTGATTATACAGGGCCTGGTAGGTGGATAGCTGTGCATCGTCGTAGCGGGTCTGCCACAGCAGAATTTCGGCAGCGACCCGCGACGCCCGGTGCTTCCGCACGAAATCCAGGGACTCCTGGACGCGCTGCTGGCGTAGCGGAACGGTGGACTGGCCGGCGCGCAGTGCCTGTCGTATTTTTGCCTCGAAGGGCCATTCTACCTGCTGGTGATACTGCGTGAGGATGGCATTGTCAGGCGTACCGGTGATGACCAGCTGGTGCGGCGCAGCAGCGTTGCCGCTGACCTGCAGGTTGCCGGGCTCGTACCAGAACGTTGTCCAGTGGCTGCGGTCAATTACCAGTTCAACCAGCCCGTCATCCGAGGGCCGGGCAGTGTAATGGAACTGGTCGTTGATGGCTCGTACGGTGTCGGCGTGCGCCACGCCCTGCTGCTGGTAGCGGAAGATGATGGGCTGGTGACCAAGGCCTGTGATGGTACCCGACAACTGGCAGCGAACCGGCGGAACAGGACAGGGTGAACCTGTGGAATAGGAAATCAGCAGGCCGGATAAGGCCAATAGCGCAACAGAGTACATAGCGAATGAGCGGGGGGGACGAACAGATGGACACGAGCAACAGGTAACAGATAGGGCGGAAATTCAACAAAGGCAATGATAACAAAAAAGCGGCCCGCTCAATTGAGCGGGCCGCTTTTTCAGTGGCTGGGCCGGGGCGGAATTACTTCCGGCGCACGGGAGCTTTTTTCACGGGAGCTTTTTTCACCGGAGCCTTGGGAGCGGCTTTCACCGGGGCAGCCGGAATTTCGGGAGCCGGGCCGTATTTGGTTTCGGCGGGGTTCGGGTCACCGGGAAGGTACACGTCGAACTCTACGCGGCGGTTGATGGCACGACCGGCATCGGTGGCGTTGGTGGCAATGGGCTTGGTTTCACCGTAGCCATGCGACACAATACGGTCTTCGGTGATACCCTTGCGCAGCATGTACGCCCGGGCCGAAGCAGCACGCTCATCCGACAGACGCAGGTTGTAAGCGTCGTCGCCTTTGTTATCGGCGTGGGCCGAAATGCCGAGGAAGTAGTCGGGGTAGTCGTTCAGGATTTTCACCAGCCCATCGAGCGTCGGGAACGAAATGGGCTTCAGCGTCGCCTTATCGAACTCAAACTGGATGAACTTGGTGGCTTCCTGCAGGCGCTTCTTCTCTTCTACCTTCATCTCCGGGCAGCCTTTGTTCGAGGCGGGGCCGGGGCGGTTGGGGCAGCGGTCCTGGTAATCTGGCACACCGTCACCGTCGGTATCTACAGGGCAGCCGTTGGCGTCTACTTTCGTTCCGCCGGGGGTGTCGGGGCACTTATCGTTCTGGTCGATTACGCCGTCGTTATCCGAGTCGGGGCAGCCTTGCAGTTCGGCTTTGCCAGGGGTATCGGGGCATTTGTCGTCCCCGTCGCGGATGCCGTCACCGTCGCGGTCCGGGCAGCCTTCCAGCGTGGCCAGGCCTTTCTCGGTGGGGCACTTATCCTGGTAATCCGGAACACCGTCGCCGTCACCATCCAGCGGGCAGCCATTCATATCTACTGCCACACCGGCAGGAGTGCCGGGGCATTTGTCCTTTTTGTCGGAAACCCCGTCGTTGTCTTCGTCCTTAACTTTTCCCAGGTTCACGTTCAGGCCCACGGTGTGCTGTAGGAACCGGTCGTCAAACTTGTTGTCGTCGCGGGGTTCTACGCCGTCGATGTTGGCATTCAGCGGAATGTGCTGGCCGGTCTGGATAAACAGGGTAACGGCATCACCGAGGTGGAAGTCGATACCAGCGGCTCCGAACAAGTCGAAATGGTTTTTATCGTTGGCAATATTCTCGCTTACCCCGTTCTGGTTAAACGTTCCCTCGCGGCTCATGTAGGAGAGGCCGGGAGCAGCCAGCAGGTAGGGGCGCACCGGCGAGTCTTCGCCGAATAGCTTGAATTTCAGCCCCAGGTTCACATTCACCACGTTGGTGGAGAAATTGCTGCCGAAATACGGGGCGCTGTTCGGTGCGTTCTTCTTGAACTCAACGTAGTTTCCGCTCAACTGCACATCCAGGCCCTTCGAGATGTAGCGGCTGAAGGTGATGCCGGGGGCGTACTTGTTTTCGCTCCAGTCCCAGTAGTCGGAACCGAAGTTACCCTTGTACTGCATGGCACTCACGTTGATACCGATGGCCGTTTTGCGGTCAGCCGTTTGGGCTTGAGTGAGGTGAGGGGCTAAAGCGCAGGCCGACAGGCCCAGCAACAGCACCTTCGGGAGGGGAAGGCGTGGAGGCATAAGAAAGTGGAAAAAGGTGGCTTGGGAAGAGTGCCTGCCAGGCAGGCCGGGCTTTTATACCTCAACGGCAGAGAAAAGTTGTGCCGCATATCCAAGTTTGCCTTGGGAGGTTGCAAATGCCACGGTTTTTTCCTGTGCTACAGCTATATAGCGCAACCTTAGTATCCACACCTCTGCTATTCCGGGCTAATACTCCAGCATCGGGCCGGAGCCGTGCAGAAATACCTCTAACTGCTGTACCCGGGCCCGTTGCTGCACTAGCTCCAGCTGCAACTGCTCCAGCCGCTGGCGCATGGCCAGCACCACTTCCAGGCTGTCTTTGCTCAGGCCCAGTTCATGGTAGAGGCGGGCCACCCGGGCTACGTGCAGCGGCTCATCATGCAGGGCATCGGGTACGTTGGGAGCGGGGTGCAGTACGCCCAACTCCACGAAGTCGCGCACGTCCGTTTCGCTGAGGCCGTAACGGGTAGCGCAGTCATGAAAAGTAATGGTGATGATGTGCGTTTCCATAGCAGATGCCGGTTGGTGGTAAGGCAGAACTGGATGAAATTTTCGGGGCGCTTACTTCCGCAAGTCGGCCAGCTGGCGAAACAAGGTCTTCTCCTGGTCGGTGAGCTGCTGCGGCAGCGTGAGGCTCAGGCGTAAGTACAGGTCGCCGAACTGGCCTGGTTGGCGGTAGACCGGAAAGCCCTTGCCGCGCAGGCGCAGGCGGGTACCGTTTTGGGTTTCGGGCTTGATGGTAATTTTTACCGGTCCCGAGAGGGTTTCTACAGTATGCTCGCCGCCCAGCAGTGCCGTGTAGATGCTGATGGGTACGTCCATCGTCAGGTCGGAGCCGTTGCGGGAGTAGCGGGCAGCGGGCCGGATGCGGAGCGTGATGTACAAGGAGCCGCTGGGGCCGCCATTGCGGCCGGGCGCACCCTGGTCGCGCAGCCGGATAGCCTGGCCATCCTCTACGCCCGGCTGAATGGTGATCCGCAGACTTTTGCCGTTGACGGTGAGGGTGCGCGGACCACCCTGGTAGGCGTCTTCGAGGGACAGTTCCAGCTCGGCCTGATAGTCCTGGCCGGCGCGGGGGCGGGCGCTACCGCCCTGGCTGCCCCCCATACCGCCAAACACGGAGCCGAAGAAGTCCGAGAAATCGGCTCCGCCAAACGGGTCGCTGCCCCCGCCGCCCTGCGCGTACTGCGACCAATCGAAGCCGCCGCCCCCGGCGCTGCCGCGGCCTGCGCCGGCCTGCTGGTAGCGTTGCCAGTCGGCTCCCAGCTGATCATACTTCTGGCGCTTGTCATCGTCGCTGAGCACCTCGTTGGCCTCGTTGATTTCCTTGAATTTGCGCTCAGCCTCGGGGTTATTGGGGTTTACATCAGGATGGTACTGGCGGGCCAGCTTACGGTAGGCCTTCTTGATCTGGTCTTTGGTGGCCGTCTTCCCGACGCCCAGCGTTTGGTAATAGTCCTGGTAGTCCACAGTGGTTGTTGGGCGAAAAGCGGGAGGAAAAGAAGCCGGTAGCAGCGGCTGAAATATAGCCCTATCAGATTTGAAACGAATACGCGCGGCGCGGGGTTACCGGCCCAACCGCCGCTGAAAAATAGCGTAGGATTCGTAGTTTAGGCGGCGTACCTATAATGCCGTTATTTCCCACCTTCTCTAATTCCCCACCCCCCTCTTGTTATGAACCAATATCGTACTCTCGTGGCGGCCCTGCTACTTGTCGGTGCCGCCTCGCTCACGGCTGAGGCCCAGACTAAAGTGGCCCCGCGCAAAGCAGTGCAGCCCCGGCCCCGCGCCGCCGCCCCCAAAGGCGAAACCATGAAGGACGGCTTCCTAATGAAGGACGGCAAAGTAATGGTCACCCGGGATGCGCACACCGAAGTGCTGGCCTCGGAAACTGCCCTGGTCAACGGCACCAAAGTAAACGGCAACGGCACCGTAACCCTGGCCGATGGTACCACCGCTACCCTGAAGGAAGGTGACTACGTTTCGCTGACTGGCCGCATGACCACGATGGCCATGAAAGCTGAGCAGGATAGCCTGATGCAGCTGGCCAAAAACGGCAAGGGCAAAGTTAAAATGAAGAAAAAGTAAGAAACAGGAAAGCCCGGCAACGCACCAGGCATCCTGCTGGCACACAGGGACCGGACGGCTCAGGTTGTCCGGTCCCTGTGTGCGTTAGCGCCGGCCGCTTTGGGTGTAATCCTCGAAAATGAGCGCCACTTCGGCCGCGTCCTTGGCTTCCACTACCTCATCCATCACAAATTGAATTTCGGTTTCGCTCCAACCCTGGGCTTCGGCGGCTTTTACAAACACGCCCAGTTGAGTAAACCGGTCGGCCTCAGCGGGCACAGTCCATTGTACTTTCTTGCGGATACGCATCGGGGAAAAGAAAAAGGGAAGATTATCGGGCCTTACGCACCACTTTCAGCTCTACCGGGGCTACGCCATCCTCCACAATGCCAATTTTGCGGGCGGCTTTCTTCGATAAGTCGATGATGCGGCCTTTGGCGTGGGGGCCCCGGTCGGTAACGGTGACTTTCACGGAGCGGTGGTTGCGCGGATTGGTAACGCGCACCACCGTGCCGAAAGGCAGCGTATTGTGGGCGGCCGTACGTTGCCCGGCCCGGTACACCGTACCGCTGGCCGTTTTACGGCCGTCGAATTTGTCGGCGTAAAAAGAGGCTTTGCCTGACTGAGTGAAAGCCCCGGAACTACCCGCGCAGCTGGTCAGCAGCGCGGCGGCAAGCAGGCAAACGGCCCCGGAACCTACCCGAAAAACAGCAGTGCACATAGGAAAAAGCAGAATTAGTTGGGCACCGGCCCCCGCCCGCGCGGTGGAATACGCATGGCCAAGAGCCGCTGAAAATTGCCCTGAAACACATTGAAATCCACCGTGCCCCGAATGCCGGGCACGTACGCCTCATCGGAATGCTGCCAGATGATCCATTTCTCGCGGGGCAGGCGGGGCTGGCTTACCTCGTAGTGTGCCAGCCACAGCGGATACTTATCGAAATGGCCCGCCAAGTGCCGCTTATAGAAGCTGTAGTTGGAGTACAGAATAGGCCGCACCCCGTAGTGGCGTTCCACCAGCCGCAACCAGGTCGCCACGCCCTGGCGCATCTGCGCTACATCATGAAAGTTGGCATGTTCTACATCCAGCACCGGTGGCAGGTCGCCGGGAGCCAGCGGTACGGTACGGGTAAAGAGGTTCGCCTGACGGGTAGCATCGTAGTTGGGCTGAAAGTAATGATAAGCACCCCGATACACGCCCGCCCGTTGCGCCCCGCGCCAGTTGCGCTGAAACCGGTTGTCGCGCAGCGTAACGCCTTCCGTGGCCTTGATGAAGGCAAACCGCACCCGGTGGCTAGCTACCAGCGGCCAGTTGATGTTGCCCTGATACGCCGAAACATCAATGCCATGCACGGAGTAGCCGGCCAGCAACGGCGTTTTCTCGCGACCCGTGAGGTAGCGGCTGATAAACGAGGCATAAGCGCGGCGCACATGCCGGTTAATCTGCCGCTGATACCGGCCGTACCCGAGCAGGCCCAGCAACAGCAAACCCAGGAGGGCCAGCGGCAGCACGCGCCGCCACAAAGGGCGGGCAGCGGGCGAAGAACGACGGGAGGATGCAGGCATAAGAGGAAGCCGGTAGTTGCCAAAGGTAACGTCAGGCGGGGCTTTTCTGGTGCCCGGCCCAACTGAAAACCCGCCGGCCCGCTGCAGAAAGCCCCGGGGTTTTTCGCAATTTTGCCACGTATCTTTCTGTTGCCATGCCCAACCTATCCAATCTGCCCCAGGACGCCCGCGACGAATCGGGCCGCCTCATACGGGAACTGCACGGCGTTACGCTGGCCCAGATTCTGGAGTATCTGGTAGCGGCTTACGGCTGGCCGGAGCTGGACAGCCGCATCCGCATCAACTGCTTCGCCGTGAATCCGAGTATCAAATCCAGCCTCACCTTTTTGCGCCGCACTCCCTGGGCCCGCGCCAAAGTGGAAGAGCTCTACGTGCAAACCCGCACCGCCGAGGTCCTGGGTCATAAATTAGGGAGCAGAGGTAAGTAACAGGGGCGTTTTATAGGGCGAGAAGTTTCTGCCACGCTGTGCATCCTCTCACCCACACCCCCTCATACGGTTTTAACCGCACACCATACTCTCTTGCACATGGCTGACGTACAGGAAAAAAATGGCCCGATGGCGGTAGTAGCCGGGGCGGCGCTATTCGTGGTGTTTGAAGTGGGCGCGTATTACCTGCTGAAATTTGCTACATCCGGCTTGGGCATCCAAGACCAGATGCAGCCCGAAAATACCATTGTGAGCAATTGGGTGAAGACAGTGGTATTTCTGCTGCTGCACCTGGCCTTGGTCATCGTGGCTTTTCTGGTGCTTAGTAACCAGCTACCCCGCCGGTTCCGGAGTCAGTTGATGGGTTGGGTATACCTGGCCATTGGCATGAGCTTCGTGTTGCTGTGGCCGTTGTTTGATTACTAAAACAATGTCCGAAGGCACGAAAAAGCCACTGCGGGGTGGCAGTGGCGGGTGAAACCATGAGCCGGTCGGTCCCGGCTATATAGGCAGCTTACGAAGGTTAACGCTGCTTGATATTGATTTCGCGGGGCTCGGGGCTGGCCTGGTACGGAATGCGCACCTGCAATTCCTGGCCCTCAAACACGGCATCAATACGGGCCAGGTCGAGGCCGGCGGGCAGTTGCAGCACCCGACTGAACAAAGGCGCGGCCAACTGGTCTTCGGGCGAGTGACGGAATTCGGCGAAAACCGTCAGCACATTCTCGTTTAGTACCACGTGGAAGTTTTCGGGGCTTACCGACGGAACCGCTACCCGTACCACCACGCCTTTCTTCTGCTTGTCAATCCGCATAGCGGCCTGCGCAATACCACCACCCAATGTGTTAAACAGGTTGAGTTGCGGGGCTATGTTGCGGATAAAATCTTTGCTGATCAGGTTCATGGAAGATGTTCCTTTCTTGATGTACAGGCCTTATTTCAAATCCTGTACCAACATAAGAACGAGACGTGATAAGTAGGATATGTGTCATAACGTCTGATAAACGCCTTCTCAGAGTGAGTTTTTTGGACAAAACGTCTGGTTTATAAACCGAAAAGTGGAGTTGCAGTTGATTCGGCCGTAGTATGGGGCTGTTGCGTATGAGCAGATACTCTTTCTCGTGATGTCGTTTCTATGCTGCCTTTGTCCTTTACTACCGCGCGTACTGCCCGCTACATTTGCCTCGGTGAGCCAGGGCCAGCCATTCAGCACGTCTGGATTTGCTTGCATGGGGAAGCCCAACCGCTGGCTGAGTTTACCGCCCATCTCATCAACCTCGATACGCCGGAGCGGCTGCTGATTCTGCCCGAGGCGCTGTCCCGCTATCCGTTACCCGCTGCCGAAAATGGCACTAGTCCGGCTACTGCTGCCAGCTGGTTTACCCCCGGTTCCGTGCAGGCAGATGTAGCTGATCTAGTCGTGTATCTTGATGCGCTGGCTACCCAACTACTGGCTCACTGCCCGCCCAACGTACCTGTTACAGTACTGGGCTGCGGCCATGGTGCCGCTGCTGCCGCCTGTTGGCTGGCCGCCGGCCACACCCGCTACGACCGGCTTATTCTGTACGCTTCCGTGTTTCCGCCCGAAATAGACCGGCGTGCTACCTTGGCGGCTTTGCCAGTGCGTCCCGTCACACTCGTTTCTACTACCACCGATACGTTTACGCCCGAGGCGGTAGCGGAAGGGCTTTTGCATGATTTGCAGGAAGTAGGATTGCCCGCTCAGTTGCGCTACGTATCAGAAGGGCCGTTGCCGCTGGCCTCTCTGGGCGCGGCCGGCGAAGGATAACCTGCCCTAGGCGTAGCGCAAACGCTGCTTTAGTCGGTCCAGCGGGGCCTCCACAAAACGCCAGGACGCGGCACTCAGCAGAATCAGAAGTGGCGTGAGCACCAGCAGAGTAGGCAACGGGTCCAGCAGGATTTCGCGCCACTCGGAGCCGGCGGGCCAGAGCCTGAATACTACCCGCTGCCAGAATACCGGCAGCACCAAATGATACAGGTACACTCCAAAGCTGCGCTGTCCCATCCAAACCAAGGCCGGGTGCATCAGGCCGGTACGGCGGGCGGCGGTGGGGTTGCGCAACAGCCAGGCCAAGGTCAGGAAAGCCGCGCCGGCCCCAACCGTGGGAAATACAACCAGCCAGATGTTACCGCCCTGTAGTGGGTGCAGCACGCTCCAGAGCAGCCACCAGCCGGCCCAGGCCGCCAGCACGTAGCGGCCCCTCGCCCAGGCGGCCAGGGCCTCGGTTTTTTCCAGCAGGCGCAGCAGGGTGCCGGCCGCAAACAAATCGAGGGAAGCAGGGAGGAGTACCAGCACGAACCCGGGCGTTACCAGCAGGCTCCAGCCCACCCGGAACAGCAAACCCGCTGCACCAATCACCAGCAGCCACCGCACCCGGCGGCCCACCAGCCCCAGCAGGGCCGGCCACAGCAGATAAAACTGCTCATCCACGGCCAAGGTCCAGAGGTGGCCGCAGCCTTCACCCCAGCTTTGCAGGTAGTAGAACAGCTGGTTAGCCGCCGGCAGCAGAAACCACAGCGGATGTTCCCGGATAGTAGCCAGCGGCAGCAGGGCACTCAGGGCCAGCGCACAGTAATAAGGCGGAATAATGCGCAGCAGGCGGCGCAGATAAAAGGTTCCCAGCCGCTGCCGCCACGGCCCGGGGGCTCCAGGATAGGCCTGCTGCTTCCACACAATGCCCGAAATCAGGTAGCCGCTCAATACGAAGAATACCAACCGGCCCATTTCACCCATCATAATGGGCGGGGTGGCCCAATGCTGCACCACCACCAGCCACACTGCAATAGCGCGCACACCGTTCAGTTCAGGGCGGTAAGCAAGGGGCGCGCCGGGCGGCGTGGGCATAAGTGGAAGGTACTGGTGAAGTGCGGCCGCAAATTACCACGTTGGCGGCGGTCAGCGGCTGCGGGTACACTACGGTGCTGCCGGTAGTTGAAAGTGAGGATTCTGAATGATGCCAAATAGATTGCCGAACGGGTCCTGCACCGTGCCCAGTCGGATACCGCCGCCCACATCCTGCACGGATTGGTGCGGATGCGCGCCGAGTTCAACCAAGCGCGCAAAGGCGGCATCGGCATCGGGGACGCCCCAGTAGGTGGTGGGGCCGCACTGCCCGGCTATGGGGCCATCGGGGTCGAGGCCCAGCTCATAGCCGCCCACGTTGAAGCCCACGTAAAACGGCTCATCGAAATATGGTTCCTGCTCCAGTACTTGGCTGTACCAGGCTTTGGCCTTTGCCAGATTGCCCACGGGGTACACAACGGTGCGTAGTCCTTGAAGCATACAAGTGGTGTGTAAGGGGGTGCGTAGTGCTTTATTGCCAGAGCAAATCTGCCATATTTTCTCCCAATTACAACCCTTTATAGTCCTGACTATGGCTGCCCACAACCTGGCCAAACTGCCCACCCGGGCCCCCGCCGACTACCACAAAACCACCACGCTGCGGGAGCTGAAGAAGCTGCGCCAGGAATTGATTGATTTGCAGGATCGGCTTTACGCTGAAAACAAGCACAGCGTGCTGGTAATTCTGCAGGGCATGGACGCCAGCGGCAAGGACGGCCTGATCCGGCGGGTGTTCAGCGGTATCAACCCGCAGGGCGTGCGGGTTTTCTCCTTCAAGGAGCCGACAGAACTAGAACTGTCCCACGACTTCCTCTGGCGGATACACCAGCAGGTGCCGCCCCGAGGCATGATGCAGGTTTTCAACCGCTCCCACTACGAGGACGTGCTGATTACGCGAGTGGAAGGCCTGGTAACGACCGAGGAAGCCCGCCGCCGGTTTTCAGCCATCAATGCTTTCGAGAAACTGCTGCAACAGGCCGGTACCACGGTGCTCAAGTTTTACCTGCACGTTTCGGAAACGGAGCAGCAGGAGCGCCTCCAGGAACGCCTGACTGACGCTACCAAGCAGTGGAAATACGAGCACGCCGACCACCGGAAGGCCGGTCAGTATCCGCAGTATCAGGCTGTGTACGAGGATGTATTCCACGCCTGCAACCCCACCAACTGCCCCTGGCACATTGTGCCCGCCGATCAGAACTGGTACAAAGCCTACGTGGTGGCCCTCACCCTCCGCGATGCGCTGCTAAAGCTGAACCCAAAGTATCCAAAGCCGTAGGGCGGCGCAGGTGTCTGGCTTTCAGAAAAAGACGGAAAAGAAGAGGCCCCACCGTAACCCAGCGGAGCCTTTTTAATACGTTCTAAGCTCTAAGCTCTAAGCCTTTGGCGGGGTTTTATCGGCGTCGGATAGGTCGCGGCCGTAGAGCTGGCGGCCTTCGGCGTCGAGGGCGTCGGAGATGCGCTTGAAGCCGTTGGCTTCCAGTACGCGCCGGGCGCCATCATTAGTGGGTGTGGTACGGGCGGTGAGGTAGCGGACCATGCCCGTATCGGCGGCATGACGGATGAGGCCGGCTACCAGCTCGGTGCCCAGGCCCCGGCCGTGCCAGTCGGTAGCAATGGCAAACCCGATTTCGGCCGTATCATCAGCGGGCGGGCCATGAAAGCCACCGGCCCCGATGAGGGTGTTTTTGGGCGCTTCGGCCCCGGCCCGCAGCAACGCGTACCAGCCGTACCAGCCTGCGGCCGTGCGGCCACCCGCCGTGAGCTGTTCCAGAAAAAACTGCTGCGCCTCCGTATCATACTCGCCCGGGGGCCAGTGCGCGGGCATTTCGGCCCCCAATAGAATAGGGAAATAGTGCGGCTTCTGAAGTTCGGCAGTCAGCAACGCCCGGCTGGCCGCCACCAACGTGAGGCGGGGAGTATAGGCAATCAATGGAATCATGGACAACAATACGGATTTGGTCGAATTTCTGCCAAAACATGCCGGCGTCGCCGTCCGGATGCTCAGCTCAACAGTTACCTTTGAGTACCTCTTTTTTGTCTCGATGCCGCTACCTGCCCCCGATTACTTGGACGTTGCTTACCGCGCCGACCTTGATGTACTGCTGGCCCGCTGGATGCGCCGGGTAACGCTGGAGGAAATGCAGCAGGGTTATTTATATCTGCTGGAGCAGGCCGAGGAACACGCCTGCCGCTACTGGCTGCTGGATGCCCGCCGCCGTTCCAATACCGACAGGGAAGGGGCCGGCTGGATGGTGAATACTTTCTTGCCCAGCCTGCATGCTCGCCTTGAAGGCCGCACCTACCTGGCCTATCTGCTGGTGCCGGCCATCATGCGCGACGTGGAAGCAGATGCTGCCTTTCCGCCCGCCAGCTTTTTCACCGGCAAACCATTCATCGGGGAGCGGTTTATTGATGAGCGGGAGGCTATTGCGTGGCTTCAGGCCGCCCACCAAGAACCGGCCACCGCGTAAATCCAACCCTCGTTCTGAAGAGAAAAGTATCATCTAAAAAGCCCCGGCCTGCCCGAAAGAGCAGGCCGGGGCTTTTTACACGAGGGCAGCCAGCTACTTAACGAGCAGTTCGCTGAGGTGATGGTCCACGCAGTCGAGTACATCCTGCACGGTGCGCATGCGCTCCATTTCCGCATCGGTAATTTCGATGTGAAAGCGGTGCTCCAAGTTAATAGCCAGCTCCACTAAGTCAATGGAATCGAAGCCGATATCTTCCTGCAGGCGGGAAGATGGGGTAAGCGTGAGGGCCGGATTGCGGCGCTTGCGGCGGAGCATGCGCTCTACCTGGAAGTGAATGAGCTGTTCCATATCAAAAACAGTACGGCAACAAAAAACGAGAGAAAAAGCAAGTCAGGAAACCCGGCGGGGCTACCTAACGCTGGTAAGTAGCAGTGTGGTATCGGCGGGCAGTTCGGTGGAGAGGGTGGCCACGGGCGTCTGGGGAGTGAGCCGGTCACCGGGCGCGGCCATTCGGCCTGTGATAACGCCATCGGTGGGAGCCGTCACGAACACGAAGCTGAGCATGGGCACCTGCCGCGCCAGCAGTTGGCGAGTAGCGGTAAGCTGCTGGTTGGCGGCAGCCAACTCGGTGGCGGTAGCGGCCGGCACTTGCTGCGCCAGCGCCTGATACGCCTGTTGCTGACGCAGCAAGCGTAGCTGCAACTGCTGCTGCGGTACGCTGGGCAGCCGCTCTACTACTTTCAGCAGCACCTGACCCTGACGCACATGCTGACCTTCATGGAAATACACTTCGTACACCTTGCCCGTTTGCCGGGCCGGCACCGGCTGGCCGGCCGCCGGGGCGGAGGCGGGCTGGCCGTGCGCTACGGCCAGAAACTGCGCGGTGGGTACCGGCAAGTCATCGGCCAGGGTGTCGGTGGGCGTCAGCCAGAGGGGCAGCACCGAGCTGCTTGCCGCGACGAAAAGGACAAGCCCTACGCCAACTAATTTTTTCATGGGATGGAAGCCGGGGTAACCGGCCGGGCCCGCTACCCTTCTGGGGCAAGGCAGCGGCGAAAATATCCGGGCCGGAGGGGCGGCGCGCGGAAGTGAATGAAAGACAGATGGTAACCGATGTGGTTACATTTTTGAGGAAATAAAAAGCCGTCAGCCGGTGTTGCCGGGGCAGCCTTTGGGCAGGCGCTGAGCCAGCTCCTGCGTGACGTGCGCCACCGAAACAGCCGCCAATGCCGCCCGCATGGCCGCAATGGCCGGCCCGAACAGGCCCTCAAGCGTTTCCTGCATCACGCGGCCCAGGTCACAGTGGGAGTTGGGGTTGGTGCTGCTGATCTGAAACAGGTCGGGCTCGGTTTCCTGCATGGCCTGAAACACGTCGAGCAAAGAAATATCGGTGGCCGGGCGGGCCAGTAGCGTACCGCCGCCCGCCCCTCGCTGGCTTTGCACTAGGCCGGCTTCGCGTAGCGTGCTCACCAGCCGGCGCACCACCACCGGGTGGGTGCCCGCACTGCTGGCCAACACTTCCGACGACACCGGCTGGCCCTCGGCGTGCGCCAGATAGGCCAGGATGTGCGTCGCAACGGCGAAACGAGTGTTCATCAGGGAATACGTAACAGATTCGGTTACAAATGTACGGCGCAAAATGGTTGTGTGCAATCTTTCTGCTGTAAACCTTCCACAACGCCGTGTATTGTGCTGTCATTCTGCCGAAAGCGGAACGTGGGGTTCCACTTTCGGGCTGACGATTGAGCGGACGTTTTGCTTTACCGGGCTGGCTATTTTTCTGCCGACAGCCCGGCCGGACTTATTCCTCCCAGGTGCCGAACTTGCCGGCTTGATAATCCTGGTAGGCTTCCCGGATTTCCTGCTCGGTATTCATCACGAAGGGGCCATGGGCCAGAATGGGCTCTTGGAAGGGGAGGGCGTGACCCAGCAGCAGCACGGCATCGTCCAGGGCTTCCACTTGCAACTCGTCGCCGTCGTAATTGAACTCCACTAGCCGGCGGGCTTCGGTTTCCTGGCCATTCACGCGCAGCCGGCCCCGGATAACGTAGAAGAACACGGTCCGCTCGGCCGGAATGGGCAGGTGCAGCTGGCCGCCTTGCCGGAAATCGATGGTAGCCAGCTGGATGTCGGCCAGCGGGGTAACGGCCCCGGCGGTGCCGGCCCACTCGCCCGAAACGGCGTGCACGGTCACCCGGCCCTCGTCCAGCGCTACGTGCGGAATTTCGGGCTCCTGCAGCCCAATGTAGCGGGGCTCCACCATTTTGTCCTTGGCCGGTAGGTTCACCCACAGCTGCAGGATTTCGAGCGGACCGCCGGTGCGCTTGAACTCGGGGGAGGACACTTCGGCGTGAATCAGGCCCCGGCCGGCCGTCATCCACTGAATGCCGCCCGGCCCGATGATGCTCTGGTGCCCGCCCGTATCCTGGTGCATAATATCGCCTTCCAGAATAAACGTCACGGTTTCAAAGCCGCGGTGGGGGTGGGGGCCGAAGGGCAGGCCCCGGTTGTGGGGGCGGTACACCTGCGGGCCGTGGTGGTTCAGAAACAGAAACGGATCCAGGTGCTGCACGGCGTTGGTAGGCAGCGCCCGGTACGTCACGAGGTCGGCAATAGGTGCGCTCTGGGCGCGGTGCTGGGCTTTGATGGTGCGCATGTGGTCAGTTGTCGGTTGCCGGTTGTTCGTTGTCAGTTGCTGGAAACGACTAGTGGCGGTGGTTGGGAATAGGGTACAGTAAAACATTCGCCGTCGTTTTTGTTATGAACCCTTCCAATCTGAATACTGCCACGTACGACGAGAGGTTGTCGTACACTGGCAACCGACAACTCGCAACTGGCAACTCACAACTTCATAAGATGAGTCAACTTTTCACGCCGCTCGTGCAGCGCGGCCTTACGCTTAAAAACCGCCTCGTTATCTCGCCCATGTGTCAGTACAGCGCCCAGGATGGGTTCAGCAACGACTGGCACCTGGTGCACCTCGGCTCCCGGGCCGTGGGCGGGGCCAGCCTGATTCTGCTGGAAGCCACGGCCGTGGTGCCCGAAGGCCGCATCACCCCCGATGACCTGGGCATCTGGCACGACGACCACGTCACCAACCTGCGCCGCATCGTGGAATTCCTGAAAAGTCAGGGCTGCGTGGCCGGCATCCAGCTGGCCCACGCCGGCCGCAAAGCCAGCCACGCCAGCCCCTGGAAAGGCGGCCAGCAACTTGGCCCCGAGGAAGGTGGCTGGAACACCGTAGCGCCGTCGGCCCTGGCCTTCAGCCCCGAGGAAACCGCCCCCGAAGCCCTGGATGCCGCCGGTATTCAGGCCGTGGTTGAGGCGTTCCGCGTTGGAGCCCGCCGTTCCATAGCCGCCGGGTTTGAGGTGCTGGAAATTCACGCGGCCCACGGCTACCTGCTGCACCAGTTCCTTTCGCCGCTCAGCAACCAGCGCACCGATGCCTACGGCGGCTCCTTCGAGAACCGCAGCCGCCTGCTGCTGGAAGTAGTGGCCGCCACCCGCGCCGAAATGCCCGACCACCTACCCCTGTGGGTGCGCGTTTCGGCCACCGACTGGACCGAGGGCGGCTGGACGGCCGAGGACACCGTGCGTCTGGCAGCCATCCTGAAAGCCAACGGCGTGGAGTTGCTCGACTGCTCCACCGGCGGCAATGTGCCCAAGGCCGATATTCCCGTGGGCCCCGGCTACCAAGTGCCGTTTGCTGAGCAGGTGCGCCGCGAAACCGGCCTGCCCACCGGGGCCGTGGGCCTGATTACCGAGGCCCAGCAGGCCGAGGAAATCCTCACCAGCGGCCAGGCCGATGTGGTGCTGCTGGCTCGGGAGTCGTTGCGGGATGCCTACTTCCCCCTGCACGCCGCCCACGATCTGGGGGCCGAGGTGGCCTGGCCGCCCCAGTACGAGCGGGCCAAGCCGCGCCACTAAAACTCCGGTGCAGGTAACAACTGCCCAGCTGGATTACGTATGTGCTCAGAACCAGCCGCTACGCCTGGTTTTCTGAACATGGCCGATTATTCTACTCCCGATTTCCCCATCGTCTACCGCCCCGACCTGCACATACTGGTGGGGCGGTGGATGGTGGAAATAACCCGGGCGGAGCAAGTGAAAGAGAATTACATGCAGCTGTTTCGGGCGGCGGCCGAGGTTGATAACTGCCGTTTCTGGCTCCTGGATGCCCGCCGCCGCTTCCGGACGGTGATGGAAATTACTGCCTGGGTAAACTCCCAGGTGCCCGGCATGGCCCTGGAAAAGCTGCACGGAGAAATCCGAATTGCCTTCCTGCTGGCCCCCGGTCAGCTTCGCGCGTCCACCGATTCGCCCCCTTTCCCGAGCTTATTCCACCCCGTTACCGGCCACCCCATGTCGGCCCAGTTCACCGACGAAGGTCAGGCCATTGTTTGGTTGCAGGCCGAACAAAATCAGTCGTAAGAAGATCCTGAAACCGCGTTTCAGGCGGATGCAACGGCCGGCAGCCCAATGGGTTGCCGGCCGTTTTGCTTGCGGCCGGCCGCCGGGCCGGGCGCAACCTTTCCCGCCGCGCCGCGACCTTAGGCGAAGCCTACTCTGATTTCGCTGCATGAAACACCTTTCTGCTCCTAACCGGGCCGGCGCGGCGGCCCTGCTGCTAGCCCTGGCCGGCTGCGCTACCACCCAGCCCGCCGCCACCACAACCACAAGTACACCGGCTCCGGCGGTGGCCTCTAGCACCGGCGGCCGCAGCATCAACCCCCAGGATGTAGACCGCTCGGTGTCGCCCTGCGAAGATTTCTTCCGGTTTTCGGGTGGCAACTGGCTGAAAAATAACCCCATTCCGGCCTACGCCAGCAGCTGGGCCCCGCGCAACGAGCTGAATGACCGGACCCAGGCCACGCTGCGCCGCATCCTAGAAGATGCCGCCGCCGACCGCGCCGCCGCGCCCGGCTCGAACCGCCAGAAAGTAGGCGACTACTACGCCGCCGGCATGGACTCGGTGGGTCTGGAAAAAGCCGGCCTGACTTACCTCAAGCCCGAGCTGGCCCGCATTGCCGCCGTGAAGGATCGGCCCGGCCTACTCTCGGAAATTGCCCGCCAGCAGACGCTGGGAACCGGCGCGTTCTTCCGGGCCGGCGTTGCGCCCGACCGCAAAAACAGCTCGGTGTACGCCGTGAACATGAGCCAGGGCGGCCTGGGTATGCCCGATCGGGACTACTACCTCAAGGACGACGCCCGCTCCAAAACCGTGCGCACGGCCTACATCACCTACCTCACCAACACCTTCAAGCTGCTCGGCGACGCGGAAGCTACGGCCGCTGCCAAGGCCGCCACGGTAGTGCGCGTGGAAACCCGCCTGGCCCGCGCCAGCAAAGACCGGGTTTCGCTGCGCGACCCGTACGCCAGCTACAACAAGATGACGGTGGCCGAGGCCGACAAGCAGTTCCCGAACTTGCAGCCCTCGGCTTTGCTCAAGCGCAACGGCCTGGGCGCGGCCCAGGAGGTGATTGTGGGCCAGCCCGAGTTCTTCCGGGAAGTCAGCGCGGTGCTGAAAGAGGAGCCGCTGCAGGACCTCAAAACCTACCTGAGCTGGCAGTTGGTATCGTCGGTGCCAGCGGCTTTGCCTCAGGCGTTCAGTGACGAGGCCTTCCGGTTTGCGCAGGTGCAGAGCGGGGCCAAACAGCAGCCCACCCGCTGGAAACGCATGCTGGCCGCCACCGACGGCACCCTGGGCGAGGCCTTCGGGCAGCTGTATGTGGATCAGGCGTTTTCGCCCGCCGCCAAGCAGAAGGCCCTCGATATGCTGGCCAACATCCGCGAGTCGATGGCCGAGCACATTCAGACCAACACCTGGATGAGCGCCGCCACCAAACAGGAAGCCCTCAAGAAGCTCAGCGCCCTGCGCGTGAAAATCGGCTACCCCGACAAGTGGAAGGACTATTCGGCGCTCAACATTTCGCGCGAGTCATACCTGAAAAACGTGCTGGCGGCCCGCCAGTGGGGCTACCAGCAGAACATGAAGAAGTTCGGCGGGCCCATTGACCGCACCGAGTGGAGCATGACGCCGCCCACCATCAACGCCTACTACAGCCCGCCGATGAACGAAATCGTGTTTCCGGCCGGCTACCTGCAGCCCCCGTTCTTCGACCCCGAAGCCGACGATGCGGTAAACTACGGCGCCATCGGCGGGGTGATGGGCCACGAAATGACCCACGGCTTCGACGACTCCGGCCGGCAGTACGACTCGGAAGGCAACCTGCGCGACTGGTGGACGCCCGCCGACGCGGCCGAATTCACGAAGCGCGCCGCCGTGGTAGGCACCCAGTACTCGGCCTTCTCGCCCCTGGATTCAGTGTACGTGAACGGCAAACTCACCATGGGCGAGAACCTAGCCGATTTCGCCGGCCTCACCATCGTGTACGCCGCCCTGCAGAAGCAGCTCGATAAACAGTACGGCAAAGGCAACCGTCCGCTCATCGACGGCTTCACGCCCGAGCAGCGCTTCTTCCTGAGCTGGGCCCAGCTGCGCCGCCAGAACATCCGCCCCGAAGCCCTGCGCCAGCAAATCCTCACCGACCCCCACTCGCCCGGCCAGTACCGCACCATCGGCCCCCTCATGAACATGCCCGAGTTCTACCAAGCATTCGGCTGCACGCCCGGCCAGAAAATGGTGCGCCCCGATGCCGAACGGGCAGTTATCTGGTAGCCAAAGCTAAAAACTAGTTCCCCTCCTTGGAAAAGAGGGGCTAGGGGTGGTTGATACCCGTTGAACATCATCTAGAGCTAGTTCTACCCCCGTTCTATCGGCCATCAACCACCCCTAGCCCCTCCTTTCCAAGGAGGGGAACTAGCTCTAGTCTAGTACTGACTTTCAACGTCTTCAACTTCTTCCACAACCTCCAATCTTCCACCAATGACCTCACAACGCACCTTCCTGCTCACGCTGGGCACGGCGGCCGGCCTGGCCCTGGCCGGCTGCGCGGCCAGCACGCCCGCTACCACCGCCACCACGCCGCCCGCTGCTACGCCCGCCACGACCGATGCTTCGGCTACCGCCCAGCTCGGTCCCGTGCTGCCCGGCGTCGGGATTGATCCGGCCAACATTGACAAGTCGGTAAACCCCTGCGACGACTTCTTTCAGTACGCCTCGGGTACCTGGCTGAAGAACAACCCGATTCCGGCCGCTGAGTCGCGCTGGAGCTCCTGGAACGGGCTCATCAACCAGAACGAGGCCGTGATGCGCCAGATTCTGGAAACCTCGGCCGCCAACAAAACCGCCGCCAAAGGCACCAACCTCCAGAAGGTAGGTGACTACTACGCCACGGCCATGGACTCGGTGGCCATCGACAAAGCCGGCCTGAAGTACCTGCAGCCGGAGTTGAACCGCATCAATGCGGTGAAGGACCTGCGCGGGCTGCAGACCGAGTTGGTGCGGGCCCAGCGCCTGCAAACCCGCTCGGTGTTCGGGCTGGGCGTGAACCAGGACCGCAAAAAGAGCGACGAGTACGCCCTCTACCTCAGCCAGGGCGGCCTGAGCCTGCCCGACCGGGACTACTACCTCAAGGACGACGCCCGCTCGAAAGCCATCCGCACGGCCTACAACACCTACCTCACCAACACGTTCAAGATGCTGGGCGAAAGTCCGGCCATAGCCGCCAAAAGTGCCGCTACGGTGCTGCGCCTCGAAACCCGGCTCGCCAAAGCCAGCAAGGACCGCGTAGCCCTGCGCGACCCCTACGCCAACTACAACAAGATGACGGTGGCCGAAGCCGCCCAGAAATACCCCAACCTGGGTCTGCCCGTGATGCTGCCTGCCCTGGGCCTCAGCTCGGCCAAAGAGGTAATTGTGGGCCAGCCCGAGTTCCTGCAGGAAGCCAGCACCGCCCTCAAGCAGGAGCCCCTCGGCGACTGGAAAACCTACCTGCGCTGGCACCTCACCTCGTCGCTGATGTCGGCCCTGCCGCAGTCGTTTGGCGATGAGTCGTTCCGGTTTCAGCAGGTGCTGAGTGGAGCCAAGCAGCAGCAGCCCCGCTGGAAGCGCATGCTCCGCGCTACCGACGGCGCGCTGGGCGAGGCGTTCGGTCAGCTGTACGTAGACAAGGCTTTCGCGCCCGAAACCAAGGTGAAGGCCCAGCAGATGGTGGCCAACATCAAGGAAGCCATGGGCGAGCATATCCGCGGCCTGGAGTGGATGAGCGCCGCCACCAAGGAGGAAGCTCTCAAGAAGCTTAACGCCTTCACCGTAAAAATCGGCTACCCCGATAAATGGAAGGACTATTCGGCCCTCTCGATGAGCCGCGAGTCGTACCTGAAAAACGTGCTGGCCGCCCGCGAATGGGAGTCGAAAGACAACCTGAGCCGCTACGGCAAGCCGATTGACCGCGAAGTGTGGGGCATGACGCCGCCCACGGTGAATGCCTACTACAACTCCTCGCTCAACGAAATCGTGTTTCCGGCCGGCATCATGCAGCCGCCGTTCTTCGACCCCAAGGCCGACGACGCGGTAAACTACGGCGGCATGGGCGCGGTAATCGGCCATGAAATCACCCACGGCTTCGACGACCGGGGCCGGCAGTCGGACGCCCAGGGCAACCTGCGCGACTGGTGGACCAAGGAAGACGCGGCCGAATTCACGAAGCGCGCCGACATGGTGGGCGCCCAGTACTCGGCCTTCCAGCCCCTGGATTCGGTGTTCGTGAACGGCAAGCTGACAATGGGCGAAAACCTAGCCGACTTCGGCGGCCTAGCCCTGGCCTACTCGGCCCTCGAGAAAGAGCTGCAGAAGAAATACGGCAGCAACCCGCGCCCCCGCTACGACGGCTTCACGCCCGAGCAGCGCTTCTTCCTCGGCTGGGCTCAGGTATGGCGCACCAACGCCCGCCCCGAGTACATCCGCCAGCAAGTCCTCACCGACCCGCACTCCCCGGCCCAGTACCGCACCAACGGCCCCCTCATGAACATGCCCCAGTTCTACGAGGCCTTCGGCTGCAAGGAAGACGCCAAGATGGTCCGCGCCCAGAACCAGCGCGCCAACATCTGGTAGCACAGAGTGTCCCGGTCCGGCGGCTGCAAGCCGTCGGGCCGGTCGTCGCGTGCTGAGGGTGTTTGGTGAAGGATGATTCCGGGAACGGTGTAGAGACGCGACACTTCGCGTCTCGTCGTTGCTGAGGTTGTTTATCGGGTGCGGTTCCGGCCGTTCAACGGCGAGACGCGAAGTGTCGCGTCTCTACACCGTTCAACAGCCGCTGAACCAAAGCCGCACTGCCATAAGAATATTAAGACCAGAAGAGGCCGCCTGCATCATGCAGGCGGCCTCTTCCTTTTTCTATTGAAAAAACATTTTACGTTGATAACCAATAAGTATGATTTATTCGTAGAATTACGAAAATTTCGTAATAAGAAAATGGAACGATTAACTCAACCCGAGGAAGAGGCCATGCGGGGCTTTTGGCAGTTGGGCGGCGGCTTCATCAAGGAAGTGCTGGAACTACTGCCCGAGCCGCGCCCGCCCTACACCACGCTAGCTTCCACGGTGCGCAACCTGGAGCGCAAAAACTACCTGACCAGCCGCAAGCTGGGCAACACCTTCCGGTTTGTGCCCAGCGTCACGGCCGAGGAGTACCGCCGCCGCTTCCTGGGCACCTTCGTCGGCGACTACTTCCGCAATTCCTATAAGGAGTTGGTGTCGTTCTTCGCCCAGGAGCAGAAAATCAGCCCCGAGGAGCTGCAGGACATCATCGACATGATTGAAAACCGCAAAACCCGCTCCTGATGCCCGCGCTGCTGCTCTATCTGCTGCAGATGCAGCTGGCCCTGCTGCTATTGCTGGCGGTGTACTACGGGTTGCTGCGGCAACTCACGTTTCACCAGCTGAACCGCGGGTACCTGCTGGCGGCGCTGGCCCTGGCGGCCATTTACCCGGTGCTGGATCTGGGCTGGCTGCGGCCCGCCGTGGCCCCGGCCGCCCCGCTGATGCAGGTAGTGCCCGCCTGGCCTGAGGCAACCGGCACGGCTGTCCCAGCTGCTTCTGGCCCCGAGTGTGGGTTGTGGCTACTGGCGGCCTACGTGCTGGGCGCGGCGGTGCTGCTGCTCCGGCTGCTGGTGCAGGGCGCATCGTTGTGGCGGCTGCACCGGGCTTCCCGGCCCGTGGAGGCGGCGGGAGTGCGGTTTCGGGCGGTGATGGGGGAGGTGAGTCCGTTTTCGTTTGGGCGCGCCATCTACCTCAACCCGGCCCATCACGCGCCGGCCGAGCTGCCGGTGGTGTTGCTGCACGAGCAGGTGCACGTGCGCCAGGCCCACACCGTGGATGTGCTGCTGGGCCATCTGCACCGGGTGCTGGCCTGGGCCAGCCCGGCGGCCTGGCTGTGGTTGCGCGCTACTCAGGAAAACCAGGAGTTCATTGCCGATGCCGCCGTGCTGCGCGAAAGCCAGCTGCCTCCGAAACAATACCAATACAGCTTGGTGCGGCTTAGTACGCTGGCTGCGGGGCCGGCACTGGTTACTCCTTTCTCTTTTATCACCCTCAAAAACCGTATCCGTATGATGAATTCCCTTCCTTCCGGCCGGCGTCAGCTGCTGCGCTACGCCGCTGGTTTTACCTTGCTGGGCGCAGTAGCTGTGGGATGCGCTACCCCGAAGCAGGCGGAATTGCCTCAACCCACAGAATCCATTGAGCAGCAGGCTCGGACTACAGCCGACCAGGCGCTATACTTTATCGATGGCGTGCCTTCCTCCCAGGCCGCAATCCAGCAGCTAGACCCGGCCGCTCTGCAAAGTATGCACGTTCTTAAAGGACATAAATTCATGCAGGGGTTTGATCAGGATGCCTTCCGTCAGGATTTCGGCGAGATTGGGGAGAAGGGAATAATGCTGCTTGTCACCAAAAAGGGCGAAAATTCAGATGCACTGCGGGCTTTCAATGCGAAGTACAACATCGTGTTCCGGGAGCAGGATCCAAGCGAGAAGGTCGTGACGGAGGCACTGGCGGCGGGTAAGGAAGTCTCGACGACAGAGTTACAGGGAAAGATTCTGCTCGTGAATGGAGTGGAAACGCCTGCTGACAACTTCTCTGTACCTGCTGGAAATATGAAGAGTGTATTGGTGCTTGATTCGAAGCAAGCCACCGAAAAATTCGGTGAAAAAGGCAGAAACGGGGCAATAATAATTACGACTAAATAGTAACTAGATTGTTATTTGGATAATACCGCAAGCAAATGGGTCCCCAAATTGATACCAATCTCCGGGATGCTCGTTTGCTTGCGGCACAAACTTTGTGAGCCACCCGAACCTATGCGTATTCTTACCTCCTTCCGCTCTACTGCTTTTGGCACCAGCCTGCTTTTACTGCTTGGCATAGCGGCTCCGGCTGCGCAGGCCCAGAATGCCCTGGCCGCGCCGGCTCAAGCCAGCGGCCCCAGCCTGTATTTCCTCGACGGGCAGCCCTCCACCCAGCAGGCCATTAACCAACTCAACCGCCGCACTATTGCCAGCGTGAACGTAGTAAAGGGGCCTGACGCCACCCGCATCTTCGGGGCCGGTGCTGCCGATGGCGTTATGGTGGTAGTGACCAAGCGCAACGTGGGCTCTGAGGCCGTGGCAGAATTCAACCGCCGCTACGATATCCGGCCGGTGGAAACGCCTGTGCCACCCGCGCGCCCGTAAAGCAGAATATAGCGAAGCTGTTTGGTATCTAAATGCTTATAAAACAACCTGTTTAGAGCCGATGAGCTGAGCGGGCTTCGAAAGGGTAACCAACGTAATGTCCGGGTACCGCGTATCGGGAAACCTCCTCTCGTTGGTTTTTCACTCAGCGCTGTTTGCATGACTTCAACCACGCTTGCCGATTTTCTTCAGCTCACCCACCGCCCCGATCTGGGCATTGTAACGGCCCGCTGGACGCGGCCTACCACCTCCGAAGAGCTGCGCGCTGGCTATCAGGAACTGCTGCGCTATGCCGGCAGCTGCGAAACCTGCCGCCACTGGCTTATCGACTCGCGCCGCCGCGTGCAGGTGGATTCCCGCGACGTACACTGGCTCACGAACGATTTTTACCCCATGCTCCGTCAGCATTTCGACGGGCATGTGTACTTGGCCTTCCTTATTGCGCCTTATCAGGCCGATGACGTGCAGGACGAGAGCCTGCCGCCGCTGCCTTACACCCACGGCGACTATTGCTCCCTCAACCAGTTCACGGATGAGGGCGAAGCCGTGCGCTGGCTATGCTCCCGCGTGTGAGGTAGTTAGAGCAGGTTCCTGCATGGTGCGAAGGGTATAGCGTCATTTCAGCACAGCCACTTTCCGCAGAAAGCTCAGTAGCCCTTTGCCAGTCACGGCGAAGGGCTTTATTTTTTGGGGTTCTCATAATCCGTTCGGTATCTATTCAGGAAGTACTTGTGTATTGGCTGGAAAATACAAGTATCTACATGTTTGAGTAACGGTATAAGTCAATTAATTAATTATAATATTCGATGTGCAAAATATTCATGAAAATATGAATTTTTATAGTTGTTTCATTTGCTATACCTTCACTTTGAGTAAGATACCTAGCATGGCTGCAAATGGTTTCTATTCACCAGATTCCTTTCACCACCTCTTAGTCCTTTCTTATGTTCAAAACGCTACTTCTGTTGTTTTTGGCCTTTTTGATGTTGCTGGAGCCGGAGGCGGTTCTGGCCTACGCCAGCGGAACGGCCAGTGTGGCCGGTACGGAAATGGCAGCCGGCACTTCCCTATTCCGTCGGAACGCGAAGCGGGGACGGCCCAATTATAAGCCCTACCGGGGCAACAGCCGCCATAAAATGAAAAAGCTGGGTGTGTATAAGCGGTGGCGTCTGCGCGTGAAGGCCCAGAAGAAAAAGCGCAGCCGTGGCCTAACGCCCACCGTAAAGGCCGGTGCCCCCGTTCGGAGCGCCAAGTAAAGCCAGCCTCAACACGCAATACTGAGAAAAAGCCGTTTCCCAACCGGGAAGCGGCTTTTTGCTTGTCAGTGGCTGTGGCAGCATGAGCAGGAAAGCAGCGGAAAGGAACTGCGCCGGAAGCTGCAACCTCCGGGCAGAACCAGTGGTTATTCACCGTTACTGCTGCTGTTGTATGTCCGCTCCTCTAGTTCCGTCTCCTTCGCTCCGCACGCCGCTGCTATACGCAGTTTTTCGGGCGGTCTGGCTGGCGTCGGTGGTGTCCAACATCGGGACCTGGATGCAGAACGTGGCCGGCGTGTGGCTGGTTACTACCCTCACCACTTCCGTGCTGCTGGTGGCCCTGATGCAGGCGGCTACCAGTCTGCCCGCCTTTCTGCTGAGTTTGCCGGCCGGCGCGCTGGGCGATTTGGTGGACCGGCGTCGGCTGCTGCTGTGCACGCAGGCGTTCATGGGGGTGGTGGCCTTTGTGCTGGGCGGGCTCACGCTGGCAGGGCAGGTATCGGCGCTGAGCGTGCTGGGGTTTACGTTTCTGCTGGGGCTGGGCTCGGCCATTAATGCGCCCATCTGGCAAACCGTGACTACGGAGCTGGTGCCCCGGCCGGTGCTGCCCTTCGCCATTACCCTCAACGGCGTGAGCAACAACATTGCCCGGGCCGTGGGCCCCGCGCTGGGCGGCCTGATTATCGCGCACTACTCGCCCGGCTACGTGTTTCTGCTCAACGGTATTTCTTTTGTGGGGACCTGGGTGGTGGTGCGCCGATGGCAACGCCCACCGGAGGTGGTGCGCGGTTCCGCCGAGAGCTTCCTGGGGGCGGTGCGTACGGGCCTGCGCTACGTGCGGTATTCGCCGGGAATTTGCGCGGTGCTGGTGCGCACGTTTGCCTTTGCCTTCGGGGCCAGTGCCATGTGGGCGCTGCTGTCGGTGGTGACGGCCCGGCGGCTGCATCTGAGCTCGGGCTCGTATGGCGCGTTGCTTTCCTGGCTGGGGGCGGGGGCTATTGCGGGGGCGTTTCTGCTGGGCCGGGCGGGCCACCGGCTGCCATACGGGCGGCGCGCCCTGCTGGGGTCCGGCGTATTCGTGGGCACCAACCTGGGGCTGGCGTTTATGCCCTCAGAATACGGGCTGTTTCCGGTGATGTTCCTTTCGGGCGTGGCCTGGCTGACGGCCATGACGAGCTTCAGCACCACCGTGCAGCTGGCCGTGCCTCGCTGGGTGCAGGCGCGCATTGTGAGCATTTTCATGCTGGTATTTCAGGCCGGACTTTCCTTAGGCAGTATAGTGTGGGGCGAGCTGGCCGACCGCACCACACTGGTCACGGCCTTGGTGGCCGCCGCTGCTTGGATGCTGCTGAGCCTGGTATTGGCCTGGCCCTTCCCGATGGTGGCCACCGCCAGCCTCGATCTGGAGCCCGCCGCCACCGGCCCGGCCCCAGGCATTCCTGGCCTCCCCACCACCGCCACCGGCCCCATAGCCGTGCTGACGGAATACGAAGTAGCTGCTGCCGACCAACCCGCTTTCCGGCGGGCGGCGGCCCGGCTTACCCGCCGCCGCCTGCGCGACGGTGCCCTACGTGCAGGCCTGCAAACGACAGAAAACCGCCTCACGGAGTACTTCTATGTGGCCTCCTGCGCTGAGTATGAGCGGCAGTACCACCGCTTCACGCGCGAAGACGCCGCCGTGCAGCAGCAGCTGACCGCCTACCATCAGGGGCCGGAACCCCCACGTTTGCGCTGTTTCCTGACTGCTACTTTATTGAATGACCACTCCACGCCTCCGCTGCCTGAACCACTGCTGCTGCCAGGTTAGATGGTGGAAAATGTTAATTGTTGCATGAATTGGGCTGCCCTGGTCCGGGCCCGAAAGGAACATTCCCCCAGGCCCGCCGTAGGTTCTAAAGCGTCATCTACTATCCACTGTTCGGACGTTGTTTGGCTGCTCCCGCCCTTTTTTCCTGCTCTATGCTCCGCCCACTCGCTCTTGTTTTGCTGCTTACCGGCTTGGTCGGTTCTGCTGCCCAGGCCCAGAACCGCCCGCCCGTGCGGGCCACCCGCCACCACCCCACGGAGCGCATCAGCCCGGTGCCGGGCGTGACGCTGCCCAGCGGCGTGGGGCAGGGCAAAGCCGAGCCGCTGCCCGTTGCTACCGACGTGCAACCCAACGGCGTTCTGGTTCAACCCAAACTACCCACCGGCGAAGTAACTGTCGACTCCATTGAGGTGACGCCCGCCGAGCCTCGCCGGCCCGCCAAGCCGACCCCGGCGCGCCGCAAACGGCCGTAAAAGACACTCCGCGTCCGTGCCGCTGGTAGCGGCTTTGGAGGGCTGCCCGTAGGGGTAGCCCTTTGTTTTTGGTCCTGTTACTGGTGGGTGCCCGGAAGCTCAGCTATAACTAGCCACCAAGCTTGTCGTATCGGAAAACAAGCCCCTGTATCGTTTCAGGGACTGTTTCTCTGCTATATGCCCGCAACCATTCCAACCCAGTATGTCCGCTTCGATTCCGGCGTCGAAGAAATCCAGCCCAACGAGCAGGAGCTCACCAACGAAACCGTGGAGTCGATGGCGCGGGTGAACCGCTTCATGTTCGAGAAGCACCGCCATGCCATCCGTGACGCCCATGCCAAAAGCCACGGCGTGCTGCGCGGCGAGCTGCACATCTATCCCAACCTGCCCGCGCACCTGGCCCAGGGCATGTTCCGGGAGCCCCGGGTGTACCCCGTGATTCTGCGCCTGTCCTCCGCGCCCGGCTCCATAGACCCCGATACGCAGTCGGCGGTGAAGGGACTGGCCGTGAAGATTATTGGGGTAGAGGGTAAGAAATTCCTGCCCGATCAGGCCGACGAAATCACCCAGGACTTCCTGATGGTCAACGATACCATCATCCCGACCGGCGACATCAAGAGTTACCACGACATGCAGCTGCGCCAGGAAAAGGTGTTTCTGCACGCGCCGGAGGTAGTCACCAAACTTATAACCGAGGCTGGCACGCTGGTCAACTCGGCGCTGGATGCCGTGGGCATCAAAAAGGAAATTCCGCTGGTGGTGCCCCCGCATCCCAACAACCACATTTTGGGCGAAACCTACACCACGCTCGGCTCCATCCGCTTCGGCGACTACGTGTCGAAAATCAGCGTGGTCCCGCTCTCGGCCAACGTGCAGGCGCTAGCCGGCGAGCAGGTGAAAATCACGGAGCCCGCCGGCTGGCGCGATGTGGTGGTGGACTTCTTCCGCACCCAGGGTGCCGAGTACGAGCTGCGGGCCCAGCTGTGCACCGACCTGAAAACCATGCCCGTGGAGGACGCCTCCGTGGACTGGCCCCAGGACCAGAGCCCCTACCAGCCCCTCGGCAAAATCGTCATTCCGGCCCAGGATGCCTTCAGCCCCGCCCGCCGCGTATTTGCCGACGACGTGCTGTCGTTCAACCCATTTCATTGCCTGCCCGAGCACCTGCCGCTGGGCTCCATCAACCGGGCGCGCATCAAGGCCTACGAAACCTCCACGGCCTACCGCCACCGCATGAACGCCCAGCCCCGCCGCGAGCCGCGCGACATCAACGAGCTGCCCGACTAAGGTAACTAGAGCGTAAGCTAAAAGAACGTCATACAGAGCGGAGCGAGGTATCTCGCGTGCTGACGCTGTACTATCTGAACAGGGTAGAGGCGCAATATTTTGCGTCTCGTCATTGCACGATTCGCACGCGACGAGCCGCAACGTATTGCATCTCTACGCTGTTCCAGCGGGGTTTTTCGGTGGGGTTAGACGGAGCCGCAGGTACTGTTGCAACCAGATAGGGTACAGGTTGTAGCCCACGTTCAGCAGCGTGAGCAGCGCCGCCCAGCCCCAGTCCCCCTGCGCGCCAGCATAGCCACTGGCGAACAGAAAAAACAGCAGCGCCGCCACGTGAAACCGCTCCATGTGGTAGCTGTGCCCGATGAGAGCCGCCACGGCCCGCCGGCCGCTGCGCACGTGCCGATAGTGCGGGTAGCGCCGCCGCACCAGCTTGTTTACGAGACTGCCGTGCTGGGCCACGCGGTTGATAAGCGGTACGCCCAAATGCTGGTACGAGGCCGGTTTCTTGCTGAGCTGCCACCATCCAAACCACGCCCGGGGCACGGCATACGCCAGCAAACTCAGCGCCAGCAGCCCCCACAGCCACGGCCGCGCCATGTGCAGGTAGCAAAACCCCGCCAGCGGCCCCAGCGCCAGCCCCGACCACAGCACCGACGGCACCGCATTGTAGAAAGCCAGCCGCGCCTTCGACGGAGATGCGGAATTGGGGGAGGGTATCATGCTTGCAACGTACGCAAGTTTGGTTGCCAGCGCGGGTTTGCAATCAGGCGCCGCTGACGCAAGTTTAGCGCAGCGTAACTTATACCGCACGCCGCCGGGAGGCTGTGCCTCTCCCGCCCAAACGAACCGCGCCGCCCGGATTTCTCCAGGCGGCGCGGTATCGGTTTGCTGCGTGTGGCAGGGGGAGAGAAGCCCCTCAAACGCAGAACAGCCGCTGCCGAGGCGGTAGCGGCTGCAGAATACTGACTGTGTGAGCAATACTAGCGCACGGCCGTGGCTTCCACTTCCACTTGTAGCCCCTCGTAGGCCAGGAAATTTACTTCTACCATCGTAGCCGCTGCCTGGATGCCGTGCCGGGCTACCCAATCGGTGAATACATCAAAGCTTCCGCCCTCACCAAACAGCGCGGCCGTATCGGTCGTGTACACGCGCAGCTGCACAATGTCGCGGCACTGGTAGCCGGCCGTCGTTACCACTTGCTCCACATTACTGAGTACTTGCTGCAGTTGGGCCCGCATGTCGCCGGTGCTGGGCGTGCCTTGGGCGTCGATGGCGGCCTGCCCCGCGCAATAGAGCGTGGCGGATGGCTGACTTACTTCTACGGCTTGCTGGTAGCCGCTGTGCGCTTGCCACTGCCACGGATTGATTGCTCGCTTTTCCATTAGGGAAGTTCGTTACGTGTGCCTAGCCCAATCGGGCGGCGGCACGAGTGAGTTTGTAGAGGCAAAGGTCCGGGTTGGCGGCCCCCACTCCCTGTGACTTAGCTCACTTTTTTGGCAGCTTGGGTGGGCTCAGCCAGCCGGCTCAGGGTTTCGCGCGATACGCCCAGGTAAGCGGCCAGCAATGTCTTGGAAACCCGTTGGGGCAGCCTGGGGTACTGGCGCAGGAGCAACTCGTACCGCTCGCGGGCCGGCAGGGCCAGCAACGACAGGATGCGCTGCTGCGCGGCCACCCCACCCCGCGCAAACTTGACCAGAAAAAAACGCGCCATCTGGGGTAGCTGGCGGCAGAGGTATTCGTAGCCTGCCAGCGGCAGGCACCACACGGCCGTGTCTTCGAGGCATTGCAGCGACAACGTGGCCGGCGTCTGGGCTAAGTAAGCCGCGAAGTCGCCCTCCCACCAGTCTTCCTGCGCAAACGACACGACGTGGACACGGCCCGCCGCGTCGGTATGCACCAGCTTCAGCAGGCCGGTCACCACAAAGTACATCTCCCGCACCTGCTCCCCCTCCCGAATCAGAAACTGATGTTTGCGCACCTGCCGGCTGGTAAACTGCGCCTGCACCAGCGCAAACTCCTCATCCGTCAGCGACACTATTTGTTCCAGATGCTCCCGTAACTGCTGCTGCATGGTCGCTATATACGCTATGCGCAGCTGCCGCAGCCAGGGTAGGGCATGAAGCCTACCTCCCAGCCGCCCCCATCCCGTTACGCCCGGAGCGAAGTGGCGTAATGCTACTGCCCCAACAAAAAAACGCCCTTCGGTTATTCCCCACCGGGCGGCCCGGTAAGGCAACTCTATTCGTTTCGGTGCTCCGGGGGCTTCTTGGGGCTATTGCTGGCGCGCGTGTAGCGGAGCATACCTCTTGCCTCCTCCTGCCGAAAGGCTATGCTTCTCCCGCCCGAACGAAAGACGCCGCCCGAATTGCTCCAGGCGGCGGGGTATTTGTTTTACTGCGTGGCGGCAGTGGAGGTACTACCAGTAGTTGGGCACAGAGCCATTCTCGCCTTGGTTACAATCTATTAAGGGGGTATATTTGTTCCTCAATATTTGACCCACCTTAGGGTGTGAAAGTGCTCATCACAAGGTTTCTAACATCAATCCTGACTCAGCTTCTGTACAAAAAATTTCAAAATCGGCCAAGCACAAGATGCTTATTTACTTCTTGATTGGTTTACTTAACATCAGTTCCATGATGTTGAATTTTGACTTAGTAATAACTGCAGAAAACGAAAAAACGAGAAAGGAGGCCCTCATGACTACAAAAAACAACATCGAAGTAACTGGTGCAAAAGTTTTGAGTCAGGACGCTGTTGTAGGAACTGGAGCACAAGTAGCTTAGGCCTAACCCATGCTATATGAAAAAGGACGGCAATTGCCGTCCTTTTTCGTTTCTATGTAGAGCTTATGGCTCTACTATAGATGTTGGGCTCTGTCTAGTGAGGTTATTCCTTCAAGTAGTAGGCTCATGTACCTAGCACTCGTCATTTCTACATAAATGCGCCTCAGTCAGCAATTTGACGAGCATACAAGCAAATCGAGACAGCAAAAGTTATCCACAAAGAACCATATGTTATCCACAAGCGTTATACTTGCACTGTGACTCGCTTAGGCCCCGTGGCTTCTGCCGGGCCACGACAAAGTCCCCGGTTTTTCAACCGGGGCATTTTTTTTAGCGCCTAACTATACCTTGAGGGTCACTAGAAGCAGCTTCTTTTAGAAGTAGACTATCTAATGAATCGAATATATATTGAAAGCCGAATTTCTTCAAACTGCCTTTAGGATATTCCTTACGGTACAAGCAGTACGCAATAGCGTCAACCGCTTGGATAAAGTATGAATGGGATGATGATCGGTGAAATATGTCTTCAATGATATTGTTTATTACCGGATTGTGAAGCCCTCCAAACTTGGATTCTATCGGGTTATAAACTCTCATTTTACGAATTAGTCTCCGAAGCGCTGCGTCATTAGTGTCGTCAGCAATAATTATTCCTTTGGTTTTGGACTTGCGTAGAAATGTGTCATATCGTTGGATTAAGCGCTTCCAAGCCACTTCTTGATATTCATCGTATTGGGTGAGTTTATTTTTGTCTAAACATATACTTAGGATTTTGCTATTAGGAAAAAATACATGCATTTCGCCTACAAAGCTCTTTAACAGCTGAACTCGCACTGACTTATGTATAGATTTATACGCGTCCAGTTTATGCGGCCGAATAATCTCACTGCTGTGTAGTTCAACACGCTTGCTAAGACCAGTCGCTTTCTGTACTAGCTCCCTAAACTTGACTAAACGGTCAATGGCACTGGACCAATCGTCGATTGAGATAATAAGTCCACTTAAGATGTAATGAGGTGAATTACTACCCATATATTTTCCTGGGTCGCCACTCTCGTCAACGTACATGAAATACATTTAGTCGAATATTTATAAAAAGGCCGCCTCTTGTGAGAGGCGGCCTTTTCGTTAGAAATATGGAGTAGTTACGAACCGCAAGCCTCGCAGGCGTCTGGGTTATCCAGTGAGCAGGCCATGTCGGAGGCGTTCTGGGCCGATACATTCAGCGGCTCCAGGGTCTCGGCGGCTTGCTTCTGCACCGTGAACTTGATGGCGTCGGCGGCGGCTTTGGTGCGCAGGTAGTACATGCCGGTTTTCAGGCCCTTCTTCCACGAGTGGAAGTGCATGCTGGTGAGCTTGCCGAAGTTCACGTTCAGCACGTGCAGGTTCAGGCTCTGGCTCTGGCAGATGTACGCGCCCCGGTCGGCCGACATATCAATGATGCGGCGTTGCGAAATCTCCCACACCGTCTTGTACAGATCCTTGATGTTCTGCGGGATGCTGGGGATGTCCTGCACCGAGCCGTTGGCGGCAATGATGGCGTTTTTCATCTGCTCATTCCACAGACCCAGCTTCACCAGGTCTTTCAGCAGGTGCTTGTTCACCACCATGAACTCGCCGCTCAGCACGCGGCGCACATAAATGTTGGAGGTGTACGGCTCAAACGACTCGTTATTGCCCAGAATCTGAGCCGTGGAGGCCGTAGGCATGGGGGCTACCAGCAGGGAGTTGCGCACGCCGTGCTCCATTACTTGGGCGCGCAGCGTGTCCCAGTCCCAGCGGCCCGAGTCAGGCTGCACGTTCCAGAGGTCGAACTGGAATTTGCCCTCGCTCAGCGGCGAGCCGGGGAAGGTTTCGTAGTGGCCGTCGCGGATGGCCAAATCCTTGGAGGCCGTCATGGCCGCGAAGTAGATGGTCTCGAAGATGTCCTTGTTCAGGCCGCTGGCTTCGTCGCTCTCGAAGGGCATGCGCAGAGCAATGAACGTATCGGCCAGGCCCTGCACGCCCAGCCCGATGGGGCGGTGGCGGCGGTTGCTGCGCTCGGCCTCAATTACGGGGTAGTAATTGATGTCGATAACCTTGTTCAGGTTCAGCGTGGCGTGGTACGTAACATCGTAGAGCTTCTGGTGGTCGAAGAACAGGTTGCCGGCGTCGTCGGGGCGCACGTAGCGGGGGAGGGCCAGCGAGGCGAGGTTGCACACGGCAATTTCGTTCTCGTCGGTGTACTCCATAATCTCGGTGCAGAGGTTGGAGCTCTTGATGGTGCCGAGGTTTTTCTGGTTGCTCTTGCTGTTGGCGGCGTCCTTGAACAGCATGTAAGGCGTGCCGGTCTCAGTCTGGCTTTCCAGAATGGCGAACCACAGCTCCTGGGCCTTCATGGTGCGGCGGCCTTTGCCTTCGCGCTCATACTTCTGGTAGAGCTTCTCGAACTCCTCGCCGTAGGTGGTATCCAGGCCGGGGCACTCGTGGGGGCACATCAGGGTCCAGTCGCCGTTGGCTTCCACGCGCTTCATGAACAGGTCGGGCGTCCAGAGGGCGAAGAACAGGTCGCGGGCGCGCATCTCTTCCTTGCCGTGGTTTTTCTTGAGGTCCAGGAAGTCGATGATGTCGGCGTGCCAGGGCTCCAGGTAGATGGCAAAAGCGCCCTTGCGCTTTCCTCCCCCCTGATCCACGTAACGGGCCGTGTCGTTGAACACCTTCAGCATGGGCACGAGGCCGTTGGAAGTGCCGTTGGTGCCTTTGATGTAGGAGCCCGTAGCGCGCACGTTGTGCACGGCCAGCCCAATGCCACCGGCGCTCTGCGAAATTAGGGCGCAGTTCTTCAGCGTGTCATAGATGCCCTCGATGGAGTCATCCTTCATCGTGAGCAGGAAGCAGGAGCTGAGCTGGGGCTTGGGCGTGCCGGCGTTGAACAGCGTAGGCGTGGCGTGCGTGAACCACCGCTCGCTCATGAGGTTATACGTCTCGATGGCGGCGGCAATGTCCTCTTTGTGGATGCCCACGGCCACGCGCATTAGCATGTGCTGGGGCCGCTCCACCACCTTACCGTCGAGGCGGAGCAGGTAGCTGCGCTCCAGCGTCTTGAAGCCGAAGTAGTCGTAGTTATAGTCCCGGTCGTAGATGATGGCCGAATCCAGCGTGGCGGCGTGTGCGTGCACGATTTCCCACACGTCCTGGGCAATCAGGGAAGCGTTTTCGCCAGTTTTGGGGTCCTCGTAGGTGTGCAGCCGCTTCATGGTGCTGCTGAACGACTTGCTGGTAACCTTATGCAGGTTGCTCACGGCAATGCGGGCGGCCAGGATGGCGTAGTCGGGGTGCTTGGTGGTGAGCGAGGCGGCGGTTTCGGCGGCCAAGTTGTCCAGCTCCACGGTGGTTACGCCGTCGTAAATCCCGTCGATAACCTTCTTGGCTACTTCAATCGGGGAAATGAAATTCTGGTTGAGGCCATAGCAAAGCTTCTCGATGCGGGCCGTAACCTTATCGAACTTCACGGATTCGCGGCGGCCGTCGCGTTTGAGTACCAACATAAGCGTAGCAGTTGATGTGGGGAGTGTTGGGGTATGGGAAAGACCGGAGCAGGCCGGTCAAAGCTGTCGGGACAAAACCAGGCGCCAGCAGGTGACAACGCAGGGTCAACGGTTCCGAAGATATCCGTCCCGGAAGTTCAGGACAAACCTTCTTTTCAGAAGTTTTCCACATAAGCCTAAAACGCTAGTGCTTAGGCCGTTTTTTGTCATTGCGGCGACTCTATATAGTTCGCTAAAACGGTTGGAAATCGAGTTGTTGTTTTCCGGCAGAAGTGGTATTGTCGATAACGAGGCAGCTCCGGCCGGGCACAAAAAAACGGTCCGCTACCTAGCGTAGCGGACCGTTCGGCATAGCGGCAGGAAAGCCGGCGCGGCTTAGTTGATAAGCAGGCGGATGGTTTTCACAGTGGCGTTGCCCTGCACGGTAGCCACGTACACTCCCTTGGTCAGGTGGCGCACATCTACCCTGTTCTGAGTGCCGCGCAGCACGGTTTGCAGCACCATCCGGCCGCTCAGGTCCCGGATACTCAGCTCGTAGGTGCCGACGGGGGCTTCCACGGTCAGGTAGTCGGTAGTGGGGTTGGGGTAGAGCTGCAACTGGGCCGTCTGCGGGGCCAGGGTGGCCGTAAGCGGCGAGCAAGGCTCACTGAATACTTTGTCGAGCAGGTTCAGGCGGGCCGTCAGCCAAGTGGCAATGTAGGGCAGCTGGGCTGAGGACGGCTGGAAAGCCGGCCAGGCCAGCTGTTCGCGGGCGTACACGTTGTTGCTGAGCAGGGTGGTGCTGTTGGCTTCCAGCTTGGCCATAATGCGTTGCTGAGTAATCACGTTGCGGCGCAGCTCGGTCCAGCGGGCGCGCAGCCGGGCCCGGAAGCCGTTGGCTGAGCAGTCGTTGAGGAGCCGGTCGTAGAAGCCGTTGGAGAGAATGTCCGTCGCTTCACCCGTTTCTGAGCCGGTCCAGTCGGTGCCGAACACGCCGTCCAGGTCCCAGGGTACGTAGTAGTAGGGCTCGCCCTGCTTGTATTTGGCGATGTAGATGTTCTTGCCCGTGTTGTCGCCGGCGCGCAGCAGGTTCAGGAAGATATAGTAATCCACCGCGTTGCCCAGGTGAAACTTCTGTTGATAAGTGCGGTAAAAGTCCTCATCCGAGCTGTTCTCCACGAAATCAACGAAGCCGTGCAGCCGCGTCCAGTCGATTTCCTCCTCGGGGTGCTTGTACTCAAAACCGCCCCAGATTTCGCTGGTGTTATCGAAGGGCGGGAGGGAAGTGAAGGTGGTGGCCCCGTCCCAGCCGGCACCTTTGTACAGTTCGCCCGTAATGCCCTTGCTGTACTTTTTGAGCTTGAGTTGCTTGCGGTCAATCCGTTCGGTAAGCGTGTACAGGCCTAGGTAGCGGCCGTTCAGGAACACTTCCGTGTACTCCGCGCTGATGCCGTTCTTGGCGTCGGGTTCGGCCGTTTTGTAATAGATCTGGTGAATCTCCTGCCACAGCGCGTTGGCCGTTTTGCTTCGGATGCGCAACGGCTCGTTGTAGAGGGCCTGCAGGTTGTATTTGTTATCGGTCCGCATGCCCAGCAACGACACATCGGCCGATTCCTGGCCCGTGCTGTCACTCCAGAAGCTCAGCTCGTAGGATTTCTTGGGATACGACTGCGAAAAGCCCCCCCGAATTTCAATGCCCAGGTCCGATTCCGTGATGCGGCCGGTGGGCTCCAGAAGCCGGAACTGCGCGTACACGCTGGGCGTATCGGCAATAACGTGGCGGGTGGTAATACGCACCACTGGCAGCTGAGCAAAGTACACTGTGTAGGCCGTGCCATCGTAGCGCGCCTGGTACACTGAATCGGTAGCCACGGCCGTCAGCGGAGCCGCTAGGCTATACGTATGGTCCAGGGCCAGGTAACGCCGGGCATTCTGAACTGAAACCGGCAGATCGGCCGTTCGCTGGTTAATGAGAATCAGCCGCTGCTGGTGGTCTACGTGGTAAAAATGCGGGGCGATGGTAAGCGTATCACCGGCTACGGCAGCGGAGGAGAAGCATACCAGCGCGCATAGCCACAATAGCATGGAACGGGTAAGGAGTAGGCCCATAAAGCAAGGAAATAAGGTGAAAAAGCGAGGTAGGGACGGAATAAGAATAGCAGCCGAGGTCCACGTCCGAAAGCAGACGGGTAGACCAGTGGCGCGGGCAAACGAGAGGGGAAGGGAGGGAGCCGCCGTATCAGCGGGCTGGTAGTACGCGCAAGGCGTTTAGCGCTTAACCGGGGCGGTTGGACTGTTCAACCAGTATAAGCGGAGATAGGACGAGAAGATGGGTTGCATACGCGTGGGATAATAAGATTTACGGAGGCGATATGGCGGGCCGTAGTAGGATAGGTTGTGGTAGCTGGCGAACAGCTCTGCGGATCGGGCATAATCCCTGCACACGGCCGGGCATTTTTCTAAAGGCCGGCGAGTTACACACAAAAAGTCGGCATCCCGCGTAATACCGGTAAAGTTCTTTTTCCAGTACAATTTAAAGTGCCCCTCGTTCAATGACTGCTTCTCTTCTCTCAGCCGGACGTTGGGTATTGCTCTGGTTTGGCTTACTAATGGCCACCCGCAGTTACGGGCAGCGCTTCGCTGCCATTGGCGACTATGGCTACGCCGGCCCGGCCGAGCGGGACGTAGCCAATCTGGTTAAAAGCTGGGACCCGGAGTTTATCCTAACCCTCGGCGACAACAACTACGACCTAGGCGACTCGATGACCATCGACCAGAACATCGGGCAGTACTACCACGCTTATATCGGCAACTACAAGGGTCGTTATGGGCCCCGGGCTTCTACCAACCGGTTTTTTCCCTCACTCGGCAACCATGATTACTACACCCGTAATGGGGAAGCCTACCGCGACTATTTTACCTTGCCCGGTAATGGCCGGTACTATGATTTTGTGCGCGGCGACGTCCATTTCTTTGCCCTCGACAGCGACCCGGCCGAGCCCGATGGCGTGAGTGCTACCTCGGTGCAGGCCCAATGGCTGCGGGCCCGGCTGGCCGCTTCCACGACCCGCTGGAAGGTGGTGTACCTGCACCATGCTCCGTACTCTTCAGGAGGACACGGTAATACGCCCGCACTGCAATGGCCTTTCCGGGAATGGGGAGCCTCGGTGGTGCTGGCTGGCCACGACCACCACTACGAGCGGCTGTTGGTAGATGGCCTGCCGTACTTTGTGAACGGTCTGGGTGGGCGGAGCATTCGCAGCATCAAGCCGCAGCGGGTGGCGGGCAGCCAGTTCGGCTCCACGGGAGAATACGGGGCCATGCTGCTTAACGCCACCCCCGACAGCCTGATGCTGCAGTTCTTCACCCGCAACCGCATGTTGGTTGATTCCTACGTGTTGCAGCGCCCAGGCGGTACTGTACCGAGGCTGTACCCGATAAGCCCCAACCCGGTGCTGGAAAGCGCAACCGCTGAGGTATTTCTGCCCGCCGCCGCTGCCGTGCAGTTACGCATACTGAACAGCGTAGGGCAGGAGGTGAGTAGCTTGCACCAAGGTGCCTTGCGTGCGGGCTGGCACCGTTTTTCGTGGCAACGGAACTCGCTCCCGGCCGGCATGTACTACGTGCAGCTGTCGGGCTCCGGCATTTCTCAGGTGACGCGGGTAATGGTATTGTAGGCCCGGGCAACAGTTTTCAGCAACGCCGCCACGACCAGAGAATACCCGCAACCAGTACAACTCCTGCGACCAACGCCACGGCCGTAACGCCGGAGCCATAGTTGAGGCAGGTACAGGTGGCGAAAAGCGGCTGGCCATTCCAACGGAACCGACGGCGGCAAGCCAGGCAGGGAGAAGCAAAAACGGGTTTCATGAGCAGGGGCCAAAAAAGAAAAAGTCGGAGCTTAATGCTCCGACTTTGCTTTTGGTAACCGTTAACGAACCGCTTAAAAATCCTCGTCCAGGGAGAAGGCGTTTTCAGTCCGCTCGCTCATCACGCCGGCCTTCTGGTACTCGGCCACGCGCTTCTCGAAGAAGTTGGTTTTGCCCTGCAGCGAAATCATTTCCATGAAGTCGAAGGGGTTGCTTGCGCCGTAGATCTTGCTGTAACCCAACGACTCCAGCAGGCGGTCGGCTACAAACTCGATGTACTGGCTCATCGTCTTGGCGTTCATGCCAATTAGGTTCACTGGCAGCGCATCGGTCACAAACTCCTGCTCAATCTGCACGGCATCCCGGATGATTTCATGTACGCGGGCTTCGGGCAGCTTATTCTGCAGATGGTCTTTGTAAAGGAGGCAGGCGAAGTCGCAGTGCAGGCCCTCGTCACGGGAAATCAGCTCGTTGGAGAACGTGAGGCCGGGCATGAGGCCGCGCTTTTTCAGCCAGAAAATCGAGCAGAACGAGCCCGAGAAGAAGATGCCTTCCACGGCCGCGAAGGCAATAAGGCGCTCGGTGAAGTTCTCCGAGTTGATCCACTTGATGGCCCAGTCGCCTTTCTTCTTCACGCACGGCACCGTTTCCAGGGCGTTGAAGAGGTAGTCCTTCTGCTTGGGGTCTTTGATGTAAGTGTCGATCAGCAGCGAGTAGGTTTCCGAGTGGATGTTTTCCATCATCACCTGGAAGCCATAGAAGCAGCGGGCCTCGGCCATCTGCACCTCCTGCATAAAGTTCACGGCCAGGTTTTCGTTCACGATGCCGTCGGAGGCCGCGAAGAAGGCCAGCACGTGGCTGATGAAGTGCCGTTCGTTGTCGCTGAGGGCTTCCCAGTCTTTCTGGTCCTGCGAGAGGTCAATTTCCTCGGCCGTCCAGAAGGAAGCTTCCGCCTTCTTGTACATCTGCCACACGTCGTCGTGCTGGATGGGGAAAAGAACAAATCGGTTGGGGTTCTCGGTGAGCAGAGGTTCCATTGCGGCAGGTAGTAAAACGAGAAATGGCAAAAAAGGCGAAGCCCTGCGGGGCGGTGTGCAAACCCAAGCGTAGGCTGATTGTTTGGCCCGCTACCGGCGGAAGGCAGAACTCAAAGATAAACCGGCCGACCGGGAAGCCGGGTTCCTATTTTACATTTTTTGCAAGCTAATTTTTCCGTATGCCGTTAAGCGACTGAGGGTTGGTGAAAAACCGAAAATTGCCTGAAAAGTAGGGAAGAGTCCCTTTTTTGTAAAAGTTATCCACATTTCACCTGTGGACAATTGTAGTTATCCACAGAAATTTTATTCGCGTACCTGCTAGCGCGTTCCTGACTTAGGAGTTTTTATGGGCCTTGCGGGTAGGAGCAATGAGGTTTAGTGAGTTAGGGTTTGGATTTGTAAAACGATACTTCTACTTTTGCCTTCCATTTTTCAGAAACCGCGAAGACGCCGATGTACGCAATTGTCAACATAGCCGGGAAGCAGACTAAGGTCGAAGCCAATAAATTTGTATACGCCCACCGTTTGGCTGGCAACGTCGGCGACACCGTGGAGCTGGGCAAAGCCCTGCTGACCGATGATAACGGAACCCTCACCATTGGCTCGCCCGAGCTGGACGTTACCGTAAGCGGTACCATCCTGGCCCACGTAAAAGGCGACAAGGTGTTGGTATTCAAGAAGAAGCGCCGCAAGGGCTACAAGAAGCTGAACGGCCACCGTCAGCAGTTCACCAAAGTTCTAATCAACAGCATCGGCTAGTTGAGTTGCAAGTTGGTAGTTGTCAGTTGTCAGGCATTTTGTGCGGACTGAATAATTACTAACAACTGACAACCAACAACGAACAACTACATAATACCATGGCACACAAGAAAGGCGTAGGTAGCTCCAATAACGGCCGCGAATCAGAATCCAAGCGCTTGGGCGTGAAGATCTTCGGTGGTCAGTCCATCATTTCCGGTAACATCATTGTGCGTCAGCGCGGCACCAAGCACCACCCCGGCCAAAACGTGGGTATCGGCAAGGACCACACCCTGTTCGCTATGATTGACGGCACGGTGCAGTTCCGCAAGGGCCGCAAAGACCGTTCGTTCGTATCGGTTCTGCCGGCTGCCGTTGAGGCTGCTGAAGTGCACACGTCGGCTACGGCTTCGGCCGCCGAGTAGTAGCGCATATCCGCCGCCGGTTTTAGGCCGGTTGTATAAGCAAAAGGGACTATCCGCAAGGACTGTCCCTTTTTGCATTCTGGTATAATACCGCCGGTTCCGACAATCAAAGCCAGTGGTACCAGCGGCTAAATCAGCAGTTTCGGCGGTAGATGAATACTTCGTCTTCGCCCAAGGGAAACTGTTCGCGCAATCCGGCCAAGCCCAAGTGCGGGGCCGGAACGCCGCCGCCCAGCCGTTTAGGCGCCCGAATCACGCGGGCTTCGTCCCACAGGCCATCCTTCAGTAAGGAGTTGAGTACCGTGGGGCCGCCTTCCACCAGCACCGACTGCACATTGCGCCGCGCCAGATTCTGCAGAATCTGGGGGAATAGGTCTTCCGCTTCGGAGAGCGTCACATAGTCGACGCCCTCCCTGGCGGCCCGCTCCCGGTACGTGTAGACTATTGTTGGTTGGGAACTGTCGAATAAATGATGGGTAGGCGGCAGGCTCAGATTTTTGTCGATGACCAGCCGTAACGGGCTCTGGCCGGGCCACTCGCGCACGTTCAGGCGGGGATTATCGTGCAGCGCGGTGCGGGTGCCCACCAGAATAGCCTGCTCCTCGGCCCGCCACTGGTGCACGGCCATCCGGGCCATTTCTCCACTGATAGGCACTGGTTGAAAGTATGGGCCGGCTAAGTAGCCGTCGGCTGTTTCAGCCCATTTCAGCACGACATAGGGCCGCTGCTGCTCCTGAAACGTGAAGAAGCGGCGGTTCAGCCAGCGCCCTTCAGCTTCCAGCAAACCAGTTTCCACCCGAATACCGGCGTCGCGGAGCTTCTGCATGCCCTGGCCGGCTACTAGCGGGTTGGGGTCGAGGTTACAGACTACTACTTCGGCTACCTGCTTTTCGATGAGCAGGTCGGCGCAGGGCGGGGTTTTGCCGAAGTGGGAGCAGGGCTCCAGCGTCACGTACACCCGGCTGCCGGGCAGCAACTGCGGCTCCGCCACCGACTGCACGGCGTTAACTTCCGCGTGCGGCCCGCCGTACTGCCGGTGCCAGCCTTCTCCGATGATGCGGCCTTCATGGGTGATGACGCAGCCTACCAAGGGGTTGGGCCGGGTGAAGCCGGTTCCTAACCGGGCCAGATCCAGGGCGCGGTACATCATCAGGTGGTCGAAATCGGAGAAAGCCATACGTAGGTGGGGCAGGGGAACGGTTCGGAAGGGGTGAAGATACAGCAAGGCCGCTAACGCCACAGCCGCCCACCGGCCGTGGCGTACCTTTGCACCATGCCCACGCTCCGCCAACTGACCACCGACCTGACCACGGCGCTTACGCCCGTCTATGAAGCCCGCGAGGCCGAGGCCATTGCCGCACAGTTGCTGGAACACCTGCTGCACCTCACGCCCTTGCAGCGGCGCATGCAGGCCCAGGAAGTAGTGGACGAAACCCGTCTGTTGGAGTTGGCGGCCATGCAGGCGCGGCTGCTGCGCCACGAGCCGCTGCAGTACGTGCTGGGCACCGCGCACTTTGCTGGCCTGGAGCTGGAGGTTACGCCGGCCACCCTCATTCCGCGTCCCGAAACCGAGGAGTTGGTTGAGCTGATTGCGCGAGAGCAGGCGGGCCGGGCGGGCCTGCAGGTGCTGGACGTGGGTACTGGCTCGGGCTGCATTCCGCTGGCCCTGGCCGGCCGGCTGCCCGGCTGCCACCTGACGGCCGTGGACGTATCGATGGAGGCGTTGGTCGTGGCCCGGCGAAACGCGGTGCATTATGAGGTAGTGATTGATTTTCAGCAGGTTGATGTTTTAACCCAAGTGCCGATGCTGGCCGGGCCGCTGGATGTGCTGGTGAGCAACCCGCCCTATGTGCTGGAAAACGAACGGCCCCTGATGCGGCCCAATGTGCTTCAGTACGAGCCGGCTACCGCCCTGTTTGTGCCCGACCACGACCCGTTGCTATTTTACCGCCGCATTGCGGAACTGGGCCGCGAGCTACTGACCGTTGGCGGCTCGCTCTACTTTGAAATCAACGAGCAGTTTGCTCCCGAAACGGTAGCTATGCTGAAGACGCTGGGATACACGCATGCTGTTGCCCACAACGATATTTTCGACAAGGCCCGAATGGTGCGTGCCATCTGGCCCGGGGCGGCCCAGGCGCGGATAATAGAAAGATAACATGCCAAATCGGTGGCTCTTGGAGTCGGACGGGGCAAGGATTTCTTAACAGACTACTAAAACCCTTACCTTTGCGGGCTGAAAATCTGTTCATCAACCCTCCCGGCATGTCCGACGCCCCCGGCTATTATGCGCACCCTACCGCCGTCCTCGACGCGGGCTGCCGCATCGGGGCCGGTTGCCGCATCTGGCACTTCTGCCACATCAGCGGCGGGGCGGTGCTGGGGGAGCAATGCAGCTTAGGGCAGAACGTGTTTGTGGCCGATGGTGTCACGCTGGGCCGCAACGTGAAGGTGCAGAATAACGTGAGCCTTTATAGTGGCGTACACTGCGCCGACGACGTGTTTCTGGGACCTTCGGTGGTGTTTACCAACGTGCTGAACCCCCGGGCCGCTGTGACCCGGCGCGGCGACGAACACTATCTGCCTACCCGGCTGGCGCAGGGCGTGAGCATCGGGGCCAACAGCACCATTGTGTGCGGCACCGCGCTGGGCGAATACGCCTTCGTAGGGGCCGGCTCGGTGGTGACGCATGATGTGCCGGCCTACGCGCTGGTGTACGGCAACCCCGCCCGGCAGCACGGCTGGATGAGTACCCACGGTCAGAAACTGCATTTCGACGGGGAAGGCTGGGCCTTTTGTTCCGAAAGTAAAGAATCTTATCAGCTAACCGACGGCCGGGTTTGCCGTATGAGCCCCGGCTAAAGCTGGGCCACCGGCCGCGTCAACTACTAGCTTTTCACTCAGTCACTCCATCACTCAGTCACCTTTATCGTGTACGAGCAACTTCTTCAGAAACAGGCCAAGCTGGCCGTTATCGGCCTCGGTTACGTGGGCCTGCCAATTGCCCTCGAATTCGCCCGTAAAATTCAGGTAATTGGTTTCGACATCAACGCCAAGCGCGTGGAGATGATGCGTAACAACATCGACCCCAGCGGCGAGTTGGAAGCCAAGGACTTTGAAGGCTGCGACATTACGTTCACCGATTCGCTGGATGTGTTGCGGGAAGCTACGTTCTACATCGTGGCCGTGCCCACGCCTATCGACGAGCACGCGCAGCCCGATTTGAAGCCGCTAATCGGGGCTTCCTCATCGGTAGGCAAGGTGCTGAAGAAGGGTGACTATGTGGTATTCGAAAGTACCGTATATCCTGGCTGCACCGAAGAGGATTGCATTCCGGTGATGGAAAAGCTTTCCGGCCTGAAATTTCCTCAGGACTTCAAAGTGGGGTACTCACCTGAGCGTATCAATCCCGGTGATAAGGAGCACACGCTCAGCAGCATCGTGAAGGTGGTAGCGGGTTGTGATGAGGAGTCGTTGGAGGAAATTGCCAAAACCTACGAGTTGGTGGTAAAAGCCGGTGTACACCGGGCCAGCAGCATCAAAGTAGCTGAGGCTGCCAAGATCATCGAAAACACCCAGCGCGACGTAAACATTGCGCTGATGAACGAGCTGTCGATGATTTTCGACCGCATGAACATCAATACCTACGAGGTGCTGGAAGCCGCCGGCACCAAGTGGAACTTCCTGAAGTTCTCGCCCGGTCTAGTGGGTGGCCATTGCATCGGCGTGGATCCGTACTACCTCACCTACAAAGCCAAGGAACTGGGCTACGACGCCAAGGTGATTCTGAGCGGCCGGACTACCAACGACAACATGGGCGCCTACATCGCACGCAAGACGGTGCAGACGATGATCAAGCAGGGCAAGGACGTATCCAAAAGCCGGGTGCTGGTGATGGGGGCTACCTTCAAAGAAAATGTGGAGGATATCCGCAACTCCAAGGTGGCCGACGTGATTCAGGAGCTGAAAAACTTTTCGGTAAATGTGGACATCGTGGACCCGCATGCCGACTCTGAAGAGCTGCACCATGAATACGGATTCCGCCTCACTCCTGAAGCCGATATGCGCCAGGATTACGATGCCATCATTGTGGCCGTAAGCCACACGCCTTACACGGAGCTGACGGAGGACTACTTCAAGTCTATCACCAACCAGCCGGCAGTAGTAGTAGATATCAAAGGTCTTTTCCGGGGCCAGATCAAAGACCTCACGTACTGGAGCCTGTAAACTCAATGAGTGAAGGGGTAAATGAGCGAAGAACTCATTTACCCCTTTACCTCTTTACGCATTGCATATGGACCGAACGAAAATACTGGTAACGGGCGGGGCCGGCTACATTGGCTCTCATGCGGTAGTCGAGCTGTATGAAGCCGGTTTTCAGCCGGTTATTGTGGATGATTTCAGTAATTCGCAGGAAGCTGCCGTAGCCGGCATAGAAGCTATTCTACAGGCTAAAGTGCCGGTTCACCGCATCGACTGTAACGATGCGGAGGCCTTGCGGGCAGTATTTGCCGAGGAAGGCAATATCCGTGGGGTAATTCACTTCGCCGCATCCAAGGCAGTTGGCGAGTCGATGCAGAAGCCCCTGAAATACTATCAGAACAACGTAGGCTCGTTGCTGACGCTATTGCAGGTAATGCATGAATTTGGCGTAGAGGCGTTGGTGTTCTCCTCATCGTGCACTGTGTACGGCGTGCCCGACGCGTTGCCCGTAACCGAGCAGACACCTACCAAAAAGGCTAACTCGCCCTACGGCGCCACCAAGCAGATGTGCGAAGACATCCTGCGCGACGTGGCGGCCGCGCCCGGCAGCACGCTACGCACCATCCTGCTGCGCTACTTCAACCCCATTGGGGCACATGCCTCGGCCAAAATCGGGGAGCTGCCGCTGGGCGTACCGCAGAACCTGATTCCGTACGTGACCCAGACGGCCGCCGGCATCCGCGAGCAGTTGACCATCAATGGCGACACTTACGCTACGCCCGACGGCACCAACATCCGCGACTATGTGCATGTGGTAGACTTGGCGAAAGCGCACGTAGTAGCGGTACAGCGCCTGCTTGATCAGAAAGGCGAAGCAGTAGAAACGTTCAACGTCGGTACCGGCCGCGGCAACTCGGTATTGGAGGTGGTACAGGCCTTTGAACGGGCTACCGGCCAGAAGCTGAACTACACTATTGGAGCAGCCCGCCCCGGCGACGTACCCGCCATTTACGCCGATGTAACCAAGTCGGTGGAGGTGCTGGGCTTTCAGACCACTTCTACGCTGGAAGAAGCGTTAGCCAGTGCCTGGAAATGGCAGCAGACCCTGAATGGCTAAATGGCTGAATTGTTAAATGGTTGGCCGTTCTACTGCAGTCGTTGAACGGCCAGCCATTTAACCATTAAACAATCCAACAATTCAATAAAGATGAAAATCATCATCACCGGCGGGGCCGGCTTCATTGGGTCGCATGTGGTGCGCCTGTTCGTGACTAAGTATCCGGAGTATCAGATTCTGAACTTGGATGCGCTGACCTACGCCGGCAACCTCGAAAACCTGCGCGACATTGAAAACGCGCCCAACTACCGCTTGGTGAAAGGCGACATCACCGATCAGGTGTTCGTGGACACGCTGTTTGCGACTGAGGAGCCCGACGCCGTGATTCACTTGGCCGCCGAAAGCCACGTGGACCGCAGCATCACCGATCCGCTGGCCTTCGTAAAAACCAACGTGCTGGGCACGGTGCACCTGCTGAACGCCGCCAAAAACCTGTGGAAGCCGCTCAACTACGAGGGCAAAGTGTTTTACCACGTGAGCACCGACGAGGTGTACGGCTCGCTGGACTTCGGCCCCGAGATGTTCACCGAGGAAACCAGCTACGACCCCCGCTCGCCTTACTCGGCCAGCAAGGCGTCGTCGGATCACTTTGTGCGGGCCTGGCACCACACGTACCACATGCCGGTGAAGCTGAGCAACTGCTCCAACAACTACGGCCCCAACCACTTCCCCGAGAAGCTGATTCCGCTGGCCATCCACCGCATTCAGCACGGCGAGGCCATTCCGGTGTACGGCAAGGGCGAAAACGTACGCGACTGGCTGTTCGTGAAAGACCACGCTACGGCCATTGATGCTGTGTTCCACAAGGGCACCGTAGGCGAAACCTACAACATCGGCGGCGTAAACGAGTGGGCCAACTTGGAGCTGATTCACCTGCTCTGCGACACCCTGGACGAAAAAACCGGCAAGGAAAAAGGTACCTCGCGCAAGCTCATTAAGTTCGTGACGGACCGCGCCGGCCACGATCTGCGCTACGCCATCGACAGCAGCAAAATCATGAATGAGCTGGGCTGGAAACCGTCCGTGACCTTCGAGCAGGGCCTGAGCCAGACCGTGGATTGGTACCTGGAAAACGAGGAATGGCTCAACAACGTCACCAGCGGCGCTTACCAGGACTACTACCAGAAGCAGTATAACAGATAACGTGCAGAATGTGAGGAATGTGGACAATGTGCCAGTAGATAATTCTTCACATTTCTCACATTCTTCACATTCCAACGCATTACCATAGTGTACAACACTCCTTTTCACGACCAGCCGCTTGATAACCTGAGCTTCCTCGTTACTGGCGGGGCCGGCTTCATCGGCTCGAACCTGGTGGAATATCTGCTCAAGTACGGCGCCAAAGAGGTACGCGTGCTGGACAACTTCTCCAACGGCTTCCGCAAAAACGTGGCGCTGTTCAAAGACAACCCAGCTTTGCGCGTCATCGAAGGCGACATCCGTGACCGGCAGACCTGCATCGATGCCTGCAAGGGCATTGATGTGGTGCTGCATCAGGCGGCCCTGGGCTCCGTGCCCCGCTCCATCAACGACCCCATCACGAGCAACGACGTGAACGTGGGCGGCTTCGTGAACATGCTGGTGGGAGCTAAGGAAGCAGGCGTGAAGCGCTTCGTGTACGCAGCCTCCAGCTCCACCTACGGTGACCATAAGGCCCTGCCCAAAGTGGAGGACCGCATCGGCAAGCCCCTCTCGCCCTACGCTGTGACCAAGTATGCCAACGAGCTGTACGCCGACGTATTTGGCAAGACCTACGGCATGGAAATCATCGGGCTGCGGTACTTCAACATCTTCGGCCCGCGCCAGGACCCAAACGGAGCTTATGCGGCTGTAATTCCACTGTTTATTGACGCCGTGCTGGAAAACCGTCCGCCCAAAATGAACGGCGACGGGGGCCAGACCCGCGACTTCACCTTCGTGGAAAACTGTGTGCAGGCCAACATTAAGGCGGCGCTGGTGCAGAACCCCGAGGCCGTGAACCAGGTGTACAATGTGGCCGTGGCCGACCGCACCTCGCTCAACGACCTGTTCAACATTCTCAAGGCAGAGGCCGGCTCCGACATCACCCCCGAGTACGGCCCCGACCGCGCCGGTGACATCCGCGACTCCCTGGCCGACATCAGCAAGGCTAACAACCTGCTCGGCTACCAGCCTCAAATCCGCATTCAGGAGGGCTTGCAGAAGACGCTGGACTGGTTCAAAACCCACCAAGAGTTCATTGCTGAGCGAAATTAACTGTCAAATTGGTGAATGGGTGGATTGCTGAATGGCTGGTTATGGCCGGCTAAACCAATTCAGCAATCCACCCATTCACCCATCCAACAATTCCCCCATTATGAAAGGCATCATTCTCGCCGGCGGCTCCGGCACCCGGTTGCACCCCCTTACTCTGGCCGTATCCAAGCAGATGATGCCGGTGTACGACAAGCCGATGGTGTACTACCCGCTGTCCATCCTGATGATGGCCGGCATTCGGGAAATCCTCATCATCACTACGCCCCACGACCAAGCGCAGTTCAAAAAGCTACTCGGCGACGGCGCCAGCCTGGGTTGCCGCTTCGAGTACATCGTGCAGGAAGTGCCCAATGGGTTGGCCCAGGCCTTCGTGCTGGGCGCTGACTTCATCGGCGACGATAAGGTAGCCTTGGTACTCGGCGACAACATCTTTCACGGCGAAGGTATGGAAGAGCTGCTTAAGAGCAATAGCAACCCCGATGGTGGCGTGGTGTACGCCTATCACGTGCACGACCCGGAGCGCTACGGCGTGGTGGAGTTCGATGCCGATAACAAGGCCCTCAGCATTGAAGAGAAGCCCGCCCAGCCCAAGAGCAACTACGCCGTACCCGGCCTGTACTTCTATGACAACGATGTGGTGCAGATTGCCCGTGACCTGAAGCCCAGCCCGCGCGGCGAGTATGAGATTACCGACGTGAACCAGGAGTACCTGCGCCGCGGCAAGCTGAAAGTGGGCATCCTGGGCCGGGGCACCGCCTGGCTCGATACGGGTACCTTTGAGAGCCTGATGCAGGCCGGCGAATTTGTACGTGTGCTGGAACAGCGCCAGGGCCTGAAGGTGGGCTCGATTGAGGAAGTGGCCTACCGCCAGGGCTTCATCGACGCCGACCAGCTGCGCAAGATTGCCGAGCCCCTGCGCAAAAGCGGCTACGGCGACTACCTCATGCGTCTACCCGAGCAGCTGCTGATGTAAACCCGCGTGTTCTTGCAAAGAGGCACGACGACGCAATCCGCCCTTCTCTGAGCGGAACAAGTGGATTTATTCAAAAAGCCCCTGACGCCAGCACGGACGTCAGGGGCTTTCTGTTTGCCACGGTTTGGGTCTGCTGAAGGAAGGATTGCGTCGTCATGCCTCCTCGCAATGACAGCCAAGTCTAAAATACCAGGCCCGCCACCAGAGCGGCTCCAACGATGAGGTAGGAGGGCACCTTCTCCCACAGCAGCAGCAGGAAGGTAGCGGCAATTAACACCAGATTGATGGGATGGTCGGGTAGCGGATGGTAAAGCAGGAAAGTGGCTGCGCACACCAGCCCGGCCGACACGGCGTTGATGCCTTCCAGGGATGCCTTTACCACCCGATACCGCTTAAGCTGGTCCCAGAACCGGATCAGGAAAAAGATAAGCAACGTACCCGGCATAAAAATGCCGGCCGCGCCCACCAGCGCCCCCAACAGCTGCCCGTCGATGCCGCTGCCCTCCCGGCGCATGGCCAGTGCCCCGATGTAGGAGGCGAAAGAGAAGTTCGGACCAGGCAGGGCCTGCACCATCCCCAAGCCCGACAGGAATTCTTCGGGAGAGAGATAATGCTTGAACTCTACAAACTCGGTGTAGAACAGCGGGGCTAATACCTGCCCGCCCCCAAACACGAGGCTCCCGTTGCGGTAGAAGTTCTCGAACAGGCGCACCGGGAGCCATTGGGTGTACTGGCCCAGCACGGCAGCCCCAATGAATATACCCAGCCACAGTAGAAAATTAGGCCACTCAATGCGCAGCGGTATTTTGGTTTCCTGGGGCATTTTGCGGTAGCGGAACGTGGTAATCAGGCCACCCGCCAATAGCAGAATAGGCATGAGCCACGGCACCTGAAACCGGTAGACCAGCATGGCGGCCACCACCATCAGGGCCACAGAGGTTTTGGTGTGAATCACCTTCTCGGCAATCTTGTAGGCCGAGTACGCCACGAAGCCCACCGCCACGGGCTGCACGTATTGCACCAGACGGGCTACCTGTTCCTTATCCAGGTAGCTGATGGTGAGGCCGGCACAGGTCATAATGCACACAGCTGGCAGCATCCAGACCAGCAGCGTGAGATACGCCAGGTTAGGGCCGCCCAGCCGAAATCCAATGGCGGTAATAGTTTGAGTAGACGTGGGACCGGGCAGAATCTGGCATAAAGCGGTCAGCTCTAATAACTCGGCGGCGGTGAGGTAGCGGCGCTTATCCACCAGCAGCCGCAGCATCATGGCCAAGTGTGCCTGCGGCCCCCCGAAGGCGCTTAGGCCCAAGGCCGCCACATCCTTCAGGAAAATGAGGTTCCGCCCCCGCTTGACCTGTTTGGCGCGGCGGGGTGGAGGAGCCAGTTGAATATCATCTTGCGGTGGAACCACGAAGGCAAGGGAGAGGAAGCGGGAAGAGAGTACCGGACAAGATAACAAGTTGACCGCTCATCAACCCGGCTTATGTATCGGCCGGTTGCTTTTTTGCAGAGAAAAGAATACAAAAAAGCGCCCGCCTTCCAGGGAAGATGGGCGCTTTCAGGAAACATAAAAGCTGGATTACTTCTTCTTGAGGCCCAGCTCAATCAGTCGCTCATTCAGGAATTCACCGGCCGTAATGTCGGCTTCCTTCTTGGGATTTTCGGCGGTTACGCAGTTTTCTAAGGCGGCCAAGCTCATTTCGGAGCGGGGGTGCATGAAGAATGGTACCGAGAAGCGCGAGGAGTTCATCTTCTCGCGGGCCGGGTTTACCACGCGGTGAATGGTGCTCTTGAGCACACCGTTGGTGAGGCGCTGGAGCATGTCGCCTACGTTCACCACAATTTGGTCGGGCAAGGCCGTAATCGGAATCCACTTGTCGTCGCGGCGCTTCACCTGCAGGCCATCAGCCGAAGCCCCCATCAGCAGCGTGATGAGGTTGATGTCGCCGTGCTCAGCGGCGCGGACAGCATCAGCCGGTACCGCATCCGGGTCTTCGATGGGGAAGTAATGAATGGGGCGCAAAATGCTGTTACCGTTACGCACCTTATCGTCGAAGTAGGTTTCCGGTAGTTTCAGGTACAGGGCAATGGCGCGCAGCACGTCCTTGCCGGCGGCTTCCAGCGTGCGGTACGTGGTGAACGTGCTCTTGTGGAAACCTTCCACTTCACTTGGCCAGATGTTGGCCGGATATTCTTTGCCGATGGGGTCGGTGTTGTCTTCTACTTCCTGGCCCACATGGTAAAACTCCTTCAGGTCGCCGGTGTTGCGTCCCTTGGCGTGCTCCTTGCCCTTGCTCACGTAGCCGCGCTGGCCTGCCAACTCGGGCTTCTCGTACTGCTGCTTTACGTCGTCGGGCAGCGAGAAGAACGATTTTACGTCGGCGTAGAGGGCTTGGGTCTGCTCATCGGTGAGGCCGTGATTTTTGAGGGCCACGAAACCGATATTCTGGTAGGCTTCGCCGAGTTGTTGAACGAAGCGGGCTTTGCGCTCCGGGTCGCCGGAACGGAAATCAGCCAAATCGAGGGACGGAATTTCGTCCAGCAGCTTTTCTTCCATGATGAAAAAATGAGGTACTTAAGGGGGGACTCTGGGTACTCTGCAAGGTACGACAAAAGGCCGTATTGCCGGATATCCGGCCCATATACGCAGTTGGTCCGGAAAGTGCAGAGTGCAACTTTCTTCGGGTAAGCTGCGTCTGTGACCCTTGCGCCCAAAATAGGATTGTTTCCCGGCGATAGGATTCTCTTATTGGGCGTCTCGCTCCCGTAATAGGTCGGCTCGGGGGACAATCAATAGTGTAACTTGTTTCTTTTTACGCCACAAAACTCTGTAGTACGTGCCAGACGGACGTATTTGGGGGCTACCTTTCCGGGAACAGCGAAACTTACAACCACGTTAGGACGTCTTCAGAGTTCTGACCGTGTGGTTTAGCTTCTAATGTTCTCCCAAAGGCGTCCGACTTGACCTTGATTGTATGAACGTTACAAAAATACTGTTGTCGCTGGGGTTGATTGTGGGAGGGAGCAGGCTGGCGCAGGCGCAGCATGCCGTGTGGGCAAGTAAAGTGGTGGCAGTATCATCACAAAAGGCCGAGGGCAAGGAGCCGTTCTCGCCTGAAAAGGTATTAGGCGAGCCGAATGCTACCCCGCTGGGCCAGGCTAATAACGAGGCCTGGATTCCGAAGAAGGAAGGCAACAACGAGTTTATTGAAATCCGATTCGGCAAGTCGGTGGTGGCGCGGCAGGTTACTGTTGTAGAAAACTTCAACCCCGGTTCCGTAACCAAGATAGAATTGGTAGATACCCGGGGCACCAAGCACGAAGTATATACCAATGACAGCCCCGGCCCCATTCCGGAACAGTTCCGGACGCTGCAGATTACGTTTTCGCCGGGCACTTACCGCACCATTGGGGTAGTTGTCACGATGAATACCAAGGCCGTAAACGGGGTCAACCAGATTGACGCCATCGGGGTGGCCGACGTGGCCGAGGCCATGGTAAAAAAGGAATTCAAGAACGAGCAGAGCGGGGTAAGCTTCGACTCCGCTATGGTGAACCTGGGGCCCAACGTCAACTCCAAGTACGTGGATACGCACCCGGTTATTTCGCCCGATGGCCGTACGCTGTTCTTTGCCCGCCAGGAAAGCCCCCAGAACGTGGGGGGCGCAAAGGATGCGCAGGATGTGTGGTTAAGCTCGTTGGGCAACGCGGAAAAGAAAGTCTGGAACCAGGCCAAGAATATTGGCAGCCCCATCAACACCCCCCGCGACCCGAATGGGGTAGCTTCCGTGTCGGCTAATGGCCAGCAGCTGCTGGTGATTGGGGTGTACGAGCCGGATGGCTCCATCGTGCCGAAAGGCCCAAGCCTCACGCGCCGCACGGCTACCGGCTGGACCAAGCCGGAGAAGGTGGAAATTGAGGATTATTACAACGACGACGCCGAAAACGTTGACTTCTTCCTGGCTACCTCGGGGAAGGTGATGCTGATGGCAGTAGACCGCAAAGACGGGCAGGGAGAGCAGGATCTGTACGTGAGCTTTATGAAGGCCGACGGCAAAACCTGGAGCAAGCCCCGCAATCTGGGCACTACCATCAACACCAAAAGGCCCGAGTTTGCCCCCTTCCTAGCCTCCGATGGCAAGACGCTATACTTCGCCTCGGAAGGCCACGGCGGTTACGGTAAGAGTGACCTGTTCTACAGCAAGCGGCTGGATGACAGCTGGGTGAACTGGAGCAAGCCGCGTAACCTGGGCCCCAGCGTCAACTCCCCCGATTTTGATGCCTACTACACCGTTTCAGCGGCGGGCGAGGATGCCTACCTGGTTTCAGACCGCAACGGTACGGGCGGCTCGAAGGATATTTTTCGCATCAGCCTGAAGCCCACGTTCCGGCCCGAAATTGTGACGCTGGTACGCGGTAAAGTGTTGGATGCCTCCAGCAAGAAGCCGGTAGCCGCCACTATTCGCTATGAAAACCTGCTGACCGGTGAGGAAATTGGGGTGGCCGAAACCAGCCCGATTGATGGCTCTTATACCATTGTGCTGCCTTCCGGGGCGCATTACGGCTACCGCGCCGAGGCCAAGGACTACCTGGCCGAATCAGATAACCTGGACGTAACGGACCGCCAGAAGTACTCCGAAATCAACCAGGATTTGTATTTGGTGCCGTTTGCGGTGGGCCAGAGCATCAAGCTCAACAACATCTTCTTCGCCCAGAGCAAGTACTACCTGCGCGAAAACTCCTACCCGGAGCTGCTGCGCTTAGTACGCATTCTGAAGGATTACCCGCAGGTGGAAATCAAGCTGGAAGGCCACACCGATAACCAGGGCGACCCGGCCCTGAACGTGAAGCTGAGCCTGGACCGGGTGAATGAGGTGAAAAAGTACCTAGTGCAGAAAGGTATTGCCGGGACCCGTATTACCACCGAAGGATACGGTGGCAGCAAGCCCATTGCCAGCAACGAACAGGAAGAAACCCGCAAGCTCAACCGCCGCGTAGAATTCCGAATTACCAAGAAGTAAACCCCGTCAGTGCGAGCGGAGCAATCCTTCTTTTCTTGAGCGCGAAACGCTAATTCATTAAAAAGCCCCTGACGTCCATCTTGGCGTCAGGGGCTTTTTAGTTGATCAAGGCTGCAAACAAATAACAAGGAAGGATTGCTTCGCTCGCACTGACGGAAGTTAGCTCATCCGGCCCTCGTCGCGGCCGGGTTTGATGCTGCTGCTTTGGCCGCCGGGGTTGGCAATGGAGTCGCGCATGTCGGTGTCGGCCTGCACGTTGCGCATCTTGTAGTAATCCATCACGCCTAAGTTGCCCGAGCGAAAGGCTTCGGCAATGGCTTTCGGAATTTCGGCTTCGGCCTGCACAACGAGGGCCTTGGCTTCCTGGGTTTTGGCGCGATTTTCCTGTTCCACGGCTACGGCCATGGCGCGGCGTTCCTCGGCCTTGGCTTCGGCTACCTTGAGGTCGGCGGTAGCCTGGTCGATTTGCAGCTTGGCCCCGATGTTTTCTCCAATGTCGATATCGGCAATATCAATGGAGAGAATTTCGAAGGCAGTGCCGGCATCGAGTCCCTTGCTGAGCACCAGCTTGGAAATCTTATCGGGGTTTTCGAGTACCTCCTTGTGGGAGCGAGACGAGCCGATGCTGGTCACGATGCCCTCGCCCACGCGGGCCAGAATGGTTTCCTCGCCGGCGCCACCTACCAGTTGAGTGATATTAGCACGGACCGTAATGCGGGCCTTGGCAATGAGCTGAATCCCATCCTGGGCCACGGCGGCCACGTTGGGCGTGTTGATTACTTTGGGGTTCACACTGGTGGTCACGGCCTCAAACACGTCGCGCCCGGCCAGGTCGATGGCGGTGGCCTGCTTGAAGGTGAGCGGAATGTTGGCCTTATCGGCGGAAATCAGGGCCTTAATGACGCTGGGAATATTGCCACCGGCCAAGTAGTGGGTTTCCAGGTCGTTGGCGGTCAACTCCAGGCCAGCCTTGGTGCTGGTGATGAGGGAGTTCACAATCAGGGACGGCGGCACTTTGCGCACCCGCATGAACGCCAGCTGGAACAGGCTCACCTTCACCCCCGAGAACAACGCCGTAATCCAGAGGCTGATGGGGAAGAAGTAGAGAAAGACCAGTAACACAATGCCGCCCACAATGAGCGGAAACAGAGGGAAATCCATAGGGGATTGGGTGAATGGTTGGACTGGTGGAGTGCTGAAGGGTTAGACTGCTGGACTGTTGAATGGGGAATTGGTGGGCATTGGATGGGTGAGGTGTTGAAACTGCCTGATGCAACCATTCAGCCATCCTCTCGCTTACCCGTGCACCTGCTCCACTACAATGCGGTTCTGCTCGATGCTAAGCACGCGTACTTCGGCCCCGGCCGAGACAAACTCGCCCCGGGTCGTGACCTCGCGCCGGTCTTCTTGGAACAGCACAGTGCCAGCCGGGCGCAAGGCCGAGAGGGCGCGGCCGGTGGTGCCGGGCGGCACGTCGGGGTGGCGCACATCGTGTACGCGGGCGTGGTTGACCTGTGTGAGGGCCACGCGGTTGAGGTTTTTGGGCCGCAGCCCCAGGTACACCAGCAGCCCGGTGACTACCAGAGAACCTCCCAGCAGCACATGCCCGGTGGCGCTGCCCAGGTCGCGGTAGCCAAACCAGATGCCGGCTGCTAGGAGCCCAAAGCCCACCAAGCCCACCACCGTGGTACCGGGAATGAAGATGACTTCGGCCGCCAGAAAGGCCAGCCCGAAGAGCAGAAGCAAGGCAATCGTAAGCCAGTCCATAGGAGTAAGGGAGGTTGGTTGCGGAAAAGATACGCAAACCCGGCACACCGGCGGCTTTAGTGCCGGCCGGTAACCCGCCCGGCGGCTGCCCGTTAGGTAGAAGCCTATGAGCCGTGCATTTACCAAGGAAGATGATTCCCTCGAAGCCCCTATTATCCCGTCCCGGGCCGCCCTGCCGCCGGGTACGCCCAACTACGTCACGCCTGTAGGCCTGGAGCAACTCCGGCAGGAACTCACCGAGCTGGAAGCGGCCCGTTCTGCTGCCGAAGCCAACCGTGAAAACGAAGCTGACCGTACCCGCCTGCTCACGCTGCTCAACGGGCAGCTCAGCCAGCTGCAAGCTCGCCTCAATACCGCGCGGCTGGTTGACCCGCGTAGCCAGCCTGCGCAGGAGGTGCGCTTCGGGGCCACGGTGGTGCTGCGGCCCGTTGGGAGCAAAGGCCCAACGCGCCAGTTCACCATTGTAGGGGTAGATGAAGCGTCCGTAGCTGAGGGCAAAGTAGCCTTTGTGGCCCCCATTGCCCGCGCTGTGCAGGGTGCCAAGCTGGGGCAACGGCTTACACTGCATCTGGGGGCCAAACCCGAGGAAGTGGAAGTCGGCAGCATCACCTACGACCCCGGCACCAGTTGAACCCCCAACTAAAAACGGGAGCTGCCTACTGGCAGCTCCCGTTTTTAGTTATTTCACCTTTCGGCCTGAAGCAGGCAAAGAAATCCGTGCAATCCGAAAAATTTGTGATTTAGTAGGCCCGGGCGAAGTGGGCGCGACGCGTGCTGGGCCGGCCGGTGAGGATGCAGACGCCTTCCTCCTCCGGCTCGGCCAGGGCCAGGCAGCGGATGGTGGCTTTAGTTTCCTCCTTGATGCGCTCCTCTGTTTCGGACGTGCCATCGTAGTGGGCCACCACGAAGCCGCCCTTGCCGTCGAGAACCTGCTTGAACTCCTCGTAGGTTTCTACGCGAGTCGTGCGCTCCTCCCGGAAGTGCAGGGCCCGCTGGTAGATGTTCTTCTGGATGTCCTGCAACAGCTGGTCCACGCTGTTTACAATGTCGGCCAAAGGCAGGGTCAGCTTCTCCTTGGTGTCGCGGCGGGCTACTTCCAGGGTGCCGGCGTCCAGGTCGCGCATGCCTACGGCAATGCGTACGGGCACACCTTTCAACTCCCACTCGGCAAACTTGAAGCCGGGCCGCTCGGTGTCCCGGTCATCAATCTTCACCGAAATGCCGCGCTCAATCAGGCCCATCTGCATGGGCCGGATGCGCTCCAGTAGCTCGTCGAGCTGGCCGGTTTTGTAAATTGGGATGATAACTACTTGAATAGGAGCCAGCTTGGGCGGCAATACCAGGCCCTCGTCATCGGAGTGGGCCATGACCAGAGCGCCCATCAGGCGGGTGCTTACGCCCCAGCTGGTGCCCCACACGTACTCCAAACCGCCGGCTTTGTTGGCAAACTGCACATCGAAGGCCTTGGCGAAGTTCTGGCCCAGGAAGTGAGAGGTACCAGCTTGCAGGGCTTTGCCGTCCTGCATCAGGCCCTCGATGCAATAGGTTTCCACGGCTCCGGCAAACCGCTCGTTTTCGGTTTTTACGCCTTTCACCACGGGCAGGGCCAGCCATTCCTCGGCAAATTGAGCGTACACGTCCAGCATCTGGCGGGTTTCGGCCAGGGCTTCCTCGGCGGTGGCGTGGGCCGTGTGGCCTTCCTGCCACAGGAACTCGGCGGTGCGCAGAAACAGGCGGGTGCGCATTTCCCAGCGCACTACGTTGGCCCACTGGTTGATGAGCAGCGGCAGGTCGCGGTAGCTCTGAATCCAACCTTTGTAAGTGCTCCAGATGATGGCCTCCGAGGTGGGACGCACAATCAGCTCCTCTTCCAGCTTGGCGTTAGGGTCCACGCGCAGCTTGCCGGGCCGGTCGGGGTCGTTTTGGAGGCGGTAGTGGGTAACCACGGCGCACTCCTTGGCGAAACCTTCGGCGTTTTTTTCCTCGGCCTCAAACAGGCTTTTGGGGACAAATAGTGGGAAGTAGGCGTTCTGGTGGCCCGTGCGCTTGAACATATCATCCAGGGTGCGCTGCATCTTCTCCCAGATGGCGTAGCCGTAGGGCTTAATAACCATGCAGCCCCGCACCGAGGAGTTTTCGGCCAGACCGGCGCGTTTCACCAACTCGTTGTACCACAAGGAATAATCTTCGGTACGCTTGGGCAAACTTTTGCTCATGTTCAGAGGTATCTTTGAGTAAGTGAAAAAGTTCCTTTTTTGGTACAAGATTTGAAGTAGGAAAAAGGCACCGTTTCGGTGCCAAATTACGTTATTAAATCCGGAGGAACTGAGGGCCAACGGCCTGCGCCGCTCCGGTTCACCTTCGTTCTCCGTCTTCCTGATCCAACTTTACGCGTAAGCAGCCATGAAAAAGATCCTTCCCCCCTTATTGCCCGCCCTGGCCCTGCTTACGCTGGGAGGCTGTGCAACAACATCCACCTTATCAACTACCGAAAACGACGGGATGTACTACTCGTCGGCGGCAGACCGCGTGACGGCCCCCGCCCCGGTGGCCGGTACCGCTACGCAGTATCAGGAAGATGCCCCGGCCGCCAGCTCCGGCGACGTGGCCAACCCCGACTATGTAGCCGGCAGCACCGCCACCGAGGAGGCGGAGTATTACGACGAGGATTACTATTATGCCTCCCGGCTGCGGCGCTTCCACAGCCCGTACCGGGGTATTGGCATGGGCTATTACGATTTCGCCTACACTGACCCCTTCTGGTACGGTGGGTCGGCGTTCGGCTACTCGCCTTACTCTGCCTGGGGTGGTTACGGCGGCTACGGAGCCTACGACCCATTTTTTAGCCCCTGGGGCTACGGCGGGGTAAACATCAGCATAGGGTTTGGCCGGCCCTGGGGCTGGGGGCGGCCGTGGGGTGGCTATGGCTACGGCTATAACCCCTACGACCGGTTCGGCTGGGGTGGCTATGGTGGTTATCCGGGCTTCTATGGTGGTGGCTACGGCCTCGGCTATTACGGCGGTGGTGGCTACTACGGCGGCAACGGCGGCTGGGGCACGGTATATGATCGGCCCGGTCGCACAACTACCTATGGTCCACGCCGGGGCCGCACCAACGACAGTCCGGGCGTAGCCGCGCCAAACGGCACGGGCGGCGTGAGCACTGGTCGTCGCCGCATTCAGGAAGGCGGTTTTGCTGATCCGAATACGGGAGGCGTAGGCACCAACGGAGCCGTAGCTCAGCCCAACATGGGTAGCCGCCGCCGCGGGCAGGAAACCTCCACGGCTGCCGGAGCCACGGAAGTAGCCCCAGCCGTTACGCTGGACCGCTCCCGCCTGAGCAGAACCCAGGCCGACCCCACCGGCACGACGTCTCCGGAAGGCGGCCGGCGCTGGCGGGTGTTGGAAAGTACCACAAACGGTGGGGCTTCGCCCAACGGGCAACCGGCCGGTACCGTTGCCGAGCCCATCCGGCGCCGCCGGGCCGACTATATGGGCGGCAACCCTACCACTGGCGGCGACCAGCAAACTTCCCAGCCGCGCGTGGCGGAACAGCCACGCCGGCAACGGGTGTATACGCCCGCTCCTGCTGCCGAGCCCACCCGTACCTACGAGCAGCCGGCGCGTACCTACGAGCGGCCTACTCGTTCGTATGAGCCGTCCCGTTCCTATTCCGAGCCTTCCCGCAGCAATTCCAACTCCGGCGGCGGTAATTCCGGTGGTGGCGACTCGGGAGGCGGCCGGCGGCGTAACTAACGTTTGATCAGGCAGCTATTTTGCCCTGTGCTATCAGTTCTATTCCCGGCCACCGAATGAGGGGCCGGGACCCTTCCCTTCCTTTCCATGAAAACGCTGAAATATGGCTTTGCCGTGGCCCTGCTGGGTTCGGCCAGCCACGCCTTTGCCCAATACAACGCAGATGCCCTGCGCAACTCCCAGCTGCAACCCGTCGGCACGGCCCGTACCCTCGGTATTGGGGGAGCCACGGCGGCGGTGGGCGGTGACTATGGTTCGGTGGCGGTGAACCCGGCCGGTTTGGGTATGTTCCAACGCTCAGAGTTTACTTTCTCGCCGGGGCTGTCGTCGATTAATTCCGATGGCCGGGCTTTCAATACTACTTCCAGCGACTCGCGCAGCAACCTCAACGTGGCCAGCATGGGCCTCGTGTTTGCCAACCGCCGCACCGACGACGACACCAATCCCTGGCGCTCCAGTGCCTTGGCGTTTGGCCTCATTCGCACGGCCAGTTTCAACCAGAACTTCCGCTACAATGGTACTCCGTCACAAAACCAGGATATTTTCCAACGGTTCAGTGATGATCAGAAGGCGGCACTGGATGATCTGGCCTACAAAACCTACCTCACCGATACGGATGCTCAGGGCACTTATATCCCCATTGATTTTGACCGGACCGGGCCGCTGAACCAGGGCGAAACCGTGCGGCAGACGGGGGCCAACACGCAGTTCGATCTAGCGTACGGGGCTAATTATCAGGATAAGGTTTACATCGGGGCCGGTATCGGGTTGATTTCGAGCCGGTACACGTCAGAAAACGTGCTGACGGCCACCGATCCGCAGGCTCCTACCTCGGTCCGGGATGATGGGAAGTCTTTCGCCTCCCTGACGTTGCGCGACAACCTGCGGACTACGGGCGGCGGAGTGAATGCCCGGCTGGGCGTAATTTACAAGCCCGTGGAAGCGGTACGCCTCGGGGCTTCCGTGCAGACGCCCACTTACTTCCGGTTCACGGAAACCTACGACACGTCGCTGGATGCCCGATTCGATAAAGCCGTGACGGTGGACGGGCAGACGTATATGTCAGCCAGCTCGGCGCTGGACCCGAACGTGTTCGACTACGCCGTGACCACGCCGTTCCGGGCGACGGGCGGGGTGGCCGTGGTGCTTGGTAAATACGGTTTCTTGAGCGGCGACGCGGAGTACGTGAACTACTCCCAGGCCCGCGTGAGCCGGTATAACAACAATGCGGATTTCGGCTCCGATAATGATGCCATTAACAACCTTTACGGCAGCACCGTGAACCTGCGGGCCGGGGCCGAGGCCCGGCTGGACATGTTCCGCATCCGGGCGGGATACGCCCGCTACGGCGACCCATACAAGGTGCAGGACGTAGACCGGAGCCGCTCTTACTACAGCGGTGGTCTGGGCCTGCGGCAGAATAACTTTTTCCTGGATGGCGCGGGCGTATACAGCACCGGCACCCGCCTGTACAGCCCGTATTCCATCAGCCCGTCGGTTGGGGAAACTCCAACTGTTACGGTGGATAGCAAGCAATTTACCGTGACGCTCACGGCCGGCTTCATGTTCTGATCCGCCCCGCCATTTCTCAACGCAGAACGGCCGGCCCCGATACTATCGGGGCCGGCCGTTCTGCGTTGAGAAATGGTAAGCTATTTCGCTACTCGCACCTGCAGCACCAGCGTGCGGATGCCAGTGGTGATGATGTCACTGACCAGGATGAGGCCATCCTTATTCTCGGGAGTTCGGAAAGCCAGAATCTGGCCTTTAGTAAGGGGGCCAGTGCGGGTAGCCGTGGTAAACGCCGTGCTCTGGTTGAACAGAGTAGTAAATTGGGCTGCAGTAGCCGCGTTAGTGAAGTCGTTGGCGGTTAAGTTAGTGCTGCGAATCTGGGTGGCGCGACCGGTCCAGGGTAGCTTCAGGGCCGCATCAGTGGTGGTAGCCAGACCGGGCGCGGCGATAGTGGTGCCGGGCACGTAGACTAGATCTGTCATCCGCTGGTTTTCGGGAATACGGCGCAACGAGAAGCTGGGCAGCGTCAGGCCTTCGCGTAGGGCCAGAAATGTGCGCCGGCTGATGCCCGCCGCGCCGGTCAGCGGTGCCTGCAACGGAACCGTGTAATTATGAAAGGCCGCCGCCGAATCGGTGCGGCCCAGGCGCAGGAAAAAGCTGCGCGCCCCCCGGTTGCCTTTCGTGTCCGTGAATTCGTACTGCCACGTTTCCTTGCCGGCCGTGGTGCGGGCCGGCTGCACGCTCTGGAAAGCAAACTGGCCGGTTTCGGCCAGCAGTGTATCCAGGTAAACCAGCTCGAAGGCCAGCGAATCATCTTCCTTGTAAAGACTGGGGTAGATGATGGGACGAGCCCGGGGCGTGTACCGGGCCCGGATAACCAGGTGTTTCAGCGGGGCCTCGTCGTTTTCTGCTTCGGCATATACTTTCACCGCAATGGTGTCGCCGGCCGTAGTCAGGCGGCGGTCGGAGGGGTTGAACCGGGAACTGCCCACGAATTCCACGCGCGGACCCGACTGCAACGACGGTTCACAGGCGGTCAGAAACAGCGGGGCCAGCAAGAGGGAGGACGGACGAAAACGCATAGCTGGGATAAAGATACTCATGGATTGGGCGGATTAGCAGGGCTGCCGGGATGCAGTACACTCCAGACGGCTAATGCACGGTACCCGCCGACGGCCGGTTCGGGGCACCGTGCAACCTTGCGGGGCGCATTTCCTACCTTAACGCCTGAATCCCGCCGACATTTTACGACAAACCACATGAAGTTGAGTTCCCTGGGCCTGGCCCTGTTTCTGACCACCGTCAGCCCCGCTCTTTTGCCCGGTTTCGCACCGGTGGCCGTTGCCCAGCAAAAGCAGAATATCACCCTCGAAGACATCTGGCAGAAAGGCACGTTCTCGGCCAAATCAGTGCCCGGCTTCAACTGGATGAAGGATGGCCGCTACTATTCGTCCCTCAGCAAGGGTAATTTGGTGCAGAACGACGTGACCACCGGCCAGCCCGTGCAAACCCTGGTGGCCGGGCAGGATCTGAAGCTGGCCGGCCAGAGCCAACCGCTACAGGTAGATGGCTACAGCTTCAACGCCGACGAAACCAAAATCCTGTTCAGCACCGATACGGAGCCCATTTACCGCCGCAGCAGCAAAGCATTTTTCTTTGTGTATGACCGCGCCGCCAAGAAACTCACACCGCTGAGTGCCGGTGGCAAGCAGCTCTACGCCAGCTTCTCACCCGACGGCAAGCGTGTAGCTTTCGTGCGTGACAACAACCTGTACGTAACCGACTTGGCTACCATGCAGGAAACCGCCGTGACGACGGACGGTGCCTTCAACAAAGTCATCAACGGGGGCACCGACTGGGTGTACGAGGAAGAATTTGAATTCGCTCAGGGCTTCCAATGGTCGCCCGACTCCCGGCAAGTGGCATTTTACACCTTCGATGAAACGGAGGTGCCCGAGTACAACATGCAGGAGTGGGGGCCGCTCTACCCCAAGGACTACCGCTACAAATACCCCAAAGCCGGCGAGAAAAACTCGGTAGTGAGCGTGTCGGTGTACGACGTGGCCGCCGCCAAAACCGCCAAAATGGACGTGGGCGCGGAGAAGGATCAGTACATCCCGCGCATTCTCTGGACGCAAACGCCCAACCTGCTCAGCATCCGGCGCATGAACCGCCTGCAGAACAAGCTGGAAGTGCTGCACGCCGATGCCAGCACCGGCAAAACCCAGGTAGTCCTCACCGATACCGACAAAGCCTATGTGGAAGTCAACGACGACTTGCGCTACCTGGAAGGTGGTAAGGAGTTCCTGTTCAGCAGTGAGAAGGACGGCTACCGCCACCTCTACCTGTATGATATGAAAGGCAAGCTGGTGCGCCAGCTCACCAAGGGCAACTGGGAAATTACCAGCATTGATGGCTTCGATGAGAAGAAGGGCTTGGTGTATTACACCAGCACCGAGGGCTCGGCATTACAGCGCCACCTCTACCGCGTAGACCTGAAAGGCAAGGGAAAAACCCGCCTGAGTGAGGCCGGCCGTGGCACCGACGCCGTGAACCTCAGCCCCGATACCCGCTACTTCCTCAATTACCACTCCGAAGCTGGCGTACCTGCCGTAGTAAGCCTGCGCAGCGGCCAGGATGGCAAGCTGGTGAAAGTGCTGGAAGACAACGCCAAACTGCGCGAGAAGCTGGGCCAGTACAACCTGGCCACGCCCGAGTTTTTTACCTTCAAAACCAGTGAAGGCGTGGAGCTGAATGGCCAGATGCTGAAGCCCGTGGGCTTCGACGCCACCAAAAAGTACCCCGTGCTGATGCACGTATACGGTGGCCCCGGCTCTCAGACCAATGCCGACTCCTGGGGTGGCACCAACTACCTGTGGCACCAGATGCTGACCGAAAACGGCTACATCGTAGTGATTGTGGACGGGCGCGGCACCGGGGCCCGGGGCGCGGCCTTCAAAAAGGTCACTTATGCCAACCTGGGCAAGCTGGAAACCGTGGACCAGGGTGAAGGTGCCAAGTACCTGGCCACGCTGCCCTACGTGGATAAGGCTCGCATCGGTATTTGGGGTTGGAGCTTCGGCGGGTACATGACCACCCTGGCCCTCACCAAAAACGCCGACCTGTTCAAGATGGGCGTGGCCGTGGCCCCCGTGACTAACTGGCGCTACTATGATACCGTGTACACCGAGCGGTTCCTGAAAACGCCCCAGGAAAACCCCCAAGGCTACGACGACAACTCGCCCGTTCAGCACGCCGATAAGCTGAAAGGCAAGCTCCTGCTGGTCCACGGTACCGGCGACGACAACGTGCACTTCCAGAATTCCGTCTCGTTCGTGGATGCCATGATCAAGGCCAACAAGGACTACCAGACGCTGTACTATCCCAACCGCAACCACGGCATCTACGGCGGCAACACCCGCCTGCACCTCTACCGCCAGATGACCGATTTCGTGTTGAAAAACCTGTAAGCCAGCGTGTCATCCCGAGCAACGCGAGGAATCTGAGTTTGCCCTTCTGATGATCAAACCAGATTCCTTGCTTTACTCGGAATGACAAATCAGCTCTTCGGAACCTATAAAAAAAGCCCCTCAAATAGAGGGGCTTTTTTGTTTCCCCGGCGGACTATTGCAGTAGTTCCGCGTGGCCGGCAAATTCGGGGGCCAGCCGGGGGCTGATGGAGGTGATTTGCAGGCCGAGCAGCTGCGGGCTGCGGAATTGCTCGTAGAGGTCGGCAAACAACTCACTTAGCTCGGCTGTGGTGCTGCGTACCTGCTGCTTATGCTGCGAAGTACCCACCACCTGCCCACATTCCAGCTGCGCCAGCGTGAGGCGGCAGCACACCATATACTCCAGCGTGTTGTTCATAGCGGTAAGGCAGAAAGGAGGGAGCAAGAATAGAATGTAAAGCTAAATATTTTAGTTTAAATATCTAATATAATTGGGGTGATTTTAATGCCGTGTAGGTATCGTCAGCTGACACCAGCACGAAGATGGAACAACATCAGCTGACGATAACCGGCCCGACGAGCTACGCCCGCCGGACCGGGACGCCAGCTACGATAGTGCCTGCGGAGCCGGGAAGCCACTGCCAGCAGGCCGGGTTTTGTCCTGGGGCAGCGGCACGAATTCCAGGTTATCGTTGGGCGGGAGCAGGATGCGGCCGGCCAGCCAGTCGGCCTTGGCCTGCTCGATGCGCTCCTTCCTCGACGACACAAAGTTCCACCAGATAAACCGCTCCCCCAGCGGCTCGCCGCCCAGCAGCATGAGTGTGGTGGCTTCCCGGGCCACCAGCACCGGGTCGAGGCCGGGCGTGAACACCAGCAGCTGGCCGGGACCATAGAGGCGGCCATTGACTTCTAGTTGGCCTTTGGCCACGTAGGCGCCCCGCTCGGGGTAGCCGCGCGGCAGGCCGAACCGGGCCCCCGGCTGCAACACTACGTGCAGGTAAAACAGTGGGGAATGGGTCTTGACACTGTTTTTTAGCCCGAAGGCGTCGCCGGCAATCAGGCGCAGCCATACGCCGGGCTCCGTAAAAATGGGTAGCTCGTGGGGCGCGTAGTTATCGAAAGCGGGAGCCGTTTCTTCGTCGGCTTCTGGCAGGGCCACCCAGGTCTGTAACATTTCCAGCTGCCCGCCAGCCAGCATGGCCGGGTCCTCGAACCGCTCGGAGTGCGCAATGCCGCTGCCGGCCGTCATCCAGTTTACCTCGCCCGGCCGGATAATCTGCTCCACGCCCAGACTATCCCGGTGCGTGACCTGGCCACCAAACAGGTAGCTAACGGTGCTGAGGCCAATATGTGGGTGGGGCAGCACATCCAGCGTAGGCAGAAGCTCTGGCGTGAGCTGTACCGGCCCGGCGTGGTCCATGAAAATGAACGGGCCCAGCATCCGGCGCAGCCGGTAGGGTAGAATGCGCTTTACTTCAAACCCCGGGCTGAGCGCGGCCGGGCGGGCGTCAATAACCAAATCAAGCATAAGGCAGCAGGTGAAAAAAGCAGGGAATAAACCAACGGGTGAAAAGTAAACCGGTTTTCGCTCAGGTATTTACCAGAAAAAGCCGACTTTCGACTAATAAAGCCGGTATTTCCCGCGTAGAGGTGTTTCATGCCGAAGTTTACCCCCACCCATTTGTTGTTTCTGGGCCTGCTTGGCGGACTGGCCACGGCCTGCCAGCCGGAGCGCCCGGCGCAGCGTACTGCGCCGGCCTCCACCGTGCCCGCCCTGGCCGATACGCTGGGCTACGACTCGCTGGCCCAACCCATTGGGGCCGTGCGGCGCGACTGGCACCGGCTGGAGCGGCCCACTAGTCGGCGGGCTCCGCTGATTGTGTATCGCAGCAGTGCGCGCCCCTCTGCGGACGGTGCCGATGCGCCTCCCACTGAGGCCCGGCTGCAGGACCTGACCCTCAAGGCCAGCGAGTATTTCCAGATTGACCCCACCAAAGCCGCCGAGGTGCGCGGCCGCGAGGGAACGGTAGTTCGGATTCCGGCTAATGCATTGGTAGACAATCGGCAACGGCCCGCCACCGGGGCCGTGTGGGTGGAGCTGAAGGAGTGCTACGCCGCCTCGGATTTGCTGCTGTCTAACCTGCTGACCGAAACCCTGGCTGGCGCGCCGCTGGAGCTGACCGGGGCCGTGCTGGTCCGCGCCACGGCCGGCGGGCAGCAACTGGCGCTGGCAGCCGGCCGGGCATTGCAGCTGGAACTGGCGGGTAGCCGGCCTGGCCTGCCGTTGTTCTATGGGCAGGTAGCGGAAGGCACCGTACGCTGGGACGAAAGTAAGCAGCCCGCCCCCGAGGTCATCCGCACGACGGCCCAGCAGATGCCCAGCTACGGCCAGGGCCCGGCTGATTTCAACCGCTTGGTACGCTACCCGCAGAGTGCTCAGGAAGCCCGGGCCGAAGGATTGGTGTTTGCCTCGTTCGTGGTGGATGAGGCCGGCCGCGTGGTACAGCCGCACATCGTGCGCGGCGTGGGCCACGGCTGCGACGAGGAGGTGCTACGAGTGCTGCGCCAGACGTCGGGCCGCTGGCAGCCGGGCCGCCACGATGGACAACCGGTGAAGGTGCAGATGACCTTGCCCATCCGGTTCCACTTCGAGCCCGGCCTGGCTACTGCCCCCGAAACGGCCGCCGTGGCTACCGTGGGTACCCCCGCCGCCGAAGATACCGCGCCGCTAGAGCTGGCCGCCGACCCCAATGCTGCCTCCGTGACGCAGCTGGGCTGGGTAGCCGCCGGGAACCCCTGGCGGGGGCGTACTGCGCCGCTTTTTGTGCCCGTTGCCGGCCCCAATGAGCACTCCACGGTACGGCTGGTGTTGCCCGGCCACCGCGTAGTGCTGGCCGGTGTACCGTGGGCCGGGGGCTACAAGTTCATGGAAGCCCCCGTGGGCGCCACCATCATCGGGCTCCGTTACGAAAACGGCATGCCCTTCCTTGCCCGCCCCGACAAAAGCACCGCTCCGGATACGCTCCGCTTTCAGGAAACCACCCTCGCCGACCTCGAAACCACGCTGGAACGATTGAATTAATGCGGCAATAATTACCGCCGGGCCCCCAACCGTAATGTTCGACAGGAGTCTGATTGCACCAGAGTTTCAGTCTGGAAGGCAGTTTGCCAGGCTCTGGTGGCCTTCTGCCCGCATACTACAACGGTTTCACCGGAGCGGGCCTCGGCTACCCGCCAAGGTGCAAGAAGACGAACGGTATGGTGTTGCGTATACTCGGCGGCCATGCGGTAGAACTCCGGCGCGTCATTAAAAGACCCATCGGTACCCAGTGTATACTGCCAAATGCCGGGCTGTTGCTGCCACTGCTGCCGCAAATGGTGCCCGTACACCAGTTGGTGGTTATCGAAGCGGTATTTGGAGAGCTGACGCAGATACTGCACTTGATTCAGGTAGGGAAACGCCGCTATGCCCAGTACGCCTGCCAGCAGCCCCCACAAGGAAAGCTGCAACTTGGCGGCCTGGCGGATTAGCCGAAAACCCACCGTGAGGCCGGATGCCGCCAGCACGGCCATGAGCGGAAACGCTGGGGCATCGTACCAGCTAAGCTTGGTCTGGGCAAGGGAAATAACCAATAGAAAGCTGCCCACCACAGCCGTCAGCACCCGGCCCAGCCACCAGGCAGTACTGCCCTTGGGCTGCCACCATCCCAGACTCATGCCCAGCAAAGCGGGTAGTAGCCACAGCGCAAACTTTGTGTTAGCCAGCAGGCTTAGGTACCACTCGAAGGGGGCGTTGTTACCCTCCAGCTCGTGGGCCGCCGGACCGCCTACCTCGAACTGCCACACGGCTTCTAGGTAGCCGGGAGCCGCCGCCTCACGCACCAGGTACCAACTGGCTGTGACCAGTAGTACCAGGCCGGCCGCCAGCCAGGGAGCAGGGCGGCGCAGGCGGACCCAACTGCCCGTCAGGGCCAAGGCCAGCACCAGTCCGGGCCCGAACATGGCCCCCGCAATGCCTTTGGTGAGAATAGCCAGCGTGAAGCCTACGCCGGTTGCCCACGCCCACCGCGTCCGACCGGTGCGCAGATACGCTAGCCAGCTCAGCGTGCCGGCCGTAGTCCAGAGCGTTAGAAAGGCATCAAAATCAGCCGTACGGGCAACGTGGAAACACACATAGCCGGGGCTGGTGAGGAGCACGAGCCCGGCCAGTAAGCCAGCTACCGGGCTACGCAGCCACCGGGCCGCCGCGTAATACGTCAGGCCCACGGTGGCCAGTGCGGCCAGGGCGGCAGGCAGGCGCAGGCCCAGTTCCGTTGGGCCGAACAGGTGGATGCTACCAGCCAGCGTCCAGAGCCAGAGGGGCGGTTTGCAGTTCCAGAGGTCCGGCTCGCCCAGGTAGCGGGCCACCAGCCAGTCGTGGTGGACCAGCATACCCAATGCGTCAAGGGCTGTGCGGGACTCGTCCCACTGCTGCACCGGAAACGAGGAAAGCTGCCAGAATAACGGGAAATATGCCAGCACCAACAGAAGGAACAGAGGTAGATAGCGGCGCCAGGGCGGGAGGGTAGAGGAAGAGGACACGCGCTAAGCCAGGGGCTTGGTTAGGTTACAAAAGGGGGCTATTTGAACGTCATTCCGAGCCTGTCGAGGAATCTCGCGTGCTGAGGTTGTTGGGAAAAGAACATCAGGCAAAAAAACGTCATTCCGCGCCTGCCGAGGAGTGATGTTCTACCGTCACCTCACCACTTCCTTTACAGCTTCACGCACACGTTCTGAGGCTCGGTGAAAAAGCGCAGGGCTTCCAGGCCGCCTTCCCGCCCCACGCCGGAGTTTTTCATGCCGCCGAAGGGCGTGCGCAGGTCGCGGTGCAGCCAGGTGTTCACCCACACCACGCCGGCATGCAGCTGGTGGGCCACGCGGTGCGCCCGCGTCAGGTCGCGCGTCCAGATGGTGGCCGACAGGCCGTAGTCGGTGCCGTTGGCCCAGTGCAACGCCTCCTCCTCGGTATCAAAGGGAGTGAGCGTCACAACCGGCCCGAAGATTTCCTCCTGGTTTACCCGGCAGTCGGGAGCAAGGCCCTCAAAAACCGTGGGCTCCAGAAAGAACCCGTCGGCGCAGCGGCCCGGTACCTGCACCCGGTGGCCCCCGGTCAGGAGCCGGCCGCCTTCCTGGTGGGCCAAGTCGATGTAAGAAAGAACTTTCTGGAGGTGAGCCTCGCTTACCAGCGCACCTTGCCGGGTAGTTTCCAGCAGCGGGTCGCCGACGGTCAGCGCCTGCACCTGGGCTAGAAACTCCGCTTTGAACTGCTCATACACCGGCCGCTCCACGAAGATGCGGGAGCCGCACAGGCAAATCTGGCCCTGGTTGGCAAAGCTGCTCCGGATGCTGGTGCGTACGGCTTCCGTCAGGTCGCAGTCGGCAAAGACGAGGTTAGGATTCTTGCCGCCCAGCTCCAGGGAGAGTTTCTTGAACTGCGGTGCGGCCGAGCGGGCAATATGCTGGCCGGTTCTGGTGCCGCCCGTGAAGCTGATGGCCCGGATGCCCGGATGTTCAATGAGGGCCTGACCCGCGCCCGGCCCGGTGCCGTGCACAATATTGAGCACGCCCGCCGGCAGGCCCGCTTCCTGCGCCAGCCCGCTCAGCAGAAAAGCGGTGTACGGCGTGACTTCCGAGGGCTTGGCCACCACGCAGCAGCCAGCAGCCAGAGCCGGCGCAATTTTCCAGGTGAACAGGTACAGCGGCAGGTTCCAGGGCGAAATGCAGGCCACCACACCCAGCGGGTGCCGCACGGTGTAGTTTACGGCCACGCCTTCCTGCACATGGGCTTCGGAGGAGAAATGCTGGGCCGCAGTCCCGAAAAACGCGAAGTTGCTGGCGGCTCGCGGGATATCCAGCGTGCGGGCCAGACTCAGCGGTTTGCCGTTATCCTGGCTTTCGGCGCGGGCCAGGCGGTCTAGGTTCTGCTCAATCAGCTCCGCCAAGCGAACCAGCAAGCGGCCCCGCTCTTCGGCTGGGAGGGCGCGCCAGGCGGGCAGCGCCACCTCGGCGGCCTGCACGGCCGCGTCCACGTCGGCGGCATCGGAATCGGGAACCTGCGCGAATACCTGGCCGGTAGCCGGTTCAACCAGCGGAAGATACCGGCCGGCAGCCGGGGCTACCAGTTGCCCGCCGATGAAGTTCTGGAGCTGCATCATGACCATGAAAGAAATATCCGGGAAAGAATCACTCAACCAGGCAACGCTGCTCCGCTTTCAGGAAGCGGCCGGGTTACTCCCGGCGCAAGTCGGTTTCCTCAATAATATAGAGTGGCCGCTGCCGGGCGTTGGCTCCCAGCCGCGCCATATATTCCCCAATGATACCCACGGCCATCAGCTGGACGCCGCCCAGAAACAGCACGCTCACCATAATGGATGGCCAGCCGGTGCCGTAGTTATTCATGAAGAAGCGGGCGTACATGGCGTACAGCATCACCAGAAAGGCAATGCCCGACACCACAAAGCCGCCCACGGTAGCTACGCGCAAGGGCAGGTCTGAGAAGGACGTAATGCCATCCAGAGCCAGCCGAATCAATTTGCTGTAGGTATAGCCCGGCTCCCCGCCGGCCCGCTCCGAGCGGTCAAACTCGAGGAACGTCTGGCGGTAGCCAATCCAGGCAATCTGGCCCCGGATAAACTTGTTCTGCTCCGGCATCTGCTTGAGGGCATTCACCACCTTGCGCGACACAATGCGGAAGTCACCGGTATCAAGCGGGATATTGACGGAGGTGATGCTGGCCAGAATCCGGTAGAACATCTTAGCTGTGAAGAGCTTGATCATACTTTCGCCCTGGCGGGTCCGGCGCTTGGCGTACACCACCTCGTAGCCCTCCTGCAGCTTGGCGTACAGCTCCGGCAACAGCTCGGGCGGATCCTGTAAATCCCCGTCCATCACCACCACCGCCGCCCCCGACGATAAATCCAGCCCGGCCGTAATGGCAATCTGGTGGCCAAAGTTGCGGCTGAACGTGATGTAATGCAGGCGAGAGTCTCGCGCGGCCAGCTCCCGCATAATGGTCAGGGACCGGTCGTGGGAGCCATCATTCACCAGAATGACTTCGGCCTGCCACGGTTGGGCGTCCAGCATGGCGGCCAGGCGGGCGTAGAGGGCCGGCAGGTTAGTTTCCTCGTTGTAGATGGGGATGATGATGGAGAGGTCCACGGGGATAGGGCAGAAAAAGTTAAGCCGCTTTGCGGGCCAGGGCAAATACACTGACGCCTACCGGGGCATTGAGGGCCCGGAGCAGGCGGTTTTCGGCGGTGATAATGCCGCGCAGTACCGTGTTGAGCAGCGGCGGCGTGGCAAAGAAGTCGTCTTTCAAAGGTTGGTCTTCGGCGGGCAGCAGCCGCTTGAGCAGGCGCACGGCCGCCGTCGGGAAAAACAGGCCCACATTCCAGTACGACTTGCGGCGCACCTGTAAACCGGCCTGGTGCAGGCGCTGGGCCAGGTGGGCCGCCGTGTAGCGCCGGAAGTGCTGATTTACCTCATCGTGCTTGCCCCACAAAAACTGAAAGGCCGGCACAAACACCACCAGCTGCCCGCCCGGCCGCAGCACCCGTGTCCATTCGCGCAGGGCCTGGGCCTCGTCCTGAATATGCTCCAGCACGTCGGAGGCAATAACCAGATCGAAGGACGCATCCGGAAAATCGAGGTGGGCTCCATCCATGCACGACACGTTGGGAATGCCCCGGGCCTGGGCCACGGCAATGCCGGCCTCACTTACATCAATGCCCGTGAGGTGGCGGTAGCCTTGGGCGGAGAGACGTTGCAGCAGCGGCCCGCCGGAGCAGCCAATTTCCAGAATGGGGGCCGTAACGGGCAGGCGCAGGTCCTGCACCAGCTGAAACACCATGTCGCGCCGGGCCTGAAACCACCAGTAGTTTTCCTCAATCTGGTGGTACTTCAGTTCGTATTCAATATTCATGAAGCCATAGGAGTAGACCACCCGGCTCCGGCTCCGGCTCCGGGTGCGGAGGCGGCCGGTGGCAGGTTGGTATCGGATACGATGTAGAGGGGGCGCTGGCGCACGTTGGCGTTCAGGCGGGCAATATATTCCCCAATGATACCCACGGCAATCAACTGGACGCCGCCCAAAAACAGAATGCTGATCATGAGCGAAGCCCAGCCCGGCTCATAGTCGCGCGTTACGAAGCGGGAGTACAGCGTGTAGAGCATCACGGTGAAAGCAACCCCCGACACCAAAAACCCGCTGATAGTGGCTACTTTCAGCGGAAAATCGGAGAAAGCCGTGATACCGTCGAGGGCCAGCTTCATCATCTTCCGATAGGTGTAGCCCGTTTCCCCGCCGGCCCGCTCGGCGCGGTCATATTCCAGGTAGGTCTGGCGGTAGCCGATCCAGGAAATCTGGCCCCGGATGAACTTGCTCTGCTCCGGCATGCGCCGCAACGCCTCCACTACCTTGCGCGAAATCACCCGGAAGTCGCCGGTGTCCACGGGGATGGAAATGTGGGTGATGTTGGCCAGCAGGCGGTAGAACAGTTTGGCCGTGAGCTTTTTGGCGGCGCTTTCGCCTTGGCGGGAGCGGCGTTTGGCATACACCACCTCGTAGCCTTCCCGGAGCGTGGCGTACAGCTGCGGAATCAGCTCGGGCGGGTCCTGCAAATCGGCATCGATAATAGCTACGGCCTCGCCCCGAGTACAGTCGAGCCCGGCCGTCACAGCAATCTGGTGGCCAAAATTGCGGCTGAAATTAATGTACCGCACCCGTTCGTCGCGGGTGGCCAGAGTCTGAATCAGGGCCAGAGACTGGTCGCGGGAGCCATCATTGATGAAGATGAACTCGTAGCCGCCCGGCAACTGCATCGGGTCGAGTACACCGCGCAGCCGCTCGTACAGCGCCGGAATGTTCTCCTCTTCGTTATAAATAGGAATGATGACGGAAAGATCCACGGAAGTTGGGCAGGAATGGAGCAGGCGGAGGGCCAGAAGACCGGGCTAAATGCCGAAAGTACGGAATTCGTAAAGTTATATTGACGAAGCTGGCTGGCCCGTGCCGAACAAGGCAAGAAAGAGGCCACGCACAAAATAGCTGCTTCAGCTGCTTACGCGGCGGGCGTAGCGCGGCGGATAATGCGCAGCAGGTTATAGCCTTCGGTGAGGAGCAGCCGGAAATTCATGCGGCTGAAAATGATGCCCGGCTTCAGTTGCACCTGTACTGGCAGCACCCGCAGGTTAGGGATGCGGGCCGCCCAGTACAGAAACTCCAAGTCAAACAGGTAGCGGTTGACCTGCGTCTGTAGAAACAGGGCTTTGCCCGCCTGATTGAAGCCCTTGATGCCGCACTGCGTATCGGATACGGGCAGCCGCAACAAATGCTGGGTGCAGAAGCGCAGGGAGCGGGAAATGGCGGTGCGGGCAGCCGGTACATGCTGGTAATACGCCTCGTTGCGGGAGCCCACCGCCACGTCGCACTGCTGGCTCAGCAGGGTCTGCAGTACGGCCGCTACGCCCTGCTCCTCGTACGGAAAGTCGATATCCGTGAACAGGCAGATGGCGTGCTGCGCTGCCTGCACGCCGTGGCGCAGCGCGTAGCCCTTGCCTTGGTTCTGCTCGTAGGAGTCGTAATGGAAATCAGGGAGCTGACTGCGCAACAGGTCAATATCGGCGGGCGTAGGCGGCTGGCTCGAGCCGTCGTTTACGACCCGCACCGTAAAGGCTACCTGTGGCAGATAGGTGTTTACCTTCCGGACGCTGGCAATAAGGTTGGCCGCCCAGCCGGCCGGCGGATTATAACAGGGCAACACCAAATCAACCGGAATAGGCATGAAGCGCGAGGTAGAGGGCAAAGCGCGGGGCGCTAATCCTGTAAGGGGAAGTTGTTTTTGAATACCCGGCCGGTCGTTGGCTGGTCGAACACGTCGGTATAGGCGGGTCGGATGAGCAGATGCGCGGCCTCAAACGGGTCACCCTCCAGTTCCACGGCAATGTGGCTGCCGGGGTGGCGGGGCTGGAAGACACAGGCGGGCCGCATCCAGCCCCGGTAAATGTCGGTGCCGACGCGGGCGGGCACTTCGTAGCTCTCCAGCGGATTGCCGGTTTGGGCGTCCAGCTCCCGCACCCGAAAGATGGGCAGATTCTTCATGCCAACCACCCGCACCCACACGGAGGCTTCATAGTGGGCAGTATCCTGCCGCTGCGGAATGACGCCGCTAAAAAGCACGGCCTTCTGCTCGTGGCGCAGGGAACCGCCGCCGAGGGGAGTGGTGGTTCCGGTAGCCGGCCAGGTCAGGCGTACCTTGTCGGGCCGGGCCGGAGTGGCGGTGGCCGCTGAGAGGGCCGCCTGGCGGTATGGGGCCGCTTCCAGGGCGGCTACCGGCAGTTCATAGAGGCTTACGTGCGCATCCTTCAGCACCAGCCGGCCCAATGCAACCAGTCGTTTTTCGGGCCCCGAGAGGCCTTCATCGGATACCAGCAGCAGCAGAGCCTTGCGGGAAGGGAAGTGTGTGAGCAGCTCTTTGGGCAGCTCCGGCGCGGCCAGCAACTGGGCCGCGGCCAGCCCCTGGGCCTGGGAGGTGCGCGACATAGACGAGGCCACGATGGGCAGGCCGGTTTGCAGGGAGGCGCGCATGGCTTCGTAAGCCGAGGCTGGCATGTTGTTCGTGCCGAACTGCTCGGGGCCCAGCAGGAAGTAGGGCAGCGGTACAATGGCCTGGTAGGTGCCGTTGCCCTGCCACTGCAGGTAATCGAAATACGTCTCGGTGGGGTGTAGTAGGGCCTGGGGCGTGTAGCGGGCGTCGGCGTTGGTATCGGTAATGCGCTTGTTCCAAGCGGCCAGGGTGGTGTGGCCTTCCCAGGCCCATACCAGTATCACCAGCGGCACCAGCGTGTAGGCAAAGCTAGCCGCCCGGCGGTGGCGTAGGTATCGGCTCAGCTGGTAGAAATAGAACACGGCATACACCGTGAAGAAGTAGTAGAAAATCCAGGCAAACCGGCCAATGGAGCGGAACTGCTTCAGGGGCTTCACCCATTCCAGCAGCCCCTCCAGGCCCCAGCTGAACGGCACGCCGCAGGCAAACAGGAAGGTGAGCAGCCCGGCATACAGGCCCACGCGCAGGGGAGCCGGCAAAACCGGCCGGAACAGGAGCCGCCACTGCCGGCGCACCAGGTACCGGACGGCTTTTATCGTCGTCAGCACCAGTACCAGCAGGCTCATCAGGCCGGTGTAGGCCCAGCCTTCCCCCATGGTTTCGGAGGTGTTGAACGCATTGCGCCAGAAGGAAGCCAACGGGTCGAGAATAGGATAGAACACGCTGGCAAACGTGGAGCGGTATACCAGGAAGCCGTACGGACTGGCCGGCCGGTCAGAAACGGTATCGGTCAGGGCCATCCACACCTGAAACAGCACGATGGGCAGCACCGCCGTTAGGGCCAGCCGGACGATAAGGCCCGTGGAGTAAGCTGAGCGTGTATGGCGCTTCCGTTGCAGTAGCAGCACGAGGGCGTATGCCAGTCCCAGCAGCGCCGCCAGCAGCAGAAAGTACGGGTGCAGTAAGCCGGCAAACAGCCCGGTGGCGGCGTAGCCCACCAGCGGCCACCAGGAGCGGGGCGCACTTACGGCCCGCACCAGCAGATACCACAGCAGCGGCACCACGAAGGCATACGACAGGGCATAGTGGCCCAGCCACCGCTCCAACTGCGGGGCCATAAAGCTGATCAAGAGTGCCCCCACCACGGCCGGCCCGGCCGGCAGCAGTACGCGCCGCAGCAGCAGGTACACAATAACTGCCGTGAGGGGCAGGGAAAGCAACATCAGGATATTAAGCAGGGCCAGGCCGGAATCGGCAACGGGCAGACCGGCCTGCTGCAGGTACGCCAGCGGAATGCCCAGTAGCGGCTGCCCATCGGCGTACACCAGATGGTCGCCGAAGGGGTAGAGCATCCCGGTAAAATGGGTGCCCTGTCCGTAGCGCAGGTGATAGAGCAGGGAGTAATAGTTCTTCGTGCCATCACCTCCCGCCGCAAAGGCATACTGCCCCGGATACAGTACGATGGGGCCAAGAACGGCATACATCAACCCGGCTGTGAGCAGCAGGAGCGTAAGCACTGGGAGCCCGTGCCGACGAAAAAAGGCAGCGGCGGAAGACGGAATACGCACGAACAGGGATTTGAACGGAGAGAAACTCGGGCAAAGATAATAGCCCAGACATGCCCTGCTTACTTGTTAAGGCGGCTCAACTCAGTGAAAATCATTTGGGCCGGCGCTGTGCGCCGTGGCGGTTGCATTCCTGCCCGCCGCTAGGTCGGGAATGGAGGCTGGTGCCCCTTGCTTCTCTATATTTGCTGCCCCCGACTCTCTGGTGGCTGTTTCGCCCTATCCCGTATTCTATGACTCTTCTTTCCCGAGCGGGGCGCACCCTGTTCTGGCTCCTGCTGGGGGCTCTGGTGTTGATTAGTGCCGGCCTCTACAATGGCTTTCCGCTCGTCACCTCCGACTCAGGCACGTACCTGAACAGTGCCGTGACCCTGACCGTGCCCGATGACCGGCCCGTAACCTACGGCTTGTGGGTACTGCTTACCGGCATGCGCGGCACGCTCTGGCTGGTGATTTTTGCCCAGGGGCTGCTGCTGGCCGGGCTGCTGTGGCGGTGCATCACGGTATTTGCGCCCCGGCTGCAGCATCCGGCGGCGCGGCTGGCTCTACTGGCCGGCGTTACCTGGCTGACGGGTGTTTCGTGGTACTGCAGCCAGTTGATGCCCGATATTTTTACCGCCGTGGGCGCCCTGGCCCTAGCCCTGCTGCTGCTGAAACGCTCGGGGCTGCCGGAACAACTGCTGCTGCTGGCGGTGCTGCTGCTTTCCGCTCTCATGCACTCTTCCAACCTGCTCACCTTTTTGCTCACGGTACTCGGCGTGGGCGCGGTGGGCTGGCAGCAGGGGCTATTCCGGCGGCAGGTGCTGCACCGCCCCACCTGGCTCCTGACGCTGCTGGTTACGCTGGCGGGCTGGGGTATTCTGCCGCTGCTGCACGCCAGACTGGGCGGGGGCTTCGAGCTGTCCAAAGCGTCGTCGGCATTTCTGATGGCCCGACTCTCGGAAAGCGGCGTGCTGGAGAAGTTTCTGCAGGCGAATTGCGGCCCCCAGAACCAGTACCGCTTATGCGAATTCCGGGACAAGCTGCCCAATGATGCCATTACCTTCATGTGGGACGCCAACAGCCCCCTGAACCAAACGGGTGGCTGGAACGCCAACCGGTCCGAATATCAGCAGATCATCGGGCAGGTGCTTCGTTCCCCTCGCTACTACCCGCTGCTGGTGTCGGAGAGCGTGCAGGCAACGCTGCGGCAGCTCACCCACATCGGCCACGGCGACGGGCTGACGGCTTTCCGCGAGAATACCAACCCCTACTGGAAGGTCGGAGAGTATGCTCCGTATGAGTTGAAAGAGTACATGTCGTCGATGCAGAACCGCAGTCAGCTGGACTTCAAGGACCTCAATGAGCGGGTATACGGAGCACATCTGCTGGCACTTTTAGTGCTGGGGGCGTTGCTGCTGGGCCCCTGGCGGACCCGCATTGCCCCGGCAGCGGTGGGACTGGTACTGGTTTGTGGGGCCGCAGTGGTGAGCAACGCGCTGGTTACCGGGAGCCTGGCCAACGTGCTCGACCGGTTGCAGGGCCGGGTTTCGTGGCTGCTGCCCTGGGCGTGTCTGCTGCTGTTGGCGCAGTATCTGCCGCGCTGGACGCCCCGGGTGGCGCAGCTGCTGGCCCGGACCGAACCGCCGCAACCGCCACGGATGCCGGAGTAAGCCGCCTGCCGCCGCCGGTTACCGTAAACTAATGCTCCGGGGCCGGTGGCAACTACTGATATTCTGTCTAATTTCGCCGCTAAAATAACCTGCTGATTCCCGCATGAAATCATTGTTTTACGCTCTGACGGCCCTGAGCCTGGTTGCCTGTTCCTCTGATGCCGAGAAAGGCGACGCCGGCGACTACATCACCCGCAACGATTTTGAGTCGATGGTTGGCTGGCTGCCCGATGCCGGTACGCTCACCAAAGCCCACGCACATTCTGGTGCTTATGCCGTAGTAGTAGACCCCGAACACGAGTTCAGCCTCACGTACAATGCGCAGCTGGGCAAAGTAAGCCCTCACAAGCTGAAAGGTATTACACTGGAAGCTTGGGTTTTCCTGCCCGATAACAAAGCCACGGGCGTGCTGGGCGTGCAGATAACCGATCCGGACCAAGGCAATAAGGAGGTATTCGGCGACGGTATCAAACTGCAGGAGGCGGTGAAGGAGTACAACAAGTGGGTGAAAGTGAGCAAGGAAATCACCCTGCCCGCCAACATTGCCTACACCCAAAACCTGAAGGTATTCCTGTGGCGCTCCGGAGCCGCTTCGCCGGTGTACATGGATGATATCAGCATTAAGGGCGTAGAATAAGCCGCCGGTTGCGGGCCACCCGAGCCGCTTTCTTTTGGTGTATATGCAGCCAGCTTCTTCGCGTATTTCCGCCTCCTTCGCCCGCCTGAGGCAGCAACCCTGGGCGTGGCAGCTGGGCGCCACGCTGGCTTTCTGGGGACAGGTTCGCCTGTTTACCGATCTGCGTGGCCATTACGGTCCGCTCTGGAGCCCGCTCTGGTTTTACCTGGTATCCGTGCTGCTGTGCGGCTGCGCCCTGATGGCCCAATTGCGGGCTACGCCGGCTGCGGTGCCGCCCGCCCTGGAAAGCCGGCGGGTGCTGGGGTCCTGGGCCACGGTGCTCTTGGGGGGCTTGGCGGTATTGTACGTGCAGGCTCCTGTTATTGCCGGGCACCCCATCGACGTGCTGCAGTCCGATATCATTCCGATTCTGCAGAATTACGTGACGCGGTTTCAGAGCGGCGAGGTGGTGTACCGCTATATCACTAACCTGCCGTATCCGCTGTTTCCTAACCACCTGCCGCTGCAATGGCTACCCTACGTGGTGGCGGAGCAGTTGGGAGTTGACTACCGCTGGTGGGCGCTGGGCATTCTGTTGTTGGGAGGCTTGGGCGCGTACCTGGCCTTCCTTAATGCGCAACGGCTACCACTGGTGCTGTTTGCCGGGTTGGCCGTGCTGCCCTGGCTGTTGCTGCGGCATCTTATCAAGGTAGATAGTGGCCTGTATGCGCAAACAGTTGAGCTGACCATCATTGCGTATTACTGCCTGCTGGCTGCTTCCATTTTCTCCCGCTCGGCACTGGTACAGGCAACCGCCTTGGTTTTGTGCCTGTTGTCGCGTTACTCAGTGGTGTTTTGGGTGCCGTTTTTTCTGTGGCTGCTGTGGCGGGAGCGGGGGCGGTGTCACGCGGTAACGGTGGCGGGGCTTACGGGACTGGGCATCGTGCTCATCTACGTGGTGCCCTTCCTGTCAAAGGACTGGACAATTTTTACGCACGCGCTGAGCGAGTATAAAATTGCTACCCTCGGCGAATGGAGCCGTGACAACGGCCCCGGCGGCAAGCCTTATCATCTGTTTTCGGGTCTGGGCTTTGCTTCCTACTTCTACACCTTCGGCGGGGGCGATATTCCAGCGCGTATCAGTCTGCTACAGAAAGCCCATATCCTGGCCTCGGCGGGAGCGGTAGCATTGAGTGCGGGCGTGTACTGGAAGCTGCGTCACCGGCTCGATTACCGGGCCCTGGCCCTTATTTCGCTGGGCTTCTACCTGAGTACATTCTACGCCTTCATTCAGATTCCCTACGCCTACCTCACCTCCCTCACGCTGTTTATTGCCGTGTTTGTGTTGGCTATTGCCTGGCGGCAGCCGGTCAGCAAATTGCCAGCTCCGGCGCAGCCCTGAACAGATAAAACAGCCAGCCGGTAGCTACCAAAACCAACCCGCCGTTCCTTTCCGCCAAGTGCCGGAAGAAGCGGCGGGTTGCGTGCGTTACAGATTTCCCGTTCGGCCGCCGTCAACCGGCACGTTGATACCCGTGATGTAGCCGGCCGCCTCCGAGGCCAGGAATACCACGGCTGCCGCTACTTCCGGGGCCTGCCCGAAGCGGCCCGCTGGAATTCCCTTGAGCATAGCCGCCTCCACCTGTTCGGTAGTCTGGCCGGTCTGCTCGGTTTTCTTCTCAATAAGGGAGGTGTGCCGCTGCGTGACGGTGGCCCCGGGCAGCACGTTATTTACGGTAATGCCGTCGGCGGCCAGCTCAGTAGCCAGCGTTTTAGCCCAGTTGCCCACGGCCGCCCGAATAGTATTGCTCACGCCCAGTCCCGGCAACGGCTGCTTCACGGAAGTGCTGATGATGTTGATGATGCGGCCGTACTGGCGCTGCCGCATGCCCGGCACCAAGGCCTGGGCCAGCAAATGGTTACACACCAAGTGCTGCTCAAACGCTGCCCGAAACGCCTCAATGGGAGCATCCAGAATAGGCCCGCCGGCGGGGCCGCCCGTGTTGTTCACCAGAATATCGAAGCCGGCCGGGTGCGCCGCCAGATACATCTGTACCTGCTGCTGCAACTGGTCCGGGTAGCTGAAATCGGCCACGATAAAGTCGTGCTGCTGGCCGGCCGGGGTGGGCAGGGCCGCCACGGCTTCATGCAGGCGGGCTTCGTTGCGGGCGAGTAGCGTGACGGTAGCGCCGCGCCGGGCCAGTTCTTCGGCCACGGCTCGGCCAATACCCTGCGTGCTGCCTCCTACCAGGGCGCGTTGAGAAACAAAATCCATTGGTGTTTTAGTGGGTTGACTACGGAATGAATTACGGTCTTAGGTAGCCGTAAAGTACGTGGGAACCGGTAAGTGAACCGGTAGCGGGCGTTGGAACGTCATGCAAACACCTACATTCGTACTGCCGCATAATTTAGTAAGTCACTACATCAACCCCTCGTCGCTATGCTCGTCGCTCGTCCGTTCAACTTCCAGCAGTGGATTGATGACCACCGTCATCTGCTTAAACCGCCGGTAGGTAACCAGCAGGTTTTCAAAGATAACAAAGACTTCATCGTGATGGTGGTAGGTGGCCCCAACGCCCGCAAAGACTACCATGTGGATGAAGGGGAGGAGCTGTTCCTGCAGCTGGAAGGCGATATGGTGGTGAAGATCATCGAAGACGGCAAACCGGTGGATATTGAAATAAAGGCAGGAAGCATGTTTCTGCTGCCGGGCGGGGTGCCTCACTCGCCGCGCCGGCCGGCCGGCACCGTGGGCCTGGTGCTGGAGCGCTACCGCACGCCCGGCGAGCTGGATGGCTTTCAATGGTACTGCGAAAACTGCGGCCACAAGCTGCACGAGGAATTCGCCGAAATAACCGACATCGTGGCCCAGCTGCCGCCGATTATGGACCGTTTCTGGGCTTCCGATGCCCTGCGGACCTGCAAGGTGTGTGGCACCTACATGGCGGCGCCAGCGCCGGTTGTTCCTGTTTCTTGAGTTGTTAGCTTATCCCGGTATCCTGCGTGAAATCCAGTATCGTCTTTTTTCTCACCGCTGCCCTACTGATCCTGGCCACTTTCAACGACAAGCGTTGGAAGCCCTTGGAAGTATTCGATAACGACCCGGGCGGCTACTATGTGTATCTGCCCTCGGTGCTGCTCTACCAAGATGCCGGCCGCGCCGATTCGCTGCAGGGTGTTCGGGCCACTTACCGCCCGGGCCCCCGGCCTTATATGGGGCTGGTGCAATTGCCCAATGGCAACACCATTTCTAAGTACCCGCTGGGTGTAGCCCTGGCCGAGCTACCCTGGTTTGCCGGGGCGCACACCTGGGCCCGCCTGCGCGGTCAACCCGCCGATGGCTTTTCGCGGCCTTACCAGCAGGCCATTATGCTGGCTGGGTTATTTCACGGGTTGCTGGGGCTGTGGCTACTCCGCAAGTTGCTGCGGCGCTACTTCCCGCAGGATGACACTACCGTGGCTTGGGCACTTGCCGGCATCGGGCTGGGAACCAACTGGTTTATGTACGCCAGCTACGAAAGCCCGATGGCGCACAGTCTGCTTTTCCTGTGGCACGTGGGCATTGTGTGGACTACCGGGGCCTGGTACGAAACCCGGCAAACCCGCTGGGCCGCCGGCCTGGGCCTGCTACTGGGCCTAGCAATGCTGGCCCGACCCACCGAAGCCCTGTACGCGCTGGTGCCGGTGGGCTGGGGAATTGCCACGCAGGGTGGCTTGGCCGGCTGGGGTCGCTGGCTTCTGGGCAGGCCCCGGCAGGTAGTATTGGCGGTTGCCTGCGCGCTGGCCGTGGTGATATGGCAGCCCGTATTCTGGCACGCCGTGAGTGGGCATTGGTGGCTGGATACGTACCAGGGCGAGGGGTTCGACTTTGCCCGGCCTCACTTGCTGGAGGGGTTGTTCAGCTTCAAAAAGGGCTGGCTGCTGTACACGCCGCTGGCCGGCGTAGCCTTGCTGGGCCTGCTGGTACTGCCGTCCCGTTTGCGCGGGGTAGGAGGGGCCTTGCTCCTGACGCTGCCCGTCGTGCTGTACGTTACCTTCAGCTGGCGCGAATGGTGGTACGGGGGCAGTTTCGGGGCCCGGCCGCTCATTAGCGCGTATCCGTTACTGGCCCTGGCCCTGGCGGCGCTGGTAGCCACTTCGGCCACCTGGAAAACGCCGCGCCGGGTGGCGGTACGAGCAGTGCTGGTACTGGGTATTACCCTAAATATGTGGCAGACCTACCAGTACGCGGCCGGGGTTATTCACTGGGACAGCATGACGGCGGAACGGTATCGGCGCGTATTTTTCCTGACTTCGCTCCGGCAACTGCCCGAGGATTTGCGCACTCCCTGATTTTAGCTCTCCTTCGCGCCGTGCTTACCATCGACATCCACACGCACATTCTGCCCGAGCGGTGGCCCGACCTGCGGGAACGGTACGGCTACGGCGGCTTCATCCGGCTGGAGCATCACCGGCCCTGCTGTGCCCGCATGATGCAGGACGACAAATTCTTCCGGGAAGTGCAGGATAACTGCTGGGACCCGGCCGTGCGCATGCGCGAGTACGACCAGTTTGGGGCGCAGGTACAGGTGCTCAGCACCGTGCCCGTGATGTTCAGTTACTGGGCCAAGCCGCTGGATACGCTGGACCTGAGCCAGTTACTTAACGACCACATTGCCGGCGTGGTGCAGCGGTATCCCGGCCGCTTTGTGGGGCTGGGCACGCTGCCCCTGCAGGCCCCTGATCTGGCCATCCGGGAGCTGGAGCGGTGCATGAAAATCGGCCTGGCCGGTATTCAGATTGGCTCCCACGTCAACGACTGGAACCTAGATGCCCCGGAGCTTTTTCCGGTTTTTCAGGCCGCTGAAGAGTTGGGTGCCTGCATATTTGTGCACCCGTGGGACATGATGGGCCAGCAGCAAATGCCCAAATACTGGCTGCCCTGGCTGGTAGGGATGCCCGCCGAAAGCAGCCGGGCCTTGTGCAGCCTTATTTTTGGTGGCGTGCTGGAACGGTTGCCCCGGCTGCGGGTGGCCATAGCCCACGGCGGCGGCTCTTTCGCCAGTACCATTGGCCGCATCGAGCACGGCTGGCAGGTGCGCCCCGACCTGTGCGCCGTGGATAACCCCGTGAATCCGCGCGAATACCTGGGCCGCTTCTGGGTTGACTCGCTGGTGCACGACCCGCTAATGCTCGACTTCTTGGTAAAAACCCTGGGAGCTGATAAAATCACGCTGGGTACTGATTACCCCTTCCCGTTGGGTGAGCTGGAGCCCGGCCAGCTTATCCGCTCCATGGCGTACCCCGATGAGGTGAAAGCCCGCATGCTGGGCCAGAACGCGCTGGACTGGCTGGGCGTGAGGCCGGAACATCTGGCCAAAATCATGACGAACCGGGAATAGGTGGCGGCCCGGGGGCGTGGTATCTTTGCCCTCCATGACCTTCGAACCTACCCTCGACTTTGCCCGCCAGCTTGATGCGCAGGACCCGCTGCGCGACTTCCGTCAGCACTTCCTCATTCCGCCCGCGCCCGACGGGCAGGAGTGTCTGTACTTCTGCGGCAACTCCCTGGGGCTGCAGCCGCGCACGGCCCGCGCCGCCGCCGAGCGGCAGTTTGAGAACTGGCAGAATCTGGCCGTGGAAGGCCATTTCAAGGGCGAAACTCCCTGGATGTACTTCCACCAGCGCCTGCAGGATGCCACGGCGCGCATTGTAGGCGCTAAGCCCGTGGAAGTAGTGGTGATGAACAACCTCACCACCAACCTGCACCTGCTGCTGGTGTCCTTCTATCAGCCCACCGCCACGCGCTATAAGGTGCTCATGGAAGCCGGCGCGTTTCCCTCCGACCAGTATGCCCTGGAAACGCAGGTACGCATGCGCGGCCTGAACCCCGATGACGCCATTGTGGAGCTGACTCCCCGTCCCGGTGAGTACACGCTGCGCACCGAGGATATCATGGCCAGAATTGAGGAGCTGGGGGATTCGCTGTGTACCGTCATCATGGGCGGTATCAATTACTACACCGGCCAGGTATATGATATGGCCGCCATTACGCGCGCTGGTCACGCGGTAGGGGCTACGGTGGGCTTTGATCTGGCCCATGCGGCCGGCAATATCCCGCTGCACCTGCACGACTGGGACGTGGATTTTGCCTGCTGGTGCTCCTACAAATACTTGAACTCCGGACCCGGGGGCGTATCGGGCGTGTTTGTGCACGAGCGGTTTGCCGACCAGCCCGAGCTGCTGCGCCTGGCTGGTTGGTGGGGCTATGACGATAAGGAGCGGTTCAAGATGAAGAAAGGCTTCCGGCCCATGCGCGGGGCCGCCGGCTGGCAGCTCTCCAATGGCGCCGTCCTTACCATGGCTGTGCACGAAGCCGCCCTGGCCGAGCACGAGGCCGCTGGCGGAATGCCCGCCCTGCGCCAGAAAAGCGAGCTGCTCACGGGCTATCTGGAGTTTCTCATCAACCGACTGGGCCTTACCAAGCAGCAACTGGAAATCATTACGCCGGCTGATCCGGCCCAGCGTGGCTGCCAACTTTCTCTCTTAATACATCATAATGGCCGCGACCTGTTTGAGCACCTGATGGCCGTGGGCGTAATTGGCGACTGGCGTGAGCCCAATGTGATTCGGCTGGCCCCGGTGCCCCTCTACAATACGTTTGAGGATGTGTACCGGGTAGGCGAAGTGCTGGCTGAGTGGGCGGCCCGCCAATAAGCCGCCGGTAAATACCATCGGCGGCGGGGCGTTTTCCGCCGCCGATGGTTGTATTTGCGTAGACAGTCCGGCTCCGGCCGTTTTCCCTTCCGATTCTTCCTTTCCCCGACGATAATGGCCGAAGACTACGCGGCAAAAATGAGCCGCAAAACCGACGCCGAGCTGCGTGACTACGTGACCAACCGGTATCAGTATCGGGAGGAGGCGGTATTGGCGGCCCTCGCCGAACTGGCGCAGCGCGGCACCCCCGAGCCGACGGCGGCGGGCCTTATTGCCGAGTTGGAGGTCAGCAAGCAGGAAACCGACCGGCGCGAATTGGCCGTGCGGGAGCAGGAAGCCGAAAAGGAGCAGGCCAGACGCGTGGCCCGGGGAGAAGCTGAGCCAGAAGTTGCGCCGCAGACGGGGCCGGCGTTGTACTCGCCCGGGACTATTACCGTGTTTTCGGTGCTGTTTAGTATGGTAGCTGGCGGGATTCTGCTCGCCCTGAACCTGCGGGCCTTGCGCCGTACGGGGCCCGCTTTGCTTGTGGTGGCCTTTCTGCTTCTGTACACGGTGGGCACGCACTACGCGCTTACCTGGCTACAACATGCTTACGGCACTCAGTACATCTGGCTCGGTCCCGTATTTAATATTGTGGCCATTGTACTCTACAACGTCGTGTTCTGGCCCCGCTTCATTGGGTCGCAACCCTACCGGAGCCGGCCCTGGGGCGGCGCGTTGCTGATCTGTGGACTCCTGACTATGGCCTACCTGATTCTAGCTTCCCGCTTCGGCGTCCCAACCGTCTGATCCCTAGGTTCCAAACGAATGGCCTTGCTGCCTGTTCATCTGCCCGCCGCCGAGCTGCTGTTCGACGCTGATTTCCTCTCCGAACCAGCCGCCGAAGCCTTACTCACGCAACTAACCGCCACCGTGCCGTGGCGGCATGAGCCCATTCGTCTGTTCGGCAAAGAAGTGCTGCAGCCCCGCCTCACGGGCTGGTATGGCGACGCCGGAGCTACCTACCGCTACTCCGGCCTCACGCTGGAGCCGCTTCCCTGGCTGCCCGCACTGCATGCGTTGCGCCGACAGGTTGAAGCCGCCACCGGCAGTCGGTTCAACAGTGTACTCCTGAACCTCTACCGCACCGGCCAGGATAGCATGGGCTACCACGCCGACGACGAGCCGGAACTCGGTCCTGAGCCTGTTATTGCCTCCGTCACGCTGGGCGCCACGCGCACGTTCCGGCTGCGGCCCCGCCCGGTGCTGCAGCCCGTGCCGGCTGCCTTCAGCCTGGCCCTCACTACCGGCAGCCTGCTGCTGATGCGCGGCCCTACCCAACGAAACTGGCTGCACGCGCTGCCCAAAACCGCCCGTCCCGTCGGCCCCCGTCTCAACCTTACCTTCCGGCTGGTGAAGTGAGGAGTGAAATTGTCATTGCGAGCAGAGCGAAGCAATCTGCCCTCGACGAAGTACTGAATCCGGGTAAAAGCAAAAAAGCCCTGACGCGCGTGCGCCAGGGGCTTTTGAACAGGTCGAGGTTGAGTATTTCAGGAAGGGCGGATTGTCTCGTCGTACCTCCTCGCAATGACCACTTTGCTACGGCACCTCGTCATTATTACTGCAGATCGAAGCGGAGACCTAGATAAGCGAGGCGGCCGACTTGCGGGCCCCCAAACACCTGCGTGTTGTTGACATTGAAGGCGTTAGACACTCCAGCCTGGAACGTGGTGCCTACTTTCGGCAGTGTGTAACCCACGTACGCATCAGTCGTGCTGTAGTCCCGAATGGAGCCGGTGGCGAAGGGGATTTCCTGCAGGTGGCCCTGTACCCAGCGGTAGTTCACGGTGTAGCTTAGGTTGCCCACCTGGCCGTTGGCTCCTACGTTGTACTTGTGTTTGGGCGTGTTAAAGAACGTCTGGAAACCTTCGGGCAGGTTGCTGCGGTCCAGTACGTTCAGGGAATAGTTGCCGGTGAGATTCAGCGCCTTGCGGAAGTAGTAGGTCAGGCCCGCCGTAACGCCCTGAGTACGTACTTCTTGGTTGTTGTTGTAGTAGGCGTACAGCACGCGGGTAGGCTGGCTTTGGTTGGTATAAGCCGTGGAGTAGCCGGCCGCCAGTTGCTGCGGCGTGGGCCGTGAGCCGTCGGTGTTGCCCACAAACGTCTGCGCCCCAATGAAGTCCTGATATTGGCTGCGGTAGTAGCTCACGTCGGCGTACACGTTGGGCAGTACGGCGCCTTTATAGCCGATTTCAGCGGTATTCACCTTTTCCAGCTGCAGTGGCGCAATGGTGTACTCGTAGGGCTGCAGGACGGCCGGGTTGCTCTGGGCCGCTGCCAGCAGCTGCGGCGAGTTGAACAGGGTCAGGTTATAGCCCTGGAAGCCGTTGCCGACGTTCCCAATCAGCAGCCCTGTCCGAATATCGTTGTAGAAATACTGCTCCGTTTGGGAAGGTGAGCGGAACGCCCGGCCGTAGCTGGCCCGGAAGTTATGCTGCTTGTTCTTGCCCACCGAATACACCGCCGAGGCTCGGGGCGAAAACGCGGCCTTGAAGTTCTTGAACTCGTCCACGCGGCCTGCGAAGGCCAGTTTCAGGCGGTCCTCCAGCAGCGTCTGAGTCAACTGGCCATATGCGCCGTACTCGTGGTTTTTGATGCGTTGGCCTTCCCGGTCCGAAAATAGCAGGCCGTTGGAGCCCAGGCGGTACTGGCGGTATGCCGCGCCCACCGTCAGGTCGGTACCGCGCTCCGTGAGACGGAAGCTGCGCTGCCCGCTGATATCGTGCAGGAAGGAGTTGAAGTATTGCTGCGCGCCCCGTCCCGGCTGCTTGTCGTCAATAATCTGCTCGCGCAGGGTGACAAAGCGTGGGTCGGTGGTAGCCAGCTGGGTCCGGTTGGCTGCCGTCTGGGCGGTAGCCAGGGCCGCGTCCACCGTTTGGCCGGCGCGCCGGGCCTGGCTGTACGCGGCGTTATAGGTGCCATAGAACTGCTGCGCGTAGCTTACGGTACTGCCATCTGAGACTGGGGAGCCCTGAATAAGCGTGCCTAACTGATTCAGCTCGTAGGAGCTGCCGGTGAAGTCTTCCGTGGTGTAAATCCGCAAAAAGCCCTTGCTGCTTTTCAGCTCGGCACGGTACTGGTTCGAGCCCAAGCCTTTCACCCGGAAACGGCTGATGTTCTGATACGTAGCGGTGCCTTCGGCATGTTTGGCCTCCACCGTCAGCTTTAGGTCGTCGCGCAGCAGGTACGATACCGCCCCCTGTACCCGGTACGAGGAAGTGCGGTTATCGTCATCAATCAGGTCGCGTTCCGAGAAGCCGGGTAGATAGGCGGTTTTGCCGTACAACTCGGGGCTAGTACCGCCGGGCAGCTGCTGCTGCTGGTTGAACGTGTAGCCGTTGTCACCGTAACGGTTCACGGCGTTGTAGCCTAGCGCCGAGCCCTGCGGATTGGCCGAGCTACGGGTCGCCTCCATATTGTCCGCAATCCAGTCATTAGCCCGGAAGGCGCTGGCGTTGATTTTGATAGCCAGTTTCTCGGTCAGCTTTTTGGCGTAGCGCACCTGTCCGTCCAGCAGGTTTCGTTCCCCGCCGCGCAGGCGCACGCTCAGGCCTTCGTACACGAACGGGTCTTTGGAGTTGAACAGAATCACGCCGCTCAACGCATTGGAACCATATAGCGCCGAGGCCGGCCCGTGAATGATTTCGATGCTCTCCATGTCTAACTCCGGAATTCCCACCAGATTGCCGGGGCTCAGGTTCAGGGAAGGCAACGCCGTGTCCATATAGTCCACCAGCTGAATTACCCGCTCCGATTTGGCTGTGTTGAAGCCGCGCGTACTCACGCTGGTAAACAGCATGGAGGCTGAACTCACGTCCAGGCCTTTCAGCTGGCCCAGGCCGCTGAGGATTTCGGGGGTAGAGATACGCTCAATCTGGCGCGTCGAAAGTTTCTCGATGGTAACCGGGGCGCGCAGGATATTTTCCTCTACCCGGGAGGCCGATACCACCGTTTCGTTCAGCAACGTGGCGCTGGGGCTCAGCCCCACATTAATGGCCAATTCCGGGGTTTCCAGCTTGATTTCGCGGCTGTCGTAACCCACGTAAGAAAACACCAGCGTTACCGGGCCATTTTCAAAGTTGGCATCCAGCCGGAAATTGCCCTGCTGGTCGGTGCTGGTGCCCACGAAGGTGCCTTTGATGAACACCGTAGCACCGGGCAATGCTTCGCCTTTGTCGGTGAGGACTTGGCCGGCCAACGACTTTTCAACCGGGTCCGGATCGGTGGCGCGCACGTACGCAGGGGGGGTGGTGGGTAGGGTAGTGGCGGATGCAAGCTGCGGAAGAAGCAAAGCTGCTACTGCGGCCGACGAGTAAAGATTGTACATGAATGAAAACTGCTGGGTGTGTGCTAAAAGGGCTGCAAACCTACCCCGCACGCTAACACATGCATAGTGCTTTTCGCTGAATGATGTAGGAACATAGCTGAATAGGGTCTTTAAATGGGTCAAAACAACATCGTATTTTACCGATATTGGATAACTTTCTAGTATTGGGAATCAGAGTGACATAGTGCCAAGGAAGAACGAAAAAAGGCCCTTTCCAATACAGAAAGGGCCTTCTGGCAAGCAATGCAATGTTACGAATCAGTCTATTTCACGTCCAGTTGCAAGCCTACATACACGAGGCGGCCTATCTGGGGGCCACCATATACCTGAATGTTGGTGGCATTGAACAGGTTAGACGCGCCTGCTTGCAGAATCGCGCCCAGCTTCGTGAAGTTGTAGCCCAGATAAGCATCCGTAGAGCTGTAGTCAGCAAGCTGACCTACTGCGAAGGGCAGACCATACTCATGGCCCTGCGCCCAGCGGTAGTTCACGGCGTAGCTCAGGTGGGTGAGTACCGTGCCGTTGGCACCTACGTTGTACTTGTGCTTAGGTGTGTTGAAGTACGTCTGGAATTCGGCATCTTGGACGGCGCTCCGGTCCTGAATGTTCAGGGTGTAGTTGGCGGCCAGGTTTAGGAACGGGGCAAAGGCGTAGTTCAGCCCCAGCGCCGCGCCTTGGGTGCGTACTTCCTGGTCAGCGTTGGTCCATACCTGCAACAGGCGGCCACCGGTAACGCTGGCGGGACGGCTGCCATCGGCGTTGCCCACGAAGCGCTGGGCCCCGATGAAGTCGTTGTAGTAGTTGCGGTAGTAGTTCACGTCTACGGCTACCTTCTCACCCAAGGCACCCTTGTAGCCGATTTCGTACGTGCTCAGGCGTTCCAGCTTCAGGGCTGCTACCTCAATAGCTTGGCCGGTTATGATGCTGTAGCCCTGGTAGCCGTTGTCTACGTTGCCCTGGAGCAATACCTGGCCCAAGTCGAGGTTGATGTACTGATCAAGCTGCGTAGGCGAGCGGAAGGCGCGACCGTAGCTGGCCCGGAAGTTATGCTGGCGCTTGTCGCCGGCCGAGTATACGGCCGAAGCCCGGGGGGAAAACGATGGGTTGAAGTTCTTGAAGTCGTCAATCCGGCCGGCCAAGGCCAGGCGCAGCCGCTCCTCGAATAGCTTCTTAGTCAGCTGTGCGTAGCCGCCTACCTCATGGTTCTGAATCCGGCCGTCGTTGTCGGAGTACAGGTTGCCATTCGAGCCCAGCCGGAACTTGCGGTACGCCCCCCCCACAATCAGGTCGGAGGTTTCGCTCAGCTTGAAGTTATACTGCGCGTTGCCCTCATTCAGCAGGGAGCTGGGATTGAGGCGGGCACCTTTACCGGGCGTGGCGTCCTCAATAATGGCGCTCCGCAGGTTGCGGAACGTGCCGCTGTTAGGATCAAGCTGGAACTGGCTGGCGGCATTCTGCGCCGTTATCTGGGCCTGCGCATCGGTCTGGCCCAGCTGCCGGGCTCCGCCGTACGTGGTCAGGTACGTGTTGAAATACTGCTGCGCGTACGTCGTGCCGCCGCCCGTGGCAATGGGCGAGGTCTGGATGAATGCCCCCAGGAAGTTCAGGTCGTAGGATTTGTTGCCAAAGTCCTGAATCGACTGGCCGCGCACGAACCACCGCTCCCCTTTAATCTCACCATGATACTGGTTGGTGCCGAAGTCCTTGAAGCGGTAACGGCTGGAGCTCTGGTAGCTAGCCGTGCCCCGGTTGTAGTTGACCCCCACCGTCATCTTGATGGAGCTGGTCAGCAGGTACGAAAGCGAAGGGTGGATTTTAAGCGACTTGGCTTTATTGTCGTCACCGATTAGCGTTTTCTCGTCGAAACCGGGCATAAACAGGGTTTTGCCCCGCAGGTCGGCAATCGGGTAGGTAGCGGGTACCGTAAAGGGTACATCGCCGTAGCGGTTTACAGCCTCGTAGCCCAGGGCAGAGCCCTCGGCGTTGTTGCGCCGTTCTACCTGCGTGCTGGTAGCCGAGTAGTTCTGGGCCAGCCAGTCGTCGGCCGTGAGGTAGGCGCCGGTGATTTTGAACGCAAACTTGTCCCCGATTTTCTGGGCATAGCGCAGCTGGCCATCGAAGAAGCTTCGCTCGCCACCGCGTACGCGCAGCGTCAGACCTTCATTGATGAAGGCATCTTTGGAGTTTTGCAGTAACACCCCGTTGAAAGCGTTGGCGCCGTACAGGGCGGAGGCCGGTCCGTGAATGATTTCGATGCTCTCGATATCCAGCTCGGGCAGACCCGTGAGGTTTCCCGCATTCACGTTCAGGGAAGGCGACTGAGTATCAAAGTAATCAGTCAGCTGAATCAGCCGCTCCGATTTGGCCGAGTTGAAGCCACGCGTGCTCAACGAGTTCAGCAGCATGCTGGAGCTGTTCACGTCAATGCCTTTGAACTGGTTCAGGCCCACCTGCACGTCGGGTGGGGGTAGGCGCAACACCTGCTGCGAGGTCACCTTCTCTACCGTTACCGGGGCCTGCAGAATACCTTCCTCGACCCGGGAAGCCGAGGCAATTACCTCGTTGGTCAGCGTCGGGTTGATTTTGAGCTGCACCTTTACAGCGTTGTCGGGCTGGCTCAGCGTCACGTCGCGGCTCTCGTAGCCCACAAAAGACACCGATAGCACTACCGGACCCTCGCTAAAGTCGGCCCGCAGGCTAAACTTGCCGTCACGGTCGGTACTGGTACCAATGAACGTACCCCGGATAAAGATTGTGGCACCGGGCATCGGCTCGCCACTTTCGGCCTGCACAATGCCGGCTACCGCGCTCAGGTCCTGCGCTTGGCCGGAAATTGCCTGGCAAAACAGCAGCAGGAAAAAGAGCAGAAAACTGTAATGTTTTCTCATACTGGAAAAATTGCAAAAAATGAAAAAGGTCCCTGCTTGTCAGAAAGGGCTACAAATATAAAGTAGGTATGCCGAATAACCTACTTTTAAGATATTGGTAATCATTCATTTGTGCTGGGTAGATAATTGTATTTAACGAAGGCAATAGATGGCTGGTAAGAAAAACCAGTCGTTGCTATAAGAGTACTTTAGTAGCGTAAATCTGTGGGACCGTAGAGTAGAAGACAGTTTTCGTCGCCTAGTATATAGCTACCAAGCCGGAATGTGATGGACGGGGCATTGGTTTCGGTGGTATCAGGGCTGTATACCTGCAGCGGCCGGGTCAGGGGCCGTTGATTGCACGGAAGCGGGAGATTTAGTAGCCGGACGTACCGCACTTGCCGCTGACGGTAACGGCTGTGCTGATGCGCGAAAGCAGTGGTAGCAAAGTTTGTAAAGAGGTACATGGTGAATAGGTATTGAGTAAAAGCAATCATTTAATAATCCAAAGTAAGCCAGGGTATTTAGGATAAGTTGGGCTATCCCCACTAACCTGAGGAATTATGCCGTTCAACAGTTGTTTTTACTCGGTTAACTGAACCCGTCAGAATCATTTACATTCGCCGTTTCTACCCGCGCTTTCTTTCCACTTCAGCCGCTGTGCTCATGGCCGACGTTCGTACCCGCCCCTCCACTCCCGAAACGCTCACCATTATGGGCGGCGGCCTAGTTGGCTCTCTACTATCCTTGTATCTGGCGCGGCACGGGCACGCGGTGGAAGTATTTGAGCGCCGGCCTGATATCCGGGGAACCGACCCGGTTGAAGCCCGGTCCATTAACCTGGCTCTGTCGGACCGGGGCTGGCGGGCGCTGGAGGGCGTAGGTATTGCGGAGGCGGTACGGGAAGTGGCCATTGCCATGCACGGCCGTGTGATGCACGATGTGCAGGGTAACCTCACGATGCAACCTTATGGGCAGGCCGGCCAATCTATCTACTCGGTTTCCCGGGCCGGCCTTAACCGCCGGATGCTGGATCTGGTGGAGCAGGAGCCGGCTATTAAGCTGTTTTTCAACCAGCAGTGCCGCCGCGTCGACCTCAAAAAGCAGGAGCTGGACATGCTGGATACGGCTACCCAGCAAAGCCGGTTAGTGCCGTATCAGCGGCTGTTTGGAGTAGATGGAGCTTACTCAGCGGTGCGCGGAGCCATGCAGCGCACTGACCGGTTCAACTACTCCCAGCAATACCTGGACTATGGCTATAAGGAACTGACCATTGCGGCTGCCCCGGGCGGCGAGTGGCCTATTGAGAAACACGCGCTGCACATCTGGCCGCGTGGCCAGTACATGATGATTGCGCTGCCCAACCTTGATGGCTCGTTCAACTGCACCCTGTTTTTTCCCTACGAAGGCCCGGCATCCTTTGCGGCCCTGCAAACCCCGGCCCAGGTGCGAGAATTTTTCACAGCCGTATTTCCGGATGCCGTGCCCCTGATGCCGGAGCTGGAAACGGAGTTTTTCGAGAATCCCACCAGCTCTTTGGTGACGGTACGCTGCTTTCCGTGGGCCCATCAGGATGAAGTACTACTGCTGGGCGACGCCGCCCACGCCATTGTACCGTTTTATGGGCAGGGCATGAATGCTGGCTTCGAGGACTGTACGGTGCTAAATGAACTGCTGACCCGGCATGGCCACGACTGGACCGCCATTTTCCAGGAATTCGAGGATTCCCGCAAGCCCAATGCCGATGCCATGGCTGACCTGGCGGTGTACAATTTCGAGGAGATGCGCGACCGGGTGGCCGACCCACGTTTTCTGCTGCAGAAGAAGATTGAGAGTCAGATTTCTGCCCAATACCCGCACAAGTGGCTGCCGCTGTACTCGCAGGTCACGTTTTCGAGCCTGCCTTACGCCGAGGCCTGGGCCAATGGGCAGGCACAGGAAAGCATTATGCAGCGCCTCATGCCGCACATTCAGACAGAGGCCGACTACCAACGGCCGGAAGTGCAGCAGTTGGTAGCCGACGAAATGGCCCGCCGGCCCGGCTAACCTGCCGGATGGTAGCCTGCTAGCCAAGGGCCACAGAGCATATTTTGCCCGCCCAAATCTGGAAACGAGCGTGAATCGTACACCCACAGAGCGGAGAGAAACCGTGTAACAGGCCAAACGGAATTATTCTGTTTTTCCAGAAATGAGAAGCTCTGCTTAACCGCCCAGAATTAACTTGATTGCCACATCAACGAAGAGTAGCTTAGCTACCCCATGACCTATTGATATTGTTACCTGAATCCTGTTTTTCTATCGATAAACCGGTGTTTTGGTAAAATGTCAGTTCGTTGCCTCACCGCCTCCTTTCTCGTTCTGCTATGCCCGTACCCGCTCCTGCCCCTGTTTTGACCTGTGCTATTATTGATGACGAAGAAATCAACCGGCTGACGCTGGAGCACTACATTTCTCTGACCGATTCGTTGCAGCTGGTTGTGTCGCTGGACGATGCCCTGCAGGGACTGAACTACTTTCGGGCCGGTAATAAGGTGGACGTACTGTTTCTGGATATCCAGATGCCCCAACTCAACGGCCTCGACTTGCTGCGGGTGCTGTCCGATCCGCCCATTGTGATTCTGACCACGGCCCACGAAGATTTCGCCGTGGATGCCTTCGACCTGCGGGTAACCGATTACCTGGTAAAGCCCTTCGATTATGCCCGCTTCAGCCGGGCCGTGCAGCGGGCTTTGCAGCAGCATACCGCGCCGGTAGCTGCCGCTCCGCCCGCCGCCCCTGCCGGCCCGCCCGACCACGACCTGTTCGTGAAGGTGAACAACAAGATGGTGCGCATCAACTTCGACGACGTGCTCTACATTGAGGCCCTTTCCGATTACGTTATCATTGTGACGGATCGGCAGAAGTACATTGTGTACACCACCATGAAGGCTCTCGATGCCCGCCTGCCCTTCGACCATTTTGTGCGGGTACACCGGTCCTACATCCTGAACATGCGCCGCATTGAAGCCATCGAAGACGGGGCAGCCGTAGTGCCCGGCGGCCAGCATGTACCCATCGGCAAATCGTATCAGGAAGCCTTTTTTCGCAAGCTGAACCGGATCTAGAAAGTAACTGCGCAGCGGCGTACCCGTTTGGCTGGTGCAGTCGTGCCAGCCAAACGGGTACGCCGCTGCGCAGTTACTCGATGTGCGCGTTGCCTAGCTGCTCCACCGCAGTGCTGAGCGTGTCCGTGAGCTGTTGGGAAATGGCCAGCAGTTCTTCATCGGACGGAATAGGGAGGGGGCTTTCCGGACGGGAGAAAGGCTCAAGCTGAGCTACCGGCGCGTAGGCCGCCTCAATGCCCAGCAAGTGCAGAGAAGGCCGGAGCTTGTGCGCGAGGCTTCCCACGGTTATCCAGTCGCCGGCAGTAGCGGCCTCCTGCAGCTGCGCTACCATCACTGGGGTATGGGTGCGGAAGGAGCCGATAACCTTCTGCATAAAGATGGTGCTGCCGTGGGCGGTATCGCGCAGACGGCTAAGGTTGAAAACAAGCGTTTCTGGCTCTGAAGTATTAGGCAAAGGTTCTGCCGACAGCACAACAGCCGCCGGCTGCGGCTGGGTGGTGGCCGCCGGGCTGTCTTCCAGCTCCGCCACCGGTGTGGGCCGCAGGTTGGCTTCCAGCTTCCGGAACAGGTCATCTTCCTCAAAAGGCTTCGACAAATAATCCAGGCCAGCGGCGCGGTAGGCTTCGTTGTCGGAGCGCATGACGTTGGCCGTGAGGGCAATAACGGGGGTGCCGGCGCGGAGAGGGTCGGGGTGCAGGCGCAGCCGGTGCGTCACGTCGAGGCCACTCATTCCGGGCATCTGAATATCCATCAGCACCACATCGTAGAGGCGAGCCTCCAGCTGGTCAATGGCTTCGTTACCATCAGACGCGACGTGCGTTTCCACCTCCCAGTTCTCCAGAATCATCAGGGCCAGCTGCTGGTTTACGGGGTGGTCTTCTACCAATAGCACCCGTTTGCCACGCAGTACCGCGTAGTTGGGCGGTGCCAGCGGCGTGCCTTCGGGGAAGGTGAGCCGGCCTTTGGGCAGCGTGAGCGTGAAGAAGAAGGTAGAGCCCTGCCCCTCGGCGCTTTCCACCCACATCCGCCCGCCCAGCTGCTGCACCAGGCTGCGGCTGATGGTGAGCCCCAGGCCGGTGCCCCCGAAGCGGCGGGAAATATCGGCGTAGGCCTGCGAGAAGCTCTCGAAAATGGCCTCCTGCTTATCGGGTGAGATGCCGATGCCCGTGTCGCGTACCTGAAACTCCAGGGCCAGTGAGTCGGGAGTTTCTTCCAGCAGGCGGCCGCCCAGCTCCACTACGCCCCGGGCAGTGAACTTGATGGCGTTACTGAGCAGATTCAGCAGAATCTGGTTGAGCCGGCCCGCGTCGCCGATAACTACCGGGTGCGCCAGCAACAGCGGAGCCACCCGGAATTCAATCCCCTTCTCCTCCGCCCGGTACGCCAGGCTTTGTACCGCTTCTTTAATAGATTGGCAGATATCGAAAGGAATCTGTTCGATTTCCAGCTTGCCGGATTCTATTTTGGCCACGTCCAGCACATCGTTGATGACAGTGAGCAGGTGGCGGCCTGAGTTGCGCAGAATCCGCAGGTACTCCTGCTGCGAAGTATCAAGCGAGGTTTTCGCCAGCAACCCGGCCATGCCCAGCACCCCGTTAATGGGCGTGCGGATTTCGTGGCTCATGTTGGCCAGAAAATTCTCTTTGGCGCAGGCAATGGTTTCGGCTTCTTCCTTGGCCCGCACCAGTTCCTGCTCCGCCTGAATGCGCTCCGTAATTTCCTGGCCGTACGCAATTACGTAGGGCAGTTCACCGGGCTCCTCCACGCGGTAGTTGTTGTACATCAGGTGGTGCGGCCGTCCGTCGGGGCCGCGCAGGGTCATCAGTCCGGTTAGCTCCTGCTGCTCAAGGGCCTGGGCCAGGTACTGGTTTAGCTTGGGGTGCAGATCGGGGGTGAGCACCTGATGCAGCGTGCGGCCCACCAGCATTTCGGGCACCACGCCCACAATCTGGGCTGCCGCCGGGTTCACGGAAAGCAGTACGCCCCGCAAATCGTGGGTGCAGATGAGGGCCTGCGAATAATGCATCAGGTCGCGGTACTGCTTGGCGTTGCGCTCCAGGGTCTGGCGGGCCTGCTTCATTTCCGTGATATCATTGCTGACGCCCAGAATGTTGAGGGTGCCATCGGCGCGGGGCAGGGGCCGCACAACCGTCTGGAACCAGCGGACGGTACCGGTCAGCTGGGTGAAGGAGCTCTCGTAGGTCATTTCCCGGCCCGTTTCAATGACGTGCTGGATGGTGGCGAAATGGTCCCGGTTCTCGGTAGCTACCGGATCATCGGGAGCCATCGTATCGGGGGTAGCGGAGCGGTGGCGGCCGGTATCCATAAGGTCGGCAAACGCCTGGTTGTGAAAGATGACGCCACCATCGGCATTGGCCACCCAAATGATGCTGGAAGTAGTATCCACTACCTGCTGCACGAAATCCTGCTGCTCCTGCAGCCTGGCTTCACTGGTGCGCAAGCGTTGCTCGGCGGCGTGGCGCTCCGTAATATCCACCCCGTAGCCGATAACCATCCGTAGCTCATCGTGGGCACCGAACACGGCCTGCATGTGGCGCAGTGCCAGGCGGGGCGAGCCATTCGGCATCGGAATCTGTTCCTCCCAGGCTAGCACACTGCGCTGCTGCACGGCCTGCTCGAAAAGCGCGCGGCGGCGGTGCGCCTGCTCGTCGGAACGGCCCCGATGAGCGGCATACTCAAAATCATCGTGGCCTATAATCCACTGGCGTAGCTCGTAGTTGCGGATGGCAGCGGGGTTCACAAACCGGTAACGGTGCTCGGCATCGAAAACGGCTACGTCGGCGGGTAAGTGGTTGAGCACTGTTTCGTAAAACTCCTGCTGATCTACCAGTTTCGTTTCCGCATCCTTCAGCGAGGTGATATCCGTGAAATACAGATTCACATACTGGTCATCTATAAAGGGTGCAATGGCCAGCTGGAAGCAGCGGCCCCTGAAACCGATTTCGCGCTGCACCAGCCGGGCGTCAGCCGCCAGGGCTTCAATGGCGGCCTGGTACAGCTGCCGGGCCAGCTCGGGTTCGTCGTGCGGGTCTTGGTACTCCCGACGCAGCTCCTCGGCGGCGGGGTTACTGTACAGCAGGCGGCCGTCGGCGTGGAGGCGCAAAACCGGGTTGGGGTTCTGACCCGGGATGCGCGAGAGAGAATGCAGGTATTGCTCGGCGCGACGGGCCTGCGTTACGTCGCGGAAGGACAGCAGGTAGCCGGAAGCCACCAGCTCATCCTGCCCGCTCAATGGAATAAAATCCAGCTCCAGCACCGTACTGTCGGCCAGTTCCAGGTCTTCGCCCAGCACGCGCTGATCCACCAGCAGCATCGTTTCTAACCGCTGGCGGGTAGCATCCGGCCGGGCCGACTGGGCTATGAGGGCGTCGAGAATGGGCTGCACGGGCTGCTCCGGGCCGCCCAGGGTGGGTAGCTCCTCCAGCCCCAGCAAGTCGCAGAATTCCTGGTTGAGCAGGGCAATCATCCCGTTCTGATGCGCTACCAGCACGCCCACCCGCAGGTTTTGGGTGAGGCGCGTGATGCTGTCGGTGAGGCGGCTGACGGTGCGTTGAGTAGACGACAAGTGGCGGCGGAGCGTCTGAATCTGCTGCTCGGCGGCCAAGCGTTCCTGGCGTTCCTGGGCCAGTTGCGCGGTCAGGGCTTCCAACGTGGTGGGGGAATCGGGAGATAGGGACATAGCGGACGGCGGAATCAGCGGTAGTACTAAACTGGGCCAGACGGGCCTCAGGCGCGAGCAGCGGCCCAGCGCAGGTAATTTACCAGAAGAAAGATACGCAACGAATCGGGCTAGCCCAAGGCCAGTCCGGCCCCGAAACCCAGCACCAAGCCGGCCCCCAGCCCCAGGCCAGCCCACACCTGCGCGGGCGTGTGGGCGTTGAGGGCCAGGCGGGCGCTGCCCACGGCCCCGGCCAGCAGCGTAAGGCCCACCAGCCACCCCAGCGCGGGCAGACCGGCCGTGCTGCTCAGGTGCAGCAGCGCCAGCAGCCCAAAGGCTCCGCCCATGCCCACGCCGTGGGCCGAAATCTTCCAGCGCAGCGTAATTAGGAAGGTGAGAAACACGGCCAAGCTCATGCCGCTCATCATCTGAAACAGCAGCGCATCGAACAGGCCCGGCCGGTGCAACAGCCAGGCGGCCACCCCGAAGCTAACCGCCGCCAGCAGCAAGGGCCACGCCCGCTGCCGTCTTTCGCCCAGTTCCAGGGAACTCACCATGCCCATGCCCAGCATAATGGCCGTGCCCACCGATGGCAGCCCGAAGGTGAAACCCCATACCACCGCCAGCACCAGCCACCGATCAGGCAGAGCAGGTTGCTCCACCATGCCGGGCAGCTGGTAGCAGACGATGTAAAACAGGTAAGAAGGTACCAACAGCGGATGAAACACCGCTGAGAGTACCGTCGCCAGAATTCGGGACACGGAGCCGAGTAAAATGAGGACGAAACCTAACGAAGGTAAGCACCCGCGCTGGTTTCCGGGCGGCTACTCAGGCCGCCCGTTGCCCGGCTACGGTCAGCCGGTGGCTACTCATGTCCTGGCTCTGTACCTGTGCGCCAAGGTTGCCCGCTCGCCGGGAACTACTCTCCAGCAGTTGCCGGGCCGGGCGGGTAGCCGCGCCTACGACCGTGGGTCCCAGCAGAACGGCCAGGAGCAGAGTAGGCAACAAAACGGCGAGGAACGTACGAACCAGGGACATGAGCGGCGGCAATAGAGGTGTGTGAAAGAGGCGTTGTATGGTCATCTACGCCCGGTTCTGCTGGCCCGGATTAGGCTCCGGGTACTCTATTGGACGAACGAAGCCCCTTACTCGGCCAACAGCAGCGGCGACGGGGTAAGGGGCTTCGGTTGGCCTGGCAACAGGGGCTTACAGTTCCTTGCGCAGGCGGGCCACCGGAATATTCAGCTGCTCGCGGTACTTGGCCACGGTGCGGCGGGCGATGTTGTAGCCCCGGGCATTCAGCATTTTTTCCAGCTTATCGTCGCTGAGCGGGCGGTTTTTCTGCTCACCCTCGATGATTTCCTTCAGAATGTGCTTCACCTCCCGCGAGCTGGCATCCTCACCCGAGTCGGTGGCAATACCTTCGGAGAAGAAGTACTTGAGCGGGTAAATACCGAACTCCGTCTGCACGGCTTTGGAGTTGGCCACCCGGCTCACGGTGCTGATGTCCATCCCGATTTCCTGGGCAATGTCCTTCAGAATCATAGGCCGCAGCTTGCTCTCGTCGCCCTCGGCGAAGAACTCGCGCTGGTAGCGTACAATGGAGTCCATGGTGCGCAGCAGCGTGTTCTGGCGCTGCCGGATGGCATCAATAAACCACTTGGCCGAGTCCAGCTTCTGCTTCACGAAGGTCACGGCTTCCTTCATCTTCTTGTCCTTCTTCGACGCCTTATCGTAGGCCTGGAACATCTCCGTGTAGGCCGGCGACACGCGCAGATCGGGGGCGTTACGGGTGTTGAGCGTGAGGTTGAACTGGCCGTTGTCGTGGGTCAGGATAAAGTCGGGGATGATGTACTGCACTTTGCCCATGCCCACGGGGCCGGTACCGCCGGGCTTGGGGTTGAGCTTGAGAATGAGGGCAATGGCGTCCTTCAACTCATCGTCTTCCAGGTCCAGCTTTTGCTGAATGCGGGGGTAGTGCTTCTTGGTAAACTCGTCGAACGTCTCGTTGAGGATCTGCTCGGCGTGCTCGGTGGCCTCGTCCTGGGGGCGGCGCTCCAACTGCAGCAAGAGGCATTCCTGCAGGTCGCGCGCGCCAATGCCGGCCGGGTCGAAGGTCTGAATAACGTGCAGTACGCTCTCAATTTCGGGCACCGTCACTTCCAGATTCTGGGCAAACGCCAGGTCGTTGGCAATGGCCGACAGGTCGCGGCGGATGTACCCGTCGCCGTCGATGGAGCCGATGAGCTGGCGGCCAATGGCTTCCTGCTTCTCATCGAGGTTGGCAAAACCCAACTGGTCGAGCAGGTTGTCCATGAGCGAGCCGCTGGTATCGGCCAGGGGCATTTCCCGGTCGTCCTCGTCCTCGCCGGGGCCGTCGCCCTGCATTTTGTAGCCCGCTATTTCGTCGTCGTGCAAATAGTCGCTCAGGTCCAGGTCGTCGGCCGATTCCGACTCGGGCGCTTCCGTGGGCTCGTCCTTGATGGGAATTTCCAGCTCCGGCTGCTCCTCGGCCTGGCCGCTGTCGAAATCCTCCTCCAGCGTGTTGTCGGGGTTATCGAATTCGGAGTCCGGGTCGTCGAAATCATCCGTTTCCGCTTCTTCCTCGCGGTCCTGGTCCTCAAACTCGTCCTCCTGGTCCTCGCCTTCCTCCAGGGCCGGGTTCACCTCCAGCTCTTCCTTGATGCGGGCTTCCAGCTCTGCGGTGGGAATCTGCAGCAGCTTAATAAATTGAATCTGTTGGGGGCTCAGCTTCTGCGAGAGAAGCTGCTTCATGTCCAGTCGTTGCATACTCTGAAAACGCGTACGCCCCGCCGGTAATAAAACGGGGTGGTTAGGCCAAATATAGCCCTTTCTGTACTTGGGTTTGGGGGAAAATGTTGGGATTTGCCTGTCATCCTGAGCGGAGCGAAGGACCTTACTATGTCAGCACAACTATCGTAACAGCGACTCGTGCTGATATAGTAAGGTCCTTCGCTCCGCTCAGGATGACAGGAAGTGCAGAATCCGCCTGCCAAAACTTCTACCTTTGCAGCTCTTACATTCTTTAGCAGAACCGATTTCCCCATGTCCGACCTCCGAAGAACCAGCGTGCAGGATTTGCTCCGCAGCACCGAGCTGGACCGCGAAGTGCTGGTAAAAGGCTGGGTACGCACCCGCCGCGGCAACAAATACGTGCAGTTTATTGCCGTGAACGACGGCTCCGGCTTTAATTCCATTCAGGTAGTAGCCAACGCCGAGCAGTTTCCGGAGGAGAAGCTCAAAGCCGACGGCGTGGACAACGGCGCTGCCGTGGCTGTGCGCGGCAAGCTGGTGGCCAGCCAGGGCAAAGGTCAATCGGTAGAAATCCAAGCCGAAGAAATTACGGTGTATGGCACCGCCGACCAGGACGCGTACCCGCTCCAAAAGAAGGGCCACACGCTGGAATTCCTGCGCGGTATTGCCCACCTGCGCCCCCGCACCAACACGTTTGGGGCGGTGCTGCGCATCCGGCACGCCATGTCGTTTGCGGTGCACAAGTACTTCAACGACCACGGCTACTTCTACATCCACACGCCCATCATCACCGGTTCCGATGCCGAGGGTGCCGGCCAGATGTTCCGCGTGACCACGCTGTCGGACACCAAGCCGCCCCTGAACGAGGCCGGCGCGGTGGATTACAGCCAGGATTTCTTCGGCAAAGCCACCAACCTCACCGTGTCGGGTCAGCTCGAAGGCGAGGTGGCAGCTATGGCCCTGGGCAAGGTGTACACCTTCGGCCCCACGTTCCGGGCCGAGAACAGCAACACGGCCCGCCACCTGGCCGAATTCTGGATGATTGAGCCCGAAGTGGCCTTCTTCGACCTGCAGGACAACATGGACCTGGCCGAGGACTTCCTCAAGAGCCTGGTGCGCTACGCCCTGGAGCACTGCCCCGACGACCTGCAGTTCCTCAACGACCAGTACGACAAGGAGCTGCTGAACCGCCTGAAATTCGTGGTAGAAAACGACTTCCAGCGCCTTACCTACACTGAGGCCGTGGATATCCTGAAAGGCGCCAAGCAGAAGTTCGAATTCCCCGTTGACTGGGGCACCGACCTGCAGTCGGAGCACGAGCGGTATTTGGTGGAGAAGCACTTCAAGAAGCCGGTTATCCTCACCAACTACCCCAAGGACATCAAGGCCTTCTACATGAAGCTGGACGAGGATGGCCGCACCGTGCGCGCCATGGACGTGCTGTTCCCCGGTATCGGTGAAATCATCGGCGGCTCGCAGCGCGAGGATGATTTGCAGAAGCTGCAGCAGCGCATGCAGGAAATGCACGTTCCCGAGGAGGACCTCTGGTGGTACCTCGATACCCGCCGCTTCGGCTCGGCTCCGCACGCCGGCTTCGGCCTGGGATTCGAGCGCCTCATCCTGTTCATCACCGGCATGGCCAACATCCGCGACGTAATTCCCTTCCCCCGCTTCCCCAAGTCGGCGGAATTCTAAATCACGGATTTAGGCGGATTTTCCGGATTACACGGATTTTGTAGATGCTTCAATGGCCGCCTCACTTATGTGGGGCGGCCGTTTTATTGAGCCTTATGGGCTGGCTTTCTTGGAATGTCTAAGCAAGAATAGTGTCACATCGGTATGATGGCCACTATTTCCATCTGTTATAGAAGCTTTCGTTCTTCCTGCGGAAGTGCTTATTTCTATTCTTCTGGCAACATCATCAGAAAATTCAGGCAAAGAAACAGAGCTTTTGTCTGAAAGAGTAGGCAGGTCAGCGAAAGTCTGTTGAACCAAGTAGTATAAACTATCAGATGCTCGCGCTGATAGTGTGCCAGTAGGGGCTTGGATGAATGAGCTAAACCTCTCTCTGCCCTGAGCAGACCATTGGTAGCGTGTCAGTACTCCGGGTTTTGCCTGCACAGTGACCAGCGTGGCAAAAGAATCGGGAATGGGTGTCAGGCCGTCCCCAGACCATCTGACTTGTTCTAACAGTTGCAGGTCGTACAGATACTTTCGTTTTTGTTGCGGCTCGGTGCAGGCCACAAGCGAAACGGCTGTTATCACGATCAGCAGGTAGTTCATGCGTAGTAAGATAGCCTGCTGATGAGGTTGAGCATTCTTATCGAAGAACGCGTTTTCTCAGCAGTAATTCCGCAGCTCCTTATCATCCAAAGCCAGCAGGTTATCCAGCCGCAGCTCGAAGCCGTCCTGCAGGCGCAGGTATTCTACTTTGTCGCGGATATAGAGGTCCTGGATGATGCCGTGGTAGGTGCTGGGCGGGGTGTCGGGCTCGGTGCGGTAGGTGAGGGTGCAGGGCTGGCCGGTGGTGGCGTGGGCTTCCAGTTCGTCGTAGAACGAGCAACTGATGGGTTTGTAGGGTGCGGTTGCCATGAGTGAAAAGGAAAACGTACCCTCCGGCATACGGCAAACGCTGGCCCCTGGGTTAGGCCGCCAGTCGGTGCCCGTTTACGGCCACCAGCCAGTCGAGGCGCAGCTCGCAGCCGCCCGCCAGCTGCAGATAATCGACCTGACCGCGCCGCAGTACGTCCAGCAGAATCCCGCGTACCGCAAACTCGGCCGAGGTGCCCGGCGTGCGGTACACCAGCAGGCAGCGGTGGCCGCCGTGCAACAGCAGTTGCAGCTCCGGCGGCAGGCCATGGCGCACAGGAACAGTAAGAGACATAGCGGGCTGAACGGATTGAACACTAAAAGGATATGGGCAGACAGCTATAATTACGCAAAGACAACACAACCCGGTTTTCCTCCGGCTCGTTGGCAGGGCAAGCCCCACTGTTATTCCGCTGCTCATGCCCGAATTCGACTTTGCTCCCGCCGATGCCCTTCAGGAAGGCGAAATGCGCACGTTTACCGTCGCTTCGGGAGCGTCCGTGCTGCTGCTGCTGCGCCAGGGGCAGTACGTGGCTTTGGCTCCCAACTGCCCGCACTACGGCGCACCGCTGGAAAAAGGCCGGCTGGTGGGCGACCAGCTGATCTGCCCCTGGCACCACGCCTGCTTCCGGGTGCCCGATGGCCACCTGTGCCAGCCGCCGGCTCTCGATAACCTGCCCAGCTACCCCGTGCGCGTGGCCGCCGGCCGGGTGTGGGTGCAGCTGCCGGCCCGCCCCGCCGCCGCCACCGACTCGCCCGACGCTACGCCCACGGCCTTGGTGCAGGGCACGGAACCCGCGCCCAATGCCGCCGCCCCCGATGCCCGCACCTTCGTAATTGTGGGCGGCGGGGCCGCCGGCCAGTTTGCGGCTCAGACGCTGCGCACCGAGGGCTTCGGCGGCCGCATCGTGCTGGTTTCGGCCGAGGCCGCCGCGCCCTACGACCGCACCAAGCTCAGCAAAGCCTACCTCGCCGGTAAGGCCGATAACAAGGCCCTGCCGCTGCGCAAAGAAGATTTCTACGAGCAGCACCGCATCGAGCTGCTCCCTGATACCCGCGCCACCGGCCTGAGTCTGCGCACCCGGCAGCTCAAGCTCAGCGGCCGTGGCCCTCTTCATTACGACGCCCTGCTGCTGGCTCCCGGCAGTACGCCCAATACCCTGCCTAAGCTACCCGGCCAAGACTTGGCCGGTGTGCTGCCTTTGCGCTCGGCCCACAATGCCGAGCAGCTCCGGCAGGCCGCCGCCCAGGCCCGGCGCGTGGTTATTATCGGGAGCAGCTTTATCGGGATGGAGGCTGCCGCCAGCCTGGTAAGTGAGGAGCGGCAGGTGACGGTGGTAGCCCAGGAGGCCGAGCCGTTTACCCGTATTCTGGGCCCCAAAATCGGGCGGATGTTCCGCAACCTGCACCGCCGCCACGGCGTGCGGTTTCGGGCCGAGGCCGAAGTGGTCAGCCTCGAAGGCGAAAACGGCCACGTCACGGCCGTGCGCCTGGCTTCGGGCCAGCGCCTGCCCGCCGATGTGGTGCTGCTGGCCGTGGGCGTGCGCCCGGCCACCGATTTCCTGTCCGAAACTTTCGATCTGGAGAAAGACGGCGGCCTGCGTGTGGATGCCTACCTCTGCGCCGCCGAGCACGTGTACGCCGCCGGCGACGTGGCCCTGTTCCCGCTGCCCGGCGGCCTGGGCCAGCACCGCATCGAGCATTGGCGGGTGGCCCAGCAGCACGGTGCCACCGCAGCCCGCAACATGCTGGGCCATAACAAGCCCTTCCGGGAAATGCCCTTTTTCTGGACCCAGCAATTCGGCAAAAGCCTGCGCTACGCCGGCCACGCCACCGTCTGGGACGAAATCATCTTCCACGGCGACGTGCGCCGCCACAAGTTCCTGGCCCTCTACGCCTACCAGAACAAGCTGGTCGCCGCCGCCGCCATGCAACACGATGATGACATGATCTGCATCGAAGAGCTGCTGCGCACCGGCCGCATGCCCACCCCCACTGCCGCCCGCCGCAAGCTCAACTGGAGCAAGCTGCTGGCTTAAGGCGAGAACCACTAATGAACTGAATGTACAGAACGTCATTCCGAGCTTGCCGAGGAATCTCGCGTGCTGACGTTGCAGTGGTAATCCAACAAAGCAGTATATATGCTTCGGCAAGTGGATACCAAATGAGACATGATTGTCTGGTACTGTTCCCAAACACAAACGCCCATCCAATTTGGATGGGCGTTTGTGTTCAAAAGAAAACCCAGCTAGTGTTTGCCCTTGCCGTGTCCTTTGCCATTCCCGTTACCATTTCCGCCATAGCCGAGCTTCTTAGCCTGGCCGGGCGGCAGGCCTTTACCGCTTTCAAGGCGCTTCACCTGGCCGGGCGGCAAGCTGGCGGGGTAAAGCTGCCGGTGGCGCGTCACGAGGACCCAGGGCTGGGTGCCGCGGTAATCAATCACTACGGGATGAAAGCTGGCGGGATTGTAGCCACTGATGCTGCGTACCCGCGTCCAGCGGCCGTCACGCTGCACAATGTACTGCTGGTCGCGCAGGTCGTAGTAGCCGCCGTACTCGGGCACGTAGTAGTACTGCGTGCCGGCCGGGGCGGCGGGGCCCCAGGAGGGCGGGTTGACGTTGATGGTTACCTGAGCCTGCGCCGATTGGATGGCTCCGGCCAGCGACAGGGTCAGCAGGCTGGACAGGGCTATTTTGGGAAGAAGATTCATGCAGACGAAGCGTAAAGTGAACAGGTGGGAGAGAGGATCTAGGTGTACTGGTTTGCAAGAACGGGACCAGTTCAGCCGTACCAGTGGGCAAAGACTGGCAATAAGGGCCTTAACGCAACGATTAATGTTTGGTTAAGCGCACTGCTGACGTCATAAAAACACTTTCGGTCACTAGCTGAAGGCGTTTTTTATGGTGTTGCTGGTGCTACAGTGCGCGGCCCCGCCGTCTGCCGCCGCCGTATTCGCCGGGAGCTTGTGAGGGAGTGTTGGGAGCGGGTTGCTCGGGGCGGGGAGAGTAGCCGCCCCGGTCGTCGCGTCCGCCCTGGCTGTTGCCGTTGCGGCCGTAGCGGTTGTCGTCCCGATCATACCGCCCGTCCCGGTCGTTGCGGTCATCCCGGCCATTATAGTCGTTGCGGCTGTCGCGGTAGCCGTTCTGGGCGTAGCCGCTCTGGCCGTAGGGGCGGTTGCCGTAGTAGCCGGGGGCGTAGCCGCCGCGCGGGGCCACCACGTAGCCGCGGCCGGGCCAGTTGCTGCCGTAGTAGCGGCCAGGTCGTACGCCCCACCGGTCACAGTATTGGCGGTGGTCACGCAGGTAGCCCCAGGGCTGCCGGCCCACGTACTGAATAGCTACTGGGTGGAAGAAGCGTGGGTCGTAGCCAGCATACATGCGAGGCAGCACGGGCGAGCTTACCCAGGCTCCGTAGGCCGGGTCGAAGAACAGGTAGGACTGATTATAAATATCGTAGTACCCATCAATTTCCGGCACGTAATAATACTGCACGTTCGGTGGTACGGCCGGGCCCCAATAGGGCGCGTTGATATTCACCCGGACCTGCGCCTGGGCACTGCCGCCGGACAGCAGCAACCCGAGGGCCAGCACAAAACCCGATTTCAGGAGAGTTTTCATGGATGCAAAAAGCAAAAAAGCGTTCCGGCACCACTAGGCAAAAGCCGCACCATAAATTTTGCAACAGGCATTAGGCAAGCCACCGCCGCCCAACAGGAACTTTGCAGCCGGCCGGGACATTTCGAGCGTCGGCGTTGTTACAGACCGTCTGCCCCCGTTGTACCGGGCGGCACCCCCGGGCTGGCGGCGCTAAAACTGCTGGCAAATAAACTATTGGGGGTAGCCTGCCGGGCGCGTTTTGCGTACTTTTGCAGACTTATCCGCTTCGCTGCTGCATGGCCAAAAAATCAACCGCCGCTTCTGTTTCTTCCCCCGCTGCCCCCAAACCGGCCGCGGCTCCCAACCCTACCCGTTCGGCCAAGGCGGCGAAACCCACGGCAACCACGGTTGAGCCGGCTCCCAAGCCCACCAAGTCCCCGAAACCGGTTAAGGCGCCCAAGTCGGCCGCCGCCGCCGTAGCCGATGGCACTAACCACCACAGCACCGCTGCCGTGCAGGCCGTGCCGCGCCAGGAGCAGGTGAGCGAGGCCGTGTTGGAAAACCAGGCCCGCATCCAGGGTCAGTTGCTGGGCCCGGCCGATCTGGAAGCGCCCTACATTGAGGTGTACGGAGCCCGGGAGCACAATCTCAAGAACGTGTCCGTGAAGATTCCGCGCGGGCGGCTGGTGGTGTTCACTGGCATTTCGGGCTCAGGCAAGTCGTCGTTGGCGTTTGATACGATTTACGCCGAGGGCCAGCGCCGCTACATGGAAACGTTTTCGGCCTACGCCCGCAGCTTTATGGGCGGGCTGGAGCGGCCCGACGTGGACAAGATTGAGGGCTTGTCGCCGGTAATCAGCATCGAGCAGAAAACCACCTCGCGCAACCCCCGCTCCACGGTAGGCACCATCACCGAGATTTACGACTTCCTGCGCCTGCTCTACGCCCGCACTGCCGAGGCGTTCAGCTACGCCACGGGCCAGAAGATGATCCGGCAGAGCGACGACCAGATCATCAACTACATCCTGAAGGAGTACGACGGCCGCAAAATGGTGGTGCTGGCTCCGGTGGTGAAGGGCCGCAAAGGCCACTACCGCGAGCTGTTTCAGCAGGTGGCCAAGCTCGGCTTCACCAAGGTGCGCGTCGATGGCGAGTTGCTCGACCTCACGCCCAAGATGCAGGTGGACCGCTACAAAATCCACGACATCGAAATCGTCATCGACCGACTGGTGGTGAAGGAGGAGGACCGGTTCCGCCTCTCCGGCTCGGTACAGAATGCCCTCACCCAGGGCAAGGGCACCATGCTGGTGCTGGATGCCGACAAAAAGAAGGACAACACCCAGTTCTTCTCCCGCTTCCTGATGGACCCGGCCACCGGCATTGCCTACGATGACCCGGCCCCCAACACGTTCAGCTTCAACTCGCCCTACGGGGCCTGCCCTACCTGCAATGGCCTGGGCGAAGTGCAGGAAATCACCGAGGAAACGGTGATGCCCGACAAGAAGCTCAGCATCAGCCGCGGCGGCATTGCGCCCCTGGGCGAGTACCGCGACATCTGGATTTTCCAGCAGCTGGGCCTGATTCTCAAGAAAAACAAAGCCAGCCTCAGCACGCCCATCGAAAAGCTGCCCGCCGACCTGGTGGAGCGGCTGCTCTACGGCGTGCCCGAGGACGAGGACGCGGACCCCAAAAAGGCCAACTACACCGAGCCCTTCGAGGGTATCATCCCGTTTCTGCGCCGCCAGATGGAGTCGGAGTCCGACAACATCCGGGAGTGGATTCAGCAGTACACCCAGGCCAAGGAGTGCCCCGAGTGCCATGGTTTCCGCCTCAAAAAGGAGTCGTTGCACTTCAAGATTGCCGACCACCACATCGGGCAGCTCTCAGTGATGGACCTCAGCGAGCTGGCCGCGTGGTTTGAAGGGCTGGAAGACCGCCTCTCGGAGCGCCAGAACCTGATTGCCCGCGAGCTGCTGAAGGAAATCCGCAAGCGTATCGGCTTCCTGCTGGAAGTGGGCCTTGACTACCTGAACCTGCACCGCTCGGTGCGCACGCTCTCGGGCGGCGAGTCGCAGCGTATCCGCCTAGCCACCCAGATTGGCACCCAGTTGGTGGGCGTGCTCTACATCATGGACGAGCCCAGCATCGGCCTGCACCAGCGCGACAACGAGCGGCTTATCAAGGCCCTGCAGCACCTGCGCGACTTGGGCAACTCGGTGATTGTGGTGGAGCACGACAAGGACATGATCCTGCACGCCGACCACGTGCTCGACATTGGTCCCGGCGCGGGCATCCACGGCGGCCAGATCGTGGCCCAGGGCACGCCCTCCGAAATCTTCACCAGCGGCTCGCTCACCTCGCAGTACCTCAGCGGGCAGAAGCACATTGAACTGCGCAAGAAAAAGCGGGCTGGCGAAGGCAACGAGTTGGTGCTGCGCGGCGCCAAAGGTCATAACCTCAAAAACGTGACGGCCAAGTTCCCGCTGGGCAAGCTCATTGCCGTCACGGGCGTGTCGGGCTCGGGCAAGTCGTCGCTCATCCACGATACGCTGTACCCCATCCTCAACCAGCACTTCTTCAATGCCAAGCGCGAGCCGCTGGCGTATGATAAGATTGAGGGATTGGAGTTCATTGATAAGGTGATTGAGGTGGACCAGTCGCCGATTGGGCGCACGCCGCGCTCCAACCCGGCCACCTACACCGGCGTGTTCACCGAAATCCGCCAGCTGTTTGCCAACCTGCCCGAGGCCAAAATCCGCGGGTACGGGCCGGGCCGCTTCTCCTTCAACGTGAAGGGGGGGCGCTGCGAAACCTGCGAGGGCGCCGGCATGCGCACCATCGAAATGAATTTCCTGCCCGACGTACACGTGCCCTGCGAAACCTGCAAAGGCCGCCGCTACAACCGCGAAACGCTGGAAGTGCGCTTCAAAGGCAAGAGCATAACCGACGTGCTCGACATGACCGTGGAAAAGGCCGTGGAGTTCTTCGAGTTTCAGCCCCGCATCCTGCGCAAAATCCAGACGCTGAACGAAGTGGGCCTGGGCTACCTCACCCTGGGCCAGCAGGCCACCACGCTGAGCGGCGGCGAAGCCCAGCGCGTGAAGCTGGCCACGGAACTCAGCAAAAAGGACACCGGCAAGACGTTCTACATCCTCGACGAGCCCACCACCGGCCTGCACTTCGAGGATATCAACCACCTCTCCGTCGTCCTGCACAAGCTGGCCGATAAGGGCAACACCGTCCTCATCATCGAGCACAACCTCGACCTGATCAAGGTAGCCGACCACCTCATCGACATCGGGCCGGAAGGCGGCGGGGCGGGGGGCACCATCGTGGCCCAAGGCACGCCCGAGCAGGTGGCCAAAGCCGGCAAAGGCCATACCGGCCGTTTCCTGGCTGAGGAGCTGAAGCTGAGCAAGTACGCGGAGGCGTGAAATGAGAATATTGCAGTTATCCGAAAAAATAAATGCCTTGATTTTAATGAATCCTTGGCTGGGGTTAAGGTATTGTATAGTTTAAGCCTTTCTTTTCCAATTCCCACGGTTATGAAAGTCCTCGTTTTTCCCGCCCTGCTGGCCGTTGCCATAATCACCACGCCACCCAAACCCTTTGCTGCCGAAACGGGCAAGGCGGTAACTACCCGCACTACTGTGCAGAATGCTCAGTCGGCCCCATTCACAAACCGGGCAGATCAAACCGAGAAAATTCAGAATGCCATACCGGCCTCGGAGTCTGACTACACGGCCCGCCGATAAACAGGTAAGCTGTATTTGACCAGCACAAAGGCCCCCGGCTAGTACTAGCCGGGGCCTTTGTGCTGGTCAAATACAGCTTATTACATGCCAGCGTGTTGCTTGAACATGGCCAGATGCGTCTGTACTACCGGTAGGGTTTTGGTAATGAAGCCCTGCAGGTCAGCATCCTGTGTCATTTTCTGGTGTGCTACCATGGTATTCACCGTTTTCTGGTGATCCATAGCCATCTGCTCGAGGTATTTTTTCTCCAGGTCTTTGCCCGAAAGGGTGCCCATCTGCTCGGCAATGGTCTTATGTTCGGGATCCATATCAGTCGGAAGAGTCACGCCCTTTTTCTGCGCAATCGGCTTCAGGTCTGCCGTGGATTTCGTGTGGTCGGTGATCATCTTATTGGCGTGGTCTTTGGCCATGCCGGTTATACCCTTATCTAGCGCCAGCTTACTAAGCTGAATTTCGTTTTGGTCGCTATGCGCTGCTGACTGCATGAACTCTGCATCGGTAGCGTGTGGCGCGGTGGCACCAGCCGCATCGGTCATCGCGGCTTCTGAGGTAGCCGCCGAATCAGAGCTGACCATATCTGTGGTGTTCTCAGTGGCCGTAGTGCTATCCGAGTCAGTATCGGTGCTAGCTGTATTACAGGCCCCGAGCATTAGGACCCCAAGGCAGGAAATTGATAACAAGATGCGTTTCATCTGGAAAAGAATAGGTAGTGAACAGAACAGAAAAATGGAAAGTCGCCCCTTCGTACTAGCGGGTTGTGGACATAGAATCAGCTGCCATGGCGGAATCCGCATCGGCTGTTACGGTAGGGCCGGCGTTGTTGTCAATTACCACGGCATCTGCCTGAACACCACCGTCGGCGGCGGCTTTGTCCATGTCGCTTACGGCTTCGCCGGCGGTACCGTCGGTACGCTTTTCGGCACCATTACAGCCAGCCAGCAACAGGCCGGCACTCAGGGTCAGGAAAGGAAGAAAGCGGAATTTCATGTGCAAAAAAGTAGGATGGAAGAATAGAGAGGAAAGGAGGGCAGATTATGGGTTGAGCTTGTCGTGCAATGCGTCGGTGGCTTGGTTCAGGGACTTGAGCGTGGTCAACTGTCGGGTGGCCATGGTACGGATATCGGCGTCGTAGGCGTCTTCTGTCATGTCGTCGGTGGCGTCCTCGTCAGCGTCCAGTACGTTGGCAGTCAGCTCGACATATTTCTGGTCGAAGGCGGCCCCATTGAGAGCCGTCAGTTCGCCCACCTGCCGTGCCTGCGTTTCGCCCAGACCAGTGGGCAGCGTCAGGGTTTTCTGCTGGGCTAGTGTTTTGAGTTCAGTTAGCAGCGTGGTGGTTTGCGCAATAACGTTCTGGGCCGTATAGCGGGTATCGGCCGAAGCGGCTTTACGCTGGGCAATCTGGCTGATTTCCAGCAACTCCATCTTCCGGCTCACGGTTTCCACCACAAACTCGGCGTCGCGAATCTGCCGCTTCGTAACGGCAGCTTCGCCGATGCGCTTTTCGTTCTGAAATTTGGCCTCGAAAAGCGGGTCCTTGTTGCTCTCGGCTCCTGAGCAGGCGGCCAGCCACGGCAGAAGCAACAAGGCGTACAGGCGGCAGGAAACCAGCATCAGGTCAGAGGATTGGGTGAGGGCAGAGGCTGCATCGGCTATACGCGTCCGGGTAGCCGGGGTTCGAAACGAGTTTTAAAAAAAAGTTCCCGGCTACATTAAACTCCACGGTAACTGAAGCCTCCAACCCACCGAAAGCGCGCTTCACTACTCTCCATCTGTTTCCTCTGGTTCTCACTTTTTACGCTCCTCTTCATGAAACGCTCTGCATTCCGTACCCTTGGTTTCGCCGCGCTGGCTTCCTCCACTTTGCTGCTGGCTGCCTGTGACAAAACTAACGACCCTCAAGCCACTGCTGATGCCGCTACCTCGGCGGAAGACCAGAGCCTGGCAGAAGATGAAAATGCCACGGTAGCTGACCTCGTAGAAGCTGCCGCTCCCGCCGATGCAGCCGTAAACGGCAGCGCCGCCGCCGAGCCCACCGATCTGGGCCGCGTGGCCGGCAACTGCCTGACCCGCACCTATGATGCCCCCACCCGTACGCTCACCCTCGATTTCGGGACTACCAACTGTGTTGGACCGAACGGAGTAGCCCGGCGCGGTAAAATTGTGGCCGTATTCAGCGGGCCGTATCGCCAGGCCGGTGCTACGGTAACTATTACGCTGCAGAACTATTACCGTAACGACAACCTGCACACTGGCACCCGCACCATCACCAACCTGGGCCAGGGCTCCTGGAGCCTCGATGTGCAGAACGCCAGCGTTACCACTACGGCCGGCACCCATACCTGGGCCTCCCAGCGTACGTACACCCGCACCGCCGGCTTCGGTACCCGCACCATTGCTGACGACGAATACACAGTGAACGGCCAGACCAGCGGCACCAATCGCAAAGGCGTGAGCTACACAGCCACCGTGCAGCAGCCGCTTATCAAACGATTTCAGCTTGGTTGCGCCCGTACGTTTGTGGCTGGCACGGTCAAGATTCTGACCTCCAAGGAGAAAGAGCTGGTGCTCAACTACGACCCCACCGGCACCCAGGCCTGCGACAATATTGCCAGCGTCACGGTGAATGGCGTAACCCGCACTATTCGGGTAGGCGGACGGCTGTAAGGGCCGCGGCTACTCAAGGTTACAGAAAAGCCGGCCCTGTACGCAGGGTCGGCTTTTCTATGGCCGTAGCAATGCCTCGGCCAGAAGCAGGTCTTCGGGGGTGGTTATTTTGAGGTTGCGGTAATCACCTTCCACCAAGTGAATCGGGTGCAGATCCTCTACCACGCTGGCGTCATCAGTAAACGTGGTCAGCTCCGGTAGCTGGTAGGCGCGGCGCAACAGGGCCAGATCGAAGCACTGGGGCGTCTGAACCAGCCGCAGTCGGCTCCGGTTCAGGGCGTAGGAACCCTGCTGGTTAAGGCCGCGTACCGAGTCTTTGGGCACTACGGCCGCTACGGCCGCACCGTGGTTATAAGCGGCTTGGTACGTGGCCTCAATTATGGCGTGGGGCGTCAGGGGGCGCACGCCGTCGTGCACGGCTACCACGCCGCTGGTTTGCGCCGTTAAGTGCGCCAACCCATTGCGCACCGAGGCCCAGCGTGTGGCTCCGCCCTTCACCACTGTATGTGGCACCGTAATTCCGTACTGCTCGCATAGAATCTGCCAGGTAGCCAGCTGATCGGAGGGAAGTACTAGTACCAATTCCTGCACGTCCAGACCCGGGTCGGAAAACCGCCGCAGCGTATGCGCCAGCACCGGTTCCCCAGCCAGCTCCAGAAACTGCTTGGGTCGGTCGGCTCCCATGCGGGTGCCGGTGCCACCGGCTACGATGATAGCAAAGCGGGAAAAAGGAGTGGATGATGACACGCGGTAAGTGTGAAAGGGTGGGAAGTCGTACGAATCGGTAAACATAAAAGCCCGACCGTTTATCAAACGGCCGGGCTTTCAAAAAGTAACAGTCAGCACACCGACTGGCCGCTCTGCTTTACAGAATCAGCATGGCGTCGCCGTAGCTGAAGAACTTGTATTTCTCCTTAATGGCCGTCTGGTAGGCCTCAATCAGCAGCTCGTGGCCGGCAAAGGCAGAAGCCATCATCATCAGCGTGCTTTCCGGCGTGTGGAAGTTGGTGAGCAGCGCGTTGGCGATTTTAAACTCGTAGGGAGGGAAAATGAACCGGTCAGTCCAGCCTTCATTCGCCTTCAGACGGGCATGGGCTGATACCGATGATTCCATTGCCCGCATCGAGGTAGTACCGATAGCACACACGCGCTTCTTCGTATCCAGCGCCTTGTTCACGATGGTGGCCGTAGCGGCCGGCACCACGAAATTCTCCGAGTCCATCTTGTGCTTGGTCAGGTCTTCCACGTCTACCGTCCGGAAGGTGCCCAGGCCTACGTGCAAGGTTACGGGGGTAACCTCAATGCCTTTGATTTCCAGGCGCTTCATCACCTCGCGGGTAAAGTGCAGACCCGCCGAAGGTGCTGCCACGGCGCCCGTATTCTTGGCATAAATTGTCTGGTAACGCTCCTTGTCGGCGGCTTCCGTTTCCCGGGTAATAAATTCCTTTGGAATTGGAGTTTCGCCCAGGTCGTGCAGTGCTTTGTAGAACTCCTCGTCCGAGCCATCGAACAGGAATTTGATGGTACGGCCGCGCGAAGTCGTGTTATCGATAACCTCCGCCACCATATCCGACTCGCCGAAGTACAGCTTGTTGCCCACCCGGATTTTACGGGCCGGATCTACCAGCACGTCCCAGAGGTGAATTTCCTTGTTCAGCTCACGCAGCAGGAATACCTCAATCTGGGCACCGGTTTTCTCCTTGTTACCATACAGGCGGGCCGGGAATACCTTGGTGTCATTCACCACGAATACGTCGCCGTCGGCGAAATACTCCAGAATGTCCTTAAAAACCCGGTGCTCGATTTTGCCACTGTCGCGGTGCAGTACCATCAGGCGCGATTCGTCGCGGTTTTTGGCGGGATGCTGTGCCAACAGGTTTTCAGGCAGGTCAAATTTGAACTCAGAAAGCTTCATGGGCCAGACAGGGCAATAGGTGGGGAACCTAAGGGAAAAAATTGAGCCGCGAAATTACACAGAATAGTCGGAAGAATGGTTACTTTTCGCCCGAAATCTGCTTATTGCCCTTCCCACGTCCTTTGCTGAACCCGACTTCCGTATGAAAGCCCTGCGCCTCACCTTGGAAAGTTTCCGCTTCGCGTGGCAGGCCCTTAAGGCCAACCTACTCCGCACCATCCTGTCACTGCTAGGCGTTACGGTAGGTATTTTTGCCATTATTGCTGTCTTCACGGTTGTCGATTCGCTGGAAAAGAACATCCGTGATAGTATGAACTTTGTGGGCGACAAGGTGATTTACGTGCAGAAATGGCCCTGGGCTTTCGGCGGCGACTACCCGTGGTGGAAGTACTTCAACCGGCCGGTACCCACAGTACGAGAGTTCCGGGAAATGCAACGTACCCTGAACCCCGCCAGCCATAATGGAATAGCCATTTTTGCGGCTACCGGTGGCAATACGCTTAAAGCGGGCTCTAATTCCCTGAGCGACTGCGCTATTCAGGGCGTAAGCTACGAATACCGGCGCGTGTCGGAAGTGCCGGTTGCGGAGGGACGCTACTTCACGGAGCAGGAAATGAAGTCGGCCCGCAACGTGGCCATCATTGGGGCTACCATTGCGCAGAATCTGTTTCCGGGCCGCTCGGCACTGGGGCAGGAGTTTAAGGCCAAGGGGCAGCGTTACACGGTTATTGGGGTGATGGAGCGGGAAGGCAAGAAACTGCTCGACACGCCCAGCAACGATACGAACTGCTATCTGCCATTTACCTCATTTGCCAAGATATTCCAGCTGAGTACCAATGGCATGGGCGGTGCCACCCCGACCATTGCCATAAAGGGCCGCGATGATGACCCAGGTCTGCTTAACCTAGAGGCGGAAATTCAGGGTACCGTGCGCGTTATTCGGGGCCTGAAGCCGCGGGAGGACGATAATTTTGCTCTGAATCGTCCAGAGCTTCTGGCTAATGCCATTACCCAGCTGTTTTCCATTATCGGTATAGCCGGGGCCGTTATCGGCTCCTTTGCCATGCTGGTAGGTGGCTTCGGCATTGCCAACATCATGTTCGTGTCAGTGAAGGAGCGCACCAACATCATCGGCATTCAGAAGTCCCTGGGGGCGAAGAACTACTTTATTCTGTTCCAGTTCCTGTTTGAGGCCGTGTTCCTGTGCCTGTTGGGCGGGGCTTCGGGCATTCTGCTGGTGTACCTGATTACCCTGATTCCGCAGGACGGGCTGGCCCTATTCATGAGCGGGGCCCGTATCTCGCTGGGGCTGGTGGTATCGGTGGTGATTGGGGTACTAGCCGGCATTATTCCCGCCATTCTGGCCGCCAACCTCGACCCAGTTATTGCCATTCGGGCGAAGTAGGTTTGCATGTGGAAGAAGTGATAGAATGAGTGGAACGTGGCAACGAGCGGTTACTAATGCACCTAGCTGTCATTTCGTACATTCTCTTCACAGCTTCGCATTCCGCACATTTCCCACATTCGATACAGCAGTTTCTTAGTGTAATGTTAACAAATTGTTAACTTGCCGGTCGCTACCTTGGGTCGCCCTTCTTCCGTGGGGCGGCTTTCTTTTTGCCTTTTCTTATTTGTTTACCCGGGGTGCGAACCATTCCCACCGTGGCTATCTGGCTATGTGCCGGCTGGCCCGTTCGTGCCCAATTTCCCCTTGTAGCTCCTATGGCGAAGCTCAAAAAAACCAGTAAAACCAAACTCGCTGATCAGGTGCTGAATGCCGGCAGCGGTCAGACGATTGTGCAGCCCGATATCAACGATAACAAGGTCAAGACCATCAGTGATATCCGGGAGCAGACCCACGGCGAGCGGACCGTGCAGGTGGACGACGAGCAGCGCATCCGCAAGGCCTTCGTAGACAAGGACTGGAACGAAATCAAGATTGCCGACAGCTGGCAGATCTTCAAGGTGATGGCTGAGTTCGTGGAGGGCTTCGAAAAGATGTCCAAAATCGGTCCTTGCGTATCGATTTTCGGCTCGGCCCGCACCAAGCCCGACAACCCATACTACCAGATGGCCGAGGAAATTGCGGCCAAGCTAGTGCGCCACGGCTACGGCGTTATCACGGGCGGCGGCCCCGGCATCATGGAGGCCGGCAACAAAGGCGCGCACTCGGAAGGTGGTAAATCGGTGGGCCTGAACATTGAGCTGCCCTTTGAGCAGTTCAACAACATTTACATCGACCCCGATAAAGTCATCAACTTCGACTACTTCTTCGTGCGGAAGGTGATGTTTGTGAAGTACGCGCAGGGCTTCATCGGCATGCCCGGCGGGTTCGGCACACTCGATGAGCTGTTTGAGGCCATCACCCTGATTCAGACCAAGAAAATCGGCCGCTTCCCCATCGTGCTGGTGGGTACCAAATACTGGCAGGGCATGTTCGACTGGATTCAGCAGGTGATGCTGGAAGACGAGCACAACATCTCGCCCGAGGATATGGACCTGGTGCAGCTAGTAGACGATGCCGAGTCGGCGGTGAAAATCATTGATGAATTCTATAGCCGCTATCTGTTGTCGCCGAACTTCTAATCACGGCTTGGCTCGGATTATTCGTCGGATTCGTTGGATTTTGTAGCTGACTCCGCTCCGAATGCTATACAGACTTACTGGAAGTAGATAGAGCCGTTTTCTGAATTAGAATTTGAGACATGAAAAAAGGCTGCCTCTGCGGAGGCAGCCTTTTTTCATGTTCTTTTGTTTTCTGCTTATCCCGTTCACCAATCTGACACCGTGAGTTCTGCTACTATTACTATGCCGGAGTACGATTACCTGATTGTGGGTGGCGGGGCGGCGGGGCTGAGTCTGGCTTACCACATCAGCCAGGAAACCCGACTGGCCGATAAGCGGGTGCTGCTGTTGGAGCCCGAAGCTAAAGACCAGAATGACCGGACGTGGTCATTCTGGGCCGATGAGCCTTCGTTGTTTGATGGTATTGTGGCGCACGAGTGGACGCAACTGGCCTTCCGCAGTCCCGGTTTCGAGCGGGTGATACCCCTAACGCGCCACCGCTACAAGATGATTCGGGGGCTGGACTTCTACCAGTTCGTGCGAACCGCGCTGGCCAATAATCCGCAGTTTACCAGCTTGGCTACCACCGTAACCGATCTGCAGAATACCGCCACGGGGGCCGTGGCCCAGACGCCGCTGGGCGAGTTTCGGGGCCAGTATGCCTTCGACAGCCGCCCGCCCGATTTGGCGCAGTTGCGGCGGCCGGAGCACTATCGTTACCTCTTGCAGCATTTTGTCGGTTGGGAAGTGGAAACCGAGGAGGATGCTTTCGATCCGGAAACGCAGGAGTTTATGGACTTCCGGGGCGCGCAGCACCAAGAGGCGCGGTTCATGTACGTGCTGCCCTTTAGCAAGCGCCGGGCACTGGTGGAATACACGTTGTTTTCGGCCGAGACGCTGCCCCAGGCCGAATACGAAGCCGCCATGCGTACCTATTTACAGGGACTGGGCGTTATAAATTTCCGGGTTGAGGCCGTGGAAATCGGGGCCATTCCCATGACCGACCATCCGCTGCCGGCTACGGTGGGGGCGCACATCTTCAACCTGGGTACCCGGGCCGGCCGGGCCAAACCCAGTACTGGCTATGCCTTCAAACGGATTCAGGCGCACTCGGCGCGGCTGGTAGCCGGTCTGGCCACCACCGGCCACCCGCCCCGTCCCGCTACCGCCGACCAATGGCAGTTCCACCTGTTCGATACGCTCCTGCTCGATATTATGCAGCGCCAGGGCGAGCAGACCAGCCGCATCTTCACCGAGCTGTTCCGGCGCAACCCCGTGGAGCGAATCTTCGACTTCCTAGACGAGCGAACCTCCTGGGTTGAGAATTTTCAGATAATGAACTCCGTGACGCCCTGGCCCTTTCTGCGTTCTATCTGGCACGTAGTGCGCCGCCGGCCGGGGCAAAGGTGAAATTGTGAAGCGGTGAGTTTGTTGTTCAATCCGCGCAAGTGGCGCAAGTAGAACGTCAACTCACTATTTAACCGCTAGGCTTTCTTCGCTCTCCAAGAAGGTGCGCTCGGCGTAAACGGTAGCGGGGGAGAGGGGAAGCAGGTTGGGCACAGGGCGCGAGAGGTTGAGCAGGTAGCCGGGCAGTTCCGCGAGGTTGTCTAGGTCGTGGGTGATGCAAAGGATGGTTTTGTGCTGCTCCTGCACCCAGCTATGCAGCAGGCTGAACACGCGGCGCCGGTAGTACACATCCAACTGCTGGGTCGGCTCGTCGAGGAGGTACAGGGCGGCATCCTGCAGACTAAGCTGGGCCAGCCACACCAGCTGCTGCTCGCCACCTGAAAGCAAAGTGAAATCCTGGTGAGCCAGATGGGCGACGCCTACGCGGCTCAGGGCCGCATCGGCCAGGGCGTAATCAGTAGTAGAATAGGCCCCTAGAAAACGATGGTGCCGGAAGCGGCCCATCACCACCAACTCCCGCACCGGTAACGAAAATTCCACGCTGGCTCGCTGTGGGAGGTGTGCCAGTAGTCCGTTGGCGGCCGGCCGCCGGATAGCGCGCAGGTCCTGGCCCTGTAGCGTGATGTGGCCCTGGTAGGGCAGTTGGCCGGTGAGGGCGCGGAATAGGGTAGTCTTGCCGCAGCCGTTGTGGCCCACAATAGACACAAACGCCGGCTCAGGCACCGTAAAACTCAAATTGCGGAGCAGGACGCGCTGTCCATACCCCGCAATCAGGTGTTGTATTGATAGAACTGAGAAGTCGGACATGAGGAGTGAGATGACGTGCCGAAAGCCGTCTAATCGAACCTAGTCTGATTTCTCACCTCCACCTGTCTCACTTCTACTTTCTAGTACTCGTCTTCGTTGAACATGAAGTCTTCTTTGGTCGGATAGTCCGGCCATACTTCCTCAATGTTCTCGTAAGGCTGACCGTCGTCTTCCAGAGCCTGCAGGTTTTCTACTACCTCCATCGGGGCACCCGAGCGGATAGAGTAATCAATGAGTTCATCCTTGGTGGCAGGCCAGGGAGCATCTTCCAGGTACGAAGCAAGTTCCAGAGTCCAGTACATAGTCGTGTGTGCTGCTAAAAAAGGTGGTCAAAAGGTAAAACGCCGTTAGCAAAAACCCGGCCGTTGATAAAGGCATGACACGATTACCGACTGGCGGTTGCGTGACTCGCTGACGCCAACGTAAAATACAGCGCAGGGTTGAACTAGCCAACTGCCTGCTGCTGGAACATGGCAATCAGGTCATTTTTAGTACGAATTTTCCGGTCAAAGGCCCGGATTTTTCCCTGGAGCATGGTCCGGAAGGCCTCATTGCCGGGCGAGTCGTTGAGCTTGTCCAGGTTTTCGTTGAGCACTTCCTGCTCCTGCTTGTCGTATTTGATGAATTCGCGCAGGGCCTGAATACGCAGGGTTGCCTGTTCCTGAAGTGTATTTTGCTCGGGGCCGGGCTGCCGTTTGCGCATGTAGTGCTCCAGGGCGCTCATCTCAAACACCTTGTCGCAAGCCAGAATAAACTGCTCCCACACCCTATCCGACTCCTCGCCGCGTACCGGCCCTACCTTTTTCCAGGCCGCCTGCAACTCCTTGGCCCGCGCTACGGCCGATGACATGGGTTGCTTCAGCAGGGCCTGAGCCTCGGCCACCAACGCGCGCTTACGGGTCAGGTTATCCTCGCCCGGATTGCCACTGCTCGCCGCGGGCATTTCCTGCCGCTTACTCTCGATGTGGACTTTCAGCCGCTCGAAGAAGTGGTTGTGCGCCGCCCGGAAGCGCGTCCACAGGTCGTTGGCCTGCTTGCGGGGGAGGGAGCCGTCAATTTCCTTCCAGGCCTGCTGCAGCTGTTTGAGCTTGCGGGTGGTTTCCTCGAACTCGTTGGAGTTCTGCAGGGCTTCCGATTTATGAATCAGGTCCTTGTACTGGTCGTACACCCGGTTGGTCATGGCCTTTTTCTCGGCCAGAAACTCCTTTTTACGGGCGAAAAACGCATCTACGGCGACCTGGAAGCGGTTCTCCAGCTCTTCTGCCAAGTGCTTCTCCACAGGACCGGTTTTGATCCAGCCCTGGCGCAAATCCTTTAGTTTCTCGGTGCCGCCCTGCCAGTCGATGGTGTCGTGCAGGTCCTCCGCCTCCTGAATCAGGCCGATTTTGGTGGCCAGATTCTTCTCCCGGTTGCGGTTGATGGTGACTTTGATAGACTCCTCGGCCTCTGTAAGGCGGCGGTATAGGCCCTCGAAGTCGCCGAGAGCATCGTAGCTGCCTACCTGCTCCTTGAGGTGCAGGGCCTTCATCAGGAAGGACCCCTTGTTCTCTGACTCCTCAATCTTCTGGAGCAGCTCTTCCACCTTGGTGCGGAAGAGGTTGAAGCGCTGGGCAAAGTACACCAGCGAAGCATCGGCGGATTCTTTGACCTGGCCCACCTGACGAGCGGGAAGGTCGAGGAGCGGGCGAAGCCACACCTGGTCGCCCTCGATGTAGCCATAACGGCGGGCTTCGGCCAGCAAGTGGTCTTGTGAGTCCATAATCAGATAGCGGGGGGAGCGAATAGGTGGAACAGGTCGGAGATTCGGGCCGGAAAGATGTACAAGTTTACGCGTTGTCGGGTAATTCTTCGGCTCAGCCGGGCCGGTGGAATGTTTGAGCGGGCTGCCTACCTTTGACCTAACGGCCAGCGGCGGCAGTTCTTGCAGTGCTGGGCTTCCGCTCAACCGGAGGTCCTTGAACTACGAACCGGCGGCGGGTGCGGTTACCCGGCCAATACGCCGTATAGCCGTATCGTACCGCAAAATAGAAACCTGCGGGGAACTGGCAAGCCCGGCCCACATCTTACCCGAACCCTGATTAACTCTTTCCGATGAGCGACCAACCCACCATTATTTTCTCGATGGCGGGGGTAACCAAGGTGTACCCCCCGCAGAAACAGGTGCTTAAAAACATTTACCTCTCGTTTTTCTACGGGGCCAAAATCGGCGTACTCGGCCTCAACGGCTCGGGTAAATCGTCGTTGCTGAAAATCATTGCCGGCCAGGACAAGCAGATTCAGGGCGACGTGGTATGGTCGCCGGGCTACTCGGTGGGCTACCTAGAGCAGGAGCCCCAGCTGGATGCCGCCAAAACCGTGCGGCAGGTGATTGAGGAAGGCGTGGCCGAAACGGTGGCCCTACTCAAGGAATTCGACGAAATCAACGAAGCCTTCGGGGCTGAGGATGCCGACTTCGATAAGCTGCTGGAGCGCCAGGGAACCGTACAGGAGCGCCTCGACCAGCTCGACGCCTGGAACCTCGACAACAAGCTGGAGCGCGCCATGGACGCCCTGCGCACGCCCCCCGAGGAAGCCCTTATCGGCAACCTCTCGGGCGGGGAGAAGCGCCGGGTAGCCCTGTGCCGCCTGTTGCTCCAGGAGCCCGACGTATTGCTGCTGGACGAACCCACCAACCACCTGGACGCCGAATCGGTGCTGTGGCTGGAGCAGCACCTGCAGCAATACAAAGGCACCGTCATAGCCGTAACCCACGACCGGTACTTCCTCGATAACGTGGCCGGCTGGATTCTGGAGCTGGACCGGGGCGAGGGTATTCCGTGGAAAGGAAATTACTCGTCGTGGCTGGAGCAGAAATCCAACCGCCTGGCCCAGGAAGAGAAAACCGAGAGTAAGCGCCAGAAAACCCTGCAACGGGAGCTGGAATGGGTGCGCATGGCCCCGAAAGCGCGCCAGGCCAAGAGCAAGGCCCGCCTCGCCGGCTACGACAAGATGGTGAACGAGGACTCCCGCGAGAAGGAGCAGAAGCTGGAGTTGTTCATCCCCGATGGTCCGCGCCTGGGCTCCCAGGTGATTGAGGCCGAAGGGCTGCGCAAGGCGTTTGGCGACAAGCTGCTGTTCGACGGCCTGAGCTTCCAGCTGCCCCAGGGCGGTATCGTAGGTATCATCGGGCCGAACGGCGCGGGTAAAACCACTTTGTTCCGCCTCATCACCGACCAGATGCAGCCCGATGCTGGCACGTTCGTGGTCGGCCCCACGGTGCAGACGGCCTACGTGGACCAGCAACACGACACGCTGGACCCCAACAAGTCGGTGTTCGAAACCATTTCGGGCGGTACCGAAACCATGCTGCTGGCCGGCCGGCAGGTGAACTCCCGGGCCTTCGTGAGCAACTTCAACTTCCGCGGCGGCGACCAGGAGAAGAAAGTCGGCAGCCTCTCGGGCGGGGAGCGGAACCGGGTGCACCTGGCCACCACGCTCAAGCAGGGTGCCAACCTGCTCCTGCTCGACGAACCCACCAACGACCTAGACGTGAATGCCATCCGGGCTTTGGAAGACGCGTTGGAGAATTTCGCCGGCTGCGCCGTGATTATCAGCCACGACCGGTGGTTCCTGGACCGCCTCGCCACCCACATCCTGGCCTTCGAGGGCGACTCTCAGGTGGTGTGGTTCGAGGGCAACTTCTCCGACTACGAGGAAGCCAAACGCAAGCGCCTCGGCGACGTGGAGCCCAAGCGGGTGCGTTACCGCAGCCTGAATTAAGCAGCCTTGTTGCCTGCAAACGTCCTCTTCTGGTTTCGGCCGGGAGAGGATGTTTTGGTTTTTGGGGGAGGGTGGTGTTTAGGGAGAAAAGAACGGTCATGCTGAGCTTGCCGAAGCATCTCTACTGCTTCGTTGGATTACATACTGCAACGAAGTGGGAGAGATGCTTCGGCAAGCTCAGCATGACCGTTCAATTATTCTCAGCTGCTATTACGTCTAGTGCGGCATGTGGCTGATTTTGGCTTCGTCGAGGTCCAGTTGGGCTTCTTGGTGGCGGAGCATTTCCTCTTCGAACACATCCTGGCGGCGCAGCACAAACAGCTCCTCGCGCTGCACGCGCAGCACGTCCAGCAGCACTTGGTGGTAGCGTTGTAGGGCCTGGCGCTTGGATTCGTCGTAGTCGAGGGCTTCGAGCAGGTTGTTGGTGCGCTGAGCTTCGGCCTGCATGCGCTGCTGAAGGGCCCGGATTAGCTCATTTTCCTGCATATCAACTACGTAGTACTGCTGCATGTGGGCCAGAGCCGCGTGGCGCAGGTGCAGCCGGATGCCGGCTTCCTGGGCATCGGTGGGCATGCGTTCCTCCAGGTTTTCGACGCCAGTGAGGCGGATGAGCAGCGGTAGCGTGAGGCCTTGGAAAACCAGCGTTACGAGAATCACCACAAAGGTGATGAACAGCATCAGGTTGCGTTGCGGAAACGCCTGCCCGTTGCTCAGCAGCAGCGGCACCGACAGCGCCGAGGCCAGCGACACCACCCCGCGCATGCCGGCCCAGCCAATAATCAGCGGCCCCTGCCAGCCGGGACTGGTTTCCTGCGTGCGGATGCTATGAAACAGCCAGCGCGGCACAAAGGCCGCCGGAAACATCCAGACCAATCGAATAATGATGACAATGGCACTGATGATAAGGCCGTAGCCGATGGCCTGCCCCAACGAGTACGTACCTAGCCCTTCCACCACTACCGGCAGCTCTAACCCAATGAGAATGAACACCAGTCCGTTGAGGGCAAAGCCCACGCTGGCCCACACGCTGGTGGCCTGCAACCGGGTGTCGGCATCGAACACGCGGTGGGAGCGGAACGAGAGCAGCAGCCCGCCGCTCACTACGGCCAGCACTCCCGAAAAGTGGAATTCCTCGGCCAGCAAATACATGCTGTAGGGCGCAATAAACGTGAGCACCGTGTTGATGCTGGGTGTGGTAGGTAGGTGCTTGTGAATGAGGTAGAAACCGTGCGCCACCGCCAAGCCCACGGCCAGCCCCATCACGCTCACCAGCAAAAAGCTGGACGCTGCCTGCTGCCACACGAACGTGCCCGACAGTACCGTGGCCAAGGCAAACCGGAACACAATCAAACTGCTGGCGTCATTGATCAAACTTTCGCCCTCCAGAATGCTGGTGATGCGGCGCGGCACCTGCACGCCCCGGAGTACGGAAGTGGCGGCCACGGCATCGGGCGGCGAGATGATGCCGCCCAGCAGAAACCCCAGCGGCAGCGTGAAGCCCGGAATCATAGCCCGGCTCACGTAGGCCACGATGGTGGAAGTGAAGAACACCAACCCAAACGCCAGCAGCGCAATGGGCCGCTTCCAGCGCCAGAAATCCTGCCAGGAAGTATCCCAAGCCGCCTGGTAGAGCAGCGGCGGCAGGAAAATCAGGAAGATGAGGTCGGGGCTGATGACGATGCGCGGCAGCCCCGGCACGAAGCCCAGCACTAGCCCAGCCAGCACCAGAAAGATAGGGTAGGAGATGCGCAGCTTCTGGCCTAGCATCACCAGCAGTAGCATAGCAAACAGCAGCCCCAATACCAGCAGAATACTTTCGTGGAGGGTAGTTTCGGGCATTGGCGGGAGCGGTTAGGGTAGGAGCCGGGACCGGAAGGTAGCCGCTGCCGGGCACAAACGCTACCGGAGGCGTGATGCGCAGCTTCAGAGACAGCCTGCGTCGGCTTGCGGCCGAACTGCTACGGCTTCCCGAGCGGCTGACCTAGTTGCTGTGGCGGGGTGGGAAGGCCGAGGTGCTAAGCACAGAAAAGGGGGGGGTACTTTACCAAGCAAAGTAGCCCCCCCCTTTTCTGTGCTTAGCACCTATTAATTCACCTGAAATTGTGGATGAATCAGTTGCGGACGCCGATGCGTTTCCCAGCATCGCCGCCCTTCCCGCTCCCGCCGATAGTATTTCTTCAAGCGCCGGGAGGCTTCCGGTAGGGGCGGAAATGTTTCCTGACATTGCCTACAGAACGCGACGGTAATTTGGCCTGACTGCCACGTATCTCAAAGCCCCTATTTCTTTTCCTGATTATTTGACCCCGCATCCTTGGCCGTAGCATCTTCTGGCTTGAAGATGCTGAACCCAATACCTGCCGCAAACCAACGCTGTTTGTTGTACCGCCATGATGCGCTGCCTTCTCCTAAAATATCGGTTCCCAATAACGCCCCCAGTTGTAACCGCTCCCATTGATAGAGGAGGCACAAAGACGGAGTGATGGCAGCTTGTTCGCGATTTTCGGCTACCAAGCTGTTTTTGGGTGTCAGCGTTACGGAGGTAATACCTATTCCAATCAGTAAGGAAAGTGAGTGCTCCGTGCGGCGGCCTGGGTGCCAACTGGCACCTCCCATACCGCTTAGCGTAATATCCTTGGTAAAGTCGCCGTTTTGCGGCCGAAATTTAAACGGCATGACCACCGCTCCGGCAGTAGGGGTAAATCTGGCTGCCAACACTGCGGCGCTTGCAGCAAGCTGGTCGGCGGAAATCAGAAAGTATCGATCCAGCCCGGTAGCAGGGTCATAGTTGAGGGTATAATAATAGCTCTCATCTACCGATTCCTGTATGTCTGCTTTTGATATGGCTTTGCTATCCGACGTAGTTATTTTCTGCCCGTTCACATTATTCGTGGTGAATGAATCAGGGGCAATAGTGCGTATTCTTTTTGGCACCCCATTTAAAGGTGTCCATTCGGCAAACTCAATCAAGTAGTTATCTCCCGCGTCCTTTTTAGTATTGATTATTGTGAAATGTGCCCCGGCAGGTGCTGTGCGTAGCGGTTTCCCCGTTTTGTCACCATTTACGGCACACTCCTGCAGCTGTGTATCAGCTTTAAGGCGATACACCAACGGTATCGGATCTGCGGCAAACGCAGTTGAAGTGGCCAATGCTAACAGTACGAGGCTCTTGAGCACAAGCAGACGGATGTAGGCTGAAACAGTCATTGAGCGTAGTGTGTAGGATGTGGTATTTCGGCAATGAGTAATGCTCTTAGGTTTCACCAGTTAAGCAAAGCAGTAGGGAACCAGCAAAAAGCCAGTGTTCTACTCTTACAGCAGCAGTTGAGCATGTGCTTCAGTTGTTGCACCAAGATGCGCGACTATCTGCTGCGTGTTTAGCGTGCCACCACTGAACCTTACACGCCCACCCAGCCTTCCCGCATGGCCTGCACCACCAGCCCTACCAGCGTGCGGGCTCCGGTTTTCTGGAGCAGCGCCCGACGGTGACTTTCCACGGTGCGCACGCTCAGGCACAGCTGGTCGGCTATTTCCTGATTGCAATAGTCCTGTACCACTAGGCGCAGCACTTCCAGTTCGCGGCGACTGAAGGCCGTGGCTGGGGCCCCGGTACGTAGTGAGGCCGCGGTGCCGGCCGGGCTGACTCCGAGAAGATAGGGCGTAAGGACGGCTACCACCGCTCCCGGTACTACGTGACGGGGCAGCCACGCCAGCCATGGCCCCGCCTGAGTCAGGTACCGCCGCAAGGCCGGAGCTAGGCGCGGGCCCGTGAACAGCAGCAGCGGCTGGGTGCTCCGGATAGCCCGTAACTGGCTCAGGTACAAATCGGGCAGGCAGTCCAGCAGCTCGGCATCCAGAATGATCACGGCAAAGGGCCGCTGGTACAGCAGCTGCGGCACGCAACGGCTGTCCGTGGCCAGCGTAATGCCGATGCCCGGCCACGCCCCGCGTAGCATCCCTTCCAACCCTTGCCGATATAATGTGGGTGGTGCTACCAACAGCACCTCATGCGACGGGACATACATAGCCTCCTGACGTAAAATAAATACGACACACTGTACTGGCCAGAACAAGCAATAGGAAGGAGAGGAGCCATATGAAGCAGCTCCAGGGTAGTAATAGCGCGAAGAGGAAGTAAATATGCGTAATTATTTATATATATAATATAAAATTTTTGATTCGCTGCCAAAGGAAGGCAAGTGGTGACAGCGGTTTGCTGGGACGGCCTTTTAAGTAGATACTAAAGTAAAAAAAGCCCGGCCGTAGTTTCGGAGGAAACCACAGCCGGGCTGCTCGGTTTGGTGGTGCCTACTTACTGCCCGCCGCGCACCCGCATGGGTAGCACGTACACGGCCTCGGAGGCGGTGATGAACAGCACGTCGCGCTTTTTGCCACCGAAGCATACGTTGGCGGTCCACTTCTCGGGAATGGCAATCTGCTCGATTTTCTGGCCGGCGGGGTTGTACACGGTTACGCCGTTGCCGGTGAGGTACACGTTGCCTTGGTTGTCGATGGTCATGCCGTCGGAGCCCTGCTCCACGAATAGCTGCCGGTTCTTCAGCTGGCCATTGGGCCCAATCTGGTAGCGGTAAGTTTTGTTGGCCCCGATGTCGGCCACGTACAGCAGCTTGCCGTCGGGGGTGCCGATGATGCCGTTGGGCTGCTGCAGCTTATCGTCGGCCACTACGGGCTGGATTGCGCCGGCAGGCAGGTAGTATACGTGCTGGCCGCCCAGGGCCGGGTCGGGCTGCTGGCGCGTCCAGTAGGGGCGCTGGTAGTAGGGGTCGGTGAAGTACAGGCCGCCGGTTTTGGGCTGCACCCACAGGTCGTTGGGGCCGTTGAGGATGCGGCCCTGCACGTCTTTCAGCAGCACCGTCACTTTGCCATCGGGCGTCACTGACCAGAGCTGGTTGTGCTCATCGGCGCAGGCCAGCAGGTTGCCTTTGCGGTCGAAGTACAGGCCATTGGAGCGGCCCGCCTGTTCCAGGAAAACCGAAAGCTGACCATCGGTACTGTACTTCCAGATCTTGTTATTGGGCTGATCGGTGAAGAATACGTTGCCGGCCTTATCTATGGCTGGGCCTTCGGTAAAGCTGAACTGCCGCGACACCAGCCGGGGTGTGGCTTCGGGAGCCAGAATAGCGCTTACGGTCGGTGCCTGGGCCGCTGCGGGTGCTGGCAGAAGGGGAGCAAACAGCGTCAGGCTAAGGACTCCTGCTAGCAGAAAAGAACGATTCGTCATTGGAAAACAGGAAAAAATACGGCCACCGTGGCCTGCGAATATACCCAGGACGGAACGGAGCCGTAGTAGCTGCACGTTCCTTCCCCACATTTCTCTAAATTCCGACGCAGCTCGTGCGGTTGCGCTTCCTCTGTTGGCCGATATGCTGAAAAATCTGCTCCCGCTGTGCCTGTGTCTGAGCGTGGCCAATGGGCTGTTGGCGCAAACTGCGTCTTCGGCTTCGCCCCGCCAGCTGTTTCCCGGCTTGTTTGAGGCCGTGCAGCTCCAGCGTGTCTTTCCCGACAACAAGACATTCGTGGATGCTGAGCCGCGCGACCAGCCGGCCGTGATTCTGGCGGCCTACGAGCAGATGCACCGGCAGCCGGGCTTTAATCTGAAGCAGTTTGTGGAGGCTTATTTCCGTCTGCCGTCTGCCAATGGCCCCACCTACCGCACCCACGTGCAGGCCGGCCTGCGCCACCACCTCGATACGCTCTGGACGGTGCTGCAGCGGCCGGGCCAGGACTCGGTGGGGAAATACGCCTCTCTGCTGCCGCTGCCTCACGCCTACGTAGTGCCCGGCGGCCGTTTTCGGGAGGTATATTACTGGGATTCGTACTTCACCATGCTGGGGCTGCGGGCCAGCAACCGCCCGGAGCTGATCCGGGGAATGGTAGACAACTTCGCCTATCTGATTAGCCGCTACGGCTTCGTGCCGAACGGTAACCGCACGTACTACCTCACCCGCTCCCAGCCGCCCTTTTTCGGGCGCATGGTGGAGCTGCTGGCCCAAAATCAGGGCGGCGACGCGGCGCGCCTGCGCTACCACGCGGCCGTACTGCGCGAATACCAGTTCTGGATGGCCGCCGCCGACTCCGTAGCGCCCGGCCTAGCCCGCCGCAGCGTGGTGCGCCTGCCCGATGGCACCGCCCTCAACCGCTACTGGGACCAGAGCACTGAGCCCCGCGAGGAATCGTACCAGGAGGACGTAGCCGCCGCCGGCCGCACCACGCGCCCGACCGCCGACTTCTATCGGGATATTCGCGCTGCCGCCGCCTCGGGCTGGGACTTCAGCAGCCGCTGGTTTCTGCCGGGCCAGGGGCTGGAATCCATTCGCACTACCCAGCTGATTCCCGTTGATCTGAACTGCTTGCTCTATGAAGTGGAGCTGCAACTAGCCTACACCAGTCGCCTGCGCGGCGAAAAACCCGCCGCCGTTGCTCTTGAAAAGCAGGCCGCCGCCCGCCGCAAAGCCTTGCTGCAATACTGCTGGGACGGCAAAACCAACTGGTTTGTGGATTACGACTGGACGCGCCGCCAACCTGCCCCGGTGCGTACCCTGGCGGGGCTGTATCCGCTGACGGTAGGCATTGCCAGTACCGTCCAGGCCCGGCAGGTAGCCGAGGGGCTGCAGCGGGAGTTTCTGCGGCCGGGCGGTCTGGTAACTACACTGGCTACTACCGGACAGCAGTGGGACGCGCCCAACGCCTGGGCTCCGCTGCAGTGGATGGCCGTGGAGGGCCTCAGGAAATACGGTCAGCAGGAGCTGGCGCAAACCATCGTCACCCGTTGGGTATCCCTGAATGAGCAGGTGTTCCAGCAAACGGGCAAGCTGATGGAGAAATACAACGTGCAGAACCCCAGTGCGCTGGGCGGCGGTGGTGAATACCCCTTGCAGGATGGCTTCGGCTGGACCAACGGCGTGCTGCTCGACTTCCTGAACTCAGCCGCCAGGACGAAGCAGTGATGATACGCTGGGCAGTACAGTAAAACGGCGCGTAGCTTCCGGATTGCCTTCAGGAGAAGACAACCCGGAAGCTACACGCCGTTAGTAGCTGCTGTGCTAAGTTCGGAGGGAAACGGCGTAGCCGCTGCTAACGAAATATCTCGTTGCGACGAATGGCTTTGGCATAGGAGGTTTCTGTGGGGCGCTTCCCAAAGATTTTCAGCCCTTTCTTCTTCTTAGGCGAGCTGATTGTTTTGGCTGGGTCGGGGCTGGCTACGGCCATTTCGGGGGCTAGTAAGCCAGCTGCACCAGCCAGTAGCAGAAAAGTAGCTAACGATTTCATAGGTAGGAATACTTGAAGTGGTGGAACAAGGCGGTTAGCGCCGATGGGCGCGAAGCCGGCGGTAGGCCGGCCGGCGCTTTTTGCGCTTAAGCCAGCCAGTGGATGCTCCTTCAGTAGCAGAGGATACTGTGGCAATGCCGGTAGCCACGGGCTGTACTACATCAGGGCTGCTGATTTCAGCCACAACATCAGTTGCGACGAACAGGGACACGAACAGGAGGGAGAGGAAAGATGCTCTCATACAAATAGGGCCGGTTTTGGTTGCGAGTGTGCAAGTATAAGTTAAAATTATTATTGTTAAAATTATAAAGATAAATAATGCACAAAAAAACCCCTCCTTAGTACAGGAGAGGTTCTTAGAAACGCAGTCTGAGTAGCGTAGCCTATTGCTCGTCGGTGGAAGCTTCGGCGGCTTTAGCGGCGGCAAACACCGCAATACCGGCTACTACGGCAATACCTACTATAAGCTGAGTAGTGGTGAAACGCTGTGAGGCTTTGCGCAGTAGTGCGCTACCGTTTTTCAGCAGATCATCCAACTGATCCTGTTCGCCCTTAAACACTTTGTAGGCACTTTGCAGGGTGTTGATAATGTCTTCAGGAACGATTTTTTCGACTTCTTGGGAGAGTTGGCTGCTCATAACGGAAAGGCAGAGGGAGTGAGAAAACTAATAACCGGCCGCCAGTTGCGGCACCGCAGGAACTGTACGGAAGCCGGCCGATTTTTGATACAGATAAACGCCCGGTCAATACGAGGTCCAGCAAAGCCGCTGCGGTGTTAAGGGGGAGTAGGCCACCAGCGGCAGCGGAGCCAGAGTGCCTTTGGGGCTATTTGCGGCGGCTATACCAGCAGAACGCAACGGACGAAAAAGCCCCGCCGAAATTCGGCGGGGCTTTGGGGGGCTTGCAGGTACAAGTGCTTACTCGTACACTTTCACTACAAATACATAATCCTGCAGCTTGCGGATCTGCTGGGGGCGGGAAGTGCCGGCCAGCTGGTTGGTGCGGGGCATGTTGTACGGCTTGCCTGCATGGGCCGTACCCAGCGAGTCGACCAGCCGCATCAGATAGGAGGACTTAGTTGCAAAGGCGGCACTCTGCACATCCATCTGCCGGCCACTAATAATGCCGATAAGGTTGCCCCGATCATCCAGCAGCGGACCGCCCGAGTTGCCCGGGTTCACCGGAATACTGATCTGGTAGAACCCCGTATCACCTTCGAAGCCTGAGCGGGCGCTCAAAGAGCCATCATTGAACACCAAGTCTTCACGTGGGTAACCCAGCGTGTACACCCGCTCGCCCAGGTCCGACTGGCCCCGCTTAAACGAGTAGGGCAACCTGCCGAAGCCTTTGAACGACTTGTCCTTGATTTGTAGGATAGCCAGGTCGTGGGCCACGTCGGTAAAGACCGGCTCGGCCCGGAACCGCTGCCGGTCCCGGCTTTCAATCAGCAGCGAATCGGCCCCCTGAATGACGTGGTAGCTGGTAACCAGATACCCATCAGCCGTGAGAGCAAAGCCGGTGCCGCTGAATTTGCCTGGGTTGGATTTCTCGGGCGTAGACACATCCATCTGATTGAGGGCGCGGTTCATGGTCCGCTGGTTGCGCTTGATGCGCTCCACTTCCCGGCGCAGCACCGTGTAGCCGTACAAGGAGGGTTTCTGAGCTGCCCGGTACATTTCCAGGCCCAGCAGGGTAGTGAATACGGCCAGCACGGCTACGGCGGCAGCTACCATCATGGTAGCCCGGTGTCCGTGCCAGAAGGCGCGTAGCTTTTCCTCAGTGCGCGAAATGCGTAGCATGGGGCGGGGCGCGCGGCCGGTCGCAAATTGCTCGTGGCGCTCATCTTCCTCGGCTACTTTGGCCAAGGGCGTGAGCTGTACCGCCCGCTCCGTTTCCATGTCGGCGTGAATGGCGTGGAGCTTGCGGCGCAGGGCCAGCCGGCGGCCGTAGGCCGTGAGCGTGCCCGTTACTTCCTCAAACTCCTGGAGTCGGCGCGCCAGCTCCGGGTCGGCGGCGAGCCGGTGCTCCAGGGTGGCGCGCTCCTCTCCGGCCAGCCCGCCAGAGCGGTAGGCATCAAATAAAGCGTAATAGTCGGCTTCGGTTTTCATTGCTTATCTAGAAGTAAGACAGGAGAAGTGAGATAGGAGACGATGTTCAAGCTGCTTTAATGGCCGCAAAAACAGAGTTTCACATCTCCTATCTCATTATCTTATGTCTATACTATGTCTGTTCCTGATACTGATTGAAAAAGAGCTTTTTCAACCGTACTAGGCACTTATATTTCTGATTCTTGGCGTTGTCGGCATTGGTATAACCGAACTCAGCCGTGAGCTGCTGCATCGACTTGTCGAGCAGGTAAAAGCCTTCTAAAAGCGAGCGGCAGGGCTCCCCGATGCGGTCCAGAGCCTGGGCCATGGTGCCCAGCTGCCTGTCCCGTTCCTCAGCCAGCTCTAGGTCAGCTTCGGCTCCGGTTTCGAGGTAAGGCTCGTGGTCATCGAGGCGGCCGCCGAAACGGGTTTTCTCGGTGAGCCGCTTGAGCCACAGGCGTCGGCACACGGCATAGAGGTAGGTTTTGATCTGGCAGCTAAGCTCCAGGGAGCCGTCGCGGACCTTTTCATAGAATACCATCACGCCCTCCTGGTACACATCCTTGGCTTCGTCCTCCGTCCCGCTGTTCTGCAGGATGTAGTGCGAAATCATGGGAAAGTGTAGACGGTAGAGCTGCGCCAGCGCCCGGTCGTCGTCGCGGCGGATGGCCGCCACAAACTCCTCGTCGGTGTAGGAAGGTTGTCCCTTACCCATTCGCTTTGGGGGTTAATACGTGGTGCCCGGTGCGGTAACCCACCGAAAAAATATATTTCCCGCATGGGTTACCAATTTCATTTGCCGGTATGAAGGGCGTTTTTCGGACAAAATTTTTCAAACCTACCAATCAAAATGAAGAACCTCATCAAGGTATCCGCTCTGGCCGTTGTTTTCGCTGCTACCCTCGTTTCTTGCGGCGAGAAGAAAGTAGAAGAAACCACCACTTCTACCGAAGCTACTTCGACGGAAGCTGCTGCTCCTGCTACTACGGACACCACCGTTGTTGTAGCTGACACTACGGCTGCTGCTGCTCCGGCTGCTACCACCACGGAAGCTACCACCACTACCACCACCGAAGTTAAGTAATTGCGCGCCGGCTCGGCCGGTACGTTTTTGCTGTAGCCCGGGTTCCGTTTCACGGAGCCCGGGCTATTCTTTTGTTTGAAGCAAGCCGCAGAATACGGCTGTTTGTCGGCTGGAGCAACGGGCAATGAGCCGTGAAATCACCCTGCCAGGCTTGTGGGGCAGGTGCGACTATAGTTTTTCCTCGAGCCAGAGCAGGCCTGCCCCCAGCAGAAACAGCACATACCCGCACCAACGGGGCCAGGCCGTGTGCTGAACCCGCGCTGATACTGCGGAGGCCTGGGCCAGGGGGGAGTCTTTACGAATATGTTGTTGGGCGGCCAGTTGCTGCTCCCGGTAGACCGGGGCCTGCCAATCGGTTGGGGCATACACGTACATCCATTGACTGGCGGCTCCCAAACGGGCTTCGTGCCAGCCGGCCGCAGCTGGCCAGTAAGTACCCGTAGCCCACTCCGGTACATTGGCATCCTGCCGGAGGGAAATGCGTACCGGAGCTGCATTGGCCGCCTGTATATTCAGCAGCTGGCTGACCGCGCCGGTAGTCCGCAACAACACCGGGACATTGGGCCGGGGCCAGCGGGAAAGAGGCTGAATAGTTACGGCAGCAGCGCGTGGGGGCGTGGCAGCTGTGAGCAGACGGCTCCAGTAGGCACTGTACACCAGCGGCTGGTTTTGCAGCAGCCAGGGGAAAGTTTCGGTGATGGTGGTGACGACTACCTGGCCCTGGCCCAGACGACGGGCCGCCGCTACTGGTTGCTGCTGCGGCCCCAGCACTAGCGGCTGCATATCCGGGCGAAGTTGCAGGGTCGCCGGGAGTAGGGCTGTGGCCTGGGTGGGGGCTTCAGGCCATTGTATGGGCTGCGCCACAACCGCTGCAGCCGCTGACTGAGGCAGGAGCCGGAACCCTGCTGCGCCGGGAAGCTGCCGGGGCAGGCGGGGGCCATCGGCCAGTAGCAGCAGGCCCCCGGTACCGTTCTGAATGGTCCGTTGCAGTGCCTGCGCTTCAGCCCCCGACAAATCGTCCAGGGTCGAGGCATCGGTCAGAATGATATCGAAACGAGCCAGCAGAGCAGGGGTGAGGCGGCCGAGCGGAGGCGGATTGGGCAGGTTCAGAAATTCTGTTTGCGTGAGGCCCCGACTCAGGCCGGTACGTAGGGCAACGGCATGCTGATGGGAAGCCAATTCGTTTTTCAGAAAGCGCAGCTCGAACGAAGGAGCCGCCGCCAACAGTAAAATCCGTAATGGTCGGGTAGGAAGGACTTGGACGGGAGCAGGCTCTTGGGCAATGCGCCGCCCTTGGCGGCGGGCTTCGAGCGTATACACGGCCCGACCTTCCGCTTTGGGCGCAAAACGCAGCCGAAACGACCCGCGCCCGGTGGACAGCTGCACCGAGTCGCGGCCACTGCCAGCGGCACGTAGGGTTATCCATACCGGACCGGGGCCGGCCGCTTCAAACCGCCCTTCTACCACCCAACTTTGCCCTAGCTGGGTTTCGGCTGGCCAGGCCGCCTGCTGAAACCCATGTGGCCGGGCATCGGCGTGATAAACAAGCCGGATACCAATGAGGGGGGCAACATCGGCCGCTGGCAGGCCATGCCCCAGTATGTGTAGCTTTTGCAGTCCCGGGGAGAGTTGCCGGATGGCAGCGGGGTTTTGCACGGTGGGCGTGTCGGTGGCGGTGAGGGCGGCGTAGCGCCACACCGGAACAGCTGGCCCCAGGCGGCGCTGGAGCGTGCGGAGCGTATCGGGTGAATACGAATCGGTAAGCAGAATAGCCGCGTCGGTGACTGGTAGTACGGCGGTTTTGGCAGGCGGAAAAGCAGCCAGGCCCAGGCCCGCAGTGGCTATCAGTCCGGCGACAACTCGCAGGAACCGTCTGCGGCTATCGGGCCGGCGCAGTGCCAGCACCGTGAGCAGCAGCGCCAGAAGCAGACCGAAAGCAAAAGCGTAAAGCATGAGCAGAAAGTGAGGGGCCGGCTGCGAGTTGCCGGCTGTCAGGTAGAAGAAGGGTGACCACGCAAAAGCCAGTCGACCGGAAATCAACGACTTAGCTCCTGAAAGTAGCGCCGTGTGAGTCCGGATGCGGGTGTGGCCCGGCTAACCGGGGCCGGCCGGGCGGGCGGGAGCAAGCTGGTAAGGGCGCGCTCCAGCAGCGGAAAATTCACGGAAGGGGTTGGCTGCCCGGCGCGCAGGGCGGAAGTCAGGCGGCGCAGGTCACGCAGGGCAGTGAGATAAGCGCCCGGTTTTTGCAAAGCTGCCCGGGCCAATTCCTGGCCCGCCTGCTCCAGCGCAGCCGTGCTGCCGGCCGCAGGTTTGGCTCCAGCTTGCACCTGAGTAAGCGTCCGTAAAGCACTGCGGATGGCGGGCTGTTGAGCAGGAGCGGCCACCTGTTGCTGGCGGCGCGGGGCGGCGGCCCCGGCCAGGTCACCGGTGAGGCGGGTGGTGGCTTCGGGCATGGGCGGCGGCGTAAAGCCGGCCTTCTTGACGTAGGCGCGGGTTTGCTGCTGCACCTCTTTCAGCAGGCGCAGGGCACGGTACTCGTAAGGGAGGGCCTCGCGAGGGCGGCCGGTGCGCAGGCGCAGCTCCGATTCCCACATTTCGCTGAGCACGGCCCGCAGCTTGGCCTTCACAGTGGGTTCCAGGAAATCGGCCGTTTCGGAGTCGTCGTGGCGGTGCATGTAGGGCTCCATCAGCTCGGCGGTGCGGGCCTCGTGGGTGGTGGCAGAGGAAGAGGGCAGGTCGTGGCCGTGGTCGTGACCATCGTCGGCGGAGTGCTTCTCCGGGGAGGCAGCCGGTTCCGGTTCGGCGTGGTCCTCCGCTACCACCGAGCCCAGGCCGGGTTCCTCGGCCGGCGCGTCGGCTTCGGAAGGCCGGGTAGCCCCGCCGATGGTTTCGTCGGCTTCCTCGCCCAGAAACTTGCCGTAGCGCATCCGCAGAATTTTCTGGTCGAAGCCGATTTCGTTACTGCGTTCCAGCAGTGTAGCAGCCGGCAAGCCGCGTTGTTCGGCCAGCAGCTTTTCGGTGTCGATGATAATCTGGCGCTGACTGCGGAAGTAGGCCGGCGCGGTATTCACCCCGAACGATACATCCAGCGCGCTTTCCTGCACGGTGGTATCCTCCCACTGCACCAGATAGGTGTCGGAGCGGGTAAGGTGCTGCTGATTGTCCCAGGTCTGAAGGTAGAAATATACCTCGTCGCCATACGTCAGGCCCAGCGCCGGCAGGCGCAACACGGGCCGCAGGGTGGCGGCCGTGGGCTGGCCGCGCAGCTGGCCGCTCAGGTCGGTGACTACTTCCCGGAACTTCACGGCCTCGCCCTGGCCCTGGGCCACGGTGGCCACCAACCGCGCCCGGGTCAGGCCGTAATCATCCCGCAGTTGGGCGTTTATGAGTACCTGAGGCGGCCGGCCGAACTCTACCAGCGTATAGGCTTTGGGGGAGATGATGCGGATGGTCGGGGCCTGGTCGGGCTGGATTTCAATGGCATAATCATCGGAAACCTGCCCCGCAAACCGCAGCCGGTACAATGCGGAGGCCGTGACGGGCTGCTGAAATACAAACTCGGTGGGCCGACCCGGTACCGGTTGCAGCGCGAGTTTGCGCCCGCCCAGCTCCAGTATCGGTGCGCCCGCCGGGCGGCTCACCGTCACCGTCCAGCGCACCCGGCTTCCTTGCGGGCAGCGAAACGAAGGCGTAGTCGGCGAAAAAACGGGCTGCCGGGTGTAGGCGGGTGGGGTCACCTGCAGGTGAGTGGTCAGGATGCGCGGGGCGGCGGCTGGCTGGCCGGGCTGCTCGTTGAAATGCAGCGAAACAGCTGCACTGGCCGCCGGTGTACCAGCTGGACCGACAACGGGCCGCTGCCACCACACCACCCCGGCTATCAGCAGCAGGGCCACCAGCGTGCCTGATGGTTTGCGCCAGTCTACGGGCAGCAGTGCCCCGGACGCGCCCAGCTCCGGCCACCGCGTGAGCAGCCGTTGCTGCTGGAGCTGGCCCAGCAGGTTTAGGGTGTCAGTATGGGTGAGAAGCAAGGCCGTGCTGTCCTCCAGAGCTGGATGCTGACGGTCAAGCTGGCGGGCTACGTTGGCTAGTGGCTCGTGCCAGATGCGCCAGAGCCACCAGCCGGTACCGGCCGCACTCACAAGGGCTAACCCAACAACCAGCCACCATGCCCCCGGCCAGCCCACAGCTAGCGTCGTCAGGAGCCCGGCCGCTCCTAGAACCGGCAGTAGCACAGCCCCCGTACGGCGCACGGCCCAGGCGCGGGCCACCTCCTGTACCGGGGCAGCGGCGGAAACCAAAGATGCAAGCTGTGGACTCATGAAACCGGAACCGTTAGAGGAGAAACCGCCGCGCGCCGCGCGGCCAGCAGCCGCTCTGCTCCAAACAACAGGCCGGCCGCCAGCACCAGCCAGGGGGCCAGCGGCCGGCGCGGCGCAGTTGAGCCTACCGTTGTCGTAACCTTGGAAACCGGGCCGTGCAGTTGCGCTAGGTCGAGGGTACGGGTATCAGGGGTGGGGTCGGAGGGCGGAGCTGGGAGTAGCAGCGGCAGCAGCAGGCCGGGTAGCTCGGGGCTGTCGGCCAGGCTGCTCCAGGCCGGAGCAAGACGGGAGTGGAAATAGTAGCGGCCGGGAGTCACCTGACCAAGGAGTGGCTGGCCGGTAGCAGTCGACCACAGTGTGGTGGCGGCTGCTACCGTGGTATCCAGCCGTTGCACGGCTACGGGCTGACCGGTGCCGGCCGGCAGAAACTGAGTAGCTACTGCTGCCGCTTGCGAGCCAGCTTCCTGCCACACCTGCGTACTGCTGACTACGCCGGCCGGCAAAGGCTGTTCCCGCAGCCAGAATAGCCAGTCGAGCGAATCGGGGAGGGCGGAAGATGCAGTGGAGACGGTCAGGCGGGGTGGTAGGGGAAGTACTGAGCCAACCGCCCGCAAAGCTGCCGCCAGCACCCGGGCAGAGCCAGCATGGGCGGCATCGTGGCTGAGAAACCAGCGGGGCGCGCGCGTCAGCAGTGGCAGCGGCCGGGACTGGCCGTTTTCAACTACCCGCACCTGTTTTTGACTGGGGCTGAGAAGCAACTGGCCGTCCCAGTTACCCGGTATGGGGCCGCTGGTGGCCGGCCACCGACGGCGCACTTTCCGCAGCCTGATTCCCTGTTCAGTACTATTACTATGCGCCACCAATATCACCAGGCTGTCGGGGTGAGGCTGCCAGGCGGCCACGGGCCAGCGGCTGGAATCGGGCGCGGGGAGTGGGAGCCAGCGCACAGCGGCGGGCAGGGCGGGGCGGGTGCCGGTAAACGAGGATATGGTGAGCGGGGCCACCACCAACAGCGGCCGGTTTGGGAGAGAGTCGGCCGCCAGCTGCACGGTATGCCAGAGGTTAAAAATCGGAATGGAATCAGCTGCAAACTGAGCGGTAAGCGTGGTCGTCGTATCGCCTAAGCCCAGCCCAGCCCAGGGCAGCGGCGCACTTGCGGGCCGCGTGGCGTGCAGTTGCCGTAGCTCATAGCCGCGCTGCCGCAACGAATCGAGTACCGGCCGGACCGGGCCCAGGGCGGCGGCCGTAACGCCGGGGGCCAGCAGCACCTGGCCGCGCCGGGGCGGTACCGGGAGCAGTTGCAGCGGTTCAGCCAGGGCCAGGGCCAGCAACCCTAGAATGGCAGCTCGCAGCAGAAAAACCAGCAACTGCTCGGGCTTCAGGCTGCGCAGGCGTTGGTTGGCAGCGGCTTCCAGCCACCGCACGCTGCCCACCCGTACTACCCGCCCCGGCCGACGGTTCCAGAGGTAAATAGCCAGCGGCACCGCCAACCCCAGTAGGGCCAGCCAACCAGTAGTGGCATGAGAAAAGAAGAGCGGAAGCAAAGACGAAGCCTGGTTGAATGAACGCGGTGCGCAGCCCTAAGGTGGGGAAGCCTCTCCACAGACACAACTTCTACGCCTGGCGTTGCCGCAATCTGCTCACACTGGCCCGGATAAACTACCCGGCTTACGGCAGTGGCTGGCTCAACTCCCGGCCCAACGCGGCTACCAGCGTCGTCATGGCTTCCTGAATACCCTGACACTGCTGCAGCATGCGCGGCTTCGGCTCGCCTTTGGTCGTGTACTCGTCGTAGTCACGCAAGACTGGCTCCACAGGCCGCCGCCGATTCTGAGCTGCAGTAGTGCTAATGCGGGAGAAGTCGTCAGCCCGCTGCCATTGGGCCAGTCCATCGGCCGCCAGCCCGCCGCCGGCGTCACTGGCGGCGGTAGTAACAGGGTAGCTCGGGTAGCTGAGGTCGGTTAGCTCATACTGCAGGCCGCCTGCCTGAGCCCGGAACTGAAAACGGAACAGCAGGTTGAAGCGGCGAGCCTCCAAGTTCTTCTGGGCCGGTCCCACGGCCTGCACAATGGCCTGTCCGATGAGTACGCCCCGGCCGGCATCAGCAAAGCGCACCACTTGGTCGTACTGCTCAAACTGCCGGGCCAGCCACTCCTGGGCGCGGCCATACACCTCGGTTTGGGGCAGTCCGGCGGCTGGCAGCATACCCCGGTAGGTTATCTGGCGGGTCACGGAATCAAGGGGCACTACCGGTAGCGGCCGTTGGTAGCTGGTGAGCAGTGGGGCCGTCTGGGCGTGGGCGGCCGGGGTAGTCAGGCCCAAGGCAAGCAGGCCAGCAAGTAGATAGAGGGTCATAGCGAGAAGAATAAAGCGGTTGACGCCGACTTCTCGCAACTATCGGGCCTGAGGGCCGGAGTGGTATAGCGTCAACCCCGGGCGCGGCGGCGGAGGAACTCGCGCAACGCGCCGGTCAGGGGCTCAGCAGTGCTTAGCTGGTGGTAGTCGAAGCCGTGGGAGCGGGCGCGCTGGGCCGTGTCGCGGAGCCACTGCTGCAGGTGCTGCTGCCAGGCGCGGCGCTGCTGGCCGGCATCCAACTGGAGCTGCTGGCCGGTTTCGAGGTCCTCGAAGGTAATGGCGCCTTTGAAGGTGAAATCCAGCTCGTTGCGGGCCATCAGGTGCAGCAGCAGCACCTCGCCCGAAGCGGCGCGCAGGCGGGTCAGCAGCCGTTCAATCTCGCCACTGGCTTCGTACAAGTCGCTCACGCAGATGGTAAGAGCCGGCTGCCGCCGGGCCGTGAGCGGGGCCAGGGTGGCCGAATCGGGGAATTGGCCGGCAGCCTCGGTGGTTTCCAGGGCGTGGTAGAGGCGGCTGAGCTGGCGGGCGTCGGCGCGGGGCGGCAGGTGGCGCAGGCCGCCGGGGTGTAGTATCGTCAGGGATACCGCGTCGCCCTGCTGGGTGGCCACGTAAGCGAGGGCCGCGCACAGCAGCCGGCCGTAGTGTAGCTTGCTCAGGCCGTTGTCGTCCTGGTGGTTCATGCTGGCGGTGGCATCCAGCACGAGGTGCACCACCAAGCTGGTATCCACCTCCGATTCGCGCAGATAATATCGGTCGGAGCGGGCGGCCAGGCGCCAGTCGAGGCGGCGCAGGTCGTCGCCGGGCTGATAGGGGCGGTACTGGCTGAACTCCATGCCCGCCCCCTTGCGCCGACTCAGGTGCGCGCCGTGCAGCAGTCCCTCGGCCGCCCGCCGGGCGGCCAGCGGCAGGTTCTGCAGCGCATGGAGGTATTCGGGGGTGAGCATGGGTTTGATTGTTCGTTTTCGGTAAGATGTTCTTGTGGGTTCAGGTCGCTGTGGAGGTAATGGCGTCAACTGCCAGGAAACCACTGACGACGCTTGAAACCAACAACCAAAAACTACAAACGAACCGCTTTCAGCAGGGCGGCTACCGCGTCGTCGGGGGTGAGGTTTTCGGCTTCGGCGTTGAAGTTAAGCAGCACACGGTGGCGCAGTACGGCCGGGGCCAAGGCCTGCACATCTTCCAGCGTGGCGGCGAAACGGCCGTGCAGCAGGGCCCGGGCCTTGGCGCACAGAATGAGGGCCTGCCCGGCGCGCGGACCCGCACCCCAGCGGCCGTACTCCCGGATAAACGGTACTTCCGACGTGGCCGGGCGGGTAGCACGCACCAGGCGGTTCACCAGCCCCATCAGCTCCGCGCTAATGCTCACCTGCCGCGTCAGGAGCTGCAGCTGCCGCACTTCCTCGCCACCCAAAATGGGCTCTACCTGCTGCCGGTTGGTGCCGGTGGTGCCGCTGAGTACGGCTAGCTCCTCCTGCTCAGTGGGGTAGCCAATACGCACGTACAGCAGAAACCGGTCGAGCTGGGCCTCAGGCAGCGGATAGGTACCGCTCTGCTCAATGGGGTTCTGGGTGGCTAGCAGAAAGAACGGCTTGGGCAGTGCGTGCTCCTGGCCGGCGTACGTAACGTGGCCCTCCTGCATGGCCTCCAGCAAAGCTGCCTGGGTTTTGGGCGGCGTCCGGTTAATTTCGTCGGCCAGCACCAGACTGGCGAAAATGGGGCCGGGGTTGAACTTGAACGAGCGGTGGCCAGTGCCGTGGTCTTCCTCCAGAATCTCGGTGCCCAGGATGTCGGTGGGCATCAGGTCGGGGGTGAACTGGATGCGGCGGAAGGGCAGGTCCATGGCCTGGGCCAGGGTGCGCACCAGCAGCGTTTTGGCCAGGCCGGGCACGCCTTCCAGCAGGGCGTGGCCGCCGGCCAGCAGGGCTACCAGCACTTCTTCCAGCACCTCGTGCTGGCCCACAATTACCTTTCCTATTTCCTGTTTGAGCAGCGGAATCTTCTGGAGCAAGCGGGTTACGTCGTGTTCGGTCACCGGGAGCGGGCGTTGAAAGTCAGGGAAAGAGAAGGCGAATACCGCAACAAAGTCCATCAAACCCTGCCAAGGCTGCTTACCGATAGGCTGGGGTAGTAAATTTTCTTGCGGCGGTAAAGTCTAATTAGCGCGGCGAGTGGTTTGCGGCCGGCCGGACTTCTCCGCTACTTCGGACCATGATACGCAACTCCTCCCGCATTTTCCGCCCTGCCCGCCTGCTTACCGCCCTGCTGCTCGGTGCCGGCCTCGCCACTGCTGCCCAGGCCCAGACCACCCCTGATGTTTCGGCTTCCACCAAGCCGCCGTATACCAACGCCCTACGCCTGGATATCGGCGGCGCCCTGGCTCGTAATGCGGCCCATAACATCATGAATTCTTCCCCGGAACTGCTAGTGCCTGTTCTGGTAGGTTACGAGCGGCAACTGGGCCGCCGGATCAGCGGCAATGTGGAGGTACTGGTAAATGGGGGTGAGCCGGACGAGCGGTTATCGGGCGTGGCGTTGCAGGGCCGCTATTACCTGTACCAAGGCCGCAAAATGGGGCTGTTGGGTGTGTACGCAGCTCCTACATTAAGCTTCCGGAACGCGCGCCAGCAGTTTTATTACAGCACCACTACTTATAAAAGCAAGCTGGGCGGGGCGGGAGGATTGCTGGGAGTACAGTTACCTCTGGGGAGCCGGCTGCTGCTGGATGTATCGGGCGGGGTCATGACGTGGAAGCGCCTGGATGAAACCGAACTTTCCAGCTTGCCCAGCCACTACCGATACAAAACGTACTACGAAGAGCAGGGTACCGTTTTCGATGGCCGCCTCAGTCTGGGCTACCGGTTTTAAGCTGTCAAGTGAAACACGCCCTCCCCTTCTCTCAGCAGCAATGCCTTGGATATAGTCTAATATACAGTAGGTTATCAGGCCATCAGTTCACGCTAAAATCTTAATCCTATGCTTACGCTATGTAGAACTGAGCGCCGCAGTCTGTGCAAATACATGTTTCTATTAATACTGACCTTCTGGGCCGCTACCATCTACGCCCAGGCCCAAACCGCTCCCGATACCGTCGCCCCGGCCCGCCCCGGCTTCCGTCACGCCCTACGGCTGGATGTGGGCGGCATTCTGGCGCGCAACTTCGCCTACAACGCCCTGAACGAGAATACACAGTTGTTGCTGCCTGTCCTGGTGGGCTACGAGCAGCAGCTGGGCCGCCGCACCAGCGGCAGCGTGGAGGTGCTGCTGAACGGCGGCGAGCCTACCGAGCGGGCATCGGGCGTGGCGATGCAGGGCCGGTATTACCTGTACCAAGGTCACCAAACGGGGCTGGCGGGTATCTACGCAGCGCCTACGCTTAGCTACCGGGCCATAAAACAGGAGGTGTACTATAGCCTCACCACTGAAAAGCGCAAGCTGGGCGGGGCGGGCGTGTTGCTGGGTGCGCAGCTGCCCCTGGGAGGCCGGGGCCGACTGCTACTCGACGTTTCAGGTGGTATCATGACTTGGAAACGGCTCGACCAGGGCCCAAAAACTACCGTGCCGGGCTACTACGATAACGAAACTTTCTACGAGCGGAATTCCGCCGTTTTCGATGGCCGCCTTAGCCTGGGCTACCGGTTTTAGGGCCCCTACGCCGCCGGCCCGATGAAGCGCGTTAGGTTTAGTTGAGCACTCCAGTTCTTGGTCTGGTAGCCGTAGCCAGTGTAGCGGATGCCCCGGCTGTACAAGGGCTGCACCTGCCAGCCCTTGTAGCGGTAGCCTACCCCAATATTAAAACCGGCATCTAACCGTCTAATTGTAATGTCACTGTAATTTCGGGATTTGCTCGAAAATGATACTTTTTTACTGTAGCCGTATTGGTATGTGTTGTAGTCCGGAGAATACTCGGAGCCAATTGGCAGAGTGGCTTCCTCGTGGAAACGGCCGTTAAGGCCCACGCTCACATATGGGCCAGCCAGTAGCTGAAACCGGTGTATTGTAGCAACCAAATTAATGGGTACTTCCACATAGTTCAGGCGTACCTGGGTGAGGCTACGAAGTGCCAGCGTTTTCCCATTGTGCGTTTCCATCCAGGAGTCCTGCATGCGGAAGCCTTTCTGGATGAATACCACCGCCGGCTGTACGGCCAGCCAACCCCATGATATTTCAGCAGCCAAGCCGGCATTGCCACCCCATAGTCCAACTTGCGGAACATCGTGTTGGATATTGGAAGATAGAGATGTTAGCCCCATCACTTGTCCTCCTACGCGTAGGCCATAGCTGAGCTTAGCGGGTTGCAGCGGTTCAAAGTTTACCTGTACCTGTGCCTGCGCAGAGAAGGCCAGACCAGAAAGAAGCAGAGCTGCAGATACTGCTTTTTTAAGCATACAAAGAGGGACTAGGCTGTAAGAGCGTATAGAATGATATTGACCCCAAATTTAGTGTTATCCTCCGCCAAAAAACGCTTGTTGCGGAAGTCGTAATCCCACTCGCAGCCGTAGTCTTTGTTGGAGTAGAGCACCGCCAGCCGGCCGTTGATTTCGATTCCCTTCAGATAGTCGTGCACTAGGTCGTCGCCCCAGCCGTTGAGCTCGAAGCCAGTGTTGGGCGGGCCATCAGGGAACTTGAAAAACTGCGAGTAGATAGGGTGCGTTTTCGGCAGCTTCTTCAGTGCCCCGGCCCCAAAGCACACGCGCATCTGCTCCTCAAAGGAGCGCGCAAACAGCCCGTCGATATCGTGGTTGCAGTCGTCCACGAACACGAAGCCGCCGCCGCGTACGTACTGCTCAAAGTTCTTACGCTCGGGAGCTGAAAACTGCACCAGCCGGTGGCCCGAGAGGTAGCAGAACGGGTAGCGAAACAGTTCCGGCGAGTCGAGAGCCACCACTTTCTCCTTGGCCGCCACGGGTACTTTGGTGTACTGCACCAGGGAGTGCAGCAGGTTGGCGGGCATACGCTCATCCACCGCGTCCCAGTCGCCGGAGCGGTATTGCAGACGCACGAAAGTGAAGGGAGCGGGCATGAAAAGCAGGGAATAAGGAAGGCCGAGAGCCGCAAAGACACCACCCGGCCGCCGAAGGTGGCTTGAAGCCTCTGTCCGGTGGCGGGCTTTTTTTAAACCGCCTGTTCGGGTAAAGGCACGATTTGTGAAACCCAAACATACACCGGCCGCCGTCAGCACCGTTACACTTGCCGGAAGTCTGTTGTCAACCTTCTCACTACCTGTGCTATGAAACGAATTTTGTTGCTGCTGCCGGCCCTACTGCTAGCCGCCGCGGCCCACGCTCAGTTTGGAGTGAAGGCTGGTATCAACGCCGCCGTACTGGATGGTGAAAACCTGGGGTCCACGTCCACTAGGTACAAAACGTACTACCACGCCGGGGTGCTCTACGAGGCCAAAGTGCTCGGGCCAGTGTCTATCCAGCCCGAGCTGCTGTACTCGTTGCAGGGTAGCTCCATTCGTACCGCCATCGGCAACTACGATGCCCGGCTGCATTACCTCAACCTGCCGGTGCTGGCCAAAGTGACGGTAGGGCCGGTGTTTGTGGAGGCCGGGCCGCAGGTGGGCTTTCTGGTCGCGAATGAAGAAGCCAACCTGGTAGGTGGTGGAGTCGGCTACCGCTTCCGCCGTACCGATTTCACGCTGGCCGCCGGTGGGGGGCTCAAGCTAGGTAATCTGCTGCTGGGTGCCCGCTTCAACGCCGGCCTCAACGACATTGACCGGACTCCGTACCCCACCAACCTCAACGACCCACGCTTCAAAAACCGCGTGCTCCAGGCCTATGTGGCCTACCAGTTCGGCGACGACTAAAGGCCGCGGCCAACTGCCGTGCGGGACTTGATCTGTATCAATTTAGTTGCGGGAAATACGATTAAGGCTACCTAGCAGGCGCTAGTGCCGAAAAGGAAATGCGTGTACTTTTCGGCGTATTCCTCTTCGTTCACTTTCTGCTTTATGCGCCAAAAGTTACTTGCTATTGGGGCCGGCCTGCTAGCCGTTGCCATCTCCACCACTACGCACGCCCAAGCCCTGAGCGGCACTCAGCTAGGGCTGAAAGGTGGTATTTCCATCACCACGCTGGATGGCGTGTTAAACGCCACTCCCAAAACCCGCGGCGGCATTGTGCTGGGCCCCATGCTACGCCTGAACCCAAGTAAGCAGGGGTTTGCCGTGCAGCTGGAAGCATTGCTCAGTGCCCAAGGGGCCAACTTGGATACGGGCACCGAAACTATTAAGCGGGACACCTACTATTTCAACGTGCCCCTATTGCTACGGCAGTATATTGGCGAGCTGTTTTACGTGAACGTGGGGCCACAGTTGGGCCTGCACCTGGGGGCCGGCCAAGGACAGTATAAAACTGCCGAAGCCGCCATTGTGGGCGGTTTCGGGCTGGAAACGGCGGGCGGTTTTGTGGTAGATGCCCGCCTGAACTATGGCCTTTCCGATATCAACGACAACCCGGCTGAGCGGCAGCTGCGCCAACAGCTAGGTATTGGGGGCCTGCATAATCGGGGCGGACAACTGACCATCGGCTACTTATTCGGGAAGAAATAAGTATAAGCGGCTCATCTTTCTTACATGTAAAAGCGGCTCCGTTTCAACCGAAACGGAGCCGCTTTTTATACCTGCCCAACACTTCTTATACCGCGTCGGAGAGGCTGGTGAAGGTGAAGTCCCGAATCTTGAGCGGGGGCACCAGGTTGCCGCCCAGGCGCACGGGCTTACCGATGGCCTCAATATTATTGAGCATAATCACCGGGCTTTCGTTGAAGCGGAAGTTCTTGATGGGGAACTTGATCTTGCCGTTTTCGATGTAGAACGTTCCGTCGCGGGTGAGGCCGGTGAACAGCAGGGTTTGCGGGTCCACGTCACGGATGTACCACAGGCGCGTCACCAGAATGCCTTTGGCAGTGCTCTTGATCAAATCCTGCACACTTTGGGTGCCACCTTCCATGATGAAGTTGCCGGAGAAGGCGGTGGGCTCGGTTTTGTTTTTATCGGCCCAGTAGCGGGTGTAGTAGAGATTCTTCACTACCCCCTTTTCCACCCAGTTCATGCGCTTCACCGGCAGCCCGTCGCCATCGAACACCGAGCCGGGGGCCTGCGGGTTCAGTGGGTCGGAGTAGATGCTGATGCGGGAGTCGAACAGCTTTTCGCCCTTGCGGTTACCACCACCCTTTTTGCTCAGGAAGGAGCGGCCCTCATCGGCCTCGCGGGCCCCGAAAGAGTACACTAGGTTGTTGAGCAGGCCCTCATCCGATACCAAGGCGGCGGGTTCCAGAATTACGGTGTACTTGCCGGGTTCCAGGGCTTTGGCATTGCGCGAGCCGGCGGCTTTATCGGCGGCCAGCTGGGTGAGGTTTTTGGCGCTGAACTTTGCTACGTCGGTGAAATCGGCTACGGCGTAGCCTGAGCCTGTGCCGTCGGGCGTACGTACCGTCACCGAGAAATCCAGGCTGGTGCTTTGCTGGTAGGCTTCCAGACCTTTGTTGTTGCGCATGGCCTGGAAGTAGGTGCCATCTTCGAGGTAGCCGGCCCCGGTGAGCTGCTTGGCGGTGCACAGCGCAATACTGTCGCCGGCCGCTTGAGCCCGGAAATCGGGCGTAATGGCGGCGGTGCCGGCCGCGTAGCTCACGGGCGTGAGGTACTGCTGCGGGCCCAGCAAAGGCATATACTCGGGGTCTTCGGGGGCGAGGCGGGCAATTTCCTCGGCCCGCTGCACGCAGCGGCGCAGGGTGGCATCGTCGAACTCGTTACAGGTAGCCACACCCGCCCGCTTGCCAAACCGCGCCTCCACTACCAACGATACGTTATCGGTGGCGCCAGCCGTGCTTACCGAGTTGCGGGCGTAGCGGATGTTGCCGGTGTTGCGGCCGTTCAGGTTGGCCTGGCACTCATCGGCCTTGCTGAAGCCGATGACTTTCTTCAGAATAGCCTGGGCCTCGTCTTTGGAGAGAATTGCCATGGTCTTAACCGATTTTGCGGGCCGTGTTGATGACGTTCACGCTGTTGAAGCGGGACGTACTGGAACCGTGGCTCACGGCCGACGACTGTGAGGGCTGGCCCTTGCCGTCGTTGAAGAAGCCCGCAAACCGGTAATCCGACTGGTCGCAGACGGCGGCGCAACTGTTCCAGAACTCTAGGGTGTTGGTCTGGTAAGCCACGTCTTCCAGCATACCTGTGATTTTACCTTTCTCGATGGCGTAGAATACCTGCCCGCCGAACTGGGAGTTGTAGCGCTGCTGGTCAATGGAGAAGGACCCGTTGCCAGCAATGTAAATGCCCTTGTCTACCTTGCTCACCATATCGTCCACGCTCATTTTGGCGGTGCCGGGGCGCAGGCTCACGTTGGGCATGCGCTGGAACTGCACATCCTGCCACGACTGCGAGTAGCAGCAGCCGTCCGATTCCGTCTGGCCCACGATGTGCGCCTGGTCACGGATTTTCTCGTAGCCCACCAGCTTGCCCTCGTCAATGAGCTTCCACTCTTTGGTTTTCACGCCTTCATCGTCGTAGCCCACGGCACCCAAAGAGCCGGGCTGCAGCTTATCGGCCACGATGTTGACGTTTTTGGAGCCGTAGGGCAGGTTTTTGGCCTTCCACTCCAGCGTGGCGAAGCTGGTGCCGGCGTAGTTGGCCTCGTAGCCCAGCACGCGGTCCAGCTCCAGCGGGTGGCCCACCGATTCGTGAATGGTGAGGCCCAGGTGGTGCGGGTCGAGCACCAGGTCGTACTTACCGGGTACCACGCTCTTGGCCGTGAGCTTCTCCTTGGCCTGACGGGCGGCTAGGGCCGCGTCTTCCAGGATGTCGTAGCTGTTGCGGTAGCCGATAACGCCCGAGCCCTGGGGACCGGCAATTTTGTCCTCGGCCTTGGGCGTGAGGTACTCGTAGCCCAGGCCCATTGGCGCGCTCAGGGCCTGGCGGCTGCGGAACTTACCCGAAGCCCGATCCACCACCGTCACCCCAAACGTGGGGAAAATACGGTGAATATCCTGGTCGATGTAGGAGCCGTCGGTGCTGGCGAAGTACTTCTGCTCGTTCACCTGAAACAGCACCGAATTCACGAAGCTGGCGCCGTTTTCCATGGCCTTAGCGTTGGCGGCCAGCAGCAGCTCCACCTTATCCTTGATCGGCACCTCGAAAGCGTTCTGCTTGATGGGGGCCTTCCATTCCACCTCGCCGTAACCCTTCTGGGGGGCCAGCTTCACCTGCTCCTTCTGCACTTTGGCGTTGGCTTTGGCAATCTGCACGGCCAGCTGGGCGGCTTTGGCAATGCCGGCTTCCGTTACCTGGTTGGTGGCCGCGAAGCCCCAGGTGCCGTTGGCAATGACGCGCACGCCCGCCCCGTAGCTTTCCGAGTTAACGATGTTCTGCACCTGCTTCTCCCGGGTAAACACACCCTGGTTAAGGTAGCGGCCAATGCGCACGTCGGCGTACGTGGCGCCCGCCGATTTGGCGGCGTTCAGGGCCACGTCGGCCATGCGCTTCTTCACGGCTACATCGGGGCCGGGCTCCAGCAGGCGCAGCGGGTCCACGGCGTCGCCGGCGAAGCTGGGCAGGGAGGGCAGCCACAGGGAGCCGGCGGCCAGGCCGGTCAGGCCCACAAAATCACGTCTTTTCACAGGGAGTAGGAGTTGGAATGACAGGGAAGGATAAAGGGGGAGTAAAACAAGTGTAGCGCGAAGCCGGAGCTTCGCGCTACGCCTTACACCGCGTCGGAGAGGCTGGTGAAGGTGAAGTCCCGGATTTTGAGCGGGGGCACCAGGTTGCCGTTCACGCGTACCGGCTTGCCAATGGCTTCCAGGTTGTTGAGCATAATAATCGGCGACTCGTTGAAGCGGAAATTCTTCACCGGAAACTTGATTTTGCCGTTCTCGATGTAGAACGTTCCGTCCCGCGTGAGACCGGTGTAGAGCAGCGTCTGCGGGTCCACGGGGCGGATGTACCACAGGCGCGTCACCAGGATGCCCTTGGCGGTGCCCTTGATGAGGTCGGCAGTACTTTGGCTGCCGCCTTCCATAATCCAGCCGCCGGGGCGGGGCACGTCGGGGATACCGGCTTTCTGAGCCCAGTAGCGCGAGGTGTAGAGGTTCTTCACCACGCCCTTCTCAATCCAGGTGATTTTCTGCTGCGGACGGCCGTCACCGGAGAACGTGAGGTCGGCAATTTCGGGGTTCAGCGGGTCGGAGTAGATGGTCACCCGCTCATCGAACAGCTTCTCGCCCTTGCGGTTGCCTCCTCCTTTTTTGCTTAGGAAAGAGCGGCCCTCGTCGGCGTTGCGGGCGTCGAGGGCACTCATCAGAGCCTGCATCAGCGAGGCATCAGAGTTGGCTACCAGGGCGGCCGGCTCTAGAATAACGGTGTATTTGCCGGGTTCCAGGGCCTGGGCGTTGCGTGAGCCGGAAGCCTTGTCGGCCGCAATCTGGGTGAGGCGGCGGGCGTCAAACTTGCTGGCGTCGTTGTAATCGGCCGTGGCGTAGCCCGAGCCTGTACCGTCGGGCGTGCGCACCGTGATGCTGAACTCCAGGCCCGAGGTCTGCTGGTAGGCTTCGAGGCCCTTGCTGTTGCGCTTGGCCACAAAACCGGCCGCGTCGTTGAGGAAGGCGGCCGAAGTCAGCTTCTTCTCGTCGCAGAGCTTCATGCTGGCGCCCACTTGGGCGGCCCGGTAGTCGGGCGTGATGTCGGCGGTGGCTTTGGCGAAGCTGTTGGCCGAGGTCAGGTATTTCTGGGGGCCCAGCAGGGGCATGTACTCGGGGCTTTCGGGGGCGAGGCGGGCAATTTCCTCGGCCCGCTGCACGCAGTTGCGCAGTGTCGCGTCGTCGAACTGGTTGCAGGTCGCCACGCCCGAGCGTTTGCCGAAGCGCGACTCCACCGTCAGGCTCACGTTATCCACGCCGCCGCTGGTGCTGATGGCGTTGCGGGCCGAGCGCACGTTGCCGCCGGTCTGGCCGTTGAGGGTGGCCTCGCACTCATCGGCCTTGCTGAAGCTGAGCACCTTTTGCAGAATGCCTTGGGCTTCGGATTGGGAAAGAATTGCCATATGGGTTGATGTGCTGATATCTAGGAAAGAAGGTTTGCTTCAGAGTGTCATGCCCAACGAAGAGAGGAATCCGCGAGTATTTAAAAAGTAGTAACCCAGATTCCTCACTTCGTTCGGGATGACACCTAGCCGATTTTGCGGGCGGTGTTGATGACGTTCACGCTGTTGAAGCGGGTGGTGCTGGACCCGTGGCTCACGGCCGACACCTGGCTGGGCTGGCCCTTACCGTCGAAGAAGGAGCCGAACAGGCGGTAGTCCGACTGGTCGCAGACGGCGGCGCAGCTGTTCCAGAACTCTACCGTGTTGGTCTGGTAAGCTACGTCCTCGATCATGCCGGCAATTTTGCCTTTCTCGATGGCGTAGAACACCGTGCCGCCGAACTGGGAGTTATAGCGCTGCTGGTCGATGCTGAACGAGCCCCGGCCGGCAATGTAAATGCCCTTGTCCACCTTGCTGATCATGTCGTCCACGCTCATCTTCTCCTTGCCGGGCTGCAAGCTGATGTTGGCCATGCGCTGGAACTGCACATCCTGCCACGACTGCGAGTAGCAGCAGCCATCCGACTTATTCTGGCCCACGATGTGCGCCTGGTCGCGGATTTTCTGGTAATCCACCAGCTTGCCGTCCTTGATGATGTCCCACTGGCCGGTCTGCACGCCTTCATCGTCGTAGCCCACCGCGCCCAAAGAGCCGGGCTGCGTTTTGTCGGCGATGATGTTGACGTTTTTGGAGCCGTAAGGCAGGTTTTTGGCCTTCCACTCCAGCGTGGCGAAGCTGGTGCCGGCGTAGTTGGCCTCATAGCCCAGCACGCGGTCCAGTTCGGTAGCGTGGCCGATGCTTTCGTGGATGGTCAGGCCGAGGTGGTTGGGGTCGAGTACCAAATCATACTTGCCGGGCACCACGCTCTTGGCCGTGAGCTTCTCCTTGGCTTGCTTGGCGGCCAGGGTGGCGTCCTCCAGCATGTCGTAGCTGTACTTGTAACCTACTAGGCCAGTGCCGGCGGGGCCGGCAATCTTGTCCTGCGCCTTGGGCTGCATGTACTCATAGCCGAGGCCCATGGGCGAGCTGAGCGCCTCCCGGGTGCGGAACTTGCCGGAGGCCCGGTCAATGGCCGTCACGGAGAAGTTCGGCCAGATGCGGTGAATGTCCTGGTCGATGTAGGAGCCGTCGGTGCTGGCAAAGTACTTCTGCTCGTTGATCTGGAACAGGGCCGAATTCACGAACGTAGCGCCGTTTTCCAGGGCCTTGGCGTTGGCGGCCAGCAGCAGGTCCACCTTGTCTTTCACCGGCACCTCGAAGGCGTTGACCTGAATGGGCGTTTTCCAGGAAACCTCGCCATGTCCCTTCTGCGGAGCCAGCTTCACGGGTTCCTTCTGCACCTTGGCGTTAGCCTTGGCAATCTGCACGGCTAGCTGGGCCGCTTTGGCCATGCCGGCCTCCGTTACCTGGTTGGTGGAGGCGAAGCCCCAGGTGCCGTTGGCAATTACCCGAATGCCGGCCCCGAAACTCTCGCCGCTGGCAATGTTCTGCACCTGCTTTTCGCGGGTGAACACGCTCTGGTTGAGGTAGCGTCCGATGCGCACATCCACGTACGTGGCTCCCGCCGATTTGGCGGCGTTGAGGGCCGCGTCGGCCAGGCGTTTTTTCACGGCCACATCCAGGCCGGGTTCCAGCAGGCGGGCGGGGTCAACTAGCGTCCCGCCGAAGCCGGGTACCGAGGGCAGCCACAGGGCCCCGGCCGCCAGACCGGTCAGGCCTACAAAGTCGCGTCGTTTCAAAAGAGTACAGGTTTGGGTGAATAGAGAAAGGAAAGTGCAGGAAGTTTAGGCAGAAGACCCGCCAATTGCAACCTACGGACAAAAAACCCGTAGCCGGGCTGCATTGCTACAGGTGTAAGCTGGTAATTATTGCAAAATTCGCAATGTGCAAGGTCAGCCGAACGACATGCAGAGGCGTTCTTCCCCAACAGCGTAAGCGCGCTACTGCACCAGTGCCAGCAGATCGGCCGCAATCTGTTCCCAGTGCTGAGCCAGATTAAGGGTGACGATGCGCACGGGGTGGCCGCCGAGGGTGTAGCGCACATCCAGGGAGTGAGTGGCGGCCGGGTACAGCAGAATGCCTTCCAGCTGCTGACCGGGCAAAATCGGTTGATTCTGGAGGTAGGCGTAGAGCTGGTAGAGGTGCGGAGCCAGCAGCTTTTGCTGGTCGTAGCGCAGGCGCAGGGCCGCCGCGTAGTACTTGGTATCGAGGATGATTTTGCGCGCCGGGTTTTCCAGGGTAGTATCGGTAATCATGGCGGGCAGCAGCTCCAGGTCAGCGTCCGTTGCGGCGGCGGCCTGCCACTGAATGGTTTCGCTCAGCACCCGAAACTGCCGCTGCTCCAGCCGGTAGAAGTTGCGCACGAACTGCTCGAACAGCTGGGCCATCAGCCGCTCGTCGCGGCGAAAGTCGCGGAAGCGGCCGGTGCCCTCAGTCTCCGGCGTAGGCAGAGCACTTAGATGGATTAACTCGCACACATTCAGCAGAAAGTCACCCAGCCCGCCTGGCCGCTGCCGGCGCACCAGGCGCAGAGTAGTGGCGGAAAGGGCCAACGGTTCCACGGCCGCCGCCCACCGCCGCACCACCGCCCGCAACTCCTGACGCAACGTGGCCGACAGGCTCCGTGCCCGGCTTAGCTGCTGTAACGTGCCCAACAGTAAACCTCCCAGCGGGGTATTCGTGTCCAACTCATCAAAAGTGCATACGGCCCGACCCCGGCGTAGCAGGTCGCGGCTCAGGGTGGGGCTGAGCAGCACCCGACCTCGCAGTTCCGGCAGCTCGGCGGTTTGCTCCGTGTATGTTACAGGTAGTCCCTGGCGCAGTAAGCGGCGGGTGCCGGTGAGCAATACGTAGCTCAGCAATTCCAGCGGCCGGTGGAATGCCTTCCCACTGATGGCCCGCAACTCCTCCTGTTCCGGCAGCCGGTTCCAGGCGTAGCATAGCAGATAGTAGAGGTTCTGAATGGGAATCATGGTGGGCCGCAGCTATTCACGCCAGGAGCTTTTTCTTGTGCTGCGCGGCTTTGGCAGGCTGATCGAGCCAGTAGTCATCCAGTAGAGGCGCAATTTCTTGTTCCAGAATCAGCCGCAGCCAGCCGGCCGCCTCGGCGGGGCTAGTGGGAGGCTGGCAGAAGTAGCTGTGGCCAATGCAGAAATCGGGGCCCAGCTCGGGGTCATCGGCAATGGTTTGGTTGAGAGCGGTGAGGCGGGTGGTAAGCTGGTCGATGACGGCTGCTGGCACGCCCCGTGCCGCCAGAAACTCCCGCAGCGGGTCGCCAAACTCAGGCTGCAGGCGCACAAAGGCAAAGCGGCGGCGTAGGGCGTAATCCAGTGGGGCCAGGCTCCGGTCGGCCAAGTTCATGGTCCCGATGACGTACACGTTTGCGGGCACGAAAAAGGGCGGGCTACCAGCGGGAGAGTAGGGCAGCCGTACAGCGTGGGCCGGGCCGCGTTTATCAGCCTCCAGCAGCAGTAGCAATTCTCCAAAAATACGGGCGACGTGGCCCCGGTTCAGCTCATCAATCAGCAAGAAATACGGCCGTTCCGGGTCCTGGGCCGCGCGGTGGCAAAAGTCGGCCAGAATTCCGTTCTGCAGCCGAAACTGCCCGTGCGCATCCGGCCGGAAACCCTGCACGAAATCCTCGTAGCTGTAGCTGGGGTGAAACTGTACCAGCTCTATGCGAGCCGCGTCGGTAGCACCCAGCGCCAGCCAGGCCAGTCGCCGCGCCAGAAACGTTTTGCCGGTGCCAGGCGGCCCCTGCAGAATCAGGTTGCGGCGGCGGCGCAGGGCCGCCTGAGCCGCCTGCAGCTCCGCTTCGGGTATAAACAGCTCAGCTAGTGCCATTTCCCGGGTGTAAGTCGTGACAGTGGCGTGCTCGTACGCTGGTTGCGGCTCGTGCACCTCCGTGGCTTCCGGAGCTTTCCTTTCTTTGGTCGGGCGCACCACTTCCCGGGTCGCGCCGGTGTACAGTTCCTGCATCCGCTCCTGGGCCGCTACGTCGCCATCTAGCAGGGGCGAGTTCTCCAGCGTAGGGCGCTTCGTAGCAATGGTGAAGCTGAGGTTTTCCAGAATGCGGTTGGTAGGTGCGCCGGCCGGTAAGGGCCACCGCGCCTCCGGTTGCCCCAACGCCAGCCGATACGCCAACTGGGCCACGGCGCGTGGGGCATACCGCTTGCTGCGGTACACCAAATCGTACACCGTGCTCAGGGGCATGCGCGGACCCTCCCGGTCCATGTGGCGGAGGGCCTGCAATACCTGTTCGCGGGTGAGGTGAGTAGGGTCGAAGGGAGAAGTGGGCATCCGGTTCTAAAGTACGGGCAAAACAGTATTGAAACCGCCTGAGCGGGTGGCCCGGATACAAAAAGCCCGGTCAACAGGGAGCTGACCGGGCTTCGTGGCTGGTAGAATTAGCCTTTCTGGGTGGTTTTCTTCTTGCCGTCCGGCTTGTCTTTCACGGTTTCTTCGTTCTTCTTTTCGTCCCGCTTGGTTTCGGGGTCCGTATGCTTGGGCGTGGTGGTCGGCTGAGCCATAATTTCTAGGTAAGGATGGATGGTGCCCAGGTGTACGCGCCGCAGGGAAGCAGGGTTGGTCAGATGCTGCCTGCGCCACCCGGTGCTTACTGCCCCCGCACCTCCACCGTGCGCTGAATGCCGAGTTTTTTCATGCGGGCTTCCAGGGTTTTAGGGTTGATGCCGAGCAGCTGAGCCGCGCCGTTCGGGCCGCTGACCCGGCCGCCGGTGCGGTACAGGGCCGTCAGGATATGGTCCCGTTCCTGGTCCTTCAGGGTTTTGAGCGGACCACCCGTTTCCGCAGTGGCGGGTGCCGTCTGCGCCGCGGCAGCAAAGCCCTGAAACTCCAGAAATGGCCCCTGACTCACAATTACGGCCTGTTCCACCACATGCTCCAGTTCCCGGACGTTGCCGGGCCAGCCGTACTGTTGCAGAGCCCGTAGGTCCCGCTCCCGCAGGCCGCGCACGGGCTTGCCCATCTGCTTGGTGAAGCGTTCCAGAAAATGCCGCATCAGGGCCTCCACATCCTCGGGCCGCTCGCGCAGGGCGGGCAGCCGGATCGGGAATACGTTGAGGCGGTAGTACAAATCGGCCCGGAAGCGGCCGGCGGCCACTTCTTCCTCCAGCACCCGGTTGGTGGCCGTTATGACCCGCACATCGGTCTGGATTACCCGCCGGCCCCCGATGCGCTCAAACTCCTTTTCCTGCAATACGCGCAGCAGCTTGGCCTGCAGATCCAGCGGCAGCTCACCCACTTCATCCAGAAAAATCGTGCCTCCATCGGCCAGCTCAAACTTGCCGATGCGCCGGTCGTGCGCGCCCGTGAAGGCCCCTTTTTCGTGCCCGAACAGCTCACTTTCAATAAGCTGGGCGGGCAGGGCAGCACAGTTGAGCTTGATGAGGGCCCTCTCGCGCCGGGGCGACAGGTTGTGCAGGGCCCGGGCCACCAGCTCTTTGCCGGTGCCGGTCTCGCCGGTGATGAGCACGGTGGTATCGGTGGGGGCTACCTGAGACAGGCGGGTATACACCTGCTGCATCCGGGCGCTGCCGCCCACAAAATCGTCGAGACGGGAAGCGGCCGTGGTGTTGATTTCGTCGATGAGGTAGGTTCGTTCCCGTTCCAGCTGGGTCCGGAGCGCCTCAATCTGCTCGAAGGCCAGCACGTTCTGGATGGCCAGCCGGACCTGGGGCACCAGGGTCTGAATCAGCTCCAGGTTTTCCTCCGTGAAGGCGAAAGGCTGCCGACTGGCCAGAATTAGGGCCACAACAGGTTCTTCGCCGGTTTTCAGCGGGGTACACAACAACGACTGCGTGCCGCGTTCCTCCCGGATAAAGCGTAGCAGCTCATAGCGTCGGGCCAGCTCTTCAAAATCGGAGCCCACGTATACGCCGGGGGCCGCAAACAGCTCGAGCACGGTCTCTTGGGCAGCGGCCCATTGCGGAAGCTCGTCGTGGCGACTGGCATCAAGCGGGGCGAAGCTGCCGTCGGGCTGCCGGTTGAACTCGGCCAGGGCCCGCACCGGCGAGTTGGATTTGCGCACCCGTACGCCAAAATAGTCGCAGGGCACTACCTGGCTGATTTCGGTGGCAATGGTGCGAAATAACTCTCCGCGCTCCTTAATGCTGAGCAGTGCATTGTTAAGCGCCAATTGCATGGATTTTTCCTGCTCCCGCCGGGCAATATCCTCGAAGGCCATGGTGTTGGTCACGGCCACGGCTACCAGGCTCCCGATTTTCTCCAGCAGATCAATGTCATTGGGCGAAAACGTAGGTTGTCGGCGGGCTACTAATGACAACAGCCCGATGAGCCGCCCGCCCGTCCGCAAGGGCACTACCACAAAATACCGCATCCCCCGCTCCAGCAGCGCACAGAAGGGCAGGTACTGCGGATACGTGGTCAGCAGCTCCTCCAAGTCATACTGGAAGAGGTGCGGCTGGCGTACGAACTGTTCAATAGGCGTGCCTTCAATGGGCATGCGGCCCAGTGGCTTGCTGCCGGCTTGGCTGGGTAATAGCACTTCCCCCAGATAGTCGCGCAGGAATATCCGGCGGTACTGGTGCTCGGCATCGAGGGTGAGGATGGTAATGGCATCAAACGGAAAAATCAACCGCAGCTTTTCCGTTACGCTCCGGAAGAGGTCCTCCTTGTTGCGGGTGGTGGCAATGGCCTCATTGAGATAAAGCAGCAGAGAATCGTCTTGGTCAGGCATGGCGGCGGCAGGTGATCTGCGGTAACTATTCCTTAAATATCAGGAATATAAATCAGCATTTCCTGATATTTGAGGATTTAAGGATAGTATATATAAATTCATATAATTGACCCAGGAAAAATATTTTCTTCATTTCCAGTTAATAAGGAGTGTTTTTTTCTATCATTAAAATGATTTTAACGTGTTGGCACGAGGTTAGGTAAAAGGCGGACATCCATAAGCTGTTCCAGATATGCTTTTCCGACTCCAACACACTGCACCGCTACTCACAACCCTCGGGTTGCTGGTAGGTAGTGCAGCTCATGCGCAGGTGCCTATTGCCGCCGCTACTGCCGGCGACTCCCTGTCGCTGGAAACCACTGTCCGCTCGGTGCTGGATGCCAACCCTGCCATCAATGCTTTGCAGGAAGAGGTGAATCAGGCGCAGAGTCGTCTCGATGAAACCCGCACCTACCTGAAGCCGACGGTGGACGGTACGGCCAGCTACACCCGCATCGACCCGGTGGTGAAAATTCCGCTGGGCGACGCCACGTTTCAGCTGGCGCCGGCCAATAACTACGATACCCACGTAACGGCCCGCTACACGGTACTGGACTTCGGGCGAGCCAATGCGGCCATCAACGCGGCCAAGCTGCGGGCCCTAACCGCTACCGACCAGATCAATGTAACCCGCCGCGACCTGGCGTACGCCGCCGCTCAGAGCTACTACAGCATTCTGTTTGCCCGCGAAGCCATCCGGGTGCAGGATGCGCAGATTGCCTCGTTGCGCCAGCATGAGCGGGAAATGGCGAAGCGGGTAGAAGGTGGTGTAAGCACCAACTTTGACGTGACGACGACACAGGTGCGCATTGCCCAAGCCCAGGACCGCAAAATCGACCTTCAGAGCCAGCTGCGTAACCAGGAGATTCAGCTGGCCCGGCTGCTGCACCGTCCCGAGTCGGCAGTGGTTCCGGTGCGCGGGCGCTTCGAGTACAACCCGCAGACCGTGAATGTGCAGGACGCGCTGGCGAAAGGCGCTGAGAACCGGCCCGAGGTGAAGCTGGCCAAGGATGCGGAAGAGGCCGCCGCCGCGCAGCTGCGCATCACCGAAACCAGCAACAAACCCACGCTGAGCGTGCTGGCGCAGGCGGGCGGCAAGAACGGCTACATCGTGCCGAATCTGGAGCGGTTCCGCTTCAACACGGTAGCCGGCGCCCAACTCAACATCCCGATTTACGATGGGGACAAGAACAAGTATCAGCGCGCTACGGCCCAGTCGGCTATCAAAGGAGCCCAGGCCCGCACTCAGGACACGCAGGAGCAGATCCGGGCTGATGTATTGCAGGCCGTGAATACCATGCAGACCAGTACCGCGCGCTACGATAATTCCCAGGTGCAGATTGGGCAGGCCGCCGACGCGCTGACCCGCGCCAAAGCCCGCTACCGCTACGGGGTGGGCAACAACCTGGATGTGCTCGATGCCGAAACCCAGCTGGCCCAGTCGCGCCTCTCGCGCCTGCAGTCCATTTACAATTACACGCTCGGCCAATACCAGCTGCGCCGCGCCACCGGCGAGCAGATTTGGTAGCGGTGAAATGGTGAAAGGTGAAGTTGTAAAGTAGTAGTTCTGCTTTCGCTCCTGACATCTTCTCACAACTTCACCTTTCACAATTTCACCTTTCCCACCATGACCATCCTGTGTCCGATTGATTTTTCTGCCGCGACGGAGGCCCTGGTCACGTATTCGGCGGCGCTGGCGGCGGGCACGGGGGCGGAGCTGCGGCTGCTGCATGTGCTGGAACCCGGTCCGGCGGCCAACACGGCCCCGGTGAATGATGTAGAGCTGGCCCGGCGGCTGGCCCGACATCATGAAGCGGCCCAGCAGGCCGGCGCGCGGGTAACCACGGTGGTTATTCAGGGCAATGCGGCGCAGGAAATAGTGGCCGAAGCCCGCCGCTACCCTGCCGACATCATTGTTATTGGCGCGCACGGCCAGACGGGCCTCACGCGCTTCCTGATGGGCAGCACCGCCGAAACCGTGGTACGCATCGCCTCGTGCGTGACGCTGCTGGTGAAGCCCGGTTCTCCCAACGCCTACCGCCAATCGGCGTAAATCCTTCTGATTACGTGGTTGTTAACTGCCAGCCGCGTCCTTCCCTTCTTTTGAAACCCGAACAACCAAGTACCCATATGGCAACTCCCGTTCAACACGATTCGGCCGTAGCGCCTACCCAGTCTGCCGCCTACGAGCCGGTAGTGGACGAGCAACCCGAGGGCCGCTCCAAGCGCCCGATTATCTTCATTATTCTGGCGCTGGTGCTACTGGTAGGCGGCTATTTCGGTTGGCAGCGGTACCAGTTCGGGCAAACCCATGAGGAAACCGACGACGCCCAGGTGGAAGGCGATGTGTACCCGATTCTGCCCCGCGTATCGGGTCCCGTGCTGGAAGTAAAGGTGGAGGATAACCAGCCCATCAAGAAAGGCGACCTGCTGGTAACCGTAGATCCCGCCGACTATCAGCAGCGGGTAAACGCTGCTGAGGCCGCCCTGGCTGCGGCTCAGGCCAATGTAATAGCCGCCCGCGCCGGCGTAGGTACTGCCACGGCCAACGTTAGCACTGCGCAAACCACCATTGGCGTAAGTGAAGCGAACCGCTCCCGCCTGGAGAAGGACCTGAAGCGCAGCGAATTTCTGCGTAAAGAGGACATCATTCCGCAGAGCGAGTATGATGCCGTGCAGGCCAACCTGAAATCAACCAGTGCCCAGCGTGCCACAGCCCAGCAGCAGGTGCGGGTAGCCCAGCAGCAGGTTGCGGCCGCGCGTCAGCAGGTTGCCGTAGCAGAGGCCGTAGTAAAACAGCGCCAAGCCGACCTCGATAACGCCAAGCTCCAACTGAGCTACACCACTATTGTGGCCCCCGGTAACGGCATCGTGAGCAAGAAGAACGTGCAGCCCGGTCAGGTAGTAGGTCCCAACCAGCAGCTGATGGGCATTGTAGCCTCGGAGCGTACCTGGGTAGTAGCGAACTTCAAGGAAACCCAGCTGGAAAACATGCGCGTGGGCCAGCCGGTAACGGTGGAAGTGGATGCTTACCCGAACGAGGAGTTCGAGGGGAAAATCGAGTCACTCTCGGCCGCTACTGGTGCCCGCTTCGCCCTGCTGCCCCCCGATAACGCCTCCGGCAACTTCGTGAAAGTAACCCAGCGCGTCCCCGTCAAAATCACCCTCACCAAAACTGACCCCGAGCACCCCTTGCGCGCCGGCATGAGCGTGGTAGCGACGGTTAAGGTGAAATAGGGTAGGCGGGTGAGAGGGTAGGAGGGCAGGAGTTTTTCTGCATCAAACGTTCTTACCCTTCTTACTTACCGATTCTTTCTTACCGATTCTTTTCAGTTTCTCCTGGGCGGTCTTTTCTGCTTTCCCGAGGATGGACGTAATGGCTCTCTGGCTTCAGTCAGAAGATCATCCAGCTTACCAAAGGGTAAGTGGCCGCCTTCGTTCAATAGCTCTAGCCATAATACGGCTTTATCAGCTTCTTCTAAGGCAATGTGCAGCTTGGCGTTGAATTCCCGTTCGGAGCGCGCCCGGCAAGCTGCCCGGTAATTGGCGGCTACGGAAGTACCGGCCCGCAAAATCTGCATGCCGGCAACGTGGCAAGACGGCTCCGTTGGCAACTGGTCTGCCAGCTTCATAATGCGCAACGCAAACGTCTTGGTGCGCTGCCGAAACTCCTCGGCGAAATCAAAATTTGATACACTGTTCGGCATAGTGGATAGAAGCTGATTTCTTCCAAAGAAAATAACTCCTATCCGCTTACCCTCACACCCTCATCCCCTATATCAGCGTGGAAACCGGATTTACCAAGTGGATCATCGTCATTACGGTGGTGATGTGCTGCTTGCTGGAGCTCATTGATACCAGCATCGTAAACGTGGCCCTGACCCAGATGATGGGCAACCTCTCGGCCACGCAGCAGGAAGTCAGCTGGGTAGTGGCCTCCTACGGCATTGCCAACGTCATTGTCATTCCGATGACGGGCTTTCTGGCCGAGCAGTTCGGCCGCCGTAACTATTACCTGTTCTCCGTAATTCTGTTCACGCTGGCGTCCATGCTGTGCGGGCAGAGCACCAACATTTGGGAACTGGTGGCGTTTCGCTTCATTCAGGGCATTGGGGGCGGGGCCCTGATGGCTACTTCCCAGGCCATTCTCATTGATACCTTCCCCCCCAAGCAGCTGCCCCTGGGGCAGGCTCTGTTCGGGATGGGCGTGATTATCGGTCCCACCATCGGCCCCACGCTGGGCGGCTGGATTGTGACCAACTACGAGTGGCCCTGGATTTTCTACGTGAACATTCCGGTAGGCATTATGGCCAGCATCTTTACCGTGCTGTTCATCCGCGACCCGGAGCGCATCAAGAACGCCATTCCGCGCCCTTTGCGGGAAATTGACTGGCTGGGAATTTTCCTGCTGATTCTGGGCGTGGGCTCCTTACAGCTGGTGCTGGAGCAGGGCGAAACCGAGGACTGGTTCGAGAGCCTGTACATCAACTTCTTTACGTTGATGTCGGTAATCGGCGTGGTGGGCTTCATCTGGCGCGAGCTGACGGCCAAGCAACCCATCGTGGATCTGCGGGTACTCACGCGCAGCCGCAACCTGGCCATTGGGGCGTTCCTGTCGTTTATTCTCGGCTTTGGGCTGTTTGCCTCGGTGTTCGTCTTCCCAATTTTCTGCCAGCGCATCCTGGGCTTCACGGCTGAGCAGACCGGCTACATTCTGCTGCCGGGGGCACTGCTGTCGGGCTTTATGATGCCGGTGGTGGGCAAGATGATTCAGGGCGGCGTGCCGCAGAAGTACATTCTGCCGGTGGGTTTCATCACTTTCTTTTTGTTCTCCTATTGGATGAGCACCCAGATTTCGCCCACGGCCGGCGAGAGTGACTTCTTCTGGCCGCTGCTGCTGCGCGGATTTGGTTTGGCCCTGCTGTTCCTGCCCATTACCACCATGTCGCTCAGCGGCATCAGTGGCAAGGATGCGGGTCAGGCCGCCGGCCTCACCGGCATGATCCGCCAGCTCGGCGGCTCGTTCGGGGTGGCGCTGGTGGGCACTTACCTGGAGCGCTCCATTGCCCAGAACCGGGTAGGCGTGGCCTCCAACGTGTCGCTCTACGACCCCGAAACCCAGCAGCGCCTCCAGGGCCTCACAGCCAGCTTCATGAGCAAAGGCGCCAGCTTCCTCGATGCCCAGCAGCAGGCCTACGCCGCCCTCAGCGGCATGATTATGAAGCAGACTTCCATCATCACCTACGGCCAGACCTTCCTGATGATTGGCGCCTTCTTCCTGCTCTGTCTGCCCCTGATGCTGCTCATCCAGCGCGCCAAACCCGGCGAAAAAGTGGATTTGAACGCCGCGCACTAGCGGTGAAATGGTGAGTTTGATGTTCAGAATGCACTGGTTTGCGCAGAAAAAACACCGAACTCCTTATTGTATGAAAACGAAAACGGCCCCGACAACCAAAGTTGTCGGGGCCGTTTTACGTGGGAGCTAGGTGTTAGAACATCAAACTCACTATCTCACCATTTCACCACCTACTGATACTGAATGTACAGCGGCTTGGGAGTTAGCTCAGCCAGCACCTCTTTAGGCGTCATGATGTGGTGGGGCTTGGGGCGGGCGTCGTACTCGTAGAACAGCTTGAAGCCGGTATACTGCACGGGCTCGGCCTGGATGTAGGCTTTGTAGGAGTCCTTTTTCAGGGTCGGTTCGCCGTGGCCGTCCATGTGCATCACAATCTGCACGCGCGGGTCCAGCTTGATGTTTTTGTAGTTGCTGATCATCTTCCGGGTGAAGCGGTGCACGGTCAGCACTTTGGGCGGGAGCTTGTTTTCGCTCACGATGCGGGCCAGGAAGTTCACCGTGAAGTTCACGTCCTTGGCATCCAGCGTCCCGATTTTCTGGTTGGGGCGCACGCCGGGCATGGTGGAGAGCGAAAACTCGGGGTCGATGCCCAGGTGTACGATGGGGTCTTTCAGATACTGCTCCAGCTTGGGCAGCTCGGCCTGCAGGGTGCTGTGGCCCGGCTGCACATCCAGGAACAGAATGCAGTTGTGCTCCTTGGCCCAGCTGAGTACTTCCTCGATGGTGGCTTTGGAGTTCATCAGGCGCCATTTGCCGTCCTTGCCGGGCGTGCCCTGGGCCGTAATGGTCACGTTGTGCAAAGCGGCCTGCACCGGAATGCTGGGGTCGGCGGCCTGCCATTCCTTCAGCACGCCTTCAAACTTGCGGAACATCTGCTCCTTCGGCTCCCGGCCCAGAATACCCATGCCCTTCGAACGGATGTTGCCATAAAACGCCACAATGCGGTGACCCGGCAGGATAGCGCCCGGCAGCTGGCCGTTCTTCTTGGCAATGGAATCGGCCTTGAGTGAGTCGCGGCGCATGGCTTCCATTTTCAGCTTCACCGTGTCGATAACCGCAGGTTTGGTAGTATCGGCTACGGTGGCGGGATTCTCAGTATCAGTGCCGGAGCGGGAGCCGCAGCCGGGCAAGGTGGTGAGAGTGAAGGCGAGGCCCAGGGAAGCCAGCGCGGGGGCCGTCAGGCGGGTGAAGGTCCGGAAATAAGACACTGAAAGGAAAGGGATTGAAGTCGGAAACGCAGCGAAGGTACGGGTTTCTCAAAGGTGAAATGGCGAATTCGTGAAATTGTGCCGGGGCAGGTAGTAAGGTAGTCGGGCTGATGCTGCCGGCCAGACCAGAAGCTGCGCATCAACAGCCGACGGGCTACTTCACGCTGCACAATTACACACTTGCTTTTTACTGATACTGAATGTAGAGCGGCTCGGGGGAGAGGGCAGCTACTTCGCGGGGTGTCATGAGGCGGGAGCCGGGGCGCTGGTCGTTGCGGTAGAACAGCTTGAAGCCAGTGTACTGCACGGGCTCCTTCCGGATGAACTTGCGGTAGGAGCTGCGCTTGATGCCGGGCGTGCCCCAGCCATCCATGTGCATCACAATCTGCACGCGCGGGTCGAGCTGGATGTTCTGGTAGTTGGTGACCATATCCTGGCGGAAGCGGTGTACCACCATCACCTTAGGCGGTAGCCGGTTGTCGCGCACGAGGCGGGCCAGAAACTGGCGGGCGTAGTTGATGTCGGCCGCGTCGAACTCGCCCACCTCCGTGCCCGGCCGCCGCCCCGATTTCATGGAAAACTCCGGGTCGATGCCCAGGTGTACGAAGGGCAAGCGCAGGTATTTGGCCAGCGGCGGCAGCTCGTGCTGCAAATCACTCAGACCCACCTGCACATCCAGGAATACCAGGGCATTATGCTCCCGACCCCACGCAATAACGCGGCGAATGGTGCTGTCGGGCAAAGGCAGGCGGTACTTGCCATCGGCCCCGGAGTCGCGCTGGGCAATAATGGCTGTCATGTGCAGGGCCGGGCGTACGGGCAGGCTGTCGGCGCGCTGCCAAGCGGCAGTTTCCAGGCGCAGGCGGCGCAGCATCTCGTCCTTGGGGTACTGGCCCAGAATGCCCATGCGCTTATGCAGCGGATTGCCATAAAACGCCACGATGCGGCTGCCTGGTAGCACGGCGCCCGCCAGCTGCCCCCCGGTGCGGGCCACCGAATCGACCAGCAAAGAATCCTGCAGCAGGAGCTGCTGGCGGCGGCGGGCCAGCTCGGCGGGCGTAGGGCCGGAGTCGGCCGAGGGTTGCCGGGAACCGGAGTCGCAGCCGCTCAGCAGCCCTAGTACAATCAACAACCAACCAAACCACGCAACGGGAGTAACTCCCTTTTTCTTCCGCATCACAGCATAAATCAAGCAGCGGCTCCCACGGAACTCCACTGTACCCAACATCCTGAGCAGCCCTGCACTACCGGGCGCTCAGGGCTAATATACGGTCCAAGGCCAAAAACCGCTGCCCACTCAACAGTGAACAGCGGTTTTGCTAATTAATAGTCCACAGGGTTACTTGATGGCAAACGAAATGGGAATAGTATAGCGGGTTTCTATCGGCTGGCCGTTGCGCTGGCAGGGCGTCCAGCGGCCCGGCAGGCTATTGACGGCTGATAAGGCCTCTTTTTTCAGCGCCGCTACGGCGGTGGCGGGGCCTTTGGGAGCCTTCACTACGGCGGCGTCCCGGATCAGGCCCTGCTCACTTACAATGAACTGCACAAACACGCTTCCGCCCACTTTCGCATTCTTGGCTACGGCCGGGTATTTTACTAGTTTAAAAATATCCGCCATCAACTGGGCCTGTCCACCCGGATAGCCCGGGCCCTGCTCCTCCGTCGGAAGGGCAGGCGGTGGTGGTGGGGGCGCGGGCTGGTCTTCGCGCAGGGCGGGTGGCGGCGGCGGGGCGGGTTGGGCGTGCGTGAGCAGAATCGGTGGCGGCGGTGGCGGCAGCTCGACGGCTTTTTCGCAGGCCAGCAGCCCCAGCAAAGCCAGGCTCAGAGGGAGGGCCAGTCGCTGTTTCCAGCGCCGGACCGGGGAATGGGAGGTAAGCATACGGATACGGGTAAGGGTGAAGGATTGGGTAAACGAATGAGTAAGCGGTAAATCGGAGTGGAGCTGGCGCAGGGCGGCGCGGGCCAGCAGGGCCGCGTAGGTTTCGGCGGTGCCAGGCGTCGGACGGGTGGTGGGGTCGGGCCGGATGGCGGCTTCATCGGCCAGAAACTCGTGGGTCAGCTCCAGGGCCGGCGGAAACAGGTGCACGAACGGGCAGGGCCACAGCAGCACCCGTGCCACTTCCAGCGCCAGCCGCCCGGCGGTGTGGCCCTGCTGGGCGTGGGCCACCTCGTGACGGAGTACCTGGGCCGCTTCGTTCTCACTGAGCGCGGCGGTATCGTCCCAGAATACCCAGCGGCCAAACGAGCCAGTGGGCCGCCACCCGCCCGTGAGTACCAACGTGTAGCCCGGCCGGGGGTGACGGGGCCAGCGGCGTGTCGTCAGCCAGAGGTGAAGCACCTGTCCGGCAAGTCGGCTCAGCCCCAGCGCCACGCCTAGCCCGTAGAGCAGCGGCAGCCACGCTACCGATCCGGTTGCTGCCCCGCTACCCGTCGCCGAAACTGTAACAGCGGGTAGCACGCGGGCATACAGCAGCTGCGCCACGCCCGGAGCCGCCTGCCAGGTAGGCAGCCAGGGCGTAAGCAATGCCAGCAGCGGCGGGAGTAACAAAGCAGCCCAAGGCGCGAGCAACAGAAACCGGCGGTTGTAGCTGAAGCACCGCTCCTGGCGTAGCAGCTGGCGGTAAAACAGCCATGCCAGGCCCAGCAGCAGAGTGCTCTGACCCAGCCAGCTAAGCAGGGTGCTTGTCGGGAGCAGCATCGGCGTCGGCATCGGAAGGGGGGAGTTGCGCGTGATGCAGGAGCTCTTCCAGCTGTTGGGGGTTCAGGTCCTCTTGCTTGGCGAAGAAGGACACCAGCCGCGAAAAGGAGCCCCCGAAGTAGCCGCCCAGCAGCTTGCCCAGTGAGAAGCGTCGGTAGGCATCCTGGGCTACAAGGGCGTGGTAACGGTGCGTGCGTCCGAAGGCCTCGTGCCCCACAAAGCCCTTCTGCTCCAGAATACGGATGATGGTGGACACGGTGGTGGTGGCCGGCGCGGGGGGCGGCAGCTCCGGCACCACATCCTTCACGAAGGAGGGGCCGCGCTGCCAGAGCACCTGCATCACCTGCTCCTCGGCGCGGGTGAGTTCGGGGAAAGTAGGTTCGGGCATAAGTAGTGGATGGTGAATGAGTTGAAGGTATAACTATTTGTTTAGTTTAACAACTAATTTCTTGGCTGAAACAAAATATATTTTAGTCATCGGGGTAAACCACTCTGGCGGAAGCCGGTGGGAACGGCGCGCGGGTCGGAGCTGTTCTATGGGCAGCTTCTTCACCAACTCCTGTTTCTCTTCGTGACGATATCCTTTCTTCGCCGCCTGCCGGCCGTGGGCGCGCTCTGGCTGAGCACGGTGCTGCTGGCCCCCGGCTGCAACAGCAATACCCCCGAGCCCGCCGCCCCCGAAACCCCGGCTGCCACGCCGCCCGCTACCACGCTAACCGGCAGCACCCTGCTGGGCGAGTACACGCCGGCCCAGCTGGCCGCCCGCGTGCCGGATATTCCGCTGGTGGGCTCCCTGGCCCGCTACTCGGTGCGGGTATACCGCCTCACGTACACCACCCGCAACCCCGATGGACAGCTGGTAACGGCTTCGGGCGCGCTGCTGGTGCCGGTGGCCCCGGCGGCACTGCCGGTCATCAGCTACCAGCATGGCACCATCCGGCCCGATGATGAGAATCGGGCGCCTTCCTACTACAGTCAGAGCAGTGAGTTGTGGTCAGCCGTATCAGTGCTGGCGGCTACGGGCTATGTGGTATCGGCCCCCGATTACATTGGTTATGGGGCCTCAAAAGCCCTGCCGCACCCCTATGAGCACGCCGCTTCTCTGGCCTCGGCCTCGGCCGATATGCTACGGGCGGCCCGGGAGTTCTGTAAAAAGGAAAGCGTCAGCGTCAACCAGAAAAACTTTCTGCTGGGCTACTCCGAGGGTGGCTACGCCACCATGGCGTTACATAAGTATCTGGAGGAGAAATACGCTTCTGAGCTGCCGGTAACGGCCAGTGCGCCAGGGGCCGGGGCCTACCACAAATCGGAGTTTGCGAAGTATATCATGCGCTCCACCCAGCCGCTGAATTTTCTGAGTACTTACGTGTGGGTGCTCGATACCTACAACCGGGTATACCAGCTGAACCGGCCGTATTCGTTTTACTATCAGGAGCCGTACGCCACGCAACTGCAGACCAATGCCTTTGGAGAAGTGCCGGCCCAGGCCAGCCAGTTGTTCACGGCCGGTTTCCGGCAACAGGTGCTGAATGATACGGACGTAGCCCTGACGGCTTCCTTGCGCGACAATGATATCTACGACTGGAAACCCAAGGCTCCGGTAGCCTTGTTCCACGGCACTGCCGATGATTACGTGCCGTACTTCAACTCCCAGGATGCCTACGCGGCCATGCGGGCCCGGGGGGCTACGCAGGTAGAGCTGCGCCCGATTCAGGGTGGTAACCACTTCTCATCGGTTACCAGCTATACGCTGCAGGCCTTTGCATTCATCTCGCAGTTTTAAGGGAGAGTTGCGTGCAAAGAAGCTCCAACCGACCCCTACTAAATTCAGTAGGGGCCGGTTGGAGCTTCTTTTGGTGGCTATAGTAGGCTTTGCGGGGCTGCTTTCGGGGCAAAAGCCTGCCGGAGCCATGTTCCGCTCAGGCAGGCCAGACCACCCACTAACCCTGCCAACAGGCCACTTACCAGCACCAGCAGGGGCGCGCTGCCGCCCAGCGGCAACAGCGTTGCTACGCGGGTGGCCAGCAAGCCGGCTCCGTGCGAGGTAAGCCAGGTAGCGGGTAGCCACCAGCTAAGTCCGGCTCCTAGCAGCCCCGCCACAAAAGCCCGGCCACCGGAAGGGTTGCGCCAGGCAGCCAACAGCAGACACGCCGGCACCAGCATCCACCACGGGAGAAAAAGCTGAACCAGTGCACAGGCAAGCAGCACCAGCAGGAAGAATAAGCCAAAGGATTTCATACAAATGAGGCGGATCAGTCTTCGATGGCTCCGGCGTTTTTGCGCGGCAGCTCGGGGGCGGGCATCGGAATAATAACACTCTGGCGCACGGCAATTGGCTGCCCGGTAACGTCACGGGCCGGAGCCCAGACCGGCATGGTGCGCACCAGCCGCAGGGCCTCTTCGTCGCAGCTGCGGCAAAGCGGGCGCACTACCTCGCCGGACCCAATCCGGCCATCGGCCTGCACTACGAAGCGTACTTCCACGGCTCCCCGCAGGTTTTCTTTGGTCAGTACTTTCGGCTCCTTCAGCTTCTCAGTAAAGTACTGGCGCAGAGCTACGCCGCCGCCGGGAAAAGTGGCCTGCGTGGCTGCCTCACGGGGTTCGAAAACGTGGGTCGGGCTGTAGAGCTGGAGCGCCTGGGTCAGCTGCACGCGCACCGTTCTGCCGTTTTGCCGGCCGGGCTCCAGGCGCGGCAGTTTGGCTACGGCGGCCAGGGCGGCCGCGTCGCAGGCAGGGCACAGGGAGCGGAGGATTTTGGCGTCTTCGGCTTGGCCATCCAGTCCCACCACGAAGCTCACGTACACCCGGCCCTCAGTGGTGCCCTGCAGGATTTCCTTGGGCAGTACCACGGCTGCCTGCAAAGCGGAGGCAATGGTGGCTTCGGTGGTGCCGGCCAGCCGAGGCATCTGCTCCACGTAGGTGTACACTTTTTCCTCGGGTTTGGGCAGGGTGGGAGCGGGCGGAATGGTTACGCCGGGCGCACCCGGGGTGGTTTGCAGACTGAAGGTAACCGGTACTGTGTACGATACTGACACGGTGCGGCCATTCTGCTTGCCCGGCTCAAAGGGCGGCAGCACCCGAATTACCCGCAGCACTTCTTCGTCGCAGCCGGCTCCCAGGCCTTTTATGATTTCCGGGTTGATAGCTTTACCGCCGGGCTCCACCGTGAATTTCACGAATACTTTGCCCTCCACCTGTTTCTGCGCGGCCTCGGCGGGGTAGCGCAGACTGGCCTGAATGTAGTTGATGAGGCCTGACTGTCCGCCGGGGAAGACTGGCATCTGCTCCACGTAGGTGTATATCTTGTTCTCCACCACTTCTTCCATCACACGCCCACTGCCCTCCAGACCCGATAAATCGGTTTCACCCCGGACGGTAACGGTTTTCTGGATGGGAGGCTCGAATGGGATAGAAATAGGGTACTGCACCGCCACGGCCTTGTCCTGGTAGCGGGCGGGGCGCCAGCGGGGCATGGCCTGCACCAGACGCAGGGCCTCGGCGTTACTGGCGGCACTGAGGCCCCGGGCCACAAAGGCATCGGTGAGGCGGCCATCCGGCTGCACGATGAAGCTGACCGTTACCACACCCCGCTCCGTGCCGGCCTTCACGGCGGCGGGCCGGCGCAGCTGGGTCTGTAGGTATTGCCGCAGTGCGTATTCACCTTCCGCGTATTCCGGCCTCGTCTGCACTTCATACAGACTGTAGATGCGGGGCGGAGTAGTACTAGCGGCCGGAACAGGCTTTTTAACGGACTTCTGGGCTTGCGCATCAGGCACTATGGCTCCGGCCAGACAAGCCGCTACTAGCACACGAGGCCACGCGGAGTGGGTAAACGATAAAGACATTACAGAGAGGAGATAGAGCGTAAAAAGTGTGCTGCCAGCCCAGCAAGTTACGTACGGAACCGGTACTGCCGAAACCTACTGCTCCAGCCGCCACGCGGCTTGCAGGCGGGGGTGGTTTTCGTCGGCGGCGCGCAGAAATACCAGCTCGTCCAGCTTGCCCACGCGCCAGCTTTCCAGCATATCATCATAGTACGCCGAGGCTGGGTTGCCGCTCTGCCCGCCGGGGAAAATGCCGTAGGCCTTCACCTGCGGCCCCAGCGCCACCACCATCCGCCAGGAGGGGCCGTTGCGCGAGGTAGTGGCATTGACGGTGCCGCGGCTGCCGGCGCACACGATATCCTGGTGCCCGAAGCCCGGCAGCTGGGCCAAGTGGTTGATGTCGGTGCTTTTCTGGTTGGCCCAGCCCCACTTCGGCCCCTGCGGTCCGAATTTGCGGGTCAGCGAATCCACGGCGAAGTGCAGGGACTCCGTCAGCAGGTCGTGCACATTTTCCTTCTGCGGCGTACACCGGTCGTCAATCCAAAGGCTGCCACCCTGGAAGCAGGTAGCCGGATTACCCGATTGGGTAAGTAACAACCGATTTGTGCGGTCCTGCGAGGGGGCGCGCATTTCCAGCCCGGTAGCCGGTTTACCGAAATCATCGTCCCAGAGGCGTTTCACCAGCTCTTGGTACCATAGCTCAAAAATGGTGGCGGCTACGGCGTCGGTAGTATAGTGGTAGTCCCACTTTGCCAACGCCCGCACTGCCGCATATTCCGGCGAATTCGGAGCGGGCGGCGCATAGCAGTTATCGATCATCTTGCTGCCATTTATCGTGGCCAGCATCCACGGCAGCATGGTTTGGGCGTTGATGCCGAGGTTGTCGTTCTGGAGCAGGCGCAGGGTGTCGGCGGTGGCGCGGCGCATCTTGGCTAGCTGCTGGTTGATGCGGTGGCCCCGGTCCCAGGGCGCGTAGTCCCAACCAATATAATAGGGGTAGTCGGGCCCGGCGGAGTGCTGGTTGGCCGACGATACGAAGCCCCGGGCCGGGTTCTGCACCCGCGGCGTCTGCGTCATCGGAATCCAGCCTTGCCAGTCGGTGCGGGCATCGGTGCCATCCAGAATAAACTTGCCCTGCTCGGGCCACTTCAGCGGGTAATGGCCGTTGGGCCGGATGGCAATGTCATTCTGGTTGCTGGCGAAGATGAAATTCTGAGCCGGGGAGGCATAGGTGCGCAGGGCCCGGTCGTAATCCTGGTAGTTGCGGGCGTGGTTGAGCTTCACGAAGGCCAGTACCTCGTCGGCCCCCTCGTGGGCCGTCCAGCGCATGGCGTGTTGGGTGGGCGTCTGCGGGTTGAAGGGCTTCTCGTCGTGGTCGTATACCACGGGGCCGTGGTGGGTGTAGAGCACTGTGTCGAGGCGGTCGGGGAGGCCGCGCACCACAATGCGCTCCACCACACGGCGCACCGGTTTCCAGCGGCCGTCGTGCCAGTACTCGCGTTTCGTGTTGTCCCGCAATTTGAGTTGGTACCAGTCCAGCACGTCGCCGCCCACGTTGGTCACGCCCCAGGCCACCTGCTCGTTGAAGCCGATAATCACGGCCGGCGCACCCGGAATCGTCACGCCGTACACGTTCTGGCCGGGCGCGTGCAGCTGCACCTGATACCAGATGCTGGGCAGGTTCAGTTGCAAATGCGGGTCGTTGGCCAGCAGTGGCAGGCCCGAGGCCGAGCGGCTGCCCGCCACGGCAAAATTGTTGGAGCCCAGCTCGGCATCCGGCTCCCGCTCGGGCACCTTATCCGACAAGGCTGCCGTGAACGAAGGCGGCGAGGCCGGCACCGGCAGCGGCTTGAAATCCAGCGGCGTGCCTACTGGCACAATGGGGTCTTCGCGAAACGGGTAATCCGGGAACAGGTCCTGGGTCACCTTGGGGCCGTACTTGCTCAGGATGTTGCTCAGGCGCAGGTCGTCGGAGCGGCCGCTCAGGTCCCAGGCCATCAGCTTCAGCAGCAGGGCGCACTTGAGCGGCTGCCAGGGCTCGGGCACGTAATCGAGGAACTTGTATTCAAACGGGTACTCTTTTGGCGAGAGGCTGCTGATATAGGCATTCACCCCCGCCGAGTACGACTCCAGCACCAGCCGCGTCGTGTCGTTTTTCAGCATGGCCCGCAATGAGTTTTCGGCCCCGTAGGGCAGGCCCATGCGCCGCTGAAACCGGTCGTACTCCAAGGTTTTTGGTCCTACAACCTCTGAAATGCGGCCGGCGGCCACGCGGGTCATAAACTCCATCTGCCAGAGCCGGTCCCGGGCCGTGAGGTAGCCCTGGGTGTAGTATAAGTCGTGGTCGTTCTGGGCAAAAATGTGGGGCACCCGCCGGTCGTCGAACCGTACGCGCACGGGCTGGTGCAGGCCGGCGAGGTGCAGGGTTTGCTGCGGCGGGAAGTCAGCCGGGGTTTCGGCATTCTGCCAGAAGCCCCGGTACGGGCTCAGCAGGCGCGCCACGGGCGGCACGTCGCCCTGCTTGGTGTTCAGGACCCAGGTAAGGGTAAGCGTAACGAGGAGCACCAGAGTGCCCGGAAGAAATCGAAGCATTTGCCAACCAGTTTCGCGGGAGCGGAAGGTAGCAAATGCTTCGGTTTCTGGTGCCGCCGCCGCGTAACTACTGGCCTAGGTAGGCCCGTAGGCCAATGCTTAATCCTAGTGCCCCATTGCCGTTGTCAAAACCGCCTCTGTTGTAGCTCAGAACTCCTTCCAAGCCAACGTTAGGCGTCAGGAAATACGAGTAGCCAGCTCCAACACCAGCCAGATAGCCGAAATCTGTTCCGCTATACTTCTCTGTCCGGTTATTAACAATTGGGTCGTACACAGAGCGGCGTCCCCAATAGGCATCGGCCAGTACGCCTGCCTGCGCCTCTGCAAATAAACGGTGGCGGCTCTCGGAAGGAATGTAGTACCGAAGCCAAGGCGCCAGCCCCAATACTACATTGTGGCCACGGCTGTCTTCCCTCTTATAGCTTCGATAGTAATACGAAAGTGGTACAGCCACGCCAAACGCCCAGTTGTCGGCAAAAAACTTGCCGACAGAAGGAGATACCGACAAATTCAGATCTGAACCGTAGGAACCAGAATCGTAATACGAGTCACTGCTGGCAATGCCCAGAGTACGGGTGCCTTTGGTGGTCTGACTTTGGCCGAGAGCTGCGGTAAGAGGCAGCAATAATGCGGCGGTAATAAAGTAAAAGGGTTTGCACATACTGTAAGGAATGAGAGGATGAAATTATAAGTGGCTAAAGAAGCCTAAGGCATAGCAGCGTATCAATACGAATCTATACCCACCAATCAGTCAGGTGGCAAATAGTGTGCCGGGACAATATAAAAAGGAGCACTTCCCGTTGCCGGCAAGTGCTCCTTACAAATTCGTGTAACCTAGAAAATCTGTTTGAATCCGTGATTTACAGATTCTCACCCTGCCGGACTAGTCCGGCCACGCCTACGCGGGCCAGCCGGAGCCGTACTTCATCGGCCTCAGCTTGGGTGGCGAAGCGGCCTACTACTACGCGGTTCAGGGCTTTGCCCTCGGCAGTAGTGGTGGCCACGGTGGTTACCAGCAGCTTCGGCTCCACACTCTGGATTTTGTCCATCACGGCACGGGCGTTGCGCGGGTCGCCAAAGGTACCGGCCTGAATTACAAAGGTGGCGGTGGGTTCGGCCAGCAGGGCTACATCAGCCGCTTCCGTCTGGCCGGGGCGAATATCGGTGTGAATTTCGGCGGTAATGGTAGAGTCGGCGGCTAGGGCAGCCAGTTCTTCCGGGGCATCGGTTGGGCCCAGGGGAGTAGTAGCGGGTACAACTTCAGCCACTACCGATACGGCACCGTGCGTGACGATGCCCAGCGGGCGGGCCGCTACTTCGGCCAGATCCAGAATGCGCTGGTGGCGGAACGGGCCCCGATCGGTTACGCGTACTATTACTGCTTTGCCGGTTTCGGGGTTGGAAACCCGCAGGCGGGTGCCGAAGGGCAAGGTTTTGTGGGCGCAGGTGTATTTGTTGCGGTCAAACCGCTCACCGCTGCTGGTGCGCATTCCTTGGTGTTCACGACCGTACCAGGAGGCGCGGCCCCGCATTACGGTTGTTTTTTTAGCGGCGGCCGGGGCTTTTTCATCATCACATGCCTGCCGGGTGCGCGCCGAGGCCATGAAGGCCGTCAGCAACACGAGGAGCAGGCCCATCATCAAGCCCGAGAGATGTAGTCGTAGAGTCAACTTCATGTAGTCCCTTGGTTGGTGAATGCGACAAATCTAGAAGCCTCCACCAAACCACTGCCTAATCAGGTTGCGTATACCACGGGTAACACAGCTAAGAATTGATCTTTTTAAAGAAATATTGTATTTAAGCTATTGGGTGAGCACGGCCCAAATAGTTGATTGTGTTTCGTTGAGACGGTTTTTGCACTCTTTTTAGACATTAGGCAACTGGCTGCTGAAATGCGACTATCCGTCGCTTAAAAAATTTTGGCTTTTTACGGGCTGCCTATGCAAAAGGCAGGTTGCAAAAGTCCCGGAAATGTGCTAAGAGTAAGAGGGAGTTCTATAACCTGGTTTCCTTACCGGCGGTGGTGATGAGAGGGCAGTCCAACGTAACGTGCTCATTACCCGATGACTTCTCTATAATACCCCGCTGTCGGTCATCTTTTTGATCATCTCCCGGTAGCTGATTCCAATAGGTATTTCCGTGTTATTAGCCATTTCAATGACGTTGCCATTGATGGCTTTGATGGCCGACTTCTGCACAATATAGGAACGGTTGACCCGCAGGAAATCGGTTTCATGTAGCATTTCCTCCATTTTGGTCATCGTCATGTGGGTGGTGATGACTTTGCCCGTGGTGTGGATTTTTAGGTAGTCTTTCATGCCTTCAATGAAAAACACTTCGGCCAATGCTACTTTCAGAAACCGCTTGTTCTCCTTAATCAATAGCATGCGCCGTTTGTCCGTCAGCTCGGGCTCGTTGGCTGGGGGTAACTCAGGCCGGGAAGGTGCTGCGGGCACCGGCGTTTTAAGGCGCACCTTCTCCCGCACCTTATTTACCGCCTTCACAAACCGGTCAAAAGTGATAGGTTTCAGGATGAAGTCTACCACATCGTATTCAAACCCCTGGATAGCGTATTCTGAGTAGGCGGTTGTCAGGATAACGGCAGGCTTGAACTCATTGAAGGTTTTGAGGAACTCAATGCCGTTCATTTCGGGCATGTTCACATCCAGAAAAATGAGGTCGGGCCGGAGCTCTTCCACTTTCCCTAGGGCTTCAATGGCGTTATCAAACACGGCCACTACTTCCAGAAACCCCAGCCGCCCCGCATACTTCAGAATCAGGTCCTGGGCCAGGGGCTCATCGTCAATGATGACACACGCTAACGGGTTACTCATCTACCAGATTTTTAACAGAACAGCATATTGGGTTTCGCTTTGCTTTATCTCCAGCGAATGTAGGGCCGGATAGATAATATTGAGGCGGCGGCGGGTGTTGCGAATGCCAATTCCTTCCCGCACTTCCTCCCCCGACTGCGGCGGCTTGGAGTTGACCACGGAAAAGCAGAAGGCGCCGGTTTCGTCGCGGTAGGCCTTAATCCGGATCCAGGCCTTTTTAATGAGCTTATCCACGCCGTGCTTGATGGCATTCTCGATGAAGTTGATAAGCAGCAGCGGCGGAATGCTCTGGTGGCCTATCTGATGGGAAATATCCATTTCTATTTCCAGGCGCCGACTGTGGCGGATAGTTTGAATTTCGATGTAGTTCTTGATGAAAGCCAGCTCTTTATCTACCTCTACCTCCGTGGTGTTGGAGTCATAAAGGGCGTAGCGCATCATATTCGAGAGGGAGAAGACGATGGAAGCCGCCGTGCGGTCCTTATCCTCAATGAGTGAATATACACTATTCAAGGTATTAAACAGGAAATGCGGGTTGATCTGGGAGCGAAGAAAGTTGAGCTCCAGTTTCAGATTGTCCTTTTCCAGCGCAATACTCTTGATGCGGGACTGGAAAGCGGCCCGGAAGGCCTTGATAATAAGCGGGACGAAAATGGCCAGCACCAACTGCTCGAAATGAAAGTAGAGCACTTCCGGGTCGCGCAGGAACGTCCAGGCACCTTGCTTGGAGAGGCTGCGCACCAGGTTTTTGAAATACAGCGGCATGGTGGGCACCGTTGTATTGATGTAGTTATAGGTGTAATAGGCCAGCAGACTGTAGCAGATAAGGGCAATGGTGAGCACACCCAGCACCAGCCCCCAGATCTGGGGAGTGGGCAGCTTGAGGGCGATGCAGTAGGAAATCAGGTAGAAGGAAATGAGCACTACCACGTTCTTGTCCAGTGCGATAATCATCGTCACGAACGGGTGGCCTTCGCCGCTGAGCCAGCGGCCCTGGAAGGCAAACCAGTTGTAAGCCACCACCCAGAACAGGACGTGCAGCAGAATAGTGATATTCTTGTTGCTGTTGGTACCGGATAAAATGGCGGTAAGTCCTTTTGATTGGTCCAGCATAAAATAAGGAGGGAGAGAACAAACACAAGGAGGTGTGCGGATTACCGCACACCTCAGGTTTTACATCTGGGCAGAAATGTAGGGAATTTGTACAGCCAAGCCGAGTAGGCCGGCGGCCTGACGTCCGGTTTTTTGCGCGAACCGGGGCTAGTTGCCCAACTCCAGCTGGTTGTGCACCAACTGATAGTAGTGCCCCCGCAGGCCGACCAACTCCTCGTGGGTGCCGATTTCCTGCACTTTGCCTTTGTTGAGCACCACAATCTGGTCGGCATTCTTCACGGTGCTTAGCCGGTGAGCGACTACCACTACCGTCCGGCCCGCGAAAAACCGGTCCAGGTTCTCCATAATGATCTTCTCGTTATTGGCATCCAGGGCGTTGGTGGCCTCATCGAAAAACAGGAAACTGGGGTCTTTGTAAATGGCCCGGGCAATGAAAATCCGCTGCTTCTGGCCTTGGCTCAGGCCGTTGCCCTCGGCCCCGATTTTGGTGTTGAGGCCCAGCGGGGAGTCCTTGATGAACTGCTCAATATTGGCGGCCCGGATGGCGTGCAGCAGCTTAGGCAGGTCCTTCTTCTCGTCGCTCACCATGATGTTGTTGGCAATGGTATCGGAGAAGATGAAGCCTTCCTGCATCACTACGCCGCACTCCTTGCGGATGGCCGTATGGGAAATGGAGTTGTAATCGGTGTCCTCCATGCTGATACTGCCGGTTTCGGGCTGGTAAATCTTCAGCAACAACTTCAGAATGGTGGTTTTGCCGCTGCCACTGTCGCCCACAATGGCCGTTACCTTGCCCGGCGGAATGTACAGGTCGATGCCGCGCAGCACGGGGTGGTTACCCGCCCCGGGATAGGTGAAGTTGACGTCGCGCAGATGAATGGACTTTTCGTCGGGTAGGTTGGTAATCAGAAATTTATCTTCGGGTTCCTCGTCGGGTACCCGGTGGATGTCGTTGAGCCGGTCCACGCTGATTTTGGCATCTTGGGCCGTTTGCATGAACTGGATGAGCTGTTCCACCGGCAGGTTCAGCTGGCCCACAATGAACTGAATAGCCAGCATTTCGCCCAGCGTAAGCGTACCGTTCAGAACGGCCTGCGCCGCGTAAAAAATGATGAGGATATTCTTCGTCTGGTTGATGAAGAATGCGCCTAGCTGCTGATATTGGCTTAGCGCCAGCGTCTGGGTGTTGTAATTGAACAGCTTGGCCTGAATTCGCTCCCATTCCCAGAGCTTGTAGCTGCCGCAGTCATTGAGCTTGATTTCGTGGACGCCGCCGATGAGCTGCATGATGTTGTTCTGGCTGGTGCTGGAAATAGCAAAACGCTTGTAATCTAGCTTCTTGCGGTAGCGCAGAAAGATGGTCACCCAGGCCATGTACAGCAGGCTGCCCCCCATGAAAATCAGGAAGATGGAATTGTTGAATGACAGTAGCACGCTCCCGAATACCAGCAGGCTGATGATGGAAAACAGCGTGTTCAGCAGCGTGCCCGTCAGAAACAGCTCGATGCGGCGTTGGTCGTTGATGCGCTGTATGATGTCGCCGGTGATGCGCGAATCAAAGAACGAAAGCGGCAGGCGCAGCAGCTTCATCAGGAAATCGGAGAGGATGGCAATGCTAATGCGGCTGCTGATGTGCAGCAGAATCCAGCCCCGAATAAATTCCACCGAGGTTTGCCCGATGGACAAGAGCAACTGCCCAGCCAGCACGATGTAAATGAACTGTACGTCGCGGGTGTTGAGACCGATATCCACGATGGCCTGGGTCAGGAATGGGAGCAGGCTTTGTAGGAACGCACCCGCCAGCAGCCCCACCAACAGCTGCAGAAACAGGTGCTTATGGCTGGTCAGGTAAGCCAGAATTTTGGCCACGCCAATGGAGCTGTCAATTTCCTCCTCCACCGAGTAGAAGGATGGAGTAGGCTCCACAAACAGCACAATCCCTTCTTCCTTCACCCCTTCCCCAATCTGCCACTTCTCCAGAAACTCCGTTTTCCTGTACGAAAGCAGGGATTTGCCGGGGTCGGCCACAAACACCCGGTCTTTCTTTACCTTGTAAATGACCACAAAATGGTTCTGGTCCCAGTGGGCAATGCAGGGCAAGTTGGCCTCCGTGAGCAGGTCTTTATAGTGCACTTTAGCGCCCACGGCCCGGAAGCCAATCTGCTCGGCGGCCTTGCTGATGCCGAGCAGGGACACCCCGTTGCGGCTGTGGCGGGTTTTCTGGCGCAGCGTTTCAAGGCTGAAGTTTTTGCCATAAAACCGGGCTATCATCCGCAGGCAGGTAGGCCCGCAATCCATGGATTCGAGCTGCCGGTAATGAGGAAACGTTGTCATATAGCCAAGAAAGGATAGAAAGGAACGGGCCTACTGCTAGGTCCCGGAGCAGGGCAGGAGCGGGAAATCGGGGCTAAACGGCGGCGGCTTTTTTCGCTTTGACCGGCGGAGCTTTCAGGCTGAAGGCTTCGCTCCAAAGCTCCAGGGCCACGGCGCGGTCCTTGGGTTTCATGGCCACGTTCATCAGGATAATTTCATCGAAGCCATAGTCCTGCTGGTATTGCAGAGCCGTGTCATAAAATTGGTTGGCGGTGCCTACAATGTTGTAGTCGTAGCCTTCCTCGGTGGCAAACACGGCGGCTTTGGCTTTGGCCGTGGTGTGGTGCACCGCCCCGGCCAGCACCAGATTCGTTTGCGGGTAGTGGCCGTGTAGGGCGAAGAAAGACTCTTTAAACGCCAGCAACTCCTCCTTGTGAAACTCCCGGTCGGCTCCCTTGTGGAAGATGGAGCGCGAGAGGTTCATCCTATTATCAATGGCGCGCTGCAGGCCCCGGCCCATATTGGTCGTCAGCGACCAGACTTCGGGGATAGTGCCCTTAAACGGGGGAATGACGGTGCCCAATTGTAGGAGCTCTTCCTCGTTGCGCAGGCAGAACAGTAGCTTTTCGAGGTGGCGGGCAAACGACTCAGGCATGTTCAAACCCGCAATGCCGGTGGCCAGCTCCGCCACCGTGGGCATCACGCCGCCATTGGCCAGGCCCAGATCAATACGGCCGGGAAACAGATTGTTGAGCATCTTGTAGTCGCCGGCTACGTGGTAGGGCTGGTGGATACCCAGCAGAATTCCGGCTACTCCAATCTTGATGCGACTGGTCATGCCGGCCAGTAAGGGGAGCAGAATGGTGGGGTTGCTCCAGGACTGCTTCTTGGAAGAAATGTGGTGCTCACTGATCCAGAGCCGGGAAAAACCCAGTAAATCGGCTCGGCTGGCGTAATCCAGCAGGTCCGTTACGCGCAGCAGGCTGTTCATCTCCGTATGACGAATGCCAAAATCCAATAAACCAATGGAGAGCTTTTTCATGATGGCGGGAGGAGGGTGGAAGGACTAGAAGAGAAAAAGCTGCTCCCAGGACGTTGGGGTATCCAGCATTTCCGTGACGAGAATCAGCAGCATTCCCGGAATGCCCATCAGCAGCCCCGGGGCGTGCTTGTTGGTGAGGGCCTGTCGGTATTCTTCGTCGAGGTAAGTGGTAGTGCGGTGCAGCCAGTACTTTTTGGCCTCGGAGTAGCAGGCCAGGGGCATTTCGCGCAGCAGGGCGTTGTAGCACATAACTAGGCTAGCTGAGCCGTGACAGATATGCGCATTCTCGATACCGGAGGCCTCCAGCGTGCGGCGGGTGCAGGTGTACGCGCCTACCTCATCGGCAAGGGCCACTAGGTGAGGCAGCTGTAGGATGCGGGCGGCGCGGTAAAGCACCAGCACCACGTTCAAATCACCGTAACACCAGCCCATGCGGTTGTTGTACTTCACGCGGTTCAGCGGGTCGCTCGGTGCTATATCGTCATCGAAGCGGGCCGGGAAGAAGGAGTGGTAGCCGTTTTCCGGCTCGGGAGGCAGCTGCAGGCTTAGCAGGTACCGAAGCATGCCGGTGGCTACCGGCCGGATTTCCGCCTGCAGGGTGCCGGCCTCGTATAGTTTCAGCAGCACCAGCAGCAGCCCGCATTGCCCGTGGGCTAGGCCCAGGTTCATATCGGTGCTGTTGTTCATGCGGTTGATGTGGGAGTTGTAGAACCGTACGCCGCGCGCATCTTCCACCTTGTGCGCCAGCAAGTCCTGAAGCAGGATGCGCAGGTAGCCGGCGGCGGCCGGGTTGTGGCCTAGGCGGGTGCTGAGGTAGTTGAGGGCCCCCACGGAGCCGTACAGAAAATCGATGTTGCGGTCCTGCAGGTTAGCCTGCGTATTCCGAAATACCACTTCATCCAGCTGCCGCAGCGTGTCAGTTCCCAGGTCGATGTCGGTTATGCCATCAGTGCTCAGCACCTGCAGCAGGTAACACAGGCATGGAATCACGCCGGGTACACTAATCAGGGCCGAGCCGGCCGGGTTCCGGAGTTTGTCCAGCACTTCATCCAGGCAGGTCATGGCGTGGTCCCAGTGGCCTTCCTCGCCCGTCAGCTTATAGGTGTAGGCATACAGCAGCACATGGCCCAGCTTGCCCGAAAACAGGGAAATATCCGTGGCCGGCAGCTGCGGGAGCAGGTTCAGCCCTTCCGTCAGGTAGGCCGACAGGTTTTTTTCAGCGGTAAATGAAGCAGTAGCCGGCATGTCAGTAACCAATCAGGGATAGAAGAACAGAAGAGTCGGTTTCGTACTCAAGCAGGGCCAGGCCATAGCCGGGCACGCCCTCGAACAGGGAGTAGTGGGCACTGGCCGTTTGCTGATTATAGTGGCCTTTGTAGCCGGCCACGCAGCCGGGCTGCTGGCTCAGGTGGTGCGCCTGCTGGTGCCAGTAGGCGGCAGCCTCCTGGAAAGCCGGGCGCTGCATCGTCTGGTACAGGTACTTGAAAAACAGGCTGTTTCCGCTGGCGCCATAAATCAGGGAGGCATCGGGGACGCGGCACTCCGGGGCACCCCGGCGGTAGGCTGCCGACGTAAGCACCGCCAGCGCGGCCGTGTGCAAGGTTTCCTCCGCGAGGGCCTGGCTTGTTTGCAGCAGGGCAAAGCCGATGCCCAGGTCGCCGTAACAGAGGTTGAGGGTATTGGAGGGTCCCGGCTGCCCCACCACGTCCGGAAACAGGTTCAGGCCGTTGGTGGTCTGGTGGGCCAGCAGGTAGCGGCTGGCTCCCCGCATGGCGGCCTGTAGCTCCGACTGCCGGTACGTGCCACCGGTTTGCAGCACCTTGGCCAGGAACAGCAGCACCGCAGCTATACCATGGCTCCAGCCGGTGTATACCTGGTTTTTGTCAAACAGATAAGAGCGCCAGAAACCGCCCTGCGCTTCTTCTTCATAGGTGCGCAACAGCGTGTCCAGCACCTGTCGCACGGCCTGCTCGGCTCCGGCCGTGCGCCGGCCCAGCAGATACGTGGCCGCCGGCAGGTAGCCCACAAACGGATCAAACAGCTCCTGTTTAGTAAGCAAGGAAATGCCCGGCAGCAGCAGGTGGTCTATTTTTTCCAGAACCAGTTCAAACGATTCATCCAGATAATGCTGCTCGCGCAGGTAGCGGATAACGGTGCCGGCTTCTGCCAGCTCCCGGTAATACAGCGTGGAAGTAGCCGGGTAGCTGGGCAGCAGTTTAATGGCCGTCAGCAGGATTTCGGCCGCGCCGGCCGCGTGCGTTTCACTCTCGGTGAGCGTGGCGTAGGTGTGCAGGAACAGAAACGCCCCCAGTCGCCCCCCCGACAGTCCCGGACTGGCCGGCAATTCCGCGCGGTTGGCCAGCAGAAAGTCGGCAATGGCGCGGAGCTTCTCCCGCAACGGCTCCGCTTCCACTTCGGCCAGCAGGTGGGCGCTACTTGATGCGGCTCTCTTCATCACCGGAGGCGTTGCGGCTCTTGGAAGAAGCCTTGATCTTCTGGTTGCCGAAGCTGTAAGTAAGCGTCGCCTGCAGGAAGTTGGAATCCCAGCGGTACAGGGAGCGGGTGCGCAGGTTGCTGAAGCGCGTATCGGTGAGGGCCCGGGACGTTTTCAGCACGTCGTTGTACACTACCCGCAAAGCGAGCCGGTCGGCCAGAAATTTCTTCTGGAGCCCGAGGTTCACCGAGTATTGCCCCCGGTTGCGGCTCACACCATACGGGGCCGGACTCTGGAAGTAGCCCGAGACGCTGGCATTCCAGCCACCCTTGATTTTGAAGTCGTTGGTCATGCCATACACCCCCGAAAAGCCGCGAATGGTCTGAGGGGCGTTTTCCGTGGACTGCAGGGAGTAAATGCTGTAATAGCCGTTGAAAAAATTGGAAATATTCCACCACGCAAACGGCGCGTAGGGGGCCGTTATCGTGAGGCCGTATTGGCTCTGACTATTCAGGTTTTCGGCTCTCGACTGGGTGACCAGCGAATTAGGCGTTTCGCGCTGCGTAACCCAGGAAATCAAATTATTCGTCCGGGAATAACCGGCTGCAATTACGTAAGTGCCATTAACGGTATAGGTAAGGTCTATGTTATTGGCATATTCAGGTCGTAAAAACGGGTTGCCCTGTGAGTAAGAATAAATATCCTGAAAATAAATAAATGGATTTAGGTCCTGGTAACTGGGGCGTTGTAATCTGCGGGAATAATTGAGACTTAGAAAATCATCTTTGCCAACGGCTTGATTTAATAAAATAGAAGGGAAGAAATTGGTATAGTTTCGCTTGTTGAGAATGTTGCTGGTAACCAAATGCCCTTCTGACTGTGTATTTTCCAGTCGGCCCCCAATCCGGTAATCCAGTTTATTGATTTTGCCGCTATAGCTTAGGTATGCAGCCATAATATTCTCTTTATAGGAAAAATAGTTAGTGCGTTGCGGATCATTTACCCAGTCAATTTCCCGATCCAGCTTTTCGTAGCGGGCGTCGTTATCCGTTTCTACCCGGCTGAACTTGAGGCCGGCTTCGAGCTTGTGCGTACCAATGGTCTGTTCGTAATCGGTTTGGGCCGCCAGAATCTGAATGGCGGTTGGCAGCACGTTCCGCAGGCTGATGCCCGGGGCCAGATTTTTCCCCTCGGGCGTAGTGAAGGAGTTGACAATGAGGTTCGTCTGCCGGCTGTCGTAGTTGGAGTAATCCAGATCAGCGGAAATAGTGCGCACCGAGTCGATGGTGTGGCGCAGGCCCAGGTTGCTGGAGTACTGGGTGGTGCCATATTTCGTATCGGTGAGGCTGAGCAGTGTAGAGTCCGGGGTGGCGGCGTAGCGCAGCAGCTGGGTAGCGGCCGTGGCATTGCGCGTCTTGTCGGAAGTAAAGCCCCGCAGGTAGAGGTTGACGCTGGTGCGGGGACTCAGGGTCCAGTCGAGGCCGGCGCGGTAGTTATGCGCCAGGGAGCGGGAAGGATTTACCAGGTCGGTTTTGTGGGTGGTCAGGACCTGGCCGGTGGCTTCATCCAGGTAATCGAGGCGGTTCTGCTCGGTAGTAGTTACCTGCCGGGCCGACAAGGTATAGCCCGCCGACAAGGCCATGGCGCCCCGCCGGTGGTTAAGGCTGAGGCCCAGATTCTGCCGGCTGTTTTTGGTGAAGGCCCCGCCGGCCGTTACGGTAGCTTTGGTGCCGTCCTGCAGGCCTTTTTTGGTAACAATATTGATGACGCCGCCGGGTCCTTCGGCGTCGTAGCGGGCTCCGGGGCTGGTTATCAGCTCTATCTGCTGCACCTCATTGCTTTGCAGGCCCTTCAGAAATACGGCCAGGTCAGCCTCCGACATGTAGGTTTTCTTGCCATCCAGAATCACCGTGGCGCCCTTGCCATTCAGGGTGATGGACTCGCTCTTGGGGTTGACGTAAATGCCCGGCGACTTCTCCAGAACCTCCAGCGCGGTGTAGCCGGAGGCCAGCACCGTATTGGAGATGTTCACAATCATGCGGTCCGGCTTCTGGATGATGGTGGGCCGGGTGGCCGTAATGGTCACCTCTTTCAGGGCCGTGGCATGGTTGGCGGCCAGCCGAACAGTAAGGCGGGCTACCGGTTCACCGGCGGTTACCTGCACCGGCCGGCTGTCGGAGCTAAAGCCGATAAAGGAGGTTTTGAGCAGGTAGCTGCCAGCTGCCACGCCCGGCAGGCTAAAGGCGCCGGTAGCATCAGTAGTAGTGGCCGTAACGTGGGTGGAATCCTGGGCTTTGAGCAGGACCACGGTGGCAAACTCCACCGGCGCCGGCCCTTCGCCCAGCACCTGCCCGGTAATAGTGACACCCTGAGCCCACGCTGGCGCGGTGCTCAGCAGCCAGAAGAAAAGTGCGAGTAGAATCCTGCCGTGTCGCATAGCTTCGTCGAGTTTGAATTTCTTCGAAGTAACCCGGCGCCAGGCAGGCTAGGAAACTTTTTCGACTAAGTAGAAGCTGCCATAGACGTATTGAAAAGGCCCTTTACCCTATCAAAGGCAGGCCTTAGTAGCTGATAGCGGATTTGACGGCGTTTTCAGGGTTTGCTTTTGCCACCCATGTATGGCTACTGCTTGCAGGACCTCCTGAAGCAATGGCTGCGTGTTAAATGAGATTGATTTTCAGGGGTTTATTTCTGTCTCGAGGTAGAGAGGTAAGGCGCCGTTTGCATGCTCAAACGCCTGTTTTAGCCGTTTATGGAAAGTAGGAAACACGTTTTTACGGGACCACATCTTTCGATATCCGCCAGGAAATTGCCACTTGGTCGAAATACAGCGCTTAGTTTATCCTTCATATGCTGCGGTTGGTCTAGTTTATTTTTTTAGGGAGCAGCAGTGCTATTCATTTGTTTTATCAGCGGTGTACTTCTCTAACCAGAAAGCGTATGAAAGTCTTGCAGAATTTTATAAAGTCATTCAGTAAAAAAGCCTCCGCTTATATTCCGGGGGAGAGTTTTTTATCCGTGAATGAAATGGATTTGGTTTTCGGTGGTAAGCCCGAAGAAATTGCATCTGATGATGCCTATTGGTGGATAGACGAGCAGGATTTATCAGATATTGATACACTGATTAAGTAGTTTTTTTATGGTATTGCTGGTAAGGCGGCGCAATACTATTTTATATGCCTTTTCTACTTCTCTGAACCATACGTGAGGAAGCCGGCCCTCACTGGTTGCATAGTTCCTTTCATTCATCCCCCAAAAAAATTATGAAGAAGAAATCCATCTCCCTGGACAAGTCCCTTTCCCTGGACAAGGAAACCGTAGCCAAGCTCAATGAAGACCAGCTGGGCGACGTAGTTGGTGGCGGTACCACCAACACCTGCAACGGCACCCCGCCTGCCCAGGAACTCGAAGCCATTCCCACCATCAATTCCTGCCAGGCTTGCTCCTGCAACTAAACAGCCCCTTTCCACTTCCAAAATACCAGAACCCATGAAGAAGAAATCCATCTCCCTGGACAAGTCCCTTTCCCTGGACAAGGAAACCGTAGCCAAGCTCAATGAAGATCAGCTGGGCGACGTAGTTGGTGGCGGTACCACTAACACCTGCAACAACGTGCCGGCCCAGGAACTCGAAGCCATTCCCACGATTGGCTCCTGCCAGGCTTGCTCCTGCAACGGAGGTTAAGTGATAGGCAAGTGCTACGGGAGGGCAACAGCTTTTCCGTAGCACTTGTATTACACACGCTGTAGCGTAGCGTGCCCGTTGCGCTAGTTAGTGGCGGTGCTGTAATGAGTTCAGGAATAAACCGTTGGGCCAGGCTGTTCACAAACTGCTCGGCCGGGCGGTTTTCCTGTTGAAAAGCACCCTGCTACACCAGTGGCGTAGGCCCTACTCAGAGGTTAAACTCATTCAGGAAGTGCAAGGGCAAGGTCCTTGTCCCGGCGTCAGCTTCCTGCTAACGTAATCCGCAATGAGAAAGAAGTATGTTCAGCTGAACGCCGCTTTGGCGCTGGATAAGGAAACCATTACCCGCCTCAATGAGGAGCAGTTGCAGGATCTGGTGGGCGGGCAGGTTACGGAAGGCGTTATCACCCAGTCATCGTGCGGGGCCTTCAGTTGCAACCCCGTGGACTGCTACGGTGGCCCCCGAGGAACAGAAGCTCCCAACCAACCCGGGTAGCCCAACGCCACGAGCAGAAAGAAGCGCAGCAGGCCTAGCACTATGCACTGCCTGCTGCGCTTTTTTTCCTTGTGGCTTACCCGGTTTAGCCGCTGTGCTGCTGCTGATCAACAGGATAGATATAAGCAGATATAAGTAGTAGCTTAAACGCCGAATAATGCGCTAGTCTATTCTGCTGCCCGTATTTCGCCGCCGTGCGGGCCATGTGTATCCTTAACGGGCGGCAAATTTCATTCACTTATTACGTGTTGTTCCATGGCTGCCACGCCCCCCCTGAAGCTGGAATCGGAGAAATATTACCTGCTGAGGAAGCCCCTGTTACCACTCCAGACGGTACTTGACCTGAACGAACAAACCCGGCAGGAGCCCGCGCAGCTGGGGCCGGCGCTGTTGCACCTGTTCCGCGACGAGCAGTTGCAGGAGGCCATCTACACGGCTTCGCCGGAACTGTACGCGGAGCTGCACAAGGTGCTGGCAAAAGGCCTGGACCCCACCGGCAAGGACGACCGGCTGGTGGCCACGCTCTACAAGTACCTGATTCGGATGAGCATGCGCTGCACGCCCTATGGGCTGTTTGCGGGCTGCGCGAGCGGCGCGCTGGCGGAAACTACCACGTTTAATTTCACCGGGGTACCACCCCTAAAACAGTCCCGGCTGGATATGAACTACGTGAATGAGCTGGTGCAGCACCTGCTCAGCACCACGGAAGTGAAATACCAGCTGCGCTACTTTCCTAACAACAGCCTGTACGCCATTGCCGACAGCTACCGGTACGTAGAGTACAAGGTTAAGAATAAGCGCCGCCACTACTCCATCACCTCGGTTCGAAAATCGAGCTACCTGGAGGTACTGTTGCAGGCAGCTGGTCCGGGTATCCACTTTGCCCGGCTGGTGGAACTGATACAAGCTGCGGAACCGGAAGCCACGCCAGCGGAGGCCCAGGCCTATATTGAGGAGCTGATTGATTCCCAGTTGCTGATCAATGAGCTGGAGCCCACCATTACGGGCGCGGTATTTTTTGAAGGACTGCCACAGAAGCTAGCCGGTAAAGTAGCGGCTCCGGTGGTAGCGCAGGTAGCGGAAATACAGCAATTGCTGGAAGCGGGCGGAGTACGCAACTTTCAGCGGGTGCACCAGCTGATCAACACGTCCTTCGGGCAGTCCAGCTCCAAGGACCTGATTCAGACCGACCTCTTTTTCAGGCCGGAGAGTAACACGCTCAAAACAGAAGTAATAGAAACCGTGACCAGCCAGCTCAGTGAGCTATTCGCGCTGGCCAATAAAACCAACCTGCCAGACCTGGAACGCTTCAAGAAGGACTTTGTAGAGCGTTTCGAGGACCGGGAAGTGCCCCTGCTGCTAGCCCTGGACAGCGAAACCGGCGTGGGCTACGGCCGCGCCGAGGCGGGTCGCAGTGACCACCTGCCGCTGCTGGATGGCATCACGCCGCGTACTAACACTGCTCCCAAAAGCGCCGAGTGGAAAAAGTACACGCAGTTGGTGCACCGCCTGTTCCGGCAGGCGGCGGCCACCGGCGCGCAGGCCGTGGAGCTGACTCCCGCTGACCTGGCCGGCCTGGAGGCGAAACCCGACCTGGGCCGCAACACACCCGCCAGCCTCTACGCGTTCGGCTCCCTGTTGGCCAGCTCTCCGGCCGCCCTGGATGCGGGCGACTTCCGGTTTGCCCTGGGCGTGTGCTCGGCCCCATCGGCCGCGAACCTGCTGGGCCGCTTCTGCTACGGCGATACCGCGCTGCTGGATAACGTGAAAGCCAGCCTGCAACGCGCCGAGCCTGACACGGAAGAAGCCGTGTACGCGGAAGTAGTTCACCTGCCCGAGGCGCGCATTGGTAACATTCTGATGCGGCCTCATTTGCGGACGTATGAAATTCCGTTTTTGGGGCTGTCGGCCGCGCCGGCCGAGCACCAGATTACGGTGCAGGACCTGCGGGTATCGGTGCGGCAGGGGCAGCTGGTACTCCGTTCGGCCCGCCTGAACAAACGCGTTATTCCCCGGCTGTCCTCAGCGCACAACTACACCACGGGGCTGCCCATTTACCGCTTCCTGTGCGATTTACAGAAGCATGACATCTACTTCGGCGTGAGCTGGTACTGGGATAACCTCAGTTCGGAACCGTTTCTGCCCCGGGTGCAGTACCGGAACATCATCCTGACCAAAGCCACCTGGCACCTCACACTGGCTGATCTGCAGCCGGGCGAGGGCCGCCGGAAACCCCTGACGGAAGCTGTGTTGCACCAGCACCTGCTGGACCGCAAACTGCCCCGGTTCTTCTGCCTGACCGACCATGACAACGAGCTGCTGATTGACGGCCACCACGCGGCGGCCCGGCAGCTGGTAGTGCAGCAGCTGGAAAAGAAAGGCCGCGTGACCCTCACCGAGTTTCTGGCTACGCCGGATAACTGTCCGCTGCAGGGCCCTGGCAATACCCACTACACAAACGAACTGCTGTTGCCACTCTACAATGGGGCGTATGTGCCGCCGGGTACCCCGGCGCGCGCCTTACCGCTGCCCGATGTGACGCGCAGCTTTGCCCCGGGCAGCGAGTGGTTGTATCTGAAACTCTACGCCGGTACCAAAACCATGGACCGAGTACTGACCGAAAAAATCAGGCCGCTGGTGGCGCAGCTGCTGGTGGAAGGCATCATTGACAAGTGGTTTTTCATTCGCTATAACGACCCTCACCACCACCTGCGGGTGCGCTTTCATGTGCCGGTGGGGCAGGAAAGCCGGTTTGCGCAGGTAGTGCAGGCGGTGCAGCAGACCTTGGCGCCGGAGCTGGCGGAAGGGCTGGTGCATAAGCTTCAGCTCGATACCTACGTGCGGGAACTGGAGCGCTACGGGGCTGCCAACATGGAAAACTCAGAGTCACTTTTCTATCATGACAGCCAGGCTATAGCCAACGTACTCAGCCTGCTGGAAGGCGATGAAGGCGAAACCTACCGCTGGCTGCTGGCCCTGCGGGGCCTGGATGAGTTGCTGACGGATTTCGGGCTGGAGCTGCCGGCCAAGAAGCAGGTGTTGCAGCAACTGTCGGAGGCCTTCTTCCAAGAGTTCAACGGCGACAAATCTTTGCAGGTGCAGCTCAACGAAAAGTACCGGCAGGAGTCGCGCCGGATCCGGAGCTTCCTGAACCCGGCCGAAGATGAGCACAATGGCATTGAGGAAGCCACGCAGGAGTTTCTGGTTCGGCGTCGGGAGTCGCGGGAAACGGTAGCGGCTATTCAAGGCCTGTATCCGCAGCCCCTGCCAGCTTCTGCGGCTGGTTTCAGCCTGCTGGCCAGCTACGTGCACATGTACGTCAACCGCTTTGTGCTGTCAAAGTCCCGCCTACATGAGCTGACGCTCTACGGGCTTCTGCACAAGCACTACACGGCTCAGGCTGCTATGGAAAAGAACACGCACTCCGCCCCCAAACCCGTGAGCTATGCCCTCTGAAAACTACTACCACAGTGAGGTAAAGGAAATTATGCTCACCAAGCCCAGCTGGATATTGAAGTGGGGCAACGTCATTATTTTGGCGTTATTACTGCTGGTATTTGCGTTTGCGGCCTTCTTCACCTACCCCGAGTCGCTGACTACCCCCATCACCCTCACGGCAGTACGGCCGGTGGAAGTGCTGAAGCCCCGGCCCGTGAACTGGGGCATTCAGGCCGTACTGGTGAAGGAGGGGGCCACGGTTACGCCCGGCACCCCGCTGGTTGCCTGGTACGATGCCGGACAGGCCGACTACCGGGAGGTGCTTCGGCTGGAAAAGCTATTGCGCGATTATGCTGCCCGGCCGCCGTTACCCGCTGGCACCACCCCAAGCCAAGGACTACTGCGCCGTTTTTTCAGAGTTGATACCCTGAAGCTGGGCACCCTGCGCGGCACGTACCGGATGCTCAACCAGCAGTTGCTGAAGCAGCACGATATTCCCGCCAGCCACATCACGCAGGGCCTGCGCCAGGTGGCCGCTTGGAAAGCAGAATGTATATCGTTGGCGCGCAGCACAGGACAGGCCCGCATCAACTACAGCCTGCCCCAAACAGCCACGCCGGTAGCGGCTACCCAACCCATCCTGTACGTGCAGCCCCCGGCCGCCGAGTACGTGGCGCATGGCTACATCACTGATGCGCAGTATCCCACCGTAACTGCTGGCCAGAAGGTGTTTGTGACGGTGGCCGAGCTGGGTGGGACCCGCATTGCGGGGCGGGTGTTGGGCGTGGCTCCACTGGCCGAGAACAGCCGCCATAAAGTGTTTATTTGTCTGCTGCCCACTGAGAGGACGGTGCTGAACGCCACGTTTTCCGGCACGGCCCGCATTGTGCTGCATAACCGGCCGCTGCTGGAAAAATTTCTGTCCATCAAGAGCTGACCTCCCTACCCAAAAAACCGGCGGCCCGGCACCCACGCTTTGGAAGGTGGGTGCCGGGCCGCCGGTTTTTTGGGTGGCACAAGCTGCGGATTACTGCTCAAGCAACGCCAGAGCCTGCGTGACTACCTGCTCGAACATCGGATACGTGAACGGCTTGGTCAGCACTTTTGAATAGCGTATTCCCAGGCTCTGAACAAAGGATTCGGGGTACGCTGTGGTGATGATGATGCTCTGAAATTGATCCGCGTTTATGCGCACTCCGTCGCCAATGCGGTAGGAGTCATTGGGCTTATCCAGTAAATCCAGGAAGACCAGATCTACCGGGGGAGTCTGTTGCTCATCTACCGTATCGGATAAAGATTCGATGCACCATGTCAGGCGCAGTTGGCTGTAGCGTTGCACATACTTGGTAATAAGTGCGCGGGCTAATTCTTCGTCTTCTACTATTCCACAAGTGAAAATACGCATAAGTAAGGGGCAATTAGGTGCTGCTGTAGGGGGAGGCGGCGAAACTTATAGAGCGCAAAAAAAGGCTGTTTGGAGTTGCTTCCGGAGCAACCCCAAACAGCCTTGACGAGCAATTCTGAAAAGAATAGTTCGGGGAAGCAACTATACCGCGCGGCTGGTGCAGAGCGGAGTGGAAGTCAGGATGTCTTCGGTAACGAACAGCAGGCTGGCGCCGGCGGTAGAAAGATTCGTAACGGTTTCTTTTTTGATGTGGAGTTTCTGGGTAGGAGCAGTAAGCGTTTTCATTAGGCAGTAGTTTATGTGAGATGGATGATCAAATGAAGTAAAAGAGCGCTTTGGTTACCCTATAAATTCGACAAACAGAGAAAACCCTTCGACCATCTGCAAAAGATGGACATATGTACTGAATTTCCCCGGTGGCCAGTAACTATAGCGGCTGTATAACCGGTGTATACAGCTTGTGGGAGCCTGGCAGAAAGGCCGCCAGGAAAGTAGCCGGAATACGGGCAGAATGCCGGTGTGCTACGCCTGCAGCTTCCTGCTACCAACGCGGCCCTGGCTTTTGCCGTACCTTCGGATATGGATTTTGGCCGCCTTTCCGACCTGCGCTACGTTAATTTTCGCCTGCCCGCCGACCACCCCGAAACGGCGGCCGTACTAGCCCGCGCCCTGCCCACGCAACCCGCGCCACCGGCCGTGTACGTGGGTTGCCCCATCTGGACCAACAAGGCCTGGGTAGGCAGCTATTTTCCGCTCGGTGTCCGGGAAACGGAGTATCTGCACCATTACGGCCGGCAGTTCAACAGCATCGAGCTGAACACGACGCATTACCGCATTCCGGATGCGCCCACTGTGCGCAAGTGGCGCGAAGCAGTGCCGGTTACGTTCCGTTTCTGCCCCAAAATCCCGCAGGTTATCAGCCACGACCGGGCCCTGTACAACGCCGATGACCTGACGACCAGCTTCTGCCGTGCCATCGAGGGACTGGGGCCGACGCTGGGGCACGCGTTTCTGCAGCTGCCGCCCACCTTCGGGCCGGAGCACTTACCTCGCCTGGAACGGTACCTGCTCGATTTTCCGGCCTACGTGCCGCTGGCCGTGGAACTGCGCCATCCGGCCTGGTTTTCCGACGCGGGGCTGCTGTCCTCGGTGACGGCTATGCTGGAGGCACTGAATAAGCCGCTGGTGCTGAGTGACGTGGCCGGCCGCCGCGACGTGCTGCACATGCGCCTGACTACCCCCGTGACCTTCATCCGCATCAATGGCCACGGCTTGGTAGATTCCGACTTCCGGCGTGCCGACGATTGGGCCGCCTGCATAGCCGGGTGGCTGGAGGCGGGTCTGCACACGGCGTACGTGTTCATCCACCAGAAAGACATCATGCATTCGCCCATCTGGGCAGAGCATTTTCTGCGCCGGCTGCACGAGCTGACGGGTATGGCGGTGGTACCGCCCCGCGTTATTCCGCAACCGGTGCAGGGTAGACTGTTTTAACGCACCTAAGCAGGTAGTCTCAGGTAGTCTGCTACTGCCGCGCAGTTTATGCGGTGGGGGGAGCTACCTGCTTGAGTGAAAGACTTGTTAGCGGGTAAGACGGCTGCCGAGGCTGAATTTAATCCCAATTTCTGGCGCCAAGCCGAAACGGGCAGGCTGTTTGCCGGTGCCATAATAGGTGTAGTACTTGTACCCAGGCTCCCGACCAATACCAACCCCAACATATGCTTCAAACCAGCCATACTTGCCAATGCGGCGCTGTATGCCCCACAATAAGGTAAGGGTGGAATGCTGATAGGGCCGGTAGTCGTTGTGGCTGAAGGCGGAAGTAGACTGCAGCGCCAGATAGTTGCCCACGAACGGCCCGGTAGCCCGGCCTTTCTGTCGGCGCTATATCTTGGTTGTAATAATATTTCACGCCCACATCAAAACCATAATCCCCGATAATGGATTCCCGGCTGTCGTTGAAGTAGCGTTGCCGTCTTCCCACTCTAAAACCACTGAACCCATTGGCGTACAGGGAAAAGGTCGGTGTGAGGTGATGCTCAACCCCCAGTGCCAACGGAAGCGCAAGGCCATAGTAGCCGCTGGAAAGCCCCCGGGTGAAACCCGTGCCGAGTTTGAGCAACGTGCCCGCCCTAGGCCGGGCCGCAGGCGTGGCCACTGAGTCGGGAGTGGTTTGGGCTATTGTGAACTGGGGGGCCAGTAAGGCGGCAAGAAACGACAGGCCAACTGGAGCCGCTAAAGACAGAATGCGCATAGAAATAAGAAAAGAGGTAGAAATTCAGGTTCAGGATATTGAACCAGGAAGGAAGGTTGCGTACCGGAGCACGAAAAGCAGAAAAAAAACGAGTCGGCCCAACCGGAGGCAGGCAAATCCAGTACCTTGCCAACGCCCCTGACGGCGCGTTTTCTGCCCTTATGAAAGTGAATTTTTCCTCCCTGCTCTTCTCCCTGTTACTGGGAGCCGGCAGCCTCCTGCCTCTCCGGGCACAGGTGCTACCCACGGCTGCCGAAACCCGCTGTCTGCTGCTTCCGCTCGACCCCGCCGCCCGGCTGGACCAGGCCTCCCGAATTGTGGAAGGTGAAGTGCTGGATGCCAGTAGCTTCCGGGGAACCAATGGTCGCATCTTCACTCGTCACCGCCTGCGGGTGTTCAAGCAGCTAAAAGGCCCGGCCACTACTGAGTTGATGGTACTGACGGAAGGCGGTACGCTGGGGCTGGAACGACAGGAGTTGACCAATACACTCCGTCTGGCACCCGGTGAGCAGGGCCTCTTCTTTCTGGAGCCAGTCCGGTTTGCCGGCGTGGCGGCTGGTGCCGGGTGGCAGGCATATGGTAGTGAGCAGGGCTTTATCCGGTATGAACTGAACACTGCCACAGCCATTGAGCCGTTCCGGCAGTATCCGCAGCTGGACGCGGCATTTTATCAGACCGTTGGCGGGGCAACTCCGCGCCTGATGCAGGTAAATCCGGCGCTGGATGCGGCCCTGCTGCGCCGGGCGCAGCCACCGATGGCTGCTAAGGGCCAGGCCCCCGTCATTACTACCCTAACTCCGGCCAGCCTCACGGCCGGTACCAATGCCATCCTGACTATTACCGGCTCGGGCTTTGGGGCCAGCCGGGGCACGGGCAGCGTGGAGTTTCGCAATGCCGATGATGGCGGCGCCTCGTACACCAAAGTCAACGACGACGACTACATCAGCTGGACGGATACGCGCATTCAGGTGCGGGTACCCTCGCTGAGTGCCAGCCGCAACCCCGCCGGTACCGGTACCGTGCGCGTTACCACGGCGGAGCAGGTGCCAGCGGTGAGCCCCGGAATAGTGACTATCGTGTTTGCCGCTGCCAATGTGCTGGATACCAATACCGGGCAGCGAACCGTGCCCGGGCACCGCAATTTTGATGGAGCCGGTGGGGTTACGTTCCGGTTTGATGCGAGCTTTGCCAGTAATGTGGCCGCCTCGGCAGCGTGGCAGCGGGCCCTGGCTACCTGGCGCTGCCAGACCGGCATCAACTGGAGCGTAGGCACTACCCGCACCAAAACCGGCGTGGCCGACGACGGGGAAAACTCCGTGGGGTTCGATAGTGGTCCGGAGCTGCCGACGGGCGTTTTAGGCCGTACCACCAGCTACTACCGGGGCTGCTATCTGGCCAATGGCATAGTGGTGTTCTACGTGCAGGAAATTGATACCCAGTTCGATGATGCTACTAACTGGCAGTTTGGGCCGGCCAGCCCTACGGCGGTGCAGCTTGATTTTGAGACGGTAGCGGTTCATGAGCTGGGCCACGCGCAGCAACTCTCGCACCTGATTCTGCCCACGGCCGTGATGCACTACGCCATTGCCAGGGGGCAGCGCAGCCGCACCCTGGCCGCCGGCAGTGATATTGCCGGGGGCCGCTACGTGTTGCGCACCCGTAGCTTTCAGCCCGCCGCCTGCGGCCCGGCCCCGATGCTGCCTGCCCCGCTTACCGGGCAGCTGGCCACCTACGCGGCCGGAAGCGGTACCACCGTTCAATGGACCACCCGCGACGAATGCTACCTGAACAGTTTTGTGGTGGAGCGGGCCCCGGCCGATACTACGGCAGGCTGGCAGCCGGTAGCTACCGTGGCGGCCGGCGCAACGTCCGGGCAGTATCGTTTCGTGGATGCTCAGCCGCTGCCAGGCCTCAGTTACTACCGCCTCCGCCTGCGCCGTCCCGATAATTCCCTGGATACGGCCATGCCCATCGGGGTGACCGATGATGCCTCGGCCCTGAACTCTTTACAGGTGTTTCCGAACCCTTTCCAGACCGGCGAACCGCTGAATCTGCAGTACGTGGGCGGTTCTGCGACCGGTAGTCTGGTGGTGCGCTTCTATGATGCCGTGGGCCGCTACCTGGGCGGCTCCCGCCTCGATTACCTGCCGGGCCTGAACCAGTTCCAGGTAACGCCCCCAGTCCTACGCGCCGGCTACTACCTCATTCGCTGGAATGACACCAACGGCCGCAACGGCACAGTGCCGCTGGCGGTGAGTGAGTGAGTGAGTGAGATGTCATTGCTAGGGCGAAGCACCCGAAGGACAGCACAGCTAATCCGTCCTTTCCAATTCTCAAAGCCCTGAAAAGCAGAAAGCCCCTGACGTCCGTGTTGGCGTTGGGGGCTTTCTGCTTATCTACTATTTACGCCTCGAAAAGAAAGGATTAGTGTGCTGTCTCGAGTGCCTCGTGCTGCTCGTTCGCCATAACAACCACTCACCGCGTCAGGAGCATGGCCCCGTAGGAGTAGCCGCCCCCGAATACGGTGACGATAATGTGGTTGCCGGGCTGCAGCAGCGGCCATGTATCGGCCAGGGCAATGGCGGCGCCGGCGCAACCGGTGTTACCCAGTTCCTCGATGTTGGAAACGGCGCGCTCCTCGGGCAGGCCCAGCTGCTGCAGCACGTTTTTGGTGATGCGCAGATTGGCTTGGTGCGGAATCAGATACGTCACGTCGGCCACGCTCAGGTTGTTCTGCTCCAGAATCTGCTGAGTGACGCGCGTCATGTAGGTGCAGGCGTGGATGAACACGTCTTTGCCGAAGGGCATTACAATGCCGCGCTCCACGGGTTTCAACGTTACGGCCTGGTCGGCCTTGCCGATATTGCCGGCCCCGCCCGTCCGGATTGCCTGAACGTGCAGGTCGGCAGGCGCCAGGCGCTCCTTGGACAGCAGCAGCACCGCCGCGCCGTCGCCCCACAGGTGCCCGGCCACCGTGTCGAAGTCGTTGTTGTAGGCCGTGTTATGTTCGCTCACAACCACCAGCGCCCGTTGGGCTTTGCCCATGGCAAAGTAGCCCTCCACAATTTCCACCGCGTTCAGCAGCGAAGAGCAGGCCGAGGAAATGCTCACCACCGGAATGTCCGACACGTTCAGCTCGCGCTGCACGGCGTGCGCCACGGTGTAAATGGTATCGTGTGGGGTGTAGGTGCCACCCACAATCAGGTCGATATCGGCCGCCGGAAAAGCCGGAGCCTGTGCCAGCGCACGGCGGGTGGCTTCTAGGGCCATCGTGTTCGTATTCTCGTCAGGAGCCGCCTTGCGGCGGGCCCGGATGCCGGTACGCTCCGTTATCCACTCGTTCGAAAGGCCGTTAAGGCGAGTGAAATGTTCGTTGGTAATGATTTCGGCGGGCAGGTAAGCCGCCACCTGATGAATGTACACGGAGCGAAAAGGAGAATAAGGCGCGAAGCGGAAGTGAGGCCGCAAGGTACGGCGTTCGAAACAAGTTGCCGGCTATTCCGGCCGGGGCCCGTACTTTGCACCGGTGCCGTTCGTTGAACACGGACCTCAGGGCTGGGTTCAACGGCCTACTTACAACATTATGATGTTCCTTAATTCGCTTCGTGCGGGGTGGCTCCTGGCGGCCCTGCTGGGGGCCGGAGCCGTGCTGGCTCCGGCCGTACATGCCCAGAAATACCACACCGCCGCCGGCCTGCGGCTCGGCAAAAACAACTACGGCCTTACGGTACAACAGAAAATCTTTGAGAAAACGACCCTCGAAGGCCTCGGTTTGGTAGGATCCCGCGAAGTAAGCGCCACGCTGCTGGCCGAGCGGCACTTTGGCATCCTGGGCCCCAGCCTCAATTACTACTTCGGGGCGGGCGGCCACCTGGGCCGCAACAAGGACACGGGCGGCTTCGGGGGCTTCGATGCGCTGGCAGGAGTGGAGTACAAGGTGGCCTTTGTTCCCATCGTACTCAGCCTCGACTTCAAGCCCACCGTGGAAATCAACTCCGACGACTGGGCCCGCTTCCCTACGGCCGTCTCTATCCGCTACGTTATCATAAAAGACAAATCGAGCATTTTCGATGGCGTATTCGGCGGCGACAAAAAGAAGAAGTCGAAATCAAAGTCGAAGTCCAAAGCGAAAAGCGGCAGCGGGCGTGGCCTGTTCGATTTCTAACTTCAGCGGCTGATTGCAGGGCTAAAGCCGCCACTATGTAACTCCTGAGAACCTCCGGTAAGTAGCTCGCCAGCTACCGACCGGAGGTTCTCGGCGTTTAGAGTGGAGGTGACAGGGGTTTTTGTGTATGCAAGTTGCTGAACGATAAGTGTTTTTGAAATTAATGAGGTCTTGAGGGCTTGCAAATGAATAGGAATAGTGAAATTCATCTTGTTTAATTAATGCAATTAAAAATGAATAACTTTCAATTATAGAAATTTCATCTATCTTTAGTAGTAAGAATAGTATTGTCTTTATTACAAAAATTCCCCTAAAGATGAAAAAACATTCTGCTTCCGCGAAGTGGCCTCGGCTAGTGTGGCTTCTGGTAGTGGTCTGTTGGCCAACCCTGGTTTCTGTGCAGGCGCAGCCTACGGGATGCACTGGCACCAGTCCCGGTGGGCAGCCGGCTGATAATGGACTGTATGCTGAGTATTTCAGTGGCTATTTCGCCGATGATCCAGCTTTTTTCACTGATAACAGTCATCCGGCCAGCCTCATCCGTACGGATGCGCAGGTGAACTTCGCCGCCAACAACAGCTTCGGCGACCTGCTGCCCATAGCGGGCGGCGCTGCCCAAGATCCGGACCGGTTTAGCCTGCGTTTGCGCGGCAGCCTCACTATCACTACCGCCGGAGACTATACCTTTTACCTGACCTCCGATGATGCCGCGTACCTCTGGCTGGATGATAATGCCCTGGCATTGCCTGCGGCTCTTTCTACTGCCCTCATCGACAATGGCGGCGGCCATTCCAGCCTTACTCGCTCAGCTACGGTAACGCTGCCGGCCGGCCGCCACAACGTGCTGATTCTGTACGGGGAGGACTGCTGCGACAATGTACTGGTGTGGGAGTATGAAGGCCCCGGCATTTCCCGGCAGGTAGTGCCCGCCTCGGTACTGTGCACCTCGGTGGTGCCGCTGCCGCTGGCCCCGCAGGCCATTACCTACACCCCGGCTACTAGGGCCCTGCCTACCGGTGCCTCGCGCAACTCCGGCGTGCCGGTGGTGCAGGATGGGGGCGCGGCCGTTACGGAGTTTGCCGTGACCAACGCGGGTGCGCTGCCGGCGGGTATTACTATCAACGCCACTACGGGAGTACTGACGGCGGCGGCTTCCGTGGCCCAGGGGACATATGATGTGGATGTGGCCATCAGCAACGCCAACGGTACCAGTTCTTTTCGGAACGCCTTCCGGTTTCTGGTCACGGCTCCGCTGCCCGGCGGCTGTGGTGGCCCCGACCCCGCCGGCGAGCCAGCCTCAGCGGGCCTGTACGCCGAATATTTCAGCGGCTATTTTGCCGATGATCCGGGATTCTTCACCACCCTCACGCCGGGCTTGGTCCGCACCGATCCTCAGGTGAATTTCGCCGCCAGTTACAGCTTCGGAAACCTGCTGCCCGTAGCCACCGGCACCACCCAGGACCCCGATGAGTTCAGCCTGCGCCTGCGCGGCAGCCTGTACCTGGCCACTACGGGTTCTTATACCTTCTACCTGACGGCCGATGACGCCGCCTACCTCTGGCTGGATAACAATGCGCTGGCACTGCCAGCCGTGCGCCCCGATGCGCTTATCGATAATGGGGGCTACCATCCGGCCACTACCGTAGCGGTTACGGTAACGCTGGGCGCGGGCCTGCATAACGTGCTGCTGCTATACGGTGATAATGGCTTGGGTAACAGCCTAGTGCTGGAGTACGAAAGCACCGGCCTGGGCATCAGCCGGCAGGTGGTGCCCGGTACGCTGTTCTGCACTTCGGTACAGCCTCTGCTGCCGCCCCCGGCCGCCCTGGGCTACTCGCCCAAAAGTCTGCGGCTGGTAGTCGGTGCTTCGGCTACCTCTGCCGCTCCCACGGTTACGAGTGCCTCGGCCGTAGTGGAATACGCCATTACTAACACGGCTGACTTGCCGACGGGCATTACCATCAATGCCGCCACCGGTCAGGTGACGGCCAATGCCACAGTGCCCGAAGACAGCTACCAGCTAGATATAGCTGCGCGTAATGCCGGGGGCAGTGCCGTCTTCGCCCGCTCGTTGTCGGTGCAGGTGGTGCCGCCCGCGCCGGTCGGGTGCTCCGGGCTTGATGCGGGCGGCCGGCCGGCTTCGTCAGGATTATACGCCGAGTTTTTTCCGGGTTACTTCAACGATGATCCGGCCTTTTTTAACACCACTACCCCCGCCCAGGGGCGCAATGTGGAGGTGCTCGATTTCAGCAGCCCCGAAAGCTGGGGCGACCTGACCGGAGCGGCCGGCGGCACCCCCGAAGACCCGGATAGCTTCAGTGCCCGCTTCAAAGGCCGCATCCGGATAGCGGTAGCCGGTACCTATACCTTCTACCTGACCGCCGATGATGGGGCCTTTCTATGGCTGGATAACGCCGCCTTGGCCTCAACCCCGGCCATTGCTCAGGCACTCATTCAGAACGGCGGCCAGCACTCTGAAACCACTGAGCAGGCCAGCATCTATCTCAGCGCCGGCCTGCACGATATTCTGGTGCTATACGGCGAAAATGCAGCTTTCAACAGCCTGAAGCTGGAATACGCCAGTACCGAGGCCGGCGTGGCCCGGCAGCTCACTCCCACAGCCGGTTTGTGCTCCTCCAGCTCCAATGCGCCACTGCCCGTAACGCTGGTCCGGTTTGGGGCCCAGCCCCAGGATGTTGATGTGGCCCTCAGCTGGGAAACGGCTCAGGAGCTGAACAGTGCGTCGTTTGAGGTAGAACGCTCCGCCAACGGACAAGTATTTGAGGTACTTGGCCAGGTAGCCGCGGCCGGCACCACTACCCAGCGTCAACGCTACACGTTTACTGACCGCGCCCCGTTGTCGGGCATCAGTTACTACCGGCTGCGTCAGCTCGATCTGGATGGCACGGCCCACCTTTCCGGCGTGGTGGTGGTGCAGTGGGGCGGGGCCGTGGTGACGCAGCTGCGGCTGTTCCCGAACCCCAGTCCCAACGGTGAGGTGACAGTGGAGCTGACCCAGCCTACCCCCGAAGCCACCACCGTGGAAGTCTTGGATCTGCGCGGGGCAGTGGTCCACCGCCAACTAGTGCCGGCCGCCACCCACCCCCAGGAAGTGCCCCTGAAGCTGCGCAAATTGCCCGTGGGCATCTACCTCCTGCGCCTGATAACTCCCACGGGCATTACCACCCGCCGGCTGATGCTGCAATAACCGGGCAGGCTTCTGATACGCAAAAGGCTCCAACGACGTGCCGTTGGAGCCTTTTTGCGTCAGGATCTGGCTGATGGATTTGCTTATTCGCGGTGGACGCGGCCGCTGCCTACCACCGAGCTTTTTACCTGCGGATTGCCCGTCACATACACCTCGCCCGAGCCCACAATACTGGCCTCCAGCAGTTGCGTGGCCTGCACCCGACAGTCGCCGGAGCCGCTGATGCTCACGCTGCAGGTTTTGCTTTGCAGCTTAGCCGCCTGCACGCCGCCCGAGCCGCTCACGCTGATGGCCTGTTCCGGGGCTACCCCCGCCGCCTGAATGGTGCCCGAGCCCGAGAGAGAGGAGCTGATTTTATCGGCCGTAACGCTGGTGAGCTGAATCCCGCCCGAACCGCTGACAGCCAGATCCAGATTAGCCGCTTTAATGTCGTCGGCCGCCTTGATGGTACCGGAGCCGCCTACCGACAGGCCCTTGATGACGGGCATGGTCACGTACACCGTGACGTTGCCTTTCATGTTATACCAGCTCATGCCGCTTTGCTTTTTGGTATTGATGCGCAGCTTGTTGTTGGTGACGATGGTTTCGAGGTGGGCCAAGTCCTCGGCGTCGCCCTGTACTTCTACTTTCTGCGGGCTGCCCTGGCGCAGCACCACCTTCATCGAACCGCCCAGGCCTACCGAGGTAAAAGCGCCTACAGAGCGGGTTTCGCGAGTATCAGCCATACGGAAAGCAGATAACAGCACAATGGCCATGAGCAGGCCCGGCAGCAGGAAACGAAAGGCTTTCATAACAAAACAGCGTTGAAGTTGGACGTATGAGAGGATAGATGTGCCGGCTCATGCAACAGTTGCCTGTTGAAAAAAAAGAATTCCAACAAAGCTATACCTCAACACACAGGAAGCTACAGCGGTGTTGAGGTGGGTAAATTCGGTAGCTTTGGCGGGCTCAACTCATCGGCCGCTTCTGTACTTATGCACCCGCACCAGGAATTACTGCACCGCTTCTACCAAGCCTTCCAGCGCCGCGACCACGCCGGCATGGCCGCGTGCTACCACCCCGAAGCTACTTTCGAGGACGCGGCCTTTCAGCTGAAAGGAGCCGAAATCGGGCAGATGTGGCGCATGCTCTGCGAGCGGGGCCGCGACCTGCGCTTGGCCTACAACGACGTAGCTGCCGACGAGCACGCCGGCCGCGCCACCTGGGATGCCCGCTACACCTTCTCGCAAACCCGCCGCAAGGTGCACAACCACATTCAGGCCCACTTCACCTTCCAGGACGGCCTCATCCGCACCCACCGCGACGAGTTCAGCTTCTGGCGCTGGTCGCGGCAGGCGCTGGGGCCGGTGGGCTGGCTGCTGGGCTGGTCGAAGTTTCTGCAGAACAAGGTGCGCGCCACCGCCCGGCAAGGCTTGGAGCAGTTCATGGCTCGCCCGAAACAGTAAGTATGCAGCGGTGCTCGCATGAAAAGAACGTCATTCCGAGCGAAGGCGGAGCCGCAGTCGAGGAATCTCGCGTGCTGACGCTGCAGGGGTAATCATTATGTAGAAGCGGATCTTTCGGCTGGAATCGTTGAGCCACTGAGTTAGCTTGACAACATCAGCACGCGAGATGCTTCGGCAAGCTCAGCATGACGCTCAGCATGCTGATAAGCAAGAAAGGCTTTCTGCACTGCGCAGAAAGCCTTTTTCTTCGTTTTTGAAAAGTCAGCCTACCAGATTTTCACCCGGGCTGAATCAGGCAGGTAGAGTTTCTGGCCGGGCTTCACGTTGAAGGCTTCGTAGAACTCGGGCACGTCGGCGAAGGGGCCGTTGATGCGGAACTGGGCCGGCGAATGTACATCGGTGAGGATGGCCTGGGCCAGCCGCTCATCGCGCTGGTGGGTTTGCCAGCCCAGCGCGTAGCCCAGGAAGTAGCGTTGGGTAGGCGTGAGGCCGCCAATCTTCTCGCCCTTCTTGTACTGCTCGGTTTTCTTAAAAGCATCCAGGGCAATGACGATGCCGCCCAGGTCGGCAATGTTTTCGCCGGCCGTGGCCTTGCCGTTGATGTGCAGCGAATCGAGGATGGTGTAGCCATTGAACTGCCGCACGATGCCGTTGACGCGCTGCTGGAAGGCGGCCCGGTCCTTCTTGCTCCACCAGTTGCGCAGGTTGCCCTTCTCATCAAACTGGCTGCCTTCATCATCGAAGCCGTGGGTTAGCTCGTGGCCGATGGTGCTGGCCCCGGCGTAGCCATAGATAACGGCATCGTCGGCATTGGCGTCAATCAGGCCGGGAATGGCGAAAATGGCGGCCGGCAGCACAATTTCGTTGTTGCTGGGGTTGTAATAGGCGTTGTAGGTCTGGGGCGTCATTCCCCACTCGGTGCGGTCGACGGGTTTGCCTAGTTTGTTGAGGTTGTAGCGGTAGGCCCACTCGTTGGCGCGCATCACGTTGGCGGCGTAGGAGCTGCGGTCTACTTTCAGGGAGGAGTAGTCCTTCCACTTATCGGGGTAGCCTACTTTGCGGGTGATTTTGGTGAGCTTCACCAGCGCCTTTTGCTTGGTGGAGTCGCTCATCCAGTCCAGCTTCTGGATATGCTCGCGGAAGGAGGCCACCACATTTTCGGTGAGGTCCTCGTAGCGCTTCTTGGTGGCGGGGGTGAAGTATTCCTGCACGAACAGCTGGCCCAGGGCCTCGCCCATGGCATTTTCCTCGGCATCGAGTACGCGTTTCCAGCGGGGGCGCTGCTGCTTGGCGCCCTGCAGCACGGTGCCGTAGAAGCGGAAGTTCTCGTTGTCGAAGTCCTGGCTGAGCGTGCCGGCAAAGGCGTGCACCAGCTGCCACTGCAGGTAGGCTTGCCAGTCGGCCAGGGGCGCGGTGGTGAGCAGGCGGCCGGCTTCGCGGTAGAACTCGGGCTGGCCTACAATCACCGTATCTACCTTGGCAAGCTGCATCTGCGCCAGCCAGGGCTTCCAGCTGAGGCCGGGCGTGAGCTTATCCAGGCCCGAAACGGCCATCTTGTTGTAGTTGGCGTACGGGTCGCGCAGGGCTTCGAGCTTGCGCGAGGAGGCCGCCAGCCGGGTTTCCAGCTGCACCACGCGCTGGGCGCTGGCCTGGGCCGTGGCCGCATCCTGGCCCAGCAGCCCGAACATGGTGGTGAGGTGCTTGTCGTACTCCTGCCGGATGTTCTTGGTGCGGGCGTCCTTGTTGAAGTAGTAGTCGCGGTTGGGTAAGCCCAGGCCCGACTGCCACAGCTGCAGGGCCATTTTGTCGCTGTTTTTGGCGTCCTGGCCCACGTAGTAGCCAATGAGAGCATTCACGCCCAGCGGCTGCAGGCGGGCAATGGCGGCCTGCACATCGGCCACCGACTGGATGGCGGCAATGCGGTCCAGCTCCTGTTTCAGCGGGGCCACGCCCTGCTTATTGATGGTGGTGCTGTCCATGCCCGTGGCCCAGAAGTCGCCGATTTTCTGCTGCACCGAGCCAGCAGCGGCGCTGGTTTTGGCGGCGTCCTCGTTGAGCTTGCGCAGGCGGGCGTACACCTCGTTCTGCACCTCCTTGCCGATGCCCCAGTTGCTTTCCGACGCCGGAATAGGATGCTGCTTGAACCAGGCCCCGTTGGCGTAGTTGTAAAAATCGTCGCCGGGGCGCACGGTGGTATCCAGGTTGGCCTGGATGAGGTCGGGGCCAGCGGCCCGGGACTTGCCGCCGGGCTGGCAGGCCGTGAATACAAGGCCCAGCAGCGGGGCCGCCAGCAGCCAGGGCCGCAGGAGAGGAGAGGAAATCATAGAAAACAACAGGTAAGGGAGGACGAATGTAGCGCGAATGGGTTGTTTCGCGTAGCGGCAAGGACGCCGCCGTCTTCCCTGTCGTTGCCTGCCCATGAAACTCCCGCATCTGCTGCTGCTCAACTTTGCACTAGCTACTTACCTTACCGGCCTTATCTGGACGGTGCAGCTAGTGCATTATCCCGGCTTTGCCTACGTGGCGCCCGAGAAATTCGGGGCCTTCCACCAGCATCACACCCGTACCATGAGCTGGGTGGTGCTGGCCCCGATGGTGCTGGAACTGGGCCTGGCCGGCTGGCTGGCCGGGGCCGCCCCGGAGCTGGGCTCAGCCCGTTGGTGGCAGCTGGCGCTGGTGGTGCTGATCTGGGCCAGCACGTTCTTCATCTCCGTGCCTTTTCACAACCGCCTCGGCGCCGAAGGTTACGACTACGTGGCCATCGACGGGCTGGTGCGCACTAACTGGCTCCGCACCGTCGCCTGGACCATGCGGAGCAGCCTGCTGGGCTGGCTGCTGTGGAAGATTTTGTAGCATTGCCGCGGCGCGGGCGTCCCAGGGCTAAAGACCCGGGCTAGTCAGTGAAACAGCCAACGAAGCATAGCGCCGCTCCGTAGCCCAGGGCTTTAGCCCTGGAGCACCCGCGCCGCCCGAACGACAACTACCGTATACCGAGGCGCGAAGCAAAGGCTTCGCGCTACAATCTGTCCCACAATGCTTCCCGCCGCTACCGACTTCCTGCCCGAACTTCAATTCCAGACCAGCCGCAGCAGCGGGCCGGGCGGCCAGAACGTGAACAAGGTGGAAAGCCGCGTGGAGCTGCGCTTCCGGCTGCTGGAGTCGCAACTGCTCACCGATGAGCAGAAACAGACGCTGCAAATCAAACTAGCTTCCAAACTCACTGCCGAAAGCGAATTATTGGTGGTAGCCCAGGAAGACCGGAGCCAGCTGCGCAACAAGGAAACCGCCCTGCGCAAATTCCACGAGCTGCTCAGCAAAGCCCTCTTCAAACCCAAGGCCCGCCGCCTCACCAAGCCCGGCAAAGGTGCCGTGCGCCAGCGCCTGGAATCCAAAAAAAAGCACGGCGACAAAAAAGCCAACCGCGGCCGGGTAGATTTTTAGTGCTTAGTTGATAGTGACTAGTGCTTAGGCTGTTATCGTCTCGTAGCTTAAGCACTAATACCTAATTCAGATCCAAGCCGAACAGAACGCCGAACCAGGGGCGGTGCTGGTAAATCCAGTGGCGGCCATCGGGGCCCAGCAGGTGGTCGGCGCCCACGGCCAGGCCCAGGTTGAAAATGTGCGCGTCGTAGATGGCGGCGGCCCCAGCGTGTAGCACGAAGCCTTCGTAGTCGGTGGTGGCGTGCTGGCGGGTGAAATCGGAGGTGATGGCCGAGGAGCCCAGCCCGGTGAACAGCCCGTAGCCGAGGCCCGTGGTGCGTACCAGCGGCCGGCGCTGCCCGCCCACCTGGCGGTGACTGGTGAGGTGGTAAAAATCGAGGCGACGGCCTAAGTACAGGGCGGCGTTGAAGTTGGTGTTGAGCTGGACCGGCACCCCCGCCCGGGGCGGGCGTATTTTAAACGGAATCGTAAATACGTCGAGGTCGAAGCGGCGGGCAGCCAGGATTACGTGGCGGCCCGGCTGCAGCCGGTAGTACGGCGGTAGCTCCCGGGTTTGGGCCTTGCGGCTGAGGCTGTCCGGGAGCAGGTACAGCGTGTCGGCGCTCTGGCGGGCGTACACCGGCTGGCCCAGCGGCAGCCGGGCGTGCAGCGCCGCGTCGTTGGTCTGGATGGCGCGGTAGCGGCCCTCGGGCAGGGTATCGAGCTGGCCCACAGCCGCGCAGCCGGAAAGCAAGGCTGCCGGCAGCAGCGACGGACACAACCTTCGGTAGCAAGCAGATACTGGACGAAGCTTCATCGTGAACAGACTAATCGGTGCGCCGCTCTAAATCCAGCCCTTGCGCCGGAACCACACGTAAATCCCCACCGAAATGACCACCATCGACACGATGGAAACCGGGTAGCCGAATTTCCAGGTCAGCTCAGGCATGTAGTTGAAGTTCATGCCGTAGATGCCGGCAATGAAGGTGAGCGGCAGAAAAAACGCCGAAAATACCGTCAGTACCCGCATGGCCTCATTGGTCCGTTGCGACGACAACGACAGGTACAGGTTCATCAGGTTGGTGGCGGCCCCGTCGAGCTGCTGGTAGAGAGTTTCTACTTTCACCTGCAAATCCTGAGTGTCCTGGAGTAGCGTAACGTGGGCCGTGGCGCTGGCCGTCTGGCGGCGCAGCATCAGCAGAATGTCGCGGGTGAGCAGCAGCAGCTGTTTGGCAGCTGATGCCTTGCGCTTCAGAAAATACAGGCCCTGCAAGGCGTTGGGCACTTCCCGCTTCAGAAAGATTTCCGCCTCGTAGTCGTCCAGCTCCTTGGTGAGCGTGAGGGCCGGTTGCACGTAGCTGTCGAGGGCATAGCGCACCAGATGAATGGCTACCTCGGCGGGCGTGGCGCACTCCTGGCCGGGGGCGCGGGCCACGTTTTTCAGCTCGCTCACCACCGGATGCGGCCGGCGATGTACAGTAATGAGAAAGTCGGCGGTATAGAACACGGCAATCTTAGTACTCAACTCCTGAATAGTGTCGGCCTGGGTGCTCTCGGGCATGCTGAACACGCGCAGAATCACGAAGCTCAGGCCGCCGGTAGCCTCAAACTTGGGCAGGTGCGTGGGCTCCAGACAGTCACGCACTAGGGCATCGGGCAGACTGTACTGCGCGGCCACGGCCTGCAACTCGGCGGCGCTGGGGTTGGTGATGTCGAGCCAAGTAAAAGGAGCCTCCTGCTGGGTCAGTAATTGTTCGGTCATTGCGTTTGGCCGTTAGCTGGTAGGTGAGGGCTGTTCTTCTACGTTCAGGAGCAGCTAACGGCCAAGAGCTAAAACACCCTACAGCAGCGTGCCGCGTAGCACGAAGGTGGCCACTGAGAAGTAGATGATCAGGCCGGTAACGTCCACCAGCGTCGCCACGAACGGAGCCGACGACGTGGCCGGGTCGAGGCCGAGGCGGCGCAGCAGCATGGGCAGCATGGCCCCCGACAGCGCCCCCCACAGCACAATCCCCAGCAGGGAGAAGCCTACCGTCACGGCAATCAGCTGCCAGTAAGGGCCAAAGTAGCCGGGGTCGATGTAGTTGGCCCACAGGACGATGCGCAATGCCCCCACCACGCCCAGGATACTGCCCAGCGCGAGGCCAGAAAGCAGCTCCCGCCGCATCACCAGCCACCAGTCCGACAATGAGAATTCGCCCAGACTCATGGCCCGGATGATGAGGGAAGTGGCCTGGGAGCCCGCGTTGCCGCCCGCCGAGATGATAAGCGGAATGAACAGCCCCAGCACGGCCGCCTTCTGCAGATCATCTTCAAAATGGTGCATGGCCGAGGTAGTGAGCATTTCCCCGATGAGCAGAATTACCAGCCAGCCGGCCCGCTTCTGCACCATTTTCCAGATGGGCGTATCGAGGTAGGGCGCATCCAAGGCCTCCGAGCCGCCCAGCTTCTGGATATCCTCGGTGTCTTCCTCCTCCCGGATATCCAAGATGTCGTCGATGGTCACGATGCCGAACAGCACGCCTTCGTCATTCACCACGGGCAGGGCCACCCGGTCGTTGCGGCGGAATACCTCAATGGCTTCCTCCTGGTCCTGCATCGTGTTGAGCTGCACGAAGCGCCGGTCCATCAGCTCGCTCACGCGCTTCTGCGGGTCAGCCAGCAGAAATTCCCGGATGCGGATATCATCAATAAGGATGCCCCGCTCATCGGTCACGTACAGCACGCTCAGGGTTTCCGACTGCCCACCGTGGCGGCGGATATAGTCGAGCACCTGCTGCACCGTCCAGCTTTCCCGGATGGCAATGTAGTCGGGCGTCATCAGGCGGCCCACCGAGTACTCGGGGTAGCCCAGCAGCTCCAGCGTCACCTTGCGCTCCGGCTCCGACAGCGTCTGGATCAGCTCCCGCACCAGCTCGTCGGGCAGGAATTCCAGCAGCGCCGTCCGGTCATCGGGCGACATTTCGTTGAGGATATCCGAAATTTTATCCTGCGACAGATTAGCCAGAAAGTGCTTCTGAATGTCGAGGTCGAGGTACTCGAACACCTCCGTGGCCAAACGGAGCGGCAGCAGCCGGAAAATAATGAGCTGCTCCCGCTCTTCTTCCTGTTCCAGCAGCTCTACTACTTCGTTCGGCTCAAATGACTTGAGCGCCTCCTTGAGTTTGAAAAACTCGCCCTCCTGAATCAGGGACGTGATGTGGTCGGTAGTCGGGTGCTGATTCATGAACTGCAGGAAGGGGTGTTTTTCGCTAGGCAAACGGGACTTGGTGAAACGGCGGGAACCGGCGCGCAAAAGTAGGGCTTTCGGGCCCGGTTTCCGTGCCTCTGCGGTAACTTTCTGGTGGGTTCAGCCTCATGTACGCTGAACTCAACGGTAGGGGCGGGGCAGGCGGAGAAAAACGTAATTGTCCACCCCAGTATGGCCGTGTTCCTGCGCCGGGAGCGTTGCGGGTGCGCGGCCACCGCGTACATTTGGCCCTATACCTGCTCTCCTGCTTATGCTCCAGCCGCCCGTTGCTCCGCCCCTCGGCACGCTCGTCGCCCTCGGCGGCGGCGACGATGATGCCATGCTGGCCCTGCTCTGCGACATGCTTCCCACGCCTGGTACGCCCGTGGAGATAATTACGGTGGCCTCCCGCGACGATACCCGTTCGGCCCGGGCCTACGAGCGCGCCCTGCGCGAGCTGGGCTGTACTGCCGCCCGGCACCTGCGCATCAGTGAGCACCACCCCGCCGATGCCCCCGATACCCTGCGCCGCCTGCGCCGCGCCGGCCTCGTGTTCTTTTCCGGCGGCGACCAGGAGCGCATCACCGATTTTTTGCAGGGCACGGAATTTCTACGCGTGCTGCACGAGCGGTACCAGCAGGAGGAAGACTTTATTATTGCCGGTACCAGTGCCGGGGCGGCCGTCATGCCCGAGTATATGGTGGTGGAAGGCTACGGCTGGCGGGCCTTGCGCAAGGGTGGCATGCTCACTAGCACCGGCCTGGGCTTGCTGCCCCAGTTGCTCATTGACCAGCACTTTGTGGAGCGGGGCCGCTTCGGGCGGCTGGCTCACGCGTTGCTGGCGCACCCTATGTGCCTGGGCGTGGGGCTGGCCGAAGAAACCGGCCTCATCATCCGGCAGGGGCGCTACGCCGAGGTATTCGGCGACGGAGTAGTGATGGTGGTGGATGGCCGCCACCTGCACGGTAGCAACCTGGGCCGCATCGGAAGGGGCGAGCCGGTAAGCGGGCAGGATTTCCGGGTGCATCTACTGGTGGCCGGCCAGCTGCTGGACCTACATTCCCGCGAAGCAGGCCCCAGGGTGGAGATGTAGCGAAGAGGCCGGAATAGGTCCGGCCGGATTTTGGTTCCCTGAGGAAGTACTCACAAACTCCCAAAGTCACCCATAGAAACTTGTTCGGCGTGCCGACTAAATCATTGTCTTTTTCCCTACATTTAGGGCCTAAACCCCCAAAATTCTCACTCATCTTTTCTCCGGTATGAATCTAAAATCTCTACTCCTCGCGGGAGGTGCGCTGCTCTCAGGCTCGGCGGCCTGGGCGGGTGGCTACCAGGTAACGCTGGCCGGGATAAAAAACAACGGCATGGGCGGCGTGGGCGTAGGCCTCTCGCTGGACCAGGCAGCCATGTTCTATAACCCCGGCGCGCTGGCCATGGTAAAGGAGCGCGGCGTGCAGATTGGGGCCAACCTGACGCTGGCGCGTAACGCTTTTGTAGCGGAAGGCGGCAACCAGCAGCGGCAGCTGCGGAACACGGTAACCACCCCGTTCAGCCTGTACGCCGGTTTCGGTCCTTCGGAAGGTAAATTCCGGGCGGGCATTGCCGTGTACACGCCGTTTGGCAGCAAACTGCAATATGCCGACGGCTGGGAAGGCCGTACTTCCCTCACCGATATTGACCTGAAATCCATCTTTGTACAGCCCACCGTAAGCTACGCTATTACCGATCAGCTGAGCGTAGGTGCTGGCCTAGTGGTGCTGGCATACGGCGCGGTGAACCTGCAGCGCGACGTGCCGTTGCCCGATTCGTACGGCCACATTGAGTTAGATGGGAAGGCCGAAACGAAGATGGGCTTTAACGCCGGTATCTTCTTCAAGCCGTCTGATAAGCTGTCGGTTGGCATCAACTACCGCTCGAAGATTGATGCGCAGGTAAAAGATGGCGACGTGACGTTCTCCGGTATTCCGGCTTCGTTCAGCTCCCGCTTCCAGGCGACCAGGTTCAGTGCTACGCTGCCGCTGGTGGCTACTACCAGCATCGGTATCGGTATCATGCCCAACGAGAAGCTGACTATCGGTCTGGATGCCAATCTGGCCCAGTGGAGCAAGTACCGCGTGCTGCGCTTTGACTTCGATCAGCAGATCAACGGCTCTACTTCCAGCGAGTCGAAGCGGTTTTACCAGGATGCTCTCACGTTCCGTCTGGGTGGTCAGTACAAGCTCACCGAGGGCCTGACGGTGCGCGCCGGTGGCGTGTATGACGAAACGCCCGTGAAAGACGGCTACGTAACGCCCGAAACGCCGGACAATGACCGCCTCAGCGGTACGCTGGGCGCTTCGTACGCCTTTGGTAAGTTCAGCGTGGATCTGTCGGGTCAGTTCGTGAGCATCAAAAAGCGCACGGAAACCCAGGCCGACCTGCTCAACAACGGCACTACGGACCGCATTGCCGGTACCTACAAAACCAACATCGTGATTCCGGGCATCGGCCTGAACTACGCTTTCTAACCGCGACTCGCTCTCTGACTCATGAATACTTACCTGTTTCGCAAGGTTACGCCTCTGGTGGCGCTGCTGGGCCTGGGCCTCACGGCCTGCCAGCCCGATATAGAAGACGACTTCCGGGCGGATAAAGGCTCCGCTGATTTCTCCCGTTACATTGCCGTTGGTAACTCCCTCACTGCCGGTTTCTCCGATGGTGGCCTGTATCTGGAGGGCCAGCAGAACTCGTACCCCAGCATTCTGGCACAGCAGTTCTCACTGGCCGGTGGCGGCGAGTTCAACCAGCCGCTGTTCACGGAAGCTCAGAGCAATGGCTCGGGTTACCTTCGTCTGACGGGCTTTACGGCCGCCGGGACGCCCACTACGGCCAACGTGACAACTAACCTAGCAGTGCGCAGCGCGACCCCGCTGCTGTACACCCGCTACGATGGCCGCGTAGATAACTTGGGTGTGCCCGGTATTCGCCTGAGCGATATCCAGACGCCAGGGTATGGCAGCACTCAGGGTAATCCTTACTTTGAGCGCATCACGTCTACCAGCACGCCCACGCAAAGCTATTTTCAGCGCGTGAAGGCGGAGGCAGCTACGGCTACGTTCTTCTCTAACTGGCTGGGCAACAACGACGTGCTGGGCTATGCTACAGCTGGCGGAGCTGCTAACATCATCACGAACGTGGATACCTTCCGCCTCAAAAATAACCGTATCATTAACGTGCTGACAGCTAGCGGGGCGAAAGGAGTAGTGGCAACTATTCCGGATGTGACCAACGTGCCGTTCTTCACTACGGTAGGGCCTACATTCCGTGCTACACTCGCGGCCGCTAGCGTACCCGGTATCGTGGTGCAAACAGGTTCGGCCTTCGGCGGACCTACTTCTACTAACCGTAAGCAGGTAGCCACTACCGATATTCGTGATGCCAGTGGTAGCGGCCGCCAGCTGTTCACCCTGCTTTCCTCGCCCTTCCTGGGGTTGCTGAATCAGCGTACCGGCCGCGCCTGGCGCTACGTGTACGCCCAGAGCGGCCAGCCAGCAGCCGGTTTCTCCCTCTTCCTGACGGCCTACGGTATTGATACCACGGCCACCTTCGGTACTAGCGCTGGCAACCCCATCCCCAGCCTATTTGTGCTAGATGATGTGGAGCAGGGCTTGGTACGTACGGCTACCACTAGCTTCAACTCCTCCATTGTGGCCAAGGCGAATGAAAAAGGTTTGGCTGTTTTCGATGCCAATGCTTTCTTCTCACGCGTTGCTACTTCTGGTATTGTGACCAATGGCGTAAACAATACGGCGGCTTTCATTGCCGGTAACCTGTTCTCGCTGGACGGCGTGCATCCTACCCCCCGCGGCTACGCCGTAGTGGCTAACGAGATGATCCGGGCTATCAATGCGAAGTATAGTGCCAAGGTGCCTACCGTGAATGCCAACGATTACCGCGGCGTACGTTTCCCGCAGTAAGTTTTCGATAGCACACCAGTAAAAAAAGCGCCTCTCCTGTTTTCAGGAGAGGCGCTTTTTTGTGGCAGTACGAAGTCCAGTTCAAGAAAGCTGCACCTGCTGCAACACTTCCGGCAACTGGGGCGCAGCCTCGCCGGCCAGGCGGGCGGCAATGAGTTGGGCGTGGTAGCGGCCGTTTTCGATAAACCAGCGGCTGGTGTTGAGGCCGCCACATACGGTGCCAGCAAGGTAGAGGCCGGGGCGGTTGGTTTCCAGCGTATCGGCGTTGTGGGTGGGCGTCTGGGCAGCGTCGGCTTCGCAGGTAATACCCAAGGTGGCTAGGAACGAGAAGTCGGGGTGGTAGCCGGTGAGGGCGTAGACGTGCTGGGCTGGCAACGTGCGCGGGCCGTCAGGCGTGTTCAGCTCTACGGTAGTGGCCGTGATGCTGGCCACGGTGCTGTTGAACAGGCAGCCGATGCGGCCTTCCTTGATGCGGTTCATTAGATCGGGGCGGATCCAGTACTTTACCGATTCGCTGATTTCGGGGCCGCGCACGACCAGCGTGGGGCGGGCACCGGCGCGCAGCAGTTGCAGCGCTGCCTTGGCCGAGGAGTTTTTGGCCCCGATAATCACCACGTCCTGGTCGGCGTGGGCGTAGGGCTCCTTATAATAGTGCGTGACGTGGGGTAAGTCTTCGCCGGGTACGCGCAGCAGGTTGGGCACGTCGTAGAAGCCAGTGGCTACTACCACAAAGCGCGCTCCGATGCGGCCTTTGCTGGTGACTACTTCATAGCGGCTCTGTTCGCCTTCCAGCCCAATTACCCGCTCGTAGAGGCGCAGGGTGAGCTTTTCGGTGTGGGCCACGCGGCGGTAGTAGTCGAGAGCGTCTTCGCGCAAAGGCTTGTAGTGCAACGTCGTCATGGGGTGGCCCCCAATTTCGAGCAGCTCAGGCGTAGAGAAGAACTCCATGTTGGTGGGGTAGCCGATAATGGAATTCACCAGCGCACCCTTGTCCAGCACGCACACTGAGAGGCCGCGCCGCTGCACTTCCAGCCCGCAGGCCAGCCCTACAGGGCCGGCCCCAATCACCACTACATCAAAAGAAGAATCCGTTGTCATATACTATACTACCAACTCAGCGGGCCGAGAGTTTGCGGCGACTCCGTTTCGGCTAAGAACGGCGGGCGCGCTTCTTGTGATTTAACGAATCAAGTGCGCCCGTACTCCACAGTACCCAGCCCATCAGTACGGGCTGGAAAAACAGCCGCCCGAACCGTTTGGCATCGGTATTGAGGCCGAATGCGGAAATATGGTGGGTGTACTGGTGAATATTGCCGGGGAAAACGGCCGCGTAGAAAGCCGCCAGCCCGATGCCCATCCGCACTCGGTTTTTGCCTTTCAGCAGTAGTAACGCCAGTCCCAGTCCAATTTCCACCACACCCGAAGCCAGTACGGTGGTATCCTTGCGCAGCGGCACGAAATCCGGCACCTGGGCCTGAAACTCGCGGCGCTGAAACGTGAGGTGTCCGGTGCCGGCGGCTACCATAAAAGTGCCCAACAGGCCGCGGGCTACGTTTTGCAGCGTGGTGGTATGAGGCTGATGAGGCATGTGGATTCCGGTTGAGGTGAGCAGTATACGAAGACTATACGGCCGCTCAGCCGGTGCGGATACCTACGCTTATGCGCAGGCACACGCAATAGCATCCCGAGTCTGGTTGCGGCACCGAGAGCCTGCCAGTGGGGTTATTTCCAAGCGTGTAGCAGACGACGAATCAGAATGATTTCCCCAGTATGATAAGCTGTATGGTCGCCAATCAGCATAGCTTCGCGCAAAATCGTCTGGCCGTCGCCGTGCGGAATAGGAGCCAGCAAATCCGTGCCGGGGGCCTGCAGCAGATCAGTGAAACGCTGCCGGTCCGCCTGAATCTGCTGAAGCGTCTGCTGCCAGGTAGCCTCATCGGCGATAGCCGTTTTAGCGGGCCAGTAGCCGGTGGGCCAATCCGGGGAAGTGTGCTCGGCACCGAGAGAAAACTCCACAATATCCCATTGGGCAATGCGCACGTGCTCTGCCAGCTGCCAGATGGTATACGGTACTTCCGGCACCTGCTGGTTCCACTGCGCGGGCGTGAGGCCGGCACATGCTTCCTCGAAAGTAGCGTGAGCGTTGGCCTCCGTGAGAAGGCTGATAAGCTCCGTAACAATTCCTTGTCTGGTGGTCTGGTCCATTGGTTTAGTAGAGAATTTAGTGTGCCGCAGTATGCCGTAGTGTGGTAGCGCAAATTTTGCAGTTCGCGCTACTGTCTTTAATGCGCCTGCAACCAGTTCTGGCCGGTGCCAACTTCCACTTCCAGCGGCACGCCGTGGGGTAGGAGCAGGGCGGTGGCCATCAGCTCCTTGATTTTGGGTGTGATGTAAGCCACTTCCTCCTGCACGGCGTCAAACACCAGTTCGTCGTGCACCTGCAGGATCATCTTGGTTTTAAGCTTTTCCTGGCGCAGCCACTCGTGTATGTTGATCATGGCCTTCTTGATGATGTCGGCCGCGGTGCCTTGGATGGGGGCGTTGATGGCGTTGCGCTCGGTGTAGCCGCGCAGCGTGGCGTTGCGCGAGTTGATGTCGCGCAAGTAGCGGCGGCGACCCAGCAAGGTAGTGGCGTATTCCAGCTCGCGCGCCTTGTTGATGCTATCGTCCATGAACTGCTTCACTGACGAAAATTCCTCGAAATACGTGTCGATGATGTCGGTGGCTTCCTTGCGCGAAATGCCGATGCGCTGGGCCAGCCCGAAGGATGAAATGCCGTAGATGATGCCGAAATTGACGGTTTTGGCTTTGCGGCGCATCTCGCTGTCTACCTCACTGAGCGGCACCTTGAACACCTTGCTCGCCGTGCTGGTGTGAATATCGAGGCCCTGGCGAAAAGCTTCAATCATGGTCTTGTCGCCCGAAAAATCAGCCATGATGCGCAGCTCCACCTGCGAGTAGTCGGCGGCCAGCAGTACGTGGCCGGCGTCGCGGGGCACGAAGGCCTTGCGGATTTCGCGGCCCTTCTCGGTGCGAATGGGAATGTTCTGCAGGTTGGGGTTGGTGCTGCTGAGGCGGCCGGTGGCTGTTACTGCCTGGTTGAAGCTGGTGTGCACGCGGCCATCCAGCTCGCACACCAGCTGGGGCAGCGCCTCCACGTAGGTGCTGCGCAGCTTAGTGAGTTGGCGGTATTCCAGAATCAGGGCAGCAATGGGCGCGTCGGCGGCCAGCTGGCTCAGGATTTCCTCGCCGGTGGCATACTGGCCGGTTTTCGTCTTCTTGATTTTGCCCCGGCCCAGGTCCATCTTATCAAAGAGCACCTCACCCAGCTGTTTCGGTGAGCCAATATTGAATTCCTGACCAGCCTCCAAGAAAATCTGCTTCTCAATATCTACAATGTAGCCCTGCAGCTCAGCTGAATACTCGCCCATAGCCGAGGAGTCGATTTTCACGCCCTCGTACTCGATATCGGCCAGTACCGGCACCAGCGGGTTTTCCACCTCGTTGAGCAAATCCAGCAGGCCCACTTCCTTCAGCATGGGCTCAAACACGTGCTTGAGCTGCAGGGTCACGTCGGCATCCTCGCAGGCGTAGTCCGACACCTCAGCCGGGGGCAGGTCGGCCATGGTTTTCTGGTTTTTGCCTTTGGGGCCGATCAACTCCGTGATGCTAACGGGCGTGTAGTGCAGGTAGGTCTCGGCCAGCACATCCATGTTGTGGCGCATGTCGGGCTCCAGCAGGTAGTGGGCCAGCATGGTATCGAACAGCGGCCCGCTCACCTGCACGTTATAGTGCTTGAGGATGGTGAGGTCGTACTTGATGTTCTGGCCGATTTTAAGGATGTGGGCGGCCTCGAAGAACGGGCAGAACTCATCGATGAGGGCATGGGCGGCGGCGTGGTCGTCATGCGGCACGGGCACGTAATAGGCCTCGCCGGACAGCCAGCAGAAGCTCAGGCCCACCAGCCGCGCCGTCATGGTATCGAGGCCGGTGGTTTCGGTGTCGAAGCTTACTTCCGTTTGCAGCAGCAGGAATTCCAGCAACGACTTACGCAACTCGGGCGTGTCGATGAGGTGGTACTGGTGCGGTACGTCCTGCAGCGTCAGGCGCGGCCCGGCGGGCGCTCCAAACGAGTTGGTTTCGCCTTCCTCGGCGCCAATGGCCACGGCCGCATCGGAGCTGTTGCCAAACAAGCTGCCCTGGGCCTCGGCCACCTTCGGCCGTCGCGCCCCGCGTCCGGCGGGCGCGGCACTCACGCCTGCAGGGCTGCCGCCGCCCAGCACGCGGGCAGCCAGCTGGCGGAATTCCAGCTCTTCAAACAGCTGGCGCAGCGCCTCCGCGTCGGGCTGATCCAGCACCAGCTTATCGGCCTCAAACTCGATGGGCACATCCAGGTGGATGGTGGCCAGTTCCTTGCTCATGAGGCCCTGCTCGGCGAAGTTGCGCACGTTTTCCTGCTGCTTGCCCTTGAGCTGGTCCACGTTGGCAATCAGGTTTTCCACCGAGCCGTACTTCTGAATCAGCGCCTTGGCCGTCTTCTCACCGATGCCCGGAATGCCCGGAATGTTGTCGGAGGCGTCGCCCTGTAGGCCCAGAATGTCAATCACCTGCTCCGGCCGCTCAATTTCAAAGCGCTGCAGCACATGCGCCACATCCAGAATTTCGGCAGCGTTGCCCATAAAGGCCGGCCGGTAGATTTTGATGCAGTCGGTGACCAGCTGGCAGTAGTCCTTGTCGGGGGTCATCATGAATACCTCCCCGAAACCCTGCGCCTCGGCGCGGCGGGCCAGCGTACCAATCACGTCGTCGGCCTCAAAGCCTTCCACCATCAGAATAGGAATGTGGAAGGCTTTGATGATCTGCTTGATATAAGGAATAGCCAGACCGATGTCCTCGGGCATGGCCTGGCGCTGGGCTTTGTACTCGGCGTACTGCTCGTGACGGAAGGTCTTCTTGGCCGCGTCGAACGCCACCCCAATGTGAGTGGGCTTTTCCTTCTGCAGCACTTCCACCAGCGTGTTGGTGAAGCCCAGTATGGCCCCGGTATTAAGGCCCTTGGAGTTTACGCGCGGGTTCTTACTGAACGCGAAGTGGGCGCGGTAAATCAGGGCGAAGGCGTCGAGCAGGAAAAGCTTATGGGGCTGGTTGGCGGGGGCGTTGGGAGTCATGGAGGCGAAGGTACGGAAGGCAACGGGGCCGGGCCATAGCAACCAGCGGCTCGCTACCGGTGTTACGAAACTTCGGCCGCTGTTGCCGGCGTACAGCCGAAAATCTGCTCCAGTAGCCCCGGGGTTTGTTGTTTCTTTGTGCTTATACTACTTCTCTCCCGTACGCTGACCGGCTTGCTGCTGATTGCGCCAACTGTTTTAGCGCAGAATGCTACCCTGCGTCCTGCCGCGCCGGAACACGCCCGACAGGTAGCCGTCTTCCAGCAGGAACTCAACACAGAATACTAGGACTCCACCCGTACGCCTCTGTTGCGCGCCGCCCGCACCACGTTTGCGGGCCTGCCGTTCTATCCGGTTAATTACGCGGCCTGCGTGGAAGCCCGTTTCATACCCGATTCTCTGGGAGCTCCTTTCCAGATGCCAACCAGCACTACCCGCCGCCCGCTCTACCGCAAGTATGATACGCTGGAATTCGTGCTTGAGGGCAAACCGCAACGACTGGTCGTGCACCAGAGCCTAGATTTGCTGCAGAGTAAAGAATACAGCGACTATCTGTTTGGGCCTTGCATAGAACGCACCAACGGCCATGGGAGCTACGGGGGCGGCCGCTACATTGAACTACGTCGGGGCCAGATCAAAACGGCCGCGTCCTACTCGACTTCAACTGGGCTTATAACCCCTATTGCGCTTATGGTGGTACCTGCTCTGTCCCGTGCCTCCCCCGGAATACCGGCTGGCGTTAGTAGTGAAAGCGGGTGTGATGAGCAACCAGTAAGCTGCTCGAACATCGGCCTGAACCCGTGCGTACGCTCAAGCCTATGCGCTATATTTCCCTCGACCTTGAAACCTCTGGCGGCAACCCGCTGCGCCACCAGATCCTGGAACTGGCCGCCGTGGTGGAAGATACCCGCCACCTGAGGCCGCTGCCGGAACTGCCATATTTCCGGCGGGTGGTGCAGCACCCGGAGCTGACCGGTACGGCCGGCGCACTGGCCCTAAATGCCGGCTTGCTGCAGGAGTTGGCCCGAAAAGAGCCCAATCCCGAACTATGCACGCCCCAAGAGCTGCTGCCGCAACTGCGGGGGTTTCTGCTGGCCCAGGGCTTTAAGTCAGACAAAAAAGACTGCGTAGCCGTGACAATGGCCGGCAAGAACATTGCGTCGTTTGACCTGGGTTTCCTGCGTGAATTGCCCGGTTACGGCACCCTGATGCGCGCCGAGCCCGCCATGCTCGACCCGGCCGCCTTCTACCTCAACTGGCGCAAAGACACACGCCTGCCCACCATGCAGATCTGCAAGGCCCGCGCTGGTTTCGAGGATACTACGGTAGCCCACCAGGCCTTGGCCGACGCGCTGGATGTGGTGCAGTTGCTAAGGCCGTTTTACGCTTTACCCGTGTACCAGCAAGTGCCGGCCAACGGAAAAGAAGAATAAAAAAAGGCCCGGAGAACGTCCGGGCCTTTAGAGTTGCTGCAGATAAGGGAGACTTTACCAGTCGCCGGAGGCACCGCCGCCGCCGGAGCTACCGCCCCCGAAACCGCCGAAGCCGCCCCCGCCACCGCCACCGCCAAATCCGCCACCGCCACCGCCGAATACGCCCCGGCCGCCGCTGAAGTCGCCGAAGATAATGGGCGGAATCATGGCGCCGCCGAAGCCCCGGTTGCGCCGGCCGCCTGAGCTGCCGCCGCCCCGGTTTCGGAGCAGGATAATCAGTAGCAACGCCCCGATAACCACCCAGAACATCCAGCCCCCGCCGCTGTCGTCCGAGGAGGAGCGACGGGAGCGGGGCTGAGTAGCGGGGTCGGCTTTGTATTCGCCTTTGGCCAGTGCAATGAGCTGGTCGGTGGCGCGGTCAAGTCCTTCGTAATAGCGGTTTTCCTTGAAGGCCGGCGTAAGCGTACTGGTGATAATGCGCTTGGCCAAGGCGTCCGGAATGGCTCCTTCCAGGCCGTAGCCGGGCTGAATCCGGACTTTGCGTTCCTGCTTGGCAATAAGAATCAGGACGCCGTTGTTGTTGTTTTTCTGGCCGATACCCCACGTCTCGTAGAGCTGTTGGGCATAACCGGCAATTTCGTAGTCGCCGAGTGTGGGAATGGTCACCACCGCAATCTGCGACGAGGTGGAGTCGTTGTAAGCCACCAGCTTGCGCTCCAGCTGAGCCACTTCATCAGGGCGCAGCAGGCCCGCTAGGTCGTTGACCAGGCGGGGCGGGTTGGGGCGGGGCGGCACGTTCTGGGCCAGAGCCGCTAGTTGCAGCAGCAACAGACAGGCTGCCAGTAGCCAGCTCCGTCGGAGCGAAAAATGGAACAGGTGCTTCATGGGCGTTTGGTAGCCGAATCGCCAAAGGAGATGGAGTCGTCCAGCTCGTTCTGGTCGGTTTTGGCGTCGTAGGGAAAGTAGCGGCGCAGCTGCTCGCCTACCAGCCGGATGCCTTGCTCTAGGCCATCCACGTATTTCTCGGTCCGAAAATGCTGCAACACATTCTCCTTGGCAGTTTCCCAGAAGTCATCGGGTACGGCAGAATTAATGCCCGTGTCGCCGATAACGGCGAACTGCCGGCTCTGCCAGGCCAGGTAAAACAGCACGCCGTTGCGCTGAGCCGTCCGGTGCATGCCCAGCTCCGCAAACACCTGGGCGGCGCGGTCTAGAGGCTCGGGCGTAGGACAGGTGTCTTCTAGGTGTACGCGAATTTCGCCGGAAGTACGCAGCTCGGCCTGCCGGATGGCCGCTACCAATGCTGCTTCCTGCTCAGAAGAGAGGGGGTTAGTCATAGTCAGTTGTCAGTTAGCAGTTGTCGGTTGTCGGTTGGCAGAACTGTTCTGCCAACTGACAACCGACAACTGACAACTCAAAATTAAAACTGAACGGTTGGCGCTTTCTGGGCTGCTGCGTCGGCAGCGAAGTAGGGCTTCTCGGCGAAACCGAACATGCCCGCAAACAGGTTATTCGGGAAGCTCTTAATGTACCCGTTGTAGTCGTTGGTAAGCGTGTTGAGCTTGTTGCGCTCCACATTTATGCGGTTCTCAGTACCCTCAATCTGGGCCTGCAGCTCCTGGAAGTTGGCGTTGGCTTTCAACTCAGGGTAGTTTTCCGATACGGCCAGCAAACGACCCAGGCCGGCACTCACCTGCGACTGGGCTTCCTGGAACTGCTTCAGGTTTTCGGGGGTCAGGTTATCGGCGTTCAACTGCACGCTGGTAGCTTTGGCTCGAGCCTCGATTACCTCCGTCAGAGTTGATTTCTCAAAGTTGGCGGCGCCTTTTACGGTGTTTACCAGGTTCGGAATTAGGTCGGAGCGGCGCTGATAGGCACTCTGCACGTTACCCACCTGGGCTTTTACCGCTTGGTCTTTGGACACCATGGAGTTGTAGCCGCACGAGGATTGCGTGAGCAGCAATACCAGGCCAGCGAAATAGAGCAGAAAACGTTTCATGGGGAGAAAGTAAGAAAGATGAAAAAGGGAGAGGAAAAGCGTTTTTCGAGGCCGGTAGCGGCCGGGCCGCTGCGGTTTTAACGGCCGGCGGCTACAAAACGGCCGGATGCCTGTTACTGCACGTAGCCGAACCGTTGCGCTGCAAAGTACGAATTCGCGCTCCGGTAGTTGTGCCGGGCCGTGCTCCGGTGCTATTGCGTATTTTGCGCGTCGGTGCTCCCCGATTTTTCTCTCGCATGAAAGCAGTTATTCCCGTAGCCGGTATCGGCTCCCGTTTACGTCCGCACACGCACACCCAGCCCAAAACCCTGGTTCCCGTTGCCGGCAACACTATTCTGGGTCACATTATTGATCGGCTGGTAGAAGCCGGCGTGCAGGAGTTTGTGTTCATCATCGGCTACCTGGGCGAGAAAGTGGAGCAGTACGTGCGCAAGCAGTACCCCGAGCTGCGGAGCACATTTGTGGTACAGGAACCGCGCGAAGGCATTGCCCACGCCCTCTGGCTGGCCCGGGAGCAGTTCCGCCACGAAGCCGATGGTATCCTGATCATGCTCGGCGACACGATTGTGGACGTGGACCTGCCCGCCATGATGCGCACGCCCGGCAACGTGCTGGCCGTGAAGGAAGTGAAAACACCCTCCATGTTCGGGTTGGTGGAAACTTCTACTAATGGCCGCGTGACAAAGGTGGTGGAGAAGCCGCGCATCCCGAAGTCGAACTACGCCATGGTGGGCCTCTACAAGATTGCCAACGCCGACTGGCTGGCCTCGGCCCTGGAGCGCATTGTGGAGCAGGACCAGCGCACCCACGGCGAGTTTCAGCTCACGGATGCGCTGATGCTCATGATTCAGGACGGGGCCGAAATGACCACGGCCTCGGTGGATAACTGGTTTGACTGCGGCCGTAAGGAAAGCCTGCTGGAAGCCAATGCCCGCCTGCTCAACCGCCCCGAGTTCCTGAAGCGCCGCGAGTACCCCGAGTTTCCCGATACCATCATCATCCCGCCCGTCAGCATCGGCAAGGACTGCCAGATTAGCGGGTCCATCATCGGCCCCAACGTAGCCATCGGCGACCGGACCATCGTCAAGAACACCATCCTGACCGACTCCATCATCGGCTCTTACTCGGAGCTGCGCTCCGCCGTGATGCACGACTGCATCGTGGGCTCCGACGCCCTGTTCCGTGGCACCCGCCACAGCCTCAACATCGGCGACAACACGGAAATCGACTACAGCTAGGTGCCGTTATGTTTGATTCCCTGAGAAAACTGTTTGGCTCTGCGGCCAACAAAGCCACCGACCAGCAACCGGCCTCGCTTATACAAGAGGAGACCATGACGGATGAGTTTCGCCAGCGAGTTAAAACGGAATCTGAGGCGAAAGTGCTGGCTCTTGATGGGCGAATCTGTGACTGGCTACCGCTTCTGGACGCGCCAGAAATACGCGGAATAGAAGGGATAAGGGCGCGCATGAGTGTGCTGAACGCACTTATCAATATTTCTTTTCAGGCGCCCGTAGCTGTCATTGAAAAGTGGCTTACGCAGGAGAACTTGCTGGCCTATCTGTCGCCGGATGAGGCTGCTATATTGACAAAGACCAATAAGCAGCTGACGGAGCAGGAGCTAGCGAACCTGCGCTGGAATCTGGAAAGCCTGTGGGCCATGATGTGGGCCACGCAAATGGTATCTGAACTGGACCCTGTAAAGTGGTGCGGCGACAATATGGCGTCGTTGTTACCTAACCTGGAACAGGGGCAAACCAACGAGAAACTAACAGGACTGCAGAACCTAAGATCAGCGGCTGAGCTATACCGAATGCTGGACTTTTACTATCGTCTGCATTGGTATTGCGTGGATGAGCGGCTACACGGTCGGGCCGCCAATGTATCAGAATCTTTGGTGTATGAGCGGCGGAAAGCACTGGAGTGGATTTACAACAATCAGTATGAGTGGGATGATGTAGAAATGAGCACTTAGCGGCTTTTCTATCAAAACAGGACTATACCAGATTCGGGACAACTTCACCGTTCATGTATCCGCTGAGGGCAGATTGTCGTTACTTTAGCCCGATGCGCTACCCGACCTCCTTCTCCCGCCTGCTGCCCGCCCTGGGCCTGACGCTGCTGTTGCTGCCCGGCTGCTACTCCCGCTCCGATATGAAAGGAGAGGAAGCAGCCGCCACCACCGATAAACCCAAGGCCGAAATGCCCGCCGCCGTGCGGCCCACGGAAGCTCCCGGCGTGGAGGCACCGGAGGAAGCGTCGGATGTGGTGAGCAGTGCCGTCACCCAGCCGCTGCAGGCCGTGAACGTGTTTCTGGAAGTATCCGGCTCCATGGAAGGCTTCATGCCTAAAACCGGAGCCAGCGGCGAGAATACCAAGTTTCAGCAGCACGTGGCGCAGTTGCTTTCGGAAATCAACCGGACGCCAGCCGCGCGGAAAAAGGCGTTTTTCCGCATCAAGGAGAAGCCCTACGCCGATACCTACCAGGGCATTTCGGGAACAGTGCGCAGCGGCATTCAGCAGCCGGCCAAAAGCACCGAGCTGCCCGCCGTACTCGATACGCTGATGACGCGCTACTACCGGCCCGGCACCGTGAGCGTGCTGATTTCGGACTTCATCTACTCGCCCAAGAACGCCGGGGCCATTCCATACATCAAAACGGACATCACCGACGCCCTGCAGCGCAACGGCGCGCAGCCGGACCTGGCCGTGTCGGTGTACGGCTACACCTCCAATTTCCGGGGCACGTATTACCCGGCTCTGAAGGCAGCCGGCAAGAAAACGGCCTGCTGCGACACCGAAATTCCCTACTACATCTGGGTGCTGGGGCCGGCGGCGGCCGTGCGGCAGTTTGATGCCGCTTTGCTGGAGCAGCAGCCTGCCAAGCAGGCCCACTTCGGCGTTACGTATCCGCGGCCGGCGTATTCGCTGCTGAGCAAGTTCCAGAACAAAGGCAGCTGGTACTACGGCGACGCCGGGGCCAGCAAGCGCAGCGCCGATACCTACCGCGTGGTGGCCGTATCGGAAGCCTCGGCCCAGCAGCCGGTGGAATTTGTGGTGGGCCTGAACCTGGCCCAGCTGCCCGGTCAGTACCGCGACGTGGCCTACCTCAAACAAAACCTGACCCTGCAGGGCGTGGATACTGACGCCAAGCTGCTCGACGTGCAGGCCGCCTCGGCCCAGACCAAGGCCAGCAGCGGCCCGGAAAGCAAGTTTACGCACTTCGCCAAAATCCGCCTCACGAAAGCGCCCAAAGCGGCCCGCCCGTTGGTGTTGCGCCTCCAAGACCAGCGCCCAGCCTGGGTAGCTCAGTGGACCACCCGCAACGACGGCACGCCCGCGCCCAAGACCTTCGCCCTCAGCTCCCTGCTCGACGGCTTGGAGCCGCAGGCAGCCAGGGAGAAGCGCCCGGTGTTCGAGCTGCCCCTGACGGTGCAGCCCGCCGAGTAGGAGCACAAGCAGTAGCGCGAAGTCTTTGCTTCGCGTATAGCCGCGTACAAACGCACACTGCGCGCCGCATTACTTGGCACGATAGTCGTTCAACACCGCGCGAAGCAAAAGCTTCGTGCCACTGACAATTTCGCCCCTCGTCGTATCGTTCCATCACCCGCGAAGGGAAACTTCGCGTTACTTACTTTCATGAAAGCACTCTTCCGCTTCCTCTACGAGCTCATCGGCGCCCCGCAACCACCCGCCGACACCCCGGTGTACCGCGATGTTATCTTCCCCAACCTGGGGCTGCTGAACCTGGGCGTTTCGCTGGGGCTGGTGGTGGTGTTCTACCTGCTCATCAACCGGGCCATGGGTGTGGCTACCTTCAATAAAGGCCGGCATTGGGCCATCTTTCTGGGGCTGAACGCACTAATTGCCTTCCTCGTCACCATCTGGCAGACCAACGCCCAGCAGGTCACCGACCACAGCTACATCTACTGGCTGGCTACCTGGAACGCCATTCTGGGTATGTTCTGGTTTTTCCTGTTCTCCGTATTGCTTAAGCGCGGCTCGACCAACGCCAGCACGACTCCGTTCTAATCTTAGAAGTCAGATATGAGAACTAAGAACTGAGAGCCTTGTGGACGCCAGTATAAATGGCTGAAAGGTTCTAAGTTCTTACCTCTAAGCTCTTGGTTCTCATTTCTAAGCTCTTCCTTCCAACTCATGGCTAAACTCTTTTTATTCGGTATTGGCGGCACGGGTTCCCGCGTCATTCGTTCGCTCACGATGCTGCTGGCCGCGGGCGTAGAGCTGCCCAACTGCGACCGGGTGGTGCCCATCATCATCGACCCCGACGCGCACAATGGCGACATGAACCGCACGGTGCAGCTGCTGCAGAGCTACCAGCAGATTTACAAGCGCCTCGGCCCTCGCGAAGAAGGCTTCTTCAAGACCGATATCAGCACCTTGAGCGGCATTTCGCAGGACGTGAACGGCTCGGTGAAGGACACCTTCATCTTCGACTTCGGCGGCATCAACCAGAGCTTCCGGCAGTACCTGAGCTACGACGGCCTGAGCGTGGACTCGAAGGGGCTGGTGGACTTGCTGTTCACCCAGGACAATTTGGAAAGCCCGCTGACCATCGGCTTCCGCGGCTCGCCGAACGTGGGCAGCATTGTGCTGAACAAGCTGGTGGAAAGCCCGGAAATGCGGTTTTTCGCCGATAACTTCCAGGACGGCGACCGGGTATTTTTCGTGTCGAGTATCTTCGGCGGCACGGGCGCGGCGGGCTTCCCGCTGATGCTCAAGAACCTGAAGGACTCGAACACCCGCCTCAGCAACGCCCGCTACCTGCGCGACGCCCCCACCGGCGCCGTGACGGTGATGCCCTACTTCGCTTTGCAAAGCGAAGACAACGCCGTTATCGATTCCAACAACTTCCTGACCAAGACCAAGGCGGCGCTCAGCTACTACGAGCACAACCTGCAGGGCCTCGACGCGCTGTACTACCTCGCCGACACGCCCGACACGCCCTACGAAAACCAGCCCGGCGGCACCCAACAGAAGAACAAGGCCCACGTGATTGAGCTGCTGGCGGCCCTGAGCATCGTGGATTTCATGCGCTACTCGCCCGCCGAGCTGCGCACCGGCGGCCCGCACTTCCACGAGTACGGCCTGCAGACCGATGCGCCGGAAATCCAGTTCAGCCACCTGCCCGATGAGTCGCGCGAAATCATGGCCAAGCAGCTCACGCAGTTCCTGTACTTCACGCGCTACCACAAGCAGCACCTGCCCACCGATAAAGCGCCCTACGCCGACAACCTGAAGCTGGACTATGCCATGCGCAACGAACCCATCTTCCGGGAGCTGAACACCTTCCTGCACAGCCAGGACATGGGCGTGGATCAGTGGCTGCAGGAGCTGGCTCAGAACCGCCGCGCCTTCCGCCCCTTCGACTTGCAGACCGACGATTTCAACGCCATGATCCTGGGCAAGCCGGTGGAAAAGAAGTGGAACGACTTCTTCAACAAAGGCCTCAGTCACAACTACCTGCTCGACAACCTCAACAAAACCGAGAAGTCCATCCAGGAACCCGACAACTTCCGCAAGCTGCTGGAGCTGTTCTATGATGTGACCGATAAGGCGTTTGAGGAGAAGGTGAAGGTGGTGTAGAACGAAAACTCCCCTCCTTGAAAAGGAGGGGACGCCGTGCCGCAGGCGCGGCTGGGGTGGTTTGCCCGCGTGCTGATGTTGTTTACCTGAACTACTCAAGCCGCACCGTTCAACGAATCAACCACCCCTAGCCCCTCCTTTCCAAGGAGGGGAACTAGCTTTCTAGTTGTAGTTTCTAGCAGTAAAAAATCACCCCGAGCAACCTTCGTCTGGCTCCCCCTCCCCACCGGGGAGGGGGCCGGGGGGTGGGGTCCCGATATGGCCAAAGTCCTTCGCTTACACAACAACGGCTCCCAGCAGGTACAGGGCTGGCAGAAAACTGCCCCCGTCACCAGCACCGAAATCAACACCGTGACCGACCCGGCGGGCGGCAAGTCGCGCAACCTGGCCGTGAGCATCCCGACGCCATTTGCGCGGATGCACCTGTTTGAAACGGCTTTCGACTTCCTGGCCCGCGAAGGGCAGCGCAACCCCGGCTCAGTGTACCACGAGCTGACGACGCACTTCTGGGACTTGCTGGAGCTGCTATACAACTACCACCTCTACACCCAGGCCGGCCGCAAAATCACGCTGCGCCGCTGGAACTCGGAGACCGAAATCCGCCGAATGCGGCAGGACGAGGGCACGCGCCTACTGGGCGAAACGCTGCAGTTATACATGCAGGACGAGCGGTTCCGCGACTTCACCGACATGTACCTGGTGTACTATGAGTCGCCGGAGCTGGCGGGCGGCACGCGCCTGCTGGGCGGCACCTCGCCGCTGACCATCCTGTTCACTGGCCCCGCCGTGGAACCGCTGGACCTAGAGCGACCCCAGGCCCGTGGCCACTATTTCGACAAGCAGACGGTGCTGCTCGAAGACCGCGACCCGCAGTTTCGGGAGTTCGTGTATGAGTTGTTCCTGGCGTATCCGCAGCTGCAGCGCCGCGAGTTTGCCGGCAGCGTGTACGCGGGCTTCGACCGCTCGAAAATCAACCAGCTCCAGATGCAAGGTGACCGGAGCGCGCAGCAGTTTGCCACTCGTTACCCGGCCTTGGCCGACGTGCAGGGCAACTTGGTGAGCGTGAAAGGCGTGCCGCTGCCCGGCCGCGCCGACCAGTCGGCCGTGACCAGCTCCGACCTGTTCATCCAGCCCACCCGCGAATCGACGACGGGCCGGCCGCGCCCGCTGGTGCTGCGCCCGAACCTGACGATGCCAGGGGCCAACTACCTCAACGGCCAGCCCTGGGACGACCGCACGCCGGTTCCGTATTACGATGAGGTGGCGCTGGAAAGCCGCGTGCTGCCCGGCAAAGGCTTCAAATACCCCTACCTCACGGTAGGCGACTTGCTGGAAGACTCCCTGGTGGAGCTGCCCTACGAACTGAACACCCAGCGTTTCCACACCGGCAAAGTCACGTTTCAGTATGGTGCCGATGGTCATGGCCGGGCGCGTTTCCCGTATCTGCTGCCGCTGAAACAGGCGTTTTTCGAGTATTTCACCGAGAACGAGCTGGCCGAGCTGCTTACTTTCACCATCGACCTGAGCCACGTGCGCGTGCAGCTGCGGGTGCCGGTGCAGGCGGGCCGCTTTATCACGTTTGAGCGCAGCTACTACACCAATCCGCAGAACCCGAAGGATGCCCAGGGCCGCGAGATTCTGGAGAAGGGCCGCATTGTGAAGGCCGCCGTGGGCGTGGGCGTGTTCCCGTTCTACAAGGTGCGCTACCAGCCCGAGTTCAACGACCTCTATAAGGTGATGCTGGTAGACGCCGACAACGCGCCCACCATGCTCAACCGCCGCTACGACCTCACGTTTTTCGTGAACGGGGAGCGAATCACGGAGCAGGGTGCCGCCCGCCGCGCCACTCGCTATGAGCGCACCCAGAAAAGCATGGCCACCGCCGGCAGCACCTACTACGAAGTCACCGGCACGCACTTTGACCTCGCCGAGCTGACCTGCCCGCCCGCCACAATTGGCGCGGAGCCGGCCCGGGGCCTGTTCGTGCCGCGCTGGCGCGAGCTGGACCGCGGCACCCGCCGCTTCACCTTCGCGGTGGACTTCGGCACCACCAACACCCACATTGCCTACGCCGATTCGCCGAGTGCCCACCCGCGTCCGCTGACCATTGGCGAGTCGGATGTGCAGGTGGAGTGGCTGCACGCGCCGGTAGCTGATCAGGGGCTTTCGGCGGCGCAGCGCTACCGCACGGGCGCCGGCCAGATCTGGGACAACATTGCCACGCTGCAAAACCGGGAGTTTGTGCCCTCGTTCCTGGGCGAAGGTGGCTCGGTATATGAGTTTCCGATTCGGACGGCCGTGTGCGAAACCACGTCGTTTGCTAACGAGCCCGCCAAGGTGCTCAGCAACATCAACATTGGTTTCAGCATCAACACCGAAAACACGGCCGAGCTGCCCCAGAACCGCTTCATCACTAACCTGAAATGGTCGGCGGAGCTGGACCCGCAGGGCGTGTCGCGCATCGAGGCCTTCTTCAAAGAAATTCTGCTTCTGCTGCGCCACAAGGCGGCTTTGCACGGTGGTATTTTGGAAGATACCCGCGTGGTGTGGTTTGCGCCGCTGAGCTTCGATGGCTTCCTGCGCAACCAGTTCCAGCAGGTCTGGGACGAGTCGTTCCAGCAGGTGTTCAAGGCCAAGCGCCCCACCATCTGCCTCACCGAATCGGTGGCGCCGTACTACTACCTCACCGCCACCAACCAGGTAGTGCCCAACCGCGACGAAAACGTGGTGAACATCGACATCGGCGGCGGTACCACCGACTTGCTGCTGTTCGCCGACCAAAAACCGGCCTACAGCACCTCGTTCCGCTTCGCCGGCGACGACCTGTGGGGCGACGGCTACGCCCGCGTGCAGGGCGCGCCCAAGCAAAACGGCCTCCTGCGCCTCGGCGTGGGCCACGTGGAAAGCCTGCCCGATTCCGAGCAGAACCAGGAGTACAAAGGCTACCTGCGCGCCGCCCTCAGCAACACCGATTTCGGCTCCGCTGACGTGACCAGCCTGCTGTTCAAGTACGATGATGCGCTACGCTTCACCCAGGCTTTGGGCCTCGGGAAGGGCCGGCAGCTGCGGGTGCTGTTCTATCTGCACTATACCAGCATCATCTACCACACGGCCCAGCTCACCAAGCACCTCGGCCTGAAAACGCCGCGCTACCTCTGCTTCTCCGGCAAAGGCAGCCTCTACCTGCGCCTGCTGGCCGGCGGCAGCTCGCTGGTGGCCATCGAGAAGATTACGAAGGCCATCTTCCAAGCCGTAACGGGTGTGGAGCCGCCGCACAACTTCCGCGTCATCCTGGCCGACAACCCCAAGGAAGCCACCACCAACGGCGGCGTGCTGTTCGAGGAGAAAACCACCACCGACTACGACAACATCAAGCCCGTGAAGTACAGCGGCGCCGTAGAAGGCACCGAGCTCAACCAGCAGCGCCTGAAACTGAATCAGGTGGATGCCGAACTGAAAAACACGGTGCTCGACAACGTGCGCAACTACCTCACCCTGGTGCTGGAAGGCGACGACGTAGCGCCCTACCTACGCGAAGTAGGCGTGGACGTGGACCGTCAGCGCGTGAAAGACATCCTGCTCCGCGAAATCGAGGACAGCCTGAGCCTGGGCCTGCATCAGTTCCAGCGCCAGCTTTCCTCCGACGAAACCCTGCCAGAAACCTTGTTCTTCCTGCCGCTGAAACAGGCGCTGTACAACCTGAGCCGCGAGCTGCAGGCGTAGCTAAATGGGTAAAAGATCAGTAAAGCAACTAGTATTCTTTACAGCCTTCGGGGTATTTGTGTACTTCCTGCACTCCAGCGGAAAAGAAGGTGATATAAAAGTGTATGCAAAGAATATCAGGAGCGAATACAGGGGAGTAATAATTGAAAAGTACCGTCGAAAAACAGACTACATCAAAATTCGTACGGAGGATTCAATTATCGATATTCCTTTGCTAAGCCCTACGCTCGAAGAGAATGCGCAAGTAGGAGATTCAATAAAAAAGGTTGCCTTAAAGAATGAATGTGTACTCACGAAAAATGGGCAGGTTATGCACATGGAGTATGTCTTCATTTCAGAATCAATAAGGAATGATAGTCGTTGGCCCAAAGACTTGTCACATGTAGTTGCCTCTGACGAATAGTACATTCATTGATTCGAATAAAAAAAGCCCGCTTCCTACCCCAACACCCTATGACCCTTTCCCGCCGCGTTGCTTCTTTGCTTACCGGCCTGCTGCTGCTTGCGGCGGGCGTCCATGCCCAAACGCCCCTCGGCCAGCCCACGCTGGAGGAGCGCAAAGTGCAGATCTGGTGCGCTACGGCCAAGTTCGTGTACGAAGACACGGGCCACCCCGAGCTGAAAAGCCAGTTGAAATGCGGCGGCCCGTTGAAGGACTTTGCCGGCAGCATCAAGGCCGATGAGCAGCGTGTGTACTCGGCGCTGTACCAGCCGCTGGAAGTGCAGGGCGTGATGTACAAGGGCCTGGGCTCGGATAACTCCCGCCTGCAGACGCTGGTGCGCGAAATCATCAACCGGCTGCGCACCTCCCCGGCCCGCAAGGGCAATGCCGCCCGGCTGGCCGGCGTGACGAAGCTAGAAACGGCCCTGAAAAACTACCTCGACCAGGGCACGCCCATCGGCGACCTGTCCGCGGCCGAAGCCGCCGCCGAAACCGAAACCGTCGATACCACTGCCACCACCGACGAGGCGACGGCTGCCGCCCCCGGCGACGCTGGTCTGGACGAGGCGGGTGTGGCTACTCCTACACCAGCCGCCGCATCCGGGGCCGGGGAGAGCCTAATGAACAAGTTTTTCGGCCCTCTGGGGCTGATTTTGGCCCTGCTAAGCTTGGTGCTGTACGCGCTGATGCGCAAGAGCCTCGGGGAGTTTCAGAAGGAGCTGAGCGCCCGCATCGACAAACGCCGCGACGAAATTCTGGCTTTGCAAACAACGCCCGGCAGCAGCGGCAAGCCCGCCGAGCTGTTCTCGCCGGCCCAGCTGCGCGAGCTGGAGCAGCTGATCCAGCAGCGCGTGGAGCAGGAGCTGCAGAAGCGCCAAGCCGCGCCGAAAACCAACGTAGCTGCCGCGGCTCCTGCTGCTCCGGCTCCGCAACCCGTAGTGCCTGCGCCGGCTCCGCAATCTGCGGCACCTACTCCGGCCCCGGTAGCACCACCCGTGCCGGTGGCAGCGCCCACGCCGGCTCCGGTGCCGCCATCGGCTGCTCCGGCCGCCCCGGTGAGCAGCCCCGCCGCCCCGCAGGAGGAGTTCGACAACCTGGTACCGCCCGTGCAGCTGCCAACCGCGCCCGCCGCTGCCCCGGCCGTATCCGCCGCCGACCTGCCCCGCACGCGCTACGTGAAGGTGCCCGTGAATGGGGTGTTCAACGAGTACGACTTCTCCGACGAGCCCCAGCACGACAGCATCTACGAGATTCACCTGGATCCGCAGTGGCCCGAGCTGGCCACGTTCAGCGTAACGCAGAACCCCGCCGTGCACGCCTATGCCATCCAGAGCGCGCAATATTCCCTGCGCGAAGCTTGCAAGTACCAGCAGCCCGCCGGCCCGGTCACGCGCATCGTGACGGAGGAAGAAGGCGTGCTGCGCAAAGCCGCCGGCGCCTGGCAGATCGAGCAGAAAGCTGCCATCCGGTTTGAGTAGACACCGTCTGTCATCCTGAGCTTGCGAAGGACCTTTCTACGTTTGAACGAACCTCGTAATAGTGGCTTGTTCTAACGTGATAAGGTCCTTCCTTCGTCAGGATGACAGCGTGGGAATGCCGTACTTTACTGTTCTATGCTTGAAATCATCCTCGAAGTTCTGGTGGTGACCGTGGTGGTGGGGCTGCAGATTCGCACGTTTCTGCGGACGCGGGCCAATGCCCGGCGGCTGGCCGTGCTGTATCCACCCAAGGAAAGCCTGCGCGTGGAGCACCGCATTGTGCTGCCCGACGGCCGCGACCTGCCCGATTACGCCGCCGACGCCCCGCCCGAATCTTTCGCCTCCAACCTCGTCAAGGCCGAAAACGCCTCGCCCGAGTTTCAGGAAATTCTGCTTGATACCAACGACTACCTGCGCCACAACAAAGGCGCAGCGGCCGATTTTGGGATTCTGAAGGACATTTCGGAGCGCCAGAGCGAGGTGCTGGACAATGCAGTGCAGGCCGAGGTGGCCACTCCCCTGTATCTGGGGCTGCTGGGCACGTTTCTGGGCGTGATTCTGGGGTTGGTGGGTATTGCTCGCAACGGGGTGTCGGATGAAAACGCGCTGACGCCCTTCCTCACCGGCGTACTCATTGCCATGACGGGCTCCTTCGTGGGGCTGCTGCTCACGCTGCTCGGCAACGGCGTGCTGCGCCAGGCCCGCCACCAGCTCGACCGGCTCCAGAACCAGTACTACACCTTCCTGCAGGCCCGCCTGCTGCCGGTGCTGCACGCCGATATGGCTAGCTCGCTCACCAACCTTAAGTCGGTACTCGATGCCTTCAACCAGCAGTTTGTGGGCCAGGTGGAGCTGTTCAACCCGCTGATGGAAAAGGTAACGCAGAACATCCGGGTGCAGAGCGACTTCCTGGAGCGCCTCGATACCATCGGCTACGACAAGATGGCGGCGGCCAACATCCTAGTGTTTGAGAAGGTGCGCGAGTCGGCGGAAATGTTCAGCGCCTTTACCGGCTACCAGCAGCGCCTCAACGAGATGCTGCAGAACGGCTACCATTCGGCAGAGGCGGTGAACAGCATCCTAGACCGGCTGCGGGGCTTCGAGAAGGGCATCAACGACCTGGGCCAGTACATCGGCGGTAACAACAACTCGGTGCAGCTGATGCTAGATTTCTTCCAGAAGCACCAGGTGGAGCTGCGCAACCTCAAGGACCGCGCCGAGCAGCACATCGACCAAGCCGGCGTGGGCCTCGCCGACGTGATGAACAAGCGCCTGGCCTACAACGAGCGGCAGGCCCAGCTGGCCTACGAGAAGTGGCAGCAGTATTTCGAGCAGCTCAACGCCGACAACGTCTTCGAGAAGCTGCTGAAACAGCTGGAGCCTTTCCAGAACCTCAACACCCAGCAAGCCGACCTCAGCCGCGACGTCACGGCCACCCAGCGCGAGCTGCTGCGCAAAGTGGAAGTCGATTCCCAGATTCAGGCCAAGTTGCTGCTGGAGCTGTCGAACCTGAACACCGTGCTGGTGAAAGCCACGTCCAAGAACCGTTTCCAGCGGTTTATGGATAAGCTGTTTGGCGGTGTGAAGCCGCAGTAAGGGTAGTAATTATGACGGTATTTTTCCTGCGTATATGGCTAAATTTGAGCTTTTTAATCACTGTATATCCTTCGCAGAGTGAGGTAATAAGGATTGAAATTCCTAGTCATTACAGTAAGCTCTACAATGAGGAGTTGATTAAGCGTCTCGTAATTCGTCCGGGCCTTGATAAGACAAAATACATTACTGCTGCCGATACGGTTTTAAACGCGCTGGAAGTATGCGGTGGTAATGGCGTTTACTATTTCGGCCAAGGCCCGACGGATCACACTGCTGGTAAGTATCAAGTTGTAACCAGAGTAGGGAATGAGTTGCAATATGTACGTAATCGTACAAGTCAATTGAGCCACAAGCGACTAGTTGAGGCATATTATGCGGGCACGCTGTATAGTGATAAGTGTTTCACATATAAGCGTAATGAGTCACTGATGAGTCAAGTTATCAAGCTAGTCGATCTTAATCGGAAAAAGGTTTCCAGCGACAAATTCTAATTTCGACTCCTTTTCATGAACAACGCCACCTCCAACAAACGCCAAAGCAACGACTTCTTCTGGCCCAGCTATGTGGACCTGATGACGTCCTTGTTCGTGGTGATGCTGGTGCTGTTTGTGTACAGCTTCAAGCTGTTCAAGGACCGGGAAGGGGAGCTGAAGCAGGCCAACGGTGAGCTGAAAGCCAAGGCCGCCGAGCTGGAGCAGATTACTAAAATCCGCCGCTCTTTGCAGCAGCTCGAGGGCCGCTATTTCCGCTACGACCCCACCAACGAGCGCCACGAGCTGCTGGTACCCGTGCAGTTCAAAGCCGGCCGCGATGAAATCCAGGACAGCTACAAGCCCGCCCTGCTGCAAGCCGGCCGAACCCTGCGCACAGTACTTAAGAGCATCAAAACCGACCAGCCCGTACGCTACCTAGTGATTGTGGAAGGCATGGCCGCGCGCTACCCCCAGGGCGACCCGCGCAACGCTCGCGAGGAGCAAACCACCTACCAGCTCAGCTACCGCCGCGCCCTCAACCTGCTCAACCTCTGGAAACAGAACGGCCTCAATTTCGGCCAGGACCGCGGCATCGAGCTCATCATCGGGGGCAGCGGCTTCTACGGCACCGGCCGCTACCAGGGCCGCCGCGAAGGTGACAACAAACGCTTCCTGATCCAGGTGATTCCGAAGGTAGGGCGGATGCAGTAGGGGAGAAGTTAAAAACTAAAAGACCGTCATGCTGAGCTTGGCGAAGCATGACGGGCTGTTTTGTGCCTAGATAAGTCCGCCGAAATAAAACTACACCGCTTGTAGCCGCAACTGCTTCTTCTTGGTTTTGTTGCGCCGACCCCACCAGATGACGGTTCCGGTTACGGGCAGACTGGCGCAAATCAGGCTGGTCAGGAAAGCCACGAGTTTGCCGCCGAAACCCAGAATCTGGCCTACGTGCAGGTCGTAGTTCATGTCGGAGAACTTGGTGCCGGCGCTTTTGGTGGCATGAAAACGCGACTCCAGCAGCTGGCCTGATACGGGGTGGAAGGCATACTCGTCGCGGTGGTAGTAGTGCAGTGCCTTCTGGTAGGTCCAGCAAAACGCGGGGGCTTTGCCCGCGCCGGTTGGGCCAATGAGCACCATTTCGTTGGCGGGCGAGAGGTGCCGCGCGGTGCGGTACACTACGTCGGATAGAGGCTGGGCGGCAGTGGATACGGTTTGCAGCGTATCGAGCTTGGTTTCCATCAGTTCCTGCGTCGCTGGCTTACCCCCATCCACCACGTACACAATCGACTGCAGCATCCAGGGGAAAATCATGAACAAGCCTGATAAAGCCAGCACCAGCCCGATGCTGGCCGCGTAGAAGCCCAGCACGTTGTGCAAATCATAGTTGACGCGGCGCCACCGGGCTCCCCACTTGATGGTGAAGCGCTGCTTGCGCTCCTGCTTGCGCTTGGGCCACCATAATATCAGGCCGGTCAGCATCATCACCACAAAAATGGAAATGCTGATACCTACCACCCATTTCGCCACCGGCTCGGGCAGCAGCAGGTGCATGTGGATTTCCTGGATGATAGTGAAGAAGTGCGTACGCAAATCCTGCTCGTGCAGTACTTGGCCCGTGTAAGGGTTCAGAGACACCATAATAGGAGCGCCGGCCTTATCAGTGAAGAACACGGTGGCCGAGCGCTCCGGCCCGAAGTAGGTAGTCCAGCAGTCTTTAGCTTGTATGCCGGGGTGTGTGGCCAAGGCGACGGCCTGCAGCTGCGAGGGCAGCACCTGCGCGGTCGTCTGGGCTTCCACCTTACGCCACGGCTCCGTCAGGTCCCGGATATCATCCTGAAACACGAAGATGGCCCCGGTGATGCTCACAATGAACACCACCAGCCCCGAGGCCAGCCCCAGCCACAGGTGCAGTTTCCCGACGGTTTTCTTGAATGTGCTCATAGGCGAAGGCAAAAGCGGCTGTCATTCCGAGCAGATCAAAGAATTTGCGCTACCTGAGTGAAAGGTAAATCCAGATTCCTCGCTCCGCTCGGAATGACCGTTAGAACTTGTAGGCGACGCTGCCGATGATGCTACGCAGCTTTTGCGCATTAAAGGTGGTGTACCCAATCCAGTAGTGCTCATTGGCCAGGTTATCAGCCTTCACTGAGAAGCGGTAGTGCGGCAGGTCGTAGAAGGCACTGGCGTTTAGTACCGTGTAGCTGGGCAGCGTGAATACGCCCTGCGAGACGCTATTCAGAATCTTGTTTTCGCTGGCGTAGTTGCCGCCGAAGCCCAGACCCAGCCCTTTGAGCGGGCCTTCCGGCTGGCGGTAGCTTACCCAGGCATTGGCTAGGTAAGGCGAGGACGCCGTGTTGGGACGACGTCCGTTCACGTTTTCGTTGGTGTTGACGAACTTCGAGTAGTTGTAGGCAAACCCGCCCACCACGTTCAGGCCCGGCAGCGGATTGGCCGTCAGGCTCAGCTCCGTGCCGCGGCTCCACTGGGTGCCGTCTTGGGCGCTGATGGTCAGCGTGGTGTTATCGGGGTTGGTAACGGTGTAGAGCGGCCGCAGGATGTTCTGTACCCGAATGTCGTAGTAGCTCACCGTGGCGCTCAACCGGCCGGCGGCAGCATCCAGCTTTACCCCGGCTTCCGCTTGGTTGGCGCGCTCGGGCTTGGTCACAAACGACTGCCGTTCGGCATTGATGTAGGAGCTGTTCTGGTTGTTGAAGCTGTTCTGGTAGTTGGCGAATACGGCAATCCGGTCTTTCACGGGCTGGTACACTAGGCCGAATTTCGGCGAAACGGCTGTTTGCTGGTATGCTTCCACCGGCGAGTACAGGATGCCGCCTTTGTTATCGTAGCGGTCCACGCGCAGGGCAGCCAGCACGCTGAGTTGGTCGGTCAGGTTCAGCACATCCGATACGAACGCGCTGTAGGTATTGACTTTGGTGGTAACCGGGTAACGCCCCGGAGCCTGGGCGGCGTACTTGGCATCGACGACGCCTTTATTGAAGGAGCGGTAATCAGTGCCCGGCACGTTGATCTGCACCGTATCGATAGTGCCCCCGAAGAACTCAATGTCGGAGTCGAGGCGCAGGAAATCCAGCCCGAACACTACGCGGTTACGGAGGTTGCCCACCTGAAAATCGCCGTTGAACAACTGCTGCACCTGGTAGGTCTGGCGGCGGCTGTCCTGCGTCGACTGATCGGCGCGGATCAGGCTGCTGACCCCGGGAGTGGTGCCTCTGCCCAGCGCAATGTCCGAGGCCAGATAGAAGTAGGCGCCGTTGCCTTCGGAGTAGCTGCGGCTCGACGACAGGTACGTAGTAGAGGTGAAGCTGGGCGAAATGCGGTAGCGCACCTGCCCAAACAGGTTGGTGCTGCGCGAATCCTGCGTCAGGCCCGGCCCCTGGTACGACTGACGGTAGTCGAGCGGCGCCTGATCGGCCCGCGAGAAGCCGAAGTTGTCGACTTTATCGAGGAAGTAGAGGTAGATGAGCTGCTTGCCCACGTTGGTGCTGCGGTACACCTCCGCGTCCAAGTTGATGGTCAGGCGGTCTGAGGGTTTGAACTGCAGGCTCGGTGCAATGGCTACGTCTTTGGCGAAGCCCGTATAGCCCGCATTCTGAAAGTTGTCTTCGTAGGTATAGGCCCCGTTAAGGCGGAACGCCAGCGTCTTATCTGCGTTGAGCGGCGTGTTTACGTCGACACTGGCCCGGTGGAAGCCATAGCTGCCGGCAGCTACAGCCGCTTCACCCCCAAATTGCTCGTAGGGTTTCTTGGTTACGCGGTTGAGCAGGCCACCGTAGGAGGTCAGGGCCGAGCCGTACAGCGTAGCCGAAGGACCTTTTATAACTTCCAGCTTCTCCAGATTGGCCGCGTCGATGGTATTGGTTACGCCACCGGCCACACCATTGCGCAGCTGGCTTGATACCACAAAACCCCGTGAGGCGTAGAACGAGCCACCGTCGCCGCTACGGCCAGTGGGCTCCCACATTTTCTGGACGCCCGGCGCGTTGCGTGTGGCGTCGTCCACGCTGAATACCAACTGCTCCGTCAGCAGCTCTTTGCCCACGGTGGCGTACACCTGCGGGTTTTCCAGATTGCTGAGCGGCATCTTGCCCACGTCTACGCTGGCGGAGCGGTTGAACTTATTGGTGCGGTTGCCACTGATAACTACCTCTTTGAGCTGCTGGGTATTTTCGGTTAGCATGAAGTCGACTGCCGTGGCTTGGCCGCCACTCACCGTCACGGCCTTTTCTTCACCTTTCAGCCCTACCGCCGAAATAACCACAGTATACTGCCCGTCGCGGACCCGCTCAATCACATACTCGCCTTGGCTGTTGGTAATAGCCCCCTGGCTGCGTCCCTTCAGGCCCACGGTCACGGCCTCGGCCGGGTTGCCATCGGAGGTGGTTATGCGGCCCCGAATGGTGGCGGTTTGCTGGGCTTGTGCCACCAGGGCGCAGGTTACGAGGGTAGAAGTCAGGCCCAGAAGGCGAAGATTCAACATGGTGTGTTTGTTTAGAATCGGTCCAGATTGCTGCAAAGGAACACTGTAAAATCTATTTAGAAAAATTCTTAATATAAAATATGTTGCTACAGTTGAGCTTTAGAGAGTGTTCAGGACCGGCAGTGGTCAGGTGCCAGCTCAGGTACTCATGTTCCATCGACGTACTGATGAAGCCAGCAGTAACCGATCTGAAAGAATCAGGTAGGGGCACTGCATCTGCCAAAACTGTGGGCTATCTTCGGCGCTTCTCCCGCTATTCCCATCCGATGCAGAAATTTGTCTTTCCCGTAGTAGCGCTGGTGGCGCTGGCCTCGTGCCGCTCCACCCAGTCGAAGGCCCCTGGAGCCGCTGCTACTGCCGCTTCTACCTCTACCGCCGCGCCCGTGCAATACCCCGATTCCCGCAAATCCGACCAGAAAGACGACTACTTCGGCACCTCCGTAGCCGATCCGTACCGCTGGCTCGAGGACCTCGACTCGCCTGAAACCAAAGAATGGGTGACGGCCGAAAACAAGGTCACGTTTGGCTACCTGGAGCAGATTCCGTTCCGCGACAAAATCCGCCAGCGGCTCACCAAGCTCTGGAACTACGAGAAGTTTGGGATTCCGCAACAGGAAGGCAATCAGCTGTATTTCAGTAAGAACGACGGCCTGCAGAATCAGGCGGTGCTCTACACCCAGCAGGACGGCCAGCAGGGTCAGCCGGATCTGTTGCTCGACCCCAACAAGTTTTCGGCCGATGGCACCACCGCGCTGGCTGGCACCTTCTTCTCCCCTGACCACCGCTATATGGCCTACGCCACCAGCGGCGGTGGCTCCGATTGGCAGAAGCTGAAAGTGCTCGACCTGAAAACCCGCCAGCCGCTCCCCGATGAGCTACAGTGGGTGAAGGTGTCGGGCGCGGCCTGGTACAAGGATGGCTTCTTCTACAGCCGCTATGATTCGCCCAAGGCCGGTGAAAACCAGCTTTCCGGCAAAAACGAGTACCACAAGGTGTACTACCATCAACTCGGCAAGCCCCAGGGCGCCGACAAGCTGGTGTACGAAAACCCCAAGATGGCGCTGGGTTTCCGCACCGTGGGCACCACCGAAGACGAGCGGTTTCTGGTGCTTTACCTCACCGATGGCAAGGCCGACGGCAACCGCCTGCTGGTGCGCGACCTCACCGACCCCAAGCAGGCCAACAGCTTCACTACCCTCATTAACAGCTACGAGCAGAATAACTCGGTAGTGGGCAACGTGGGCGGCCAGCTCCTGGTGCAAACCAACTATAAGGCCCCCAACTACCGCGTGGTGCTCATCGACCCGAAAAAGCCCGAGGAGGCCAACTGGAAAGAGGTGTTGCCCCAGACCGAGCAGAAACTGGAAGGCGTGGACCACGTGGGCGGCTACCTGGTAGCCTCGTACCTGAAGGACGCCAGCAGCCTCATCAAAGTGTACACCGAGAAGGGCGAGTTCAAGCACGATGTGGCCCTGCCGGCCATCGGCACGGCCAGCGGCTTCGGCGGCAAGCGGGATTCGAAGTCGGTGTACTACGCCTTCACCTCGTTCACGTACCCGACTACCATCTATAAGTACGACCTCGCCTCGAACACCAGCACCGTGTTCCGTGCCCCCACCGTGGACGTAAAGCCTGAGGACTACGTAACCACCCAGGTGTTCTACGCCAGCAAGGACGGCACCAAGATTCCGATGTTCATCACCCACAAGAAAGGCGTGAAGCTCAATGGTCAGAACCCGACCTACCTGTACGCCTACGGCGGCTTCAACATCTCGCTCACGCCGGGCTTCTCGGTGGCGCGCATGTTGTGGCTGGAAAACGGCGGCATCCTGGCCATCCCGAACCTGCGCGGCGGCGGCGAGTACGGCGAAAAGTGGCACCAGGCCGGCATGACGCCCAATAAGCAGAACGTGTTCGACGACTTCATTGCGGCCGCCGAGTACCTGAAAGTGCAGGGTTACACCAGCACCGAGAAGCTGGCTATGGCCGGCGGCTCCAACGGCGGCCTGCTGGTAGGTGCCACCATGACCCAGCGCCCCGACCTGTGCGGCGTGGCCTTCCCGGCCGTAGGCGTGATGGACATGCTGCGCTACCAGAAGTTCACCATCGGCTGGAACTGGGCCCCCGAGTACGGCACCAGTGATAACTACGCGCAGTTCCAGAACCTCTACAAGTTCTCGCCCCTGCACACGCTGAAGGCAGGCACCACGTATCCTGCCACTATGATTACCACCGCCGACCACGACGACCGGGTGGTACCCGCGCACTCCTTCAAGTTTGCCGCCGCTCTGCAGGCTGCTAATGAAGGCCCTAAGCCCCAGCTCATCCGCGTGGACGTAAATGCCGGCCACGGCGCGGGCAAGAGCACCAAGCTGCAAATTGACGAGTGGGCCGATATTTGGTCCTTCGCATTCCACAATATGGGCGTGAATCCCTATGGGAAATAGATTGAGTTGTCAGTTGTGAGTTGCCGGTTGCCAGTCCGTTCCAGCAAAAGGATGAAAGACTGCCTGCTAGCTTAGTTTCGAAAACTGACAACTGGCAACTCACAACTCACAACTGATTTGCTGTATCTTCGCGGCCGCAACCTCGTAATTGCCTCAGTCATTTGCTTTCAGATATGAAAAAAACGCTCCTGTTCGGTCTGTTGGCCGGCTCGTTGCTCTCTGTCACCTCGTGCAGCAACCCCGATTATAAAAAGGATGATGAAGTGACGGCTAAGCCGCTCGAATATCCGGCAGCTGTTGATACTACCGGCGGCAAGAAAGCTCCCGAAAACGCCGCTACGCGCGAAGTCAACGCAGCTAATGCTACCGAAGACATCAAGAAGATGCAGCCGGTGATGTAATTGCCCGGCGCAATTCGCCCGGAAAGTGAGTAATGGCCCGGGTCGTTGCTCACTTTTTCTTTTTCAGGCTATTTTACGGCAAACGCCGCCTGTATCTTCACTACTAACTACGCACGAATATGAACATCCGTCGGGGCCGGGAGGCCGATTTGCCGCAGGTGCTGGCCCTGATTCAGGAGCTGGCCGAGTACGAGCAAGCGCCGCAGGAAGTCACCAACACGCTGGCCGACATGCAGCGCGACGGGTTCGGGCCAGAGCCGATTTTCAAGTTCTTTGTGGCCGAAGACGCCGCGGGCATCATCATCGGTATTGCGCTGTATTACACGGCGTACTCCACCTGGAAAGGCCGAATGCTGTTCTTGGAAGACTTGGTAGTGACGGAAAACCAGCGTGGTACCGGCTTGGGGCGCAAGCTCTTTGATGCTGTAGTGGCCGAAGCGCGGCATATGGGTGCCAACCGCATGAAGTGGCAGGTGCTGAAATGGAATGAGCCCGCCATCGGCTTCTACAAAAAGCTAGGCGCCCACCTCGACCCCGAGTGGGACAACGGCAACCTCAGCCACGAGCAACTTCACACCTACGCCTGTGACCCCACCGTGGAAGCAGCCGTAACGGGGCCAATAGAGTAGACTGCCACACCACCTGATAACAAAAAGGCCGCCTGAGCAAGGCGGCCTTTTTGTTATCAGGGTTTTCCGAAGTTACTCCACTATCTCCAGCATGGTACGGAAGGAGGCGTAGCGGCCGGAAAAGTGCTTTTCCACTGCTTCGCGCAGGGCGGGGGCTGCTACTTCCTGGTATTCTTCCAGCTGGTTGAGGCTCACACAGTAATACTGCGCGGCGTAGGTAACACCATTGTCTTCCTCGTTGAGCAGGCGGCAAAGCTGGCTTTTGATGAAGAAGCCGGTAGCCATTACTTCCGGAATGTGCGTGTCACGCATGAAGCTCACCCATTGCTCTTCAATTTCCGGGTCGAGGCTGGTGGTGACGTTGTATAAAATCATGGTTTCAGGGTCTGAGGCCTTAAATGATGCGCTGGCGGATAAACGGCCGGGTTACTACTGCCTGTTGCAACGTGCGGAAAGGCGTAACACAAAAGTCGGCCAAAAAATCCATGCCCGTAAAACTTCCAAGCCTGAAACCACATAATCACACCCGCAGGTGGTCGAACTGGAAGTGCTGGATGCGGGCCTGAATGTCTTTAGAAGAGAGCTTTTCGCGGATGGCGGCCTGCACCAAGCCGGGTAGTTCATCGTCGCCGGCAAAGCGCAGGGCCAGAATCTGGCTGAGCTGCAACTGGGCTTCGAGGGGGCGTAGGCTCTGACCGGTAATTTCGAAGTAGCGCTGGCGCACTTCCAGCCGGATGAGGCGGTCTTGGAGTTGCAGCGCGTAGTGCTGGCGCATCATGACCAAGGCCCCCAGGCTTACTATAGCCAGGGCCATCACCGTAAACCAGAGGCGAGACGTTTCGTCGTCATTACCTGCTACATCCAGGTAGCGCCGGATGCCGTAGCCTGCCAGGATAAGGGCAGCGGGCACCAGCACAAAATGGTGCCACGGGTAAAACATTGGGGTGTTTTTGGTGGGTTGATTGGCCATTGGGGAGGGAAAATAAAGAAAGTAGGTGGGGAAATACGCAAAAACTCCGACCGAGGCCGGAGTTTTTGGGGTGATACAGCGCGTTGGCAAACCAACGGCCAGGTTACATTTTGGCAGCTTTCTTGGCTTCGCGGGCTTTGCGCTTTTCGTCGCGGGCGGCCTGCTTGGCAGCCGATTCCTGACGGCTGGCTTCCTTGGCCACGTCGCGCTGACGTTTCAACTCAATTTTCTGTTCCTTCATCTGACGCTTCTGCTCGCGCATGGCGTTTTCCTGGTCCTTGAGCTGGGATTTGGTCTGGTCGACGCTGCTGCGGGTAGCGGCCGTTTCCTGCTTGCGGGCATCGAGGGCCGTTTTGGCATCTGCGGCGCGTTGCTGTTGCATCTGCAGACGCATCTGGGTAGAATCTACCACCTGGGCCTGGGCGTGGCGGCCACTCAGGGCGAGGACGGCCACGGCGGCTACAACAAAAATATTTTTCATAAGAGGGGGCGGATTTCGATAGGAAATCCGCCCCTAGTACGAAGCTGAGCCGTAATAGTTGATATTCGACTGGCTTATTCTTCCACGTAGTCGAGGTCTTTGCCGAAGCTTTCGGGTAGCGTGCTCACGGCCCAGAAGGCAATTAGTAACGACACCAGCCCCACTACAGCTCCGGCCAGCACGCGGTTGGGGGTGCCGGGCTGGCCCAGCGCGGCGGCGGTGTACTGAAAAATGGGCACCAGCAGCACCACCGAGCCCCGGGCGAAATTGGGGGCTGTGGTAGCCACCGTGGCCCGCAGGTTGGTACCGAACTGTTCGGCCGCCACCGTCACGAACAAGGCCCAGAAGCCCACCGAAATGCCCAGCACAAAGCACACGGCATAGAATACGGTAGGTGAGGCACCCTGAATACCAAACAGGTACACGCCCACCATCAGGCCGCAGAAGGCCAGAAACACCTGCAGCGCCCGGTTGCGGCTACGCAGCACTTGGCTGAGCGTGCCGCTGGCAAAATCGCCGAACACCAGCCCGAAATAGCACCAGAACACGCCCAGGCCGGCCGTGACGGGCCCGGTCAGGCCCAGATCTTTGCCGAACTCGGGGGAAAGCGTAATTAAGATGCCCACCACAAACCACAGCGGCACGCCAATGAGCAGGCACTTGAGGTAGCGAGCCAGGCGCGGGCCGTTGGTGAACAGGGCGAAGAAGTTGCCGCGCTCCACCTCGCTCTTTTTGGCCTGCTCAAACAGGCCCGACTCGTACACGCCCACGCGCAAGGCCAACAGCGCCAGCCCCAGCCCGCCGCCCACGAAGTAGGCGTTGCGCCAATCGAAGGCCTCGTTCACCCAATAGGCCAGCATGGCGCCGGATACGCCCACGGTGGCCACAATCATGGTGCCGTAGCCGCGCTTTTCCTTGGGCAAGGTTTCGGAAACCAGCGTGATGCCCGCTCCCAACTCCCCGGCCAGCCCGATGCCCGCAATCAGCCGCAGCCAGGCGTATTGGTCAATGGTCTGCACGAAGCCGTTGGCAATGTTAGCCAGTGAGTAAATCAGGATGGAGCCAAACAGCACCGACAGCCGGCCCTTCTTATCACCCAGAATACCCCACAAAATACCGCCGAGCAGCATGCCGCCCATCTGCATGTTGATGAGATAAAGGCCCTGGCTGGTGACCTGGTCAGCGGCCGTGATGCCCAGCTCGTTGAGGCTCTGCACGCGCACAATACTGAACAGAATCAGGTCGTAGATATCCACGAAGTAGCCCAAGGCGGCTACCACCACAATGGCGCTCAGCAGGCCGGTGGTTTTGGGAGGAGAAGCTGGTGTAACGGTATTCATGCGGGAAGGGAATTTGGGACCCGCAGATTACGAAGATTTACTTGCTCTTCAACTCCAAATACTGCCTGCTGCACTGTTTAATGATTCTTTCTGCTTCATCAAACTCCATCCAACCCGCATCATAGGTTTCTGCTGTCGTACCAGTTACCTGAAACCCGAAGGTATCTGCTTGCAGCATAGATGACATATCAACAGCACTAACTTCTGCCGTTTCGGAAACACAGAAGCTCCATTCGTGCCAGCGGGCGTGGAAATAGAAAGGGCGGGAAGCAACTGTGCCTTCAGCCTGCACCGGGCAACATCCTTCCAGCGTCCCCATTAGATGGAGGCTTTCGTCAGTCAGAATACGTTTGTATTCTCGTTCCATTGTACTTTAGGTTACCTGCTCGTCGCAGCAGCCGTGGGCGCCCATCAGCGGGAATTCGTCTTCCAGCTGCACGGTGCAGTGTTGGATGTTGAACTCGTGGAGCAAGTCGTGCTGCAAGTCGCGCAGGAACTGGTTGCCGTTCTGGCCACCGGGGCGCACCAGGTGCACCGTCAGGGCCGTGTCTTGGGTGCTGAGGGGCCAGATGTGCAGGTCGTGGAGGCCGGTAACGCCGGGGCGATCCAGCAGCCAGCGGCGCACCGCCGCCACCTCAATGCCGGCCGGAGCGGCCTGCAAACCCAGTTGCACGGTTTCGCGCAGTAGCTCCCAGGAGCTATAGCCCACCACGGCCAGAATCACGAAGCTGATGGCCGGATCGAGCCAGAGCCAGCCAGTGAAGTACACCAGCGCCCCGCCCACCACCACGCCCACCGACACCAGCATATCCGTGAGCATGTGCAGGTACGCGCCGCGCACGTTCACGTCGCCCTTCTGCCCGCTCCGGAACAGCCAGGCCGTGAAACCGTTGATGAGAATGCCCAGCCCAGCCAGGCCCATCACCACCGGGCCGTTTACCGGAGCCGGGTGGCGCAGGTGGTCGATAGTGTCCCAGAGAATAAAGCCCAGGGCCAGATACAGCAGCGCCGCGTTCAGCAACGCGGCCTGAATGGTGGCACCCTTGTAGCCGTAGGTGAACCGCTCGGCGGCGCGGCGCTTGGCCAGCAAGGCCGCGCCCCAGGCCAGCGCCAGGCTCAGCACGTCACTCAGGTTATGGCCCGCATCGGAAAGCAACGCTGAGGAGTTGGCCCACAGGCCCCCGGCCGCTTCCCCGGCCACAAACAGCAGGTTCAAGGCAATGCCCCAGCCAAACGCCCGGCTGAAGTTGCCATCGGCGGGCGGGCCGTGGTGGTGGGCGTGGTCGTGTCCGGCGTGGTCGTGGGGCATGAGGGCTGGCGAAGTGTTATGCAGTGGAAGACAGTAGCGCGAACTTTGTAGTTCGCGCTACTGCTCGTGCTGACTTACTTAAACGACAACGGCACGATCAATTTCACACTCACTGTGCGGCCCAGGTTGAACACGCCTTGGCGGCCCGTTACCTCGTTCACGGCCGTGTATTTCAAGCGGCTGAGGTGGTTTTGATACGCAACGTCGAACAGGTTGTTGGTCGCCAGGTACACCGAAAACAGCGTGCGGTCCTTGCCCGCCACCACGTCGGTGCCCAGGCCGGCATTGAACAGGGTGTAGCCGGGCGTGCGGGTTTCGGTGTCGAAGGCCGAGAAAATGCGGTTCTGCCGAAAGTTGTGCTCCACCGTACCCCGGGCGTAGAGGTTGCGCAGCCGCGAGTTGCGCACCTTCCGGAAGTTCACCCGCAGTTCCGACTGCAGTCGGTCGGCCGGGATGAAGGGCAGGTTGCGCTGGCCGGCGGGCTGGTTCAGCTGCACGGCCCGCACCATCGAAAACGAGTTTTCAAAGTGCAGCCAGTCGAGCGGGTGGGGGTGCAAATCCAGGCTGATTTCGCCCCCGGCCAGGCGCGCGTCGCCCTGCCCGTAGCGGAACACCCGGTCACCTTCACTGGACACCGAATCCTGGCCTGTAGGCGTGCTCAGAGCCCGGGGAAATATGTAGTTACTGATCTGGTTGCGGAACACGTCGGCCGACAGGCTCACGTGGTCGGAGGTGAAGCTCAGGCCGCCATCCAGTTGAAAGCTGGTTTCGGCCTTGAGGTCCGGCTCCCCGATTTCGTAGCGCACGGTGCCCTCGTGGATGCCGTTGGAGCCCAGCTCGGCAATGTTGGAGGCCCGGAAGCCCCGGGCCGCGTTGGCCTTGATCAGCCACTTTTCGCTCAGATTATAGGCTGCTCCCACGCTGCCGCTCACGTTGCGAAACGTGCTCCGGAAGCCCGCAAACTTGGTTTCGCCCTGCCCAACGGGCACCGGCTGCTCGTAGGGGCCCAGGTCCAGGGCATCGGCCGTGATGCGGCGCACATCGTAGCGCAGGCCGCCGCTGAGGTCGAGCTGGCCGAAGCTCTTTTTGGTGACGCCGAACAGGCCGCCGTCGAGCAGGCGGTAGGCCGGAATCAGGAATTCCACGCCCTTGTTCTGGTTTTCCTGCTGCATGCCGCTCACGCCCACGGTGGTGTTCCAGCCCTGCATTTCGGGCAGAAACCAGCGTAACGCGTAATCCACGGTGCGCAGCTGGAAAAACAACGACTTCTCGTAGTAGTCCTCGGGGTTGCCGAACTCCCGGCGCAGGTTCTGCTGCCAGCCCACGTTCAGCGTGAGGCGGTGCTGGCCCAGGATGAAGTTGTTGTCGGTACCGATGCGTAGGTGGTTGATTTGCTGCCGGGGCACATCGAGGCCGTAGCCCGAGAAGCCGCGGCCGGTTACCACCTGCTCTTCGCCCAGGTCATTCACCCGCAGAAACCGGCCCGAAGTGCTGTCCCGCTCGCCCTCAATCAGCCCCAGAATCTGGTTGAAGGAGCTGACGGTGAGGTGGGAGTAGCCCCAGCTTTTGTTGAGGCCCACGTAGCCGCTGCCGTTCAGCTCCCGGAAGCCCGAGTTGTACACCCGACCGTCGTAGCGGTTGCGGTAGTCGGCGGCCACTTTGCCCGAGCCGCGCACCTGCCAGTTGAAGCCGTTGAGGTTGCCCGCATTCCACACCGAGTAGCCCTGCTGGTAGTTGTTGGTCTGGTAGTTGGCCGTCACGGAACCCAGAATCCGGCCGTCCTCCACCGGGTCGGGGGCCAGGAAGTTGATAACGCCGGCCAGCCCGTCGGAGCCATATAATAAGGAGCCGGGGCCTTTGATGATTTCGGCCCTGTCGATGCTGTACTCGTCGATTTCGATGCCGTGCTCGTCGCCCCACTGCTGGCCTTCCTGCTTGCTGCCGTTGTTGAGGGTGATAACGCGGTTGGCCCCCAGCCCCCGGATAATGGGCTTGCTGATGGCCGCGCCGGTGGTAATCTGGTTGAGGCCGGGCGTGTGGGCCAGGGCATCCACGACGTTGGTGGCGGCCGTCTGGCGCAGGCGCGTCTGGTCCACCACGCTGGTCGGAATGGGCGAGCGGCGCATTTCGGTACTGGCCGATACGCCCGTGACCACCACCTGCCCGATTTCGGTTTCGGCGGGCGTGAGGGTTACGCTGAGCGGGGTTTCGGCGCCGGTATCCACGGTGCGCACCACGGTGGTGTAGCCCACGAAGCGCACCTGCAGCAGAAACCGCCCGCGCGGCAGCCGCGCAAACCGAAAGTTGCCCTCCGCATCGGCCGACGTGACCTGCTTGAGGTCGGGAAAAATGATAGTAGCGCCGGGCAGGGCCTCGCCGGTGGCGGCATCGGTGACGCGGCCGGTAACGGGCGTGGCCGCCCCGCGCGCGGACCGGATGGCCGGGGCCGGAGCTGCCGCCGGGGCGGGCGAAACGGGGAGATTCTGGGCCAGTACGCTGCCCGAGAGCAGCAGCAGACCGGTGGTGAGGGGAAGGCGGGACATAGAAACGGACATTACACGCAGCCATCAACGGCAAATGGCACCATCGGGCTGCATTCGGCCAAAAACAAAAGAAAACACCGGCCAACGGCCGGTGCCTTCTTGGAAAATTCTCCACAACCAAAACGGGAGAAAAAAGATGGAGAAGCCGTTTGCAGCCAGCCCCTCCTGAATCACTAAATCACCATTTCACTATCTCACCGCCGTGGGGAAGTTCACTTCCACGTCGGTGTCGCCGGGGGTGGCAGTGCCGTTCTTAGTGCCGGGCTGGTGGCGCAGCGTGATTTTGAGGTTGCCGGTGGTGCCGGTGGCGTTGACCGCACCGGTTTGCAGGCGAGTATCGAGGCCCACTTCCAGGTTGTTCTTGTCCTTATCGGTGCGGGTGATGGTGACGTTGGTGCCGGTGGTTTCGAACAGGAACAGGTGCTCATCGGCCTCCTCCTTCACCTCGGCGGAAATGTCCTCGGCCGGACTCTTGGTTTCGTCGAGCAGCACTAGCTTGCCGGTGTAGGTAGTATTGGGGGCCAGCGTGAGGCCGGTAATCACGGGGGCCGCGCCGCCGTCACCGTCCACGTCGCGGTACTGGGCCGTGAGGGTTGCGCCGCCGGTGGTGGGCGTCAGCTCGTAGCGCAGGGTGGTGATTTGCTCGTTTTCCTCGTCGGGCGTAGGTGTCTCGTTGTCGTCGGAGCAGCTGGAGAATACCGGAGCAGCGGCCAAAGCGGCCAGGAAAGCGGAGCGGAACAGCAGGTTTTTCATGAGTTCAGGGAGTAATAAGGGTGATGGAGTAAAGGGTGAAAAGTGCTGGGTGGAAAGTAGGGGAGGTGTTGGTTAAGGCGTTTTGGAGGCAGTGGCGCGGCCGAATTCCAGCGGCACCCGCAGGCGCAGCGTCAGGTTGCGGCCCATTTCGTCGGCGAAGTAGCGGTACCGGTTCAGGTAGTCGCGGTAGCGGTGGTTGAGCAGGTTGGAGCCCGCCACGCTCAGCTCCAGCGGCAGGCGGCCCCAGTGCAAAGTGGTGCCGGCTTCCAGCCCCAGCAGCCCGTAGCCTGCCGGGGGCAGGCGGTAGTCCCGCTCGGCGTAATTGCGCGGCACGCGGGTCTGGCGGGCCACGCCGGTACCCAGCACCTGCACGTAGCTGTTCTGCAGGCGGCCACCAGCACGGTTGGCCGGCTCGTAGCGCAGGCTCAGCTCGGCGCGGTCGGCGGGCATGAAGATGAGCCACTCATCCTGGCGGGTGTCGCGGCCGCGCACCACGGCGGCCTTGCCGGCCAGCAGCCAGCGCGCGGCCAGCTGGTAGGAGCCGCTCACGTCCAGCCCGCGCAGCGTGGCGTCAGTCTGCTGAAACTGCCAGCTCGCCAGCACCCCCCGGATGTTCACCACCGGCGGCAGAATGGGCGACTGGTACAGAAATCCCTGAATGCGCGTCTGATACACGGTCAGTTCCCCGTTCAGGCGCGGATTGTCGTGCAACGTGGCGGTGAGGCCCAGGTTGAGGGCCGTTTCGGGTCGGGCCGGGCCGTTGCCGGGCACCAGGTCGTAGCCCAGCTCGTATTGCGCGTTGTGCACCCCGTCGCTGAACCGCTCGTTGGGGGCGGGTGCGCGCCGGGTCAGGCCCGAGGCCAGCCGCACGGTGAGGTGAGTAGAGGCATCGTACACGGCCCCCAACGAGGCGGCCGGCGTAGTGTACTGAAAGCGCGATTCCGCCACCCCGAATACGCCGCCCTCCCGGGTAGCACGCTTCACCTGCAAATCGCGTCGGTCCAGGCGCAGGCCGCCTTCCAGCAGCCAGCGGCCCTGCTGCCACTGCTCCAGCCAGAACGCGCCGCCCACGTAGTTGGTGTAGAACGGAATGAACTGCCGGCTGCCGTCGGCATAGCGGTTGAACTGGTAGGTGCCCGCCAGCCCCACGCTGCCCGTGAAGCCGTGCCAGGGGCGATGTTCCCACAGCAGCTCGGCGGTGCTGGTGCGGTTGGTGTAGCTCAGGGCCGGCCGGTCGAGGGCGGCGCGGTTGTCGTTGCGGGGGCGGTATTTGTCGTACTCGTCGCGCCCATCTACCTGCTGGGCCACAGTGGTGCTCAGCCGGCCAGCATTGCCCGTTTTCACGAAACCCGTAAACTTGAGCACCTGGTGCCGCACCTGCTGGTAGGCCCGCTCGATGTCGTAGGTGAAGCCGGTGGTTTCCAGCGGCCGGTCACGGGACACGGCCAGCAGAAAATCCTGCTGGTTGCCCACGTGCGCCGCCGGTAGAATTCCGATGCGGGTGTTGAACTGGCTGTAGAACATTTCCGCCCCGTAGGTGGGCTTGCGCCAGCCCACGGCCCCCGAAAAGTTGCCTTCTTCAAACCCCGAGTTCTTCAGATAATAGCCCGGCGCGCGCATAGTGCCGACTTTGCGCACCGTGCCCTGGGCCCGCCAGCTCAGGGCCGGCAGACGGCGCAGGTTGCCTTCCACCGTGCCCGAGGCCGCGCCCAAGCCGTTATTGCTCATGCCCACCAGGTTCAGCTCCCCGCCCGTGCCGGCCGAGTCGCGCAGGGTGCGGGGCTGCACCAGCACCACGCCGCCCACGGCATCGGAGCCGTAGCGCACACTGGCCGCGCCCTTTACCACAGTGAGTTGGGAGGCCAGAAACGGGTCGATTTCCGGGCCGTGCTCCTGGCCCCACTGCTGGCCTTCCTGCCGCACGCCATTGTTGAGAATGGTCACGCGGTTGGAGTGCAGCCCGTGAATCATGGGCTTGAAGATGCCGGGTCCGGTTTGCAGGGCCGTCACGCCGTTCACCTTCTGCAGGGCCTCGCCCAGCGTCTGGCCCCGGGTCTGCTGCAGGTCTTTTTCGGTGAGGGTGGTGGCGGCCTGCGTTATGGGCGCAGCCACGCGCTGTCCGCTTACCACGGCTCCTTTCAGGGCCACGGCGTCGGGGTGGAGGCGGAAGTCCCGGTAGGCAGCGGCCGTCAGACGTACCTCGTCGGTTTCGGGGGCAAAGCCCACGAAGCTTACCTGCACATGGTAGGTGCCAGGACAGAGGTTATCGAGGTGATAATGGCCGTCGGGTTCGGTTTGGGTGGCCTGCCGGGTTTCCAGCACAACCACCGTCGCCCCCGCCAGCGCCGTGCGCGACTCATGGTCGAGCACGCGGCCGCTCAGCAGCAGGGCGCAATTCGCCGGAGCAGGGGCCTGAGCCCACAGCAGCCGGGGTAGCGCGCACAGCAGCCCTACCGCCAGCGCGAGGCCAACCCATCCACCCCGGAAACGGCCCGGAGTACGAAAAAACATACGAAGTCAAGGGAATCTGCCCGATTCTGCTCTAAACCAACCATTCCCGTCGCCGGGCCGGGAGCGGGCAGGCTCCGGCCGGTATCAACCGCACGTTCTCAACTACACAACAGTCCCCACCAGGCGTGGGGCGCAGAGTTTACCTCAGGAATGGTTACCGCACTTACGCCCGGGCCGGCGGCCCGCGCAGGTCGGGCGTGGTAAAGTGGTCCGTTACCTGAACGGCGGCCACGGCGGCCGTAACCGGGGCGGCAAACTGCAGCGGCTCCGCCGGAGCTGCCTGCGTGGCCGGTGCCGGCTCGAAGGCCGACTTGAAAAACTGATCCGCGTCGCAGTGCTGGTGCTTGGCCGATACCAGGGCTTTCCCTTTGGGCCAGCCGGTAGCCTGCGTGGGCTCTTCGGTGGTGTGCGCGTGCTGGTGCAAAGCCAGTACCCACGCATCGGGCAGCAGCACCCGCGCGAAGCACAGGAGCAGCACCAAAGCCAGCCGGGAACGAAGAGTCTGCATTTGCAACAATGTGTCGAACAAGAGCAAATGTAGGAGGAAAATGCGGACGATGTGCCGGTCAGCCCCAATAAAATTCGGTCATCACGCAAGGGTAATAGTCTGAACATCTTGCCGCAACAGCCCGAGCGGACCTTTGCGGCGGAAAAAACCAACTCTGTTTTGCTATGAAAAAGCTCACTGCTCAGTTCCTGCGCCGCCTGGCGGCTACGTTGCGCCCGTTGCCCAAGCGCGGCGGTATAGGGAGTGCCGAAGCGTTGTTTGTATGAGCGGCAGCGCCCAGGTTTCCTTTGGTTACCGGCTGGGGCATTTTGGGTACCGACGGCTGGTAGCAACTCCGCCTAGGCGGCCATCCGCGGTTCACAGTCCGGTAGCTGCCCCGTTGCCCGGGCGGCAGGTAGCCGGAAAATCAATCCGGCAAAATCCCGCATTAGTCGAGCTTCCATTCGGAGTCAGCTAAAACCCGAAGTTGGCGCCTAGTCGGGTAGCTAATTTTATGGCTGTCAGCCGGCTAAGAAAGCCGGTGGCAGCTGATTATGGTGTGTGCGTTTGAGTCGCTCTTTATGCAGATTGAGCCTTCGTTGAAGTTATTGCGTTGGGACTGGCAGGGGCCGATGGACCGCCCGGCTTTTGAGCAAGCCTTCGAGCAACTGCTGGAGTGCTCCAGCAAGTATCATGTGCGGAAATGGCTGGCTGATGTTTCGCGCATCCCTTTGGTGGGCACTGATGAGCAGGCGTGGCTCAGCGAAACTTGGCTGCCACGTTTCGTGCCGCTGCAGGTGCGCACAATAGCGCTGGTGCTGCCCGTGAGTCTGCACAATCAGCTAGTGGTGGAAAGCCTGCTGACCGACGGCCGGCGGCAGGTGCGGGCTGATATCCAGTTCTTCTCCGACGTGCCCGCTGCCCTCGACTGGCTTACCACTTCCGCCGATACGTTGGTGCAGCAGCTGGAGCAGGAGTGGCAGGAGGCCATGCGCAAGCCCGGGGCTGTTCGGCAGGGCCGATGCTAAAAGACCGGTCGGGCAAGAAAAATAGTTGGGCGGCAATTTGCCCCTGCTGATCGAATCTGGAGAACGACAGAAAAATTGGCGCAGTACTATTATTCTTATAATCAATAGCATAAGCTCTTTCTATATGGTAACGCACGTGTCGGGTACCCCCTGGAGCTGTTTTCTGGTCCGGCATGAGCAGGCCCGTAATCTGCTGTATATTGAGTGGCAGCCGCTGGTGAGTGCCGCCCCGGCGCGGGAGATGCTGCAACAGCTGCTAACCGCCATTGACACTCGGCACGCCGTCCGGTGGCTAGTGAATCTGCACGGCATGCCGGCCCTGTCCCTCTCCGATCAGCACTGGTTGGAGCAGCACTACCTGCCCCAGTTGGTCCGGTTGCCGCTACAGTATATGGCCCTTATTCTCACTTCTCATCGTCAGCACGAAGATCTGCTGGATGTTACCGCCCATTTCCCACCGCCGTTTGAGGTGCAGGTGTTCGACGACCTGACTACTGCGCTGGAATGGCTGCATTACGTGGGAGCACCCGCCGTCCCCGAAGCGGTTCGGCATTTCCACGCCGCCTGAGGTGGTACTGATTTTGGCTATTGCTAGGCTGCAGTTACGCCGTCAGTAACTGCAGTTCGGTGAGCAGCATTTCCTGCCGGAACTGGTAGCGCACCCAGTTCACCAGCGTACCGCCTAGGCCGGCCGTCAATAGTCCCAAGCCAGCTTCTGTCTGTTGCGGGAAGTAGGCTGCTACCAGCCCGCCGCCTACCAGCACCAGCAGGCTCAACACGGAAAACAACACAAACTGGCGGGCGTTGGACGCTAACGATTCTTCCAGCGTAAGCAGGGCGCGCAAGTCGCGGGCGCGGAAACGGGGGGCGGTAGCGGTAGGCATAAGAGTAAACAACAGATGGGTAATGAGTTGGCAGCACGTACGGGCGCGGGCAGGTGGCCGGATTGCGCTGTCAAACTGACAGTGGCCCGCGAACTGGAACGCCGTTTGAAAAATGGGAATCCGCGCGGTTTGCGGTCGGTAGGCTGGCAAATCGTCCGGTTTTCGTTTTCATTCACTCCTTCCCATCTGTTATGCAAGAGAAAGGTAGCATCTCGATTCACACCGAGAATATCTTCCCCATCATCAAGAAATTCCTGTACTCCGACCACGAAATCTTCCTGCGTGAGCTGGTGAGCAATGCCGTGGACGCTACCCAGAAGCTGAAAAGCCTGGGCCAGCTGGGCGAGTTCAAGGGCGAGCTGGGCGAGCTGAAGGTGAAGGTGAGCGTGGACAAAGAGGCCCGCACCATTACCATCTCGGACCGCGGCCTGGGCATGACGGCCGAGGAAATCAAGAAGTACATCAACCAGATTGCCTTCTCCGGCGCCACCGAGTTTGTGGAGAAGTACAAGGAGAAGGATGCCGCCGCCAAAGACCAGATCATCGGTCAGTTCGGCCTGGGTTTCTACTCGGCATTCATGGTGGCCAAGGAGGTGGAAATCTTCTCCAAGAGCTACAAGGAGGACACCGAAGGCGCGCATTGGGTGTGCGACGGTAGCACCGAGTTTAGCTTGGAAAACACTGAGAAGGCCGACCGGGGCACCGACATTGTGCTGCACGTAGCCGAGGACTCCGACGAGTTTCTGGAGCCGGCCCGCCTCAAAGGCATCCTCACCAAGTACTGCAAGTTCCTGCCTATCGAAATTGAGTTCGAGGGCGAGGTCATCAACCAGACGGCTCCCATCTGGACCAAGCAGCCCTCGGAGCTGACCGACGAGGATTACGTGAAGTTCTACCAGGAGCTGTACCCGTTCTCGGAGCCGCCGCTATTCTGGATTCACCTCAACGTGGATTACCCCTTCAACCTGACCGGGATTCTGTATTTCCCCAAGGTGAAGGACGAACTGCAGTTCCAGCGCAACAAAATTCAGCTGTACTCGCGCCAAGTGTTCATTACCGACGAGGTGAAGGACGTGGTACCCGAGTTCCTGATGCTGCTGCACGGCGTCATCGACTCGCCCGACATTCCGCTGAACGTGTCGCGCAGCTTCCTGCAGGCCGATGCGGCGGTGCGCAAAATCAACCAGTACATCACCAAAAAGGTAGCCGACAAGCTGGCTGAGCTGTTCCGCAAAGACCGCGCTGGGTACGAGAGTAAGTGGTCGGATATCGGTCTGTTTGTGAAGTATGGCATGCTGTCGGATGAGAAGTTCTACGACAAGGCCAAGGACTTTGCTCTCGTGCAGAACGTAGCCGGTAAGCTGTTCACGCTGCCCGAGTATCAGGAGTTTGTGCAGGCCAACCAGAAGGACAAGAACGAGCAGACGGTGGTGCTGTACACCACCGACGCAGAGGCCCAGCATGGCTTCGTGCAGGCGGCTCAGGACCGGGGTTACGACGTGCTGGAGCTCAACGGCCCGCTCGATTCGCACTTCATCGGGCAACTGGAGCAGAAGCTCGAAAAGACTACGTTCAAGCGCGTGGATGCCGATACGGTGGGCAAACTCATCGAGAAGGAGGAAACCACAGAAAGCGTACTGAGCGACGATGACACAACCAGGCTGCAGGACGTGTTCAAGGTGGCCATCAGCAACGAGCACATGCATGTGCAGGTAGAGGCTCTTTCGCCCCAGGATGCGCCGGTTATCATCACGCTGCCCGAGTTCATGCGCCGCATGAAGGACATGCAGCGCGCCGGTGGCGGCGGTGGCATGCAGATGTTCGGCTCCCTGCCCGACAGCTACACGGTGAGCGTGAATGCCAATCACCCGGTAGCCCAGCGCGTGCTGAAAGCCGAGGGCGAAGCCGGCAGTCAGTTGGCCCGTCAGGCGTTTGATCTGGCCTTGCTGGCCCAGGGCCTGCTGAAGGGTGAGGCGCTAACCGCGTTTGTGAAGCGCAGCGCCGACCTTCTAGCGGCTGAGTAGTCTTAGAAAGTCTGTAAAGTATTAAGCAGTACAAAACCTCGGTGGCTCAGGCTGCCGGGGTTTTGTCGTTTGGGCTAGCAGAAGCTACATGGGTTTGAGCATGAGCTTTTTGCCTGCGTGTGAGGGTGGAAGCTGGCAAGTTTGGGCATCAGAACCATTTCACTAAGCTGCTCAGCGTACTCAGCTACTCTCCCTTAGGCACCAAATCCCTCTATATTTACGTTCGATGCTGCGAATCCTGCCCGTTACCCCAATGCGTCTGTTGCGTTTCTCTGTGCTATTGCCGGTCCTGCTGTTGCTAGGTGCCTGCTCCAAAAAAACCGTCTCGTTCAATAGCCGGCCCGATGCGCCCGTGGTGTTGGCTAGTAGTGATACGCTAACCACGGCGGCTGACACGACTGCCGCGCCCTCGCTGCAGGCCAAGCGCACAGCTCTGACCAAAGACCAGGAAAAGGCCGCTAAAGAGAAGGAGAAGCTGGCCCAGCGCAAGCCCAAGAAGAAGAAAAACGTCTTTTTGGGAGAGCGAATCAAGAAAGGATATGTGAAATCAGGGCCGAAGGGCAAGAACCAGTACGTGGAAATCTTCTACTACCTGCGCACCTTCCAGCAGCCCAACCCATTTGCGCCGGCCCGTTACTATTTCAACCCCCGCAAGCGCAAAATCTTCAAGGCCAACACTGAGCTGAATGCCGGCACTGACAAGGTGTTGCATGGCCCCTACAAAAAAATGCAGGGCGGCAAGGTGATAGAAACCGGGTACTTCGCGGTAGGTACCCGCCATCTGCGCTGGGAGAAGTTCAACCGCGACAATACGCTGCTGGCCAAAACACACTACGAAATGGGCTTCCCGCGCGACGCCAACGTGACCTACTACGACGCGGGCCAGAAGCAGGTGAAGGAAGTAGTGCCCTACTACAACGGCAAGCTGGAAGGCGACTATGTGCGCTACAACGAGAACGGCCAGATGGAATGGGTGGGCCAGTTCGAGAACGGCAAGCGTGTGGGCAACTGGGACCGGTACTGGGGCTTCCGTAACACCCGCAACCGCCTGCGCTACCAGTACCAGTACGGCGAATCGGGCTACGACCCGGAAGTGACCGAGCCGGTGCTGGTAAAGGAGTACAACCGCAACGGCGTGCTTATTTACGAGAAAGATAAGCTGGATAACCGCGATAAACCCGACACCGCCCGCCCCGGCAGCAAGCGGTGAAGTGGTGAATTTGTGAAATGGTGAGTTTGACGTTCAGCCCGCGCAAGTGGCGCAACAAGAACGTCAAACTCACCATTTCACAAATTCACCACTTACCAGAATGCATCCTCGAAGTGTTCGATGCGCAGACCCTGGGTGGTAGGGGAGAGGGCCAGAATATCAAAGCGGATGTCACCGGCCCAGTTGAGCTCTTCCTGCAGGTGTTCGGCTGCCAAGCGCAGCAACTGCCGTTTGCGCTCTGTCACGAATTCTTCGGGGTGACCGTACTGAGCTGAGGAGCGCGTTTTCACCTCCACAAACACCAGCAGCTCCCGGCCCCGGTGCATAATCAGGTCTACTTCGGCGCGGCGGTGGCGGAAGTTGCGGTACAACAGCTTGTAGCCCCGGGCCAGCAGGTACTGCAGGGCCGTCTCTTCTCCGTCATGGCCAAGTTGGTGGGCGGCAGTTGGCATAGAGGGTGGGCTCAGGTTAATATGAGTGGCTGGAACAGGTGAACTAGTACCTGAAGTAGCCGGTTTGGTGCTAAATCTAGTACCTTTGCGCGTTCCTTGAGCGGTAGGCGCTGCTCTTTTCGGTGGTGGTATCCGTTAGTGCCGGTTTGCTGCGTAAGAAACCTGCTCGCCATCTAAAAAGGGCCAATTTTCTGCCTGTTGGGGCAGCTAGTTCGTAGCCAGCAGGAGGATTTGCGCTTATCAGGTCCCGTCTTTTTCAGATAGCCCATGTCTCTATATTCTGCCTGCGTAAGTCCCACTGATGTTGGTGCTACGCCGGAGCCGGCCGCTGCTCCGGCCACGACTGGCCAGAACCGCCGGGTGTCCGTACGCCGTCTGGGGTTGGTTGACTACCAGCCCGCCTGGGATGCTCAGGAACAGCTGCTGGCCGAAACGCTGGCGACCAAAACCCTGAACCGGCAGCGGCAGGAAGCCGGAGAGTTGCCCGAACCCACTGCGAACTACTTACTGCTTTGTGAGCATCCACACGTCTACACATTAGGCAAAAGCGGAAAGCCTGAACACCTGCTACTCGATGAAGCCGGCCTAACGGCACATCAGGCTACCTTCCACCGTATCAACCGGGGTGGTGATATCACCTACCACGGTCCCGGCCAACTGGTTGGTTACCCCATTTTCGACCTCGACAACTTCTTCACGGACATTCACCGCTACTTGCGGCTGCTGGAAGAAGCCGTCATCCTCACCCTGGCCGAATATGGCGTGCGGGCCGGCCGCATTGCGGGCCTCACCGGCGTCTGGCTCGATTTTGAGGAAGGCGCGGCCAACCCGCGTAAAATCTGTGCTATGGGTGTGAAATGTAGCCGTTGGGTTACCATGCATGGCTTCGCGCTCAACGTCAATACCGACCTTTCGTACTTTGGCTACATCGTACCCTGCGGCATTACCGATAAGGCGGTTACCTCACTCCGCCAGGAACTAGGCCATGCCGTGCCCTTGGCTGAAGTGCAGGACCGCCTGCTTCCACACCTGGCCCGCCTGTTTGGGGCCAGCCTTGCCACTGAATCTGCTTTATGAAGGAAGATATTGCCTTTGCTCCGGTAGAAGGAGTTTCCATTGCCATTGTGCCCGATGAGGCGGCTACTACCACCGAAGGCCAGCCCGGCTGGTTGGTGTACCTGCTCAACTACAACGACCATGAGCTGGAAAATGTCATCGTTAGCTCCAACGGCTACGGAACCAACGCGGAAGGGGAGCCGGTGCGCACCTCTACGCTGCGTCATTCGCTGTTGATGGTTCCCGAGCAAGCCGCCGTTCCCGTCGAACCGATTGATCCGGCCCTATTTCACCTGAACAACCAATATTGGGTGAGCTATTACGTCGGTGGTCAGATTTTTGATAAGAAGTTCATCTTCGTGCCCGATTCCATCGTGGCCGCTAACCTGACGCCCATTACTTTGCTGGACCGCTCTGGGGTACTGCACAGCTAACCGTATCTTTGCTTTTCCATTTCCTGTCTCACGTTGAGGCATGTTTACAAAAATAGCCGAACCGCAATGAATGCACTCGGAATTCAGTTGGGTCTGTCCTCCCTGTGGGCGTTTCTGGTGGCCTTGTTCGCCGTCCCGTCCATCATTTACATCGCCCACCTGAAAAACATGCTCGATACGCCCAACGTGCGTACCGTGCACGAGTCGCTGACGCCGCGCCTGGGCGGCGTGGCGGTATTTGCAGGCTTTATGTCGGCTCTCACCATTTTTGCCCCTCTTAACAACGGCGTGCAACAGCTACTGGCAGGTTGTATCGTGCTGTTCTTTGTGGGTTTGAAAGATGATCTGGTCAGTATTTCCGTTGCCAAGAAATTTGTGGGCCAACTACTGGCCACAGGTGTGGTCATGATTATGGCTGATGTGCGCATTACCAGCTTTCAGGGCATTCTGGGAATTCAGGAGCTGCCCATCGGCATCAGCTATGCCTTTACCTTTTTCGCCATCGTGGGCATCACCAATGCCATCAACCTCATTGATGGCCTCGACGGACTGGCCGGTTCCATTGTCCTCATCATTGTAAGCACTTTCGGCTACTACTTTTACCGCTACGGCGGGCCTGATTTTCAGAACTATGTGTTCGTGTCGGTGTGCGTGGTAGGCGGTATTTTGGGCTTTCTGCGCTATAACTTTCACAAGGCCACCATCTTCATGGGCGACACCGGCTCGTTGGTGTGCGGCTTTATCGTGTCAATACTCACTATTCAGTTTATTGAGATGGGCCTGAAAGTAGGCCAGCCGTTCGCCTCCTCGGCACCGTCGGTAGCCGTGGGTATTCTGTTCGTACCGCTGTTCGATACGCTGCGGGTGTTCATTGTACGCATGATGGCCGGCCGCTCGCCTTTCTCGCCCGATAAGAACCACGTCCACCACCGTATTCTGGCTATGGGCTTCCAGCAAATCGGCACAGTTATTCTGTTGGGCCTGCTCAATATTGTGGTCATTCTGTTTGTCATCAACTTCGCTTACCTCGGCAATACCATTTTGATTGCCATGCTGGTAGCATTTTCTCTGTTGCTGAGCGTATTCCTAGGCGTGTATCATAGTCGCGCCGAGCGGCAGCGCGTAGCTTCCTAAACAACGACCGGAAGGGTGCAGAACAGTTATTGTCTTTTCATGTGCCTGCTCTGGCTTTGTGGCCTGAGTCTGGGGCCGGCCACCGCCCGGGCCGCCGAATACCGTCCATTGCCTCCTGCACCGCGCGCCGGACTTACTGCCGACTGGCTCATTTTTGATGAGCCACGCAACCGCTTGGTCCTGTATCTGCCTGACTACCACCAGCCAGCCCATGCATACTACCAATGGTTGACCATCCGCCCGGGCAAAGGCCTGCCTGTTAGCTTCACAGCCCGCGAGAAGCTGAGCCTTTTTCTGGATAACCGCTTGGTTTTCACGGCTCGTGTGCCGGCTTCGTATACCGTCGACTTGTCGTTGCTGTTGCCGGCTGGTAGTCCGGCCGGACCCCACTTATTGTGCGTCTGGCAGCCCGACGCCGCCCCTGATCTGGCTTCCTTCAGCAATGCGGTGCCCTTGGTGGCAGCAAAGCCCGGGGCCGCTTCTTCCGCTTCACTAGCAGCTCAGCCCCGGCCCAGAGGGCATCAGGGGCAGAATGTTTTTGTGGGCTTCCTATTGCTGATCGGGTTGTGTTATGGCGGCCTCCGGGCTACGTATCAGCCGGGATTTACGCGCATCTACCAGCTGGAAGGCCTTTGGGGCAAAGGGGCTGCCGAGCAGGATTTCCTGATCAAGCCAACCCTGACTTGGCTGAACTTGGTGCTGGTGCTACTGTTTTCGCTGTCATTTGCGTTGTTGCTGGTCGCCATTCATACCAATATTCAGAGCATCGTAATCCTGCGCCGCCTGTTTGATGTGGCCGAGTCTGCCATTATGGTGCGCGTCCTGCTGTATACGCTACTGGTCGCCGGGTTCGTGCTGGGCAAATACCTGTTCCTGGAGTTGCTGGGCTACATCTTCGATGTAACGGAGCTGGTCACCATCCAGTACCGCGAATTTATCCGGACCATCCTGTTTATGGGTCTGTTTTTACCCGTTGTAATGCTGCTGTATCTGGGCCTTAATCAGCGGCTGCCTGAAACTGTGCTGTGGGTTTCCAACGGAGTGGTTTCCTTGCTGTTGGTTGGAACCTTACTGCGGGTAGCTCGGACCTTACACCGCAAGACATCCTTACTGAATCTGCATTTGTTTTCTTACCTTTGCGCCACAGAAGTGATTCCCCTGATCATTCTGCTCAAGCTGATCGTTTTTACCTACTGACACACACCACTACCGACCTGCATCGGTAGATCCGCAATGCCTCCCTTATTGCCTTAGACTTACCCTTTTTTCTACCCTATGGCCGAGAGCAAAGACCAACCGGGGGCGGGCCGCCACACTAGGCGCATCTCCAGCATTCTGGTCACCCAGCCTAAACCCACTAATGATGTCTCGCCGTACTTTTCTATTGCAGAAAAATACGGGATTAAAGTAGACTTCCGGGAGTTTATCGAGGTTCAGCCAGTTTCCTACAAGGATTTCCGCAAAGAGAAAGTCAACATTGCTGAGCATACGGCGGTTATCTTCACCAGCCGCAATGCCGTTGATCATTTCTTCCGGATTTGCCAGGAGGCGAAGATTGAGATGCCCGCTGAAATGAAGTATTTCTGCATTTCGGAGCAGACGGCCAATTACTTGCAGAAGTACATCGTACTACGCAAGCGCAAGCTGTTCGTGGGCCAGCGCACGGCTGCCGACTTGTTTGAGGTCATCAGGAAGCACAAGGGCGAGAAATTCCTGTATCCGTGCTCTGACATCCGCAAGGACGATATTCCAGAGTTCATGCGGGCTAACAGCTTAAAATTCACCGAAGCGGTTATCTATCGTACCGTTGCCAGCGACCTGTCGGATCTGTCAGATGTGAAATACGATTGTATTGCCTTCTTCAGTCCTTCCGGCATCAGTTCGCTCTTCATCAACTTCCCCGATTTTGAGCAGAACGGTACCCGCATTGCAGCTTTCGGACCCACAACGGCCAAAGCAGTTGTAGACGCCGGACTTGAGCTTGATATTGAAGCCCCGCAGCCTAATGCGCCTTCTATGACCGGTGCCATTGAAGCGTATATTCGGTTGCACCATGGCACTGAAGCCCCCAGAGAGAAAAAACAGAGTAAATAAGTGCCTGCCTTTTTAGAACAAAGGGAATAGATTTCTATTCCCTTTTGTTTTTCTGGTAGAATTTGTTGCAGAGGCTTTTTTGCATACATTTGAAAAGGCCATGCCCATCATTTTTTAGGCATAACTGGCTATACTCAATACCTTATGAAGAAGGCTCTACTCACTGCTATTGTCTTCTCCTTCGCCTTTGGCACTGCTATGGCGCAGCAGCAGCCCCAGTTTAGCCATTACGGCTTTAATGGGATGTTCCTGAACCCAGCATATGCGGGTATCAAGGGGCAGGGAGAAATTACTGCGCTTGGCCGTTCACAATACTTTGGGTACAACGCAACGTTTGATAACGGGGGCTCCCCTCAAACCTATATGCTTACGGCTTCCCTTCCGGTAGCAGCTATAGGTGGCGGCCTCGGTATCGGTATCTACCGGGACAAAATTGCCGAACTTACGACAACCAACGTTCAGCTTTCGTATTCCAAGCATATCAAGATAGGAGAAGGCCGGCTGGGCATTGGTGTGCAGGGAATATTCAATAATATCTATCAGGGCACCTACCGGGCTATAGATCAAGATGATATAAAGGTTCCACGAGAAGGCGCCGACCGGAAGATTGACGCGGGTGTTGGGGTGTGGTATGAATCCGATAAGCTCTATGCCGGCTTGAGCGTCAATAACCTGCTTCGTTCTAGCTACAAATTCAATAGCCAGGTGGTGGGAGGTAAAACGGCTGAGTACATCAACGAAAATCACGCGTACCTGACGGCTGGGTATAATATTGAGGCCTCATCCTCCGTTGTAGTAACGCCTACTGTGCTGATGAAAGTGGTATTACCGGGCAAGTTTGGAGATGATAGTAAGTTTGCCTTCAAAAATAATTCGTACGAAGCAGGCGTACGCGCTACTTTTAATGATCGGTTTTGGGGGGGCTTAGGCTATCGGTACGATGAATCAGTTACGGCTTTAGGAGGCTTGAGCTTCTCGAAAGACAATGCAATGCGGGTGGGATTAGCTTACGACTTAATTGCATTTAATCAGGATGCAAGGGCGCTTAGTTCATTTGAAATTATGCTCTCTTATCGTCTGCCCAAACCGGGTTTAGCAATCCGCCCAGCAATCCGTACACCGCGCTACAGCTTCTAAAAAGAGGCTTGGAATACAGTTAACTCATTACTCGCCATATATTGATCTAGCACAACTGACGAGCTGATATTAACTCATTGTTAACCATTGTTTAACCGGCTAATCAGCCAGTTCGCAGACAAATGGGATGCATTGAGCGATAGGCTTGCGTACGAACGTATGATTCGTTAGATTTGCCAGCTCGAAAAATTGTAATCTTTGGATATCGCCGCCTCGACCGTCTTTTTCTTTCTCACATGAACAAGTTTCTCGTATTGCCTCTCGTCGCTTTTTCGACGCTCATTCTGGGGGGCTGTGGTTTCGGTACAGGGCCGCAGGGTGACCTGGTTGGTGCGGAGGACCGTCCGGAGTTTAACCCGCAGGAGGTGCCCTACGGCATGGTACCCTGTCCTGGTGGAACCTTCCACATGGGCCAGACGGACCAAGATATTTCGGCCTCTATGGTCAACATGAACAAGCAGGTGACTATCGCCGGCTTCTACATGGATGAGACGGAAATCACGAACAATGAGTACCGCCAGTTCATGAATGCCATCCGGCAGGACTCCATTGACGTACTGGGCGAGGAGTACGTGATGACGGAGCTCTACCCCGATACTACGGTTTGGGTGCGCGACTTTACTTACCACATGGGTGACCCCCTGATGGAGTATTACTACACGCACCCAGCCTTCGATGACTACCCGGTGGTTGGGGTTGACTGGTTTGCCGCTAAGTACTTCTGCAACTGGCGCACCAAAAACAAAAACGCGGCTAATGCTGAAGCCGGTCTGGCTCCTACCCCCAACTTTCGCCTGCCTTCCGAGGCCGAGTGGGAATATGCTGCCCGCGGTGGCCGTGACCTAGCTACATATCCCTGGGGTGGTCCTTATCTGCGCAACTCGAAAGGCTGCATGCTGGCTAACTTCAAGCCCGGTCGTGGCGACTATGCTTCGGACGGTTACGCTTACACTTCGCCGGTGGGTGCCTTCTTCCCCAATGACTTTGGCCTGTACGATATGTCGGGCAACGTGTCGGAGTGGTGCGATGATGCCTACATGGAAGCTTCCGTACCGGTGGTGTGGGATATGAACCCAACCAACCCCGATGATAACGAGCCCCGCAAAGTAGTGCGTGGCGGTTCCTGGAAGGACATTGCGTACTTCCTCGAAACCGGTACCCGCAACTTTGAATACCAGGATTCGGCTCGCTCTTACATTGGGTTCCGTACCGCCATGATTCAGATCGGCATGGGTACCAACGAAAGCCTGAACTAATTGCCGGTAACATCCGGTGCAGTAAAACTCCCACACACTACTGCTTTGCTTTCTTAAAATTCATTACCACAACAACTTCTTTTCCAACATCACAATCACATGGCAGCTAAAGGCGGTAGTTTTCTGTACGATGTGCTGATGCCCAAAGTGTACGGCATCGGCGCAGCAGTCGTAATCGTAGGGGCATTGTTCAAAATTCAGCACTGGGAAGGTGCCAGCGAAATGCTGATTGTAGGTCTGGGCACAGAAGCCCTAATCTTCCTGCTGAGCGCATTCCAGCCCAACCCCAAAGAAGTTGACTGGTCCTTGGTTTATCCGGAACTGAGCGAAGGTTACGATCCTTCCACCAACAGCAACAAGTTCGTTGAGCAAAGCACCGGCACGGGCCTGACCCGCAAGCTAGACGATATGCTGAAAGATGCCAACGTGACGCCTGAGGCTATTGCGTCGCTGGGCCAGGGCCTGAACCGCCTGAGCACCACTACGCAGCAGCTCTCGACCCTCGGCGACGCTACCAGCGCTACCGATGAGTACACCACCAAGGTGCGCACCGCCGCTCAGTCGCTGGAGCGTATCAACGAGGCATATTCGAACACTGCTACGGCCATGACGGCTATGGCTGATGCCACCAACGATGCTCGTGAGTACCATGTGCAGGTGCAGAACGTGACCAAGAATCTGGGCGCGCTGAATGCAGTGTACGAAATGGAACTGCAGGATGCCAACACGCACCTGAAGTCCATGAATAAGTTCTACGGTACCTTGGCTCAGGCCATGGAGAATCTGACCGAAGCTGGTAAAGAAACCGACCAGTTCAAGCAGGAAGTGACCAGCCTGACCACCAACCTCAGCTCGCTGAACCGTGTGTATGGTAACATGCTGAACGCCATGCGTGCTACCAACTAAGGTAGCTGCACTGTACGTCTCAGATTAAATTCCACACAGTATAGTAACAGGTAGACACGATGGCGGGAGGTAAAGAGACTCCACGGCAGAAGATGATCGGGATGATGTACTTGGTACTCACCGCTCTTCTGGCCCTACAAGTAAACTCAGCAATTCTGCTCAAGTTCAAGTTTCTGGATGACAGCTTGTCGGCTATCAACGGCAAAGTGTCGAAGGCGAACGATGACAAGGTAAAAGGCATTAAGGGGCAGGTTGAAAAAAACCGTAACCAAGCCAAAGACCTTGCTGTGCTGAAGCAGAGCGAAGAAGTTCGGCAGAAAACGCAGGAAATAGTTGCGTACTTGTCTTCCGTCCGCACCAAGCTGCTGGAGAAAACGGAAAACAAGGGTAAGAACGAATTCAAGAACATGAGCGCCGAGGATAAAGTGGCAGAGCTAATGTTGGGTGCCAGTCAGAATGGGGAAGGCTATACGATGAAAGGGCAGTTGAACAACTACTCTACTTACATCAAGCAGTTCGTGCCTAACGCTGGTGCTTTGGCCCTTGATGCCAAGGAAGATCCAATGGTGACGGAGAAGGAGCAGAAGAGCAAGAACTTTGCTCAGCTCAGCTTCGAAAATACGCCGGTAGTTGCTGCTTTGGCCGTTCTCTCGCAGAAAGAAGCCGAAGTGCTGAAGTATGAATCAGATGCACTGAGTGCGTTGGCCCAACGCGTAGGTGGTTCGGTTATCGTATTCGACAAAATCGGGGCTTTTGCTAGCGCGGAGTCGAATACGGTGGCTGCTGGTACTAAGTACAAAGCAGAACTTTTCCTGACGGCTTCAGCTTCGGGTCTGAACCCCAGCATGACGCTGAACGGCTCACCGCTGAAAGTGGATCAGGCAACCGGCAAAGGTAAAATCGAATTCACGGCTCGTCCCGGCGCTTTCGACCAAGCTGGTAACGCCAAAGGCTCTTGGACCGGTACCATTCGATTCAAGCAGAATGGCCGCGACACAGTCTTTACTGTAAAGACGCCTTACACCATTACCAAGCCCGTAATGCAGATTCAGTCGGCTTCGGTTCAGGCGTTGTATTTCAAGTGCGGCAACAAGCTGAGCGTACAGGTACCCGCGCTGGGTGCTCAGTACGATCCTAGCTTCTCTGCTTCCGGTGCTTCTACCATCAAAGGCTCGGCTAAAGGAGAGGTAACGCTGGTTCCCAATTCGAAGGAAGTAACTCTGAACGTTAGCAGCGGCGGCAACCCCATTGGCTCGCAAACCTTCCAGGTTCGCCCCATTCCTAAGCCGGAGATTCAGTGCTGGGTAGGTGGCCGTCCGGCTAACGAAAAGCAAGGTACTCCGATTACGGCCGTTCGTAACATGAATATGAAGGCGGTAGCCGATGCTGGTTTTGCTACCTTCCTGCCAGATGATGCTCGTTTCCGGGTATCGCGCTACGAAATCACGTTGGTACGTGGCAAGCGTCCGGCTATGCAAACCATTACTGTCAATGGTCCAACGGTTGATCTGAGCAGTGTGGTAAACACCGCTCGTGAAGGTGACCGTCTGTACATCGAAGTAAAAGGTGTTCAGCGTCAGAATTTCCAAGGCAACGTGGAAGACGTAAATGTTTCAAAGCAGTTCAATATTCCGCTGCTGTAAGCGTTACTGACTCTGAACTATCCGTCGCGCTTTTTTGATTACCCTGGTATGAACAAATTCCTCTCCTTCGCCGCTCTGACGGCCGGCCTGACGCTGTCGGTGGCAGCCTCGGCTCAGGAACAAGCTACCACCGCGAGCAGCAATGGCTCGTACCGCCCGATTCCGAATTCGGACATCATGTTCCGAAAGACCATCTGGCGCGCGATTGACCTGCGCGAGAAGCAGAACAAACCCATGTTCGCCGAAGGCAAGGAAATCAGCCGTGTAATCATCGACGCGGTGAAACGTGGCGAACTGCAGGCTTACCGCAACGACTCCCTGACCACTACCTTCTCCTCGAAGGAAGTAATCAGCAACATGTCGTACGCAGAAGCCAGCGCAGGTTTGAGCGACGAGGAAAAAGCCGCCGGTTTCTCCGAAGATACCGGGGATGACTGGGGTGCTCCCGTTAAAAAAGGAGCCAAGGGCAAGGCTGTAGCTAAAAAGGCGCCAGTAGTAGCACCGAGCTACGAGATTCGTCCGAAGGATATGTATCAGATGGAGATGAAAGAGGATATGATTTTCGACAAGAAACGGTCGAGAATGTATCATGATATCAAGTCCATTACGCTGCTTGTTCCTTCTACGCTGAGCTCTAACACTGCCGGTATCGAGAAAACCATTGGGGTGTTCAAATACAGCGACCTAGTTCGCGTATTCCGGGCCAACCCGGATAAGGCTATCTGGTTTAATCCCCAAAACGATGCCCAGCATAAAAACCTTGCTGACGCTTTCGAACTGTGGCTGTTCAACTCATACATTGTGAAGGTATCGAACCCCAGCGACTCGCGTCTGGATGAGATTTATGGTGGTCAGCAGCAAGGTATTCTGGCTTCGCAGCAAGCGGCAGCCGACCTGATCGAGTACGAGTATAACCTGTGGTCGTTCTAATATCACGGACTTGGGCGGATGTATCGGATTAAACGAATTTCGTAGTCGATTCATCTGTCTGATTACACAAAAGAGCCCCAACCTTACGGTTGGGGCTCTTTTGTGTTTGATCACCTCGGTTCATGATATTAAGATTGTTGGGGTTCTTCCTGCTGGCTAAAATAGTTAAGCAGAATGCGGGCTTTGGCTTTTCCAACCTCTTCAATAAGCTGGGCTTCGGTTAGCTCTTTGATCTTTTTGACGGACTTGAACTTGGTCAGGAGCTTATCGGCGGTGACGGGTCCGAGGCCTTTTACGTCGGTCAACTCGGTTTTGAGGGTGGCGGCGTCGCGGCGGGAGCGGTGGAAGGTGATGCCGAAACGGTGGACTTCGTCGCGCATGCGCTGAAACAGGCGGAGCGACTCGCTCTTCTTATCGATATAGAGCGGTAGAGGGTCGTTGGGTACGTAGATTTCCTCTAGGCGTTTGGCAATGCCGATGACGGCCATCTGGCCCCACAGGTTGAGGTCTTTGAGCGCCTTTACGGCCATGCTGAGTTGGCCCTTGCCACCATCCACAATAACCAGCTGCGGCAAGCTGGCTCCTTCATCTACCAAACGGCGGTAGCGTCGCGTAACCACTTCGTACATGGAGTCGAAGTCATTGGGGCCGATGACGGTTTTGATGTGGTAGTGGCGGTAGTCCTTTTTGCTGGGCTTAGCGTTGCGGAAACACACCATGGCAGCCACCGGATTATCACCCTGGAAGTTGGAGTTGTCGAAGCATTCGATGTGCTTGGGTAGCTCCGTCAGGCGTAAATCCTTGCGAATGGTTTCCATGATGCGGACTTCGTTCAGGTCCTTGCTCCGGTCGTTCATGCTTTCCTTCTCCTTGCGCAGGTACAGCACGTTTTTCAGGCCTAGCTCAATGAGCTTGCGCTTGTCGCCAATCTGGGGCTGGGCGATGCTGACGCCGGGCAGGGGCAGGCTAGGTACAGGTAGGTTGGTGAGAATTTCCTTCGATTCACTCTCAAACTCCTGCCGCATCTGCATGATGAGCGGGGCCAGAATTTCCTCATCGGGTTCATCCAGCTTCTTCTGCACCTCTACCGACTGCGTGAGTACGATGCTGCCGTTCATCACCTTGAGGTAACTGATGAATGCCGACTTCTCATTCGACACGATGCTGAATACGTCGATGTTTGACAGGGAAGCATTCACGATGGTGCTCTTGCTCTGGAATTCGTCGAGCTTGTCGAGCTTGAGCTTGAACTGGTGCGCCAACTCGTACTGCTGCTCCTGGGCCGCCTGGGTCATTCGTTCCCGGAAGTATTGCTTGGGCAGGCGCAGGTCGCCATTGAGGATCTGGCGGATCTGCTGGATGTACTGGCTGTAGGTTTCCTCATCTTGGTGGCCTTCGCAGGGGCCTTTGCAGTTGCCCAGATGATACTCCAGGCATACCTTGAACTTGCCGGCCTCAATGTTCTGGGGCGAGAGATTATAGGTGCAAGTGCGCAACGGATACAGGGCCCGAATGAGCTCCAGCAGCAGGTTCATACCCGTCACGTTGGCATAGGGGCCGTAGTAGCGACCCTGGCCAGCAATCTTGTTACGGGTGGGGATGAGGCGCGGAAAGCGCTCGTTGGTCAGCAGCAGATACGGGTAAGTTTTCCCGTCTTTGAGCAGGATGTTGTACTTAGGCTGGTGCTGCTTAATGAGGTTGTTTTCCAGCAGAAACGCGTCCGACTCCGAGTCGACAATGGTAAACTCAATGCGGCGGATGTTCTTGACCAGTTGCTGGGTCTTCTTGTTGTGGTCCTGCTTGGTGAAGTAACTGCTGACCCGTTTCCGCAGGTCGATGGCCTTGCCAACGTAAATGATGCTATCCTCGTCGCCGAAGTATTTGTACACGCCCGGGCGGTGGGGCAGCTGGCGGATCTGGTCCTGTAGTTCGGGGCGGGCAGCCATATCACAGAGTAGTGCTGAGTGTTCAGCTGGTTATGCGGGTTTCGGGCTGTAGTGCGAGAAGCAGGAAAGCCTCTGCGGAGGTACGCAGCCAGGGAGCCCAGAGGTTCGCAGAAGAGAAAAGAGGTACTGGTTTTACAACAAAAAATGTGGCCGGGACGTCCCGGCCACATTCCGTAAAATTCAGTGGGATCAGCAAAAAAGCAGGGAAAATCCGGGGGCTTAAATGTCTTCCTCGTTCAGGTCTTCCAGTTCTACTTGGTTTAACTTTTGGTCCGAAGGAATGGTGTCGCGCTGGCCGGATCCGTTGTAGTAGCGCGAGCAGTCAATTTCGATGCTTAGGGCTTGGGCCGGTTTGGGGAAAGGGCCGGTGTTGATATCGACACTCTTATCGGCGTACACTTTCTTCATAAAGATGCCATAGAGTGGCAGGGCCATGCGGGAGCCCTGCCCGTACGCGCCGGTTTTGAAGTGGATGCTCCGGTCTTCGCCTCCCACCCACATACCGCATACTAGGTCGGGAGTAAGGCCCATAAACCAGCCGTCGGAATAATTGGAAGTAGTGCCGGTTTTGGCACCCATTTCATAAGGGAACTTGAATCCGCCCTTCAGGATGATGCTGGTTCCACCTTTTTCCTCGGTGGCTCCGCGCAACATGTAGGTCATGAGGTAAGCGGTTTCCTCGCTCAGGGCTTCGCGCGTCTGGGGCACGAACTCGCGCAGCACGTTGCCGTTCTTGTCCTCAATGCGCGTTACCATCATAGGTGCCGTCCAGATGCCTTTGTTGACAAACGTGCTGTAGGCACCTGCCAACTCGTAAATGCTTACATCAGAAGAGCCAAAGCCCACGGCCGGCACGGCTTCAATAGGGGAGGTGATACCCAAACGCTTGGCATAGCTTACTACCGTTTCGGGCCCCAGTTTCTGCACCAGCCAAGCCGTGATGGAGTTCATAGAGCGGGCCAAGGCCTGCCGCAGCGTGAAGGTGCGGCCGGAGTAGCTGCCCTCGAAATTACGGGGCGTGTAGGCCGGCCGGCCCCGCTCAGCGGGAAAGGTAGTGGCCACATCGGGGCGCTGATAGCAAGGGGAATAGCCCTGATCAATGGCTGCCACGTACACGAATGGCTTGAACGTGGAGCCGGGCTGACGCTTGCCCTGCTTTACATGGTCGTATTTGATGTACTTGAAGTTGATACCGCCCACCCAGGCCTTTACCTGCCCGTTGAGCGGGTTCATGGCCATGAAGCCCGAGTGTAGCAGCCGCTTGTAGTAAGCCAGAGAGTCCATCGGCGACATCAGCACTTCCTTCTCGCCCCCGTTCCATGTGAACACCTTCATTTTGTACTTCCTGTTGAGATAGTACTTGATGGAGTCTTTGTTGCCCTCGAAGCGGGTGGTGAGGGAGCGGTACCGCTCGGTGCGCTTGATGGAAGTGCTCAGAAAGTTCGGGATGATGCGGCCGTTCTCGTCGCGCCAAGGCTGTTGGCCCTTCCACTGCTGGTCGAACCACTTCTGCTGCAGCTTCATGTGCTCGGCCACGGCCGCCTCGGCATACTTCTGCATCCGCGAGTCGATGGTGGTATAGATTTTCAGGCCGTCGGCGTACAGGTCGTGGTCGGTTTCCTTGGCCCATTGCTTCAGCATCTTGCTCACCTCCACCCGGAAGTAGGGGGCAATGCCTTCGTTCTGGTTTTCAACGCTGTAGCGCAGTACAATGGGCTTCAACGTATCGGCTTGCAGCTGTTGGGGTGTGATGTAACCGTACTTATTCATCTGGCGGAGCACCCAGTTTCGACGCACCCTGGAACGCTCCGGGTTGAATTTCGGGCTGAAACGGGTGGGCGCGTTTAGTACGCCAACCAGCGTGGCCGCTTCGGGGCGTGTCAGCTCCCGAGGCTTCTTGCTGAAGAACGTTTTGGCAGCCGTATTAATGCCGAAAGCGTTGGAGCCGTAGTCGTTGGTATTCAGGTACATGCGCAGGATTTCGCGCTTGGTGTAGCTGCGTTCCAATCGGGTAGCCAGAATCCATTCTTTGGTTTTGGTAACGAGCATCCGTACGCCGGGGACATCATTCAACGTGCCATCATTCAGGTCTTCGCGGGTGCGGAACAGCACTTTGGCCAGCTGCTGGGTCAGGGTAGAGCCGCCGCCGCCGCTGCCACCCGTGAGAAGCCCTGCCGCCACTCGACCGGTGGCTTTGGGGTCAATGCCGGAGTGCTCCTCGAAGCGGGCATCCTCAGTGGCAATCAGGGCATCTACTAAATGCTGGGGCAGGTCTTCGTACTCGGCGGGCGTCCGGTTCTCACGGAAGTATTTGCCCATGAGCACATTGTCAGTGGAGTAAATTTCTGAGGCTAACTCGCTACGTGGGTTTTCCAGTGTTTTGAGGTTTGGCATCCGCCCGAACAGGTTCAGGAAATTGACGCTCACGGCCAGCACGTAGAGTACCAGCCCCGCTGCTCCGGCCCCGAACAGTAGCCAGAATGTGCGCGCCCAGCCGGTATAGCGGCCGGTAGGAGTGGTTTTACGAATGGAATTCTTGGTGGCGGATCTGGCCATTTCAGGAGGTAAGAATGAAGGTCGGATAAACCGCCCGTGAACCGCTCCCGACCACCGAAAGGCAGCCGATAGTGGTTCACGGGCGGTTCCGACAGCAAAATTAGCGGTAGTTCTGCTGATAGAACTGCTGGTACTGTTCTATGCTTTGGGTTTGGAGCAGTACCGGCAGGTTCTCAATACTGATTACCAGCGTTTGGTAACCCGCTCCGCGTAGCTTGCTCAGCGGCGACTGAGGCCCGCGCAGCTTCAGGGCGTAGCTCTGGGCCAGTTTAGCATTGGGTAACGATTCCACCACCACTAGCTGCGTGGCGCCTAGCTCCTGTTGGCGCACCAGCAAGCTGCTGGATTTGAAGTAGCGGGTGTTGTACGCGCCAAGCTGAGGCGGGATATCCTTCAGCGCCTGGGCGTCTTTGGCGAATACCAGCACAATAGCATGCGCCGTGGCGAGGTTGGCCTTGAACGGTGAAACCGGTGACGCCGGGGTGGCCACGGGCGTACTGGCTGGAGTAGTACCAATAGAAACCGGGGCAGTAGTAGGAGCCGTCGTTGATGGTGTAGGCGCAGCAGACGGAGTTGGTGTCGTGGGAGTAGGAGCAGGTGTCTTCTTTGGCACCGGAGCTTTTTTACCCCGCGCCCGGGCTTGGGCCGCCGTTTGTCGGGCCGCTTTGGCGGCTTCTTCCGGCGTGGGCTCAGGCTTGGGCTCAGGGGTCGGTGGCTCTACCGAGGCATCCGGCGAGGAAACCGCAGATGGGTCCGTGGTGACAGGAGCCACTGGAGTCGAAGTAACAGAAGGAACCGAAGAAGCGGCCGGTGCCCCAGTACCGGTGGCAGCCGGTGCGGTGGGCTTTTGCACTAGTGGCGTTAGTGGGGTTTCGTTTTCCTGGTAGTAGATGCGCATGCGGTTTTCTACTTCGCCGGGCCGGAATGCCGATACCACGGGTTTGTCGGTAGAAGCCATAACGCCCGCAATCTGCCCGCCTTCAGCCTTTTTGTAGGTTTCGATGAGGGTGGCGGCCTGGCCGGCCAGTGGGCTTTGCGGGTAGTCTTTATAAAACTTCTCCACTGTGGCCCGCGCCGTCAGCGGTGGCTGGGTGCGCACCATCAGGAGCGTACCCAGGAAGGCTACCCGGTCGTTCAGGTCGTTTTCAGGGTACTGCTTTTTAGCCCTAGTCAGTACGGCCGTGGCTTTCTTGAACTCCTGATTCTTGTAGAAGGTGAAGGCCGAGTCCACCAGTACCGTCACCTGCGCATTTGCTACGGAAGTCCGCCGTAAATACTCCGGGTCGGCCACCAAGCGGGCGTAGGAGGACGTTGGGTACGCCTGCCGCAGCCGGGAGGCATAGCTTTCGGCCTTGCTCGCGTCGTTCTGCTCCTTATACAGCAGATACAGAATATACAGGGTTTCGGGAGTGTGCTTGCCACTGGGGTAGCGCGTGAGTAGCTTCTCGTAGGTTTCCACCGCCCGGCTCTGCTCCCGCAGTTGTTGGGCATAGATGCCCCCCAGCGCGTACAACGCCTCTTCGGTCTGGGCATCCGACTGCTGCACCTGGGCCGGGGTGAGGGGCAGGCTCTGGCGGTAGCGGCCCACCAGTTCCCGTAGCTGCACGGCTGGATCGAGGGTGGTCGCTTCGGGCGTATTGACCACGGTGCTGCCGTTGCCAGCAATGCTCACCGGCATGTTACCGCCCCGGACCGTTACCGGCGAGTTGCTGGCCGTACTCACGATGCGCCAGTTATCCTGCAGTGGCCGGTCGCCCCAGCGGCGGATAAAGTCGTTCTTGGCCGTGCTCAGGGCAGTTGGGTTGTCGAAGTACCACTTGGCTCCGGTGTTGCCCGCCAGAAAATCCTCGGCACTGACGCCCGGTTGCAGGTCGCGCTCCGGGCTGAGGCCGGTCGCCGTTTGCTGCTGACTGCGCCGCTCCTCCAGGGCTTGTTTGGCCGCCAGGGCTTCGGTCTGCCGCTTCTGCGCGTCCAGCTCAGCTTGGGCGTAGGTGGTCAGGCGGGTGCGCAAGGTGGCTGAGTCCAGCCTGGCCAGGGCCTGAAGGCTATCCTGGGTTTCGATGATGGTCAGCTGCTGCGCGAAATCTTTGAGAATCCCGGCCCGCTCAGAAATGGCCGCGTAATCGGGCGCCTCCCGGGGCATGTTCTGAACGGTGCTGTCGTAGTAGGCTGCAGCAAGCCGGTACTTCTGCAGGTTCTCGTAGTAAATCCGCCCGTCTAGCAGGTAGGTATACGACTTCTGGGCACGGTTCGGGGTAGGAACGCGGGCCGACTTCTGGAGTAGAGCCAACGCCTCGGGGTAGCGTTGCTGGCGGTATTCCAGCCGCGCCATCTCGTAGTAGATTTTGTCGCGGTACTCCTTGTTCTTGGTGTCCTTGAGCAGCTTGGCGAAGTACTTGTCGAGGCGGGTACGGTCAGTCTGATTCAGGTCGGAAACCTGGCCCAGCATCAGCTTACTGTAGAAATCCAGCTCGTAGGGCGGGTTTTTCTTCAGAATCTGATTCAGCTGCGCGTAGGCTTTCTTGTCCTCCCCAACGTTCTGATACAGCTGCGCCAGCACGTAGCGCGTGCGCGACTGTTCGTTCTTAGGCTCCACGTAGGGAATGGCCTTCTCCAGGTTTTCGATAGCCCGAGCCGGTTCGCCTACTCGCAAGAAATAGTCAGCGCGAGTCAGAAATAGCTCCCGCGCATTCTGCTCGGCGCCCTGCTCTTTGTCCAGCAGATTGGAAACAGCGGTGGCGTTTTCCAGTTCGTTCAGCGCCAAGAAGGTGCGCATCAGCCAGATCAGGGCCTCATGGCGGGCATTGGCGTCCTTGCTGGTGCTGTTAACGTACTTAAAGGTCTTGGCCGCGTCCTCGTACTCCTTCTTATAAAAGCGCGCCTTACCGATGAGAATGTAGCTGTCATCGGTCCAGTCGGAGCCCGGGCGGTGCTGCACGGGCAACGAGGCTTTCTTGATAATGTCCTCCAGATCAGCCGTCACGCGGCCCACGGTGGCATCGTCCAGCGTCGGGAACAGGGGCAGGGTGCGGTTGTAGTCGTTGAGCCGGGCCGCATACAACGTGGTTTCCACGGCCCGCATCTTCTCACGCGCCAGGAAATAGGCATTGTCGCGGGCCACCACGTTGTCGTAAGCGTGGCCCAGGGTGGAGGGACGCTCCGAAGCGCAGCCCGCCACGCCGGCCACCAGCAGGCCAGCCGCCGTTGGCAGCATAAGGGCGCGGAAAAGCAAAGAGGTAGTCGTCGTCAAAACGGCAAAAGAGCTCAGGGCGAAGAAAAGACAGTAAGCGGAAAACGCACCTGCCGGTCGGAATCGTTCGACGGGTCGTTTTTCTCACAACGTTGCAGGGTGAGTAAAAGTACAGGTTTCCGGTGGTACCCTACCGTGCCTCCCGGGGGCTGGTATGGCCGCTAACTTACCACGGTGTAATTTTGTGATTCCCACCGCTTCCCTTGCCCTCATGTCAGCCCCTCCGTCACCGCCGCCCCGCCCCACGCCCGAAGGCACCCCCGACCGGATGCGGGCCGTGGCCAAATACTCCGGTATTGCTGCCCAGATGATAGCCACCATCGGTCTGAGCACCTGGGCCGGCTACTGGCTCGACGGTCACTTTCAGACCAAAACGCCGTGGTTCACGCTCAGCCTGATGCTGCTGGGGCTGTTTGCGGCCTTGTATAATGTCATCCGCTCGGTTACGAAGGACCAGTAGGGGCCAGCCCCGTTCACCCAATTATCCTTTCTGTTGAAAGCCTTCCTGCGTTCCTACTTCCTGTTCTGCCTGCTCACTGGGTTTGCGCTCTACGCCCTGCACAGTCAGTTCGGGCCCCGCATCATTCATCCGTTCACGCCCTACACGTTTGCGTTCTTCGCTGTGCTAACGCTGCTGACCTATTGGGTGACGGCAAAACTGGTGCAGGCCAACGCGCAAAACTTTATGGTCGCGTACTTAGGCAGCATGGTTGCACGGCTGCTTTTGTCGCTCACGCTGGTGCTGGTGTACCTTTTCATCGGCGGCGGCCGGGAAGGCGACGGGCAATGGGCCTTCCTGGGAAGCTTCTTTATCCTGTATTTTCTCTTTGCCGGGTTTGAAGTGTGGGCCGTTCTGAGTAACTTGCGCCCGTTTTCAAAACCGGGTGAAATCACAAAATGAAGATTTTGTGAATATATCTCTAAACTGCTCTGAATGAAGCGCTTACTTTTAGCTATCTTCTGTTTCCTCTCGTTCGCAGCGTATGCCAACGAGCCCACGGCAACAACCGAAGAAGCCACCGACAAGGAGGCGTTCAGTCCTGGTGAGATGATTCTGCACCACATCGGCGATTCGCACGAGTGGCATTTCGCTACCCTCGGCGACGAGGCCCACGGTACGCACGTAACTATTCCCCTGCCCGTCATTGCGTATCGCCCGGCCCAGGGCCTGAGCGTGTTCTCGTCGTCGCAGCTGGCCGAAGGCAAAGTGTACGATGGCCTGAAACTGGAGCACGAGCACCTCGTGTCGGAAGATGGCAGCAAAGTACATGATTTCTCCATCACCAAGAACGTGGCGTCGCTGATGCTGAGCGCCGTGCTACTGCTGGTTGTGTTTACGGCCGTAGCCCGTGGTTACGCCAAGCGCGGCAGCGGGGCTCCAAAAGGCATTCAGTCGTTCTTCGAGCCTATCATCATCTTCATTCGGGATGAGGTGGCCAAGAAATCCATCGGTCCGAAGTACGAGCGGTATATGCCGTATCTGCTGACGGTGTTCTTCTTCATCTGGTTCAACAACCTGATGGGCCTGATGCCCGGCGGTGCCAACCTCACTGGCAACATTGCCGTGACCCTGACGCTGGCTGTTCTGACGCTCCTTATCACTCTGTTCAGTTCCAACAAGAACTACTGGCACCACATTTTCGCTACGCCCGGCGTACCGAAGGCGCTGCTGCCCATCATGATTCCGGTAGAACTCATCGGCATCGTAGTAAAGCCGTTCTCCTTGATGGTTCGTCTGTTTGCCAACATCACGGCCGGCCACATTGTAATCCTGAGCTTTATCTCGCTCATCTTCATTTTCGGTAGTGTCACCGTGGCTCCCGTAACGCTGGCGTTCGGCTTGTTCATCAACATGCTGGAGCTGCTGGTAGCCATCCTGCAGGCCTATATCTTCACTCTGCTGACGGCCATGTACATTGGTGGCGCAGTAGAAGAGCACCACGATGCTGACTACCAGATGGGCGGCGGCGACGGTGCCGATACAGCCCACGCCCACTAAGCTTTCACACCCCTGATTTTTTTGTTTTTCACTCCCCACAAACCTTTTTTTATGCTTCTTTCTCTGTTGTTGCAGATTGCTAACGCCGCTGGTCTGGCTGTATTTGGTGCCGCTATCGGTGCTGGTCTGGTTGCTCTGGGTGCTGGTCTGGGTATCGGCCGCATCGGTGGTCAGGCTATGGAAGCTATCGGCCGTCAGCCGGAAGCTTCGGGCAAGATCCAGACCGCTATGCTGATCGTAGCTGCTCTGATCGAGGGTCTGGCCCTGTTCGCAGTAGTAGTCTGCCTGCTGATTTCGTTCAAACTCTAGGGATAGAGGTAGTACACAAGCAGCCCGCTGCGCGCGTCGCTTCAGCGCACGGCGTAGCGGGCTGTCTTGGCTTTTCCGGGTTGGCCGGATGCGCAGTTTGCTGTGCAAACGCCTTCGGCACCCGCTCGGATTCTAAAGTATTCACTACTGATTTCTCTACTCCCTCATGCAAATTGTAACGCCCGAATTAGGCCTTATTTTTTGGCAGCTGGTGATTTTCGGTATCGTGCTGCTCTTGCTGCGCGCGTTTGCCTGGAAACCCATTCTCAGCTCGCTGAAAGAGCGGGAGAGCTCCATTGAAGGAGCCCTGCGCATGGCCGACCAGGCCAAGCTGGAAATGCAGGAGCTGAAAGCCGGCAACGAAAAGCTGCTGGCCGAAGCCCGTATGGAGCGCGACCGTATTCTGAAAGAAGCCACCGATGTTTCGAACCAGCTCATTGAGCAGGCTAAGAACAAGGCAACCGAGGAAGGCAGCCGCATGATCCTGCAAGCCCGCGAAGCCATCCAGAACGAGAAAAACTCGGCGCTGGCAGAGGTGAAAAACACCGCTGCCAAGCTCTCCATCGATATTGCCGAGCGCATCCTGCGCCGCGAGCTGGCCGACCAGCCCGCCCAGCAGCAACTCGTGGACTCGTACCTGAAAGAAGTAAAACTGAACTAAGCTGCAAGCTGCAAGCTGCAAGCTTCCAGCTGATGTACTAACGTTAGCAGAGAGCTTGCAGCTTGTAACTTACAGCTTGCAGCTACCTAATAAATGTCTGAACTACGAGTTGCCTCCCGCTACGCCAAATCCTTGCTTGATCTGGCCCAGGAGCGTGGTGAGCTGGAGAAAGTGAAGCAGGATATGGACTTGTTCAGCAAAACGCTGAACGAGAACCGCGAACTGCGCCTGCTGCTCCGCAACCCCATCGTGAAGCACGACAAGAAGCTGGCTATTCTGCAGGCTATTTTCGGCGGCAAGGTATCGGTGATGACGGAGAAATTCTTCACCATCGTCACCCAGCACAGCCGCGAAAGTGCCCTGGAGTTTATCGGCTCCGAGTTCCTGACCCAGTACAACACGCTGCGCGGTATGCAGGTGGCCCAGGTAACTACGGCTACCCCGCTTGATTCTCCGACCCGCCTGCAGGTGGTGCAATTGGTGCGTCAGCAAACCGGCCTCCAGGATGTAACGCTCCAGGAAAAAGTAGATGCCTCGCTCATCGGTGGCTTCGTGCTGCGCATCGGCGACAAGCTGATTGATGACTCGGTAAGCTACCGGTTGCGCAAGCTGCGCAACGACTTCTCGAAGAACCCCTACCAACCCCAACTATAACCCACCATGGCAGAAGTACGTCCGGATGAAGTATCCGCCATTCTGCGGGAGCAACTCTCCAACTTCAAAACCGAAGCCGAACTCGAAGAGGTTGGTACGGTTCTGCAGGTTGGCGACGGTGTAGCCCGCATCTACGGCCTGGGCAAAGCCCAGTCGGGGGAACTTATTGAATTTGAAAATGGGCTCCAAGCCCTCGTGCTGAACCTAGAAGAGGACAACGTCGGGGCCGTAATGCTCGGCGACTACTCCGAAATCCGGGAAGGCGCCACGGTCCGTCGGACCAATAAAATTGCTTCGATTCAGGTTGGTGAAGGCATCATTGGCCGCGTGGTAAATACGCTGGGCCAGCCCATTGACGGCCGCGGCCCCATCCAGGGCCAGACCTACGATATGCCCCTGGAGCGCAAAGCACCCGGCGTAATCTACCGCCAGCCGGTAGCTGAACCGATGCAGACCGGCATCAAGGCTATCGACGCCATGATTCCGATTGGCCGGGGTCAGCGGGAGCTCATCATCGGTGACCGTCAGACGGGTAAGTCGACGGTAGCCCTTGACGCGATCCTGAACCAGCGCGAGTTCTTTGAGCGCGGCGAGCCGGTTTTCTGCATCTACGTAGCCGTAGGCCAGAAAGCCTCTACCGTAGCCCAGGTAGTACAGTCGCTGACCCGCGGCGGTGCCATGGATTACACCGTAGTGGTATCCGCTTCGGCCTCCGATCCGGCTCCGATGCAGTTCTTCGCGCCCTTCACGGGTGCCGCCATCGGCGAGTTCTTCCGCGACACGGGTCGTCCGGCCCTGGTAGTGTACGATGACTTGTCGAAGCAGGCTGTGGCGTACCGTGAGGTGTCGCTGCTGCTACGTCGTCCTCCCGGACGCGAAGCTTATCCCGGCGACGTATTCTACCTGCACAGCCGCCTGTTGGAGCGCGCCGCGAAGATCAATGCTTCCGACGCTATTGCCCAGGACATGAATGACCTGCCCGCCAGCATCAAGTCCATCGTGAAAGGTGGCGGTTCGCTAACGGCGCTGCCCATCATCGAAACCCAGGCTGGTGACGTTTCGGCGTACATCCCGACCAACGTAATTTCGATTACTGATGGTCAGATCTTCCTCGAAACCAACCTCTTCAACTCCGGTGTGCGCCCCGCCATCAACGTAGGTATCTCGGTATCGCGCGTGGGTGGTAACGCCCAGATCAAGTCGATGAAGAAAGTGGCTGGTACGCTGAAGCTGGACCAGGCTCAGTTCCGCGAGCTGGAAGCCTTCGCCAAATTCGGTTCCGACCTCGATGCCTCGACCAAGCTCACCATCGAGCGTGGGCGTCGTAACCTCGAAATTCTGAAGCAGGCCCAGTTCTCGCCCCAGAAAGTAGAGGACCAGGTGGCTATCATCTACGCCGCTACCAACGGTCTGCTCGACCAGGTGCCGGTAAACAAGGTGCGCGAGTTCGAGAAGGAGTTCACACAGGTGATGCACACGCGCCACCCCGAGGAGCTGAAGGCCCTGAAGGCCGGCAAGCTGGATGACGCCATTACCGGTGCCATCCGTCAGGTTGCCAAAGACCTGTCGGCGGTATACGCTTCCAAGTAATTCATTGGTTGTCAGTTGTTGGTTGTCAGTTGTCAGGGCAAGGCCGTCAGGCGGTACCCAAACTGACAACTGACAACTAGCAACTGACAACTTATTTTCACGAGAATGGCTAGCTTAAAAGAAGTTCGGAGCCGCATTACGTCGGTGCAAAGCACGCAGCAGATTACCAAAGCCATGAAAATGGTGGCGGCGGCCAAGCTGCGGCGCGCCCAGGATAACATCCTGCGCATGCGCCCCTACGCCCAGCGGCTCAACAGCATTCTGGGTAACCTGACAGCGTTGGCTGGCGAGGAAGTGGTGAGCGAGTACGCGGAGCAGCGCGAGGTGCGCCGGGTGCTCATCATTGCCGTAACCTCCGACCGGGGCTTGGCCGGCGCGTTCAACAGCAACGTGTTCAAGGGCGTGACGGCCGTGGTGCAGGAACGCTACGCGGCGCAGGCAGCAGCCGGCAACGTGGCCTATATGGCCATCGGCAAGAAGGCGCACGATTTCTTCAATCGGCGCGGCCCGCTGGTAGGCAACTACACGCACGTCTTCAGCAAATTGTCGTTTGATACGGTGCGCGAAGCGGCCGAGCAGGCAATGGACGGCTTCCGGGCCGGCCAGTACGATGAGGTGGTGATGGTGTACAACGAGTTCAAGAACGTGGCTACGCAGGTGGTCCGTACCGAACAGTTATTGCCCCTGGTGCCAGCCGCTTTGCCCGCCGGAGCTTTGGCCACGACCAATGTGGATTACATCTTCGAGCCCTCGAAAGAGGAAATCGTGCGGACACTCACCCCTCAGTCGCTGAAGGTGCAGTTGTACAAAGCGGTGCTGGAAAGCAACGCTTCGGAACACGGCGCCCGCATGACGGCCATGGAGAAAGCCACCGAAAACGCCGGTGAGCTGCTCAAGTCGCTCAAGCTGACCTATAACCGGACGCGTCAGGCGGCCATTACCACCGAGATTCTTGAAATAGTGGGTGGTGCTGAGGCCCTGGCTGCCAGCCGGTAAAGCGTCTTACCAAGAACAGAAAGGCCTGTCTCCAATGGAGGCAGGCCTTTTTTTGTGCGCTGCTCCTGCCCATCTGCAGAAAGGTATGGCGGCCCGCCTCTGCGCGTTCCAGCGTTTGCGGACGTTGTGTATCGTTTCAATACCAGGCAGTAGCAGCGGTAGAATAGTATATTTGCTGGCTTGCATATATCTGCCTGCTGCTTCCGGCCCGCTGCTTTACTTGAGGGCGGCCCAGTTCTTTTTTCTCCGGGCCTGCTGGTCTGGCTGTTGTATGGAATACGCTTACACGAGTAGCCGGCGCGAAATGCGCGCCGGGAAGTATTGGGGTGCCGGAATGGGTTGGCTACTGCTGCTGCTATTGGAATTGCTGCCCATTTCTGGCCGTGCGCAGACGGTAGCGGCCGGCAACGGCTTCTCGTTTAGCATTCACCCCGATGGCACACTGTGGGGCAGTGGCTTCAACACCAACGGCCAGCTCGGCGACGGAACGGGCATATCGCGCACCCTACCCGTGCGGATCGGGACGGCCACCACTTGGCAGCGAGTGGCTTCGGGCAGCGCCTTCACCCAGGCCATCCGTACCGATGGCAGCCTGTGGTCCTGGGGCCGTAACGACCGGGGCGAGTTGGGCGACGGCACCACCAGCAACCGCAATACCCCCGTACGCGTGGGCACGGCCTCAGACTGGCGCAGCGTGGCGGTGGGTGCCACCCACACGCTGGCTATTAAGACTGATGGCACCCTCTGGACTTGGGGCCGCAACGACCAGGGCCAGCTCGGCAACGGCACCGCCAGCAGCACCAGCAACCCCACGCCCGTGCAGGTGGGTACTGATACCGACTGGCAAAGCGCGGCGGCCGGCCAGTTGCACAGTTTGGCCATCAAGACGAACGGCACACTCTGGGCCTGGGGCTTCAACGGCGACAGTCAGCTCGGCGACGGCACCACCACCCAGCGCCTCGCGCCCGTGCAGATTAGTACGGCTACCACTTGGCGGCACGTAGCTGCCGGGCTGGGGGCGCTACACGGCGTAGCCATCCGTACCGATGGCACGCTCTGGACCTGGGGCCGCAACGTGAACAACCAGCTCGGCGACGGCACCACCACCGTGCGCCGCAGCCCGGTTCAGATTGGTACGGCTACCACCTGGCAGCAAGCCACAGTCGGGCCTAACTATACAGTGGCCCTGCGCACTGACGGCACGTTGTGGGGCTGGGGCAACAACGACTACGGCCAGCTCGGCGACGGCACCACCAACCAGCCCACGCCTGCCCAGATGGGCACCGAAACCACCTGGCAGGCCCTGGTCACCGGCAACTACCAGAACTTGGCCCAGCGCACCGATCAGTCGGTATGGGCCTGGGGCTGGAATTCCAACGGCCAGCTCGGCAGCCCCGATGCGCCCAACCCTTTGCGCGCCACGCCCACTCAGATAGGCAGCGGCCTCACCTGGGCCACTGCCGCCGTGGGTAACGACTACACGCTGGCTACCACCACGGCCGGCGAGCTGCTGAGCTGGGGCGAGAACATCAGCGGGCAACTGGGGCGCGGCAGTGCGTTGAAAGCCCTGCTACATACCCCCGGCGCGGTAACTGGCGCGGCTACTTGGCAAAGTGCCGCGGCCGGGCAGCGGCACAACATGGCTTTGCGCACTGATGGTACCCTCTGGGCCTGGGGCAACAACGGCAGCGGTCAGACCGGGCAGGGCACGGCCTTCAACAACCCGCCCGTATCGACGCCCGTGCAGGTGGGCACGACCCCCTGGCAGCGAATGAGCGCCGGGCAAGAGTTCACGCTGGCCATCCGCCCCGATGGCACGCTCTGGGCCTGGGGCCTGAACAGCAACGGCCAGCTCGGCGACAACTCCATAACCCAGCGTACCGCGCCCGTACAGGTGGGCACCGAGGCCGACTGGCAGCAGGTAGCGGCTGGCATAGGCTTCTCGCTGGGCGTGAAAACCGATGGCACGCTCTGGAGCTGGGGCCTGAACGGCAATGGTCAGCTCGGCGACGGCACCACCACCCAGCGGCTGGTGCCCGCGCAGGTAGGCGTGGCTACCGATTGGCGGCAGGTGGCCGCCGGCAGCGGCTTTGTCCTGGCTCTGCGTACCGACGGTACGCTTTGGGTCTGGGGAGCCAACGGCAACGGTCAGCTCGGTGACGGGACCACCACCCAGCGGCTGGCCCCGGTTCAGATCGGGACGGCTGCTACCTGGCAGCAGGTGGTAGCGGCGGCCGGCCACAGCTTAGCCCTGCGCACCGACGGCAGCCTGTGGGCCACCGGCCTGAACAGCAGCGGCCAGCTCGGCGACGGTACCACCATCCAGCGCACCAGCTTTACCCGGGTGGGCACGGCTACCTGGCATGCCGTGGCCTCCGGGCCCACCGCCGCTCACGTTGTGGCCGTGCAAGCCAACGGCAGTCTATGGGCCTGGGGCCTGAATAACTACGGCCAGACCGCTCAGGAAATTACGGCTCCCGCGCCGGTGCTGGTGTTCCCATTGTCCACCCCGCTGCCCGTGGAGCTGATGCAGTTCTCGGCTATGCCGGAAGGCCTGCAGGCTGTACGCCTGAACTGGGCCACGGCCTCGGAAGTGAACAGCGCCCATTTCGAAGTGCAGCGTAGCCTCGATGGTCGCACATTTGTAGCTGTGGGCACAGTGGCAGCGGCGGGCAGCAGCATGGCCTCGCGTCGCTACACGTTGCTGGATGCGTGGCCGCCAGCCGTAGCAGTGCTCTACTACCGCCTACGCCAAGTGGATCAGGATGGTACGTTCAGCTACTCGCCGGTGCGGGTAGTGTCTCGAACCACCGTGCTCTACCTCTATCCCAACCCGGCGTCGAACGGCGCGGTCACGCTCATGGGTGCGCCCCCCGGTACGGCCGTCATGGTGCTAGATGCACTGGGCCGCCCGGTGTTGCGCACCACCGCCGACGCCACGGGCACGGCCCGGCTGTTGCTGCCAGCCGCCCAGCTAGCAGGTCTGTACCTAGTGCGCTGCGGCGCGCAAGCGGTGCGCCTGCTTCGGCAGTAGGCACCGGGGTGTCAGCAATTCCGGAGCGCGAAGAGTTGCGCCTCCACACCGTGCTGCCGGGTGGTCTTATGGCTTCTTGTGTGGCTTGGGCACGGCGGAATGTTGTTCCAGCAGCTCTAACAGGTGCTTGGGCGTCAGCTCAGTGAAGTCGCGGATGTAGGTGAGCGAGGCCTGAAAGTCGGTGGCTGAGAGGGACGTGCCCACGGCCACGCAGCGCATCCCGGCCCGGTAGGCGGCCTGCTCACCCAGCACGGCATCCTCAAACACCAAGCACCGCTCAGGCTGCACGCCCAGCTGGCGGGCCGTGGCGGTATAGGTATCGGGGTGGGGCTTGCCGCGCTTCACGTCGTCCTTGCCCACTACTACATCAAAGTAACGGCGCAGCCCCAGGTGGTCGAGGATGTAGCCGATGGTATCCTCGCCGGAGCCCGTGCCCAGGCCTATGCGGAAGCCAGCGGCGCGGGCGGCTTGCAGGAATGCCGTGAGGCCGGCCACCTCGCGCCGCTTGTTCCAGTAGAGCACCCGGTAGAGCAGCTCGCGCTGGGCGGCGTATTCTTCCAGCTGCTTTTTCGGGACGGGGTTGGTGAAAACGGTGGCCAGAATCTCGGAGGCGGGCATGCCGTTCAGGCGGCGCAGCAGGCGGCGGGCGTTGGTGGTCAGGCCCAGGTCGCGGAAGAGCAACTGGAAGGCTCGGGCCTGCTCGGGCGTGTTATCAATGAGCACGCCATCCATGTCGAAAATGAGGGCGTACGGTTGGTCGGTAGCAGAGTCAGACATACTGGAAGGGTAACGGGGCAAGCGGTTGGGTAGTAGTACGCAACTCCGGGCGGCTGGGCCTATCTTTGCAGCCCGGCGGGCCGTAGCGGCTTCTTAGCCGGCCGTTCCACTCTTCCTTTCCGCTTTGAAAACACGCCTGAGTTTGTTGCTGGCCGCCTCCTTGGCCATTCCCGCCTTCGCGCAAAAGCCCGGTAAACCCCTTGACCGCCCCAAGCTGGTGGTAGGTATTGTGGTGGACCAGATGCGTTACGACTACCTCTACCGCTACTGGAACAAGTACGGCAGCGGCGGCTTTCGGCGGCTGCTGGGGGAGGGTTTCAGCTACGAAAACGCCCACTACAACTACGTGCCTACCTACACTGGCCCGGGCCACGCCAGCATCTATACTGGCACTACGCCCTCGGTGCACGGCATCATCGGCAACAACTGGCTGGAGCGGGAGCAGGGCCGGGGCACCTACGTGACGGAGGACAACACTGTGCAGGCCGTGGGCGGTACGGGCTCGGCCGGGCAGATGTCGCCGCGCCATATGCTCACGTCCACCATCACCGACGAGCTGCGGCTGGCCACCAACTTCCAGAGCAAGGTGATTGGGGTGTGCATCAAGGACCGGGGCTCCATTCTGCCGGCCGGGCACGCGGCCAACGCGGCCTATTGGTACGACGGGGCCAACGGGGCCTTCATCACCAGCACCTTCTACGCCCAGCAGCTGCCCGAGTGGGCCACGAAATTCAACGCCGAAAACCGGGCCGCCAAGTACCTCGACCAGCTCTGGAACACGCTGCTGCCCATTGCGCAGTACACCGAAAGCTCGCCCGATGACGTAGCCTGGGAAGGCGCGTTTAAGGGTGAGGCCAAGCCTGTATTCCCGCATGATTTGCCCGCGCTGAGCGCCGCGCCCAGCCGGGCCGTGAAGGGCAACATGGAAGCCGCCGGCGAAAAAGCCCCCGTGGCCTCGGCCCGCAACCTCGACCTGATCCGCTCCACGCCCTTCGGCAACTCGCTCACCCTGGATTTCGCCCTGGAAGCCCTGCGGGCCGAGCAGCTGGGCCAGCGCGGTCAGACCGATTTTCTGGCCCTGAGCTTCAGCAGTACCGATTACGTGGGCCACCAGTTCGGGCCGAACTCCATTGAGGCCGAGGATACTTACCTGCGCCTTGACCGGGACTTAGAGCGGCTGTTTTCCTACCTCGACAAGGCTGTGGGCAAGAAGCAGGCCCTGGTGTTCCTGAGTGCCGACCACGGCGCGGCCCATTCGCCTAACTTTCTCATTGACAAGAAAATCCCGGCCGGCTCCGTGGGGCCGGGCCTGATGCGCGACTCGTTGCAACGTAAGCTGGTGCAGCTGCACGGCCCCGGCAAGTGGGTACTCAGCTACGAAAACCAGCAGGTGTACCTGAACCGCCCGCTGCTGGCTGAGAAAAAGCTGGACCTCTACCAGATGCAGCGCGAAGTAGCCACCCTGATGCTGGGCTTCGCGGGCGTTACCCGCGCGCTGGCCGCCGAGGACGTGCAGAAGTCACACTGGGAGAGTGGGATGCTGATGTACTTGGAAAACGGCTACTTCCCCAAGCGCAGCGGCGACGTGCTGGTGGTGCTGGAACCCGGCTGGCTGGAATCGTACCAGTTCCCGGTAAACAAGGGCACCACCCACGGCTCCTCCGGCAACTACGACACCCACGTACCGGTGGTGTTCTGGGGCTGGAAAGTAAAGCACGGCGAGTCGTCGGCTCCGGCAAAGATTACCGATATTGCACCCACCATTGCCCGCTGGCTCCACATTCAGGAGCCCGACGGCTGCACCGGGCAGCCCCTGCCCGAAGTACTGGGCTGGTAGGAGCAGGTTTTTTGGTTTGGGTTGTTCGTTTTTGGCCCGCGTGCGTATCTGTCGCACGCGCGGAGCTAAAAGCGCCTGATCCTGAGCAAACGGCCTCTGGCGCAAGAAATAAACAACTAATAACGAACAACGAATACCCCCTCAATGGCTCATTTTAACCCTTGGCACGATGTGGAGCGCGGTGAAGACGCTCCGAAAGTAGTAAACGCCATCATCGAAATTCCGAAAGGCTCGAAGGGCAAGTATGAGCTGGACAAGGAAAGTGGTCTGCTGAAGCTGGACCGCGTGCTGTTCTCGGCCGTACATTACCCCGCCGCCTACGGCTTTATCCCGCAAACCTACTGCGACGACAAGGACCCACTGGATATTCTGGTGCTGTGCTCCGTGGACATCGTGCCCATGTGCCTGGTAGACGCTAAGGTAATTGGTGTAATGCAGATGATTGACCAGGACGAAGAGGACGATAAAATCATTGCCGTGGCCGCCAACGACGTGTCGGTGAACCACTTCAACGACATTGCCGACCTGCCCCCGCACATGCTGCTGGAGATGCAGCGCTTCTTCGAGGACTACAAAGCCCTGGAGCACAAGCACGTAAGCGTGGAGCGGTTCATGGGCCGCGAAGATGCTTACCGCATCATCGAGGACAGCGTGAAACTCTACGAGGAAACCTTCCCGAAAGGCAACCCCAAAGACGAGGAGGACGTAAAGGAGGCCCTCAGCTAATCCACCCTCCTTCCTTCTACACACCATGCAGCCCCCGGCCGTCAATTACTGGCGCCGGGGGCTGCTGCGTTAGGGCCACCTGCGGACTGCGCCGGCCTAGTACCTTTGCCCTGATGCCGGCTGCCCGTTCCTTTTCCGCGTTGCTACTGACCTGGGTGCGGGGAGGAAAGCGGGTGCTCGACGCCGTGCTGTACAGCAGCGTGTGGCTGTCGGGGGCGGCTTTGGGGCTGATGTGGGTCACGTTTCTGTTCTGGCGGGTCCACATTCCGGGGCGGCTGGGCGCGCTCATCTTCGCGGCCACACTTTTTCTCTACAACCTCGACAGCGTGCTGCCCTATAAGCAGAGCCAGCCGCCCGGCTTCTCGCGGCGCAAGCAGTGGATGCAGGCTCACCGCCGCCAGCTGACCCTGCTGACGCTGGCGGCCGGGCTGGTGGCGGGGCTGCTGTTTTTGCTGGATGGCCGCTTGCTGCGCCTCACGCCGTTTCTGCTGCACTTGGGCCTGATTTCGGTGCTGTACTCTATGCCGCTGCTCCGGCGCCACGGCCGCTGGTGGGCCCTGCGCGACCTGCCGCTACTCAAGGTGTTTCTTATTGCCTACGTCTGGGCCGGGGTCACCGTCTGGATTCCGGCTTTGTACCTGGGCCGCGCCGTAACCGAGCCGGTGGTGCTGATGCTATTTGCGCGGCGGTTTCTGTTCATTCTGGCCCTGGCCTCGGTGTTCGATATCCGGGACTACACAAAAGACCTAGCCACCGGCACCCGCACGTTTCCGGGGGTAATCGGCATTCGGGCCACCAAGTGGCTGGCGACGCTGGTGCTGCTGCTGGCTGCCACGCTGGTGCCACCGGGTACGCCCGCCGGGCAGGAGCCCGTGTTGCTGCTGCCGCTGCTGGCGGCGGCCGGCGTTATCTGGGGAGCCCGCGAAAACCGGCCCGACTACTATTTCGCCCTGCTGACCGATGGCGTGATGGTGCTGCAGTTTCTGGCCGTGTGGTGGGCCAGCCGGGGCTCGGCCGGGTGGTTTTCCGGAGTGGCGGGCTGATTTTTGGCAGAAAACACCTATTCTTGCCCGCCCCACCTGCTGCGGGCGTGTAAACCTGTATCGGTGAGAATGTTGAATCTCCTACGAGCCACTGCGGCTGTGCTACTATTGCTGATGGCTAGTCCGGCCCGCAGCCAAACCCAGGAACCCGTGGACCTGGTGAACCCGCTGATGGGTACCGATTCCAAGCCGAGCCTTTCCAATGGCAACACCTACCCGGCCATTGCGCTGCCTTGGGGCATGAACTTCTGGCTACCCCAGACCGGCAAAATGGGTAGCGGCTGGGCCTACCAGTACTCCGCCGACAAGCTCAAAGGCTTCAAGCAGACGCACCAGCCTTCGCCCTGGATGAACGACTACGGACAGTTTGCCCTCATGCCCATCACCGGCAAGCTGCGCTTCGAGGAAGAGGAGCGGGCCAGCTGGTTTTCGCACAAAGCGGAGGTGGCCCAGCCGCATTACTACAAGGTGTACCTGGCCGACCACGACGTAACCGCCGAGCTGACGCCCACCGAGCGGGCGGCACGCTTCCGCTTTACCTTCCCGCGCACCGATAGTGCCTACGTGGTGCTCGATGCCCTCGATAAAGGCTCCCACGTCCGGATTTTGCCGGAGCAGCGCCGCATCGTCGGGTACACCACCCGTAACAGCGGCGGCGTGCCGGCCAATTTCAAAAACTACTTCGTTCTGGAGTTCGACCACGCGTTCAGCACCACCACCATCTACCAGGATAAGGTGCTGGATGGCAAGCTGCTGGAAGCTACGGCCAACCACACGGGCGCGGTGGTGGGCTTCAAAACCCATAAGGGTGAGCAGGTGCAGGTGCGGGTGGCGTCGTCCTTCATCAGCCCGGAGCAGGCCCTGCGCAACCTGGAACAGGAAATCGGGGCCGCTGACTTTGAAACGGTGAAGCAGAAAGGCCGGGCCGCCTGGACCCAGCAGTTGGGCCGCATCAAGGTAGAAGGTGGCTCGGAGGCGCAGCAACGCACGTTTTACTCCTGTCTGTACCGCAGCCTGCTGTTTCCGCGCAAGTTCTACGAGCTAGATGCCGCCGGCCAGCCCGTACACTACTCGCCCTATAACGGGCAGGTGCTGCCCGGCTACCTCTACACCGATACCGGCTTCTGGGACACGTTTCGGGCTTTGTTTCCGTTCCTGAATCTGTTGTACCCCGGCGTCAACAGCCAGATTCAGCAGGGGCTGGTGAATACCTACAAGGAAGGCGGCTGGCTGCCGGAGTGGGCCAGCCCGGGCTACCGCGACATTATGGTGGGCAACAATTCGGCCTCCATTGTGGCCGATGCCTACCTGAAAGGTGTGCGCGGCTACGACATTAACACGCTGTATGAAGCCGCATTGAAGGGGGCCAATAACCAGGGGCCGCTGGAAGCCGTGGGCCGGGCCGGCGCGGGCTTCTACACCAAGCTCGGCTACGTACCCTACGATGTGAAAATCAACGAAAGCGCGGCCCGCACCCTGGAATACGCCTATGACGACTTCGCCATTGCTCAGCTGGGTAAAGCCCTGGGCCGCCCCAAAAAGGAAGTGCAGCTCTACGAAAAGCGCAGCCAGAACTACCGCAACCTTTTCGATAAGCAAACCGGCCTGATGCGGGGCAAAAACCAGAACGGCACGTACCAGACGCCCTTCAACCCCTTCAAATGGGGTGATGCCTTCACGGAGGGCAACAGCTGGCACTACACCTGGTCGGTGTTTCATGACGTGCAGGGGCTGATGAACCTGATGGGCGGCCCACGGCCGTTCGTGGCGGCGCTGGATACCGTGTTTACCCTGGCCCCGGTGTTTGATGCCTCTTACTACGGCTCGGTTATCCACGAAATCCGGGAAATGCAGATTGCGGGCATGGGCAATTACGCCCACGGCAACCAGCCCATCCAGCACATGACCTACCTCTACAACTACGTCGGGCAGCCCTGGAAGACACAATATTGGGTGCGCGAAACCCTCAACCGCCTCTACCAGCCCACCCCCGACGGCTACTGCGGCGACGAGGACAACGGCCAGACCTCTGCCTGGTACGTGTTTTCGGCCTTGGGTTTCTATCCGGTGTGCCCCGCTACCGACCAGTACGTGCTGGGCGCCCCGCTCTTTCCCAAGGTGACCATGACGCTGGAAAACGGCAAACAGGTAGTGCTGAACGCGCCCAACAACAGTGCGGCCAACCGCTACATCAACACCCTCACGCTGAACGGCCAGGAGTACAACCAGAACTGGCTCAACCATGAAACTCTGCAACAGGGCGCCACGCTGAACTTCGATATGGCCCCCGAGCCCAACCTGCGGCGGGGAGCCACCCTGAAAGCCGCGCCGTATTCCGTTTCAAAGCCGGTGCGGTGAGGCCATTAATTCCTGCAAGGCTGGCCCGATAAAGCGCACCAGGTCGCCGGCCACGAGGCCCGCTTCGCCGGTTTCCCGGGCAGCCAGGTCGCCGGCGCGGCCGTGGGCGTAGAGGCCCAGCAGGGCCGCATTGAGGGGAGAGAGGCGTTTATCGGCGCGCAGGGCCAGTAGCAGGCCGGTGAGCACGTCGCCGCTGCCGCCGGTGGCCATGCCGGGGTTGCCAGTGCTGTTGAAATAGATGATGCCATCGGGTGTGGCCAGGACGGTGTAGGCTCCTTTCAGCACGCAGTAGCAGCGGCGTTGGCGGGTGAAGGCTCGGAGCTGCTCCAGGCGGTGGTAATCGTCGCGGGCAGGCTCTCCGGTTAGCCGCTCGAACTCCTTGGGGTGCGGCGTCAGTAGGGTATCGGGGGGCAGCAGGTCCAGCAGGTCACGGTTGGCTCCCAGCAGGTTCAGGGCGTCGGCGTCGAGCACCAGCGGCACCTTAGCCTTATGCAGCAACTGGCGCAGTACCTCCCGGCTGGCCTCCGCCTGGCCCAGCCCCGGCCCCATGCCCACGGCGGCGTAGGGCTGCAAGTCGGGTAGCTCGGTGAGGAAGTCTGGGGCGGGGTCGGTGAGGCACATGGCTTCGGGCACGGTGGTTTGCAGGATGAAATAGCCCACTTCCGGCACCCGCACCGTCAGCAAACCCACGCCCCCGCGCAGGCAGGCCGAGGCCGCCAGCACCGCCGCGCCCACCTTGCCCCGGCTACCCGCCAGCAGCAGCGCGTGCCCGAAAGTGCCTTTGTGGCTGAACTTCGGGCGCGCCGGCAGGCGTCCCTGTAGGAAAGCCGCGTCCACATAGTAGTTATCCACCGCTGTTTTGTGGATAACCACGGGCTCCAACCCGATTGGCAAAATGTGCCATTCGCCCACGAAACCAGCATTCTGTGGCAACAGGAACGCCAGCTTGGGTAGCTCGAAGCTGACGGTATACTGCGCCTGTACTACCGCGCTGTCGGGCTCTTGGGCCGCATCGGCAAACAACCCCGACGGAATATCCACGGCTACTGTGAAGGCAGCGGCGGCGTTCAGGTACGCCACCACGGCCGCCGCCAGGCCGGTAAGCGGCCGGTTCAGCCCCGCGCCAAACAACGCATCCACTACCACCGCGCCGGCTGGGAGGTCCGGAAGGCGGGCGGTATCCAACTCCTGACAACTGATGCCGTCGGGTAGCTGGTGGCGGTTGGCGGTAAAATCGGCGGAATACCGCTCGGCGGGCAGCAGCCAGACGTGTGCCACGTAGCCGGCTTCGTGTAGTAGGCGGGCTAGGGCCAGCCCGTCGCCGCCGTTGTTACCGGGGCCGCAGAATAGGTGAATCGGGGTGGTGTAGGTGGGCTGCAGCGTCGTCAGCAGCCAGTCGAGCAACGTTGTGGCGGCGCGCTCCATCAGCTCCAGGGAGGTAATGCCTTGCGCTTTGCTGGTGGCCTGATCGAGGGCGCGGGTCTGGGCGGGGGAGAGGAGTTTCATATTCTGCCTATACTTGAAACCTACTTACTCCGATACGTGATGCGCTTCATTCTCTGGCTGGCGGCCCTGTCCCTCGCGGTTGCCTGTTCCGAACAACGCTCCTCCCCTGAAACCACGGTGGCAAGTCCCGCAGCGCCTGCGGCCGTTGTTCCTGTTGATGCTGACAACGTAGTCCGCGTGCAAAACCTGCCGCTCAATCAGCTGCCGGCCGGAGTGCCACGCCAACCGGGCCGGGTATTGGAACTAAAGCAATGGAGGGATAAGAATGGACTGAATCTGCTGGTACTTACGCGCAGTCCTGTCCGCGACGACCCGCCCCAGCCCGATGGGCCGGAAGAAGCACAGTCGGTGGATATGTATGCCCGCCAGTATGTACAGCGGGCTGGCCAGTGGCAGGAGCTATGGCACCTACAAGATGGGGTGGCTGGCTGTCCGTTTGATCTGGGACTGGGGCCGGTGCCTGGGGCCACGGCTGTAACCGACCTGGATGACGACGGACTAACCGAAACGACGCTGCTGTACTCGCTTACTTGCACCAGCGACGTAAGCCCGGCTACCCTGAAGCTCATTATGCACGAAGGCGCGGCCAAGTACGCATTGCGCGGCTATACGGTAGTGCAGTACGACTCGATTCCAGCTTCCGAGCGCCGTCCCGCCAATGCCTGTTGTCTGGATACCATCAGCGCGGCCCGGCTGGAAGTACATTACGAGTTGTTTGGCGGGCGCTACGAAAACGAGAAGGATTTTCGGAAGGCCCCACCCGCCTTTCTGCGGTTTGCCCGGCAGGAATGGCGGCGGTGGTCGGTGCAGGGAAATACGCTGGAAGAACTTTGAAACACACCGGTAGTGTGAGAAAACTTCCCGCCCGCCTCTGCGTTTGCACAGCAGTTACTTTGCTGACCTTATCTTCCCAACCCATGCAAACCTGGAACGACGTAATCCGGCTGGCCAACCACGGCAGCCCGGCCCCCGATAAGCGCGTAGAAAAAACCGATGCCGAGTGGCGCGCCCAGCTCACACCCGAGCAGTACCACGTTACGCGGGAGCACGGCACCGAGCGGGCCTTCACCGGCGAATACTGCGAGGCCCACGAGGCCGGCCTCTACGCCTGTGTGTGCTGCGGCACCCCGCTCTACGACTCCCGCACCAAGTTTGAAAGCGGCACCGGCTGGCCCAGCTTCACCCAACCCGTCGACGAAAGCGCCATTCGCTACAAGAAGGATACCAGCTACGGTATGACCCGCGTGGAAGTGCTCTGCAACGTCTGCGACGCCCATCAGGGCCACGTCTTCCCCGATGGCCCGCCCCCCGGCGGCTTGCGTCTGTGCATCAACTCGGCCAGCGTGAAGTTGGTGAGTGAGACGCAGAAGGCGTAGAAAGCATACTCTATCAGCACGAAAAAGCGGGCCGCAGATGTTATATCTGCGGCCCGCTTTTGTCTTTCTCTAAATATTAACGGAAAAACTCTTTCGAGTTAATGTTGTAGTGCACAATTTTTAGGGAGTCATTTGCCTCGCGCTCCAGTCTGAAAGTTTCTGCAGCCTCGCCTTTGGTGTACTTATTTTTGTACTGCAACTGATACTCGCCCGATGGATTAGTGCCACTGGTAACTTTGGTTGTCCAGTTTTCTAGAGAAGTACTTTGCAACTGCCCTAATACTTCGTCGCGCTTTTTGAAAAGCTGCATTACCTCATCCCGCGAAGCAGCTTGCCAAAAACGGGCCGAAAACAGCTGTAGATTGGGGGTAATTTGGCTGACCTTCTGATTAGAAAAGTAACCATCCATCAACTTTTCGGCTACCATTTTATCCTGTTCGTTATTCAGACGGGAGGAATTGAAGTGGCAGGCAGTGAGGCCAGAGAGTACAGCGCCTACCAAAGAGGAGGCGACAAAATGATTTTTCATTAAAGACACAGATACAAAATCAGCAAGTAGAATACCAGAGCCAACAGGTTTGCTACTTGCCAAAATACGAGCTTCGCCGTAGAAATTCAGTCCGTTTTTAGTTGTTCTGCCGCCCACCCCACTTTTCCTCCCACCCATGTCTTTGCTCTTCACCGATTTTGCTTCCTGGGGCGCGCATTGCGCCGCCACCGGCGAGCCGCTTTACCAACCCGTGCTGGCCTACGAAATCGAGCAGAAAGGCCGCACTGAAGAACAAATCTGGACGGGGCTGCAACGCGCCTACGATGTGATGCGCGACGCCGTGCATACCGGCCTCACCCAGGACATGACGTCCCGCTCAGGTATGGTAAACAATGGGGCCAAGAAAATTGCCGCCTCGCCGGTAACCGTGCTTTCCCCCGAGTTCAAAAACCTGATTACGCGGGCCCTGGGCGCGAAGGAAGTGAATTCGTGCATGGGCCGGGTGGTGGCCGCGCCCACGGCCGGGGCCTCGGGCATTCTACCGGGCGTGCTCGTAACGCTCCAGGATATTCATAAGCTGGAAGACCGCGCCATTCTGGAAGGCCTGCTGGTGGCAGCCGGCGTGGCCCTCATCATCGAGCAGAACGCCTCTCTCGCCGGCGCCGTGGGCGGCTGTCAGGCTGAAACCGGCTCGGCGGCGGCTATGGGCGCGGGAGCCATTGTGTATTGCCTGGGCGGCTCGGTAGAAGAAACGTTTGCTGCCGTGGCCATTACCATTCAGTGCATGCTGGGCCTCGTCTGCGACCCGGTGGCGGGCCTGGTGGAAGTGCCCTGCGTGGTACGCAACGCCTCGGCCTCGGCCATTGCCTTCAGCTCCGCCCAGATTGCCATTGCCGGCGTCGACCCGGTGATTCCCGTGGATCAGTGCGTGGCGGCCCTGGGCGAAGTTGGCCAGTCCATGGAAACCCGGTACAAGGAAACGGCCCTCGGCGGCTTGGCCAATACACCCCGGGGCCGGGAAATAGAGAAGATGGTGCTGGTGCAGGACGTCCACATCCTGCCTGACGAAGACCAGCAGTAAGGACTAAATCGGTTTGATTTCCGGGGCCATAACGAGCCGGGCCAGATATGCAACGGCCCCGGCGTAGCGGCTCCGTAGCTCTAGGTATTGTTCCCAGGCCCCGTTTTCCTCCTGAAGCGCAATACCGGCCGCTCGTAGCTGCTGGCAGGCCAGCGCAAAATCGTGGCGGTGCGGCTCGTCGGGAGCGGGGCCGGCTGTATCCTGGGCCTGGGCCTCATATTTGAAGTAGCGCGCCACTCGGTTGATGGCCACGCAGCCCGCTTTGAAGCACAACACCATGTGCGGGTCGCGGGGCTGGGACACGGTACTGCTGATGAGGGCCGCCGCATCCAGAATGACATCGGCGGCCGTTACCCAGGAGCGGCCCGGCTGCGGGGAGCGGAAAAACGCCAGAATGGCCAGGGACGTGTGCGTTTCTTCAATTTCCACGAACCACTCTTCCCAGGCCTGCCACTGCTGGCTGTCATCCTGAAAGGAGCCGGTTCGGTTGAGCCACAGCAACAGCTCCACCGCCGAGGCTTTGATGCCAGCCCGCAGTTCCAGCCGGGCTACTGTGAGCTCCCGCCGGGAAAATGCCTGGTACATGGTGGGCAGATAAGAAATGAGCAGTGTGAGCAGCAGCAGCCCCAGCGTAGCCTCGGAGTACGACATGACGCTGGCGACCAGCCCATGCGTCGGCTCATCGGCCCCGATGGTAAGCAACGAACTGGCACTGATGCGGTAGCAGCGCGTCAGGTCGCCCTCATCCAGGGCCCAGAAAATAGCGGTATACCCGAGGCTGACCACCGTGAGCCACACAATAGGTAAGGCTACCAGGCCTACCGGGGCGTACAGGGCCATTACCTTATCCCGCTGACTGTAGGTGCGACCCAGCGCGGCCATACCTTCAAACGCCCGCCGCACCACCCGAAACACCCAGGTATTCAGCAGGGCCGACTCATTCCGGGGCAACACAAACGACTGAATGGCCGCCAGTACGGTGGACGCGACCAAAAAAGCACCAGCCGCAAAAGCCAGTACCCGAAACACTACATCAGGCATATACAGAAACACGGGCGGCTGCAGTGCCGCCCTGCTTGTACTGCCAGGGTTGCTATAGAGTTGGCTGACTGATCGATTTCCGTTCCTTCCAGAGCTGGCGGAAGGTTTTGGGGGCCACCTGCACGGCGTCGCGGCGCTTGTTCCAGCCTACTTCGCCCAACAGGCGGCTGAGCACCCAGTTTTTACCGGCGGCGGGGGCCAAATCCCACACCCAGCGGTGCTTCATGCCATACAGCCACAGCCCCACGGCCCGACGCTCCTCTTTTTCGGTGAGGCCCTCCTGCACGCTTTGCTGGCGGTTTTTGAGCAGGATGTTGTGAATGGGAATGCGCACCGGACACACCGAGGAACAGGCACCGCACAGGCTGCTGGCGTAGCTCAGGTGCTTGTTTTCGGCCATGCCCGAGAGGTGGGGCGTAATCACGGAGCCGATGGGGCCGGAGTAGGTAGCCTCGTAGGTATGGCCGCCGATGTTTTTGTACACCGGGCACACGTTCAGGCAGGCCCCGCACCGGATGCAGTTCAGGGCCTCACGCTTATCGGGCTGGGCCAGCAGGTTGGTGCGGCCGTTATCGAGCAGAATCACGAACATTTCTTCCGGTCCGTCTTTTTCCAGCGGCTGGCGCGGACCGGTATAGATGGTGTTGTACACCGTGACTTGCTGACCGGTACCGCTGGTGCTGAGCAGCGGCCAGAACAAATCAAGGTCTTGCAGCCTCGGAATCACCTTTTCGATGCCCACAATAGCAATGTGGGTTTTCGGGAACGTGGCCGACAGGCGGGCGTTGCCTTCGTTTTCGGTCACGCACACGGCACCCGTATCGGCAATAAGGAAGTTGCCGCCCGTGATACCCACTTCGGCCGAGGTGTACTTGTTGCGCAGCAGATGGCGGGCCGTGAGTACCAGCTTCTGGGCATCGTCGGTGTACTCAATACCGAGGTGCTTCACGAAGATATCAGCAATATCCAGCTTGCTCAGGTGCATGGCCGGCGTCACGATGTGGTAGGGCCGCTCTCCGTTCAGCTGCACGATAAACTCGCCCAAATCGGTTTCTACCGACTCAATACCGCGCTTCTCCAGGTACTTGTTGAGGTGGATTTCCTCAGTGGTCATGCTTTTGGCTTTCACCACGGTGCGGGCCTTCCGGCGCTCCATGATCTTGCCCACCTCAAATAAGGCTTCCTCGGCGTTCTGGGCCCAGATAACCTTGCCGCCCCGGGCCGTAAACTTCTCCTCGAACTGCAGCAGATACTCATCGAGGCGGTTAATTACCTCCGTTTTCAGATAGGAGGCGCGGCTGCGGGCCAGCTCGTGGTCCTGGTAGAAGCCCAAACCGGTCTGCACGGCGGCGTTGTACTTGCCAATGTTGAACCGGATTTTGCGCCGGTGCTCCAGATCAAAAGCCTTGTGGTCGGAATCAACCAGAAACTGGGCCGATTTCTTGGGGGCGGGCGTGAGAGTCGTCGGGTTCATGGCAGCACAGAGTACAACGGGTTCTTAGCAAAGATAAAAACCCGCCGGACCTTGAGAGGTTCAGCGGGTTTTTATTTGGGGTGACTCAGAATCGGAGTCATTGCGAGGCGCAGCCGAAGCAATCCTTCCTTATCAGGGTCAGAAGCCCTGAAAAGCAGAAAGCCCCTGGCGCCTAGTGCTGGCGTCAGGGGCTTGGAATAGGTCAGAGCTGGGGCCTGGAAAAGTACGGATTACTTCGCCTCCGGCTCGTAATGACAGACTGAGCTGTCTACTTTTTATTCGAATCCACTACAATGCGTTTGTCGCGGCTGGCGAGGTCCCAGGCAGTGTAGAACACCAGACGGGCGCGCTTCTCCATCTTCGGAAACTCGATTTTCTCGATTTCGTCGCCGGCACCGTGGTAGTCATCGTGCACGCCGTTGAAGAAGAAGGCTACCGGGATTTTATGCTTGGCGAAGTTATAGTGGTCGGAGCGGTAGTAGAAGCGGTTGGGGTCTTCCGGGTCGTTGAAGCGGAAGTCCAGGTCCATCTTGGTGTACTTCTCGTTCTGCGCCTGCAGAATGGTGTGCAGCTCGGAGCTGAGCTTGTCGGAGCCGATGACGTACACGTAGTCGCCTTTGCCCTCATGGTCCTTGTCGGTGCGGCCTACCATGTCGGTGTTCAGGTCCACCATCGTCTTTTCCAGCGGGAAGATGGGATGGTCAGTGTAATACTCCGAGCCCAGCAGGCCTTTTTCCTCACCCGTTACCGTCAGGAACAGGATGCTACGGCGCGGGCCGTGGCCTTCGTTCTTGGCTTTGACAAACGCCTGGGCCATTTCCAGCACCGTCACGGTACCCGAGCCGTCATCATCGGCACCGTTGTGTACTTCGCCGTTAATAATGCCGATGTGGTCGTAGTGCGCCGACAGCACCATTACTTCGTCCTTCAGGTCCGAGCCTTCGAGGTAGCCCAGCACATTTTCGGTCACGAAGTCCTCCGCCTTCTTGGGGGCTTTCACCACTACTTTGGCGGGCTTGAAGGGGCTGGCGGTGGGCTTGGCCGCCTTATTAACGGCGGCGGTGTATTTGGTTACGGCCGGGGCCGTGCTGCCCAGCAGCTTGTAGCCCACAGCCGGGCTCACAAAATACGCCGTGGGGCGGGTCGTCTGGGAGGCTTCCTTGAAGGCAATGCTGGGCCGGCTGATGTACGGGGCCATGCGGGCCGCCAGCTTCTCGAAGTTGCTGTTGGGGTTGAAATCCACAAAGAACACCGAACGAGCACCTTTCTGGGCCGCCAGCGTGAGCTTGGCCCGGAAATCCTGGCCCCATTTGCTGTTCTGGCCATCTTTGCCCAGCAGGGCCGCGCCTTTGTCGGTCTGGGGCTCGCCCAGCAAAATCAGCAGGTCCTTGCCCTTCACGTCGCCCAGGGCGGCATAGTCGGAGTAGCCATCCTGCTCAATACCGTAGCCCGCAAACACCGGCTGCACGCTGGTTTCCTGCGCGAAGCCGTTGCCGCCGAGGGCGTAGAAATCCGTCAGCCACTTGTAGCTGCTGGTCCCGATTTTCAGCGTGGCCCCATCGGCCCAGGAGCTGCGCACCATGGTGAAGTGCTGCAGGTAGGGGTTGTCGGAGCCCTGCACGGGGCCCTGCAGACCGAGGTCGGCGAACTGCTTGGCAATGTACTCGGCGGCCATTTTCTGGCCTTTCTCACCGGTTTCGCGGCCTTCATACGCATCCGAAGCCAGCACGGAAAGATGCTGGCGCAAATCGGCCTGGGTGATGGTTTCGGCGTAGCCCTGGGCCAGGTCGGCGGCGGGAGCAGGGGCGGCGGTTTCCAGTACCGGCGTGGCCGTTACTTCAGTTTTGGCTTTGCGCTTAGCTTTTACCTTGACTTTCTCGGGAGCCTGGGCCACCGCGGAGGTAGCTACGCCCGCGGCCAGCAGCCAGGTGAGCAGGGAAGTTTTGTTCATACAGCGTAAGAAGTGGTAGGGGTGGAGGTGGGCTAAAGACAAGGTGGCGGCAAAAGGCTGCATCCGGCAGCTGGTAGCGAGAAGCCTTTGTCTTCGAGTTCTGCTACACAGATATGCCCGGTCATGAGTAACAAAACGCGAAGCAGACTTCGCGCTACGGGGCTACTTGGTGATCAGTACCGAGGCGTAGGCGGCCACACCTTCGCGGCGGCCCACGAAGCCCAGCTTCTCGGTGGTGGTGGCTTTGATGCTGATGTCATCGGCGTCGATGCCCATTACCTCGGCCAGTACGCGCTGCATTTCGGCAATGTGCGGGTTCACTTTGGGAGCTTCGAGGCAGACGGTGGAATCGATGTTGCTGATGGTGTAGCCGCGCTCCGTGAGCAAACGCACTACTTCCTTCAGCAGCCGCTTGCTGTCGATGCCTTTGTACTGCGGGTCGGTATCGGGAAAGTGGAAGCCGATGTCGCGCAGATTGGCCGCGCCCAGCAGCGCGTCGCAGATGACGTGGATGAGCACATCGGCATCGGAGTGGCCCAGGGCCCCGTGGGTGTGAGGTACCTCAATGCCGCCAAGCCAGAAGGGCAGCCCGGGCTGCAGCTGGTGAACGTCGTAGCCGAAGCCAGTCCGGATTTTCATAGAGTTCAAAGGAAGGAAAACAGAATAGAGCGACAAGGTACGGTAATGCGGCCGTTGGGGAAGAGCAAAAAAAACCGCCGGCGGGTAAGGTAAAAACCTGCGCTGTGCGTCCGCACGGGCACACGGCCCGGAACCAGTGAAAAAGGATAGCAGAAATTTAATGGAAACTTTGGAATCATTAAAAGTTTCCGGCGTACCTTTGCTGCCGTAATCATGGAAATCAAAGACCGAATCTTACAGGCATCCATTGGGCTCTTCACCCGCAACGGGATTAAGAGTGTGTCGATGGACGACATTGCCACCCACCTGGGCATCTCCAAGAAGACGCTCTACAAGTGGTTCGAAAACAAGGATCAGATTGTCTCGGCCGTCATTGCCAGCCACCTGCACGGGGTGCAGGGTGAGTGTGAAGGTATCATCGGGCACGCCCGCAACGCGGTGGACGAGATGGTGCAGATGATGGACTGGGCCAAACGCCAGTTCTCCAACGTCAACCCCAATGCTATCCACGATCTGCGCAAGTACTATCCGGCCGCCTGGGGGCTGTTTCATGAGCACAAGAGCAGCTTCATTCTGCAGCAGATTCAGGCCAACCTGCGCCGGGGCGTAGCCGAAGGCCTCTACCGCGCCGACCTCGACATTGAGGTGCTCTCCCGGTTGCGCCTGGCTCAGATTGACGTGCTGTTTGATCCGGAAGTATTTCCGCACGCGCAGTTCGACCAGATGCGCGTGCAGATAGCCTGCAACGAGCATTTCCTGTTGGGCGTGGTTTCGCTCCGGGGCCACAAACTCATCAACGAGTACCGTCATGTGACGGAAGAAGAATAAGCTTCATCACCCGCTTTCCCTGATATGAAAAACAACATCCGCGTTTTGCTGCTGGCTACCGCGCCGGGCCTGCTGGCTCCCGCCGGGGCGGCCCTGGCGCAGACGGCTCCGGCCGCGCAACCAGCCCTGGCCACCTCCATGGCCACTGGGCTCATGCCGCTGTCGTTGCAGCAGGCCATCGACTACGCCGTCAAGAACAAGCCCACGCTGCTTTCCACGCGCCTCAACGAGCAGACTGCCCGGGCCAAGGTGGGGGAGATTAAGTCGGCTGGCTTGCCGCAGGTAAACGTGGCGGCTAACGTGGCCGACAACTTTAAGCTGCAGAAAAGCCTGGTAGATTTTGGCGCGCTGGGGGGCGGTAGCTCGGCTACGACCCTCACGCCCGCCGATATTGCCGCCGCCCAAAGCGGCCGGACGGTAAACCTGGGCACAGTAACGCTGCCCTCGGAGCCGGTGCCGCCACAGGCGTTTGCCTTTGGTCTGCAATGGGCCGGCAACACCAGCGCCTCGGTGTCGCAGCTGCTGTTCGATGGGTCTTACCTCATCGGGCTGAAAGCGGCCAAGGTGTACGAAGACCTGGCCAAGAAGCAGACCCAGCAGGCCGAAATCGACGTGGTGGAACAGGTGAGCAAGGCATACTACAGCACGCTCGTGGCCCGGGCCCGCCTCACGCTGTTGGCCCGCAACGTGCAGCGCCTCGATACGGTGCTGTATCAGACCAACGAAACCTTCAAGGCCGGTTTCGCCGAAAAAATTGATGTGGACCGGTTGCGGGTGCAGCGCAATAACCTGCTGGTGGAGCAGCAGAAAGCACAGCGCCTGACCGAATTGAGCGTGGCCCTGCTGAAATTCCAGATGGGCCTGCCCCAGAGCCAAACCGTTCAGCTCTCCGATTCGCTGGGGGCGGCCGTGGTAGATGCCGGGGCCTTGCGCCAGCGTCTGGGCGTAGCCAGCGCCGCTACCGGTGGCGGTGTAAGCGGACTGGGCGACGTGCCAACTGGTACGGCTCCAACAACCGGCAACACCGACGCGCAACGGCAGCAGGACCAGCAAACGGCCCTCAGTGGTGCCCGCACGGGCCAGCTAGCCGCCGCTTTCAACTACAACAACCGCATCGAGTTCAGTACTCTGGAAACCCAGCAGGCGTTGGCCGGGCTGGATCTGGCTAACCGCCGCGCCGGGGCTTACCCACGGCTGCTGGCTACGGCCGCCTACGGTTTCTCGGGCTCGGCCAAGAACCCCGGCGACCTGTTTGCCTTTCGGGGGCCTGACTCGCGGGCTGGCAACGGCTTCCCTAACCAGAATTGGTTCGGGTTTGGCAACGTGGGACTGAGCCTGCAGGTACCGGTGTTTGATGGCTTCCGCCGCAAGTACCAGGTGCAGCAGGCCCGCATTGCCCAGCAAACGGTGGAGAAAGGCTTCGAAACCCTGCGCCAGAGCATTGACCTGCAGGATGCCCAGAGCCGCACTACGCTCATCAACGCCCTGGACGTGCTGGATAATCAAAAGGCCAACCTCGACCTAGCCGCCGACGTGGCCCGCGTATCGCGCATCAAGTTTCAGGAGGGCGTAGGCTCGAACCTGGAAGTGGTAACGGCCGAAACCAGCCTGCGCGAAGCCCAGACCAACTACTACGCCGCCATTTACGACGTGCTGGTAGCCAAGGTGGACCGCGACAAAGCCACCGGCGAGCTGTATAACCAAGCCCGGAAATAAGAAGCCAGAAGTCAGAAGCAAGGAGCTAGAAGCTTCTGACTCAGTTGCCCAACCACGATGTTCTAGCTCCAAACTCCAAAGCTCCTAGCTTCTTCCAAAGATGAAATACCTCTCTTCTGCCTTTCTCCTGACTCTGGGCCTGCTGACTGCCTGCGGGGAAAAAGACCCCAAGGCCGAGCTGGCCAAGCTGAAAAGCGAACAGGCGGCCAACCAAGCCAAAATTGCTGCGCTGGAAGCCAAAGCCGGCCCCAGCGCCGATGCGGCCGTGCTGACCACGCCGGTTTCGGTGATTAAAGTGGCTCCCGAAAGCTTCAAGAGCTACCTCGAAGTACAGGGTCGGGTTGATTTCGACCAAAACGCCACCGTAGCGGCCCGCGCTGCCGGTACCCTCACCAGCCTGCGCGTACAACGCGGCGACCGGGTAAGCAAAGGCCAGACCCTAGCCACCGTGGATGCCAGCATTCTGGATGCGAACATTGCCGAGCTGCGCACCCGCATGGATCTGGCCCGCGTGATATATGAGAAGCAGGACCGCCTCTGGAAACAGCAGATTGGTACCGAAATCCAGTATCTGCAGGCCAAAAACAACTACCAGGCCCTCCAACGCAACCTCTCCACCCTCAACCAGCAGCGCGCCCTGTACAGCGTGGTGGCTCCCTTCTCGGGTACGGTAGATGATGTGCTGCCCAAGCTGGGCGAAACTGTAGCGCCCGGCGCACCGGTCGTGAAGCTGCTCAGCAGCAGTGGTACCGGCAAAATTGTGGTAGATGTATCGGAAGCCTATGCCAGCCGCATTAAAGTAGGCGATAAGGCCTTGGTGACCATTCCCGACTTGGGGGGCGAAGAAGCTACGGCTACCGTCCGGGTAGTATCGAGCACCATCAACCCCACCAGCCGCACCTTCGTGACGGAGCTACGCCTGAACGGCAGCAAGGCCGGCCAGCTGCGCCCCAACATGGTGGCTAACGTCCGCATTCAGAACTACGACCGCCAGAACGCCACCGTGTTGCCCGTAGACCTGGTGCAGAAGGACGAACAGAACAGCTTTGTGCTGATAATAGGGCAGAGGGGTGGCCAGAAAGTGGCTGCCAAGCGCATTATCCAGGTTGGCCAGACTTACAACGGCAAGGTGGAAGTAACCAGTGGCCTTCAGCCCGGCGACCAGGTAATCTCGGCCGGCTACCAGAACCTGAATGAAGGCCAAGTAGTGACGCTGGAAGGAGCGCGGAGCTAGAACGTCAAAATCAGAACTCATGCAGGATCCCGAAAAAGAGTTTGGACCAACCAGTTGGTCGATTGATAATAAGACCAGTATTTACATCATCACGCTCATTCTGTGTGTGATGGGTATCTTTTCCTACATCAAGCTGGGCAAGGAGAAATTCCCGGATATCGTGATTCCCCGCATTATTGTGGCCACGATTTACCCCGGCACGTCGCCCACCGACATCGAAAACCTGGTGACGCGGCAGCTGGAAAAGGAAATCAAGAGCGTGAACGGGGTGAAGAAGATTTCTTCGACCTCGAACCAGGATTACTGTATCGTGGACGTGGAGTTTACCTCCGGCGTGGACGTGCAGTACGCTAAGCAGCTCATCAAAGACGCCGTGGACAAGGCGCAGAATGAACTGCCCAACGACTTGCCTTCACCGCCTACCGTGCAGGAAGTAAACCTCTCGGAACTGCCCATCATGAACGTGAACCTGGCCGGCAACCTGCCCGTGAGCCAGCTCAAGAAGTTCGCCGATGATTTCCAGGATAAGATTGAGGCCCTGCCCGAAATTACCCGCGTCGACATCATCGGGGCCCTCGACCAGCAGGTGAACGTGGACGTGGACCTGAATCGGCTGCGCGCTTCCCGCCTGAGCTTCTCCGATATTTCGGCCGCCATCGGCCGTGAGAACATTACTATTTCGGGCGGTTCCATTGACGTGGGCGAGCAGAAGCGGGCCGTGCGCGTAGCCGGCCAGTACGTGCGTGCCGCCGATATTGCCAACATCCAGGTGAAGAACCTGAACGGCGCGGCTGTGCGCCTCGGCGACATTGCCACTGTCACCGACGGCTTCAAGGACCGGGAGTCCTTCGCCCGCCTCGACGGCAAAACCGCCGTGACCCTGAACGTCATCAAGCGCCAGGGCGAAAACCTGATTGACGCCTCCGACAAGATCAAGCAGATCATCGACGAGTCGAAAAAGACGCTGCCCAAGGAGCTGACCATTACTGTCACCGGCGACACGTCCAACGACACCCGCGTTACGCTCCACGACCTGATCAACACCATCATCATCGGCTTTATCTTAGTAACGCTGATTCTGATGTTCTTCATGGGCACCACTAACGCCTTATTCGTGGGCCTCTCGGTGCCGATTTCCATGTTCTTGGCCTTCGTGCTGCTGCCGGGCTTCGGCTTTGCTCTGAACATGATTGTGCTGTTCGCCTTCCTGCTGGCCCTGGGTATTGTGGTGGATGACGCCATTGTGGTAATTGAAAACACCCACCGCTTGCTGCACGAGCATCCCAACCTGACCACGGCCCAGGCCGCCAAGTACGCCGCCGGCGAGGTATTCATTCCGGTATTGGCCGGTACGCTCACCACGGTAGCGCCCTTTGTGCCGCTCATGTTCTGGCCCGGCATCGTGGGCTCGTTCATGTTCTATTTGCCCGTGACGCTGATTCTGACGCTGATGTCGTCGCTTATCGTGGCCTTCATCATGAATCCGGTATTTGCCGTGAGCTTCATGGAGCGCGAAGACCACCACACCGGCGAAAAGCCCAAAGTGACGCGCAACTTCCTCATTGCCATGGGTGTCATGGTGCTCATCGCGCTGGTGGGTTACGCGGCCGGCTCTACTTTCGTGGGCAACCTGATGCTGACGCTGGCCGTGTTCGTGGCCCTTGACCGGTTCGTGTTCGTGCACATGATTGCCTGGTTCCAGACCAAGGCGCTGCCCCGCTTCCAGGATGGCTACGCCAGCCTCGTCGGCTGGGCCATTGGCCACCCCGTGCTGGTGATGGTGAGCATGCTGGTGCTGTTCGTGGTGTCAATTTTCGCCGTGGGAGCCCGCAATCCGAAGGTGGACTTCTTCCCCAAAGGCGACCCGAAATTCGTGTACACCTACCTCAAAATGCCGGTAGGCACGCGGGTGGATGTAACCGACTCCATTGCCCGCGTACTTGAAAAGCGCATCTACGGCGTTATCGGTAAAGATAATCCCGACGTGGAATCGGTGATTACCAACGTGGCCATCGGGGCCTCCGACCCCGGCGAAGCCTCCGCCGCTGGTACTTCCCAGTCGAACCTGGCCAAGGTGGCCGTGGCCTTCAAGGAGATGAGCGACCGGACCGGCCCGCCCACCGCCACCTACATGGATAAAATCCGGGAGGTAGTGAAAGGCATTCCCGGTGCCGAAATTGCCGTGGACCAGGAGTCGAGCGGCCCGCCCACCGGTAAGCCCATTGCTATTGAGGTAGCCGGCGACGACTACCCCAAGCTGATTGCCTTGTCGAAGGACGTGACCCGCTACATCGAGTCGAAGAAAATCGGGGGTATTGAGCAGCTGCGCTCCAACCTGGAAGACCGCAACCCCGAAATTGCGGTGAACATCGACCGGATCCGGGCCAACCGGGAAGGTATCAGCACGGCCCAGATCGGCGTGGAAGTACGCACGGCCATCTATGGCTCGGAAGCCAGCAAATTCAAGACTCCCGACGACGAGTACCCGATTCAGGTGCGTTATGCCAAGCCCTACCGCGACGACATCGACGCCATCCTGAACTCGCCCCTGACCTTCCGCGACGCTACCGGCGCCATCCGCCAGGTACCCATCTCCTCAGTGGCCGATGTGAACTACGGCACCACCTACGGCGGCATCAAGCGCAAAGACGTGAAGCGCGTAATCACCATCTCATCGAACGTGCTCAGCGGCTTCACCGGTCCCGACGTGGTGGCGCAGATTGAAACCGCCCTGAAAGCCTATCCCACGCCGGACGGCTACAGCATCAAGATGGGCGGGGCCCAGGAGGACCAGAAGGAAACCTCCGATTTCCTTGGCATTGCTGCCGTGGGCGCCATCGGCCTCATTTTCCTCATCCTCGTGATGCAGTTCAACTCGGTCAGCAAGCCGGTTATCATCCTCACCGAAATCATCTTCTCGGTGATTGGGGTGCTGCTGGGCCTGGCTATTACGGGCATGAACATCAGCATTGTGATGACGGGCGTGGGCATTATCGCCCTGGCTGGTATCGTGGTGAAAAACGGGATTCTGCTGGTGGAGTTCACCGACATCCTGCGGGCCCAGGGCATGCCGCTGCGCGAAGCCATTGTGCTGGCCGGCCGTACCCGCCTCAACCCGGTAATTCTGACTGCCACGGCCGCCACGCTGGGCCTGATTCCGCTGGCTATTGGTTTGAACATCGACTTCTACGAGCTGTTCAACTCCGGCCACGCCAACTTCTTCATTGGTGGCGAGTCGGTAACGTTCTGGGGCCCGCTGGCCTGGACCATCATCTTCGGACTGGTGTTTGCTACCGGCATCACGCTGCTGGTAGTGCCGGTGATGTACCTGCTGACGGAAAGCCTCAAACTGCGCCTGCAGAAGCACCCCGAAACCCCCGCCGACGCCGAAGAGGTGGAGGCCGCCACGCCTCCGGTGATGGCCGAGTACTAGTATCTGACCAGGCCCGGGCGGCACGTAACCTGATGCGTTGCGTGCCGCCCGGTGCCCCAGATAACGCCCCGATTTTTCTGACCGCGCTTGCAACCATTTCCGGCGCTCGAATACTCCTCCGCCCGAACGGGCGGGCTAGTGCCGGAGCTGGCCCTGCTTGCTCGCTTTTTCTCTCTCGTACCCTGTCGTTTCTCGTATGGTTCTCCTGACGACTACCGCCCCTAAAACAATTCAGCAGCAAGTGCTGCGCATCATCAGCAAGCGGAAGGCCATCAAGGCCAAGCGCCTGCGTATCGGTACCGACCTGAGCCGCGAGTTTGGCTTCGATACCGTGGATGTAGTGGATATCATTCTGGAGTTGGAGCGAAACTTCCACATCACCATCCCCGATGAAGTACCCCTGGCAACGGTGGGTGACTTCGTGAAATACGTGGTGTCGCACACCCCGGCCCGGCAACAAGCCGCTTAACGACTTACCGTTGCTTCTATCCGTTTACAGGAAAATGAAGTAGCGGAGTACCCAACTACGTCAGAAGCCCCGTGGGGGCAGCGCACTACGGTGCGGCTGCTCCCACGGGGCTTCCTTATTGGTACTGGCCTGGACTAGAAACTACCGAACGTTACCGCCTGCATCACCCCCATTGGGCCGGCTGTCCGCCGATTCATTGGGTTCCCGGGTGCTGTCGGTTGTGGTGGTAGCCACGTCAGAATAGGGTGTAGCGGAAGTATGTACTTCAGAAGAGGTCTTGGGGTGGCCCGATGCGGAAGCAACTGGGCGGGCCGGCTCATCATCCGACACTACAACGGCATCCTCTACCACGCTGGGGCGGGTTTTCTCCCACTCGAGAAACCTATCCAGCTCCTCTTTAATAGTCGTGCTGAACCAAGCCACCAAGGCTACGTCATCTAACAGACCCAGCACCGGAATAAAGTCCGGAATGAGGTCAATAGGACTTAGGAAGTAAATAGTCACGGCCACGGCCGCTACCACCGTAGAAGTGGGCAGGCCCGTGTATTCACCCGAAACCGACGTGCGAACCAGTCGCAGCATTGTCTGCAGGGTTTCCCAGGCTTCGTGCGCAATAGAGCCAACGTCCTTTTTGTCGCTGGCTTTGGTATATGCGTCATTCAGCAGCTGCTTCATGCGCGTAGGCTTCTTGATATATTCTTCGGCCTTACCGACGAATTTCTTAAAAATCGGGGAGGAGGCTATGTCCTCACCTTTGGGAGTTTGCTTATCCATGTGTGCGGAGGGAGAGAAAGGAGTAGACCGAATGTAGCGTCTGACTTTGGGCTATACCGCCATTTCAGTAAAATGGTTTTCAGACCTAAGGTCGCAGAAAAAACAAAAACGCCCCGTTTGCAAAAACGGGGCGTTTCAAACTGTAAAAACTAGCTGGTCTACCGCTCCACGCGGCCTGCTGCGTAAAAATTGCGGCTGTAGTAGGCTTGGTTCAGGGAACTTACCATGACGCCGCCGCCGCAGGCTGAGTGAGCGAATTTGCCATCCTTCAGGTAAATACCAACGTGGTAGATGGGCTGGCCCGGACCTCGACGGAAAAACACCAAGTCGCCGGTCTGCATTTCATCCTTCTGCACATGTTTCACGCTGGTGAACATGGAGCGGGAACTGCGTTGCAGGGTTACGCCGTACACTTCTTTAAATACGCGGGTCACAAACCCGGAGCAGTCGGTACCGCTTTTGCTGTTGCTGCCGTAGCGGTAAGGAGTGCCCAACCACGATACCACGGTTTCCAGCAATGATTTGTCTTCTGTATAGCTGGCTTCAATGCCCAGCCGATGCGCTACTTTATCGTAAGCTACCGAATCGGAGGCGGTGAGCAGGCGGGGTTCCTCTTCCCCTGAGAACAGGGTGCTGAGAAGAGAAGCTTGCTGCGTAGTTGCCAGAGGCGAAGCGGAATTGGCAGCGGGGTTTTTTTCGAAGAAAAAAGACAGGACCATCGAGGCCGCGGCGAGGCAATACAGAATGCTGTTTTTCATTGTCCGTCGTGGGAGGGAGGATGCGCTGCCGAAGGCGGGCCGGCAACGTTGTGCGTGCTTCTTTTTGACCGATAGGCAACCGGAAATCCGGATGACAAAAACGTGATGAAAATACCCTTTTCAGGCGTCGAATCTTATGAATAAGACGACGGCCATTGGTTAAAGCTAACCCTAAATACCCAGAAGCACCAAGCTTTTATCCCGAATTGGGTGTAAGTTCTTCTAAGGACACAACTTGTTTTTGAAAAAATTACACTCAAAAACCCAACTAGTTCAAAATGCCCTCCGTATACTCCGCCCTGTTTTTCCTGCCCCATGCAACAGCCCCGCATCGTCGAAAATTCGCCCTTTGCCCGTTTGGCTCGGCTCAAATTACGTGCGCCTAATGTGGCCATGGTGCTGGGCAACAGCATTCATCTGAGCGGCGTTACGCGCGAACAGTTTCTGCAGGATCCGTTCTGGGTGGCCCACGAGATGGAGCACATCCGCCAGTTTCAGCAGTATGGCCGCCTGGGTTTCTTGGCCCGCTACCTGCGCGACTGGATGCGGCACGGCTACTTTAATATTCCTTTTGAAGTAGCCGCGCGCGAAGCCGCCGAGCGGGATGCTCACCTCTACGCCCAGGGCAAACCCCTCCCTTCAATTGCCGAGCGCCACCCTACGCCGAAGGTGAAATTGTGAAATGCTGAATTCGATGTTCAGCATAATAAAATACAAAGCCCTGTTGGAGCGGCATTGCCGCCCCAACGGGGCTTTGAGTAAATGGAAAGATGGTTTCTACCGTTCTGTTTGCGTCGCTTGTGCCGACAGAACGGCAAACGCACCACTTCACAAATTCACCATTTTATAAAGCTGCCAGCCGGCCGCCATCGGCCACCAGGGTGGTGCCGTTGATAAAGCTGGCTTCGGGGGAGGCCATAAAGCAGATAGCCGCCGCCAGCTCCTCGGGCGTGCCTACCTGGCCGGTTAGCTTCTCCTTGCCGCTTTTGATATTGGGGTTGCTCCAGAGCATGGGCGTATCCACGGCCCCCGGAGCTACGGCGTTAATGCGGGCGTGAGTGTGCGGAATTTCTTGGCTGAGCCCGCGCACAAATGATTCGGTGGCCCCTTTACTGGCAGCGTAGGGAATTACATTGGCAGTGGTTTGCTGGGCATGTACGGAGCTGACGGCCACAATAGCTCCGTGCTTCATGTGCGGCAGGCAGAGTTGCGTAAGCCGGAACAATGGCCGCAGGTTCACCTGCATCAACTCATCCCATGCTTTAGGGGCCAGCTTTTGAATGGGGTCGAAGGTCATCATGCCGGCGTTGCTGATGAGCACGTCAATCCGACCCCATTCCTTCAAGGTGCGCTCTACGGCCTGCACCAACTGGCTGTCTTTGCCCACATCGGTGCGGATAAATAATGCCTCGCCGCCAGCCTGCGTGATAAGGCGGACGGTTTGCTTCCCTTCATTGGCGTCGCGGCCCAGCACGGCAACGCGGCCTCCTTCGCGGCCTAGGCGTACGGCCACTGCCCGGCCAATACCTGAAGTAGCCCCCGTGACAAGGCATATTTTATCCTGAAAGCGTTTGGCAGAATCGGCAACGGGCGTGAAGGGCATCGAAAGGGAGTTAGGAGAAGTACGTAGCAACCCAAACGGGAAGCTCCTCCGGATGTTTAGCAGCGGGCATCCTTCCCCATTGCCTGAAGGGCTGAGAAGGAGGATGAAAAACAGAAAATCCGGACTGTCAACCACGGAAAATACCGGGAACAGGCTGGATATGGGCCGTTGGCTAAGCAGCAAAGTAACCTTCTGTGTACTTTTCACGAATAGGGGAGAGAACTGGCCTTGCGGCCGTTCCACTAACTCTTCCTATCACGCAAATCCTACTCCCATGAGCACACAAAAATCACATCAGCCCGGCGCTCCAGCCCATAAGCACATCACCTTCACGCCCGCCAGCGAAGTGTCCGGCTCGTCGGAACAGTCGGAACAGAACGATTCGACTGTGAACACCCAGTCGGTATCCACCCGTCAGGATGGCCAGCAGAAGTCGTGGCTGGACCAGCAGCAGTGGCTGAAAAATATTGATGTAAACCAGCTCTCCCAGCAGGTAAAAGATATCAGCTCCAAAGCCAAAGACCTCGGTACGAAAGCCGTAGATCAGGTGAACCGGCTCACGCCCACCCAGAAGGTAGTAGGTGGCGCGCTGTTGGTAAGCGGCCTGAGCTGGCTGGCTTTGCGCTCAAAGAGCAGTGCCCCGAAAGGCCAGACCTACCGTAGCAGCAAAGACGAAGACACCACCTGGAAAAACTCCAACGAATCGGTGTACCGTGGGGCTACCCGCAGCTACGGCGAGGACGACTACGCCGCTGACCTGTAAGGTACCGTAGTTTTCATTATACACAAGAGGGCCCGATACAATCGGGCCCTCTTGTGTGTATGGGGCAGGAAAAGTCTTACTGCCAGAGGCCAATTACGCTTACACCCTGAGCAGCTGGCAACCCTTATTCAACCAATAGTTGTTTAGTAACCGGGGACCCGTTAAGCAGTACGTGCACGTGGTAGACACCAGCAGGGAGGCCGGCTAAATCCAGTTGGTACTGGCCACTAGCAGCAGAGGCTCGGGCCGTACGGGTGGGCACGCAACGGCCTACCGCGTCGAATAAGGTAATGGAAACTGGTGTAGCGGCTGACGTAGAAGGCACCTGCACGGTTACCTGGCGGCGGGCCGGATTTGGATACAATATAACGGCTGCGGCATTCAGCTGCTGAGCAGAACTGGTGACTACACGAGGGTTGTGCGGTAGCGCAGTGAGGAACGCCGTAGCTCCTCTACCAGGAACGACAATGGCGAAGGGAGGGAAGCGAACCGAATCGGTAGTAAGCGGGCTGCCTCGGTAGGTGTGACCGGCGGCATAGAGGGTATTGCCTGATAAAACCAAGTCTGAAACATCTTGGGAATTCACATAAGAGGAGCCACCTCCTACTTGCACCCAGTCTAACGTGCCTGTGGAACCTGCATCATAGTAGCGAGCTACGTAGCAGCCAAAATTATGCGGGCCCGGTTGCAGCGTAGTTGTGCCAAGTCGTGACCCCTCATGGTAACGGCCGCCCACGTATACGGTAGCATCACTAACAGCCAGCGAGTTGACTTGCACTGCCCCTCGTTCCCACTGGGTATAGAGGGGTTGGGCCCATGCAAAAGCCGCGTCAGAACCTGTATCAGAGAGCTTGGCTACGAAACCATGCACTTCTCCGTACGCAGTAGGGCTACTAAGTGTGAGCGGGGCCGCTTGCGCTATGTGCTCATACTGCCCCGTTACATATACGTTGGTGCCTTGCACGGCCAGTTCCTCCACAACATCGGTGCCGGTCCCGCTTATCCCTCGTACCCAAGAGAAGCTGGGAGCAGCACCACCATCCAGCAGCTTTGCCACAAAGCCATCGGACGTGGGGTCATTGGCGGGTGTGAAAGTAGAGTTGACAAGTAGAGTACCGAACCGGGCTGGGTGGCTGCTCAAGCCTCCTCCTACATATAAGGCGTTACCAGCTACAGCCAATGAGCGGACTTCTTCTTTCTGGGCTCCGCCCATTTGCAGCACCCAGGCAAAGCTGGCCGTAGTGCCAGTATCAACCAGTTTCGCCACAAAGCCATCTTGGTCCCCTGAACTGCGCAGCGTAGTGTTGCCCAGCACCAGTAAAGGAACCGACGTAGTGGAGGAAAAATTACCGGCTATGTAGATACTGTTGCCCTGGACAGCCAAGGCCGTAGCCTCTATTTCGGCATTGGTGTTTAAGCCCTGCTGCCAAACCAGCTTGCCCTCTATGGTATACTTGCTGATTAAGGCAAGGCGGTAGGGTGTATTTTGAAAAAATCTGCCGGCTATATAAATACTGTTCCCACTGACAACCAGCTGTCCTTGGGTGTAAGTAGAGCCCTCTACAAATTTAGCCCACTCGAAGTTTTTGCTGACCGCACTCCATTTCGTCAGAAAGGTACTCCAACCATACGGGTGGGCAGTCAGCTTGGTACTGCCAAACGTGGCCTCGCCGGCCATGCTGCCCATCAGGTACACATTGCCGGCTGCATCGGTCGTACAGGTTTGCACGTAGCATTCCCCTCCCTGCGAGACGGTCAGGCCCTGCCAGGGCGGGGCGGTAGCAGTGGCGGGACCATCCACCGTAAAGTTCACGAATGTGGTGGAGGAAGGCCCATTGGGAGTAGTCACCAATATGTCGCCCGTTGTTGCGCCACTAGGCACTACTACGCCCATAATGCGGGTGCCGTCGGCACTTATGGTAAAGCCGCTGACCACGGTGTTATGCGCTACACCTTTGAAGCTGATAGCAGTAGCTCCCTGAAGGTTATTGCCAGTGAGCGTAACCTTGGTGCCGGCCGCCCCACGGCGCGGCGATACGCTGCTAAGCGTGACTGGTACCGTCACGGCGAAAGGCAGGCCGTTACTGGTTCCACCGGCCGTCGTGACCGTTAAGAGGCCAGAAGTGGCCCCACTCGGGACTACAAAGGCAGGTCCACCAGCGTATGTAGTAGGCGTTGCCGGAACACCATTGAGCTGGACTGAGGTAATTCCCCAAAGCCCTGTGCCCAGCAGTGTAACGGATTTGCCAGCACTGGCGGCATAGGGCTGCAGGGCCGTCAGGCGGGGCAGCACAGAAAACGGTAGCTGATTACTGGCACCACCAGGAGTCACGAGATAAACCGGCCCCGTCGTTGCATTCAGCGGTACCTTCACCTGAATAGTGGTGCCATTGATAACCTGGTACTCGGCCGAGGCGCCTGGAAAAGCAACGTAGCTCGTCCCCAGCAGATTTGTGCCTGTTAGCGTTACAAGAGCGCCAATTGGGGCAGCGGCCGGATTGAAGCTGATGATGGTAGGCGGCTGAGGGGGCAACACCGTGAATTGGATGCCGGCACTGGGCCCACCCGGAGTTGTAACAGTAGCCAGCCCGGTCACAGCACCGGGCGGTACGGTAATATCGGTTATCCGAGTGCCGGTGCTGTTTATCGTAAATCCGGTAGTTGTCACGTTGTTGCTGGTGCCGGCAAAAGTTACGGCGCTGGCATTGGTCAGGTTCGTGCCTTCCAAAGTAACCGGATAGCCACGCTGGGCGCTGGCTGGTACAAACCCCGCCAGTACCGGCGGCGGCACAACGCCAGTGCCTTCGAACTGCAGGGTGTAGCTGGGGTAGCCGACTGAGTTACTGGTTATGACCACGCTGCCGGTGCGCACGCCCAGGGCCGTCGGTCGGAATGTTACCGGTAGTGTAGTGGTAGCTCCGGGAGGTAGCGTAGCGGCTATCGGACCTGCTACTGCAAAGTCGCCGGTGGCGGTGGCGGCGGAAAGCACCAGAGGCTGCGCCCCCACATTGAGCAGGGTTAGGGTAGTAGTGGCCGACGTAGTGAGGGTGGGTTGCGCCCCGAAGTTGTAGGCGGCTCCGCCTGGGGCATAGGTAGTGCCGTTGTACTGAACGAGTAGTAGCGGGGCCGGTACGTCAAATGAACCGGTGCTGGTAGCGGTACCACCCGCGGTGCGTACGCTAACCGGTCCGGTAATGGCCCCGGGCGGTACTACCACGTTCAGCAACTGCGTACCCGCCGTATTCATTGTGAAGCCACTGCTTACCCCCGTGCCCAGCGGACCAGAAAACGTGATTTGCTGCGTACCCTGCAAATGAGTACCCTCAATCGTAATAGCACTTCCCGGTACGCCGCTGCCAGGGCTAAAGCCGTGCACAAGGGGCTGCGGAGTATTACGGGCCAGCAGTACCTGGCCTGTCACCGCATCAGCCGTGATAAGATCCAAGTCGCCATCAGCGTCCACGTCGCCGAGGGTTACGCCCAGGCTGCGTGGAGCGATAGTGCTGCTGCCCGCGCCTACCAGCATGCCGTTGGGCTGCAGGCTCAGGTTTCCGCTGCCGCCGTTCAGGTAGGTATACACGTGGGCTCCCACTCCTTGTGCCACCAGTACATCCGCGTCGCCGTCGGCATCCACGTCGCCCGTGGCCAAGCCCGTGGGGGAGCTGCCCGCCGGTAAGAGCAGGGTAGTGCCACCGCCGAATGTACCGGCGTTGTTGAAACGCACCGATATGCTGCCTGCCGCGCGGTTGGCCGTTAGCAAATCCAGATACCCATCCGCATTCAGGTCGGCCAGGGCCAGGTCAGTGGGGCCAGCACCTACCGGTACAGCCACGGCCGGGCCCAGCCCAAAGTTACCCGTTCCCTCATTCAGGCGCAGAGCCACAGAACTGCCGGATTCGTTGCTGGTGAGCAGGTCCAGGTCTCCATCATTGTCGATATCGGCCAATTGTACTGCCGAGGGTTGAGGCCCCATGCTTAGCGCTCCGGTGCTGGTGAAGTTTCCGGAGCCGTCATTCAGCCCAATAGTAGCAGCGTTTAAGGCGGCGTGAGCTACTGCAAAGTCCAGGTCCCCGTCAGCATCCACGTCGCCGACGGCAATACTGGAAACGGTACCCGGCAGCGGTAGGCGCTGCGTCGGGAAGCCCAGGATGCCAAACTGCCCGGTCCGGTCATTCAGCGCTACCACGATAAACCCATTACCCCCGTCCCCCACCAGCAAGTCCAGGAAGCCATCCTGGTTAAAATCGCCCAATGCCGTACCACGCGGGAGCACGCCGCCAAGCACACCAACATACGGCTTGAATTGGCCTCTACCGTCATTGCGGTAGGAAAATGCCCCACTCAAGCCGCCAGTTGTAACCAGATCCAAGTCGCCGTCATTATCAATATCGCCCAACAGCTGGTCACGGCTGCTGGTAACGCCTACGGTAGTAGTGTCCAGGAAGCTGCCCCGCCCGGTGCCCCGGGTAGCAGCTGTAAAGTGGTACACCTGGCGGCTGGTCTTCAAACCAGCCGGGCTGGTTAAGGAGGCCGGTACCGTTACACTGACCCGCTCACCGGGCAAGAAGGGTTGGGCGGGAGTAAACTGCAGAGTAGCTGTGCCACCGCCTTGCAGGGAGCCGGGCCGTAAGCCGCGCAGTTGGCTGCCGTACACCCTCAGGGCATTTGCAGTAGCAGGCGCTATGGGTTGCGTGAAGGTTAGGCTGATGGGCCCGTTAACGGGGGCCGAAACGGCATTTCTGCCAGGAGTAAGCGCCGATACCGCGGGGCCCTGGGCCAAAACAGCAGGAGCCCCCAGAAATAAGCCGGAAAGGAGAAGTAAAGTAGTTGTACAATGCATAGACTGCTGAGATAAAGCGAAGAACTAAAGTATAGCCTTTTCCAAATAGGCTACCCCGGCGGCAGAAAGGAATTGACTAGCAGAGTAGGGCAAATACAAAAAAATCCGGAAACCCGCTCCTGCTGCCAGGTATACGGATTTCCGGATTTTAGTACCAGAGCCTGTTATTGGACTCGAACCAACGACCTGCTCATTACGAATGAGCTGCTCTACCAGCTGAGCTAAACAGGCATTTCCGAGGCGGCCTATCCGTCAGGGGCAGCAAAGATAGAAAGCTGGGCGAACAACGTGCAAACGACGGCGCGTTTTTTTTCAGTTAGGCGAGGTTCCCGGGTTTCGGCGGTTTCCGGCATCTTTGCAGGGTTATGATGAAACAAGTGCGCAAGCTGCTGGTCAGTACGCTGGGATTTGAGCGGTATATCCGGCTGGTGAGCCGGGTGTATCTGCGGCTGGTGGGCTCGGGCTGGGGCCGAAAGAAGTACCCGGAACTGTTTTTTCTGGAGCAGCTGATAAAACCCGGCTTCGTGTGTATAGATATTGGAGCCAACCTGGGCTATTACTCGGTAGCTCTATCCAAGTTGGTGGGTGCCAGCGGCACTGTGCTGGCCGTGGAGCCGATTCCGGATTTTCAGGCTATCTGGCAGGATAACGTGCGCCTGAGTGGCCACCAGAACCTCACGCTGCTGCCGTACGCGCTGGGCGGCGAGAATACCACCGTGCAGATGGGCACGCCCGAGCGCAACGGCCTGCTGCACCACGGCATGACCAAAGTAGCCGCCAGCAACCCCGCCGAACACTACGCCCGCACCTATGAGGTGCCCATGCGCGTACCCGATGAGCTTTTCCGGGACCTGACCCGGCTGGACTTCGTGAAGTGTGATGTGGAGGGTTTCGAGTACGAAGTATTCCGCCACATGCGGGCCACCCTGCAACGTTTCCACCCAATCATCCAGACGGAGCTGAACGGGCTGGAAAACCGGCGCGCCGTGGCCGGTTTACTGGCTGAGCTGGGCTATAAACCATTTGTGCTGTCGGCACGTTCTGAACTCGTGCCCTGCACGGCGGCCCAGTTGGAAAGCGCCGTTACGGCCGATTTTTACTTTCAACCCGTCGTTTAGCTCTGTCTCCCCGCGTTTCGCCGATGAAATTTTTGCTTGTTCTTCTGCTTCTCTGGCTGATTATGCGGTATGTACTGCCGCTGGTAATACGCCTGGTAGTGAAGCATCTACTTAAAAAGCAGGCCCGGCAGTTCGGGCAGCAGTTTGGGAGTGCACCATTCGCCACTACTGGCAACTCGGGTGCCCGGCCGTCGCAGGCCGCGCCGGGCGAGGTGCAGGTAGACTATGTGCCGCCCCGCGAGAAGCCGAAGAAGCCCAAAGAATTCAAAGGCGGCGACTACGTGGACTTTGAGGAAGTGAAGTAAATCAAAAGAGAGAAAGTAAAAAGCCAACGCCCGATCATCCCGGGCGTTGGCTTTTTACTTTCTCTCTTTACCTTTTTTAAAACCCGATGCCCACCCGCACACCGGTGCCGGCTCGCTGACCCGACTGCAGGCTGGTGTAGAAGTCAACCCGCACGATTTTCAAAATATGCTCCACCCCCACGCCCAGCTCCAGATAATGGTTGGCGGTGGGCGTGGTGAGATAGTTCAACGAGGCTACTTCCTGCCATTGCAGGCGGCGTAGCAGCGGGATTTTGTTCAGGAGGAAGCCGTTGAAATGGTGACTGTAATGCGCCTCCAGAAACTGGTCGGCGGTGCTGAAACGGTAGTAGTCCAGCAGCTGAAACTTGGCAAAATCTTCCGTCAGGTAGGTGCGGTTGCCACTGAAATGCCGAAAGTCCATGAAGGCGAGCCGCGTGCTGCTGCCTGGGAAGAAGCCGGCCGCTACCCGGTAGCTGCTGGTACCGAGCAGGCCCAGGCTGACGGAATGGCGTATGCCGGCTTCCAGCAGCGTGTAGCGCACATCCGACCCCAGCACGCCACTAATGCCCTGCCGCCAGGTCAGTAGAAACGTCGGGTATTTGGAGCCCATGTTGATTTTGCCATCGGGGCGGGTGATGTACCGCTGACCGGGCCGGAAAGAGGCCGTCAGTTCGGTGGTCAGGGCTTGGCTACGGCCGAACTGGGTGCCGTCGGGTCGTTCCGCATTCACGGGCAGGTTCGGGGTGAAAGCCCGGCCGGCCCGGTCGGTTATCAGTTTGATGGTGGTGTTTTCCAGCTCCCGGCGCGTCCAGAAGCTGCCGGCGGCCTGCACCGTGAGGCCGTTCAGGGGCTCCCACTCATAGCCCAGGGCCAGCCCGTCGCGGCGGTAAAGCTTGGCGTAGTTCCGGTTTTCGAAAAGCGTGTAGTAGCTATTGATGAAGGGCGTGAGCTGGCTGTTGGGGTCGAAATTCTCGATGGAACGGCCGGCCCGGATACTCAGACGGGAAAGCTTCACGGCATCCAGCTGCCAGCTGGCGGCTACACTCGGGCTCCATAACTCGTTGCTGAAACCATAGCGCAGACTGGGCGTTACCGACCAGCTCCGACGGTCATCGGTGCGCTGGGTGTAGGTGGCCTGCGGGTTTATTACCAGGCCCTCTACGGTGTTGTAGTTGACGATATTGAACACCGGCGCCACGTACCAAGTGCGCTTGCGGAAGGTGTTGCTGTAGCCGTAGCCAGTGAGCAGCAGCTTGCCCACGCTCAGCTCGTTCCGCTTGCGGTCCATGGAATCCTGGTAGGGCCGGGAGTTGCGAATGACTTCGGTGCTGTCCTTTACGTGGTAGTCCTTTCGTTCGTCATCGGTGAGCGGAATGGGGCGGATGGTGGCCCAGTAGGCCGTATCCCGCTCATTCACGCCCTTTTCTACCAGCATCACCTCCCCACGCTTCAGCTGGCGCAGGCCCAGCCCGGCCGTGTCGCGGGTGGCCGCCTGACGGCTTTGCCTGCGCACGGCCTGGCTGAGGCCATCCAGCTTAGGCTTCTGCTTTTTCACCTGCGCTACCGTTTCGCGGGTTACGGGGGCATCTTCGGGCTCTTTACCAGTGGGCGGGGGTGTCGTGGTAGGAGCGGGGCGGTTAGGGTAAGTAGGCGTAACCTGGTAGTTCGACAGCACCGCCGTCACGAAGCCGTTGCCCTTGAAGCCGAAGGCCGTGAAGCCCATCGTCACCTTCTGGCTCTGCATCACCCACACGTCGGACGGGCCGGGAGCGGGCGCAAAAATCTGCTCGATGTGCAGGTTGTCCACGTAATCCAGCTGGGCGTCCTTGCTCAGGTTGAGGCTCACGGAATGCAGCCGCCAGGTGCCATCCACAATGTAGATGTGGCCCGAGAATACCGGGTCGGTGCGGCGGCGGGGCGTTACCTTGATTTTGTGGATGAGCAAGCTGCCCTGCTGGGTGCTGCCCTCCAGTTCGTAGCGGTAGAACAGCGGAGCATTAGCAGCAATAGGTGACACAAAGCCTCGTTCCGAAAAGCCACTTTTCAGGACATTCTGATAGAAATTGAGGCCCCGGCCGGCGCTGGCCCGGTTGAAGCTGATGCCTTTGGTGTCGCCACTGACGCGGGAAGAAATCATCCGCTCCTGCACCACGTTGGGCTGGCGGAAGCTCATTTCCGAAACCGATTCGGAGAGGTAGAAAATACCTGGCTTGAAATCGGGTCCTACTTTCACCAAGCCTAGAATCTTGCCCGGTACATCGGTGAAGCGACCCAGCACTTTAATATACGTTCGGGCTTTGAAGGCTGCCACCTCCCGCTGATGGTAGCGCCGCCATTGCATGGCCTGCTGCACAATGGTGTAGGCGGGGTCCTTATCGGTGGAACGCACCACCACTTCGCGCAGCTGGTAGCTTTCGGGGCTGAGGCTCACGTTCAGAATCGTGGCCGTGTCGCCGCCCGCCACCCGGATGGTTTCCAGGTGCGGCTTGAAGCCAACGTACTGAAACACCATTTCGTAGATGCCGGCCGCCAGCCGCAGCTGGTAATTTCCCTGCTCATTGGAGGCCGTGCTGATAGAGGTGCCCCGTACGGCTACGTTGGCAAAGGCCAGCGCCTCACCCTTAGTACTCAGAATGCGGCCCCGCACAATGCCGGCGTGGGCCGGCCCCGCCAGACTAAGTAAAAACAGGAATAATACCGCGCTAACGCGCATGCAGGAGCTGAACATAACCGATAAGCAAATGAGGTACTGCAAGTAAGAGGAAATCCGGCGGCCGGCGGTTGCCTGTGGGGTAGTTTTTGCTGAAACAGAGGGGCAACTGTAGTAAGAGCAAGTTTCCGGTCACGCCCAGGGTACTGAGTTGTAGTTCACTGCGGAGCAGGAGCTGATTCAGGGCCGCGTTATTGAGTTATTTTGCCGGGCGCGGTGTTCTGCGTAAGCGGTTTTCCCGCCATTCCTTCCCTTTCGCTACGCGTTATGATGCAGCCCGCCAAAAAGAAGTTCTACACGCCCACCGAAGCCCTCCAGAAAATAGCCGCCTTCTGCACCTACCAGGACCGCAACCAGAAGGAGGTGGAAGCCAAGCTGCGCGAGTATGGCCTAGATGAGGACGAAGCCGGCGAAATCATCATCCGGCTCAGCCGGGAGAATTTCTTGGATGAGGAACGCTACGCCCAGACGTTCGTGCGGGGTCATGTCCGTAAGAAATGGGGCCGCCGACGCATTATGCAGGAGCTGAAGCAGAAGGGCATTTCGGAGTACTGCATCAAAGTTGGGATGAAGGAAATCGACGGTGATGAGTACTACCAGAATCTGGTGGATCTGCTGGAAAAGAAAGACCGGCAGGAGAAAGAGCGCCACCCCGGAAAGCGTCGCCAGAAAATCCAGCTCTACCTCACAGGCAAGGGATACGAGCAGGACCTTATAAAAATGGCCCTCGAAGACCTGGGCAAAACGCCAGAGGACGAAGAGTAAAAAGCAGCCGAAGAAGTTGGTACATCATGCCTCATCTGGCGTCTGCCTGTCGAAGCATGACGGTCAACATGGCTCGTGAGGAGCTTGACGTTCTGCCGCACTACCGTTTCCCGGGAAGCTTCGGATTCTGCATCTGGCGTGAGAGAATGACGCGGCGGCCGGTCATAGTTTGCAGCATGGGGCGCAGAATCTGCTCGGCATTTTGCGTGGTCTGGGCCAGAATGCCGGATTGCAGTGCAGCGGTGCGCACGTTGGCCTCAGCGTATTTGTAGCCGGCATCTACCAGTTCGGCATCCTGGAAAAAGCCGTTCTCTACGCTGTATACTTTGCTTTTGCTGTGGTCAACCTGCCAGATGCACAATTCCGGCTCGGGCAGAGCCAGACGCAGGATAGAGTCACCTTCCAGTACCACGTCCTGGGGCCGTACTTTGCGCAGGTCGAGGCAGCCCACGGCATTACCTGCCACAATGAGCGCCACTTTGGCGTCAGGGAGGAAGCGGTAGGTGCTCTTCTTGTATTCGACCACATCCTTGAACTGATAGCGCACCAGCTCCATCCGGCCCAGGGCCTCCACTTTTTCCAGCACCGTGTTGTGGGTGACGGTAATGCGCGGGGCGGGGTTAAGCGGGTTTTTCAGGCCGGATAGCGCGGGGCGCACTTTCGTCCAGAGAAACCAGCCCAAACCCAGCAAAAACAACAAAGGCAACAAACGGCGCAACAGGTAAGGCATAAGCAGGCAGAAGCGGGTACAGCGGGAAGGTCAACGGAAATACGGATAGTTCAGCTTCGAGGCGGAAAAAGTTTAGAACGGTCTGTGTTGCGGAGGCCCCAGGCGGCTACCAGTTTTCCCGGATTCTTCCCGTCCTTTGCAGGTAATGCTGAAAATCAAGCCGCTACCCCTATCTGCCGAAACTGCCGTTGTGCCCGGTCCCGCGTGGCTGCGACAATGGCACGGGTGGCTGCTGGTGGCGGTGTGGGTACTGGTGCAGTTGCTGGTATTGGCGCAGAACCACGGCCCCCGCTACGTGAACGATAGTGGCCGGTACCTCGCCTACGGCACGCGCATCGCCCAAGAATGGCACTTCGAGCGGGACCATAACTTGCGCTACGTGGGCTATCCGCTGTTTATTGCACTGTGGCTGAAGCTGGGCACCGGCTGGTGGGGTATTGTGCTGGGGCAGATGACCGTGAGCGGCCTGGCGGCCCGCGCCTTTTACCGCACCCTGCGCCGCCTCACGCCTCAGTCCTTCGACTGGCGGCCGGCAGCTCTGGCAACAGCCGCGCTGGTAGCCTGGCGCGATGTCCAGCAGTTTAACGTATACCTGCTCACCGAGTCGTTGTTTGCCAGTTTCACCATTCTGGCCTTCTGGGCCCTGGTGCGGGCCCGGCGCGGCCCGGCGGGCCGGTGGGTGATATTCGGGCTACTGGTCCTGCTGACGGGCATTGTGCGGCCCAACGGGTTTGTGGTAGCCGGGGCGGCAGTGGTGGCCGGCCTAGCCCGCCTCTGGCAACTGCCGGGTAGGCGGGCCTTTCGGAGGGCCCTGCTGGGGCTGGCGGTGCTGGCACCGGTTTGGTGGTGGGTGCTCAACAAACTGCTACTCACCTTTACGTTAGTGGAAACTTACCTACGGGGAGAAATCATCTATGGCTTCACGCCCCGGGTGGTGGAGCCCACCGAGCCGCTGCTGCTACCCCCGCCCGGCCTGGCCCCGGTGCTGCGGCTGGGCTACTTCATGGCTGCTAACCCCACGTACTTCCTCAAACTGGCGACGCTGAAGGGGCTACTGTTCTTCAGCTACGTCAAAACCTACTACTCCTGGAGTCACATTGTGCTGATTGTGGCCTTCATTTATCCGTGCTATTGGCTGGCACTGCGCGGCCTGCGTACGACCACAGCCTGGCTACCGGCCCGGGTCTTTCTGGCGGGCGTGGTGCTGTTGCAGGGCTTCGTGGTGATGATGACCGTGGAAGACTGGGACGTGCGGTTTCTGCTACCCGTGCTGCCCTGCGTATTTGCCCTGGCCGGCCTGAGCCTCGGCCGCTGGCTCCCGCCTGTTACCCCAAACCCGGAGGCGTAGGCGCACCGCCAAACCCAGCCCAGGCCTGCAGGCCGCCGGTATGCACGGCCACTACCGTGCTGCCCCGTCGGAAATGGCCCCGCGCCAGCAAATCCAACACGCCCACCAGCATCTTGCCGGTATAAATGGGGTCGAGCAACACGCCGTGGCGGGCCTGAAACTGCGTAATAAAGGCGCGCAGCTCCGGGGTGAGCTTGGCGTAGCCGCCGCCGTGGTAGGCCGTGTGCAATGCCCAGTTCCGGTACGTGCGGCCCGTGGCTGCTTGCGTCAACTGGTCAATGTTGGTTTGCAAAAAGTCAGCTCCTTTCAGGGCGGCAAAGCCCAGGACCTGCTCCGCGCCCTGCAGGCCGGTAACGAGGCCAGCCAGGGTGCCGCCGGTACCGCAGGCCACGCACAGCGCATCAAACGCCGTCAGGGCGCGCAGCTCCGTCGCCAGCTCGGCGCAGCCGGGCAGGGCCAGGGCGTTGGAGCCGCCCTCGGGCACCACGTAGGCCGGGCCGGTTTGCTGCAGCAACTCCGCCAGCACCTCGGGCTCCTGCTTGCGGCGGTAGGTGGTGCGGTCCAGAAAGCGCAGCTCCATGCCATCGGCGGCGGCGCGGGCCAGGGTGGGGTTGAGGGGGCGTTGGGCCAACTCCTCGCCCCGCACTACCCCCACAGTGCGCAGGCCGGTGAGGCGGCCGGCGGCGGCCACGGCGGCCAGGTGGTTGGAAAACGCCCCGCCGAAAGTCAGCAGCGTGTAGTGGCCGAGCCTGCGGGCTTCCTGCAGGTTGTATTTGAGCTTGCGCCACTTGTTACCGGGCAGCTCCGGGTGCGTCAGGTCGTCGCGCAGCAGCAGCAGTTGCACGCCGGCCCGTTCGGCCGCTGGCTCGGGCAAGGGCTGAAGCAGCATGGCAGTTGAAATCAAAGGTGTAAAGTCAAAGCCCTGTTGTCATCTTGAGCGCAGCGAAGGACCTTACCACGCTAGAACAAACCGTTCCAACGGGATAAGGTCCTTCGCTGCGCTCAGGATGACAAATGAACAACCAACCTCCTACGCCAGCAGGGTATCCGTCAGGCTGTGGGGCTCGGGGCGCTGCTTGAGGGCGTAGAACAGGGCCACCAGCATGGCCCCAATCAGCAGCACCGACGATACCAGCGACACGGTATTGCCGATGGTGTAGGCCGCGGGCTCAAATTTGAACTCGATGGTATGGGTGCCGGCCGGCACCGGCAGAGCCCGCAGCACGTAGTTGGCGCGCAGGTGGGGCACCTCCTTGCCATCGATGAAGGCCTGCCAGCCGTCGGCGTAATAGATTTCGGAGAAGACCACCAGGCCCGCCTGCGCGGCCGTGGCGCGGTAGGTGAGGGCGTTGGGCGTGTACTTGGTGAGGGCAATGCTGGAGCCCTCGGCCGGGTAGGTGGTCTGGCTGAGGGGGAACTTGCTGACATCTACCACGGCCGTGGTGGCGGCGTTGAGGCCCATGAGGGCCTTCATTTCCTCGTCGGGGCTCTGCACTTTCTGCACTTGGCTTACAAACCAAGCATTGCCCAGCGCGCCGGGATTGCGCTGCACCTGCTGGGGTTGGCCCTGCTCCTGGCCGGGTACAATTACGTAGCGGGTATTCAGCATGCTGAGCACGGCCGTGTTGTTGGTCGAAATCTGCCGCTCAATGAGGTCCTGGTAGCGGTGCAGCTTCGCCCCGTGGTACCCCCCGATGCTCTTGTGGAAGTAGGAGGTCTGCGCCTCGTTGAACGGGTTTTGCACGTTCAGCACCCGGTAGCTCAGGTCCTTGTCCTGCAGAATCTGCTGATCGGCGGGGGAGGGCACAAACTGCTCGGCAATGGTTTCCTGCTGGAAGTTACCGTCGTTGAGGTAGCGCTTATCCACGCCCCACAAATCCACCAGCGTGAGCAGGCCCACCAGCGTAGCCGCCAGCCCGGCCGAGAGCTTGCGCTGCAAAAAGAACCACAGCACCGCGCCGGCCGCTACTACGAAGAACAGGGAGCGGAACACGTCGGTGCGCAGCAGGGAGGCGCGGTCGGCACGCAAAGCATCCAGCGGGAAGCCACTCTGCTGGAGCTGGGCATCAATGGGCGAAGCAAAATCGGATACCAGCCCGGCCAGGAATGCCAAGGCACACAGGCCGGCCGTAATGGCCAGCGCCCGCACTACGTGCTTTTTGAGCAGCGCCGTGTCGGCATCATCGGTGGGCTTGCCGGTGAGGGCGGCCAGCGTCGGGTGGGTGCTAACCGGGGCGGCGGCCACCCCGGTTAGGGTGCGGCCGCGCAGCACGCGGCCCAGGGCCAGCACGGCCAGCAGCGGCATGGCCAGCTGGGCAATGGTGAGAGCCATGCTCACGGCCCGGAACTTGTTGTAGCCCGGGAAGTAGTCGAACATCAGGTAGTTGAAGGCCTCAAAGTTCTTGCCCCAGGCCAGCATGATGGACAGCAGCGTGCCCGCCAGCAGCCAGATGCGGGTGCGGCGGTCAGCCACCATCAAACCCAGTACAAACAGGAAAAACACCACCGCGCCCACATACACCGGGCCGCTGGTGATGGGCTGGTCGCCCCAGTAGGTGGGCATCTGGGCCAAGTAATCGGCCAGCTGTACGGGGGGCACGCCGGCGGCGGCCAGGGCCTTGCCGGTTTCCGAGTTTTCGGAGAGCTTCATCTGCGAAGCCCCGCCATAGAAGTTGGGGATGAGCAGGGTGGCGGTTTCGCCCACGCCGTAGCTGTAGCTGAAGGCGTACTCCTTGCCCAGGCCCGAGCCGGCATCATCGTCGGCTGGGGCGGCGGGCTGGCCGGGGGCGGTGGGCGGGGGCGTGGTCAGCTCGGCTTTACCCCGAATGCTGTACTTGCTGTATTCGAGGGTGGTGTAGAGGCGGCCGAAGCTTACGCCCACGGCCAGCAGCGCGGCCACACCTAGTAGGGTGGTGCGGGCCAGGAAATCGGGCAGGCGCTTTTCGCGGGCGGCGAATACCAGCTCCACCACGCCAAACACCAGCACCAGCAGCAGCAGATAATAGGTAATCTGGAGGTGGTTGGAGCGGATGTTCATGGCCAGGCCTAGGGCAAACAAAGCCGTGCCCAGCCACTTGTTGCGCCGGAACGCCACCAATAGGCCCGCCAGCACCAGTGGGGCGTAGGCCAAGGCCAGACTCTTGGTATTGTGGCCGGCGGCCAGAATAATCAGGTTATAGCTCGTGAAGCCCAGGGCCACGGCTCCCACCACGCTCACCAGCGGCGAGAGGCCCAAAGCCACGCACAGCGCGTAGCCGCACACCAGGGCCAGAAACAGGTTGGCCACCACCGCCGGCAGCCCCAGCGTGAACAGCTTGTGCAGGTACTGGCTCAGGTCGCCGGGGAAGCGGGTGCTGATGAGGTAAGTCGGCATTCCCGAGAACATGGAGTTCGTCCAGAGGGCTTCCTCGCCGGTCTGGTCGCGGAACTGGGCGGCCTCGTGGGCCCCGCCGTTGAACTGCACGATATCGTGCTGGGCCAGCGTCTTGCCATCGAACAGGATGGGGGAGAAGTACACGGCGGCCAGCACCAGGAAAAACACAACGGCCAGCAGGTGCGGCAGCACCCGCCGCCACCACGGCGCAACGGCCTGACGGGGAGGAGTAGTCATTCGGCTTACTAAAAAGTCGGATAAGGCCAGAGTTGGACCCAAGCCCGAAGGTAAGCAGGATAGGTGATTAGGAGGGTAGGAGGGTGTGCGGGTAAGAAGGTAGAAGGGCTGTAATCCTGAGCGGAGCCCATTCCTACCCGCGCACCCTCTTACCCTACAGCTCTACCCCGCCAGTTATATAGCCCGATCGAGAGGAAGATGATACCGTAGGCGGCCAGCTGCAGGCCCGTGGCCTGCTCGCCGAAGTACAGAAACGCCAGCAGAAAGCTCAGCAGCGGGTTGAGGTACATGAAGATGCCCACCGTGCCCGAGGGCAGCACGTTCAGCGCGTACAGGTTCAGAAACAGCGGAATGATGGTGAACACCGTGCTCAGCAGCAGGGCCACCAGCAACAAATGCCCGTCCTGGAACCCTGCCACCGGCTGCGCCCCCAGCAGCGGGGCCAGCGGCAGAATTACCAGGGCCGACAGAGCCAGCTGCACCGTCAGCAGCACCAGCCGGTCGTAGCCCTGAAGGCGGCGCTGGCTGATGAGGTAGGCCGCGTAGGTAGTAGCCACCACCAGGCTCATGCCCAGCGTCCGGAACTCGCCCGAGCCCAGCAGTCCGCAGCTAGCCGCCGCCAGCCCAATGGCCAGCCACTGGTTGCGCCGCAGCTTTTCCCGCAGCACCACAAAGCCCAGCAAGGCCGTGAGAATGGGGCAGATGAGGTAGGCAAACGAGCCCGCCTGCACGCTCACCTCGTTGATGACGTAGATGAACAGCAGCCAGTTCGACGTCAGCAGCGCTCCGCCCACCAGGGTGCTGAACAGCACCGCCCGCCGCTCCGACGCGGTGGCTGCCTGCCACTGCGCCCGCGTCTGCCGCACCGCCTCGCGCCGTCCCAGCCCGTGAATCAGCAACAGCAGCAGCAACGAGAGCAGCACCCGGAAAAACAGGATCTGCCCGCTGGCATACCCGGCCAGCCAGCGCAACGGAATCGGGAAAAAGCCCCAAATAAAAAAAGCCGCAAAAGCGGCCAGGTGATGACGCGAAAGTTTCAATTGAAACGAGGGGAGTAGAAAAACGAAAGTGCAAAGGTAGGGCAGGGGGAGGGAGTTGAATTAATTATGAATGATGAGTTATGAATAATGAGTTGTTAGAGGAACGGGTATGAGGGGCTGTAACCCGTCGGCCTCGCTGCCGCCACCCTCCCCGCAACTCATCATTCAACTCTCATAACTCACTCCTGTACCTTTGCCCCTGCTATGCTCCAGTTCTCCGACCTGCCCGCGCTTACCGGCGGCACCCTGCTCCAACTTCCCGCCACCCCGGCAGCCATTCAGCGGCTGCTGCTGGATAGCCGCCGCGTGCAAACCCCCGCCGACAGCCTGTTCCTGGCCCTGCGCGGCCCCCAGCACGACGGCCACCGCTACCTGCCCGAGTTGTACCGGGCCGGCGTGCGCCAGTTTTTGGTGCAGGACGACGTGCCGCTGGCCGACTTTCCTGAGGCCGGTTTCTTACGGGTGCCCGATACCCTGGCAGCCCTGCAGGCGCTGGCGGCCCACCACCGCCGCCGCTTCCCCATCCCGGTGTTCGGCATTACCGGCTCCAACGGCAAAACCATCGTGAAGGAGTGGCTGGCCCAACTGCTGAGCCCCGACGAGCTGATCTGTAAGAGTCCGCGCTCCTACAACTCCCAGGTGGGCGTGCCCCTGAGCGTGTGGGAGCTTACCGCCAGCCACACGCTGGGCATCTTCGAGGCCGGCATTTCCGAGCCCGGCGAGATGGCGCGGCTGGTTCGCATCATCCAGCCCACGCTGGGCATCTTCACCAATCTGGGTACGGCCCACGATGCCGGTTTCGCCTCCCCCGCCGAAAAGGTGACGGAGAAGATGCGCCTGTTTGAGCAGGTGGATACCCTGTTCTATTGCGCCGACCACGAGCTGATTCACGCCGCCGCCCGCCGCCAGCTCAGCCCCGCCCGCACCACCCGCGTGGCCTGGACGCGCCAGCGCGCCCGCTTCGACGCCCAGGAAGCCGACCTGCTCATCACTATGCAGGAAGCCGCTGCCGACCGGGCCGTGGTGCGGGTGGAGCGCGCCCGGCCCCGCCCCCAGGAGCACACCTTCACGCTGCCTTTCGCCGATGAGCCCTCCGTAGAAAACGCCCTCCACGGCCTGGCGGTGCTGCTGTGGCGGCAGGTGCCCCCCACCGAAATCCAGCAGCGCCTCGACCGGCTCCAGCCCGTGGCCATGCGTCTGGAGATGAAGCAGGCTTTGCACGACTGCTACGTCCTCGACGATACCTACAACAACGACTTGGCCGGCCTGCGCCTCGCCCTCGATGCCCTGGCCCGGCAAGCCCGCCGGGGCCGCCGCACCCTCATTCTCTCCGATGTGCTCGAATCGGGCTTAGCCGGGGCCGAACTGTACGCGCGGGTGGCGGCTTTGCTGCCGGCCCACGGCGTGGAGCGCCTCATCGGCATCGGCCCCGATATCAGTCGGCACCACGCGGCGTTTGCGGGCCTGCAGGCTGAATTCTACCCCGACACGGCCGCGTTTCTGGCCGCTTTCCAACCCGAGCAGTTCCGCCAGGAGTTGATTCTGGTGAAAGGGGCCCGCCGCTACGGCTTCGAGCGGATTGTTGCCGCCTTCCAGCAGAAAATCCACGGCACAGTGCTGGAAGTAAACCTCGACGCGCTGGTGCACAACCTTAACTTCTACCGTCGCCGCCTGCAGCCCGGCGTGAAGCTGATGGTGATGGTGAAGGCCTTTGCCTACGGCAGCGGCTCGGCCGAAGTCGCCAACCTGCTTCAGTTCCACCGCGCAGACTACCTGGCCGTGGCCTACGCCGACGAGGGCGTGGACCTGCGCCAGAGCGGCATCAGCCTGCCGCTGATGGTGATGAACCCGGCTCCCGACGCCTTCCAGAAGCTGCGCCAGTACCACCTGGAACCCGAAATCTACTCCTTCGAGCGCCTGCACGACTACCTGGCCGCCGCCCGCGAGGCCGCCATGCCCGCCATCCACCTCAAGCTCGATACCGGCATGCGCCGCCTGGGCTTCGCCGAGGAAGACCTGCCCGAGCTGTGTCGGCTGCTGCACGAAAACGCCGCCCACCTGCGCGTAGCCAGCGCCCTCACCCACTTGGCCGGAGCCGACGAGGAGCAGCACAACAGCTTCTCGCGGGAGCAGCTGGCCGCCTTCGCCCGCATGACGCCCCAGCTGGAGGCGGCCCTGGGCTACCCCATTCTCCAGCACGCCCTCAACTCGGCCGGCATTGTGCGGTTTCCGGAGGACCAGCACAGTCTGGTACGCCTTGGCATCGGCCTCTATGGGGTGGAAGCCAGTGGCCAGGAGCCCGACGCGCTGCGGTCTGTGAGCACCCTGCGTACCACCATTTCCCAGATCAAAACCCTGCCGGCGGGCCAGACGGTGGGCTACGGCCGCCGCGGCCAAGCCACCGACCACGAGCGGCGCATTGCCACCCTGGCCATCGGCTATGCCGACGGCTACGACCGGCGCTTCGGCAACGGGGCGGGCGAGGTGCTTATCCGTGGGCAACGGGCGCCCATCGTAGGCAACGTGTGCATGGACATGTGCATGGCCGACGTGACTCACATTGCCGACGCTCAAGCCGGCGACGCGGCCGTGGTATTCGGCGAAAACCTGCCCCTCACGGAGCTGGCCGCGCGCATCGGCACCATTCCGTATGAGTTGCTGACCAACGTAAGCGAGCGGGTGAAGCGAGTGTTCGTAGCAGAATAGAGCTGGCTGAATATTGCAGGATTGCAAACATCCCGTATCATTGCCCGTAAGCCAATGTTCACCCTATTCTCTCCCCCACAATGAAAAAGATCTTCCTCTCCGCGCTGGCGGCTACCGTGTTGCTGGCCTCCTGCTCCGACCTCAAGAAGCCCGCCGAAAAAGACCAGCCCCAGGAAGCCACTGCGGATACGGCCGTAGTGTACCGCGACGGTGAAACCGCCGCCGGTGCTGCTGCCACTGCTACCGATGCGGCCGGCAACGCTGTGGACAAGGCCACCAACGCCGTGGAAAGCACTTGGGACATGACCAAAGCCAAACTCGCTGACGTGAAGCTGGAGGAAATCGATTTGCCCGAAATCACTGTGCGCGGCGACGATGTATACAACGTGTACGGTCTCGAAGAAAAAGTGCTGTTTGACACGGATAAGGCCGAAATCAAGCCAACCGCCACCCGTGCGTTATCGGAAATCAGTGCCTCCATTGCCCGCCGCCACCGGGGCAAGCAGGTCCGCGTGCTGGGTTTCGCCGACTCGCGCGGGGACAAGAGCTATAACAAGGAGCTGAGCGCACAGCGCGCCGCCGCCGTGAAGGATTGGCTGGTGAAAAATGGCATGATGACCGCCACTCAGGTAACGCTGGAGCCCATGGGTGAAGCTGCTCCTGCCGCGTCCAACGCCACCGCTGCTGGCCGCCAGGAAAACCGCCGCGTAGAAATTGCCGTGCTCAAATAGACTCACGGATTTCTGCGGATTAAACTGGATTGACGCATATTTTGTAGTCGTGTTCTTCTGATCAGCCAGAAATACGCAAGGGCACAAACAAAAGGGACTCGCCAGCCGGCGAGTCCCTTTTGTTTGTGCCCTTGCGTATTTGAGTTATGCTACTGGCCGATTCTGGAATCGTCCACGAAATCCGTGTCAATCAGACTTAATCCGCAAGCCTAGCCTAGTCCTTGATCTGGTCTACCTCGGCCCGGATCATGGCGTTGTAGCGCATGCCGTTGTTGGCGAGGGTAATCAGGCTCCAGCCGCGGCCCATAGTGTAGTTCCAGGTACGGGCCTCCTTGAATTCGAAGGTGGGACGCAGGATCTGGCCGTAGGGCGTGTAGTTGTCCATGAAGTTGGTGGTGTAAAAGCCGTCGCCGCTTACAATCCACTCCATAGCTACAAAAAAGCCTTCTACCGGGGCCTCAATGTTGTACTGCGTCAGGTCGACGGTGTACCACTCGCCGCCTTTCGGAGCCGAAACCACGATGTTCTCGTTCAGCAAATCGGAGTTAGGGGAGTTATAGTTGCCATCGGCCTTGTAAAGGCGTACGCGGAATGGCTCCCGGGGAAAGCCGTTTTCCCCGATGTAAAACGATACTGAGCGTACGTTGCCGAGCTTTTTGCCCTTCTCGTTCTTCACGAAGAATGCGTACTGACTACCGGGCATGCCCTGAATCATGCCTTCACCGGGCGTATTCGAGTTTGAGCCAAGGGCCAGGTTTTTCACTTTACCGCCCTTTACGGTTACGTTGCCCAACTCGATAGCCCGCTTCGGAACCTCAATAATCATGTCCTGCACTTTGATGCCAGGCTTGATAAGCACCGCTTTGCGGAAGTAACCCAGCGCCATAATCACTAACGAATCCTGTGGATTCTTTTGGGGCATGGCCATCTGAAAAAAGCCGTATTCATTGGTCAGAGCACCGGTTTGCTCTTCTTTCAGCCCGATAGAGGCGAATGGAATAGGCTCTTTCGTCTTTTCATCAACGATACGACCGGTCATTTTGGCGTCTTGAGCGAAACTCAGAACCGGGAGCAGCAAAGCCAGTGCAAAAAGAGAAAGTACGCGTTGAAGCATATGAAGGCAGACTAGTGTATATGCCAAAATTACAATGAAATGCGGCATAAAAAGCAAGTCCTCCCCGAATATTTATACCAATACAATTTGATTTCGGAATAATTACAAATCAGTCACTTAGCTATGCCCCAATAGCTTGTCTTCTCTTCGCAGCGAATGTTGGCTGAAACATAATTGGGTGGTACCTTTGTTTGAAGTAAATCTAAATAGTTCCGCCCGTGTCTAACCGCCCACCTCTTGCCCCACCGCCGTCCGCTCCGCGTAGCGTGACCGACCTCCAGTTAGGGGAGAGCGGCACCATTTGTTGCCTCCAGGACCCCGAAATGGCCCTGAAGCTGCTGGAAATGGGGTGCATTCCGGGCACTACGGTGCGCCTCAACAGCCGGGCCCCGCTGGGCTGTCCTATTACGTTGGTGGTGGGCGACATGGCCGACTACACCTTGTCGTTGCGGGTGAGCGAGGCGGCGACTATTCTTCTGAAATAACTACGGGTACATGGCAGGCGGACAACTACTATCCGGCCGGGCCGGCGCGGGGGTGTCGGCAGTGCAACTGGAAACGGCCGCACTGCGGCAGCCGGGCCCGCTCACGCGCATTGCGCTGGTAGGCAACCCCAACTCGGGCAAATCTTCGCTGTTTAATCAGCTTACCGGCCTCAACCAGAAAGTAGGCAACTTCCCGGGCGTGACAGTGGACCGCAAAACGGGCATCAGTCAGCTCACGGCCCAGCACCGGGCCGAAATTGTGGACCTGCCAGGCACTTACTCGCTCTATCCCAAAAGCCTCGACGAGAAGGTCATTACTGACCTGTTCTACGACAAAGCCAGCCCCCAGTACCCCGACTTCGTAGTGGTGACGGTGGACGCTAGTAACCTGCGACGCAACTTGTTACTGTTCACTCAGTTGGCTGACATGGGCCTGCCCACCGTGCTGGCCCTGAACATGATGGACGTGGCCGAGCAGCACGGTGTTCAGATTGACATTCCGGCGTTGCAGCAGGAGTTGGGCGTGCCCATCATCCCGATGAACGCCCGTAAAGGCGTGGGCATTACGGCGCTCAAAATCGTTATGGCGCAAACGTTGAACGCGCCTACGGAGCGGTTCTACGAGCCAGAGGCGGATTTGCACCCGATGCTCCAGCAGATCCGGGAGCATTTCCAGCTGCACAACGACTATCTGGCACTGCACTACGCTCACCAGTACCGCCACATCAGTCTGCTTACGCCCGAGGACCGGGCGTACATGCAGGCCCTGACGGCGCAGTACGGGTTCGAGCCCATGGCCCGGCAGGCCCAGGAAACTATTGCCCGCTACGGCCGCATCAACGAGATTCTACTTAACTGCGTGTCCGTAACGCGCACCGAGCAGAACGAGCCGTACAGCAACAAGCTTGATAAGGTGCTCACGCATAAGGTGTGGGGTTACCTGATTTTCTTCGGGGTGCTATTTCTGATGTTTCAGGCGGTGTTTGCCTGGGCCAGCTACCCCATGGAGCTGATTGACCAGGGCGTGGCCTGGATAAACGGACTGATCCAAACCAATTTCGATGGGCCGCTGATTAATCTGCTGACCGAAGGCGTGCTGGCCGGTTTGGGCGGCGTGCTCATCTTCATTCCCCAGATTGCGCTGCTGTTTGCTTTCATTGCAGTACTGGAGGAAACCGGCTACATGGCCCGCGTGACGTTCATGATGGACCGCATCATGCGGCGGTTCGGGCTGAACGGCAAAAGCATCGTGCCCCTGATTTCGGGGGTGGCCTGCGCCGTGCCGGCCATCATGAGCGCGCGCACCATCGAAAACCGTAAGGACCGGATTATCACCATCTTCGTGACGCCGCTTATGTCGTGTTCGGCCCGGATTCCGGTGTACACCGTGCTGATTGGACTGGTGGTGCCCGATGAGGCCGTGCTGGGCGTGTTCAACCTGCGCGGCTTTGCTTTGATGGGGCTGTACCTGCTGGGCTTTTTCGCGGCCATCCTCTCGGCCTGGGCTATGAAGCTGCTGCTCAAAACCACCGAGCGGAGCTACTTCATCATGGAATTTCCGGTGTACCGCTGGCCGCGCTGGAAAAACGTGGGCATCACCATCGTGGAGAAGGTGAAGGCCTTCGTATTTCAGGCCGGCAAGGTGATTCTGGCCATTTCCATTCTGCTCTGGGTACTGGCCTCCTACGGGCCGGGCTCAGCCATAGAACAGGCCGGCGAGCGGGCCACCACGGAAGCCCGCCGACAGGGCCTCACACTGGCTGAAATTGACTCCCGCGTGGCTTCCGAAAAGCTGGAAGCCTCCTACGCGGGTCACTTCGGGCACCTCATCGAGCCGGCCATCCGCCCGCTGGGCTTCGATTGGAAAATCGGCATTTCGCTGCTTACCTCATTTGCGGCACGAGAAGTGTTTGTAGGCACCATGAGTACTATTTACAGCGTGGGTCAGGATGCGGATCAGCTCACCGTGCAGCAGAAGCTGGCTGCTGAGAAAGACAGTAACGGCCAGCCGTTCTTCACCCCGGCTCGCTCATTTTCTCTGCTGGTATTCTACGTGTTTGCTATGCAGTGCATGAGCACGCTGGCCGCTACGTACCGCGAAACCAAAGGCTGGAAATGGCCCATGCTGCAGCTGTTTTACATGACAGGGCTGGCGTATTTCTCCTCCTTGCTGGTATACCAATTAATGAAGTAGCAAGACGCTTCGCTGCACGCTACTGACCAATCAGGAAGACTGCGGGCTGCTTGTGAATTTCCGGCAGGGGCTTTTTCTTCCAACCGGCTATGGTATCGGTGCGGATGTACTCGTTTTCGGCGGTGAGGCTGGCGGCTACGCAGAGGCGGGTGCCCGGATGCAACGTGTTGAGCAGGTCCTCCAACAGAGGCAGGTTGCGGTAGGGAGTTTCGATGAACAACTGGGTTTGATGCTGTTGTAAGGCCTGCTGTTCCAGCTTCTTCAAAGCAGCCACGCGCTTGCCTCGCTCGATGGGCAGATAGCCGTGAAAGGCAAAGCTCTGCCCGTTCATGCCCGAGGCCATCAGAGCCAGCAGCAGCGACGATGGGCCTACCAGCGGCACCACCCGCACGCCCAGCTGGTGAGCCCGGCGGGCCAGCTCAGCCCCGGGGTCGGCAATGCCGGGGCAGCCGGCTTCGGAAATCACGCCCGCATCCTGGCCCGTTACCAGCGGCTGCAGGGCCGCCTGAATCTGGGCCTCGGTACTGTCTTTGTCGATTACACTGATGCGCAGCTCCTCAATTACCTGCTGCGGGACAACACTCTTGATAAAACGACGCGCTGTGCGGGCGTTTTCCACCAGAAAATACTGCAGCGCGGCCACTCGTTGTGCCACCTGCGGCGGCAGCACCTGGGCAGCCGTATCGTCGGCCAGAATAGTGGGAATCAGGTAAAGCGTGCCGGTTTTCAACGGGGAATGGGTAAAAGGGTGAATGGGTAAAATAGTTGCAATGTTGGATGGGTAAATGGGGCTATTGGCTGCTTATCGGTTCTCGACTCAGCCTTATATCCTTTCAGCCATTCAACAGTTCAGCCATTCAATTCCCGATAAACGCTTTGACTAGCCCGAAGACTTCCTCAGGCTTTTCAGCATGGACCCAGTGGCCGGCATCTACCACGGTTTCTACCTGCGAGTTGGGGAACAGGGCCGGGATGCCGTGCAGCTTATCGTCGGCATTGATGTAGTCGGAGAGGCCACCGCGGATGAACAGGGTTGGCTTGAGAAAGGGCTGGGCGGCGGTGATTTCCTCGCCAACGTGGGCCATGCCGGCCGTGAGAACGGCCAGGTTGGGCCGCCAGGCGAAGCTATTATCGTCGCGGCGGTACAGGTTTTTGAGCAGAAACTGCCGGGTATCCATCTGCCGGATGTGCTGGGCCAGGGCGTCATCGGCCTGCTGGCGGTTCTCCAGCGCGGCTAACGGCACGGCATTGAGGCCGGTAATTACGCTGTCCTGGTGCTCCATATCGGAGAAGCGCGGGGCAATGTCCACCACAATCAGCTTACCCAGGCGTTGCGGATGGTCGAGGGCGAAGCGCATGGCCACTTTACCACCCATACTGTGGCCCATGAGCGTGGTGTCGGGGCCGAGCTGGAGTTGGTCGAACAAGCCCAGCAAGTCCTCGCTCATCAGGGTGTAGGTGTGCTCGGGGGCGTGGGGGGAGCGGCCGTGGTTGCGTAGGTCCACCACAATGACCCGGTGGCCGGCCTCGGCCCAGCGGCGGGCTAGTGTCTGCCAGTTGTCGAGGGTGCCAAACAGGCCGTGCAGAATCACGAGCGGGGCTCCCTGCCCCATTTCGCGGAAGTGTAGTTGCAGCATAAGAATGCAAAGATGGGGCTTCGTGAATGGAGTTGCCCGTTGGGAGTTGTCCGTTACCGGGGCACGCCAGGTTATAGGTGCCAAAAATGGGCTCACAGTATCTTCGTGCCAGGGCTGTTCAGCAGGGTTACTCCCGTGTCAGTTATCTGGCAAGCGGCAACTTACTCCAGATGGGCGGCCGGAAGATGCACGCACACCGTGGTACCTTGCCCGGGCGTACTTTCAATTGCCAAAGATCCACCCTGTCGGTCAACGAAAGCCCGGCACAGCAGGAGGCCAAGACCGGTGCCGGAGCGGGAGCCGCGCAGCGGGGCCAGACCATCGGGGGAAAATAAGGCGGTTATCTGGTCTGGTGCTATACCGGAGCCGGTATCCTGCACGCACAGCGCCACATTTCCTCCGGTTCCAGCCTCAGTTCGCAAAGAAATACTGCCTCCCGCCGGGGTAAATTTCAGGGCGTTGCCTACCAGATTGCGCAGAATTGTTTCGGTCATGTGGGCATCGGCCCACACGGCCACATGCGGTGGGCAGTCAAGATGGAAGGTAATCTGCTTGGCTTCGGCGGCGTTGGCGTACAGGCGGGTGGCCTCCTGGTACAGATCGGCTACCAACAGCCGCTTGGGTCGGAAAGCCAGCTCCCCGGTTTGGTTTACGGCCCAGTTTAATAAATTGTCAAGCAAATGATTGAGCTGATAGGCTGACTGCCGAACCAGTGCGGGCAGGCGGCGCAGTCCGTCCTCGTCGCCTTGTTTGAGGTAGAAGTCAATCAGCTCCGTAACGCCGGCAAAAGAGGTGACCGGACCACGCAAATCGTGGGCGACAATGGCGTAAAGTCGGTCTTTGGAGGCGGCCAGCTGCCGGAGCTCCTTCGTTACCTCTTCCAGTGCCCGATGATTACTGGAAAGCTCGGCCCGGCTGCGGCGGAGCTTGGTGTAGAGGTACGCCATGCCACCCAGGCCCAGCAACAGTGCCGCAATGGCGCCCCACAGCGCCCGATTACGCTGCTGCATCACCGATTCCCGCTCCGTCAGCCGCCGGATCAGGTGTTCCTTGTCGGCGGTTTCGTAGCGGGTTTGCAGGGCCGTGAGGGTTTGCACGCGGGAGCGGCTGTTGAGGCTGTCGTTCAGGTCGCGGAACCGGCTTTGCCACTCGTAGGCCTCCTCAAATTGCTTGCGGCTTACGTTGATTTCGGCCAGCAGATTATAGCTGTCCAGCACTCGTTCCTTGTAGTCAATCTGGCGGGCTAAGCGCAGGGCCCGGCGGGTCAGCTGCTCGGCCTCCGGTAGCTCGTTCTGCAGCAGCAGTACCGTTGCTAGTAACTCCAGATGACCGGCCTCAAACCGGTGGTTATGCAAGGGCTCAACAATGGAAACCGCCTGCCGCAGCAGTCCTTCTGCCGTGTCCAGCTGGTTCATCTGCATATAAAATGAACCCAGATCGGCTAGGTACAACGACTCGCCCGCCCGGTCACGGGTGCGGCGGGCCAGCTGCAGAGCCCGGCGCGTGAAGACAAGGCCTTCCTGCTGCTGTTTCAGGTAGAAGTACAGGTTGCCCAGGTTTCCGAACAGCATCAGCTGGCTGCGTACCTGCACATCAGGAAGGTAGGCGTAAGTGAGGGCGCGGCGATAATTGCGCAGGGCGGCGGCCGTATCATTCCGCTCGTGGTACACCCCGCCCATGCCCGTATAGCTGCGCACCAGCCCGTCGTTGGAGCGGAGCCGGCGGGCTAGTAGCAGAGCTTCCTGCTGCAGCTGCAAGGCGTGGGGGCCGTCGGCGAGGTTGGCGTAGCAGCTGGCAAGGTTCAGCAGGGCCCGGAGCAAGCCCTGGGAATGGTTGAGCCGCCGGGCTAGTGCTACGCTCTGCTCACCGTAGGGCAGGGCGCGGGTGGGCTCATTATCGTGCAGCGCGTAGCAAAGCTCATTCAGGAGCCGGACCCGAGCTGTGTCGGCAGGCTGTGTCCGGAGCTGGCGCAGCAACGCCGGGACAGCCGCCGCACGGGCCGCTACCGTACCGGCAAGGCAACAGAGCAAAAACGCAACCAGCAGGAAACGCCGCATCGGTAACGGTGGGCAACAGGCATGAGTAAGCCCGGCAGTATCTTCAGTTACGGAAGATTATACCGGGGTAGAAGGCACTCAACAAATATAGGCAGCTGTCCGACTTGAATAAGCAGGCGAAAAGAGCAGTTAAACGAGTGAAAAAGCAAATTGAACCGTTTCGCACAGGGCAACCACCAACTCAGATCCAGCAGAACCACCTGCGCCGCCTTTCCAGCGGGGTATTGCGCAAAAACTCCGTTACCGGCTCCAGTTTGGTAAGGACTGAGGTGAGGGTAAGTGTCTCACCTGTACGTAAATGCAGCTGTAGATAGTTGTACGGGCTCCAGAATAAACGCTCCGACTGGCACGTAACCCGTTCTACCCGCACTAGGTCGCTTTTGCCAAACGGAATGTGCCGCGTGCCCTCGTACACTTCCAGGGTATTCTGCTTAGGATCGAAAACCAGGGTGGTTTCCAGGTTGCGGGCATAATAGCGGGCATGCAACACAAAGGCCGGCACCGAAAACCCCAGCACCACGGCGGCTACGGCTGTCAGCAGAACCAGTTCATACACTGCCAATGTGCCAGCATAGAAGAACGAGCCCAGAAACGGCAAGCCCACGCCCAGGCACAGCAACGGCCAGAATAGCAGGGAAAACTGCCGCATAAATGTGGGCCGATACGCTCGACTTTTACGTCCGAAAAGCCCGGTAACCAGCCGTAACCCCACAATAATAGCGGTAACAACGGCGGCTATTTCCAGCAACGGGCGCAGAAAGGAGAGAAGCTTCATGGAAAGGCTACTACGACTATCGGCCCCGACGGATAACCATCGGGGCCGACATGGATGCGTTCAGGTTAGTTATTAAGCACCTACAATAATCCAGGGCTCATTGGCCACGTGGGCGCGCAGGGTACCGAAGGACTCCAACTTCAGGCCGTACTGCGCAAATACGGCCTGTACCGCATCCTGGTCCGCTGGCTCCACGCATACCAGCAGCCCACCCGACGTTTGGGGGTCGCAGAGCCAGGCCCGCTGCTCGTCGGTGATGGGGCCGACTTTGTGCCCATATGAATCCCAGTTGCGCACCGTGCCGCCCGGAATGGCGTTTTGCTGCCGGTATTCCTCGGCTTCGGGAAGCAGCGGCACCTTAGCAAAGCTGATTTCGGCCGTAAGGTTGCTTCCCTCGCATACTTCCGAAAGGTGGCCCAGCAGCCCGAACCCCGTTACATCGGTCATGGCGCGCACGCCGGGCAACTGGCCCAGTTCTGCCCCGATTTTGTTGAGCTGCATCATGCTCTGGGGTGCAATGTGGACATGTTCGGGGCGCAGGATGCCGCGTTTCTGGGCTGTGGTAAGTATACCCACGCCCAGCGGCTTGGTTAAGAACAGTTCGCAGCCGGCCGTGGCGGTGTCGTTCTGTTTGAGGTTTTTGATGTCGAGTAGCCCCGTCACAGCCAGCCCGAAAATGGGCTCCGGTGAGTCGATGCTATGGCCGCCGGCCAGCGGAATGCCCGCCTCGGCGCAAATGTTGCGGCTGCCCTCAATTACGCGACGGGCCACTTCGGGCGCCAGCTTATCAATAGGCCAACCCAGCACAGCAATGGCCATGACCGGCCGGCCGCCCATAGCATACACGTCGCTGATGGCGTTGGCCGAGGCAATCCGCCCGAAATCATAGGCATCATCCACGATGGGCATAAAGAAGTCGGTGGTGCTGATGATAGCCTGCCCGCCCCCGATGTCGTATACAGCCGCGTCGTCGCGGGAGGAGTTGCCCACCAGCAGTTGCGCATCGTGGGGCTGCGGAATACTGGTATGCAGAATCTGGTCGAGGACTTTGGGCGCAATTTTGCAGCCGCAGCCTGCGCCGTGGCTATATTGGGTGAGGCGGATTTCTTCGGTCATAAGCGGGGAGTTGCGCGCCAGTAGGCGCGAGGAAATTGATTGGGTTGAGAACCGTTGGGCAGACGACCCCGGTACGTTACTGCGCCATCTGTGCTGTTCGCATCACCAACTCGGCATTTACGGCCGGGTCGCAGGTATCGGAAGGCACGGGGATAATGCGGCGGCCCTCAAGGCCATGGCTGTAAGTGCGGTCATAGTAGTCGAGTACGAGACTGACCATCTTTTCCATGTCTTCTTCGCCGATGGCCGCCAATGCTTCCTTGGTGACCAAACCGCCCAGCCGCTTCCGGATACGCAGGATGGAAGTGGCCAGCGCAGCCGGGTCGTGGCGGCCATACTCCTCGGCCAGCTTACGTACGCGCTGTTGGCGGGGTACTTCCAGTAACAGCAGCGGAGCGGCATGCATCTGCTCGTAGAGCGGGGCCGGCAGGTGCACCGGCCCGATGGTGCGGCTTTCGTCTTCTACCCAGATTGTAGTATCGGGGGTAAACGCGGCTAGTTCAGCAGCAAGGTTGTTCTCGAACTGCTCCTGCGTGGGCGAGGCCGGCTGGCCAATGCTGCCAAAAGCCGAGCCCTTGTGGTTTGCCAGCCCTTCCAGGTCGAGGACAGGTTGCTGGCGGTCGGCAAGGATGTGCAGGACGTCGGTTTTGCCCGAGCCGGTGAGGCCGCCCAGAACCCATAGGGCGCGGGGCTGAGCAAATTCGGCCAATGCCCAGCGGCGGTAGTCTTTGTACCCCTTATCCAGCAACTCTACCTGAAAGCCCGCCAACTCCAGCAGCCATAGTACCGCACCGGAGCGCATACCGCCCCGCCAGCAGTGCACCCGCACCCGCTTGTGCGGAGCCAGCTTCTGGGCCAGCTTCACCAGCTGGCTCATCTTCGGCCCGAAGAAATCCAGCCCCAGTAATACCGCCTTGTCCTGGCTCATCTGCTTGTAAGTGGTACCGATGCGGGCCCGCTCCTCATCTGAAAACAGCGGAAAGCTTACCGCCCCCGGCATGTGGCCGTGGGCATATTCCACCGGCGCGCGCACATCCAGAATAGGTGACTCGGAGTGGCCTTGCAGAAAATCAGTAAGCGGAAGACGCGGCACAGGAGGTAATGGTAAGTGGTGAAATGGTGGGTAGTGAGTGGTGCGGTTTATGTTCTAACGGCGCAGTTAGCGCAAATAGAACGTCAAACTCACCATTTTACCACTCACCATCTTACTTGAGCTGCCGGCGGTAGAGCTGAATGGTATTTTCCAGCCCCAAGTACAGCGCGTCGCAGATAAGAGCGTGGCCGATGCTCACTTCCACCAGACCAGGCAGGTGCTGGTGCATGTACGCCAGGTTGTCGAGGTCGAGGTCGTGGCCGGCGTTGAGGCCCAGGCCCAGCTCCTGCGCCAGCAGGCCGGCTTCGCGGTAGGGGCGCAGGGCCGCCTCGGCACCGGCGTGGTACTGGCGGGCGTATTCTTCGGTGTACAGCTCAATCCGGTCGGTACCGGTAGTAGCGGCGGCCCGCACCAGTTCGGCAACGGGGTCAAGGAAAATGCTGACGCGGCAGCCGATACTTTTGAGGTCGGCTACTATATCGCGCAGGTAGTCCTGATGGCGGATGGTATCCCAGCCGGCATTGGAGGTAATGGCATCGGGGGCGTCGGGTACCAGCGTCACCTGCTCGGGCCGTACCTCCCGCACTAGGTCCAGAAAATCGGGGGTCGGGTTGCCTTCCACGTTCAGCTCGGTGGTTACCACGGCCTTCAGGTCGCGCACGTCTTGGTAGCGGATGTGGCGCTCATCGGGGCGGGGGTGCACCGTAATGCCCTGTGCCCCGAACCGCTCACAGTCGCGGGCGGCCTGCAGCAGGTCGGGGCGGTTGTGGCCCCGGGCATTCCGGAGGGTAGCTATTTTATTTATGTTTACACTAAGCTTCGTCATATCGGGAGCGGCACAATGGGTGGTACGTAGTCAAAGGTACGTAGCTAAACCGGCGGGCCGGCGTTGTAGTTTCGGGCTGCCCAAGGCCGGTGGCAGCCCGTATACCGTGCTGTCGGCCCCGGTTGCCTGTAAAAACCGTAATCTTGCACCTTCCTAATCCCCCTTCCCATGGCTCTGAAAGAAACCATCGACGCTGATATTAAAAAGGCCATGCTGGCCAAAGACAAAGTGCGCCTGACCACCCTGCGCAGCATCAAGTCCCAGATTCTGCTGGCCGAAACTGCCGAAGGCCAGCACGGCGCGGCCCTCACGCCCGATGCCGAAATCAAGCTCCTGACCAAGCAGGCCAAGCAGCGCCGGGAAGCGGCCGAAACCTACAACAAGCAGTTTCGCTCCGACCTGGAAGAAATAGAGCTTAACGAGCTGGCCATCATTGAAGAATACCTGCCCCAACAGCTTTCCGAAGCCGACTTGGTAGAGAAGCTGGTGGATATTATTCAGCGCGTGGGTGCCACTGGCCCCTCCGATATGGGCAAGGTAATGGGCGTAGCTGCCCGCGAGTTGGCTGGGCTGGCCGATGGCCGACTGATTTCCCAGACTGTCAATAACCTGCTCAACAACACTAATTTGTAATTATGAGAGTTGAATTATGAGTGATGAGCTACTTGAAATCATGACTCATAATTCAACTCTCATAACTCCCCTCCTATGTCTGCCCTCGATATTCTGCTGCTGATTCCGCTGGGTATTGGAGCTGTGCAGGGCTACCGACGCGGGCTGGTGCTGGAAGTGGCCTCCTTACTGGCCTTCGTGCTGGGTGTGGTAGGCGGGCTGGCGTTGCTCAACGATGCTATTCCGCTAGTGCGGCAGTACGTGGGCGAAGCCTTCGGCCTGCTCCCGCTGGTATCGTTCGTGTTGGTATTCGCGGCTATCGTGTGGGGGGTAAATCTGCTAAGCTCCTTTATTAAAAAAGCAGTGCATCTCACCCCATTGGGTGTACTGGACAACCTGGGCGGCGCAGCCAGCGGCGTACTCAAGTGGGTGCTGGGATTGAGCCTACTGCTACACGGTATCGGGTTGGCGGGGTTACAGGTGATTTCGCCCCAACTGGTGGCCGAGTCGCAGGTGCTGCCCATTGTGCGCGAAGCCACTCCGGTAGCCCTTAGTCTCGTGAGTTTTGTGCTGCCTTTCGCCGGCACCCTGCTCGACAGACTGCGGGAAGTATTCTGATAAACGCAACTGAGTGGTCAGATAGCCTGTTCAGTTATCGGCTCCGCCACTCACTTTACTCGGGTATCTCACGGCATGCGTCTGTTATTGCTGGATAACTTTGATTCCTTCACCTATAATCTGCTGGATTACTTCCGGCAGTTGGGGTGCGAGGTGCAAGTACGCCGAAACAATGTGCCCATATGTGAGCTGCAGGAGTTGGCGGTGGATGCCGTGGTGCTGTCGCCCGGTCCGGGTACCCCGGCTCAGGCCGGCAACCTGATGGACGTTATTCAACTGTTTCATGCTCGCCTGCCTATGCTGGGCGTGTGCCTGGGGCACCAGGCGCTGGGAGAATTCTTTGGTACCCGGGCGGTGCGGGGGCAACGACCGATGCACGGTAAAGTATCGGAAATCGAATGGACGCAGGCCGATGCCCTATGCCAGCAGTTGCCCGCCCGGATGTCCGTCACCCGTTACCATTCCCTTATACTACCGCACCTGCCGGCTACGTTGGAAGCCCTGGCTTTTACCACCGATGACGCCCATGAAATTATGGCCCTGCGCCACCGTACGCTGCCTTTGCATGGCGTGCAGTTTCACCCCGAAGCCCTCCTGACGCCTCACGGTCTGGCGTTACTCGGCAATTGGGTCAAGAGTTGTATCATTGCACACCCCGCCTCTGCGGCCCCGGCCGGGCGGGTTATTTCCTAGAGAAGATGGAATTGCAGATCAAGGAAAAAAACGAGTTTCAATACGTCGATGAAGGCACCGGTGAGGTGCTGCTGCTGCTGCACGGCCTGTTCGGGGCCCTCAGCAACTGGGAAGACGTAGTGGAGGAATTCAGCCCGCGCTACCGCGTAATCATTCCGCTGCTTCCCATCTATGAAATGCCACTGCTGAAAGCCGGCGTTCCGGGCTTGGTGAGCTTTGTGGAGGATTTTCTGGCGGAAATCGGCCTCACGCAACCCTGTACGCTACTCGGCAACTCCCTGGGCGGGCATATCGCCCTAGTGTACACTCTCCAGAACCCCAAGCGGGTAAGCCGGCTAATACTCACCGGCAGCAGCGGCCTGTTTGAGGATGGCATGGGAGGCTCCTTCCCTAAGCGCGGCAACTACGGGTTTGTGCAGGAGCGGGTGGCCTACACGTTCTATGATCCGGCAGTTGCGACGCGTGAGTTGGTGGATGAGGTGTTCAATGTGACTAACTCCAACGCCAAGTGCCTGCGCATCATCAGTATAGCGCGGTCGGCCCAGCGGCATAATCTGGCCAAGGACCTGCACCGCATCACGGTGCCGGCGCTGCTGGTCTGGGGGCTCAACGATACCATCACGCCTCCCGTGGTAGCCCACGAGTTTCACCGGTTGCTGCCAGCCGCTGAGTTACGCTTCCTCGACCACTGCGGCCACGCCCCCATGATGGAGCGGCCCCGGGAGTTCAATCAGCTACTGCTGGGTTTTCTGGAGCATACCAGCACGGCAATTGCCCGGTAATGGACGGCTTTCATCGGCCGGGTGCAACTATTCATCCGGTACTCCCACTCTTTTAGCTGCCGATGTACGTAGGTATGCAGTGGAAAACCTTCCTTTGGGTAAAACGCTTATACTGCCCCGCCGCCCTGCTTCTCGTTTCGCCTAACTGCCTATTCTCCGATGAATTCTATCCTCGCCGAAGATTTATTGAATCAAATGATTCCGCCCCTGAAGGTGACGGATTCGACGGAGAAGGCTGCCCGCTGGCTGGAAGAGTTTCACGTCGGTCAATTACCTGTGCTCGATAACCGGCAGTATAAAGGCCTCGTTACCGAATCAGATTTGATTGACCGGGAAGGAACAGCGTGTGACTTAGGCAGCTTGCCACTCAACTACGGTGAGGTGCATGTGCAGCATGATCAGCACTTCTACAACATTATTGAGCTGGCCGTTCAGAATAAAATCCAGCTTGTGCCCGTGCTCGATGCGCAGCATGAGTATATGGGTGTGGTGACGGTAAGTGATACGCTGGCAGCTTTTGGCAAAGTGCCCGTCGCTACCAATCAGCAGGGAATTATTGTGCTGGCCATGGAGGAGCGGGACTATTCGCTCACCCAAATCAGCCGTTATGTGGAGGAAAACAACGCGAAGATCATGAGTGCCCACGTAGCGCAGGATGAGCATGATCCTTACCGTATTCGGCTGACTCTTAAACTCAATACGCCCAATATTACTCGCATTATTGCCACGCTGGAGCGTTTCGGCTACTCTATTACGGCGCAGTTCAGCGGCACCGGCGAAGTAACCGAGGATGAGCAGGAGCGCTACGACGCCCTGTTGCGCTACCTTAACATCTAGCGCGGGGACGGGCAGTGCTATTATTCCTATTGCTGCTGGTGCGCGGTCTGTTTCCGGTGGCATCCTCCTATCCGGCCATGGCCGTTCCTGCTGCAACCACCGCGTTTCCTCCCGATTCCCTCCGCCGGTCCGCTAATGATAGCCTAGTGCAGGCGCAATGTTCCGGTTATCCTGTATTCCGGGTCGGCCGTGTGCTATTCGTAGGCAATAAAGTAACCCGGGAGCCGGTGTTGCGCGCCGAGCTGGACTTTCAGGAAGGCGATACCCTGACGGCCTCCACCCTGATCCGCCGCCTTGAAGTCAACCGCCGCCGCCTCTTCAACCTGCAGTTGTTTCATCAGGTGCTGGTGCAGGCCGTATGCCGGGATGGAGAACTGACCATTCTTTACAGCATGCAGGAACGGTGGTACACCTTCCCCATTCCTATCTTCTCCCTGGCCGACCGCAACTTCCGCTCCTGGCTCGACCGCTCTGACCGGTGGAAGCGGGTGGACTATGGTATCCATGTGGTCCGGCGCAACTTTCGGGGGCGTAACGAGCAGCTGCTGGGCAACCTGCAACTGGGCTTCAACCGGAAGTACGAGCTGTTCTATGAGGCCCCCGGTTATGGCCGCCGCCGCCGCATCGGGTTCGGAGCCGGCTACTCCTACTACCGCAGCCATGCCCTCGACTACGCCACCGTCAGCGACAAGCTTCGTAACCTGCGCCAGGAAGATGCCTTTCCAATTGAGCGGCAGTACGCCACCCTCGGTCTGCGTTGGCGCCGGACGGTGCAGCACCTTACGGCCCTGGATGTGGCCTACCACCATGAGCGGGTTTCTGATTCAGTCCTTTACTATAACCCGGATTACTTCCTGAATGGCCCGCGTCGCGAGTACGTGGATATCAGTCTGATAAGCACCCTTAACCAGCGTAATACTTTTGCCTACCCCCTTACCGGGCAATACGCCCAGGTGAGCCTCACTTACCGGGCTTTTCTGGCCAACCGCAGCCCGAACAGCTTCACGTTGCGCGGCCGTTATGCCCGCTATGTGGCATTAGGCGGTCCTTTTTACTATAGTATCGGGGCAGTAGGGCAAATGCGCTTCGCTGAAAAGCTGGCTTACCCTGACAACCGCGCCTTTGGCTACGATCTGCTGGTACGCGGCTATGATGCGTACGTAATAGAAGGACGCCACTTGGGCCTGTTGCAGCAAGGACTCACGTACCGACTATTCGATTTGGGTAAGATGCAGATCAGCGGATTGCAGAGCACTCGTTTCAATAGTATTCCGCTGGTATTTTATTTAAATACCTTTGTCGATGTAGGCTATGTTCGGCAGCCTACCGTATTACCGGTCAACCGGTTGCCTAACCGGTTTTTAGCTTCAACCGGGGTAGCCTTACACCTCGCCACGTACTACGATTGGGTTTTCACGCTGGAATATGCCCGCAACCGCGAGCAGCAGGGCGGCTTTTTCTTTCGTACCCAGTTTCCCATCTGACCCCTTCTGCCCGGCCTTGGCTGGGTTATGTTTTTGTTATGAAAATAGCCATTCTGGGTAAGCCTTTTGACGAAAACCAGACTGCCTTTATGCAGGAAATGATGGACGATCTGATCCGTCGACAGGCAGAGGTGCGCATTCTCGATACGTTTCACGAGTATCTGAGCCAGCATATTCAGCTTCCGGAAGGTATCACCACTTTTCACCGTGGTGACTCGCTGGCAGGCACCCGATTTGTCCTAAGCATTGGGGGCGACGGTACTCTGCTGGATACTGTTACCTACGTAGGTGCCCTGCAAATCCCTGTTCTTGGCATCAACACCGGCCGTCTGGGGTTTCTGGCTACCATCTCTCCCGATAAGATTGCTCAAGCCATTGATGCCCTGTTTAAAGGTCATTTCGTGCTGGAAGACCGTAGTCTCATCCGGGTAGATACCGACCCCGATACTTTCGGAGACATAAATTTCGGTCTCAACGAGTTCAGTATCCTCAAACGTGACACTTCCTCCATGATTGTGGTGCATACTTACATTGATGGAGAATACCTCAACTCTTACTGGGCTGATGGGCTGATTGTAGCTACTCCCACCGGCTCTACCGGTTATTCGCTTAGCTGCGGGGGCCCGGTGATGCTCCCCCAAACGAACAATTTTATCATTGCTCCCGTATGTCCCCACAATCTGAACGTGCGGCCTCTTATTGTGTCCGACCGGAGCGTGATTTCCTTCGAGATAGAGGGGAGAAGCAATAATTTCCTTCTTTCCCTCGATTCCCGCTCCAAGACTGTAGAGGCCGGAATTCAGATTGCAGTTCGCCGAGAAAACTTCAGTGCTCGTCTGGTAAAGCTGAATCATGTTAACTTCCTGAGTACCTTGCGCAGTAAGTTGAACTGGGGCCTTGACCGTCGGAATCCCGCCGGAATCCCGGTATGACTGTAGAGTTTTTACAGAAAATGTTTTTTTAGTTCCCGGCATCGTCTACTTTTGTCGCTGACTGCAACCGTGTACATACGATTCTTTCGCACTTTTTCTCAGCTTGATATCTCTAAATTTCGCTCCATATGAAGCAACTCTTCACCCACACTTTGGCCCTGTTGCTGGTCCTCGCGCTGGTAGCGTCGGAGGCGAGTGCGCAGCAATTCAGCAAGCGGAAACAGTACAACTCCGTCGGTGTTACCCTGAATGGCATGGCATATTTCGGTGATATCACGCCGAAGCCCAGTATTCCTAGCTTCCGCGCCGGTGCCACCCGTCCTAACATCGGCCTGTCCATCACCCGTCGCTTTGCCCCACGTATTTCGGGTCGTGCTTCGCTTGCCTATGGCCGTATCACAGGCGACGATGCCAAGGCTGCTGACCAGTCGGATCCTGACGCGAAATTCCGTTACACCCGGAACATGAATTTCCGTAACGACATTCTGGAGTTGGCAGCCACCGGTGTTTTTGACCTGATCGAAAACCGCAACAACTACATCAAACGTCCCGATTTCGTCCCGTACGTATTTGCCGGGGTGGGTGTAATCCACCACAATCCCAAAGGCGAAGATGCAGAAGGCAATATTGTGAACCTGCAGCCGTTGAAGACCGAAGGCCAGGCAAGCACTTATAGCTTAACGCAGTTTGTAATTCCTTTCGGTGCAGGTGCCCGCTATAAGCTCAACAAAAGCTTCGATGTTGGTATCGAACTGGGCTTCCGCAAAACCTTCACTGATTACCTTGACGACGTAAGCACGAACTACGTAACTGACCGCAATACCCTCGGTTCGGATGCTGCCAAGTACTTTGGCTTTGATATCACGAATGGTCGCCCTGACACTTACTCGGAGGCTAACCAAGCAGGTGGTCAGCGCGGTAAGAGCAATGAAAAGGACTGGTACTCTACCTTGGGTATATCAGTTAACTACATCCTCGCTCCGCGAGTACGTAACCCCAAATTCAGATAGTCAGTACTCTGGCTGTCTAGTTTCCTCCACCAGCCAGTCAGTATGACGAATTTGAACGCCTTCAAAACGCTCCTTATCGGTATTTTGCCGGTAGGGAGTGTTTTTTTTGCCTATACGGCAGCTGCACAGAACACCAGCGAACTAGGAATTGGTATTGGAGGGCTATCCTACAAAGGCGAATTGTCACCTAATTATCAGTTTCGCAACAACCGCCCCGCCCTTACAGCCTTTTATCGTAAGGATATCTCAGGGCCTGTTACCCTACGCGCCGGCCTGATGGGAGGAATGTTGCGCGCTGATGACCGGAACGTGCGCGGTACCAATGGCAATACTCCACCGCTGGCCGCTTACCGGGACGCGAATATGAAAGGTAGCTTGTTGGAGCTGTCCGGCGGGGTGGAGTACAATTTCTTCGACTACCATAACCGGCGCGACAAGGTTCATTTCACGCCATATGTGTTCATCGGGCTAGCAGGCTTCTATGCCAATACCGAAACAGCCAGTACCACTCAGCCGCAGCTGAATCAGAAATCAAGCTTGGTAAGCTTAGCAATTCCAGCCGGACTGGGCTTTAAATATGCCTTGTCGGAGCATTGGAACTTGGGGCTGGAGGCTGGAGCCCGAAAAACTTTCACTGACAATCTGGACCATGTCGATGGCAAGTCACGGGGGCAAAATGACCTTGTAGGTAACTCCCATGACCAAGACTGGTATTTTCACAATGGTATCAGCGTTTCTTATACCTTCTACAAAATCCGATGCCCTGATAAGAGCCAGGAAAAAGGGAAGAAGAAGGATTGAGTGGATAAAAGGACGCTTTAAGCGGTCTACTGCCCCTGGCATACGAAATGCCAGGGGCAGTTCGTATTTTAGCGTACAGGTCGCAAGTGGTTATCGGGCAGAGGGGAATGCAACCATTTGCGTAACTTGCGGCCTCTTTACGCAAAAAGTACCAATGGCCGTCCGGTCCGAGATTGACTCCCAGAATATTCCCGCTCACGTAGCTGTCATCATGGATGGCAATGGCCGTTGGGCCAAGCAGAAAGGCGGTTTGCGCATTTTCGGGCACCAAAACGCCATTACGGCGGTGCGGGAAACCGTGGAGGCTGCCGCCGAGGCTGGAGTGCGCTACTTAACGCTGTATGCTTTCTCGACCGAAAACTGGTCGAGGCCCGCACATGAGGTAATGGCTTTGATGCAGCTGCTGGTACATACTATCCGCAAGGAAACGCCAACGCTGCTGAAAAATAACATTCGGCTTCAGGCTATCGGGCAAATCGAAAACCTGCCTGCTTCCTGTCAGAAGGAATTAGCAGAGGCAATAGAACTGACTAAAAGCGGTTCAGGTACTACCCTGCTGCTGGCCCTGAGCTACAGTGGCCGTTGGGACCTGACGCAGGCCACGAAGCGTATGGCCATTGAGGTAGCGGCTGGCCGCCTGCATCCTGAAAACATTACGGAAAATACGGTGGCGGGGTTCCTCTCCACGGCTGGTATTCCGGACCCCGAATTGCTGATTCGTACCAGTGGCGAGCAGCGCATTAGTAACTTTTTGTTGTGGCAGCTGGCCTACACGGAACTGTTTATTACCGACTTGCTCTGGCCTGATTTTCGGCGCGAGCATTTTTACGAGGCCTTGCGTGCTTACCAGCAGCGGGAGCGTCGGTTCGGGAAAACCAGTGAGCAGCTAACCGTTTCGTAATCGCAGAACATGAGTTCTTCCTACCATAAAATTATTCCGGTAGCCGCGCTGGCACTGGCGCTGGGTACCGCTCCCGCAACCACTGCTTTGGCTCAGACCCAGCCGGCCACTGCCGATGGTACACAGCCTCAGCGCTACACGCTGGGGGGAATTACCATCAGCGGAGCCCGCTACCTGGATGCTAATACGCTCATCGGGCTGAGTGGCCTGAAAGTAGGGGACCCGATTACTATTCCGGGGGAAGAAATCGGCAAAGCTATTCGTCGGCTCTGGGACCAAGGCATTCTGGGCGATGTAAGCGTGAGCATTGCCCGCACTGAAGGCTCCAGCATCTTCCTGGATTTCAACCTGAAGGAACGGCCCCGGCTGTCGAAGTTCGAGTTCACAGGTATTGGCAAGGGCCAGTCTGATGAACTGAAGAACAAAATCAAGCTGATTCGGGGCAAGGTGGTGACCGATGCACTGCTGAGCAATACCCGCTCCCAGGTGCGGAAGTTCTATACCAACAAGGGCTTCCTAGATGCAAAAGTGAATATCACGCAGAAGCCGGACTCAGCGTTGTCGAACAGCGTGGTGCTGCTTATCAACGTGGACAAGGGGGCAAAGGTGAAAATCAACGACATCGTGTTTGAAGGCAATACAGCCTTCTCCGATGGCAAGCTGAAAGGCAAGTTCAAGAAAACAAAGGAGAAGAAGTTTCCGAAGCTGTTCAATTCCGGTAAGTATCAGGCCAAGGAGTTTGCCGACGACAAAGACAAGCTGATTGAGTTCTACAACAGTCAAGGCTACCGTGACGCAACCATTATTTCGGATTCCCTGGCCCGGGTAGGTGAGGGGCTGCGTCTGACGGTGAAAGTAGATGAGGGACCGAAGTATTACTTCCGCAATATCACCTGGAAGGGTAACTACCTCTACGATGACAAGACACTGGCTTCGGTGCTGGGTATCAAGGAAGGCAGCGTGTACAGCAAGGAAACGCTGGACAAGCGCCTGAACTATAACCCTACGGGCCAGGACGTGACGTCGCTCTATATGAACGATGGTTACCTGTTCTTTCAGATTGAGCCGGTGGAAACCAAGGTGGAAGGCGACTCCATCGACATTGAAATGCGCGTGACGGAAGGTGTGCAGGCCCGCATCAAAGATGTGAATATTGCCGGCAACACCAAAACCTCTGACCACGTCGTGCGCCGCGCCCTCTACACGCTGCCCGGCGACAAATTCAGCCGGGAGCAGCTCATCCGGAGCCAGCGCGAAATTGCCACGCTGGGCTACTTCGACCCCGAGAAAATCGGCCTGAACCCGGTGCCCAACCAAGCTGACGGCACGGTGGACATCAACTACACGGTGGAGGAGAAGCCTTCTGACCAGATCACACTTTCGGGTGGCTGGGGTGGCTATGCAGGCTTTATCGGTACGGTAGGTCTCGTATTCAATAACTTCTCACTGCGCAAAGCCGGTACCCTGCGCAACTGGACGCCAGTACCTGCCGGTGACGGCCAGCGTCTGGCGCTGAACGTACAGGCCAACGGTTTGCAGTATCAGGCCTATTCCTTCTCCTTTACGGAGCCGTGGCTGGGAGGGCGCAAGCCTAACTCGCTGTCGGTAAGCCTGACTAAAACGATTTACCGCGTTGGTACCAACTTCGATGCCAGCACTGGTAGCTACCTGAAAACCAACGGAGCCAGTGTAAGTCTGGGCCGCCGGCTACGCTGGCCCGATGACTACTTTACGCTGAGCAATGCTCTGTCTATCACACAGTATAAGCTGAACAACTATCCGGGGCTTGGGGCTAACTTCTTCCCGACCGGCACGGGCAATGCGGCCAACGTGACGCTAAACACCACGTTGTCGCGGAACAGTATCGATAATCCTACCTTTACGCGGCGCGGCTCTTCCCTGTCGTTGAGCGTAAATCTGACGCCGCCCTACTCACTGTTCCCCGGTTCGCATCCGAGTGTGAACGAATGGGTGGAATTTCACAAATGGATGTTCGATGCCTCTTGGTTCTCGCCCATCGTAGGTAAACTGGTACTGAACACCCGGGCGCACTTCGGCTTCATCGGCAGCTATAACAGTGCCCGTCCTATTGGGCCGTTTGAGCGGTTTAAATTGGGCGGAGCCGGCCTGGGCTACGGCGGTTCTTCTAACTTCATTGCCGGTACCGAATACGTGGGCCTTCGTGGTTACGCTGACCCGAACGAAGCCGATGCGTTGCCCACGGCCCGACAGTCTTCGGCCGGTGGGGTAGTGTACAATAAGTTCGTGATGGAAATGCGTTATCCGGTCAGTCTGAACCCGGCAGCCACAGTGTATGTGTTGGGGTTTGCGGAAGCTGGTAACTCCTTCGAGCAGTACACCAACTATAACCCATACAAGCTGTACCGCTCTGCCGGGATAGGTGCCCGGATTTTCATGTCGGCATTCGGTTTGCTAGGGTTCGATTACGGCTGGGGTTTCGACAAAGTACCGGTGCAGAGCGCCGGGCAGAAACAAGAAGCCGGCCGCTTCCATTTCATCATAGGTCAGCAGATCCGCTAAGCCTAGCGGCGCGGCGGGCCGTACCTCTTCCTTCTTATCTGTATGAACAAATTGTTTTTGTGGACGGCGGCCTTACTGGGGCTGCTATGTGGAGTGATGGGCCCGCAGACCGCCCAGGCGCAGAAATTCGGCTACGTTGATTCGGAGTTCATCCTGAGCAAGCTGCCCGACTACACCCAAGCGCAGCAGGAACTCAATACACTTTCGGCGAACTGGCAGAAGGACATCGAGACCCAAAAAAAGGACCTTGATAAGCTCTACCGGAATTATCAGGCCGAAGAAGTGGTTCTTACGGAAGCTATGAAGAAAAAGCGGCAGGACGAGATTCTGAAGAAGGAGCAGGATATTAAAGCTTACCAGAACCGAATATTTGGATTTGAGGGCCAACTCTTCAAGAAACGCCAGGAACTCACCAAGCCGGTGCAGGACAAGGTATTCGAAGCCGTCGAAAAAGTAGCCAAGAAGAAACAGCTGGCTATTATGTTCGATAAGTCCGGTGACCTGACCATGCTCTACACAAATCCCGTGCATGACTACACGGAATTTGTGCTGGAAGAGCTGGGTCTGGCTTCTGAGGACCGTAACCAGCCGGCCCAGAAAGGCACGGTGAAAACTGTAGCTACTCCGCAAACGCCTGCCGGCGACACGGTTGCGGAAGAGGAGCCGGTGCCCGGCCGACAGCCTGCCCGCACTACTACGCGGCCGGCAACCCGAAAAAAGTAACTTTGCGTATCTAACTCTCTGACTTTTCCTTTTTGATGACCACCATGAACAAATTCCGCGTTGCGCTGGCTGCTGCCGCCCTTACCTTCACTACGGCTACGGCTTCGATGGCTCAGACTGCCGCACCGCTGAAAATTGGCTATACCAGCGTGGAATACGTGCTGAGTCAGATGCCCGAAAGCAAGCAGATTGAGTCGCAGTTGAAAGACTATAGCACCCAACTCAAAAACCAGTTGGATGCCAAAGCCACTGACTTCCGCACGAAAGGCGAAGCCTACCAGAAAGGAGCCGCTGCCATGTCGGATCCGGTGCGCGCTGATAAGGAGAAGGAACTGCAGAATCTGCAGCAATCTATCCAGGAGTTCCAGCAGAACGCGGAGGCTTCGTTGCAGCAGAAGCAGCAGGCGCTGCTGAAGCCGGCTCTGGATAAGCTTCAGAAGAACATCGATGCAGTGGCTGAGGAAAACGGCTTCACCTACATTTTGAACTCCGATGGTGCCAGCCCGGTGCTGCTCCACGGACCCAAGGAGGGCGACGTATCGGATCTGATTCTAAAGAAGATGGGTATTACGCCCGGCGCGGCTACCGCTCCTAAGGTGACTACGCCTGCTGCCCCGGCTCCTTCGGCCGTACCAGCAGCTTCGACTACTAAAACCAAGACCAAAACCAAGAAATAAGGTGCCGTCCTGTTTCTGACCTGACCATCGGCGCAGCCGGGGCATATGCTCCGGCTGTTGCTGTTTTATAGACACCCACTTGCCGCTCCCGCCCCAGAGCAGCTGCGTGAACACACCCCGTTGATTTGAGCCGTATGTCGGAGCCGGAAGAAGACCAGGAGTACCTTGCCCAACCGCCAGTTCCGGTAGCTGCGGCGGCTGTTGAGGAGGAAGACGATGAGGAGCGTGGCGACGAACTGTATGAGCATCACCGCATCACGGCCAACCGTAAGCAAGAACTGTTGCGGCTGGATAAGTTTCTGCTAAACCGGCTGCACAGTAGCTCTCGCACCCGAATTCAGAACGCCATCAAGGCCGAAGCGGTGCAGGTGAACGACCGGCCGGTAAAGTCGAACTATCGGGTAAAACCCTTTGATGTCATCACCATCACGCTACCCGAGCCACCCCAGGAGTTCAAGGTCATGCCTGAACCTATGGACCTGGATATTCGCTACGAGGACGCCGAACTATTGCTGGTGAATAAGCCCGCCGGTATGGTGGTGCATCCGGCTTTCGGCCACTGGAGCGGCACGCTGGTCAATGGTTTAGCGCATCACCTGCAGGGCCTGCCTACGGGCCGCAACGGCGAGGTGCGCCCAGGACTGGTTCACCGTATCGATAAGGATACGTCAGGGCTGCTCGTCATTGGGAAGTCGGAGTATGCCATGACGCACCTTTCCAACCAGTTTTTTCACCACACCATCGAGCGAACCTACTTGGCGCTAGTATGGGGAGTTCCCAAGGAAACGGAAGGCATCATCCGTACGCATATTGGTCGCAGCCTCAAGGACCGGAAGGTGCAGACCGTATTTCCGGAGGGCGACCAAGGTCGGCACGCCGTGACGCACTACAAAGTGCTGCGTACGTTCGGGAAGGTGACCCTGGTACAATGCAACCTTGAAACTGGGCGTACCCACCAGATCAGGGTTCATATGAAGCACATCGGCCATCCGTTGTTCGGGGACGCTACCTATGGCGGCGACCGTATCGTATACGGGCAGCGCACGGGGGCTTACAAAATTTTTGCGGAGAAAACATTAGAGCTAATGCCCCGGCAGGCTTTGCATGCCAAGTCATTGGGGTTTGAGCACCCTGTTTCGCGTGAGCATCTGCAGTTTGAGGTAGAATTGCCGGCCGATTTCGTGGAGCTGCTGGCCCGATGGGAGCAGTATGCCGCCGAGAACGAATAAGCTCCTTGCATAACTTTGAAACGTAAAAAGGGCCGCTACGATTAGTAGCGGCCCTTTTTACGTTATTCTGAAGAAGCGGCAGTTATTTGCGCTTCACGGGAGCTTTGGCCGGGGCTTTAGCGGGCTTGGTAATTTCGCTCACAGCCGTTTTGGCCTGCTGGTCATTAGGGTCCAGCGTCAGCGCTTGCTGCCAGTAGGGCAGAGCAGCGGTTTTGTCGCCTTTCTGGTAGTAATAGTAGCCCAAGTACTTGTTTGCCTCAATCAGGCCCGACTTGTACTTGGTTGCATCTTCAGCGGCCGTAGCTACTTTGATGTACTGCTCATAATACGGTTTGGCCAGACCCTGCTTTGAATCCTTATCCATGTTTGCATTGGCACGAGCGCGCATCTGGTAGCCAGGGATGTAGGTCGGGCGCTCAGTTACTACCAAGCTGTATAGGCTGTCAGCTTGTGCGTACTGGCTGTTAAGCTCGTAAGCACGGCCGAGATATACTTTATCCGTAAGCTCACCGCCTTTGTTGGCTGCCATTCGCTGCTTCAGCACCGTGATGGCACTGGGGTAGTCTTTAGCCGCCAGGTAAGCTTGAGCCAACTCATTCTGCAGTTCAGCCGCTTTCTTGGGGTCAGCATCAATGGCTTTCTTGATGATAGCCGCGCCTTCTGTCGTTTTGCCGCCTTTGATGAGCATCTTACCGTAGTACACGTTGTCTTCGGTAATCACCTTATTCTCAGCCTGAGCTACCTGCAGGTATTTCTGCATAGCGGCCAATGCCTCGTCGTTTTTGCCGGTTTCGTACAGGCTGTAAGCCCGCAGGCGATTCATGGTGAGGTTGTTAGGCTCTTTAGCCAGAACTTTATCCACCTCTGCCAGTGCCTCGGGGTACTTCTTGGTTAGGTACAGGAATGAAGCGTACTTGGCATCCGTCGTCGAAGACTTTTCGGCCAGCGAAGAGTACTTCTGGAACTGCGCCAGCGCATCGTCGTAGCGGCCGGCGAAGTAATAGGTTTCCGCCAAGGCATTGTAGGCCGGAGCATAGTTAGCATCCAGACTGATGGCCTTGTCGAAGTTGGTTTTGGCTTCGTTATACGAGCGGGCGCGCATGTTCAACTGGCCTTTGCGCACATAAGCCTGCACGTTGTTGGGGTCAGCCAGCGAGGCGCGCTCGTAGCTGTTCATGGCTTCGCCGCCACCGGTTTCGCTTTTCAGGTAAAGGTCGCCCCGGGCAATCATCAGAGCCGGATCGTCCTTGCCTTTGGCTAGCTTCTCGCCGGCACTCACGTAGGTAAGGGCTTTAGTGGCGTCTTTTACGTTCGATTCCGCGTAGGCCTGCGCAATCATCGTGTATACCTTGGCATCTTTCCCTTTCGAGGCCTTCACCGCGTTGTCGAACTGAATTTCAGCTTCGGCAGTCTTGCCCTGGGCCAGCGCGGCGCGGCCGGCGGCTACCATGGTCATGGGGTCTTTCTGGTTCAGAGAAACCTTGTTGAAATAAAACGCGGCCGAATCCGGCATGTCGCGCATCTGATACAGCCGACCCAACTCAAACGCGGTTTCGTTCGATTGGGGGGCACGCAGCAAAGCAGCACGGGCTTCGCCGTAACGCTCCAGCTCAATAGCTTTCTGAGTGCTGGTGGTCTGAGCAAGAGCGGCCGAACCGGTAACAGACAAAGCAGCGAGGAGCGTGAGCTTCCAGGGCTTAAGATTCATGAGCAAAAGATTTGGTGAAAAGACTTGGGAAGGAAGAGAAAACAGCATTAGTTGGGCTTTACCTCAATCATGCGTACCTGGCCGGTGGCGGGCATAAGGCCTGCTTTCAGCATGATGAGCTGCCCCTTGTTGCCTGCCAGAAAGGATGCAAAACCGGTGCCAAGTCCGGCCCGTGCTTCCCGGCTGATAACATACAGCTCCCGGCGCAGCGGATACGTCTTCTGGGCCAGGTATGCCTGATAAGGTTGAACGTAATCAGATGGAACCGAGCCACTGGCTTTCGGACTGATACCAGCTACCCGCACGCGGCTCAGAAACTTCGGAACCTTGGGGTCGTCCCGGTCACTTATCCAGTTTACCCCAATTACCCCAATAGCATTGGGATGAGTAGCAACGTAATCCAACAGGGCCGGGTTCGATTTAGAGGCAAAAACTCCTTTGGTAAGGGCCCCGCCTCGGGTTACCGAATCCTGCACGAAACGGGCCGTACTGGAGTTGTTGTTATCGAATACCGCCGTAATGGCACCCAGCTTATTATTCGCGCTGAGTTGGCTCCACTGCGTCAGCTTACCCGCAAAAATGCCCTGTAGCTGCGCAACAGTTAGCAAAGAGTCGGCATTGCTCGGATGTACGATAATGGCTACACCATCAACCCCGATACGAATGGTGCGTGGCTCCAGCTTCTGGCGCTGGAACGTGGCCCGTTCGTCGGCAGTCAGGTCGCGTGAGACAATGGCGAGGCGTATGCTGTCCTTAAGGAAGGCCTGCATTACGTCCAGCTCCGGGTTGTACTGTGCCTGAATGTGGGCACTGGGATAGAGCTTCTGGAATGTGTCTACCTGTGACGTCAGAATAGGAGCAAACGTCTCGTCCACGCCAATCTGGATAGTGCCGCTGCTGGTTGTATCCAACTCCTGCTGGCTGCCGGACGAGTTACTACCACAACCGGCCAATAAGGAGCCACACAGCAAACCCGCCCCGATACCCCAAAAATTACTGCGCTTCATCCTGATTTTTTTTGAAATGTTGCTGGTAGGTGCGGACAAATCTAATGATTCCGTAAAAAACGAAGACAGCAGCCAGTAAGCGTCGTGGTGTATCGGTAAGGCCAAACAGACCAGCCGGGGAAAACCATAAGAATATCCCCACGCAGGCATACAGAGCCGACATGATTAAAGTAAAGTAGCGCACCACAGTTGGTTGGCTTCGGTTGCCTAACCGTTCATCGGTGGTCGGACGTTCAGGAATCATAGTAGGTGAAAAAGCAGGTTACTACCTTCTAAACGTGAAAACAGCACGCTTTTGTTCGATTTCTTCCGGTATTGAAACAGCAGGACCAAATACGGAAAGCGCAAAAAAAGCCAAAAAACGGCTGGGTTTATGCATCCCAGCCGTTTTTCGACTTCCGAAAAACCAATTCAGAAAAATCTATGTAGCACGCTGGGCACTATTCGTATTTAAACGTGATAGGCAGCGTGTAGCGCACTGGCACCGCGTGGTTGTTCTGGTAGCCCGGTTTCCAAGCCGGCATCTGTCTGATGACCCGGCTGGCCTCCTCATCAGTACCATAGCCCAGGCCCTTCAGAACAGTGACATCATTGATGGTCCCATCGGTATTTACAGTAAATGACATAAACACCTTGCCTTCTACACTGGCCCGCAACGCCTGAGCCGGGTAGCGCAGCTGCTTCTGCAGGTATTTGATGAGCGCGGCATTGCCTCCTATAAATTCGGGCATTTGCTCTACGTGCACAAAGGGCTGGGTTACTGACGGGGCAGCGGGCTTGGTGGCGGTGTCATTGCCAACTGGTCCTGTAACGGCCGCTACACTTCCATTGCCAACTTTGGGTATATCTCCTACCACAACCGGGCCGTCGACAACTGGTTGGGTAATTGCGTCCTCTTTAGGCACATCTTTTACCTGATCATCCGGTGCAATACGCGTTGGAATAATGGTGACAGGGCGTACTACTACGGTGGGAGTCGCCGGAGCCACGTCAACTGCGGCAGGGGGCGTGATGGCAGGCGGAGGCATTATATCTACAAACGGCCCGCTGGGTACGATAGGCGGCACTACCACTACCGCTGGCCAGATGCGCTGCACCAGTACTGGTATGGCAATTAACACAACTGCCAACGCAATAGAAATAGCTACGGCTTTGGCAACATGTTGGCCATAGACTTTGCGCAATACGTAGGCCCCGTAGGCCTTATTGCGGCCCTCAAAAACCATGTCATCGAGGGAGGGGAGGGAGGTGTGAGCGGCTGTAGTCATGGGCTGGATAGATTAAGTGAACGATGAACTGATACAAACCCGAAACGCGCGAAGCCACCAACCCTTCTCTACTTCCTTACCAACTGGCTTTCAAGTATTCAACGTCGGCATACTGGCCAATAGTATGTTAGCCGACTATATTTTTTTATCGAAGTATAGACAAACAAAAACCCCGAACCGGACTTGCGTCCAACTCGGGGCTTACGTTGCATCCGGCAGTAGCCAGAGAGCAAAATTTACTTGATGGCGAAGGTCACCGGAACCGTGTAATACACAGGGACTGGACGACCATTCTGGCGGCCAGGGGTGAAGCGGGGCAGGTTCTTGATAACGCGGAGCGATTCTTCGTCGCAACCGGCACCAATACCTTTCTGTACTTCAGCACCTGTAACGCTGCCATCGGCACCAACTACGAACTTGATGAAAACCTTGCCTTCTACTTGGTTACGTAGTGCCATGGCGGGGTATTTGATGTTTTTGCCGATGTAGGCCAGCAAAGCTTCAACACCACCGGGGAAAACCGGCATTTGTTCTACGTAAGTGTAAGGTTTAGTTTCTACCACTTCCTCTACCGCTTTCGTGCCTTCACCGGGCTCCAAACCTGCCAAGTCGGCGGGGTTGTCGGTGTTGCCTTTCACGGTTTCGTTGGCTACCACTTTATCCTTCAACTCTTCCTGGTCAGGAATTTCTTCCTGCTTCTGTACCTCGTTGTCCTTTTTGATAACAGGCGGTACAAATTTCACCGTGGTGAGCTTAGGCGGCGGTGGCGGCGGCGCGTCTGGCGGCGGCGGCGGTGGGGGTGGCGGCTTTGTGGCATCCAGCGGTGGCGCTTCAAGCGTGTTCACCTTCAGCATCTTCTCATCAGCTACCACTTCTTCCTTCTTCATCATGCGCGCCACCAAGGGGAAGGCAATCAGAAGAGCAAAAACAGCAATGGCGATAAGAACAGCCCGGGTTACGTGCTTGCCATATACCCGCCGGATTACGTAGGCTCCATAGGCCTTATTGCGCCCCTCGAAGACGATATCGTCGAGGCTTGCCTGGGCCAACTGTGCGTTGTCCATCATAATCCAGAAGATTTAATCAGTTCCTGGTCGGGCTTCGCAATGTCTACCAGCGCGTACTTTTTGGTACCCGTGATATTCATCTCGTCAAGAATATCGACCATGTTCTTGTAAGCCGACTTGTCGTCGGGCTTGATCAGCACTACGAGGTCGGGGTTCGTGTTACGCTGAAGCAACACTTTCCGGATGCCATCAGCACCATAGTTGGAAAGCTTCAGCTCCGGCTTCTGGCTGGCGCTCAACAGGCCGTCGTAATAATACAGCTTGTTGTCTTCACCCAGCAGCAGGGTCAGGGCGTTGGATTCTTTGATTGCCGGGGGCTCCGGATCATCAGCTTTCGGCTTCACTGGCATAGCCACTTCCATTACGGTGGGCTTGCTGAAGGTGGTCGTGAGCATGAAAAAGGTGAGCAGCAGGAAGGCCAAGTCTACCATCGGGGTCATGTCGATTTTGGTCGACATCTTTTTGGCCCGTTTCTTCCCGCCTTTACCGGAATCACCTCCTGATTGTTGTATTTCTGCCATGTCTGTGCGGATTACTTACCGGCTACTGGTTTGGTTTCCAGGTCGGTAATGAGGTTGAACCGGTTAATGTTCTTCTCCTGCATCAGCTTGATGACTTTCCTCACCGTTGGCACATCCGTCTTGCCGTCGCCTTTAATGGCTACGTAAGGGGCTTTGCCATAGGCCGATTTGCGGCTCAGCGCCTGAGCAGTCTGTACCCACTCAATGAACTGGTTGTTGGTGGAGTCAGCGGGAATACCTTCCTGCTTCACCAACTTGCGCTGCTCGCTGTCAAGGCTAAGCAGAGCAGGCAGTTTCTCGATTGGGGTACCAAAGCTCGATGCTACGCCTTTGAAAGCCTGAATTTGAGAGGGCGTAAAGCTTACTCCGTATTTGGCTCCCACCTGCGTCAGCAAGTCGGACTTGATAGCGTCGTCATCCACGCCGAAAAACACGCGTTTCTGGTCGTCAACCGCAATAGTAATTACGTGTGACTCCGGCAAGCGAATTTCCGAAGTGGAGGTAGGCGTATCCACCACCACTGCCTCTTCCGGGGCAAACTTGGTGGTGAGCATGAAGAAAGTCACCAGCAGGAAGGCCAAGTCCACCATCGGGGTCATATCCAACGACGGCGATGTTCTATGAGGCTTTACTTTGGGCATTGCTGGTGTCGTTTAGTAGCGTTATTCAGAAACGATGTAACCTCTGCTTTAGTGCATTAGCGCACTAAAAATTAAGCAGGGTGGCTGTGGTCGGTTTCGCCGTGCTGAGCAGCGAAGGTCTGAATGATGCTGAAGCCAGCTTCGTCGATGCTGTAGGTCAGCTCGTCAATTTTGCTGGTGAAGAAGTTGTAAGCTACGATGGCCAGAGCCGACGTACCGATACCCAGTGCCGTGTTGATCAGAGCTTCCGAGATACCGTTAGCCAGACCTACTGCGTCAGGAGCACCACCCTGTGCCAGAGCCGAGAAGGCCTTGATCATACCCAGTACCGTACCGATCAGACCGGTCAGCGTAGCTACCGAAGCCAGGGTCGAGATGATAACGAGGTTTTTCTCTAGCATCGGCAGCTCCAGAGCCGTCGATTCTTCGATTTCCTTCTGGATGGCCAGTACTTTCTGGTCTTTCTCCATGTTGCGCTCACGGGACATCTCCTGGTATTTCACCAGACCGGCACGTACTACATTGGCTACTGAGCCTTTCTGCTGGTCACAGGTAGCAATAGCACCCGTAATGTCGTTCACGTTCAGTTTCTGACGGATGGTACGTACGAAGGTTTCGATGCTTTTCGAACCTTTGGCACGGCTGATGGTCAGGGCACGCTCAATCGAGAAGATGAACACGCACAGGAACATGGTCATCAGGACCGGTACTACCGGACCACCTTTGTACACTACACCGAAATAGTCACCGGCGAGGGGGTTGTTGTCGTGGTTACCACCCTGGAAGTGGCTACCGTCGCCCAAGATGAAGATGAAGATCAGTACGCTGACAATAAACGCCGCCAAGATGGCGATAACGGCAAACGAGGATGAACCACCGCCCTTGGACTCGCCCTTAGGCGCGGCAGCAGCGGCGGGCCGGGCCGCAGGCTTGTTCATGGCATTCTTTTGTTCCATTGTTCCGGAGAATTAGTGGGTTGTTGGTGAAAGGTTGAACGTACGGGTAAAAAAAAGAAAAATGCTTGGCTGCTTGTTAACGAGTAAACTTTGCTCACCCACACGCTGCATTGGGTGCCCGGAGGCAAGCAGCGTGGGTCTGCTCGTGTGCGAAGTCCCTCCTGGAAACAGGGGTAGCCTTGGCAAACCTAAATAAAAAACCTGAGTGCCGCCAAATGAAAAATGGGTTTAAACGCTTTAAACCGATGTGGACCTCAAAAAAAGGCTATTTTTATTGCGTTCTTTCACTGTTGCCGCCGGGTAGCCTTTTCGCTTGCTCCCAGTAAACGTCCATCTGGGCCAGCGTGAGCTCGTGTAGCTGGTGGCCATCCTGCGCCGCTTGCGTTTCTAGATACTGAAAGCGGTGAATGAACTTCCGGTTGGTGCGCTCCAACGCTTCCTCCGGATTGATGCCCGCGTGCCGAGCAAAGTTAATGAGCGAGAATAGTAGGTCGCCAAATTCGGCTGCCGCCCGCTCCTGGTTGATTTCCGTAGCCGGAAGGCCGGAAAACTCCGCTCCGAACTCCGAAAGTTCTTCTTGCACCTTTTCCCAGACCTGCTCCGGCTGCTCCCAATCGAAGCCGGCCCCGCGTGCTTTTTCCTGAATGCGCATAGCCTTCACCAGCGCCGGTAACGACGAGGGTACGCCACCCAGAACGGAAGAGTTGCCTTTCTCCTGAAGTTTCAACTGTTCCCAATTGCGCTTCACGGTTTCCTCATCCTCGGCTTTCACATCGCCATAAATGTGCGGGTGCCGGAAGATGAGCTTCTCACACTGCGCGTTAAGCGCGTCGGCAATGTCGAAGGCACCCTGCTCACTAGCTATTTTGGCGTAAAAGGTCAGATGCAGCATCACGTCGCCGAGTTCCTTCTTCAGGTCGGGCAGATCGTGGCGAATGATGGCGTCACTGAGCTCGTAGGTTTCCTCAATTGTGAGGTGGCGCAGGCTTTCCAAGGTCTGCTTCCGGTCCCAGGGGCACTCGGCACGCAGCCGGTCCAGTACATCGAGCAGGCGACCGAAGGCTTCCAGTTGAGCTGGCCGGCGGGCAGCGGTGTTATATTCCATTAGGCCAAATATACAACGGCTTACGGCTTTTGTGGTAGCTACACGAATAGGATTAGGCCGGGCTTCATCCAGACGGGTAGATTCTTTCGTAGGGAAAGCAGGACAGGTTGGCTACTTTTGCGGCCTCATTTCGCCGACTCTCGCACTTTCAACATAGCACAACATACTGTGGCACTGATCAAATCAATTTCGGGCATCCGGGGTACCATTGGGGGCAAGGCCGGCGACGGTCTGACGCCTATCGATGTGGTGAAATACGCCGCTGCTTTCGGTACCTGGGTTCTGCAGCAAACCAATAACAATACTATCGTTATCGGCCGCGACGCCCGTCTGTCGGGCGACATGGTGAGCCGGCTGGTAGCCGCCACGCTGCAAGGCCTGGGCATTCACGTTATCGACCTGGGCCTGAGCACGACGCCCACCGTGGAAATGGCCGTGCCGGCCAAAAATGCGGGCGGCGGCATCATTCTCACGGCTTCGCACAACCCCAAGCAGTGGAACGCGCTGAAGCTGCTCAACAACAAAGGCGAGTTTATTTCGGACACCGACGGGCAGCTGGTGCTGGCGCTGGGTGATTCGGAGGCCTTCGACTTTGCGCCCGTAACCAAGCTGGGTTCCTACACCACCGATGACACGTTCCTGCAGGAACACATCAATACCATTCTGGCCCTGCCGCTGGTGGATAAAGCTGCCATCAAAGCCAAGAATTTCCGGGTAGTAGTGGACGCCGTGAACTCCTGCGGTGGGTTTGCCGTGCCGATGCTGCTGGAACAATTGGGCGTGGAAATCATCGAAAAGCTGTTCTGTGAGCCGACCGGTGATTTCGCCCACAACCCAGAGCCGCTGCCCGAAAACCTGCGCGAAATTGCCAAGACAATGGAAAAAGGCTCCTTCGACCTCGGCATTGTGGTGGACCCCGACGTGGACCGCCTGGCGCTGGTAAACGAGGACGGCACCATGTTCGGCGAGGAATACACGCTGGTAGCCGTGGCCGATTACGTGCTGCAGCAGAACGGCGGCGGTAATACCGTGAGCAACCTCAGCAGCACCCGCGCGTTGCGCGACGTAACCGAGAAACAAGGTGGGCAATACGCTGCCGCTGCTGTGGGTGAGGTGAACGTGGTGAATAAGATGAAGGAAACCAACGCCATCATCGGGGGCGAGGGCAACGGGGGCATCATTTACCCCGAGCTGCACTACGGCCGCGACTCGTTGGTGGGCATTGCGTTGTTCCTGAGTCATCTGGCCAAAACTGGCCTGACTATGACGCGCCTGCGGGCCTCGTACCCGAACTACTTTATCTCGAAAAACAAGATTGAGCTGACGCCCGAAATCAATACCGATCAGGTGCTGGTGGAAATGGAGAAACGTTACGCCAAGCAGCCGGTAAATACCATCGACGGCGTGAAAATTGAGTTTGACAAAGAGTGGGTGCACCTGCGCAAGTCGAACACCGAGCCGATTATCCGCATCTACGCCGAGTCGGACTCCAACGCCACGGCCGACCATCTGGCCAATAAAATCATCGGCGACATCAAGGAGATTATCAGCAAATAGCGGCTGTAGCGCTACTTTTAGTACGAGAAGTGAGTTGTTTGCCAGGGCCCTACGGGGCCGGGGCAGATGGCTCACTTCTCCGCTTTTAGGCAGGCTTATGGCGGCGCAGCCCACCGGAATCCGCTATTTTTGCGGCACCATTTCCTTTCCATTGGTTTTCACCGCTTTTCGCCCTGCTCATGAACGTGTATTTCGATAACGCCGCTACCACGCCGCTGGACCCCGAAGTGCTGGATGCCATGCTGCCGTTTCTGCAAAACCACTTCGGCAACCCCAGCAGCATCCACGGCCACGGCCGGCAGGTGCGGGCGGCCATCGAAAATGCCCGGAAAACCATTGCGCACCTGATCAATGCCGCCCCGGCCGAAATCGTGTTTACATCCTGCGGTACCGAGGCCGATAATTATGCCGCCTTCGGGAGCGTATCCACGCTGGGCCTTACCCATGGCATTACCTCCGCGCTGGAGCACCATGCCGTGCTACACACCATGCAGGCGCTGGAAAAGCAGGGCATGCAGTTGAGCTACCTCCGGCACGATGCCCAGGGCCGCCTCGACCTGGCCCATCTGGAAGAGTTGCTGGCTACGCACCCGCGCACGTTTGTGAGCCTGATGCACGCCAACAACGAAATCGGCAACCTCAACGATATTGCTGCCATCGGTGATATCTGCGCGCAGCACAATGCCGTGTTCCACACCGATACGGTGCAGACGATGGGGCACTATAAGCACGATGTGCAGCAGCTGAAAGCCAACTTTCTGGTGGGGTCCGCGCATAAATTTCACGGTCCGAAAGGCGTGGGGTTCCTGTACCGCCGCTCGGGCCAGACGGTAAATGCCCTCATCCACGGTGGCTCGCAGGAGCGCAACCAGCGCGCCGGCACCGAAAACGTGTACGGCATTGTGGGGCTGGCGAAGGCCCTGGAAATTGCCTACCGCGACATGGCCGCGCATCAGCAGCACATTCAGGGCCTCAAAGACCGGTTTATGGCGAAGCTGCGCGCCGAAATTGACGGGGTAGAATTCAACGGCACCTCAGCCGAATCCGACCAGAGCCTGTACACGGTGCTGAGCGTGAGCCTGCCACCCTCTGACCTGAACGAGATGCTGCTGTTCAACCTCGACATCAACCACATATCCTGTTCGGGCGGCTCGGCTTGTACCAGCGGTGCCAACGCCGGCTCGCACGTGCTCAACGCGCTGGGCTGCGACCCGAACCGGGGCACCATCCGCTTCTCCATGAGCAAGTACAACACGGCGGAGGAAGTTGATTACGCCGTAACGCAGCTGGCCAAAATGTACCGCAAGGAGCCGCTGAAAGTATAGCCGGAATTCCAAAAAAACGTCGGTGCCCCGTCTTGCTTGCAAGGCGGGGCACCGACGTTTTTTGATTTGCCGATACGGGGAGCCCGCATCATATTGCAGTCTGCCCGCGTAAGGCACCTTCAACTACTTCCTGCATCCCGCTTCTATGGCCGACATCAACATTCAACGCAAGAAATCAACTCCCAGCCGCTGGCTGATTCTGCTGCTGGTGCTGGCCGCGCTGGCCGTGGCGGCTTACTTCCTTTTCCGGGCCGAAACCGCGCCGCCTACCGATGTGCCCGCCCCGGCCGGCTCCGGCATACCCGCCCCGCCAGATAGTACCACCGGCGCCGAAACCGGCCCCCGTCCGGCCACCGATGCCGTAGCCGACCTGGCCGCTGCCCCGGCCACGCCGGAGGTGCTGGCGGCCTTCGCCCAGGGCGATGCTGCCCAGCCTACGTATGGCCGCGAGGGGCTGCGCCTGCTGGCGGCCAACCTGGTAAGCCTGGCCGACCGGGACGACCTGCGCCGGCCCGCCATCCAGACCCGCCGCGACGACCTGACCAGTGCTATTAGCCGCCTGGATGAGGCCGGTACCAGCCTGCGCCCCGGCTATGTGGCTGCCGCGGCATTGGCTCAGGCTATGCAGCAGCAGAGCTATCCGGCGCTTGAAACGGAAGCCCGCGAACTGTCGGCTTTGGCTGGGAGTCTGAGTGGGCGTACTACCACGGCCGCCGAGCAGCAGCAGGTGCAGGACTACTTCACGCGGGCGGCGCGCCTTGCCCGGGCGCTCAACGAACCGCCCCAGTAAGCGTACCTGGCCTTTATTCTCTGCTTTTTCTTTGCTTCTATGGAACCCTCCACCGACCCCATTCCCTCCAGCCAGGGCCGGCACCTGCGCCGCCTGCGCGACCTAACCGAGTTTGAAGTAGCCGACGGCAACCCCGATGTGCGCGGCTGGGCCGTGCGCGGGGCCGACGGTCAGCAATTCGGTCAGGTGTTTGAGTTGATTGTGGATGCCGATGCTCTGAAGGTGCGCTATCTTGATATCGAACTGGACGAAAGCCTCAACATCAACGAGCGGGACCGGCATATTCTGCTGCCCATTGGAGTAGCTGCTCTCGACGAAGAAGCCGACAACGTATTTGTGCCTTCGCTCACGGCCCGGAGCGTGCTGGAGTATCCGCCCTACGTCGAAATTCAGATTACCCGGGAGTACGAGCAGGCCATGCTACGCGCCCTCAACCTGCCCCTGGCCGAAACCACCGAACCGGACTTCTACAACCAGCCCGGCTACGATGGCTCCCGCTTCTACCAGCGCCGGCTTCGGTAACAAGTCAACGGGATAAAGTCAAAGCCCAGCTGTCAGCCTGAGCCTGCGAAGGACCTTATTCCAATTGGACGGAAATCGTAATAACGACTCGTGCCAACATGATAAGGTCCTTCGCAGGCTCAGGCTGACAGCCGGGCTTTGACTTTTGACTTTACACCTTTGACTTCAAAAAGCCTAGTGCTGGCGCAGCATGTCGGCTACGGTTTCTACCCATTGCGGGTGGGTGTTGAGGCTGGGTACCAACTGCCAATGCTCTCCGCCGGCTTCCTCAAATAGCTCCTTAAATTCCTCGCCTACCTCAATGGTCGTTTCCAGGCAGTCGGCCACGAAGGCGGGGCTGAAGGCCAGCACGTTCTTGATACCTTTGGCCGGGAACTCCTTAATTACCTCATCGGTGTAGGGCTGCAGCCATGGGTCGCGGAGGCGGCTTTGCAGGCGACTCTGGAAGCAGGTGGTGTATTGTTCGGGCGAGAGTCCCAGAGCCTTACCCAACTGCCTCGACGTTTCGAAGCACTGGGCGCGGTAGCAGTAACGGTTGCTTTTGGTGTAGCTGGCGCAGCAGGAGCCCAGCTTGCAGTGCCCGTTGTGGCTGCCCTTCAGCACGTGCCGCTCCGGAATGCCGTGGTAGCTGAACACCACGTGGTCGTAGTCGTGCTTGGCCATTTCCTCCTTGCCCAGCGTGGCGAACGTGCCCACGAAGCCCGGCACCTCCACAAACGAGCTGATAAATGAGATGCTGGGCACTACCCACCACTTGCTCACAATCTCCATCACCTTCTCCTGTACCGAGCCGGTGCTGGCCGAGGCGTACTGCGGAAACAGCGGCAGCACGATGATGCGGTCTACGGCCGCGTCGCGCAGTTCCTGCAGCGCCTTCTCAATGCTGGGGTTCTGGTAGCGCATCCCGAAGGCCACCAGGTAGTTCTTGCCAAGCTTTTCCTGCACCAGCTTCTGCAAATCGAGGCCGTGGAACAGCAAAGGAGAGCCCCGTTCCGTCCAGAGTTGCTGGTAGATTTTGGCTGATTTGGGCGCGCGCAACGGTACCACCAGTCCCTGAAACAGCGGATACCGGATGGCGGCCGGCATGTCTACTACCCGGCCATCGGTCAGAAATTCGTTGAGGTAGCGGCGCACGTCGCCGGTCTGAGGCGAATCGGGCGTACCCAGGTTGACGAGCAGAACGCCGATGCGGCCGTTGGTAGGGGAGGTAGAAGGCATTTTATTGATCTGTTGGCTGTTAACCGCGGAGTGCAAGCCGGTGGCAGGAGAAAAAAGCCAGCGGGCCAGAAGCTCCAGCATCGGTTGATTGCGTCATTAACCGGCAAATCGGCTTTTTGACTTTAAATCGACCTGCAAAAGAAGCTAATAGCTGACAGCTAACCGCTAATGGCCTAAAATTACCGTACCTTTGCAGCCCAAATTTCAGATTCTGAAATGAATACATCTTCCAACCCGCACCGCGCTGGCTTCGTGAGCATTATCGGTAAGCCCAATGTGGGCAAGTCCACGCTCATGAATGCCCTGATGGGGGAGCGGCTCAGCATCGTCACCAGCAAGGCCCAGACCACGCGCCACCGCATCCTGGGCATCCTCAACGGCGAGGATTTCCAGCTGGTGTACTCCGATACGCCCGGCATCATCCAACCCAAATACGAGCTGCACAACGCCATGATGTCGTTCGTGTACTCTTCTTTGGAAGATGCCGATGTGATTCTGTTCGTGACCGACATCTACGAAAAGCACGACGAGGAGCCGGTGGTGGAGCGCCTGCGCAAGATGGTGGATACCCCCATTCTGTTGCTCGTCAACAAAATCGACCAGGCCGACCAGGCTGAGGTAGAAGCCAAGGTAGAGTACTGGCGCGAGCACCTGCCCAACGCCACCCGTGTGCTGCCCATTTCGGCCCTCGAAAAGTTCGGGACCGGCGAGCTGCTGGATCTGGTGCTGGGCTACCTGCCCGTGCACCCGCCCTACTACCCTAAAGACGAGCTGACCGATAAGCCCGAGCGGTTTTTTGCGGCCGAGATGATCCGAGAGAAAATCTTCAAGCTCTACAAAAAGGAGGTTCCGTACAGCTGCGAAGTTGAAATTGAGGAGTTCAAGGAGGATGAGGACATCATCCGGATGCGCTCCATTATTTACGTGGAGCGGGCCAGCCAGAAGGGCATCATCATCGGGCAGCAGGGCGCGGCCCTGAAGAAAGTGGGCACCTGGGCGCGCGAGGAAATGGAGAAGTTCTTCCAGAAGAAAGTCTTCCTCGAAATCCACGTCAAAATCAACGAAAACTGGCGCACCGACCCCAAAGCGCTGAGCCGGTTCGGGTACAATCAATAATATATGGTGCTTGGTTGTTAGTGCTTAGTGCCTGGGTCGTTCAGAGAAAGTAAAAACGGCCCAGGCACCAAGCACTAACAACTAAGCACTAAAATCCGACCTCACATTCACTTAACTACTCCGGGCACTGCCGAAACTGGTCGGGCCGGCGGCTGGAGTCAGACGCATGAAAAATACCATTGCCATTGTGGGCCGCCCGAACGTGGGCAAATCCACCCTGTTCAACCGCTTAGTAGGCCAGCGTAAGGCCATCATGGACAACGAGTCGGGCGTCACGCGCGACCGGCACTACGGCTACGGCGACTGGACGGGCAAGTACTTCACCGTGATTGACACGGGTGGCTACGTGCACAACTCCGACGACATCTTTGAAGGCGAAATCAACAAGCAGGTAAAGCTGGCTATTGACGAGGCCGACGTGGTGCTGTTCATGGTAGATGCCGATACCGGCGTGCATCACCTCGATGAGGAGTTTGCCAGCGTATTGCGCCGCTACCAGGGCAAAAAGCCCATCTACATCATCGCCAATAAGGCCGATACCAATGCCCGCGCCCACGCTTCCGGCGAGTTCTACACCTTGGGCGTTGGCGACGGTGAAATTTTCCCCATCAGCTCCCAGAGCGGCTCGGGCACCGGTGATTTGCTGGATGCTGTGGTAAGCCACTTCGAGGAAGAAGGCGTGGAGGAGCCCGACCTGGGCATTCCGAAAATTGCCGTGGTGGGCCGCCCGAACGTGGGCAAGTCCTCGTTCGTGAACCTGCTGCTGGGCACCGACCGTAGCATTGTGACGGATATTGCCGGCACCACCCGCGACTCTATCCAGGCGCGTTACAACGCCTTCGGCAAGGAGTTCATGCTGGTGGATACGGCCGGTCTGCGCCGCAAAACCAAGGTGCACGAAGACGTGGAGTTCTACTCCGTGCTGCGCTCCATCCGGGCGCTGGAGGAAGCCGATATCTGCGTGGTGATGCTGGACGCTACCCGGGGCATTGAGGCTCAGGATGTGAACATCATCGGTCTGGCCGATAAGAACCGCAAGGGCATCGTGATTCTGGTGAACAAGTGGGACCTCATTGAGAACAAGGAAACCAACACGGCCAAGGAGTTCGAGGCCAAAATCATGGAGAAGATTGCGCCTATTGCGTATCCGCCCGTGATTTTCGTGTCGGTACTCACCAAGCAGCGCGTGCACAAGGCCATTGAGACGGCCATTGAGGTGTACGAGAACAAGCGCCGTAAAATTCCGACTTCAGAGCTGAACGAGGTGATGCTGAAGGAAATTGAGAAGTATCCGCCGCCCATCCAGAAGGGCAAGCTGGTGCGCATCAAGTACGTCACGCAGCTGCCCACGCACAATCCGGTATTCGCCTTCTTCTGCAACCTGCCGCAGTACGTGAAGGAAAGCTACACCCGCTATCTGGAAAACCGCCTGCGTGAGAAGTTCGACTTTACCGGCGTACCCATCGGCATCGTGTTCCGCAAGAAATAGCAGGTAACTGATTGGGCTGGTGGAAATGAAAATTTCTTCCGCCAGCCGGGTTACCTTCTGCGGAAACTTCTATAAAGCTTCGATTTCCAGCATAAGCCACGAAATCGAAGCTCTTCAAACTGACATTCATTCTATTACATCCCCCATCATGAAAAAGGTATTGTTCCTCGCCCTGGCTGCTGTTTCGTTCTCTTTCGCTTCGTGCGACAGCAAAACCGAAAACGCTCAGGAAGCTCAGGCTGAAAATGTAGAAGACGCTGGCGAAGCTAAGGCTGACGCTATGGAAGATGCTGGCAACGAAGCCGGTGCTGACTCGGTAGAAACCACTACCGAAGCCAAAGCCGACGCTATGGAAAACGCTGCTGACGCAACCGACGCCAAGTAAGCTGGCGCGCCGCTCGGCGCCCACAAAAAAAGGCTGTTTCCCTCGCGGGGAGCAGCCTTTTTTTGTGTTGCAATGCGTGCGAAAAATAAGGATAAAAGAAAAGCCTGAAAAAAGTTAAGCATCGTCGGGTTACCTTTTCTGGTAGCGGCTTATAAAGCTCCGATTGACGGTGAAAGCCGGCCAATTACTCCCAACTGAATTTCCATCTCTCACATCCCCCTGATCATGAAAAAAGTACTGTTCCTCGCCCTGGCTGCTGTTTCGTTCTCCTTCGCTTCGTGCGATAGCCAGAAAGAAAACAACATGGAGCAAGCTGCTGACAACGTAGAAGCTGCTGGCGAAGAGAAAGCCGATGCTATGGAAGCTGCTGGCAACGAAGCTGGTGCTGACTCGGTAGAAAACGCTACCGAAGCCAAAGCTGACGCTATGGAAGATGCCGCTGATGCCCAGCCCAGCCAGGCTACTCCTGCTCCCGCTACTACTCCTGCTCAGTAATTACTGCAGCGTCTAGGACGCAAAAAGAGGCTCTCCGCTTGCGGAGAGCCTCTTTTTGTTTGTGGTGCCAGAAACTGGACCAAGTGTTGATAAGTTTGGCTATCAGCTTAGCCCAGGCGGCGCTGTAATAGGCTGTCTACTATTTCAAATAGCTTGCGCGGGGCATAGGTACGCCAGGGCATCTCGTCCAGCTGGCCGCCAAAATTGAGGTAGGAATCCACATTGTACTGGCGCATCTCGCGGATAACGTGCTCCTGAAAGTTCACGGCCGCAATCCAGCCGTCTTCTACATCCTCAAACCATTCCTCGTAATAGGAGTCATCGGAGCCGTGGAAGTTGAACACGTTTTCGCCGATGAGCACGAACTTGCGGATGCCTTCGTGCGTCATCAGGTCGATAATGTTACGCTTGAGCAGCATGATATCGTTTTCAATGGCGTCGTTCCACTCACCGATAAACTCCAGCACGGCCGTACCCAGGTCGTAATCCACGAACAGGATTTTCAGGTACAGCGTCTCCGAGTCGAGGCTGTCCCACTGCGGATGAATGTAGTAACCGTAAATAGTATTGACGTAGCTGTCGAGACTGTTTTCAGCTTCAAACAAAGGGGAGCGAGGGTCTTCGCTGGCCTGATATTGATCCAGCCAGGCGTAATGCGGCTCGAGAGTGTGCATAGAGAAACAGATTGCTTACAACACGAAACGGTAAGCAATGGCAATGTGTTCGGCTACGAGAATGTTCCGCAACAGAATAGCAGGTAAAGAGACACACCGCCAACAAGCAGTCCGAGGAAGCTGATAAGCAAAGCGCACACCCCCAGAGTCCAACGTTTGGCCCGCCAAGCCGACATACTGATGATAACTAGCACAAAAGCCAGAGGTAAAAGGATAATTCCACCGTCGCCCAGACTCATCAACGCATCACTCGGCTCTATTTTTAGGATAAGATAAACTAGTCCCGTTTGCGCTAAAGACAACGCAACAATAAGCCAAAGTGTGGTGGGACTGTAAGCTGGAATGACGCGCATACGTTGCGTTTAATCATTATACGCCACCAGCGCCGCCCGCACCGAGCCATGCTGCCGCAGCAGGGCGGCGGCTTCAGGTTGCGCAATACCCAGTTCGTCCATCAGCATTTTTTCGCCCCGGTCTACCAGCTTGGCGTTGCTGAGCTGCATATCCACCATTTTGTTTCCCTTCACGCGGCCCAGGCGAATGAAAGTGGCGGTAGTCAGCATGTTGAGCACCAGCTTCTGGGCGGTGCCGGCTTTGAGGCGAGTGCTGCCGGTGACAAATTCCGGGCCCGTCACTACTTCCACCGGAAACTCCGCCACGGCCGCCACCCCGGAATCAGCGTTGCACACAATGCAGCCCGTGGCTACGCCGTGCCGACGGGCCTGTTCCAGGCCGCCAATCACGTAGGGCGTCCGGCCGGAGGCAGCAATACCGACGACGATATCCTGCGCAGTGATGCTGTATCCCTCTAGGTCACGCCAAGCCTGCTCCGCGTCGTCCTCCGCATTTTCCACGGCCTTCCGGATTGCCGTGTCGCCGCCGGCAATGAGGCCGATAACCACGCCGTGGGGCACGCCAAATGTGGGCGGGCACTCCGAGGCATCCAGAATGCCCAGTCGCCCGCTGGTGCCGGCGCCAATGTAGAATAACCGGCCGCCAACTACCAAACGGGCCACGGTGGCTTCTACCAGGGCCTCAATCTGGGGCAGGGCCTTCGCCACAGCCTGCGGCACGGTTTGGTCTACGCTGTTAATGCCCGCCAGCAACTCCGCCGTCGAAAGGGTTTCAAGGTTGTTGAAAACGGAAGGACTTTCAGTGGTACTCATACGGGCAGAACAGGGAAAGGAAAACAGACTAACAGGCGGCCGGATGGATCAGATCAGCCGCCCGATAACTGGGAATTTATCAAAAACATTGGGGGTATGTGGGGCGTCTTGGTCCAGTTCCTTGGTCAGGTCCTGGCCGGCCCAGTGTTCGTAGTGGTTGCCGCGCTTCCAGAGGCGGGAGCGGCTTACATCGTAAATATTGCCGTGGTACGCTACCCAGATTTCGTCCCGGTCCTGCCCGTTGCGCAAAGCCAACTGGCTGCGGGTGTAGGTAGGGAGGTCGTTTTCTGTTTGCCGTTTTTCGTTGTGCGGACTGTTGGTAAAAGAGTGGTCATCCATGAAGCGAGCAACAAAAAGCGAAATACGAATCAACCCAGCAGTGCCTGCGTCAGAATCCAGCGGTGCGGCACGTCTCCCTGTGCCGCGTGCAGGTAGTCTTGGTAGCTACAGGGCACAATGCGTTTCATACTGCCCGTCATGTTTACCACTTCCATCCACCACCGGTCCGTTTGTTGCGACTTGTAGAACACAATCCGGTCGGGGCCTTCCTGCTCACTGTCTCCCAGCGGACTATAATCAGGCGGTCCGTGCAGGCCGGCCGCATAGCGCACAAAATTGGGGCCGCGGAAATCGGTTTCCCGGCGGCGGTAATAGTAACCCTCCACAAAATACCAGAGCATGGTAGCCAGCACCATGGATGCTAGTCCATGCGTGTCGTAATCGGGGCGGTAGCCGTAAAGGCCGAACGAAGTAAGCTGATCGTTGCAGCCCGCGTACCAGGCCAGCTTGGCCGCTTCCTCGTTGGTCAGCCCAAACGGATTGGCCGGGTAATAGCCGGGAGCATCATTCCAGCGCAGGGCCGCAATATCAAAGCTCACAAAATCAGCCTGCCGCAATAATGGTTCGGCCTGCCGGATATCGTCGCGAATCTGGCCTACACGCAGCGTTTCGAAGTGCAGCTTTTCCAGAGCCGTCAGTACATCGGGCGCCACTAGGTACTGCTGGTGGGCCAGTTGGGCGAAGTTGAACAGGAAGCTGGGCTCGTGCAGCAGCATCCGCCGCAGGTGGCTGTCTTCGGGAAAAGCCGAATCGGGTTCGGCCATGTCCACGCGCGCATCAATAGTGGCGAAGCATACGGGCCGATCCAGAGTTTCGTACGCCAGGAACTGACCATAATCCAGGTCGTGGGAGCCACCTAGCAGCAGCGGCACGGTGTTGTGCTCCAGCAAAGCCGCAATAATTTCGCGCAGACGCTGATATGTGTCTTCCAGCGTGAGGCCGGGTCGTAGGTTGCCCAGGTCCACTAAGCGGCAGGGTCCGGTGCCTTTCTGCAACCGGTAGAAGTGATGACGCACGGCATCGGCCCCATGAGCGACCGGAGTCCCGGCGGCACTGCCCCGCCATTCATCCAGCCCGATCAGGGCCAGATCAGCTGACCGCCAGTCCGGAAACGCATCCAGAAAGGGCGTGACGTAGCCGGCCAGGGTGGTGGGAGAGGAGGCGGATGCTACCAGCTCTTCGGCGAGCGGGTCAAAAAAGATGGCCAGATTCATCGTGCGCGGAGGGGGCGAACTCCGACAAAGCTACGCAAAAGCCCGCCACGGCCCTATCGGGGTTTTGCAGACAATAGGAGTTTTCCCGCGAAAAAAGTAGTTATTTAAGCGGTAGTTCCTGTCCGGCTTGCTCCCTGGCGCCGTAAGCAGGCTACTGTTGTTCTTATCTCCAGTTGCCCATCCCACCAACGTCTCCACCACCATATGGACATCCGCCGTACGTTCGACTTGCTGCCCCAGCTGCAGCAAAAGTATAACAAGCCTGACTGCTTTGCCTACAAGCTCAACGGCCAGTACACCCCCATCAGCACCGATACCGTCATTGAGAAAGTCAACCAGGTAAGCCTGGGCCTGCGCGGCCTCGGCATCGGCAAAGACGATAAGGTAGCCATCATTTCGATGAACCGGCCGGAGTGGATGTTTGCCGATTTTGGGATTGCGCAACTGGGCGCTACCAGCGTGCCTATGTACCCCAGCATCACGGTGGAAGACTACAAGTACATCTTCACCGACGCCGGCGTGAAGGCCATTTTCGTGTCAGATCAGAAGCTGTATGATAAGGTGAAGGAGGCCACTGAGGGGTTAGATATTCCCACCCAGAACGTTTTTACCTTCGATGAGGTCGGCGGCGCCCGCCACTTCAACGAGCTGCTGGAACTGGGAAAAAAAGGCAACCCCGCCGACTTGGAACCCCTGAAGGCCGCCGTGCAGCCCAACGACCTGCTCACGCTGATTTACACCTCGGGCACTACGGGCCAGCCCAAAGGCGTGATGCTGAGCCACAACAATATCCTCAGCAACTGCCGCAACGCCCAGCGCTTCGTGCCCGTCACGGAGAATGATAAGGCCCTGAGCTTCCTGCCGCTCTGCCACATATTCGAGCGCATGGTGACGCACATCTACCTGCTCAATGGCGTCAGCATTTACTACGCTGAGAGCATGGAAAGCATTGCCGAAAACTTGCGTGAGGTGAAGCCCGAAATCTTCACCACCGTGCCGCGCCTGCTGGAGAAGGTATATGATAAGATTGTGGCGAAAGGCCACGAGCAAACCGGCGTCAAGAAAAGCCTATTCTTCTGGGCCCTTAACCTAGGCCTGAAGTACGACAACCAGAAGGACGGCGGCTTCTTGTATAATACGCAGCTGGCTCTGGCCAACAAGCTCATCTTCAGCAAGTGGCGCGAGGCGCTGGGCGGCAACTTGCGCTGCATCGTGAGCGGGGGCGGAGCTCTTCAGCCGCGCTTGGCTCGCGTGTTCTGGGCCGGTGGCATCCGCGTGATGGAAGGCTACGGCCTCACCGAAACCTCGCCGGTAATTGCTGTGGGTGGCTATGAGCCCGAAAACAACATGATTGGTACGGTAGGCCCTATCATCGACAACACCGAGGTGAAAATTGCCCAGGACGGTGAAATCCTCACTAAGTCGGAGTCGGTAATGCTGGGCTACTACAACAAGCCCGAGCTAACGGCCAAGGAATTCGACGCCGACGGCTGGTTCCATACCGGCGACATTGGGGAGATGGTAGAAGGCAAATTCCTGAAAATCACCGACCGTAAGAAGGAGATGTTCAAGACCTCGGGCGGCAAGTACATTGCCCCGCAGGTCATTGAAGGTAAGCTCAAGGAGTCGCCGCTGGTAGAGCAGTGCATGGTAGTAGGCGACGGTCAGAAGTTCGCCTCCGCCCTCGTCATCCCTGCCTTCGACGACCTAAAGGGCTGGTGCAAGCGCAATGGTGTGGACTGCAACTGCTCCAACGAGGAGCTGGTGAAGAACGAGAAGGTGGTGAAGATGTACAACGAGTTGGTCAACAAGTACAACACCGGCTTCGCACAGTGGGAGCAGGTGAAGCGCATTGCGCTGCTGCCCCAGCTCTGGACCGTGGAAACCGGCGAGATGACGCCCACCATGAAGGTAAAGCGCAAAATCATCACCCAGAACAACCAAGAAATCATTGAAGGCCTGTACCAGAACGCCGAGAAGCCGGCCGGCGCCGGCGGCCACTAGGTCCGACGGCCGCAACTGCCTGGCCCCGAACGGCCCGCCTACCGCGTTGCGGTGGGCGGGCCGTTCGTTTTGGTGGGAATTGGCACGGTGTTAGATAAAGGATGAATAGTTCCTCATCCTCTAACTTTATTTTTTATGTCGCCTATGTTTCGCCCCTTCGTTACTCTGTCAGTGCTAGTTATCGGTGGTCTGCTGACTGCCTGCAATAATGAAAAAGAAGTGCCCGCGCCCACACTCGCGACGCTGACGGGCCAGGTGAGCGTAGTTGATGAGCTTGCCCAGCCCACGATGGCCGCGGGCGTCATCGTCACCGTCGGGAGCGGCGCGCAGCAGCGCACAACCACCACAGACGCCACCGGTGCCTACAGGCTGGCCGATCTGCCCGCGGCCAGGTACACGCTGGTCTTCACCCGCCCCGACGTCGGGACTCTCTATGCGCCGGTAGAGCTGAGTGAGCAGCAACGCAGTGCCACGCGCAATGTTGAGCTGGGGCAAATGTCCAGTACCCGCGTCAACTCCCTGACCTTCCAGGGTATCAGCATGGTCGGGTCGATGCAGGTAGTAGAGATTATGCGGGACGCAACGTGCAATGCGCAGAAGTATCCGGATGGGTACTTCGTGGATACGTACTTCGGTGACACTCCTACCGTTAGCTCTTCTAACTATAAAATCAGATTCGGGGGCGGGGCCAACGTCAACCCGGCGCGTTCCGCCTTCTCCATCAGCTCGCTGCGCGCAGCCGGCTTCGCCAGCGGCACTACGGTGTACGCTATATCCTACGGCGCCGCTAAACGCGACATCCGCTACGAGGCAGCGGTGCCAGCCAACGCTCCGAATGGTGTCACGTCCAACCTCAACGCCACGCCTTCCAACGTCGTGAGCTTCACGATGCCCTAAGCCCGGCCGCTGCCGCCCAATCCGGCCCGCCTACCGCCCTGCGGTGGGCGGGCCGCTTGCTGGATAGGGGAGTGCCAAATTTTTTTGGCTAACTTAGTATGCAAGCATAACAGTTTTCTGTATGTTTACCGGACTTGCAGTACCTCCCCATGACTCCCGAAGAAACCGTCGATTATAACATCAAGGTTGCCTGGCACGCCATTTCGCGTATGTATAATACGCAGGCCGCCAAGCACGACATCACCACGAGCATTGGCTTCGTGCTGCTGAACATCGACCAGGAAAACGGCACGCCCGCTACCAAAATTGCGCCGCTGCTGGGCCTCGAAACCCGCTCCCTGACGCGCATTCTGCGCTCGATGGAAGAAAAGGGCCTCATCTATAAACAGGCCGACACCCAGGACAAACGCTCGGTGCGCATCTTCCTGACCGAGGAAGGCCTGCGCGGCAAGGAAATTTCCCGCCAGACGGTGCGCCACTTCAACCTGAAGGTGCGCGACAAAATTCCGCAGAGCGAGCTGAACGTGTTTTTCAAAGTAGTAGCTCAGATTACGGGCATGATTGAGGGCAAAACCCTCTACGACGACTTCAAACTGAAACCCCTGCGCTCCGAGTCGCCGGCCTAGCCGAGCGGTTAGCTATTGGCCCCTGGCTGATAGCTTTCTTGTTTTCCACCGGTATTGCCCGTGGAAACGTAGAAGCAACAACTCGGCATGACGAGTACTTTCAACCAGACGCTGGCGGCTTGTGGCTGACAGCCTGGAGCTTACATAAAACTTATTTCTTCCCACCTCATTCCTCCCCACGAATGAACCGTACCATCAAAAAAGTAGCCGTATTGGGCTCCGGGGTGATGGGCTCGCGCATTGCGTGCCACTTCGCCAACATCGGTGTGCAGGTACTGCTGCTCGACATTGCGCCCAAGGAGCTGCTGCCCGCCGAGGAGGCCAAAGGCCTGAAGCTGGACAACCCGGCCGTGAAGAACCGCATCGTGAATGCCTCTCTGCAGGCGGCCGTGGCGGCCAACCCCTCGCCGCTCTACCGCAAGCAGGACGTGAGCCGCATCAAGACCGGCAACTTCGACGACAACCTCAAGGACATTGCCGGCTGCGACTGGACGATTGAGGTGGTAGTGGAGCGTCTTGACATCAAAAAGGGCCTGTTTGAGCGCGTAGAGCAGTTCCGCAAGCCCGGCACGCTCATCACCTCAAACACCTCGGGCATTCCGATTCATATGATGACGGAAGGTCGTTCCGACGACTTCCGCAAGCACTTCTGCGGTACGCACTTCTTCAACCCGCCCCGCTATCTGAAGCTGCTCGAAATCATCCCGACGCCGGAAACCGACAAGTCGGTGGTGGATTTCCTGATGCACTACGGCGACCTGTACCTGGGCAAAACCACGGTATTGGCCAAGGATACCCCGGCCTTCATTGCCAACCGCGTGGGCGTATTCGCCATCATGGACGTGGTGCAGGTGATGAGCGAGCTGGGCCTGACGGTGGAGGAAGTGGACAAGCTGACCGGGCCGGTTATCGGCCACGCTAAGTCGGCCACGTTCCGCACTTCCGACGTGGTGGGTCTGGATACGATGATCAACGTGGCCAACGGCCTCGCCCAGAATCTGCCCAACGACGAAGCCAAGCACGTGTTCCAATTGCCCGACTTCATCAAGAAGATGGCCGAGAACAAGTGGCTGGGCGATAAAACCGCCCAGGGCTTCTACAAGAAAGTGAAGGGCGCCGGTGGTAAGTCGGAAATTCAAGCCCTCGACCTGAATACGCTGGAATACAAGCCCAGCGCCAAGGTGAAATTTGCCACCCTGGAAGCCACCAAGCCGATTGAAAAGCTGGCGGACCGCTTCAAGGTGCTGGCCGCCGGCAAAGACAAGGCTGGGGACTTCTACCGCAAGACCTTCGCGGGCCTGTTTGCCTACGTGAGCAACCGGATTCCGGAAATCACCGACTCGCTCTACAAGATTGACGACGCCCTGCGCGCCGGCTTCGGCTGGGACCTGGGCCCCTTCGAAACCTGGGATGCCCTGGGCGTGCAGAAGGGTCTGGAGCTGGCCAAGGCCGAAGGCAAAACCGTAGCGCCGTGGGTAGAGGAGATGGTAGCCGCCGGCCACACCGCCTTCTATAAAGTGAGCGAAGCGGGCGTGAAGCAGTTCTACGACATCGAGTCGAAGAGCTACCAGGCCATTCCGGGCATGGAGAACTTCATCATTCTGGATAACCTGCGCGCCACGGGTAAAGTGCTGTGGAAAAATGCCGGGGCTTCGGTGCTCGACATGGGCGACGGTATCCTGAACGTGGAGTTCCACTCGAAGATGAACGCGCTGGGTTCCGACGTAATCCAGGGTTTGCTGAAAGGCGTGGAGCTGGCCGAAAAGGACTTCCGCGGCCTCGTGGTAGGCAACGACGCGCCGAACTTCTCGGCCGGTGCCAACCTGGGCCTCGTGTACATGTTTGCGCTGGACCAGGAGTACGACGAGCTGAACCTGATGATTGCCCAGTTCCAGCAGGCCATGATGCGGATGCGCTACAGCAGCATTCCGGTGGTGGGCGCGCCCCACGGCCTGGCCCTGGGCGGCGGCTGCGAGCTGAACCTGCACTGCGACCGGGTGGTAGCGGCGGCCGAAACCTACATGGGCCTCGTGGAATTCGGCGTGGGCCTGATTCCGGGCGGCGGCGGCACCAAGGAAATGACTTTGCGCACCGCCCTCAAGTACGAGGAAGGCGAGCCGGAGTACAACCTGCTGCGCAACGCCTTCATGACGGTGAGCACCGCCAAAGTATCCACCTCGGCCCACGAAGCCTTCGACCTGGGCTTCCTGCGCCGCGGCGACGAAGTGGTGGTGAACTCCAACCGCGTACTGGCCCAGGCCAAAGCCGCCGCCATTGAGCTGGCCGAGGATGGCTACACCCAGCCGCTGCAGAAAACCAACATCAAGGTGCAGGGCAAAGGCGCCCTGGGCATGTTCCTGACCGGCGTGCACGCCATGAAGGAAGGCCGCTACATCTCCGACCACGACGTGAAAATTGCCAACAAGCTGGCCTACATCATGTGCGGCGGCGACCTGAGCAGCCCCACCGAAGTATCGGAGCAGTACCTGCTGGACCTGGAGCGCGAAGCCTTCCTCAGCCTCACCGGCGAGCGGAAAACGCTGGAGCGGATTCAGTCGATTCTGACGACCGGCAAACCGCTTCGTAATTAGAACTGAGAATTGAGAGCTTAGAACTTAGAGTTGTTCTGTATGGTAAGTCGGCATCGTTTTCGGGATTTAAAAATCTGGCAGAAGGCGATGCTGATTACCAAGCTCACTTATCAATGCTGCGTGCTGTTTCCGCCTGACGAACGGTTCGGGCTAACCTCGCAGATGCGCCGGGCTGCTGTTTCTATTCCTTCAAACATTGCTGAAGGAGTTGGGCGTGGTTCAGCAAAAGATTTCGGACAGTTTCTTTCAATTGCCACCGGTTCAGCCTACGAGTTAGAAACCCAGTTTCTGCTGGCGGCTGAGTTCGGATACTTAGATGAAACCCGATTACAAGCCGTGGTAAGTGAGTTGGTAGAACTGCAAAAGATGCTCTACGGCTTTCAAAAAAGTCTTCAATCTGAGAACTAACCACCAGAGTCTAAGCTCTAAGTTCTCACCTCTAACTTCTACTAACATGAACGCATATATCGTAGCCGGTTACCGTACGGCCGTTGGCAAAGCCAACCGTGGCGGTTTCCGCTTCACCCGTCCCGATGACCTCGCCGCCGACGTCATCAAGCACTTGGTGGCCTCGGTGCCCCAGCTGGACCCAACCCGCATCGACGACGTGATTGTGGGCAACGCCGTGCCGGAGGCCGAACAGGGCCTGCAGATGGGCCGTCTGATTTCGCTGCTGGCTTTGCCGATGAACGTGTCGGGCCTCATCGTGAACCGCTACTGCGGTTCCGGCGTGGAAACCATTGCCATGGCCGCCGGTAAAATTGCCGCCGGCATGGCCGACTGCATCGTGGCCGGTGGTACCGAAAGCATGAGCCTGGTGCCCACCGTGGGCTGGAAAACCGTGCCCAACTACAAGCTCGCCCAGCAGCATCCTGATTACTACCTCGGTATGGGCCTCACCGCCGAAGCCGTGGCCCAGGATTACGGCATCACCCGCGAAGACCAGGACCAGTTTGCCTACAACTCGCACCAGAAGGCCATCAAAGCCATCCAGGAAGGCAAGTTCAAGGAGCAGATTGTGCCCGTAACCGTGGAGGAAACCTACCTCGACCAGGCCACCGGCAAAAAGAAAAACCGCTCGTTCGTAGTCGATACCGACGAAGGCCCCCGCGCCGATACCTCCCTGGAAGCCCTGGGCAAGTTGCGCCCCGTGTTTGCCGCCAACGGCTCGGTAACGGCTGGTAACTCCTCGCAGACTTCCGACGGGGCCGCCTTCGTCATTGTGATGTCGGAGCGCATGGTGAAGGAGCTGAACCTGGAGCCGATTGCCCGCATGGTGACCTACGCCACCGAAGGCATCGACCCGCGCATCATGGGCATGGGCCCCATTAAGGCCGTGCCGAAGGCGCTGCGCCAGGCCGGCATGAAGCTCCAGGACATCGACCTGTTTGAGCTGAACGAGGCCTTCGCCTCCCAGAGCCTCGCCGTGATGCGCGAGCTGGACATGGACCAGAGCAAAGTGAACGTGAACGGCGGCGCCATTGCCCTCGGTCACCCGCTGGGCTGCTCCGGTGCCAAGCTCAGCATCCAGCTGTTCCACGAGCTGCGCGCCCGGGGCCAGAAGTACGGCATGGTAACCGCCTGCGTAGGCGGCGGCCAGGGCGTAGCTGGCATCTACGAATTGCTGAAGTAGCACACGCTTTAGCTTGTGCCGTGGGCGGCCCGAAGCCCAGCTTCGGACGGAAAACTCAGCCGCTCACGGCACAAGCCAAAGTTCCGGTAACTGATTTGTCATCCTGAGCGGAGAGAAGGACCTTATCACGCCAGAACGAATCGTTATAATGCGATAAGGTCCTCCGCTCCGCTCAGGATGACAGACGGTTGACAAAGATTTCCCCGCTGATCCGGGGTTTTCTTTTCGTGAACTAGTCGGCAAGCATAACAAATTTTTGTATCTTTCGGTACGACAAAACAACGGAGCTTACTTGCCGGTAAATAGTAGGTAAGCCGAGTAGTTCCTCTTCTTTTTGACTTCGAATTTTCCCACATCAACCCTCACCCGGTCATGGAAGTAACCAACCAACTTGTGAAAGGCGGCGAGTTTATCATCAAGGAAACCGACGCCCAGGACGTATTTACGCCCGCCGATTTTTCGGAGGAGCAGAACATGATGCACCAGACCGCTCTCGACTTCGTGGAGAAGGAGGTGACGCCGCTGCTGGACCGCCTCGATAACCACGAGGAAGGCCTCATGCGCGGCCTGATGGAAAAGGCCGGCGAGCTGGGCCTGTTCGGCGTGAGCATTCCCGAGCAGTACGGCGGGTTGGACATGGACTTCCCCACGTCGCTGCGCGTGACGGAGGGTGTGGGTGGTGGCCACTCGTTCCCGGTGGCTTTCGCGGCCCACACCGGCATTGCCATGCTGCCTATTCTATACTTCGGCAACGAGGAGCAGAAAGCCAAGTACCTGCCCGGCCTCACCAACGGCGAGCTGATGGGTGCCTACTGCCTCACCGAGCCCGGCTCCGGTTCCGACGCCCTAGGCGCCAAAACCAAAGCCATGCCCACCGAGGACGGCGAGCATTACGTGCTCAACGGCCAGAAAATGTGGATTACGAACGGTGGTTTCGCCGACGTATTCATCGTGTTTGCCCAGGTGGACGGTGATAAGTTCACCGGCTTCATCATCGAGAAAGAAACGCCTGGCCTGAGCCTCGGCAACGAGGAGCACAAGATGGGTATCAAGGGTTCCTCGACCCGCCAGGTGTTCCTGTCCGACGTGAAAGTGCCGAAATCGGCGGTGCTGGGCGAGATTGGCAAAGGCCACCTCATTGCCTTCAACATCCTGAACATCGGCCGCATCAAGCTGGCGGCCGCTTGCCTGGGTGCTACCAAAATGGCTTCCACGCTGAGCGTGAAATATGCCAACGAGCGGGTGCAGTTCAAGCTGCCCATCAGCAAGTTCGGCGCTATCAAGTACAAGCTGGCCCAGCAGGCTGTGCGGATCTACGCCGTAGAATCGGCTATTTACCGCGCCGGCATGGACATCTACCGCATGGAGCAGGAGCTGCTCGGCAAAGGCCAGAGCCACAACGAGGCTCTGCTGGGTGCCGCCCGCGAGTTTGCCGTGGAGTGCGCTCTGCTGAAAGTAGAAGGCTCGGAAGTGCTCGACTACGTGGTGGACGAAGGCGTGCAGATCTACGGTGGCTATGGCTTCTCGGCCGACTACCCGATGGACCGCGCTTACCGGGATTCGCGCATCAACCGCATCTTCGAGGGCACCAACGAAATCAACCGCATGCTGCTCGTGGACATGATCCTGAAAAAGGGTCTGAAAGGCGAGCTGGATCTGATGGGCCCGGCCCAGGCCGTGCAGCAGGAGCTGATGGCTATTCCGGACTTCAACTTGGAAGAAGAAACCGGCCTGTTCGCCGCCGAGAAAAAGACCATTGCCAAGCTGAAAAAGGCCATCCTGATGGTAGCCGGTACGGCCGTGCAGAAGTACATGAACTCGCTCGCCAAGGAGCAGGAAGTACTGATGAACATTGCCGACATGGCCATCAAGGTGTACACCGCCGAAAGCACGCTGCTGCGCGTGGAGAAAGAAGCCGCCGCTAAAGGCGAGGAGGCCGTTTCGACGCAGATCGACATTGCCCGCGTGTACCTCTACGACACCGTGGATCAGGTGAATAAGTTCGGCAAGGACGCCATCGGCACCATGACCGAGGGTGACGAGCAGCGTCTGCTGGCCATGGGCCTAAAGCGCTTCACCAAAGCCGACCTCTACAACGCCAAAGAAGCTCGTCGCCGCATCGCCGACAAGCTGATTGCCGCCAACGAGTACGCCTACTAAATCACGGATTTAGCCGGATTCATCGGATTTCGCGGATGTTGCGGGCGGTGCTGGCAGGCGCTTCCTGCGAACCGTGAAACCGATGAGAATCTGAGAAACCGCAAGCCGCTCCCGTTTCGGGGGCGGCTTGCTGCGTTTTGGGCCGGTTGTCATTCCGACCGAAGGGAGGAATCTGGGTGGGGCCGCCAGAACGAGGTAGAGACGCGACACTTCGCGTCTCGTCGTTGCTGACTTTGTTACGGTCGCTGCCTAGCTGGCGGTATTCCGGTCGTTCAACGCAGAGACGCGAAATGTCGCGTCTCTACCTCGTTCTGGCGGCCTGAAAAACATGACTCAGCACAACGCCAGCGGCCGGGCTGCCGTTTGCTGATACATCTCCCACCTTCAACTCCATCCACTTATGGCCAACGAACAGGTACAGGGCAAAGACTTTTACGAGAGCGTGCTGCGGTTTTACGACCACGCAGCCAGCTTCTCCAAGCTCGACCCCGGCATTATCGCCCAGATCCGGGCCTGCAACAGCATCTACAAGGTCAACTTCCCAGTGGAAGTAGACGGCCACGTGCAGGTGTTCGAAGGCATCCGGGTGCAGCATAGCCACCACAAGCTGCCCAGCAAGGGCGGCATCCGCTACAGCGTGTACGTGGATGAGGAGGAGGTAATGGCCCTGGCGACCCTGATGACGTTCAAGTGTGCCCTGGTGGACGTGCCCTTCGGCGGTGCGAAAGGCGGCGTGAAAATCAACCCGCGCACCACGCCCGTGAATATCTTGGAGCGCGTGACGCGGCGCTACGCCACGGAGCTGATCAAAAAGAACCTCATCGGTCCCGGCATGGACGTGCCGGCCCCCGACTACGGCACCGGCAGCCGCGAAATGGCCTGGATTGCCGATACCTACCAGACATTCAAGTATGGCGACACCAATGCGCTGGGCTGCGTAACCGGCAAGCCGGTGGGGCAGGGGGGCATCCGGGGGCGGACCGAGGCCACGGGCCTGGGCGTGTTCTACGGCCTGCGCGAGTTGCTGCTGGACGAGCCGATGCTAGCCAAAGTGGGCCTGAGCAGCGGCGTGGCCGGCAAGCGTATCATCGTGCAGGGGCTGGGCAACGTGGGCTACTACGCGGCCAAGTTCTGCCAGGAAGCCGGCGCCCTCATCATCGGTATTGCCGAGCGGGAAGGCGGCGTGTTCAGCGAAGCCGGCCTCGATGTGGAAGCCCTGTTTCAGCATCGCCAACAAACGGGCTCGGTACTGGGCTTCGCCGGGGCCGAGGACGTGGCCGAGTCGCTGGACCTGCTGGAGCGGGAGTGCGACGTGCTGATTCCGGCTGCGCTGGAAAACCAGATCCACGAAGGCAACGCTGACCGTATCAAGGCCAAAATCATTGCTGAAGGCGCTAACGGCCCCACCACCCAGGCCGCCGAGCAAATTCTACTGGCCAAGGGCGTCATCATTCTGCCCGACCTCTACCTCAACGCTGGCGGCGTAACGGTATCGTACTTCGAGTGGCTGAAAAACCTGTCGAATGTGCGCTTTGGACGCATGGGCAAGCGGGCCGAGGAAGGTGCAATGCGCCGGCTGGTGGAAACCATTGAGCGCACCACCGGCAAAATCATTAGCCCCCAGGAGCGCCAGCTCATCGTACACGGCGCCGACGAAATCGACTTGGTACACTCCGGCCTCGAGGACACCATGATTACCGCCTACCAGTCCATCCGCAAGGTGATGGACGACGTGGAGGGTATCACCGATCTGCGCACCGCCGCCTTCTACAGCGCCATCGAGAAAATCGGCGTCAGTTACCAGTCGCTTGGCATCTTCCCGTAAGCCAACAGGAACATCCGCTCACGAAAAAGCCGCTTCTGAAGAATCAGGAGCGGCTTTTTCATTGGAACAGATCTGCGGCATCAGTGCCATCTGCACCATCTGTGATTTATTTAACCACAATCTTATTCAGCATGAGGGCCGCTGATTTTTTGCTGGGGCGGCTCACGCCGATGAGGGTTTTGGCATCCAGCCAGGCCGTGAAATCCTTCACATAGGAGGGGTTCTGGTCCGAGGCCACGTTCAAACCCAAGCCTTTCGGCTCCGATACCACGCCCGTCTGCACGTTCACGCGGCGCAGGTACAGGTCCGATTTGTTCTTGAGCTTCTCCCAGGTCACCACCTGCACCTCGGGCCCGAACACGGCCGCCCGGTAGCCAATGCTGCTGTAGCCTTCCGTGGCGGGAGCTACCTGGTCCTTACCAATGATGCTGTGCCAGGTGGGCGTCTGAAACTCGTTGTAGCCGAATAAATGCAGTTCGCGGGTGTGGCCGGGTGAGTCGTCGCCGCCTTCCTCATACTTCTTCTCGGCCGCCACCACCAGCTGCTTGTCGTCGGTGAGCAGCAGGTCGGTGAGGTACACGTCTTCGAGGCGCTTGGCGGTGCTGCCGTTGGCTTTGTTGACTTCGGCCAGGTACTCGGGCGAGAACTTGAACTCGGGTGCGAATTTCATGTCGCCCTCAGCCGAGAAATCAAACTTCACCACTTTCAGGCTGTGATAAAGGCCGGTTTCCCGCTCGTTGCAGATGGCAGCGGCGTACAGCGTGTTATCGGGTAGCAGGCGGAAGCGGGAGTCAAACACGTTTACCACCTTGCCTCCGAATGTACCGCCTACCGATACCGACATCACCTTCACGTCGGGCGAATCGTTGCGGTAGCGGCGTACGGTCAGCTTTTTCATCTCGTCACCTACCAGCGTAACCAGTTGGGAGCCGTCGTTGCCCACGTGTACGGTGGTAGAAAAGAAGCCGCCTTGGTCGTGGAAATCATAGGTGCGGTCCTTCAGCTTGGTAAGTTTCTCGTCGTATACGCTGGCGCTGATAGCTTTGATTTGGGCACCCTGCGTGAGGTAGCGCCATACTACTAGCTTGGTGCCATCGGGGGAGAAGCCAGCACCCGGACGACGGTCACGCGCCCCGGCTTCCGTGAGTTTTTTGACCGGGGCCTTCTGCCCGCTGGCTATGTCCAGGGAGTAGCCGATGAGTTGCTGCGCGGCACCGGTATTTTGGTGAACCAGTACCGTGACCTGCCCATTACCCCGGCCGAACCCATCAATAGCTTCGCCGGCCGCCAAGGGTAAGGTTGTGCTCCACAGGCGTTTTATATCTGCATCATACCGTTCAACGGCATACTCCGTGGCCGACTTATGCGCTAGGATTACGAATCCTCCCCCTGGCAAAGCCAGCGTCTTGCTGCTAACTCGTTGGTTGTACCGGTCCTCAGTCTGCTCTGGTAAATAGCTGAAGGCAGCTGACTTAACTCGTTGTGCTAAAGCCTGAGTCCCATTAGAAAACAACGTGGCCAGACAAAAACCAGACGTGAACAAAAACGAAAAACGCACGGGCAAAGACAGTTAGGTGAATGAGCGGACTCAGCGCATAAAAATGTACTCTCCAAAGGTATCCAACTTCGGCCGCACTCCGTACACCCCCCGCTTTGCAACGATATTCAAAGGCCTACAAAGAGAATATTCATGCTTTTTTAATGCCTAAAAGGCTTTATGTGAGGGCTAAATAGATTCTTTTTGCCGGAAATAAAGCCTGTGGCTCGCTTTCCGAATAGTGGAGAGAAAAGGAAAATATGTATATATAAAATGTAAATTTTATATATACATTGTCCTGTTTTCCCGCTCATTATAAAGCCGCTGATAGTGTTGTAAAGGCTTTTTTCTTGTTTTTTTTGTATTTGTTTCAGTCGTTTCTAGGATTCCAGCCTTCTTGGTCTGAAATTTGTCGAACGCCCGGAACTGCTTAAAACCGGTAGCCCTCTATGAAGTCTTTACTACGTTTCTCTCTTATGCTTTCGCTTGTTGTGATAGGTAAGATCAATCAATCCGCCTCTGTAACTGCTTCTGTAGCCAAGGCCGGTAATTCCACCCTGCAGCTGCCTGTGCAGAACGCTTCATTCTTTCACCACACTACTTCCGTCAAGCGAAAGATTGAGGGCGGTGGATCGCGCTTCTGGCAAGCTACCGCCCCGGCTGCCGTGACAGCAAACACCATGGAATAGGGTCCACATCAGGCGAATTTTTGTAAAAGCCGCCTTTTTCACGGCTCACTGTTTTCAACAACGGCCCGGCTCCAACTACAACAGTTGGTCGCCGGGCCGTTGTTTGCACGTAATACTTACGGTGGCGCTTAGCTGATGCGGCTCCAGTTCACAGCTGTAGCAGGTAAACTCTCGATGTGGCGGCGGATGGCCTGGTTTTCGGGCTTTACCAGCTCGGGGTCCTCGGTCAGGATGGCTTGGGCAGCGGCGCGGCTTTCGCTCAGGATGCGGCCATCCTTGGCCAAATCGGCAATGAGCAGGTCGAGGACACCGCTTTGCTGGGTACCCATCAGGTCGCCGGGGCCGCGCAGCTTCAGGTCGATGTCGGCAATTTCGAAGCCGTTGTTGGTGCGCACCATCGTTTCGATGCGGGTGCGCGAATCCTTGCTGAGCTTGTAGCCGCTCATCAGGATGCAGTAGCTCTGGTCGGCACCCCGGCCTACGCGGCCGCGTAGCTGGTGCAACTGCGAGAGGCCGAACCGCTCGGTGCTTTCAATCACCATCACGGAGGCGTTAGGTACGTTCACGCCTACCTCAATTACGGTGGTGGCGACCATAATCTGGGTTTCGTTTTTCACGAAGCGCTGCATTTCCGCGTCCTTCTCGGCGGCGCTCATGCGGCCGTGCACGATGCTGATCTGAAACTCGGGGAAGGCCCGCGCAATGCTTTCGTAGCCGTCCATGAGGTCTTTGTAGTCGGCCATCATTTCGCTTTCCTCAATGAGCGGGTACACGATGTACACCTGCCGGCCCAGCTTGATCTGGTCGCGCAAAAAGCCGAACACCTTGAGGCGGTTGGAATCGAAGCGGTGCACCGTGACGATGGGCTTACGGCCGGCCGGAAGCTCGTCAATCACTGACACGTCCAGGTCGCCGTAGAGCGTCATGGCCAGGGTGCGCGGAATGGGCGTGGCCGTCATCACCAGCACATGCGGAATAACGTGGGGGTTTTTCTGCCAGAGCTTGGACCGCTGCGCTACCCCGAAGCGGTGCTGCTCGTCCATGATGGTGAGGCCCAGGTTTTTGAACTGCACTACGTCTTCGAGCAGGGCGTGCGTGCCCACCAGCATATTCATCTCGCCAGAGCGTAGCTGCTCGTGCAGCACGCGTCGCTCGGCGGTGCGGCTGCTGCCCGTAAGCTTCCCGATTTTCAGCCCCAGCAAGTCGGCAAAGCCCTTCAAGCCCACGTAGTGCTGGTCGGCCAGGATTTCAGTGGGGGCCATCAGGCAGCTTTGGGCGCCGTTGTCGGCGGCCATGAGCATGCTGATAAAGGCCACAATGGTTTTGCCCGAGCCCACGTCGCCCTGCAGCAGCCGGTTCATCTGCTGGCCGGCGCAGAAGTCTTTATAGATGTCGTGGATGACGCGTTTCTGGGCTCCGGTAAGGTCGAAGGGCAGCACGTTTTTGTAGAAGTGCACCAGCGTGGGTACTTCCTTGAAAACCTGACCGGCCAGCGTGACTTTGCGCTGGTCGCGCTGGCGTAGCAGCTTAAGCTGCACGTAAAACAGCTCCTCAAATTTGAGCCGGAAGCGCGCCGTCTGGAGCAGTTCGGTGCTCTGCGGAAAGTGAATCTGCTGAATGGCCGTGGCCTTGTCCATCAGCGCATACTGCTGAATCAGGGCCGGTGACAGGGTTTCCTGTACCTGGGGCAGGGCAATCTTCAGCAGATCGGCCACCATGCGCATGATGGCCTTGCTATCGACGCGGTGGTAGTTCTTGAGCTTCTCGGAGGTGTTGTATACTGGCTGGAGGTAACTCTGACCAACCTTCTGCTCAGCTACTTCCTCCATCTCCGGGTGCGCCATCTGGGGGCGGCCATTGAACATCGTGGGCTTGCCGAACACGATGTACTCTTGGTGGTTCTTAATCACCTTTTCCAGGTAGTTCACGCCTTTAAACCACACGAGCTCCAGCTCGCCACTGGCGTCGGCTACTTTGGCTACCATGCGCTTCTTGGGGCCCTCGCCCACCACTTCGCGGTTGCGCAGAATGCCCTTCACCTGCACAAACGGCAGGTCGTCGTGCAGGTCACAGATGTTGTAGAACTGGGTGCGGTCGAGGTAGCGGAACGGGTAGCGCTGGATCAGGTCGCCGTACGTGAACAGATTAAGTTCCTTTTGCAGCAACTGCGCCCGTTGCAGGCCCACGCCCCGCAGATATTCTAGTTTGGTCTGAAAGAAGTTACTCAAGGGAAAATGGCTGGATTGCTGAATGGCTGAAGGGCTTTCGCCCTCTATCAGGTAGGCAGCCATTCACCAGTTCAACAATTTGACAGTTACTTGTATTTCAGCGTATTCAGCAGCCGTACCACATCCTGCTTCACGTACTCAATCACCGGGGCCAGCGAGTCGTTGGCGGTGGCGGTACGGAAGTAGAGTGCGCCCCGGAAGAAATGGCGGGTGCTATCGGTGGTATAAAACTGAAACTGGCTGGGTACCTCACCCTGCAGCTCAAATACGGCTACGCGCATACCGTGAGGCGTTTTGAGCATGGTTTCATCAATGGCCGTAGCCTTGATTTCGTGCTTGCTGGTGAGTTTGCGGGCGTCTTCCAGCAGCTTGCTGTACAACTGCGGCCGGCCCTTCAGGTCGGCGTAGGTAATCTGCACGTTGGCCTTGAGCTGCGGGTAGTACACATTGATCCAGTTTGGCTGGGCCAAGTAGGAGGAGTCGCGCAGAATTTTGGCGTGGCGCGAATACTCGAACGTGTACGGCCGGCCGGGGGCCAGCTGCTGGTAGGCATGCGGCGGCAGGTCGATGCGGTTGTAACCTTTGGGTTTGGGCGTGAAATCGGGTGCCGATGTGCAGCCGGCGGCCAACGTCAGCAACGTGCTTACCGCTGCAGCGGCGCGCAAAAAGAGGGAAACGGCCATGCGGAAGCGGGACGAATGAAGCAGTAAAGGTAGCCAAGAAACTGGCGCAACGCCCATCCGTTTTCGTCGGCCCAGAAAACTCCGCGCAACGAAAACCCCGCCAGAACGCGTAGTTCCAACGGGGTTGTTGATAAAAAAAAGGCTGATTAAAACGGCAGTTGGTCCAACTCCGGCTCCTGCTGGAAAGTAACCGGTGCTTCGGCCGCCGCTGTTGTAGCAGCTGGCTGACCCTCGGTGTGCGGGCGGCCCCCGAGCAGGGAAATCTCCTCGGCCACAATTTCCGTCACGTAGCGTGTCTGGTTGTCCTTATCCTGGTACTGGCGGGTGCGGATGCGGCCCTCCACGTACACCTGCTGACCTTTGCGCAGGTACTTTTCGGCCAGCTCAGCCAGTCCACGCCAGGCAGCAATAGTGTGCCATTCGGTGCGCTCCACGCGGTTGCCCTGCTTGTCCTTATAGTACTCATTGGTTGCCATGGTAAAGTTAGCTACCGAGTTGCCACCTTCCAGATGCCGTACTTCGGGGTCTTTGCCCAAATGGCCAATCAGGATGACTTTGTTTACGCTTGCCATACGCTTTACGGAGAAGTAGTTGAGAGTAAAAAAATAGAATTTGGGTACTGTCCTATAAAGATAGTAAATGTGATATTATTTGCCAAATATATTAGATGCTTAAATGTCTAAATTGCTAATGTAATTAGTTATAAGAATGGACTTAGGGAGTTCCTCAATTTCTGTCGCACGGTATGGTGCCAGGCTGGTTGCAGCTAGGCTAGCGGGTGGCAGCGGTTCGCTCAGCCACACCGTGTGAAACTTCGCCTCTACCTTCTGGTGGCTCAGGACGTGACGCAGCGCGCCCGTCGGCTCCTCGGCCCAGTTGGCGGCCACGCAGCCACCAAGGTTTTCCACTACCTGCACCACGTCCACTACCGGCAGCTCCGCCGATTCGGTTTCGTGCAAAGCAAAGTCATAGAGACCCTCCCAGATATCCTTGGGGCCGCGCTTACGCAGGTATATCGTATCGGCGTAGCGGAGCACCAGGTAGTGGAAGTAGCGGGTGCGTGCGGCCTTGGCTTTGCTTTTCACCGGCAGTTCCTGTACCATGCCGTGTTGAAAGGCAAAGCACTGCTGTTGCAGCGGGCAAAACAGGCAGTCGGGCTTAGCTGGGGTGCACTGAATGGCCCCAAATTCCATAATAGCTTGGTTGAACTCCGCCGGTTGATCGGCCGGAATCAGCGTATCGGCCAGTTGCTGAAACACTTTGCGGCTGGCCGGCGCGGCAATATCTTGGGTGAAGCCAAACACCCGCGCTAGCACCCGGAACACGTTGCCATCAAGCACCGCCACCTGTTCATCGTAGGCAAAGGAGGCAATGGCCGCGGCCGTATACTGGCCCACGCCCCGCAGCTTCAGCAACTCTTGGTACGAGCCGGGAAACTGCCCGCCGTATTCCTGCACCACCTGCTGAGCTGTATGGTGCATGTTGCGGGCTCGGGAATAATAGCCCAGGCCCTGCCAATGGCGCAGCACCTCATCCTGTGGGGCAGCTGCCAGGTCCTGCACGGTAGGATAAGTCGTGACGAAATCCAGGTAGTAGGGGAGGCCCTGTTTCACGCGGGTTTGCTGCAGAATCACCTCCGATAACCAGATGGAGTACGGGTCGCGGGTGTGCCGCCAAGGCAGGTCGCGGCGGTGGCGGGGGTACCAATTGAGCAGAGCGGCAGCAAACCAAGAAGTAGGAGCGGCTGTTAAGAGAGAAGGCAAGGCTTTGAGAAAGAATAAGTTGGATGCAACGCAGAGGTTAAAGCGGATTGCAGGAAAACGGTTTGTAAAACCAAAAAAGGGGACTACCTTTGTGCCCCTCAAAACGTAGGCAAACTCTTACCGGGCAAGTGCTTACGTTTTAAGGATGGCATGATTTTGCCGAACAGAATATTTTTCACTCCCTAGTACACTTACCAGCGTGACTAAAGCAGAAGTAATTGCCGAAATTGCCGACAAGACCGGCATCGAGAAAGCAGACGTTTCGGCTACCGTAGAAGCCTTCTTCAAAGTCGTGAAGGACTCCATGGCAGATGGCAACAACATCTACGTGCGTGGCTTTGGCTCTTTCGTAAACAAGAAGCGCGCTAAAAAAGTAGCCCGCAACATCTCGAAAAACACGTCGATTATCATCGACGAGCATTTCATCCCCAGCTTCAAGCCGTCAAAGACCTTCATCGGGAAGATCAAAAACAGCAAGAAGATCAAAGAACTGGCTGCCTAAGCACCCATTGTTGTAATATTGCCGGCTGTGCCGCCGGGAATTCCCTTTTGGAACCTCGGCGGCCAGCTTTTTTTTCGTGCTGATGGCAACTACCACTTCTTCTTCCAAGCATCAAGTACTTGTGCTGGCCCTGGCGTTTGCGCTGGTGGCCGGTTTGTTTTTGTTGCCGAAGGTAATTGTGAAGCCAAAGGAAGGGAAGGGCACCCTGGCTCAGACTGCGGCCCGTACCGCCAACCGTGACAATGGGGCGGCTGCACCATCCACGGCTGGTAGCGGTCTTGATGAGCACGGCCACCCGGCCGGCAGCCACGACGAAGGCGGTACCGCCGAACAGCCCCACATGACTATGCCTGCCGCTCAGCGCCGCGAAATCAGCACGCTGGTAGGTAAGTTTACGACCGAGGCTGATCAGACGGCTAAGTTGCGCCTGGCGCAACAGCTGGCTGAGAAGTATAAGGCCGTAGAGCGGTTCGATAGCGCCGGGTACTACCTGGAGCAGGTGGCTATGGTTCGCCCCGGTGAGCAAACTTGGAAGCGCGCTGCCGATGAGTATTTTGAAGCGTATAGCTTTGCTACCACCGAGGAGCGCCAGAAGCTGCTGGGGTCGAAGTGCATGGAGCTGTACGAAAAGGTGTTGAAAAACAACCCCGACAACCTCGATGCCAAGACCAATCTGGGCATGGCCTACATGTCCAGTGCCAATCCGGTGCAGGGCATCACGCTTATCCGGGAAGTTCTGACAGCTGACCCGCGTAACGAAAAAGCCTTATACAACCTTGGCTTACTGGCTATTCAGAGCGGACAGTTCGATAAAGCCGTCGGTCGTTTTCAGGAGTTAGCGAAAGTAAACCCCGAAAACGTCAACGGACAGTTTTATCTTGGCGTCACGTTAGCCAAAACCGGCGCGAAGGAAGAGGCCAAAAAAGCCTTCCTGAAAGCCAAAAGCATCAGCCCCGATCCGGCCTTGGCCGCCTCGGTGGATGAAGAGCTGAAAAAGCTGCAATAAAGTAGTTGTCGGCTGCTGATTGGCAGTTGTTAGATTTTTCCGACAACTGCCAACCAGCGACTACCAACTAGCAAAACAAATCATTCAACCACTTAACCCACATCAACATGCCCTGCGGTAAAAAGAGAAAGCGTCATAAGATTGCCACTCACAAGCGGAAGAAGCGTCTGCGCAAGAACCGTCACAAGAAGAAGTAAGCCCTCCCGGGGTTTGCTGGCGGAATTTTTTCAGTAGAAAACAGCTCCGTCTATCTCTCACTTAGGTTCTCTGAGAGTGGCCATAAGTTTGCTTTCCCCGTGGCTTGGAAGGGAAGCCGGTGCCTTGCGCGCTGGCTTCCCTTTACGGGTTTCGGGGGCAGCGGCAACAGGTGCACTCTTGGCAGCAGCCATTCTAACCGCTTAATCCATTGAGTAACGAATTAATCATTAATTCTACTCAGGACGGAGAACGGATTGCCCTGCTACAGGACAAGCGGCTCATCGAATATCATTTCGACCGCAACGACACCGCCTACTCGGTTGGTGACATTTTCCTGGGTACGGTCAAGAAAGTTATGCCCGGTCTGAACGCCGCGTTCATTGACATCGGGTACCAAAAAGATGCCTTTTTGCACTACGGCGACTTGGGGGAGAATTTTCCTTCCTTGGTGAAGTGGGGCAAAGGCGTCCAATCGCAGAAAATACCCGTCGGCCCCCTGAAAACTTTCGAGTTTGACGGGACGCTCGACAAAGTCGGCAAAATCGACAATGCCTTGAAGAAGGGCCAGCAGCTGCTGGTACAAATAATCAAGGAGCCGATTTCTACCAAGGGGCCGCGCCTGTCCATGGATATTTCCATGGCCGGCCGTTACCTAGTGCTGGTGCCGTTTTCCAACACCATCAGCGTATCCAAGAAGATTGTCAGCAAGACGGAGCGGGAGCGGCTCAAGCGGCTCATTGCTTCCATCAAGCCCGACAATTTTGGCGTGATTATCCGCACCGTGGCCGAGGGCCGCGAGGTGGCTGAGCTCGACCGGGATATGCAGAATATGGTAGAGAAGTGGAACACCTTGTTCCAGAACCTGAAGGCGGGGAAACCTAACGACAAGATTCTGGGTGAGTTGGGCCGCACCTCCTCCATGCTGCGCGACATGCTCAACGAGTCGTTCGATGCCATTACCGTGGACTCGGCGCCGATGTATGAAGAAATGCGCAGCTACCTGCAGCAGATTGCGCCCGATAAGTTGGGACTCCTGAAGCTGCACACCGGCAAGGTGAAAGTCTTTGAGCAGCACGGTATTGAGAAGCAGCTGAAAACGCTGTTTGGCAAAACCGTGACGGTGCCCAGCGGCGGTTATCTAGTCATTGAACATACGGAAGCTCTGCACGTTATCGACGTAAACTCCGGTAACAAGAGCAACCAGGAAGGCGACCAGGAGGCTACAGCCCTGCATGTGAACCTCGCGGCCGCCAAAGAAGTAGCCCGACAGCTTCGGCTGCGTGACATGGGCGGTATCATCGTGGTCGATTTCATTGATATGAAGTCGGGCGAGAGCCGCAAAAAGGTAGAGGATACCGTGCACAGCATCATGAAACATGATAAGGCCCGGTATACCATTCTGCCCATCACCAAGTTTGGCCTGCTTCAGATTACCCGGCAGCGCGTGCGGCCGGCCGAAGCCATTGTAACCGGCGAGGTGTGCCCCACCTGCGGCGGTACGGGCAAGATTTCAGCTTCCATCCTCGTGACGGACGAAATCGACAACAGCATTGACGACCTGCTGGTAGCTCAAAACCAGTCGGGTATTACGCTTTCGGTGCATCCTTTCCTACATGCATACTATACCAAAGGGTTAGTAAGCCGGCAGATGAAATGGTACCTGAAGTATTACAAGTGGGTGAAGGTGATGAAAGACACCAGTCTGGGGCTCACCGAGTACCGCATCGAGGACGAGCACGGCGAGGAAATCGAGCTGCATTCGGCCGCGGCGGCCATGAGCCGGTTGCAGGACCGGGAACTGGAAATAATTGACTGACGGATTTTTTCTGCGAGAAAACTCCTCCTGATAGAAGAAAAGCCCGCTTTGCTGGATGCAAGGCGGGCTTTTTGTTGTTCTGCCGAGCCGTTACCGAGAGAAGGTGGTGCTCCCGTCTTTCAGCCATTGGAAGCGGATATTAGGATAGCAAAACGGTTCATTCAGCCAGAAATGCCGGCCGTTCGGCGAGGTTAAACGTACTTTCGACGTAGCACCTTACCCTTCTGCAATGGATTCGTTACTCCCGGTATCCCCTGATCTTCTAAACGCGGCGCAAGCGCACGAGCGGATTCAGGCGTTGGAACAGGAGCTGCGCCAAGTGAGAGCAGAGGCTCGCACAGTCGAAGCCCGTTTGGGGCAACTGGTAAACCACCTGCAGGAAGGAATTCTGCTGACCGATCATACGGGGCATATTGCGCTGGTTAATGAACGGTTCTGTGCGCTGTGGGAGTTAGAGGAACCGGCCGACTACTGGTTAGGTCGTAGGTGGGAGGAAATGGCCGCTGTGATGTTGCCGCTGGCCGCAGACAGTGTCATGTTTGAGCAGCGGGTGCATGCCTTGCGGGCGGCTGGACAGCCAGTGTTTAATGAGCTGATAGAACTGCAGGACGGCCGTGTGCTGGAGCGTGATTTTGTGCCGGTGCGGCAGATAGATGGGCTCAATGCCCGGACCCTGATCCGGTTGCGTGATGCTACGGAGTACCAACGAGCCACGGAGCAGCTACGGGCGGTAGCCAGTATTCCAGGGCAGAACCCCAACCCTATTTTCCGCATTGACGCCGACGGGCAAGTACTGTATAGCAATACGGCGGCCAATGTGCTGCACGCCAGTCTAGAGGAGAAGGACCAGAACCGCCTGTTTACAAAAGCCCAGCGGCTTGCAGCGGCAGCCCTAAGCCAGAATACGCCCTGGCAGGTAGATGTTCCGGTGGGAGCCAGCTTTTATGCGGTATTTGTGGCTCCTTTCCCGGAGGAAGGTTACGCGAACCTGTATCTGGTGAACATCACCAAGCGTATGTTGGCGGAGCAGGAGCTGAACCACGCCAAGGATGAAGCCGAAGCTGCCGTGCGGGCCCGGGAAAACTTCTTGGCCAACATGAGCCACGAAATCCGGACACCAATGAATGGGGTGCTGGGAATGGCTGCCCAGTTGGGCAAAACCCGCCTCGATACCCGGCAGCAGGATTTGCTGCGTATCATCCGGACTTCCGGCCAGCACTTGCTCAGCATTATCAATGACGTGCTGGACATGGCTAAAATCACGTCGGGTAAGCTGGAATTCGAGCAAACGGCTTTCAACCTCTGCGACTCAATGAATGAGGCGCTACAGCCGCTTATGCACCAGGCCATTGAGAAGGGAATTACTGTATCGGGCACTTTACTGAAGGAGTCGTGCCCGCTGCCGTGGGTGCTAGGCGACCCATACCGCATCAACCAGATCCTGATAAACCTCATGGCCAACGCCGTGAAGTTTACGGAGCGTGGCGGGCACATTAATGTAGTAGGCCGTCAGGTAGACTCAACGCCAGAAACATTGACGGTAGAGTTTGCCGTGACAGATACAGGTATCGGTATACCAGAGTCGCAACGGGCCCGGATTTTTGAGGGCTTTACCCAAGCCTATGCCGATACTACCCGGCACTTTGGCGGAACCGGACTGGGGCTTAGTATTTCGCGGGCCATTGTGGAGCAGCTGAACGGGGTGCTTACCGTGGAAAGTGAAGTAGGCAAGGGCAGCACATTCCGGTTTCAGCTGGCTCTGCCGCGCACGCCCGCCGTGGTGGAAGCTCCTGCTATGTCATCTTACAATACCGGCGCGTTGCATGGTCGGCGCGTGCTGCTGGTAGAAGACAATCAGATTAACCGCGACGTAGCCCGTATGCTGCTGGAGGAATGGGGCGTTGTGGTGGATGAGGCTGAGAATGGCCAGCAGGGCGTAGATATGTATCAGCAGCAGCTCTACGATGCCGTATTAATGGACATTCAGATGCCGGGTATGAGCGGCTTGGATGCTACAGCCATTATCCGGCAGCTGCCCGATGCCCGGCAGGCTAACGTCCCGATTCTGGCCCTTACGGCCAATGCCTTTCGGGCTGATAATGCGCGGTACTTGGCAGCTGGTATAAACGCCTGCCTGGCCAAGCCTTTTGAGGAGGCAGAGTTGTACCAAGAGCTGAAAAACCTGCTACAAGAGCCAAACACGCCCGCTGTTACCACGCTCAGCTATGACCTTACCAAGCTCCGCGCTCTGTCGCACGGGCGGGAGGCGTTTGTGGGGAAGATTATCCGCTCCTTTCTGGCGAATGTACCTGTCAGCATCGCACAGCTGGAAGCTGCCGCCGCCAGCGGCGACTGGCAGCAGGTTGCTGCCCTCGTGCATCACATCAAGCCCGGGATAGAATCATTGGGCGTACGGGAGGTAGCCGGGGCACTGCAGCAGCTGGAGCAGTTGGAAACCGGTCACGGAACAGAGGCCCGGCCTTTGCACGAAGCGGTGGCGCGCCTCGTGGCCCAGGTAAAGCGTGCGTTACACGAACTACGCCAGGAGTTGCCTGCCAACTCGTAACGCCTACAGCCCCCGCAACTGGCTGTAAAATGCCTCCTGGTACGATTTGCCCACGGGTACTTCGTATTTCCCGAGCGCCAGCATGTTATCTTCAATGGCATCGATGCGCTGGGTGTTGATAATATAGCTACGGTGAGCCCGCACGAAATGCGCGAACGGCAGCCGGTCGGCCAAGGCTTTGAGCGTGAGGTACACAATGTGCTTTTGCGTGTCCGTGACCAGAATAGAGTAGGTCGACATGGCTTCGATGAATAGTACGTCATCGAAATTGAGACGGAGCATGCGCGTGCCCACTTTAATGAACAGTTCGGAGCCTTTCGCTTCTACGGAGGCAGCAGGGGCGGGGCCGGTCTTAGGCTTCTGTCGGTCTAGCACCCGGATAATGGCCTGCGTGAAACGGGGCAGATTTACAGGTTTTACCAGGTAGTCAGCTACCTGCAGCTCGAAAGCATCCACGGCAAAATCCCGGTGGGTGGTAACCATAATAATGGCTGGGGCTGGTTGAGGCAGCAGGCGGGCCAGTTCCAGGCCAGTCAGGTGGGGCATTTCTATATCGAGTAGCAACAAATCGGCGTTGCCACCCTCCCGGAAATACTGTAAGGTTTCCAGGCTGCCAGGTAGCGAGGCCACGAGTTCCAGCTCCGGTGTGAGCTCCACCAGATGCTCCAGCGTCAGGCGGTTGATTTCGTTGTCATCAACGATGACACAGGCAAAAGGTGCGGGCATATGCGCATAACTAAAAGGACGCGAAAAGAGCCTGATGGGACCGGGGAAAATCTCAAAAAAGAATAGTTGCCAGCTCTTTACTATATGGCTTGCAAGATAAGCTCAGCGGGACACAGGAGCCGACTAAGGCTCGACGCATCTGGCTGAACCCAGATGTTAGCTCGATGAATGCCGCTTGATTCTGGGTTGCGCACAGGTCCCGTCAGCCCTGTTGATTGATGAATAGCGAAAATCTTTCGGAGAGAAAAGACGGCAGTTCGGTAAGCTGGGCTCCGCGTTGGGCTGCTACCGGCAAAACAGGGCACGGCTAGCGGGTAAAGTTGAGACGTCTTCCACCTTGAAGATGCTCGCTACTCCCTTATGCACCTGCTGCCACGAAACAAATTCTCTACGCCTTATTGCTGCCTTTCTCGCTGATCTGCAGCGCCCAGACGGCCCTGCTGCCGGTGCCCCAACGCGCGGCCCTTGTCGCCGCCAATGCGGCACTCAATGCTCGTTTCCTGCAACTAACCTGCTACCTCACCGACGTACTCCGGTTGTCCGGCAAGCAGGCCCGCGAGGTCCGGCGCGCCACGCTCACGGAGCTGTAACAGCAGAAAACCACAACCTCTGAGCGGGCCGTAACAAAATATGATGCTGCGCTGCTACGGATTATGAACGCGGGCCAGTACAGGGTCTTTCGGTGGCTGTAGGACCGCCAGCCGGTCGCAAATCTGCTCCTCACCCCCATTGCTGCTAAAGTCGCGCAGCGGTAAGAAACCATTGCTTTCAGATACTCATCCGCCACTTACTGCAACACCCCGCCCGCAGTGCTGGAAAGCAGCTGCGGGCGGGGTGTTGCAGTAAGTGGTTAAAGTCGGATTAGAATTTAATCCCCAGATCCAGCGCAAACTCGCTGTTCTTTAGCTCCACGTCCTTGAAGCCTCGCTCGTCACCGAAGTAGTTGTCGATGTTGAGCAGGCCCCGGTGGTAGCTCAGGCCGGCCAGCACTTTGGTGCTCTGGCCCAGCTGATACTCCACGCCGAAACCCGCCCGCAGACCGGCATCCGGCACGATGACGTATTTAGACGCTTTGGTTTCGACGTTAGGCGTGTTGGATCCAGGGTCGGTGAAGCGCTTTTCTCCATCAATACGGCCGGCAATGGCAGCGTTGAGCGAGCCGCCTAGCTGGAAATACAGCTTGGTGTCGGTAGCAATGTCGTTGGTGAACAGTTTTACTGTGAGGGGCACCTGCAAATACTGCAGCCCGACTTTCTGCTCCACCCGCACGTTGCGGGCCGGATCAAAGTAGCTGATGGTGCCGCCTTTGCCCGTAAGTTCCAGGCCGGTGCTGAAGGCGTAATTCTGGCCGAAAAAGTAATCCACTATAATCCCGCCCCCGATGCCGAGCTTGGATTGCTCGTTCTGGAAGCCGTAGGCGGCGGGCGAGTCGGTGCGCAGGTGCGTAACCGATGGAGAAACCTTTAAACCAATTTCAACCTGTGCGGAGGCCGCACCGATGGTGACGCCGCTAACAAAGAGGGCAAGCAGGGCTTTTTTCATGATAGCTACGGAATTACGATGAGGGGAAACACGAAGCCATGGCACTCGGCCGTTGGGATTTGGCTAATTTCGCCCCAAAGATAGAAGCGTGATGCATATTCCTGCCCGTTTGCGTACCCTGGTGGCCGTACTGGCCGCCACCACTGGGCTGCTGGCCTGTAGCCGCAGCCAGGAAAGCTGTGAATTGAACCCCGAAGTAGCCAAAGTTTCGGCCCCGGTAAACCTGGAGCGACTGGAGAAACCTTTCTTTCAGATCAAAACTACAGCCGATGCTGACCGCTTTTTGCGGGACAATGGCCTGTTTGCCCGGCAGTTTCTGCAGAGCGGACAGTATCCGGTGGGGGTATTGGCTGCCACGCTCACGCGGTTGGCCACCAATGTAAAGCTCCAGCAGCTGGGCACTCAGGCAGATACTACTTTCAAGGCCACTCAGCTGGAACAGCAGCTACGGCCCATGTTTCAGCACATTCGCTACTCCTTCCCGAAGTTTCGGGTGCCGCCCGTCAAAACCTTCGTGAGCGGCCTGAGCCAGGATTTGTTCGTAAATGACAGCCTCCTGGTACTCAGTACCGATTTTTTTGTGGGTCCTAAAGCCAGCTACCGGCCCAATGTGCCAGAGTACATCAAGCGGCGCTATACCAAGGAGCATCTGGTGCCTACCGTGGCGCTGGCTATCAGCAGCAAGTACAACCAAAAGCAGCTTACTAACCAAACCATGCTGAGTGAGATGGTGCAATTTGGCAAGTCGCTCTACTTTGCTGAGCAAGTGCTGCCCTGCACGCCCGATTCGCTTATCATTGGCTACAGTGACCGGGAAATGGCCGGCGTGCATTTCAACGAAGGGAAAATCTGGGCGCATTTTATTGAGAAAAACCTGCTCTATAATACCGCCCCATTCACCATTCAGAAGTACATCGGGGAGCGGCCCAACATTCCGGAAATCGACAAGACTTGCCCTGGCCGGGTAGGGGCGTGGATTGGCTGGCAGATTGTGCGTAAATACATGGCCGAAAACCCTGGTGTAACACTTCCGCAGCTCATGGCTGAGAAGAATGCCCAGCGCATCCTCAACGCCTCCCGTTACCGGCCCAAGGTGAACCGGGGCAAGGTGAGTTAGCGCGCAGAATGAGACTCAACGGGAACCGTATTTTAGCGAGGAGAAGAGCTGCTCACAATCCATAGCTCAGCATTCAGCCCTCACCAGTAGATGCACATTGCCGTTTTCAGCCAGTATCATACCAACCCCGACTGCCCCGCTACCAGTCGGCATTACTCGTTGCTGACGCAGCTGGCTAAAACGCACCGCATCACGCTCATTACCACCCGTACCTGGGAGCAACAGCGCCTGACCCGAGAATTTCCGTGGGTGCCGGAAGGGGTGGAAATGCGGGCCGCTGCGGTGCCCTATGACAACCGCATGGGTGTGGCCCGGCGGGCTTTATCATTCGGGCAGTACGCGGCGTATGCGCTGCGGGAAGGACTGCGGATAGACAAACCCGACGTTATCTGGGGCATTAGTACGCCCCTGACGGCGGCGTGGGCGGCCGCTCAGGTGGCCCGCTGGCGGCGTGTACCGTGGGTGTTTGAAGTGCAGGATCTATGGCCTTCTTTTCCTATTGCTATGGGCGCGGTGCCCAACCGGCTGGCGCAGCGCAGCCTGTATGCCCTGGAGCGCGGCCTGTATCAGTCGGCCCAACATATTTTGCCCCTTTCGCCTGACATGACCGAATACGTGCGGCAGTCAGGCATTCCTGCCGAGAAGCTTACCACCGTGCTGAACGGCACCGATTTGGATCTGGCGGCGCAGGCAACGGACGTGGCCGTGGAGGAATTGCGCCGGCAATGGGAGTTGCAAGGGTGCCGGGTAGTGCTCTACGCCGGCACCTTCGGGCGGGCGAATGATATTCCGCTACTGATAGATGCCGCTGTTCAGTTAGCTCCGATGTGCCCTGAGGTAGTGTGGCTATTCATGGGGCACGGGTTTTACGATGTGCTGCTGGAACAGGCTGCGCTGCGCTATTCATTTATCCGGGTGGTGCCGCCGCAGCCGCGCCACGCAGTTTTCACCTGGTTTAAGTTGGCCGATGTCTCAGTGGCTTCCTTTCTGGGCCTCCCAGTACTGGATGCTAATTCACCCGCCAAGTTCTACGACAGCCTAGCCGTTGGTACGCCAGTTATTGTCACGAACCCCGGCTGGACGAAGCGTCTGGTAGAGCAACAGCAGTGCGGCTGGTATTCTCCCGCCAGTGATGCTACCGCTTTAGCGAAGAAGCTAGCCCACCTGTTTCAAGTTCCTGAGGAACTGCGGGCGGCCGGTGCGCGGGGCCAGCAAGTAGCCAGTACTGACTTCGACCGCCAACAGATAGGCAGAACGGTGCAGCAAATTCTGGAAGCAGCCTACCTATAAAGGGAACTTATAAACTTGCTATGACTACTTATATACTAAGTTGTGCCTTTGGATAATTAATGCTGACTTTCAGAGGGCTTTATGGCTTTTTTGACCGGAAGTTTAGCAGGTAAAGTATCCTGCTTACTCACCACATCCGCGTAGTATTTGCACCAGCTGGTGAGCGGGCATACAGCACATTTGGGCGAGCGGGCCACGCAGATGTACCGGCCGTGCAGAATCAGCCAGTGGTGCGCCTTGGGCACCAGGGCCTCGGGGATGTAGCGCACTAATTCCTTTTCCACCGCCAGCGGTGTGGTGGCCGTTTTGCTTACGAGGCCCAGCCGGTGCGACACCCGGAATACATGGGTGTCCACAGCCATGGCGGGCTGGTTGTAAATCACCGAGACGACTACATTGGCCGTTTTGCGCCCCACTCCAGGTAGCCGCTGCAACTCCTCAATCGTGCTGGGTACCTCACCTCCGAAATCCTGCACCAACATGCGGCCCAGCCCCGCCAGGTGCTTAGCCTTGTTGTTAGGGTACGATACGCTGCGGATAAACAGAAAAATATCTTCTGCCGAGGCCGCTGCCAACTCGGTCGGTGTGGGAAACTGTTGCAGCAATGCTGGCATTACCTGATTTACCCGTTTATCGGTGCATTGAGCGCTGAGCACTACGGCTACAATCAGTTCATAGGGGTTGGAATACAGCAGTTCGGTTTCCGGCTCAGGAAAATGCGTGGTGAAGTACTCCAGGAAATGACGAAACCGTTCGGGCTTGCGCATGAGGATAGCTAAGGGACGTGAAGCAGCCAATGAAGCCGGCAGAGCGCAAAAAAACGCGCCGCAAAGTTACCATCCTAGGTAGCTTCGCGGCGCGTTTCCTCTCGTAAGTAACTATAGCAGGCTATTCTTTTCGCAGAAAGGTGCGGGAATATTGAAGTAGGGCGTCGGTAGTACGCTGGCTGGGCGTTCTGGACAAACCGTTCAGGGCACGCTGGGCCAGCAACAGGTCGGCACAGGAAGCGGCTAATTCGGCGTCGTGTAGCAAGGCGTTTTCTACCTGCTGCTGCTCCTTAGCTGGCAATTCGTTGTACACGTACCGGAGCAGTGTCTCGTGGGTAAAGGTTTTGATCATAGAAAACGGGTTGTGCGGCCATTTTTTTCCGCAGGTTGATCAGCGCATAACGCATCCGCCCCAGCGCAGTATTAATGCTGACCCCCGTTGCATCGGCAATTTCCTGGAAGCTCATGTCGCCGTAATGGCGCATAATCAGGACTTCTTTCTGCGCCGCGGGCAGCTCCTGAATCAGTTCCCGAAGCCGGGCGTGGGTTTCATCCCGCGTCATGGCAGCTTCGGCTCCCTCTTCTGCCAACGACAACGAGTTGAACGCATGACTTGTTGTATCAAGGTTCAACAAAGGACTGCGTTTTTCACGCCGGAAGCAGTCGATGGCCAGATTGTGCGCGATGCGGCAAATCCAGGACGAAAATTTCCCTTCCTCATTGTAGCGGCCGCTCTTCATGGTATGAATGGCCTTGATGAAGGTATCCTGCAACAGATCTTCCGCCACGTCTTCGTCGCGGACAATGAGCATGATAGTAGTGAATACGCGGGCTTTATGCCGCTCAAGCAATTGAGCGAAGGCATTCTCCTGGCCGGCAATATAAAGCGAGATGAGAGCGGAGTCGCTCGGCTGCATGGTTTCCATAAAGACTACGAGAAGTAAGGGACGTAGAGCTTTAGGCCATAGAGTGCAGTTGCTGGTAAAAACCAGGGTGAAGAAAGAATGAAGAACTCGCTGAAATCAAATGTAGAGAACCGCGAAGCGAAACACAATGGGTAAGCGCGGGAAATGCCGGAATTTTTTTGGGTAATCGAAAAACTGAATAGTAGGTATCCTGAATTTAGGATATACTATTGCTACTGTCCCGGCAGCCAGCAGGCCGGTAACGAGGCAAAAAAGGCTGGTTTTTACCGGGAGAGGAAAAACCAGCCAGTGCTGAAACACCAAAGCAAGAACCGTGCTTCTATGGCCGGAGCTGTTGGCTGAGCTGTTGAATGCGGACCTCTGATTCGGGGGTGGGGGCAGTACTGGATGCGGCGGCAGTGGCCCGCTCATTCAGTAGTACACTGAGCTGGCGCAGCTGCTCCAGCCGCTGGGCAGTGCGCTGCAGCATTGGGGCCAGGGCCGCCAGGTTGGTAGCCGTTGGAATACTGACGATAGTGGTGCCCGCCGAACCGGTCGTTTGCTCATCGTGCCGGGAAATAGCTTCGGGCGTCATCATATCGTCGCGGTAGATGACTACGTCGCCCTGCATATTCACGGCCTTGCCGTTCTCCAGCAGTTGGCGGGTCCCGTTCCTGCCCACCATGATACCATCGGGGCGCAGTGTGAGGCCGTTAGGGAAGCGCAAGGGGGCTGAAAGGGGCGACGTTTGCCCGGCTTGCAGGCGGAAAATCTTGCCGTTGCGCCGGAAGGCCCCATCCTTAAGCTGAGCGGTGGCAGCAACGGCAGGCGCGGTCTGGGCGAGGGTCGTTGCTTCGGCCGCCAGCAGTAGCCCGCCCAGCAGGGCATATCGAAGGAAAGTGGAAGGGTGCAGCATACGTGAAAACAATACGGGAGTGGGGTATGAACCAGACGCAATGAACTACTTCCGTAGGTATCAGGCGCTGTCGTGATGCTGGCGGCCGTTGAGCCAGGCCAGCGCGGTAGTTTCTTCGGTGAATAGGCGCACATGTGCTGTTTCATCGAGCACCATAGGGGAGCCGGTTGCCTGTTCCTCGGGGCTGAGATGCCCGGCGGCCACCAGAAACGCCAGATACACGCGGCCTCCCAGCGTAGCTGCCAGGCCGGGCACAAATTCGGTGAGTACCCAGTGCGTATCATCTTCGCTGGCAGGACCCCGCCTGCGCAAATCGAGCAGCCAGTACCGTGTGGGGCGGGCTGCCGCCAGAGCCTCATAGCTCTGTTGCAGCTCCCGGGCCGAAACCGGCCGCAGCCACCGCCCGGTCAGTACTCCCTGTTCAGGCCGGTAGTGGAACTCAACAAACTCGGCAATGGATGTGGGAAAGGAGGCTGGCATAGCGGTAAAATGAATGAGACACCCAGGCACCACGCATACTGACGCGTAATTGAGCGACGTACATGGTACATCGGTATACGTCAAACAGCCTGCAACGGCTTGCCGGGCTTACGAAGCGGGTTCCCGTGCTTTACAAAAGTGCCGTGGTTGAGCTTAGCGGGCGGGTGGGGCGGCCTACCTTTGCAAGGCCGCTGCTTCCCGGCTCTCCGCTTCATGTCAGTACCCGCCTCCGATACCCCTCGCCACGACCCGTACGCCGCCCTTCACATTCCGGACTTTCGCAAGCTGATTTCGGCGCGGGTGTGCCTCACGGTTGCCACCCGGATTCAAGGGCTGGTTATCAGCTGGCAGATTTTTCGGCTGACCGATGATCCACTGGCGCTTGGCCTGATTGGGCTGGCTGAGGCCATTCCCAGCATCGGGGTATCGCTCTACGCCGGTCACGTAGCCGATTCAGTTCGCCGGAAGAACATTATCATCGCCTCGGTGGCTACGCTGTTGCTGTGTGCGGTGGCCCTGGCGTTGCTTTCGTCTCCTAGAGGGCTGCAGCTGCTGGCGCGGGATTCTTATTACACGCTGCCGCTGTATAGTGTCATCTTTGTGAGCGGTATTGCGCGGGGCTTTCTGGGGCCGGCCTTGTTTTCCTTTATGCCCCAACTGCTGCCCGACCGGGAGCGGCTAGCCAACGCCGTAACCTGGAACAGCACCACATATCAGGCCGCCTCGGTGCTGGGGCCGGCCATTGGGGGGTACCTAGTGGCGCATCTGGGGGTAGCCAACTCTTATACGGTGGTTGTAGTGCTGTTGGGTCTGGCTTTGCTGCAGTTTGCAGCTATTGCCTCGCGGCCGTTGCCGGAGCGGGTAGGGGAGAAGCTGGGCCTGCGGGATAGTATTCTGAGCGGTCTGCGTTTTATCTGGCATAACCAACTGGTGCTGGCAGCTCTTTCGCTGGATTTATTCGCGGTGCTTTTTGGGGGTGCGGTGGCCTTGCTGCCGGTATTCGCGGTAGATATTCTCAAAGTAGGCGCGGCCGGACTGGGGCACCTGGAGTCGGCGCCGGCGGTGGGCTCGGTACTGATGGCTGCTTTCCTGACCTACTTCCCGTTGCGGCGTCATGCCGGCCGCAAGCTGCTGTGGGCGGTGGCGGGCTTTGGGTTGGCCACCATTGCGTTTGCGCTGTCTACCAACTTCTGGTTGTCGCTCTTCCTGCTGTTCCTGACCGGTGTTTTCGATTCAGTTTCGGTGATTGTGCGTTCCACCCTGTTGCACACTTTCACCCCAGAGCACATGAAAGGCCGTGTGTCGGCCGTCAACAATATCTTCATCGGCTCTTCCAACGAAATCGGCTCCTTTGAGTCGGGCTTAGCGGCACGGCTGCTGGGAGTGGTCAATTCCGTCGTGTTCGGAGGGATTATGACTATTGGCGTAGTTGGCCTCACGGCACTGCGGGCCGACAAACTGCGCCAACTGGATATGACACCTGAGAAAAAATGATAACCTGAAATGAGGCTCCCCTTCAACGCAACCGGCCCTGACACCACCATATGTCAGGGCCGGTTGCGTTGTTAAGCGGTAATTCGGTGCTTTATCTTACGGCCTGCGGGCAAACAGGATCAGGCTTCATTTCCAAAACCTTGTCGACTACCAGTGCTTCCTCCGTACCGGTGCCGAATTGGACCGTTTGTGTTTTTACAGTAGCTGAAACGCGCAGAAATACCGGCTGGCCGGCCTCCTTGCGGGTGTTGCCGTACTGGCGCTGCAAATCGGGGGTGAGGCCGGTAGGCGCTAGGGCGTATTGTTTGTCGGAGCCGCATTCCACAAAAACGGCCGCGTTAGCCTCGGCCGTGTAGAGGCCCGTGAACTCGCGGGTGGTGCCTGCTTCATTCAGGTTGCCATCAGACTGGTAGTTGAGGGTGTAGTCGGCGTTGGCGGCCTGCATGAGCTTGCCATCGGCATCCAGCAGCCGCAGCTTACGAGCCGCCTCTACCTGGTAGCGACGCACCGGGTTGTTGCCGCTCGGGGCCAGCGTGACTACCTGCCCGCGCACCCGCCACGGCCCCCGGCGGTAATTGGTCGGATCGGGGCGGCCGAGGTAGACTTCCTGAAGCTCGTAGAGGCTGTCGGGCTTGAGCGTGAGACGGGTGGCAATGCCCCGGCAGTCGTTGCAGGGAACCGTATCGGTGTAGACTCCTGCCAGGGGAGTGGCTGCCGCCCCGGTGTCTTTGTCGGCGGCCGGATTATCGGGACCGGTACCGTAGGGCTGCTCGCGGCCCTGGCAGGCACTAAACAGCAGGCATATGATGGCGGGTACAAAAAAGCGGGAAGGTTGCATAAAAATCGGCTGGTGAAGGAATCAGTTCCTACGCAGCCACCTTCTGAATAGATGCACAAGGAGGAAAGGCCGTCTTACGCAAGCTAAATGTGGATAAGTATGTGGATAAGTGTGTTCTTATGCACATTTCTGGAATTATGCAAGTTGCTTTTGCTGAAACTTGTGGGTATCAGCCAACTGCAACCTGTGTAAAACGGGCAGCTAGGCCCGCATCGGAACCAGAATAAAGGTGCCCCGTAGGCAGCGCATAAAGCCGTGGCGGCGGTTGTCCTGATTAAGGTCGCGGCGTTGGTAGCGTCCGTTCAGAGAAACCTGCCCCAGCACGAGAATGGTGTAGCCTCGGCGTCGGACTAGGTAGCGCCGCTGGCCGTCGGCCCGAACCGGCAGGTAGCGTTGCTCGAACTGCTGAGTGGCTTCCCAAGCAGCCAAGAGGGATTGTGCATCGGTGCCGGCTGCGCGTGCCTGCTGGTAAAGGGCCGCCAGGCGGATATCAGTAGTGTAATGGGCTTCCGGATGCTGACGCACCACCAAATCGTGGACCTGCCAAAGATGTTTCATAGCATTTTTCTGCAATAGAATCTCGCCGCAGTGCCGGCAGATGTGTTCCTCAGCGCTACATACCAACTGGCCCGGCTCCCGTGAATTGGGGTGCCGCTCCGGTAGCACGCGCCGCTCCCGCAGTACCTGCATCAGGCCAGAGAATAACTCGCCCTCACTCACGCCATACTTGTGCCGCAAAATGTCGAGCGTGTGCCGGCTGAGCATTTCGAAGGAAAGTAAATCGTGCAAATCGGCGCGCAGATCAGGCATAGCAGGGTATAAACCCAGCCAGCAGCGCTGGGTTCCGTTGGGGCTACCAAAGGGCAAAACAAAAGCGCCGAAGCTTGCTTCGGCGCTTTTGTTTTGCAGTAGCTCTAGTTAGCGACTAGCCTGAGCAGTTTTAGCCGATTTCCTGGCTCCTTTGGGCGCGGCAGTCGTTTTTTCGGGTGTGCCGCCCGTGGTGGGCAGAGCCTGGGGCTGTTCCGTATTGGCGAATATCCATTCTCGGACCACATTCAGGGCCTTGGGCGAAAACACGGGTTGCTGCTCACCATTTACCAGCGGCCAGTCCTTCATTTCGGGCTGATACCAGTGATTAACGCCGGTGAGCTTTACGGATTTTACTTTGGCATTTTTCAGGCCCTGTTTCAATGGCGCCATGTTCCGCTGCGGATCAACCTGCAGATCAATGGAGCCGCCCAGCAGCAGAACCGGGCACTTCACAGCGGCCAGGGAGCGGGTGGGGTCAAAATCAAGAAAGTAGCGCGACCAAGGCGAGGTAAGCTGGATGGCGCGGGCCCGCGCCATGTGCGGGTCGAGGTCGGTGTTGTTGAAGCGTAGAGTGGCGGCTACTTTGCCCCGGGCCTGATTGTCGTTGGGGGTCTGGCGGATGATTTCCACCATCTCCTTGTGCAGGTCCAGCGCCGCTTTTACCTGGGCCGGGTTAGAGCCAATGAGGCGCATGATTTCCATCTGCTGGCGCATAATCACGTCGCGCCCCGTAATACCGTAGCCTGACATGGACACCACAAAGGCCGGAGTGGCGGTGGCCTGCTCGGCAGCGGCAGCCAGCAGGGCTACGTTAGCTCCTTCGCCGTGGCCCATCAGCCCCACGTAACGGTTGTCGATGAGCGGGAGGGCGCGTAGGTATACCATGGCGGCCTGGGCATCTCCCACCAGATCCACGGTAGTAGTAGAAAAGTAGTTGCCCTGTGATTTGCCCATTCCCCGGTCATCAAAGCGCAGGACGGCAATGCCCCGCCGGGTCAGGTAATCGGCTAGTGACCCGAACATGCGGTAATCCTGCTGCTCCACGTCACGGTTCTGGGGGCCATTATCGGATAGTAGCACCACGGCCGGGAAGGGGCCGGGGCCAGCCGGAATGGTGAGAGTACCAGCCAGTCGGATGTTGGCTTCCAGGTTGCTGAACATCACGTCCTGCTCGCGGTATGGCGGGGTAAGACGGGGCTTGGTGGGAGCGGCGACTGGCTTGCTGGCGGTGAGGCGGGTGAGGGTCAGCGGAGCCGTAAGGCCCGGCTGCGTCCAGGTACCCTGAAGCACAGTGCCCCCGTTCTTGATTTTGCCCACAAAGCGGCTGCCGGCCTGCTCAATACTCACCTTCAGATCGAGGCCCTTCACGGTTACCTCGGCGGGCATCCGGCTGATGCGCTGTTGGGGTGCATCGAGAGCGGCGTAATATGCGCCATTGGAAAGCGGCACAATGGTAATAATAAGCGTGAGCTGACCGCCAGGAACCTTGAGCGGACCTTGCCACTGCCCGTTCAATACGGTAGGCGGATCAGCGGCGGCCAAGGCGGCCGCTGGTAACCAACAAAGCAGCCCAAATAAGAAAAATATGAGTATGAATTTCTTCATAAAGTGAAAATCAACAAGGGTATTCTACTGCCGTAGAGGCAATAAGAGAATGAAAATATCAAACTTGACGCATACATCCCAACCCGGGTTACGCTGGCCGTTCAAGAATGTGCCGCAGAAGATAAAAAAGCATAAAAAACTTTTGAACGGCGCTCAGTAAAAGGCCCAAAAAGTATTCGGCGGTGCCTATACTCAAGCAAGCGCAACGGTAACCTGGTGCGGGCCGGTTTTCGTAGCACACGGAGGGTTGGCGCAACCTGTTTCCGTTGGCCTCCGACCTTACCCAACGCCTGCTTGCCGGCCGCAGCCGCTTTATAAGCTTTCCATCCTTTTGTTTGCAATGTCCACTACCGCTTTCCACCGCTTTCTGTACACCGGCCTGCTGCTGGCCGTAGCCAATTGCACTACCACTGTCCAAGCCCAGGTGCAACCCGTTAACCCTGCCCAGTGGACCGCTGAGCTGCGCGCCTTTGCCCACCAAGACAGCCTCACGCCGCCACCTGTTCGCCCCATCCTGTTCTACGGCAGCTCCTCGGTGCGCAAGTGGGAAACACTACGGCAGGATTTCCCGGGCCGGCCGGTGCTTAACCGGGGCTTTGGCGGCTCCCGCTTCCCCGATGCGCTGTACTTCTTCGATAACCTGGTAGTGGCCTACCAGCCCCGGCAAGTGGTGCTCTACGAGGGCGACAACGACATTGGGTCCGGAGCCACGCCGCAGGAGGTATTTCAGTCGTTTCTGGCGTTCGAGAAGCTGATGCAGCAGAAGTTGCCTAAGGTGCCGCTGGTGTTTCTGGCCATCAAGCCCAGTCCGTCGCGCTGGGCCCTCTACCCCAGCGTGCAGGAAGCCAACCGGCTCATCCGGGACTACATTGCGGCTCACCCAATGCATCTGCGGTACGTGGATACGGCCACGCCCCTACTCGGCCCCAACGGCAAGCCCGGCCCGCAGTTCTACGTGTCCGACAGCCTGCACATGACGCCCGCCGGGTATGCGGTGTGGCAGCGGGTGGTGAAACCAGCATTGAAGAAATAAGGCAGCCCAGTTTTACTTCCTACGAGTTGGATGTATGCTATCAGAGTATAGTCGTCACTTTTGCCCGGCTAGCATACAAACGAGAAGGGCCGACAGCTACAGCTGCCGGCCCTTTCTGTTGGGGAAAAGAAGTCTATTTGCTTAGCAGAAACCCAATGGTGAAGTTGGCGTCCCAGTCGAAGACGAACTGCTGGCAGCCGGTGGCTTCCTGCACAGACCGGTAGATGTTCTGACCGGCCTTCGATTTGGCGTTATCGAGCTTGTAGGCGTCGGCGGCGTTGAGAACGGTGTACCGTTCGTCGCCTTTACGGGTCTGCTTAGCCAGTTCATACGGAATGCCCCCGATGATAAAGCAGGTTTTCCGTAGTCCGGCAGGCACCTGGCCGGCTTTGGCTTTCACGTCGGCGGCCACCGCCGCGTCGTCGGTACCGTTCTGGAAGTATTTGGCACCATAAGTTTCCAGGGCCTTGGGTGTACCGTTTTCCAGCCAGGAGATTTTCGTGTTGCCGGAACCGATATCCACCACAAACGACTTATCGGCGTAGTCACGGGGGAGTACGGAGCGCAGGGCCAATTGGCCTTCGCGCTCCGGCGTTACAGTGTTTACCACGTAGCCCAGCCCCTTCAGCGCCTTGATGATTTTCTGGGTTCCTTCCGCTTTCAGTGCGCCCGAGCTGACCACGAACTGAATGTCGCGGCCGGGTACGCCAAAGTCCAGCATCTTGGCAATGTAGGCTTTCAGGCCTGTGCGGATATCGTTGTCGGAAGCCATGTTTTCGATGGCCAAGCTGGTGCCGAACTCCGCCTTTTCCAGCTTCCAGTTCTTCTGCTCATCAATGCGCACAATGAACGAGTTGAAGCCGCTGGCCCCCAGTTCCACCACGCCTTTCAGCTTGCCATTGACGGGCGCCGGAGCCGCGTAAGTGAAAGTCGTCGGTGCGGCTGCGGTGGTCGTGGTGCTGATCGGGCTGCCGTCGGCCGCCGTTGGGGTACTGCCCGGCGTGGTTATTTCGGTGGTCGTGGCCGTGGCAGGGTCCGGCTTCAGCATTTTGTCGCCGAGGAAATAGCGGACGCCGAAATACGCGGCCACCAGCACAATGGCCGTGATAATGAGCCGGCCGGCTAACGTTAGTCGTTGCATAAGTAGGAAGGGAAAGAGTGGTGTTTGGCTTGTCATGTCGAGCAGAGCGAAACAGCTCGCGTGCTGACGTTGTACTGGTGGTAAGTAGTGCTGCGGATGAGATGCTTCGGCTGCGCCTCAGCATGATGTTCTGGTGCCAACAAGCTCAGTCCAGCAGGCTGCGGTAGTTGGCGTCTTTGGCGGGGAAGGTTTCGCCGGGGCGTGGGGCGGTAGGGGAATTAACCGGGTTGGTATCCAGGCTCACTAGCTTGAATTCGCCTTTGTTGTAGGCGTCCAGCATAGCTTCGCCTTTGTCGGAGAGGATGCCGTTCTGCACGTCCACGGAGTTGATGAAATCCATCGATAAATCCATGGCCCGCTTCATCTCGCCCAGCTTCTGGCTCATGTCGTCCTGGATGTATTCCATCGACTCATCGAAGTAAAACTTCTTGTCCGGGTCGCCCTTGAAGATGCTCACGGCGGTGCGCAGGGCGCTGGAGCTTTCCTTCACAATCTTGTACTCCACCTCCTTCAGGCGCACCTTGATTTCGGTTTCCTTGATGATGTAGTCGGCGCTTTGGTTCACCTTTTCCATGAAGGCCAGTACCATCTGCATGTTGCGCTGCAGGGGGAGCAGCTTCTGGTTCATGTCCTGCAGGCCGGCGCCTTCGATGGTGGCCAGGGAAGCCGTTTCCTTCATACCGGGCCGGTCGAGCATGGTGCTGGCTTTGTTGGCCTCTGCGAATTTCTGCTTGATTTCGGCGTTGTTCTCGTTAATTTTCTTGTTCAGTTTCACCAGTTGACCGGCCAGGGTATCAATCTGTCCCTGCATCTTCTGACGCTTCTGCTTCAGGTCATCAATGTAGATCTTGAGGATGGCAATGGGGTTGAGCTGAATCACGAGGCCGGCAATTTTGCGCATCAGCGTCTTGAACAGGAAAAACGTGGCCGTGCGCACGTCGCGGCTCGTGACCAAGAACACCACCACGCCCAGCGCCCCCAGCAGAAACGCCAGGTGCAGCGTGTTGGTAGCCACTTTTATCAGGAACTCTACAATCTGGTTGAAATAGAACAGGCCCGTGCCCGCCAGTCCGGCCAGCACCACCAGCCCCAGAATACCCTCAGGGCGCGACCAGAACGAACGTTTTTCCACGTCCGTCCCACCGCCCAGCTGCGAAAAATCAGGAGTTGCCATGAAGAGGTGAAATGGTGAGTTAAGGTTGAGATGGCGCAGGAGTCGTGCGTTTGTCATTGCGAGGCGGAGCCGAAGCAATGACAAACTCTCCTACCGCAGGTGCTGCGCTATTTTGGTGAGGTCGTCCTTGATTTGCTGGGTGAAGTGGGCGTAGGTGGCCTCGTAGTTCTGGCGGTTTTGCTGGAGCTTGCCGCTCTGCTCCGTTATTTCGCCCCCAATGGCCGTGAGCCGCTCCGTGTTGGCGGCCACCTTCTGCTGAATCTCAGTGAGCTGCCGGGCCAGGGCCTCGTTTTCGGTCTGCAGCTGCTGCTGCTCGGTCTGGAGGCCTCCCACGCGTTCCGCAATGGCGGCTTCCACGCTCTTGCCAAACGCCTCCCGGTCCTGGTTCAGGGTGGTGAGGTACTGGTTGGCGGTGCTGCTGAGTTGGTTTACATCCGTGGAGCCGCCCAGCGCCTTAAAGCTGGCCCAGGCTGCCTGAAACTGCTTACTCTCACTCAGCTCCAGGCCCGCCAGCCCTCGCAGCGCCTCCCGAAACTCAAAGTAATCGGGGCCGGGCAGGTTGTGTTTGGCTAGTACGTTGGCAAAATGCTCGGCAAAGCGCGGGTCGATGGTGCCGGGCGGGAGGGGCGCGCGGGCCGGAGCCGCGCCGGCCGGGGGCGCGGGGCTACCGGCAGCCGGCTGGCCGAGGGTGGTAGGTTCGTCCTTGAGGAAAAAGCCCAGGATTTTGCGCCCGAGGGTATCGTCAGCTTCTGCCATGTGCATCCGGCGTGAATAGTGGATACACAATGTTACAGGTTTGGCGGATTAGTTGGCCAGAAGATAGAACGCATGGACGGTTGGAGCCACAGTGGAGGCCATGGCCGTGTCAGGCGTGAAGCCCCTTGCCGGTGAGGATCTGCGGCCGGCATTGTGCAAAGCGCCCCGTCTGCTTTGGCTACCGGCTAATTGTTCGGCCCGCGTGGGTGCCGCGCCACGTCTGGTGTAGTTCGTAGCGTTCCGGGTCTGTGTGGGGGTAATCGGCCCCGCCTTTATTCCAGATTTCTACGTGGTGTATGAGGCCGTCCTGCAAATGAATGGTGGCGTCCGCAAGCAGGGATAGTTCGATAGAGCATATTTCAACTTCGTCCAGCATTTCGGTTGAAGTGCCTGCGGTGTCGCCAGGAATAGCCAGATGAGGTATCGGGCGGTCGGCTTCCATATAGAAGAAGGCTCCCATGCCCGTATGCTCGGTACGCAGCAGGGTAAGGTGCGTGACTTGTTGCCTCAGCAGGCTGCCCGCCGGGTGTTCATCAAACGCGAGGTCGAAAATATCCAACAGGTAGCGGGAGGTTAGCATGTCAAGGGCTGGGCACGAGTTACGCTGCGCTAAACTCCCGCCAGTTGGTGGGGCTGGGCGTAAAGTGCTCGTTTGTGCCGAAGTGAATTTCGTGTTCGTGAAAAAATAGGAGCGCCCAAGTCAAGGATTGATCAAATACAGTTAAGTCATCTGCAATAGGGTAGTAAAAGCTGTCGAAGTATTTGATGAAGATTTCCCAGGGAACAATCATAGCGTCCTCCTGTGACCACGTCAGAAAGACAAGTTGGTCAAAAGGAAGTCCTCGCTGGTAAAGCCACTTCTTGATTTCCTTCTCATTGTCTGTCAGCACTTCAATACTATGGGCCGTTCGGAAAAATCCTTTCTTGAAAGGTATGTCGCCGTGCAGGTCTATCATGTCAATATAATCTGATAAGAATTTTGCTGCTGCTTTACTCAGTGGCCGCAGTAATTCAAGATGCTGATCTGGAAGCTTATTATACTCCTCTTCGGTGAAACGCCACTTCAACTGAAAGTTATCCAGCGGAATAATGTGCTCGTGAATTGTATCAAAGTCTACTTTCATACTGTAATGTCATTATTCTAAACTGACCGTTGCTAGCTGGCTACTTAGTTGTTCCATCTGGTGTTAGCCCTGCGTACACAAGGTAGTAGCGCAAAGTGTACAGACAGCAGTGTGCTTGTTGTTGCTCGGCGTCTTTGCTCATATTACGTCAACCATCCCAGCCGGCCCCGCCGTACCTTCGCCTGACCTAAACCGCGCCCAGGGAAACCAAACCCCGGGCGGCGGCTGTTTACCCGTTCTATGGCTGACAACTCCGCTCTGCAAGTAGCCGCCCCCGCGGCCGACCCCATTGACCAGCTCGACCCGCGCGAGTTTATCCTCATCAAAAACGCCCGCGTCCACAACCTCAAGAACCTGAGTGTGGCGTTGCCGCGCAACAAGTTCATTGTGGTAACGGGCCTGTCGGGCTCGGGTAAGTCGAGCCTGGCGTTTGATACGCTGTACGCCGAGGGCCAGCGCATGTACGTGGAGAGCCTCAGCAGCTACGCCCGCCAGTTCCTGGGCCGCATGGACAAGCCCGACGTGGACTACATCCGGGGCATCTCGCCGGCCATTGCCATCGAGCAGAAGGTCAGCATCAAGAACAACCGCTCCACCGTGGGCACCAGCACCGAAATCTACGACTACCTCAAGCTGCTGTTTGCGCGGGTGGGCCGCACCTACTCGCCCGTGAGCGGCGAGCAGGTGAAGAAGGACAACGTGGCCGACGTGGTGGATTACCTCATGCGCCTGCCCGCCGATACCCGCGTGATGCTGCTGGCTCCCCTGCAGCCTGCCCAGGACGGCCGCCCGATGAGCAAGGAGCTGGATTTGCTGCTGCAGAAAGGCTACAGCCGGGTAGTAGTAAACGGCGAAACCGCCTTCATCGAAGAACTCATTGCCGAGGGCCAGCCCGAAGTGAAAGGCGAAGTCTTCATCATGATTGACCGCGCCGTCATCATCCCCGGTGACGAGGACCTCACCTTCCGCCTCGCCGACTCCGTGCAAACCGCCTTCTTCGAGGGCCACGGCAGCTTGCTGGTCAGCGAGCAGGCCAGCACCGCCACGGAGCCGACCACCAAGCAGTTCTCCGACCGGTTTGAGCTGGATGGGGTGGTGTTCGAGGAGCCGAGCGTTAATTTCTTCTCCTTCAACAACCCCTATGGCGCCTGCCAGACCTGCGAAGGATTCGGCTCGGTGCTGGGCATTGATGAGGATTTAGTAATCCCAGACAAGAGCATGACGGTGTACGAGGGCGCCATTGCCCCCTGGCGCACCGACAAGCAGAGTGAGTGGCTGAAGCCGCTGCTCAAAAACGGCATCCGCTTCGATTTCCCGATTCACCGGCCCTACAACGAGCTGAGCGAAGCCGAGCGCACCCTGCTCTGGAAGGGCAACAAGTACTTCGACGGCCTCGATACCTACTTCAAGTGGGTGAGCGAGCAGACGCACAAAATCCAGTACCGCGTGCTGCAAAGCCGCTACCGGGGCCGCACCACCTGCCCCGACTGCCGCGGCACGCGTCTGCGCAAAGACGCCCAGTACGTCAAAATCCAGGGCCAGAGCATTACCGATCTGGTACTGCTGCCGGTGAGCCGGGCGCTGGAGTTTTTCCAAACCCTCGACCTGCCCGAGCACGAAGCCAAAGTGGCCGAGCGCCTCGTGACGGAAGTCACCAACCGCTTGGAGTACCTGAACCGGGTGGGGTTGGGCTACCTCACCCTCAACCGCCTCAGCAGTACGCTCTCGGGCGGGGAAAGCCAGCGGATTTCGTTGGCTACTTCGCTGGGTTCGGCGCTAGTGGGCTCCATGTACATTCTCGATGAGCCTTCGATTGGCCTGCACCCCAAGGACGCCGAGCAACTGATTGGCGTGTTGCGCTCCTTGCAGCAGCTCGGCAACACCGTAATTGTGGTGGAGCACGAGGACAAAATGATGGAGCAGGCCGACCAGATTATCGACATCGGGCCCGAGGCCGGCTCGGGTGGCGGTATCCTGCAGTTCCAGGGCACCTACGCCGAGGTCTTGACCTCCGACACCTACACCGGCCAGTACCTGAGCGGCCGCATGGCGGTGGAAGTGCCCGAAACCCGCCGCCCCTGGCGCAACGCGCTGGAGCTGACCGGCGCCCGCGAGAACAACCTCAAGAACGTATCGGTGAAGTTTCCGCTGAACGTGATGACGGTGGTAACGGGCGTATCGGGCTCCGGCAAAAGCACGCTGGTGAAGCGGATTCTGGCCCCGGCCCTGCTCAAGCAGCTCGGCGGCGGCGCGGGCGAAGCCACTGGCAAGTTCGACCGCCTCACCGGTGTAAACGGCCAGGTAACGCACGTCGAGTTCGTGGACCAGAACCCCATCGGCAAGAGCAGCCGCTCCAATCCCGTCACCTACGTAAAGGCCTACGACGCCATCCGGACGCTGTTCTCCGACCAGCCGCTGGCCAAAGCGCGCGGCTTCAAACCCTCGCACTTCTCGTTCAATATTGATGGGGGCCGCTGCGAGGTGTGCCAGGGCGAGGGCCAGGTGAAGATTGAAATGCAGTTCATGGCCGACATCTACCTGACCTGTGAGGCCTGCGAGGGCCGCAAGTTCAAGCAGGACGTGCTGGACGTGAAGTTCCAGGACAAGGCCATCAACGACGTGCTTGACATGACCATCGAGGACAGCATCGAGTTCTTCAAGGGCCAGCCCAAAATCGTGGAGCGCCTCAAGCCGCTCGACGACGTGGGACTGGGCTACATCCGGCTGGGGCAGTCGGCCAATACGCTGAGCGGCGGCGAGGCCCAGCGCGTGAAGCTGGCCTCATTCCTGACCAAGGGCAACACCCTGCAAAACGATAAAATCCTGTTCATCTTTGACGAGCCCAGCACCGGCCTGCACTTCCACGACATCAACAAGCTGATGACGGCTCTCAACGCGCTGGTGGAGCAGGGCAACTCGGTCCTCATCATCGAGCACAACATGGACATCATCAAGTGCGCCGACTGGGTTATTGACCTTGGCCCCGAGGGTGGCACCAACGGCGGCCACCTGCTCTTCGAAGGCACACCCGAGGACATGGTGAAGCTCAAAGACACCAACCACACGGCGCGCTTCCTGGTAGACAAGCTCTAAATCACAGACGGTGCAGATGCAGCCGTAGATGCCGCAGATTCGTTCCGGCGTATTGGATAGGTGATAAAAAGGATTCGGGCATAGTCAGTTCAGCACTACCAGTACTGAATTGGCTATGCCCGAATCCATCCGACATCTTTACAGCAAAACCGTAGAGCGACTCAGCGCTATCTGCGACTTCATCTGCACCATCTGTGATTTATGAATACTACCACTTCTACCACAGCTGCTTTTGATGCCCTGACGGCTCCTACCGAAAGCTGGGCTTGGCGTTGGGCCGCTTCGGCGGCCATTGTGGGCAACATTGCGCTGAACTATGTGTCGCAGCGGTTTCCCTTTAACGGGCAGACCAATGCCGATGTATCGGGCAAGTACCCCACGCCGCTCACGCCGGCCGGCTACGCGTTCAGCATCTGGGGCGTGATATTTCTGAGCCTGCTGGTATATGCTGTGTGGCAGCTGCTGCCGGCCCAGCGCCGCCACCCGCTCCCCGATGCCGTGGCCCGGCCGCTGGTGCTGGTGAACGGGCTGACAGGCCTGTGGCTGGTGGTGTTTGCCTATGAACTACTGCCGCTGAGCGTGGTGGTGATGCTGGGCATTCTGGCCGGCCTGGCGGTGGTGTACGGCCGCGTGCGGCACTTTGCGCGCCGGGGCGAGGCTCCGGTTTGGGTCAATATCCCCTTCGGCTTATACTTGGGCTGGATTTCGGTGGCGCTGGTGGTGAATGCCACCGTGGCGCTGGGCACCCGCTGGCAGGTGAGTGAGGCGAAGGGTATCGAAATAGCAATTATTCTGGTTGGCATTGTGGCCGGGCTGGCCCTGAATGTAACCAAGCGGTTCCGGGAGCTGGCCTACCCGGCGGCCGTCACCTGGGGACTGGTGGGTATTTGGGCCGCCCGCCGCGCTGCCGATGATACCCTGGTATTGTCTTGGATGGCGCTGGCGGCGGCCGGGCTGGTAACCGTGGCGGCGCTGGGGCTGGTGTGGTGGGGTAGGGAGAATAAGGCGGTAGTTGTGGGTAGTAGGTAGTGAGAACAGGAACGTCATTCCGCATTCCCTAACTTGCGGGCCAACCCCCAACCTCAACCCTTTCCGCAATGCGTAAGAATATTGTCGCCGGCAACTGGAAAATGAATACTACCCTGCAGGATGCGCAGGCCCTGATTTCTGAAATCGTGCACATGGTGCAGGACGAAGTAACCGGCTCGGCCGTGGAAGTGGTGGTGTGTCCGCCGTTCCCATTCCTGTCGGCCGTGGGTAAGCAGCTGCCCGAGGGCGGCCGGTTCCACCTGGGGGCCCAGAACTGCCACCAGAAGGAAAGCGGCGCGTTTACCGGCGAGGTGTCGGCCAAGATGCTGCAGTCGGTGGGGGCGGAGTACGTGATTCTGGGCCACTCGGAGCGCCGCCAGTATTTTGGTGAGGATGATGAACTGCTGAGCCAGAAGCTGAAAGCCGCTTTGGCCGCCGGCCTCAAACCCATTTTCTGCGTGGGCGAAACCTTGGAAACCCGCGAGGCTGACGAAACCTTCAACTACATCAGCAAGCAGTTGAAAGACGGCCTGTTCCACCTCAGCAACGAGGAGTTCGACCAGGTAGTTATTGCCTACGAGCCCATCTGGGCCATCGGGACCGGCAAAACGGCCACCAGTGCCCAGGCCCAGGAAGTACACGCCTTCATCCGGGAGCAGATAGCCCGCGCCTACGACGCCGAGGCGGCCCTGAACACGAGCATCCTCTACGGCGGCTCGGCCAACGCCCAGAACGCCCGCGAGCTGTTCAGCCAGCCCGACGTAGACGGCGGCCTCATCGGCGGTGCCGCCCTCAAGTCCCGCGACTTCACCGAGATTATCAAGTCGTTTTAGGGGTCATTGCGAGTGAAGCGAGGAATCTGAGTTCCCCTCTTGTGAGAAGCTCAGATTCCTCGCTTCACTCGCAATGACAACGAACTTATTTCGGCCGGATAATTGTCCAAGGCATACTCCCTAGCCATCTGCTATGCTTTCAACCTTGCTTCTCTCCGGCCTCTTGGCTCTTAACCCGTTTGCGCCCGCGCCCCATGCGCCGCTGACGGCTTCGGCCGTTGTGGCTTCCGTAGATGGGTGCCGGATTTTCGGCTCGGTGTTTCTGGAAACTGACCCACGCCGGAAGGGCCAGTGCTTCGGGGTAGTGTACCTGGAGCCGGAGGAAGCCTTTGCCGACGTGCTCATCTATCCGGAAACCAACAAGCTCTTCGCCGACAAAGCTGGCCTCTGGTACTTGGCCGATTCGCCTCACTTCGCCGATTACGCCCTGTTCGTGACGGATAACCGCAACCTGGCTGACTTCTCCATTCACTACACGAAAGTGCGTAGCTACGCCGGTTGCCGGAAGCAGTGAGTTAGCAGTGCGCTATAAGAAATGAGAGGTGAGACGTTTGTTCTGAAACCCAGTTGGGCCGACAGAACGAATGTCTCACCTCTCACTTCTACAATAGCTACAGCTTCACCAGTTCCACCCGGCGGTTTTTGGCCCGTCCTTCTTCCGTGGAGTTGTCGGCCAGCGGTTTGGTCTGGCCGAAACCGGCAGTTTGGAGGCGACCAGCCGCAATACCTGCTTGGGTAAGCTCGGTCACTACGGCACTGGCGCGGTCATCAGAAAGCTGCTGATTACGAGCCGCAGTGCCCACGTTATCGGTGTGGCCCTGTACGGCCAGGCGCAGCTGCGGATTCTGCCGGAGCAGCGCCAGCACCTCTGCCACCGTGGCCGCCGACTCGGGCTGGAGGGTGGCTTTATCCGTGTCGAAGTTGAGGTAGAGGGCTATGTGGCCTTCCGTATCTAGTTTTTTTTTAGCTCCTCGGCCGGTAGTACCGTGGCCTGTTGCGGCATAGCGGCGCGCTCCGTCACAGTGAGGTTATAGTCCCCGTCGCTGCCCAGCGGCGTTACCTGCGCCCATACTTCTTTGTCCTTCTGTCGGATGACGTAGGTGCTGGTTTCGTGGTCGGTGCTGACGCTCCATTTGCCGTGCTTGTACACCGCATCCGAGCCGATTTTGTCAATGGCTTCCTGGGGCACTTTGCCCGCAAATACCTTCACGGCTCCCAGACCGGTGAGCAGGGTTTCATAATTGCGCTGAATCATCAGCTCGGACGCCTTTTTCTCGCCGTTGCTTTCGTCGAACAGCCGCTGCGACACTTTGCCTTCTATCGGCACCAGGTTCTTGCCATCATACACGTAGGCCATTTCGAAGTCGTAGTCCTCGCTGTTGCTGGTGTTGACTTCGTAGCCTTTCAGCGCGCTCAGGTAAGGAAAGCCGCCCAGGTTGGCCGCCGAAACGGGTACAGTATTGATGTCGAAGGTGGCTGCCGTAGCCGTAGCGGGCGTGGCCTCGGGCGTTTCTTCGGGTGCCGGAGCCGCAGTGCTGGTGGTAACGGTTTGCGTTTCGGTGGTGGTTTCCTCGGCTTTGTCTTTGCTGCCGCAGGCAGAAAGCGTGGTGGTAACGGCGAATACGAAGGAGAGGTAGCGCAGTGTGCGTTTCATAGGAGGGGAGTGGACTTGGTTGCTCAAATAAAGATATTTTTATATTAAAATAGTCTGATGCAAACCGGTGGCGGGCGGTGGCGGGTATGGGTAAGCCGGTTTTTTGGCCGAACTTTACCCGCCCGGTTCAGCCGGTTTCCCCGATTTTGCCTTTTTACCGAACGACTGATGGATTACGTTGAAGTGCGCGTGCAGGCTCCCCGCGAGCTGTCGGATATACTGGTGGCCGAGCTGGCAGAAGTGGGCTACAATACCTTCGAAGACAACGACGAAGGCTTCTGTGCCTACATTGATGAGGACCAGTTTTCGGCCGATAACGTGGCCGAAATCATGAGCCGCTATGAGGGTATGGGCTCCGTGGGCTACGAGCACCGCGTGATTACCCGCCAGAACTGGAACGCCGAGTGGGAGAAGAATTTCCAGCCCCTGGTTATTGCCGACCAGGTATCGGTGCGCGCGCCCTTCCATGAGGCCCGGCCCGAACTCAAGCACGAAATCGTGATTATGCCGCGCATGTCCTTCGGCACCGGCCACCACGATACCACGGCCCTGATGATTACCAACCAGCTCCACATCGACCACCAAGGAAAGCGGGTGCTGGATATGGGCTGCGGAACCGGCATTCTGGCCGTCATGGCTGTGCAGCTGGGTGCCGATTACGTGCTTGCCGTAGATGTGGAGCCCTGGACCGCCGAAAACGCTGCCGATAACGCCCTCGAAAATAACGTGCAGGACAAAGTGGAAGCCCGCCTCGGCGACGTAACCGCTTTGGAAGGAGAGGAGCCCTTCGACCTGATTCTGGCCAACATCAACCGCAATGTGCTGCTGGAGGATATGGGCGCATACGCGCAGTACCTCAAGTCCGGCGGCCCCATCCTGTTCAGCGGCTTCTACGAAGATGATCTGCCGCTTATTCGCGAGGCTGCCGAGAAAGCCGGTTTTCAGTATGAAAGCCATCTGGTGCAGAACCACTGGGTATCGGCCGTGTTCCGGCAGCCTGCCTAGCAGTCTGGTCCGGATTTTGAGGCATATCGCGCAGCCTGGGTTTTATAGCCCGGGCTGCGCTGTTTCTGGGGCAAACCGGCTGCTACTCAGAATTGAACGAAAGCCGGGCAGAGTATGATTGTGAGGAGGCGGGCATCCGAAGCCCTCGGAAAGTGCCGGGTTTTCCTGAAATTGTAGGCGAGTAATCAGGTTTCTGCGAAATAATTATATGAAGCACTTTGCTTTTAGATGGGTTTGCGCGGTGGTGTTGGGCATGGGGCTGAGTGCGCCGGCTTGGGCCCAGCAAAAGCCCCAGGCTACTAAGCCCGGCACGGCCCCGGCGGCTCCGGCCCTTCCCAAATTTGCCGGTAAGCTCAGTGCCGAGCCCGCTCAGTTTCTGGTGGATGTGCAGTCGATGATGGCTACTACCAACAACGCGGCGGCCAAAACGGCAGGTGCGCGGCTGCAGCAGGCCTGGGCCACCAACAAGCTCACGAGCGTGCAGCAGGGCTACATCATTTCCCTGAGCCAGTACATGCTGGGGCGTAAGTTCCGGCCCAAGCCCCACTTCGAGCAGTTTTACACGGCCATTGCGGCCGGGGTATTGGTGCAGAACTTCACGGAGCAGCAGATGACGGAGTTTCTGGACGTGACGGGTAAAACCCTGGAAAAGGAGCAGCCTGCCGATGCCGAGAAATTCCTGGCCAGCGCGTCGCTGTTTCTGGATACCAGGTTTCTGCACCGCTCCCGGTACAGCACCCTGCAGGTAGTGGGCGGCTCGTTCAGCTTTGCCTACAACAAGCAGGATATGCCCCCGATGGCCCCGCCGGCTCCCGCGCCGGTTGCGCCAACCACGCCCGTGGCCACTACGTCTAAGCCCATCAACACCAAAAAGAATAGCGGCTGGGGCAACGAAGACCCCTGGGCCAGTGCTGACGACGGTTGGGGCGGTACTGCCAAAAAGCCGGCCGGTACGGCCGCCAAGCCCGCCGACTCCGGCTGGGACGCCACGGCGCGGCCTTCCTATGATACCTACCTGACGCCGCCTACCCGCGGGCCGGTTATTCTGCTCAAGGACGCCGACCTGTTTCTGGCTTCACCCTCTGACTCCGTGTATATCCGCAAGACCAGCGGCGCGGTGGTGGGTACTACCAATCGGTTTGTGGGCTACGGCGGCGAGTTTGCTTGGCAGGTGAACGGCAACCCCGCCTCGGTAGCGTTGGCCAGCTACGATTTTGACTTGGCCAAGTCGGAATTTGTGGCGAATCCCGTGACACTGACTTACGCGGCCGTGCTGGAAACGCCTATTAAGGGCTGGTTTGCCTACAAAAGTGTGCAGCGCAAGCCCGGCGCGAAAGATATGGCGTATCCGCGCTTTATCTCCAACACCAACGATGCGCGGGTGAAGAACATCGGAGACAATATTCGCTACTTCGGGGGCTTCTCGCTCACGGGCAACCGGGCCTTGTCGGCGTCTTTGGACGGGGCGTTGTCGCGCATTATTGTGGACGTGGATGGCAAGCCCAAGTTCCGGGCCTCCTCCCGGGCCTACGTGCTCGGCGACTCGGTTATTACGGCTCAGCACGCGGAGGTTTCCATCTTTCAGGATAAGCAGGACTCGCTTACCCACCCCGGCGTGCAACTCAAGTATAACAAGACCAAGCAGCTACTGCAGCTGACCCGCGAGGCCGGCCTCTACAAATCGACGCCGTATTACGACTCCTACCACCAGATGGAGGTAGCCACCGAGCTGTTGACCTGGCCCGTGCGCACCCCTTATATCGACTTCAGCATCCTGACCGCCAAAAACCAGGTCACGGCTAACTTCGAGTCGAAGGAATTCTACACCAACACTCGCTACCAGCAGATAAAGGCCATTAACAAGCTGCACCCGCTGCAGATGGTGGTAGGCTACAGCATGGAAAACGGCAACAAGCGGTTGTTTACGGTGCAGGACGTGGCTACTTTCCGCAAGCTCAAGCCCGATAACGTGCGCTCGGCCGTAGCTGGCCTAGCCCGCGACGGGTACGTGGCCTGGTACCCGCAGACGGAGCAGATTGTGCTGCTGCCCAAGGCCCTGCACTACGTGAATTCCTCGCGCGGCAAGAAGGACTACGACCACATTGCCATCAAGAGCCTGTCGCCCTCGGGTAAAAATGCCACGCTCGACCTGAACACTAACGACCTCATTGTGCGGGGCGTGGACCGCTTCAACTTCTCCGACGACTCCGTGACGGTGTTCGTGAAGCCGGATTCCAGCATTATCCGCATCCAGAAAAACCGGGGCGTGCAGTTCAACGGTACGGTAGTGGCCTCGGCCTTCATCTTCAAGGGCAAGGAGTTCAAGTTCGATTACGACGGCTTTTACATTGATCTGGTCAAGATTGACTCCATCATTGTGAAGGGCAAGGGCTCGAAGGGCTCGGTGATGAAGGCCCGCAAGGACGTGGACTGGACCCTGACCAATAAGAAAAAGAACTCGGCCGGCCGCCTCTACATCAACGCGCCCAACAACAAATCGGGCCGCAAGAAGCTGGGCGCCTACCCCTCGTTCGATGCCAGTACCGGCGCGTACGTGTTCTTCGATAAGCCGGAAGTGCTGGGCGGGGCTTACGATACCACCATGTACTTCGATATTCCGCCCTTCAAGCTGGATTCGCTCAACAATAAAAACCGGGCGGCCGTGGGCTTCAAGGGCACCTTCGTAAGCGGGGGCATCGTGCCCAACTTCAACACCAAGCTGAGCATGCAGGATGATGGTTCGCTGGGCTTTGTGTACAACGTGCCCAAGGATGGCTTCCCGCTGTATGGCGGCAAGGGGCGACTCTTCAACAAGGTGGCCATGAGCAACAAGGGCTTCCAGGGCATCGGCAACATCAAGTACCTGACCGGCGACTTCCAGAGCGACCAGTTTATTTTCTATAAGGACTCCGTGGTGACGGTGGGCAAAACGGCCACTATTCTGCCCGGTCCGCTTAACGGGACGGAGTTTGCCAAGGTGAACTTCCTGCCCGGCTACCAGATGAAATGGGCCGTGAAACAGGACTCCATGTACCTGACCACCCAAGATAAGGGCGAGGCATTTAAGGTATACGATACCACCTACGGCTTCAAAGGCACGCTTACCTACACGCCCGGCGGCCTGCTGGGTGATGGCCGCATGGATGGGCCGCAGTCGTTTATCCGCTCCACCTCGTTCGTGTTCAAGCCGACCCGCTACACGGGCTCCAGGTCTACGCTGAACATTAAGTCGGCGGAGGTGAACAAGCCGGCTCTTACGGCCAATAACGTGAGCTTCACCTACGATCTGAAAGCGGGTAACACCGAATTCGCCCGCGAATCGGACGACACCAAATCCAGCATTGAGCTGCCGTATTCGCAGTACCGCACCACGCTTTCGGGCGGCAAGTGGGATTTCAAGACGAAGCTGGTGAAGCTGCGGCTGGCGCCCGGGGCCGACTCGTCCCGGTCCTTCTTCTACAGCACCAAGCCCGAGCAGCGCGGCCTCAAGTTCCAGGCCGCCACGGGCCAGTACGACCTGAGCCGCTACCGGCTGGTGGCCGGCGGCGTACCGCGCATTTCCTCGGCCGATGCCTGGATTATGCCCGACTCCAGCAAGGTGTACATTCTGCCCAACGCCGAGATGCGCGCCTTCCAGAACGCGGGCATTGTGATGGATACTCTGCGCAAGTACCACAACCTGTATAAGGGCGAAATCCGGGTGCTCTCGCGCACGGCCTTCAGCGGCAACGCCCTCTACAACTACAAAACCACCGCCGACTCCTTCGCCATCAAGTTTGCTAACTTTCACGTCGATTCCACGGCTATGGCCATGGCCTCGGTGGGCCGCAAGGGCGGCGTAGCGAAGGGCCTGCTGAAGCGCGGGCCGGCCGGCGACGAGACGGAAACCCCACCCTCGCCGCCCACGCTGGCCGTGGCCACCCTGGCCGCTACCGACAAGTTCAACCTCGCGCCCCGCATCGGGTATCGGGGCGGCATCACCATGAACTCGCAGAAGAAGGGTTTCACCTTCGACGGGCAGGCCAAGCTGAACTTCGTGAAGTCGGCGGCAGCTTCCGAGTGGTTTGCGGTACAGGACACCATCGACCCCAAGGCCATCCGCATCAAGCTCAACAAGCCCAAAACCGAGGATGGCACGCCTATGCTTTCGGGCCTGTTCATGAACGACGGGACCAACAAGATCTACCCGCTGTTTGTGGCTCCCAAGCCCGGCGTGACGGATATGAACCTGTTTGAGGTAGACGGTACGTTGCGCTATAACCCTAAAAGCCGGGTGTATACCATCAGCCAGCACGACCCCGCCGACCCCGATGTATATGAGGGCGCGGTGATGAGCCTGCAGGACTCCACCGGTCAGCTGAACTTCCGGGGTAAGCTCAACCTTATCAACTCCAACAAAGACTACACCCTCACGGCCGCCGGCCTGGGTACGGCCAAACCCGACAGCAACCTCTACGACCTGGATACCTTCCTGGCCTTTGATATTGTGCTGCCGGAGAAGGCCCTAGAGGCTATGGGCACCGACCTGGCTACTAATGCCAAAGGGGCGCCCGAGGCCCTTACCGGCTCGCCGGCCCAGCTCTACAAGATGGGCGAATTTGTGGGCAACAAGGTGGTGCAAGACTACAGCACCCGCAAGGGCGGCTACGTGCCGCTCCAGAAGGTATCGGCCAAATTCCTGCACACCATCGTGCTGAGCCAGGTGAACCTGCGCTGGAACGACAAGCGCAAGGCCTGGTACTCGGTGGGCAAGATTGGGCTGGTGAGCGTGGGCAAGAAGGATATTAATGCCCTGATTGACGGCTACATCGAAATCAAGAAGGAAAGCACCGGCGACGCCGTGGAGCTGTACCTGGAAGCCGAGCCCCAGACGTGGTACTACCTCAAATACTCCAACAACGTGATGCTGGCGAAGGCCCAGCACGGCTCATTTGATGAAATTATCGGCCTCAAGGCTAAGGGCGACTACAACACGGCCACCGAGTACGGCTTCTATCTGGGCGACGACATGGAGGTGCAGACCTTCCTCAACCATTTCCGCAAGGACTATCTGAACGAGACGACCAAGAAGAAGATCAATATCACCCAGCCTGAGCCTACCGGCAACTTCGATTTCGACCAGGATGCTAGCAAGAAGAAAAAGAAGAAGAAGGATCCGGTAGAAGAAGCCCTGGAAGCCGACCCCAACGCCGCCCCGCCCGTGGAAGAGCCTACCAGTAAAAAGAAGAAGAAAAAGGACGAGCCAGTAGAAGCCGCTCCGGCCCCTGCCGCCGATGCCGCCCCCGCCGAGGACACCGGCAAAAAGAAGAAGAAAAAAGACGAAGCCGTAGAAGCCACCCCGCCCGCCGATGCGCCGACGGAAGAGCCCAAGAAGGAGTCAAAGAAGAAAAAGAAGAAAGATGCCAACGACCCCTTCGGCGAAGAGTAATCACAACGCCCCGGCCGCCCAGCGGCCGGGGCGTTGTATTTGAGCCTAACTATGGAACGGTCATGCTGAGCTTGTCGAAGAATCTCTACCGCTTCGTTGCTGTGGTAATCCACCGACCGAAGCGGTAGAGATGCTTCGACTTCGCCTCCGGCTACGCTCAGCATGACCGTTTGATATTCCTCAACTGCCCGTGCCCCGGCTCCGTATCTTTACCCCATCGACTGAACCGCTACTCCCTTCCCGCATGAATCTCCCCTTAGTGCTCGGCCTGCTGGTGGCCGCTTACCTCATCGGCTCCATCCCAACGGCTTTGTGGGTGGGACGGGCGTTTTTCGGGCTGGATATCCGGGAGCATGGCTCCGGCAACTCTGGGGCCACCAACACCTTCCGGGTGCTGGGCAAAAAGCCCGGTTCCTTCGTAATGGCCGTGGATGTGCTGAAAGGCTGGGTAGCTACCTCGCTGGCCACGGTGATGCTGAACCAGGGTGCCATTCTGCCTTCGCAACTGCTGTACTACCAGCTGGCTTGTGGGGTGCTGGCGGTGGTGGGGCATATTTACCCTATCTGGGCCGGGTTCCGGGGCGGCAAGGGCGTGGCTACCATTCTGGGTGTGATGCTGGCCATTGCCCCGGCTACCGTGGGCGTGTGCATTCTGGTGTTTGTTGCGGTGCTGCTGGTGTCACGCTATGTGTCGCTGAGCAGCATGTCGGCCGGGGTGGTGTTTGCTTTGCTCCAGTTGCTGCCCCCGTTCCGCCCCGATAACCAGCTGCTCGTGTGGTTTGGCTTCGTGGTGGCCGGGCTGCTCATCTACACCCACCGCGCCAACATCCAGCGCCTGCGCGCCGGCACCGAAAGCCGCGTGCCCATGCCCTGGGATAAGAAGTAGGAAGGATGAGCTACCAATGTGCCTGTTGCGGTAGGACACACGAAGAATTGCCAGACATTGGCTCAGCAATGCCTTACATGATACACGACGTCTCGGAAGAGGAACGGCAGGACCGGGTTGTGCTGACGGCAGATATGTGCATCTTGGATGACGAGCATTATTTCATTCGAGGAGTGCTGGAAATTCCGGTGCATGAGCAGGAGCAAACATTGGGCTTTGGCGTGTGGGTGAGTCAGAAAGCAGAGCATTTCCATGCTTATCGTGAGCAGCCTGACTCGACCGATATAGGGCCGTTTTTTGGCTGGTTCTGCACCGAAGTCAACGCATTTTCACCTACCATTCTGCTGAAGTCAAAAGCGCACTTCATCGGAAACGGGCAGCGTCCCAGTATTGAGTTGGAACCTACCGACCATCCGCTGGCCGTAGCGCAGCGGGAGGGCATCAGTTTAGCCCGCGCTTGGGAAATCGTGCACGAGTACCTTCCGAAGGAATAAGCTGCTTCTACCGCCGCGCCTTTCTACCTTTACCCCCGCATTTCCAACCCCAAAACCACCCCGCATGGCTTCCTACCTCGAGCAGAACCAGCAGCGTTTCCTCACCGAACTCATCGACTGGCTCCGTATTCCGTCGGTTTCCGCCGACCCCAAGTTTCACGGCGACGTGCTCAAGGCCGCTGAGTACCTAAAGGCCCGCTTCCTGGAAGTAGGCCTGGAAAACGTGGAGCTGTGCCCCACGGCCGGCAACCCCATCGTGTACGGCGAGAAAATCATTGACCCCGCCCTGCCCACGGTGTTGGTGTACGGCCACTACGACGTGCAGCCCGCCGACCCCTACGAGCTGTGGGATTCGCCCCCGTTCGAGCCCGTTATCAAAGACGAGAAGATTTACGCCCGCGGCGCCTGCGACGACAAAGGCCAAGTGTATATGCACGTAAAAGCCCTGGAAGTAATGAACCAGGACGGCGGCCTGCCCTGCAACATCAAGGTAATGATTGAAGGCGAGGAGGAAATCGGCTCCAACAACCTCGGCATCTTTGTGCGTGCCAACAAGGAGAAGCTCAAGGCCGACGTTATCCTGATTTCCGACACTGGCATGCTGGCCAACGACGAGCCCAGCATCGAGGTAGGCCTGCGTGGGCTGAGCTACCACGAGGTGGAAGTAACCGGCCCCAACCGCGACCTGCACTCCGGCCTCTATGGTGGCGCGGTGGCCAACCCCATCAACGTGCTCTGCAAGATGATTGCCAGCCTGCACGACGAGAACAACCACATTACCATCCCCGAGTTCTATAACAACGTGGCCGTCCTCACCGACGACGAGCGTGCCGAGCTGAACCGCGTGCCGCACTCCGACGACGAGTTCAAAAAGAGCATCGGCCTGCCCGACACCTACGGCGAGCAGGGCTACACTACCGTGGAGCGCATCGGCATCCGGCCCACCCTGGACGTGAACGGCATCTGGGGCGGCTACACCGGTGAGGGCGCCAAAACGGTTATTGCCTCCAAGGCCTACGCCAAAATTTCGATGCGCCTGGTGCCTAACCAGACCTCGGAGGAAATTACCCAGCTGTTCCAGCAGCACTTCGAGCGGATTGCGCCCAGCGGCGTGACGGTGAAGGTGAAGCCCCACCACGGCGGCGAGCCGGTGGTAACCCCCACCGACTCGGTGGCCTACAAAGCGGCGGCCGACGCCATGGAAACCACCTTCGGTAAGCGCCCCATTCCTACGCGCGGCGGCGGTTCCATTCCCATCGTGGCCATGTTCAAGAGCGAGCTGGGCCTGGATACCGTGCTGCTCGGCTTCGGCCTGGACTCCGACGCCATCCACTCGCCCAATGAGCACTACGGCGTATTCAACTTCCTGAAAGGCATCGAAACCATCCCGCACTTCTACCGCAACTACGCGGCGGCCGTGAAGGGCTAGGCAGCCATTTGCCCGTATATAAAAACGCCCGGCTACTACCACAGTAGCCGGGCGTTTTTGTGTGGAACGGTGTAGAGACGCGACACTTCGCGTTTCCTCGTTGCTGACGTTGTTTGGTGAAACGGCGCGGCTCCAGCCGTTCAACGCGGAGACGCGAAGTGCCGCGTCTCTACACCGCTCCTGAATCAACGAGTCCCACCTAATTCCCCTGGAACGAATACGTCAGGTACAGCTGGAAGGCACTGTTGCGGATGTTGTTCTGCACCTCGGTGGTGCCCACCAGTACCGATTTTTCGATGTTCGTGATGCCGCCGTTGTAGCGCAGGCCCACGCCCAGGCCGGTTTTGCGCTGGTAGCCGAGGCCGAACAGGTAACCGGCATCCACGGTGTTGTAGCTAGGCTTCACATCAAGGCTCTGGTTGTCGGTTTTGCGGCGGGCGGCGACCAGAAAGCCCACCTGCGGGCCGGCTTCGAAGAATAGGCCATCCACGTTGACGTGGAAAACCAGCGGCACATCCACGTAATCGAGGCGGGTGGTTACCTCGGGGGAGGAGGGGAGCTTGGCACCCTTGCGGGAGTAGATGACCTCCGGCTGAAAGGCAAACAGCTTCGAGAGGCCAATATTGGCGAAGCCGCCGGCCTGAAACCCGACGGCGTTCTTGTAGCTGTCGGCCTGCTCGCCCACGAAGTTGGAGAGCGTACCACCGGCCTTCAGCCCCAGGGATACGTTGCGCTGTGCCTGGGCGGCGCCGCTCAGGCCGGTGAGCAGCAACAGGGAGAAAAGAGCTTTCTTCATGCGAAAAGGAAGGAAGAACGAAAAGAGAAACGGAGCGCGAAGCTACGCGCAAATGCCGTGGCAACTACGGAAACCCACAAAAACGGCCTCCCTCCGAATGGAGAGAGGCCGCTGGATAAGCTGGTTAGAAGCCCGGCCTATTTGCCTGGCAGCAGGAAGCCCACCGACGCCTGAAACACCGAGTTGCGGGCGTTACGCACGTCGGCGTCGCCGGTGTAGCCGTCCTTGGCGAAGTCGGTGAACGAGCCGTTGTAGCGCAGACCCAGCATGAAGCCGTTGTCGGCCTGGTAGCCCAGCCCGGCCGCGTACCCGATTTCGTTGCGGTTCACGTTGTCGAGGTTAGCCACGCCCTGGCGCTGGAAGGCCGTGTTGCCATTGACGGACACGCTGGATTCATCCTTCACTTTCAGCAGGTAGCTGTACTGCGGGCCGGCCTCAAAATAGGCACCACCGGCGCGTACTTTCAGCAGCACCGGCACATCAATGTAATTGTAGGTCCGGTCGCCGTCATACTTGTACTTGAGGCCGCCCACGGTAAACTCGTCGTCGGCGTAGGTAAAGCCTTTCTGCGAAAACAGCACCTCCGGCTGCACCGACAGGAAACCGTCATCCAGCAGGCCGATGTTCAGCATAGCTCCGCCGTGAAAACCGAATTTGTTCTTGTACTGGTCCTCGTTCGTCAGATCACCCGAAATGTTAGAGAGGTTGCCGCCGCCTTTCAGGCCGAAGCGGATACCTTGCGCCTTCGATTCGGAAACGGCAACAGTGGCCAGCAGGGCCGCAGCGGCCAGTAGTGACTTTTTCATGAGCGTAGCAGAAGTTAGGGGTGGTGAGGGAAAACAAAAAAGTTCACGGCCGGAGTACGAAAAGTGTGCCAGCCTGCTGCCTTAACGGCCGTAATCGGGTAAAGGCGTATACATCAGCTGAAAAAAATGGCTGCATCCCCGTAGGAAAGCAGCCATTCTGGGCATTCAAGTCCGGTTATTTGGTCGGAATCAGGTAGCCGAGCTGCAGGGTGAAGGCGTTGTTGAAGGCCTTCGGCTCGTTGTCCTGGTCTTTGGTATCAATGAGTGAGTTGAAGCCCCGGGCGTAACGCAAACCCAGGCTGATGCCGCCGTCGGTCATGTAGCCCACACCAGCCACGCCGCTGATGTCGAACTGAGCGAGGTCAGACTTGTAGGCGTCGTCGCGGCTGATACCGGTGTAGTCCAGAAAGGCACCGTTGTTCTCCACTTTGTCCTTGTCGCCGTTGGTGTACTTAGTGGTCGTCTGCGACTTATTCTTGGAGCCGAAGAGGTAGCTTACCTGCGGACCCAGCTCGAAGAACAAACCGCCAGCGTTGATTTTAGCCAACAGCGGTACATCCAAGTAGTGCAGCACGCGCTGCTGCTCCTGCTCTACCGACTTCACGTTAGCCGCCAGATTCGTGGTTTGCTTAGTCTGAATTTCGTAGCCCTTGCGGTTATAGAGCAACTCGGGAGCAAAGGAGAAAAACCCGTCCGAAGACAGTGGGATGCTCACGCCCACGCCGGCGTTGTAGCCCAGCTTGTAGTCGCCCAGGTCGGTGCTATAGTTAGCGCCGGTAATCTGGCTCACGTTGTCGCCGGAAATGTTGGAGTAGGTACCGCCTACTTTCACCCCGATGCGGAAGCCGCCGGCATCCTGAGCGTTTACAACGGAAACGGAGGCAACGCCCAAAGCGGCCAGCAGTGCAAATTTTTTCATGACAATAGGGGGATTTGAACGCACAGATCAACAACCACTTCACCGACCACAACAGCCACGTTCCTCGTGGTTTTCAGGGGCTCATAGCGTAAAGCAGCACCGTAGGGTTGCAGCATAAATCATATTTTCTCTGGAATTCACCAAAACGTAACAGGCGCGTTTCCAACTAACTGCTACAGTGGCAGCGGGTTATCAAACAAGATAAAACAGGTGGTTTCCGGGGGGCTACCAAGTTGATTTCGCTACTTTTGGCGTTCAGGCTTGCAGTTTTTTTATGATGATTCGGTACGGATGGCTACTGGCCGGACTGCTTTCCGGGACCGGCTGGAGTGGCCTGCGGGCACAGACTGCCCCAGTCGCGGCTCCGCTGGTACTGGGGGCCTACGCGCAGGGTGGCTTCATTCTGGCCCACACGCCTTCGGTGCAGCATCTGGCTGTGTCGCACCCCACGGGCCTGGAGCTGAACCTGCAGCGCCAGACCAACGGCGCGGCTCCCTGGCACGCCTGGTACAAGTACCCGAAAGTAGGGCTGGCGCTGGTGTATTACGATTATCACAATGCGCGGCTGGGCCGCTCCTACGCGGCCAGCGTGTACGTGAACAAATCATTCTGGCGCACCCGACGGCAGGAGTTCAACTTTCGACTGGGTACAGGCCTGGGCTACTTCCCGGTGCGTTTTGAGGCCGCAACCAACCACAAAAATACCCTCATCGGCTCCCGGCTGAATGCCACGCTCCAGGCCCGCCTGGAGTATGACGTGGCCCTGACGGAACATCTGGGCCTGCTGTTAGGGCTTGGGCTGAACCACTATTCCAACGGGGCCACCACCAAACCCAACTTTGGTATAAACCTGCCTACCGTGCTCCTGGGCCTCAACTACCATCAGCAACGCCCACTGCAGCCGCTCAACACCAGCCCCACGCCAGAGCCCACCGATGTTGGGCGTAATTTTCTGAATATAAGCACTTCCGTGGGGTGGAAACAGCGCAACGAAACCGATAACCAGCACTACCTCGTCAACGCAGTGACCCTGGCCGTGGGCCGGCGCATAAACCGCAAAAGCAACTTGGTAGCCGGGCTGGAAGGCTTCCACGACCGGAGCCTGACCGCGCAACTCCGCGACACGGCCCGTACGAGCGACCAATTGCCCGACGTGAAAAAGGCCGGTGCTTACGTGGGCCACGAACTGCTGTTCGGGCGGTTGGCTTTTGTGTCGCACCTTGGGCTGTATTTCTACAATCCGTACAAATCCAACCGGTTTTACTACGAGCGGCTGGGCATTAAATACCATTTTACTGAGCGGGTATTCGGCAACATTGACCTGAAAGTACATGGTGGAGCCGCCGACGTAATTGAGTGGCGACTGGGGCTGAAGCTGTAAGGCGGCACGGGTGGAAAACGTAGGTCAGGACGCGAGATGCTCCTTGCTGCATGACGTGTTGGCTGCATAATTGGACGCAGCTGAGCGGCGGTAAACGGCAGTTCAGGGGAGGAGTCCGACGCTTGGGTAACTCCGAATGGCAGTTGCTGCGCCGCCACGCCATCTTGCCTGCACAACTTCACCTTTCGCAACCTCACTGCTATGGAGACCTTTCTGCTTCTGAACCGCTGGCTGCACATTGCGGCTGGTTTTACCGGCTTCTTCGTGGCTCCGGTGGCGCTTGTTGTGCGGAAAGGAGGGTCGGCCCACCGGTTCTGGGGGAAGGTGTTTTTCTATGCCATGCTGGTGGCGGGTACCACGGCTATTGCGTCGGCCAGCTTCAAAGGGCTGACGTTTTTGTTGCTCACGGGCGTGTTCAGCTTATATCTGGCGCAGTTCGGCTACCGCTCGTTGCGGCACAAGCGCATAGGCCAAGGCCAGCAGCCCGGCTTCTACGACTGGGCAAGCGCACTACTAGGCTTGGCGGTGTTTGCCGGTACGCTGGGCTATGGGCTGTGGGCGCGGCCCTTCAATGTGGTGATGGTGATCTTCGGAGCCATTGGCCTTATGACAACCGGGCGGCAGCTCTGGGCCTTCCGGCGGCCAGGGCCCTGGCCTGCCGGGCAATGGCTGCGCAACCACATTTCGGGCTTCATGGGCTCCTACATTGCGGCGGTATCGGCGTTTTCCGCCACCAGCCTTAAGTTCATTCCGTTCCCGCTCAACTTCCTCTGGCCTACGTTGGTGCTGGTGCCCGTCCTCATATGGATGCAGCGCCGCCATGTGCCCAAAGGTGAAGCGGTGCAGTTATAAAGTTGTCCTTCGGGTGCTTCGCGCAACTCGCAATGACAGCCGGACTATTTCACCAGTTCGCCGTTGATACTTCGCACGAGGCCTGGGCCTTCGTAAATAAAACCGGTATAGAGCTGCAGCAGCACCGCGCCGGCTTCCAGCTTTTCACGGGCATCTTGAGCGGAAAAAATTCCGCCCACGCCGATGATAGGCAACTGGCCTCGGCTGCCCTTACTCAAGTAGCGGATTACCTCGGTGGCCCGCTGGCGCAGGGGCTTGCCACTGAGCCCCCCGGCTCCCAGCGCGGCTACCTGGGTTTCGGGGGTGGAAAGACCGGCCCGACTGATGGTGGTGTTGGTCGCAACCAGGCCATTGAGGTTGGTTTCGCGGGCGATGAGTAGGATATCATCAAGCTGCGAATCGGTGAGGTCGGGCGCAATTTTGAGCAATAGCGGCCGGGGAGCCGGTAATGCTTGGTTGCGTTCCTGCACCTGCTGCAACAGCTGAATCAGCGGCTCCCGCTCCTGCAGCTGCCGCAGGCCCGGCGTGTTCGGCGACGATACATTCACCACGAAATAATCCACCACCTCATGCAGGGCCTCCACGCAGGCCACGTAATCGTGCGCAGCCAGCTCGTTGGGCGTATCCTTATTCTTGCCGATGTTGCCCCCGATAATTAGGTCTTGGTTGCGGCGTTGGCGCAGGCGGGTGGCGGCAGCCTCGGCTCCAAGGTTATTAAAGCCCATCCGGTTCACCAGCGCCTTATCCTGTGGCAGCCGGAACAGGCGTGGAACCGGGTTACCGGGCTGGGGCCGGGGCGTCACGGTGCCAATTTCCACAAAACCGAAGCCCAGCGCGCCCAGCTCGTCGGTCAGCTCGGCGTTCTTATCGAAGCCGGCCGCCAGCCCTACCGGGTTGCGGAACCGCAGCCCCAGCACGTCGCGCTCCAGGTTGGGGTGCTGAAAATCGTAAAGCCCCCGCAACACCGCCGCCGCCCCCGGCAGCCGGTAGGCCCGCTTCAGGTTGTCAAATACCAGATGATGAGCCTTCTCCGCATCCAGGCGAAAAAGCAGGGGCTTAACCAGCGAGTCGTATATCACGCCGCAAAAGTAACGGTGATTTGGTGAGTTGGTGATTTAGCGCGTTTACTGCTTGCGCGGTGCAAAAGATAAACGCGCTAAGTCACCAACTCACTAAATCACCATTACCCCGCCCAGCCTTCCCGGTCGAGGCTGCGGTATTGGATGGCCTCGGCTAGGTGCGGGAGCTGGATGTGCTCGGAGGCAGCCAGGTCGGCAATGGTGCGGGATACTTTCAGAATCCGGTCGTAAGCGCGGGCCGAGAGGCCGAGGCGCTCCATAGCCGTCTTGAGCAGCGTAATACCGGCCGGGTCAATCCGGCAGATGTCCTTCACCATCTGGGAGGGCATCATGGCATTGGAGTGGATGTCGGGAAATTCCCGGAACCGCTCATTCTGCCGCTGCCGGGCCTTTTCCACCCGCTCCTGAATGGTGCGGCTGTCCTCGGCGCGGCGCGTTTCCGTCATCTGGTCAAACGTAACGGGCGTTACTTCCACATGCAGATCAATGCGGTCCAGCAGCGGGCCGCTCACCTTGTTGAGGTAGCGCTGCACCACGCCGGGGCCGCACACGCACTCTTTTTCGGGGTGATTGTAGTAGCCGCAGGGGCAGGGGTTCATGCTGGCAATGAGCATGAAGTTGGCCGGAAAGTCGATGCTGAGTTTGGCCCGCGAAATGGTCACGCGGCGTTCTTCCAGCGGCTGACGCATCACTTCCAGCACCGTGCGCTTGAACTCCGGCAGCTCATCCAGAAACAGCACGCCGTTGTGAGCCAGGGAAATTTCGCCCGGCTGCGGGTTGCCGCCGCCGCCTACCAGGGCCACATCAGAAATGGTGTGATGAGGACTGCGAAACGGCCGGGTGTTAATGAGGGAAGCATTGGCCCCCAGCTTGCCGGCCACCGAGTGAATTTTGGTGCTTTCCAGTGCCTCCTGCATGTTGAGGGCCGGCAGAATGCTGGGCAGACGCTTAGCCAGCATGGTTTTGCCCGCACCGGGCGGCCCAATCATTATCACGTTGTGGCCGCCGGCCGCCGCAATTTCCAGGGCCCGCTTGATGTTTTCCTGGCCCTGCACATCGGCAAAATCGGCGGCATACTGATTAGCCGCCTGCTGAAATACGTCGCGCGTATCGATAACCACTGGCGTAATCTCTTGGCGGCCTTCCAGAAAGTCCACCGCTTCCTGCATGGTGTCCACCGGAATAACATCCAGGTTGTTCACAATGGCAGCTTCCTGGGCATTCTCGCGAGGCAGAATAAAGCCTTTGAAACCCTCTTTACGAGCCTGAATAGCAATGGGTAGTACGCCCCGAATAGGTCGCAGAGCCCCATCCAACGCCAGCTCGCCCATAATCACGTACTCCGCCAGCCGCTCGGTCGTCAGCTGCTGGGAGGCATGCAGAATGCCCAGCCCGATGGGCAGATCGTAGGCCGAGCCTTCCTTGCGGATATCGGCTGGGGCCATGTTCACGACCACCTTAGTGCGCGGCATCCGGTAGCCCCGAAACTTGAGGGCTGCCTCCACCCGCTGCTGGCTTTCTTTGATGGTATTATCGGGGAGGCCCACCACAAAAAAACTGGTGCCCTGCGAAACGACGACTTCGATGGTAATGGTATAGGCGTTAACCCCTTGCACGGCCGAGCCGAAGGTTTTGGTAAGCATAAATAGCGGAGGTAAAAATGTGTCGGAGGGAAGATACGCAACGGCCTATATAAAACGGCTATCCTACTTAAAAGCGAAAGACCTCCCCACGAAAGAAGGGCTGTCACACTAACGACTAGCTCTTTCGTGGGGAGGTATTTCGTCCTCGCTTGACGCGTGACGCGCTCAGGATGACAGGAGCTGAGTGTTACTCGTCCACCAGCTGCTCGATGAGCATGATCATAATGTGAATAGCCTTAATGTGGATTTCCTGAATCCGGTCGGCGTAGCCGGCGTGCGGGGCCCGGATTTCCACGTCGCTGAGGCCGGCAAGCAGGCCACCATCTTTACCAGTGAGGCTGACCACCTGCATCCCGGCGGCACGGGCGGCCTCGGCGGCCCGCAGAATGTTGGGCGAGTGGCCGCTGGTGCTGATAGCCAGCAGCACGTCGCCGGGGCGGCCCAGGGCTTCCACGAAGCGGCTGAACACGTACTCGTAGCCAAAATCATTGGCCACGCAGCTCATGTGCGAAGCCTCGGTGAGGGCAATGGCAGCTAGGGCGCGGCGGTTCTGGCGGTAGCGGCCCGAGAGTTCCTCGGCGAAATGCTGGGCGTCGCAGAGGGAGCCGCCGTTACCGCAGGTCAGGACTTTGCCACCCTGGCGGAGGCTGGTGGCTACCAGGCGGGCCGCCTGCTCAATGGCTTGCAGGTTGGCAGGATTCTGCACAAACCGGTCGAGGACGGATTGCGCCTCCGTTAGCTCCGTGCGAATAAGGTCGGTAAGCGAAGATGACACGAGTAAAGAAAAGTGTTAGGCCAACGGTTGGTTGGCGGCATCAGTCGGAGGAATGGTAGGAGTGGGGGCTACGTAGCCTTCGGGCAAAGTAGTAGTGCCGGTACGTGGGGCTCCCATTGGGCCGGTAGTGTTGCGCTGCTGGTCCAACTGGTGGTCGTAGAGGCGGGCTTTCAACTCGTTGATTTTGCCGTCGCGGGCGGCCACATCCCGGCGAAGCAAAGTGCTGTCGAGGTTTTCGGTGATAAGCTGCAGACCCAGCAAAATTACAGCAGCTACCAGCAACCCGAAAAACAGACTCTCTGCAGAGCCAGCCATGCTAGTAAAGCTACTCCGGACAGACGGCAACAGCAGCACTAATAAGGCCAACAGCAGGAACACCATTACCAGAATTGTAACCAGACGTTTGAGAGCAAGCATGAGCGCAGAGGGGTTGTGGTGAAAAGAAATCAGCTCATCATACGACGAAGCCCGGTTTTGGGACTAAATATAGGCTTTTGCTAGTGCTTTGAGCAGTTCCAGAGTTGAGCTTAGGCCAAGGCGGCGTTGGTGGTCTGCATCATGTTCAGGCGCTGGTAGAGGCCGCCCTGGCGCAGCAACTCGTCGTGGGTGCCACGCTCAGCAATACGGCCGTGCTGGAGCACCACAATTTCATCGGCGTGCTGCACGGTGCTCAGGCGGTGGGCAATGACGAGGCTAGTGCGGTTCTGCATCAGGCGCGTCAGGGCTTCTTGCACTAACTTTTCGCTTTCGGTATCAAGGGCCGAGGTTGCTTCGTCGAGAATGAGAATGGGCGGGTTGCGCAGAATGGCGCGGGCAATGCTCAGGCGCTGCCGCTGCCCGCCCGAGAGCCGGCTGCCCCGGTCGCCAATCATCGTCTGGTAGCCCTCCGGCGAGGCGACAATAAAGTCGTGGGCATTGGCAATACGGGCGGCTTCCAGTACCTCTGCCTCGGTGGCTTCGGTGTTGAAGCGGATGTTGTTGAAAATGGTGTCGTTGAACAGAATGCTCTCCTGGGTGACGATGCCCATCTGGTCGCGCACAGAGTGAATGGTGCAGTCGCGCACGTCGTGGCCATCAATGAGCAGCTGGCCGCCAGTAGGGTCGTAGAAGCGAGGAAGCAGGTCGGCCAGGGTGCTTTTGCCGCCGCCGCTGGGGCCCACCAAGGCCACGGTTTTACCCTTCGGAATAGTCAGGTTGATGTCCTGCAGCACCGGCACGTCGCCGTAGCCGAACTGCAGGTTGCGCAGCTCAATCTGGTGCTCGAAAGCGGGCAGCAGCTTAGCTTCCGGCTTGTCACGAATAGCCGGTTCTGTGTCAATAATCGACAGCACCCGCTCCCCGGCTACTAGTCCGCGCTGAATGTTGCCGAACGAGGCCGACAGGGCCTTGGCCGGCGTGAGCACTTGGGAAAACAGCACTACATAGCCGATGAATGTTTCCCCACTCAGGCTCGATTGGCCACCTAAAATCAGGGTGCCCCCAAAATACAGCAGCCCTGCCACCACCGAAACGCCCGCAAATTCCGAAAACGGCGACGCTAGGTCGCGGGTATTATCGATGGCGCGGGAAGTGCGCGCATATTGGTCGTTCTGATCCTCAAATTTGCCCTTGATATACTCCTGCGCATTGAATGCCTTAATGACACGAATGCCGCCCAAGGTTTCATCAATCACCGACAGCATAGTGCCCAGTGTACTCTGGCTCTGCTTGGCCTGGTTGCGCAGCCGCTTGGCAATGGTAGCAATGATGCCGCCCGAAATGGGCAGCAGAATCAACGTAAATAACGTGAGTGGCAATGAAATGTGAAACAGCACCACGAAATAGGCAATGATGGTGAGCGGCTCCTTGATAACGGCCGTCATGGTATTCACCACTGAGGTTTCCACTTCCTGCACGTCGGAAGTGAAGCGCGACATCAAATCCCCTTTCCGCTCGCCCCCGAAAAACCCCAGCTGCAACCCGATAATGCGGTGGTATAGGTCGCGGCGCAGGTTCTGGATAACGCGGGCGCGCACTGTAGCCAGCAACCGCAGGCTCAGGTAGCGGAATACGTTGCTCAACAGTACCGATACCACCACCACGCCACACACGAAGGCCAGGGCACCTAGTTTGCCGCGCTGTGCCAGCACCTCAGCAAAAAAGTAATTGAATGTGTCGGTTACCCAAGTAATAGTAGGCGCAAAATCCGGAACCTGAGTCGGGGCTTTCAGCGGCACCTTATCCGTCTTATCAAACAGCACGCTCAGCAGCGGAATGATGAGCGTGAAGTTGCCGATGCTGAAAAAGATGGTCAGCACGGTATACAGCAGGTATTGCGGCAGAAAGGCGGCCCAGGGGCGGGCGTATTGCAGAATGCGGAGGTAGGTCTTCATCGGAACGGGCAAAGGTACGGCATCAGGCCGGGTGGGCCATCGGCCCGGCTAAGGCGGCGGCGCGGAGTGTTGCTTAGTAGGGTAAGACGCGAAAAAGGGCCCGATACCGTAGGTTCGGACCCTTTCCCAGGCACATCCACTTCGTTGGGTGCTATTCGGCGTTGAAGATGCTGATGACTTCAATCTGGCCCACAATATGGCGGTTGAATTCGGCTAGCTCCTCGGCTGGTACCCACAGTTCATTATGCTCCCGGTTGCCTACGTTTTGTACTGGGAATGTGTCGGCGTAATCGGCGTCTACGGCAAACCGCAGCACGTAGCCCACGCCGTAATAGGGCACGTTCCAGTCGCGGGCAATCTGGGCGGCGTACTGCTCATTCAGTACAGGGTAGAAGAACGGCTGCTCCGGCAGGCGCGGCGGAAACTCCAGCCACCCCGAGGCGGCAATCAAATCCAGCTCCGCCTGATTAACGGGCCGGTACAACAGCGTAGTGGCCGAATCGTGCCGCATCCTAGTAATGGCTTAAAACTCGTGCAGTCGTTGGGCAATGTTCCAGCGTAGGGCAATGGAGGCCAGAGCACCGCCGTCGGCAGTGAAGGCCGGGGCCGGAGCACCACCCTCAAACGTGCGGTGACGGTAGACGAATTTGCCATCGAGCCAGAAGTTGTGGGCCGCCTGCCAGGTGGCCGTTACATCACCGTGGAACAGGTATGACGTAATGCCGTCGCCCACCCGGAAGTCGTATTCCCGCAGGTTGCCATTCGCATCAAGCGGGCGGTTGGTGTAGGGCAGCAACACGTTGGAGCCATAGTTCTGGCCGGCGGGGTCGAGGCCCTGCTTTACCAAGAAACCTTTGGCCACCACGTTCAGACGGGGCAGCGGCTGGTAGCTGGCAATGCCAATCAGCTCCCACAGGTTGGCGCCCATCGGGTGGGCCAAGGGCTGGGCATCGTGCTGGTAGTTGCGGTACTTGTCTTCGTGCTGGTAGAGGTACGGCCGAATGTAGTTGAACTCGCCCTGCAAGTCGAAATTGCGAATGCCGGCCACGTTGATATACTTTGCCCCCAGCTGAATGCCCTGCTTGTTAGCCCACCAGCCGTTGCCGCTCCGGATCTGGCTCAGCACAAACTCATCCAGAATTATCTGGCCATAGAGCTGCACCCGGTTGCGGATGTTCCACTTGAAATCAGCTCCCAGCAGCGCGTTGTCCTCGGAGCCGGTACCCTGTTCAATGGCCCTATAGAAGATGATGGGATTGAGGTATTGCAGTTCGAAGCCGCGCTTGCGGGGCTGCACTACGGGTTGCCCGTTCACCAGCACACTATCAGTAGTGGAGGAGTAGCCGCTGTACACCACGCTTTCAAACACACCCACGTTCAGGTTGGGCTTGATATCGAAGCTCAGGTGATGCAGGGCTAGGTATTTACGATCATAAGAGGCATCCACATTGGGAGCATCGGCCACCATCTGGGCAAACAGGTTCTGGTAGTGAAACTTCCAGATGCGGGTGTTTACCTTCAGAAAGAGATATGGCGCGGAGTAATCGGACAGAATCAGGCTGCGGTAGCCGTTGCCGATCTGGTTCCGGTCGTGGCCCAGCTGCAGACTGACGTGGCGGCCGGCAGCATACGTCAGGTAGCCCCGCGCCGACAGGTAATCATATTGGCCGGGCGTGTTCTTGAAGGGTTTCCAGAAGCCTTCGTGCGGCACGGCGTTGTCGCGCTCAATACGCTCCTGCACATACAGCGGCACAGCCATCTGGTTATCGGCCAGGAAGGTGTAAAAGCCCAGACGCTCATCAATGGTGCCCTCCACCTGCACGCCGCGCGTGTTGAGGAAGCTGTAGCTTTTGTTACCGTCACTGTTACCCAGGCTCAAGCCCAAAACCGGATTCACCCGCAACGAAAATTCTGGCTGCGCTACGCTGTACAAATCGGAAGGCCGCCCGTACAGAAAACCCAGAATCGGTTTTCCCCGCTGATTAATGGCGGAGTCCTGCTGGGTATTATGCCAGTTGTCGCGCAGCAGATACCGGATGTTGAAGCGGTCCTGCCGTGAGAGGCCCGCCGTCGAATCCTGCAGCATGCGTTCGGCCAGTCGGGCCACGGCGGTCCGGGTATAGGGCCGGATGGAGGTGTGCGGGTCGCTCAACGAATCGGGGCCGTGCAGAATCACATACCGGTCAATGAGGCGGTAGATATCGGCATCGAGGGGCACGTAGGTGCTGCCCATGGTGGTTTTGCGGAGGCGGCCGGTCTGGGGCTGCTCGGCGGTGGGCTTGGATGGCTTCGGCGGCTTGGGCGGCTCGTCATAGGTAAGCCAGTTGCCCTGGCCGTCGGTGGGGCGGGTAGGAGTGTCCTGGGCGGCGGCCGGAGTAGCCAGCAAGCCGGTCAGGCCCAGTGCAAACAGGTAGGAATTTCTCATAAGCAGAGCCATGTACGCCAAAGCAGGCGTTGGGGTAGCAAACCTACGGAGTTTAGGCAGGATTGGGCGGCGGGCCTCTGCCATAACGTACGGAAGAGCCTCGGCAGTACCTTTGGGCCTATGGCTCTCCGTCTGCTGCACTATTCTGAAATTGACCTAGCCGCCTGGGACGAATGCGTGGCCCGGGCTCGGGAGGTAGTGCCTTATGCTCATAGCTGGTGGCTGCACGCCACTGCCGGCCACTGGGAAGCCGTAGTAGAAGTAGAGGCAGACGGCCGGTACCGAGCCGTGTGGCCCCTGCCCGTAAAGCGGCGGCCCTGGGGCCGGGAGGTGTATCAGCCGCCGTTTACGCAACAGCTGGGCCTGTTGGTCGCAGGGGAAGAAGTGTCGGTAGCAATGTTGCCGGCAATGGCCCGCTGCTACACTCGCTTCTACACTCAACTTAACACGGCCAACGGCCTGCCCATGCTGCCGCCGGGCACCAGCGTGCAGCCCCGCCAGACGTATCACCTGTCTCTGGCCGCGCCGGCCGGGCATATCCGGGCCGGCTACTGCGCCGACTACCGCCGCCGCCTGCGCCTGAACGAGGCCGCGCTCCAGCCTTTACGTGCCCAGGAAGCCCGGAATGCTGAGCCGCTGCTCACGTTGTTTCAGCAAACCCAGGGGGCAGCAGCCGGCCTGAAACCCCGCCACTACACGGTATTGCGCCGCTTGATAGCCGTCCTGGCCCAGCGGCAGCTGTTGGAGCTGCATGAGGTGCACCACCCCCAGACCGGCGCTCTGCTGGCCGGGACGCTGTTCGTGCGCTACCGTACCCGGCTGATTTATTTATTCGCAGCGGCTTCCGTAGAAGGTAAAAAGGCTGCGGCTCCGTTAGTACTGGTAGATGCCGCTATAGGCCGCCACGCGGACACCCCCGACCTTGTGCTCGATTTTGAAGGCGGTATGATACCGTCAATTGCTCGTTTTTTCGCCAATTTCGGGGCCGGGCCTGTTCCGTACGCGGCCCTATCCTTCACCCAACGACCCTGGTATCTGACATGGATGCGCTGACGCCCCTTCCCGCCGATTCTTTCGCTACTGCTGCTGAGGCCGCCGCCGCTAATCCCCGCGTGCACGTAGTTTGTGCCGAGCCCTCCATTGCCAACCACTTCCTGGCGGAGTTGCGCGACGTAACAGTGCAGCAGGACTCGTTGCGTTTCCGGCGCAACCTGCAGCGTCTGGGCGAAATCATAGCCTACAAAATCAGCTCGCAGCTTAGCTACACCGACCAGACCGTGCGCACCCCGTTGGGCGAATCGAGAGGGAAGCTGCTCCACGATTTCCCGGTGCTGGCCACGGTGTTGCGGGCCGGTTTGCCATTTCACCAGGGCTTTCTCAATTACTTCGACCAGTCACCTTCTGCCTTTGCGGCTGCTTACCGCATTGAGGGTACCGCCCAGGTACAGGTGCAGGTCGATTACCTGTCGGCTCCCAGCCTCGATGAGCGGGTACTGATTTTGGTCGACCCGATGCTGGCTTCCGGCAAATCCCTGGTGCAGACGTACCGGGCCATGCTACGCTTCGGCACGCCCCGTCAGGTTCATATTGCCGCCGTTATTGCCAGCCCGCAGGGTGTGGAATACGTGACCAGGGAAGTGCCCGAAGCCACTCTCTGGGTGGCGGCCATCGACGAAAAGCTAAACGAGCAGGCCTACATCGTTCCCGGCCTCGGCGACGCAGGCGACTTATCGTACGGCAGTAAGCTGTAAGAATAAGGCAGCTGCGAAACAAACACGTAACGGACCGGAACTAACCGACCGGCGTTGGAACTGTTATCTTCACTCTACTTCACTTCCTGTAGACTCTTTCCCATCGTGCTACCTGCCCTGCTTAAATACGCCACCGTTTTTGCCATTGGCATGTTCAAGTTTGTGGCCGCCCCGTTAGCCGGCGTAGCAGCCGGGCTACCCATGCCCCTTGTCTGGGGCCTTTCGGTGGCCGGTATGATGACAACGGTTATTCTGATTTCGGGGCTGGGTCGGCAGTGGGCCCTGCATTTGCGCCGCCGCCGCGAGGCCAAAGGCAAGCCGCTGTTCAGCCGCCGCAGCCGCACGGTGGTGGGTATTTACCGCCGCTTCGGGATGGTAGGCATTGCGTTCCTGACGCCCATTCTGTTCAGTCCGGTGGGCGGTACCGTTATTGCCACGCAGCTGCACGTCCCGCGCTGGCGGATTCTGCTGCATATGGCCTGGAGCGCGGCATTGTGGGGCTTTACGTTCACTTTGCTGGCCAACAAGCTACTGCAGCTGGCCATTTTCAGCCATTACCGGTGAGGGTGAAATGGCGAGTTGGCCGCTCGGCATGCGCTTTATGCGCCAGCAGAACAGCCAATTCGCCATTTCATTACTTCACAATTTTACCTCTATTTACTACGCTTGGCGCGGGCACGGCCCTGGGCGGCGCGGAAGGCTTTAGAGGAGTGCGACGACGCTTTTCCTTTTGAAGGATTAGCCTTCTTGCCTTTCTGGCTGCGGTTGGGGCCCACCTGAAACTCCCGGCCGGTACGTTTATCAATGGTTACGCCGGGCTTAATCCACTCCTTCCGCTCGTGGAAAGCACCTTGGAAGCTCGGGTCCTCGCGTTTGCGCCGCTCGTCCTTCTCGCGGTCCATGCTTTGCTGCTCATCGAAAGAGGTTTTGACTATTACCACCTCGGGTGGCATCGGTACCACCGGAATTTGCTGCCGAATCAGTTCCTCAATGCGCTGCATATGGTGCATTTCGGCCTCGTTGGCGAAGGTAATGGCCGCTCCGGTGTGCTGGGCCCGGCCGGTCCGGCCAATGCGGTGCACATAGTCGTCGTACACCAGTGGCACATCAAAGTTGATAACGTGCGACACCTGCGGTACGTCAATGCCCCGGGCGGCCACATCAGTAGCTACCAGAAAGCGAATTTCACCGGCTTTAAAGGCTTCCATGGCGTTGATGCGCACGTTCTGGCCCTTATTGCCGTGAATGGCGCGTACCTCACCGTGCGCTTTGCGCTGCAGGAAGCTGGCTACGTTTTCGGCGTGCTCCTTGGTACGGGTGAAAATCATCACGCGCTGGAAGGTGTCCCAGTCCAGCAGCAAGTACTCCAGCAGGTTGATTTTGGTAATCAGGTTGGGTACTTCATACAGCGTCTGGCTCACATTCTGGGCCGAAGTAGCGGCCGGCGTCACTTCCACCCGCAGCGGGAACTCCAGAAATTCTTCGCTCAGCGTGGTCACCTTGTCAGGCATGGTAGCTGAGAACAACACGTTCTGACGCTTGCGCGGAATCACCTCCAGAATGCGCCGGATCTGGGGCATGAAGCCCATATCCATCATCTTGTCAGCCTCATCCATCACTAGGGTCTTCAACTCCTTCAGCACTAGCTCACCGCGCAGATACAGCTCCATCAGGCGGCCGGGCGTGGCAATCAGAATATCGACGCCCTTGGCAATGGTTTCAATCTGGGTTTTAGGACCTAGGCCGCCGTAAATGGCGAAAATGCGCAAATCAGTATAAGTGGCCAGCTTCTGCAGATGGCTCTCCAGCTGCATAGCCAACTCGCGGGTAGGAGCCAGCACCAAAGCGCGCGGGTGAGTGCCTTGGGCATATTTCACCTTCATGAGCAGCGGCAGGCCAAAGGCAGCCGTTTTGCCCGTTCCCGTCTGCGCAATGCCTAGCACATCGTGGCCGGCCAGCAGCAGCGGAATCGTCTGCTGCTGCACGGGAGTCGGCTCGGTGAAGCCCGCCTCCGCTACTGCCGTAAGGAGTTGCTTGTTGAGCTTGAAATCGGCGAAGGTGAGCGGCTGCGGCGTATCGGACATGATGAAAGCGTGTTGTAAACCACAAAGGTACGCGGAATCCGGCCGGGTTCGTTTGCCTAGTATAGGCAGCGTAACCTATACAGTATTCTGTGGGGCATAGTGTTGCGTGCTGTTTCGTGGACGTCCGCTCCGCATTGCCTGACAGCGGGTTAGCAGCCGGCTCGAAAAAAACCGCATGATTTTTTTGCAAATCCCCCGGCTAGGGCTACTTTTGTGACACAATACCCAACACGGTAGATATAGCTCAGCTGGTTAGAGCGTCGGATTGTGATTCCGAAGGTCGTGGGTTCGAGCCCCATTATTTACCCACAATACTTCAAAAAAGGCCTCTCCTCCTCGGCAGAGGCCTTTTTTATTGCTGTTCCACTGCCGTTGTCTGGCTTTTTCCGCCCTTGGCGGAAGGATTCGGGAGCGGCGGGTGTTGCAAGCACGTAATAATAGAAACCTGAACCACTTTTCCCTTTTGATTCTATGAGTCTGGTTGTTATTGGCACGGTGGCCTTCGATGCCCTGGAAACGCCCTTCGGCAAAACCGACAAGATTGTTGGTGGCGCCGCCACGTACATCGGCTTGTCGGCCTCGTACTCCGTGAAACCCGTGAAAGTGGTAGCGGTAGTTGGCGACGACTTCGCGCAGTCGGATATCCTGTTGCTTCAGGAACACGGTGTGGATACGGAAGGGCTGCAGATCAAACAGGGCGAAAAGTCGTTCTTCTGGTCGGGCAAGTACTCCAACGACCTGAACTCGCGCGAAACGCTGGTAACGGAGCTGAACGTGCTGGCTGATTTCGACCCGATTCTGCCCGATTCCTACCAAGATTGCAAGTACCTGATGCTGGGCAACCTCACGCCCCAGATTCAGCGCCTCGTGATTCAGCGCCTCGTGAACCGTCCCAAGCTCATTGTGATGGACACGATGAACTTCTGGATGGACGTGGCCATGGACGAGCTGAAAACGACTATTGAAATGGTAGACGTGCTCAGCATCAACGATGAGGAAGCCCGCCAGCTTTCCGGTCAGCACTCCTTGGTGAAAGCCGCTAAAATCATCATGGAGATGGGTCCGAAATACCTCATCATCAAAAAGGGTGAGCACGGCGCGCTGCTGTTCCACAAAAACCAGATTTTCTTCGCCCCGGCTCTGCCGCTGGAAGAAGTGTTCGACCCCACCGGTGCTGGCGACACCTTCGCGGGCGGCTTCATCGGCTACCTGGCCGCCACCGACGACATCAGCTTCGAGAATATGAAGCGTGCCGTGATTCACGGTTCGGCCATGGCCTCGTTCTGCGTGGAAAAATTCGGGACGGAGCGCCTGCTAAACCTGACTCAGGAAGAAATTGAGGCCCGCGAGCAGCAATTTGCCGACCTCGTGGCGGTACTGCCGGCCACTGCCACCGTGGCTTAGTGTAGCGGTAGCCAGCAAAAAAAACCTCATCCGTAGCCGGGTGAGGTTTTTTTATTGGCCGAATTTTATGGCAACCCCAGAGAAGCTGGTGCGGTAGAAGGAATATTCATCCACCCGTAAATCCCACGGCCATGAGCATGAGCAAAAAACAAACCGACCTGACCAACGATAAAACGTCCGTCAACCCGGCAGCCAATACGAAAAAGAAAAGCACCCAGGTGCAAAGCCCTAATACCACCGATGTATCAGCCCACGGCAACACCACCGATGGCAACTCGGCCGGCTCGGGTGTTCACAATATTCGCAGCAATCCGCAGGGCAATAATCCTGCTTCCGTGAACAGCGGCAAAATAGGCAAGGGCGGTGATGCCAAGCACTAGGCGTTAGAAGTGAGATAGATAGAAATGAGAAGTGAGACTTTCATTCCAACACCCGACTTGGGTTCTGGAGCGAAAGTCTCACTTCTCATTTCTATCTATCTCACTTCTTTATCAAGGCACTACCGTTAGCCTAACTACGCGGGTATCGACATCCCCTTTGTCGAAGAAATCCTGCTCGAAAAGGATGGTTTTGCTGTCGAGCCAGCGGGGTTGGGTGCAGCCCCATTCGGTTTGCCGTTCCCAGAGCAGGCGCGGCGCTTTGTCATCAAGGCTCCAGAGTTGCAGGCCGCTGGGTTCAAAGCGGGCCAGTACATCGGAGTTGCCGCACACGAAATGGCGGCCATCGGGAGCAATAACGGGCGGGGCCATGAGCTGGGTGCGGCGGCCGCTCCGCTGGTCCACCAGCATGTAGTAGCCGCCTTCATATAGATGTACCGAAACCAACCATTGGTGGATGCTGGGCAGTGTGGCCAGATACTCATACGCCACGTTGCGTTCATCCTCGGCCGGATTGTTCACCAGCCGTACTTCCGGGGCGGCCGTCGGGCGCAGGCGCAGGGCCCGGCCGGTGCGCTGCACGCGGGCACCCGCCTTGGTAAGCCGGTTGCGTTCCTCGGCGGCGAAATCCAGAAATGAATCTTCCTCAGTGGCCGAAGCTGGCTTGGCTGCCACCCACTCGGGGCTTTGCAGCCGCTCGTACACGGGCCGCATAGCTGGGTAGATATGTAGCACCCGCCCCGGCAACTGCACCAGCGTATCGAGGTGTTGAAGCCGGTAGATGCGGGGCGGTTTGGGAGCCGGTAAAGGTGGTAATGCTACACTGGGCCGCGACTTTTCGGTGGGCTGCATGCGCAACGAACAAGCCGGCAGTGCCACTACCAGCGGCAGGGCAGTAGCTACGGTACGAAACCGAAACATGAGGAGTAGTGTAGACTTGGATCGAAAGGCGCGTCGTTGTCGGGTGGACAGAGAGCGAAAAGAAAAATGCATGCGGAGAGTTCCCGAAAGCACAAACCCGACAAAAAGTTTGCGCGGCTCCGGCAGCCGGGACTAATACGTTAGCTGCAACGGCCGAGATGTAGTCGAAAAATTAAAAGTCCTGCTTAAGCCACTGCCGAAAGCTGGCCTGCTGTTCTGTAGTAGCGGTAGGAACCTTTTCGATGGTGATTTTCTGCCAGAACCTAAGCGCCGCGTCGGCCGCCAGCGTAACAGTTAGCAGGCGGTTCTGACGGAATACGGTTACCTCGTGGTGGTCGGCTCCGTCGCTGAGCAAGGTGTGCAGGTTCATATCCACGCGGCGGCCGTTGATGGCCACAATTTCGTCGTCTACGGTGAGGGCCAAGGCGGCGGGGGCACCGGGCAGGATGTCGGTTACTTCGGTCCGCTCATTCTTGACCACTGTCCGGAAGCCATACACCCCTTCTGAGGCCGACGCGTTTTCCTCAATGCGCAACCGGCAACCCACAAAGCCCAAAACCCGGTTCAAAGGCTCCTCCAGCGGGGCCGTGCCGTAGATGAACTTGTCGAAATACGCCTGCATGTCGCGCCCGGCCACTTCCTGCACTAGGCGGGTGTAGTCTTCTTCGGTGTAGCCCACGCCGGTCTGGCCGAACTCCTCCCACAGGCGGCGCATCACGTCATCGAGGCTGCGCTGGTGGCCCGAGAGCTGCCGCAGCGTGAGGTCGAGCAGTAGCGCCACCAACGCGCCCTTGTGGTACACCGATACTTTGCGGTCGGGCACGCCGGGCTTGTAGCCATCCAGCCACAGGTCCATGCTGGCATCAGCCACCGAGAGGTGGTAGCGGCCGTAGTCATCGTAGTGTTTGCGCAGCACCATGTTCAGCTCGGCGAAATACTGCTCGGCGGTGCGTACGCCGGCCCGGGCCAGCAGGTACTCGCCGTAGTAGGTGGTAATCCCCTCGGCAATGAAGCAAGTGCGGAAATAGTTTTCGCGGGCGTAATCGTAGGGCTGCATCTCGGCCGGCCGGATGCTTTTGATGTTCCAGGCGTGAAACAGCTCGTGGCAGCTCACGCCCAGCAACTCCTTATACAGGCCTTCGGTCATCAGCAGCTCCGCCGGCCCCAGCACAATGACGGTGGAGTTGAGGTGCTCCACGCCGTGGTAGTGCTTGTAGGGCAAAATCTGGTTCAGAAAGTGATAATCCTGCGCCGGAAACGAGCCGAACAGCTGCAGCTGCTCCTCGCTGAATGCCCGGAAGTCCCGCACCAGCCGCGCCCAGTCCACCGGGCATTCCCCCTGAATCCAGATATAGAAGGGCAGACCCTGCACCTCGTAGTTGCGGTACTGCAGCGTGGGGCTGGCAATGAGGGGCGAGTCGACCAAGTGGTCGAAGCTGCGGGCCTCCAGCAAGTTGGGGCCGCGCTGGGGCAGGCCGCAGGCCAACTGCCAGCCCTCGGGCAGGTCCAGCAGCAGCTGGCAGGTTTCCTCCTGGCGGCTGTCCACGTACATGAGGGCCTGCACCGGATTCAGGTACACCTGGGTTTCATCGAGCCAGGAGCCGCCGGCATCCATCTGGTGGGCGTAGAAGTTGTAGCGCACCCGCACCGTGCGGCCTGCCGCCCCGCTCAGCTGCCACCGGTCCTTCGTGATTTTGCGCGCCGTCAGGGGCTCGCCGGAGGCTGCATCCTCTAATACCACGTGTTGCAACTTCTGGGCGAAGTTCTGCAGCTCGTAGCGGCCTGGCCGCCACGCGGGCAGCTGTAGTTCCACCGGCGCTTCGGTGCCCGCGGGCACCGCAAACGTCATCTGAATCTGTAGGTAAAAGGTGAGCGGGTTCTCGAAGGAAACGTGGTAGTGAATCATGGAAAAGCGGGTTCGGCAATGGCCGGTAAACCTGACGTAAAGCTACGCATTACGGGGCGGCTGTCGGGGTAAATTGTAGGGAACCATAGGAAGATAGAAGATGGAAATCAGGCGGCCACTTCGCTAACCAGCAGACAGGAAGGCCAGAAAAAGCCGGGTAAAGCATTGTCAATTCCGAATCATCCTGTTACCTTTGCCGGCCTAAGTTGTAACAAGAGTCACTTACCCATACCATGAAACGTACTTTTCAGCCCTCGCAGCGCAAGCGCCGCAACAAGCACGGTTTCCGCTCGCGCATGGAAACCGTAAACGGCCGTAGCGTAATCGCTCGTCGTCGTGCCAAAGGCCGCAAGCGCCTGACCGTATCTGACGAAGGTCGTCATAAGCGCTAAGCCGCTGCCGGCGGCTGAATGGCCGCTGCTCCCGCCGATGACGACTCCTGTTTCAACGCCGGGCGCGCGCTCCTACTCGTTTCCGAAAGAAGAACATCTGTGCCGAAAGAAGCTCATTGAAGCGCTTTTCGGGCAGGGTTCTTCTTTTGGTTTATACCCCCTGCGACTCACTTGGCGGGCCACCGAAATGCTCACCACCGAGCCGCCGCAGGTGCTGGTGAGCGTGAGCAAGCGCAACTTCAAGCGCGCCGTCGACCGCAATTATCTTAAGCGGCTGCTGCGCGAGGCCTACCGCCTCAATAAGTATCGGCTACTGGAAGCCCCTGGTGGGCATCGGGTGGCCCAGTTGGCTATTATCTATACCGGCAAGGAAAAAAAGCCCTTGACGCTTATCGAAAAGAAATTAACTTCAGGGCTGGAGCGTTTGCTGACCGAGACTGGTGCAACTGCGGAGGCAGGAGCGGGGTCTTGACAACAAATGCGCTGGGGGGCAGCTTTTCAGGTGAGAAACGCAAACCGACCCTCCGGCCTACCGTTTAGGGTCGTACAGTTGCCTTCAGCCCCTTTTATGCGCAAAAAATCCTTGGCCGTGGCTGCCCTGCTGGGCGGTGCCGGTCTGCTCGTATCCTTCCGCGCAGCTACCGACAATGAGCGGTACTTCGAAATCGCCAAGAACCTCGACATCTTCGCCACCTTGTTCAAGGAGGTGAATACGTATTACGTGGATGAGATACCGCCGGCTAAGCTGGTGAAGACGGGCATCGACGCCATGCTTAAGTCGCTGGACCCGTACACCAACTACATCCCGGAGGACGACATTGAGGACTTCCGCACCATGACCACCGGCCAGTACGGCGGGATTGGGGCGGTAGTGCAGAAGCGCAACAACAAAACCGTGGTGCAGGCCGCCTACGAAGGCTACCCGGCCCAGAAAGCCGGCCTGCTGCCCGGCGACGAAATCCTGACCATCAACGGCGTGAACGTGGACAAAAAGTCTAACGCCGATATCAGCAAGCTGCTCAAGGGCCAGGCCAACTCTCAGGTGAAACTGATGGTGACCCGCTACGGCCAGGATGCCCCGGTGGAAATTACCATTACCCGCGACAAAATTCAGGTGGACAACGTGCCGTACTACGGCATGCTTACACCTGAAATTGGCTATTTCCAGCTCTCGGGCTTCACCGTGGATGCCGGCAAGGAAGTGCGGTTGGCCGTGGCTAAGCTGAAGGAGCAGGGCGCCAAAAAGCTGATATTCGACATTCGGGATAATCCCGGCGGGCTGCTCAACGAGGCCGTGAACATCTCCAACCTGTTCGTGGACAAGGGCAAGGACATCGTGAGCACTAAGGGCAAAGTTTCTGACTGGAACAAGACTTATAAGGCTCTGGATATGCCCTTGGATACGCAGATTCCGATGGTGGTGATTACCTCCAATCGCTCGGCTTCGGCCTCCGAAATTGTGTCGGGCGTGCTGCAGGACTACGACCGCGCCGTGCTTGTGGGGGAGCGCACATTCGGGAAGGGCCTCGTGCAGGCTACCCGTCCGCTGAGCTACAACTCCCAGCTGAAGGTGACGACGGCCAAATACTACATCCCGAGCGGCCGCTGCATTCAGGAAATCGACTACTCGCACCGTGCCGACGACGGCACGCTGGGCAAAGTGCCCGACTCGTTGCGCACGGCCTTCAAGACGCTGGCTGGCCGCACCGTGTACGATGGCGGCGGCGTGGCTCCCGACGTGGAAGTGGTGGACCGCGAAATTGCCGATATCACGCGGGTGCTGCTCCAGAAAAGTTACCTATTCGATTACGCCACGCGCTACCGCTCCGAGCACGCCACTATTGCGCCCGCCCGTCAGTTCAAGCTCACCGACGCCGATTACCAGAAGTTTGTTGAGTACCTCAAAAACAAGGACATCAATTATAGCACTGATGCTGAGAAGGCACTGGCCGACCTCACCAAGAAAGTGAAGGACGAAAAGCACTACGACGACGTGAAAACCGAGTTGGAGGCCATGCGCCGTAAGGTAACCACCAATAAGGCCAATGACCTGCTGCGCTTCAAGCCCGAAATTCGGGAGTTTCTGGAGCAGGAAATTGTTTCGCGCTACTACTTTCAGAAGGGAGGTATTGAGGCTACTTTCGACGACGACCCCAACATCCTGATGGCGCAGACCGTGCTCAATGATGTACCGCGCTACTCGGCGCTGCTGCGCCCCGGCACCCTGGAGGCCAAAGCCCGCCCTGAAGCCAAGCGCAGCACCGCCGGCGGCCGCCAGTAAGCCAACAGATAATCCAAACAGAAAAAAGCAGCCCGATATTGGGGCTGCTTTTTCTGTTTATCATAGCTTGTCAATGATGAAAGTTTCGATTCTCATAGACCAACTGACTGGTAAGTATAGAGTTGCGGTTCGAGGTAAGTTGCTCAATGATGAGAGCGTTTCAGCGTGGTCTTCTTGGTTTATAATACCGGTCAATAACTACATAGAAGCAGGAAGCTTTGGCCCTTACCCAGTCCGCGAAGTAGAATGGATAGAGATTAACCCGTTTGTGGTGGAAGTAATAGGCCGCCTGATTAAGCCTCGCATACACAGTTTTGAGCAGGAGATACGAGAAGCATTAGAGGTAGCAGAAGTACGTTTCGAGTTCGTGGAACTGGTATTTCGTGTCTATCTATAGTAGAAAGACAGCGGAAATGAAGTAGTACCTTTGCCGCCATGTCCAGCTTGCTCCTTTCCCTTGAAACCTCGTCGCCGGTGTGCTCGGTGGCGCTGCACCACCTCGACACGGGCCAGTTGGTAGGCCAAACGGAACTGCGGCTGGAAAAGTCACACTCCTCGCATCTGAGTCTGCTCATCAGTCAACTGCTGGATAACACGTTGCACACGCTGCAAGACGTAGCAGCCGTGGCCGTATCCGATGGCCCGGGCTCCTATACCGGCCTGCGCATTGGGGCTGCTGCGGCCAAAGGGTTGTGCTACGCGCTTGATATTCCGCTGCTGGCCGTGAGTACGCTGCATAGTCTGGCCCACCAGGTGGCGGCTGTTACGGCCCGGTCTGAGCACTACTTATATTGCCCTATGCTGGATGCCCGGCGGATGGAGGTATACGCGGGCATTTATCAGGCCGATGGCACCGAAATGCTGGCACCCACGCCTTTGCTGCTCAATGAAACAACCTTGGTCGAACAATTGGCCGGGCAGTCGTTGTTATTCTTTGGAAACGGCGCGGCCAAGTTCCGCCCGTTGGTAGCTGAAAACCCACACGCGGCTTTTCTGACTAATATCGAACCCTCGGCTATTTCTGTGGGGGCTTTGGCGCTGAAAGCTTACCGCCACCAGGAATTTCGCAGCGTGGCCTACTATGAGCCGTTTTACTTGAAAGAGGTATATACCACCACACCGAAAAACAAGCAGTAAAGGCAGTTTTGCCAAGAAATAATCATGGAAGAATTTGTGAACCGAGTGGCCAATTCCGGCTTGGTGACCTTTAACCTCGAAGAGTTCATTCATCCCGGCGAGCGGGTGGTGTATGATATCAAGGACAACCTATTCCACGGCCTGATGCTGCGCGAAAAGGACTTCCGTGAGTTCATCAAAACCCACGACTGGACGCAGTACGACGGCCAGAACGTCGCCATCATCTGCTCAGCCGATGCCATTGTGCCCACTTGGGCATACATGTTACTGGCCGGTAAGCTCCAGAACCACGCCCACCGCTACGTGTTCGGCAACCTAGAGGCCTTGGAGCAGGAGTTGTTTCAGGAGGCCATTGCTGGGGTGGAGGTGGAGCAGTTCCGCGATGCTAAGCTGGTTATCAAAGGCTGCGGCGAAAAACCGGTGCCTACCTACGCCTACGTGGCCATTATGCAGAAACTGCTGCCGGTAGCAGCCAGTATCATGTACGGCGAGCCGTGCAGCACTGTACCGCTCTACAAGCGTCCCAAAGATAAAGTCAGCGCGTAGCTGCCGGAAAATCATGCATCAAACAGGCCCGTCGGGAATACCGACGGGCCTGTTTGCGTACACGCCCGATTGCATGACAAATAAGGATGGCAGAAGCAGCTGTTTTTGGAGCTTGTTTTTCGAATTCTGAAAAATAAGCTCCAAAAACAGCTGCTAATTCCAACTCAGCCGGCTTGTTGGCAAGTTGGCGGAATACTTGGCGAGAAAGCCGTCGGCCGGCCGGAATGTGCATCTTTGACCGGCAAACCCCTTCTGTGCATGGTATCAACTTCGGCTTCCCCTTATAAAATCAGCGTCCTGACCGGCGTGGCCCTAGTGGTGGCCAACATGGTGGGCACCGGCGTATTCACCAGCTTGGGGTTCCAGGTAGAAACCATCCAGAGTGGTTTTGCCCTGCTGATGCTGTGGGTAGTGGGGGGCATTATTGCGCTGTGCGGGGCCTTATGCTACGGCGAGCTGGCGGCGGCCATGCCCCGCTCGGGCGGCGAGTACCATTATCTGTCGCGCATTTACCACCCGGCTTTGGGCTTTCTGTCAGGCTGGGTGTCGGCCACGGTGGGGTTTGCAGCCCCGACGGCGGCGGCGGCTCTAGCCCTGGAGCGGTACGCTGGCAGCGTGGGGCCTGCATTGCCGCCACGGGTGCTGGCTGTTACGGTAGTGGTGATGCTTACGGCCGTGCACGCCAGTAGTCGTAAGGTGGGCAGCCGGTTGCAGGTAGTGGTTACGGCTGTGAAAGTGGCCGTGCTGGTTGGGTTCATCGGGGCTGGTTTGTGGCTGGCTCAGCCCCAACCGCTGGCTTTCCTGCCGCAAGGTTCCGCTGATTGGCAACTGCTGCTAAGTCCGGCCTTTGCTGTGTCCCTTATTTTTGTGTCGTATGCCTACTCGGGCTGGAATGCGGCGGCCTACCTGACGGGCGAGGTACAAAACCCGCAACGCAATCTGCCCCGGATTCTGCTCACCGGCACGGCCATTGTGTTGGTGCTGTACGTGGGGTTGAACTTCATCTTCCTCTATTCTACGCCCATTGCCCAACTGAAAGGGCAGGTGGAAGTCGGCTTTGTGGCAGCTGCCTCCCTGTTTGGGGCGGCCGGCGGGCGACTGATGGGCGGCCTGATTGCGGCGTTGCTGGTTTCCACTGTCAGCTCCATGGTGTTTGCCGGGCCACGTATTGTGCAGGCCATGGGTGAGGATGTGCCGGCACTGCGGTGGCTGGCTCGGCGTAGCGCCGCCGATGTGCCGGTGCGGGCTACTCTGTTCCAAGGTGGGTTGACGTTGCTGTTCGTGTTGGTTTCGTCATTTGCCCAAGTAGTGGTGTACGCCGGCTTTATCCTGAACCTGTTCACGTTCCTGACGGTGCTGGGGCTGTTTATCCTGCGGTTGCGTGAGCCGGAGCTGCCCCGGCCTTACCGAGCCTGGGGCTACCCCGTTACACCGCTGCTGTTTCTGCTACTCAATGGCTGGACGCTTTGGTTCATTGCCCGCGACAAGCCCATGGAAACGCTCTACGGCCTGGGTACGTTGGTAGTAGGCCTGCTAGTGTACTGGCTGAGCCAGCACCGCACGGCCAAGCACTAAATCTGCCTGTTCCTGTCATGTCCAATCGAGCCCCTGAGCTGTCCCAACCCGTCTGGAAGCAACGAGTCTATAAGGTTGTTTTCGAATCGGACACCCGGGCCGGGCGCAATTTTGATGTGGCCTTATTGGTCGCCATTGTGCTGAGCGTGGTGGCGGTGATGCTGGAAAGTGTGCAAAGCCTTAGTGCGCAGTACGGTACTTTTCTGCGCGCTGTCGAGTGGGTTTTTACGGGCTTGTTTCTGCTGGAATATATCGTGCGGCTGCTGGTGGTGCGCCGGCCGTTGTCTTATGTATTCAGCCTACTGGGAATTATCGACTTCTTAGCCATTGTGCCCACACTGGCCAGTTTGCTGATGTTTGGTAGCCGCTACCTTATCGTCATCCGCACGTTGCGTCTGCTGCGGGTGTTCCGTATTTTCAAGCTGGGTCAGTTTGTGGGGGAGGGGGAGTTTATCGTGACGGCCCTCAAAGCCAGCCGCTTCAAGATTCTGGTTTTTCTGGCCGCCGTACTCACGCTGGTTACCGTCATCGGAACGCTCATGTATGTGGTGGAAGGCGGCCAGCACGGGTTCAGCAGCATCCCGAAGAGTATTTACTGGGCCATAGTCACGGTAACGACCGTAGGCTACGGCGACATTTCGCCCGTCACCATTCTGGGGCAGACGCTGGCTTCGGTACTCATGATTATGGGTTACGCCATCATTGCCGTGCCTACAGGTATTGTTTCGGCCCAGATGGCGGGAGCCGCCAAAGGTGCCCCGGTTGTTCCGCCCTATAAGCAGGTCGTTTGTCACGTCTGCCAGGCTCCCGACCACAAGCCCGAGGCAGAATACTGCTGGCGGTGCGGCGAAAAACTGTAGAAACGCTATGTAAACCGGCTTTTATTACCTTTCGCCTCTCCTCCATCTCATTTCGTTCTATGCGCCTTTCCCCCGTCCGGCTTCTGCTGCCGGCCTTGGTTGTCACGCTGGCTGCCTGCTCTGAGCAAAAAACGGCTCGTCAGGAGCAAACTGCTTTACCCACCGCCGCCCCCGATACTGCCACGGCCCCGCCGGCCATCCCCCCCAAATCAGCCACCCCCGATACGGCCGCTCTGCATAACGTGGCTGCGTTTCTGGCGGGCCTGTCCGTTAGCCGGCAAAGTGAGTTGCGCCCCCTTACTACCCAGCCTGCCTGGCAGGCCTACGCCGCCGACCAGGCCAAAAGCTGGACTAACTACCACGCTACGCGCACCGCTAAAATTGAGCAATGGGCCGCTACTGAGCTGGATTCGGTGCGTTCAACCAGCCCCACGGTATTTTACCCCTTCAGTGGCCCCGATTTTCTCAACGTCGTCACCATGTTTCCCACCAGTACTACCTACGTGCTGATGGGATTGGAGCCGATTGGTACGGTGCCGGTCCCCGCCACGCTGGAAAACCCCAAGCTGTTTCCCGCCTTAAAGGCCTCATTGTGGTCGGTGCTGAACTTTAGCTTTTTTCGCACCAACGATATGGCTGTGGAGCTAAATGCTAAAAAGCCCGACAGTAACACGCTCAGTAAAGCCAATTCTATCGTAAAAACGGCTGAAAAGGCAAACCAGCGCGTCAACATTGGCGGTGTCGTGCCGCTGCTGCTGCTCTTTGCTACCCGCACCGACCACCAGGTAGAGGCCTTGCGCTACGTTCAGCTTACCCCCGAAGGCCAGCTCACCGACGCCGACTCGGCTACTGTGCAAAAGCCTGGCCTCAACGTAGTACCCGGCATGGAAGTAAAATTGCGTACTAGAACTGGGGAGGAAAAAACCGTAGTGTATCTCTCCGCCGACCTGAGCGACTGGAAGCTGGGCAAAACCAAAGAAGCCGCTCTAAAGTACGTGCGCAGTCTAGGCCCACTCACTACCTACGTGAAGTCGGCCACTTACCTGATGCATAAAAGCTACTTCAGCAAGGTGCGTAACCTCATTCTGGAGCGCAGCAATTACCTGCTGCAGGATGATTCGGGCATTGCCATGAAATACTTCCGACCCACCGACTGGCAATTCACCTACTATGGCACCTACAAGCGGCCCATTAACCTGTTCGCTAAGCAATACCAGCCGGCACTCACCGCTGCCTACACCGATAAAGCCAATCCGCCGCGCCCTCTGCCATTCGGCACCGGCTACAACTGGCGCCAAAACGATTCCAACCTGTTGCTGGCTCGGCATCGGGAACCAGTGCAGCCGTAGCTACACCTATATATATAGCAGCCGTAAGTACTCCTACTGTATATAGATGTGCCGTTGTCCCCGACTGCCAAAGCTACTGCTGATGCAGTCTGTAATCCGGCCCGCAGCGACTGTGGTTAGAGGGAAGGCCGGTTTCTAAACTGTCAACAGAAAATCAAGCGTACCTGAAAGCTACTTCTCATCAGGGAGTAGCTTTCGTCGTTTTCAGCCGCTGGCAAGTGGGCAGGGGAGGGGTTTTGCCGTATCTTCCTTTATGATTCGATTCGCTACGCTACTAGTAGCCGGGGTGCTAAGCACAGTCCTTGCCCTTTCTCCAGTTGACTTGCGGCCCACTCCCGTAGCCGCCGCTACTACTGACAGCCCGCTGCTGGATAGTCTTCTACATTCCGACGCCCGCCTGCTACGCGTCGTCAATCGGGCGGAAAACTACGAGTTGCAAATCATCTACACCCAAATCAACCGCGACGCGCAGCTACGCCCCACCTTCGTACAGCATAGCTTCCGGCTCAATGCACGCCAGTACTTTAATCCGGCCAGTCTAGTGAAGCTGCCCACGGCCGTTTTGGCCCTCGAAAAACTCAACAACCTGAACCGGCCCGGCCTCACGCGACGCTCACCCATGCAAATCGGCGTGGCTTTCCGCTGCCAGACGCCCGCGTCCTACAATCCATCCCCCGACTCTGACCGGGTGAATACTGTCGGCAATTACATCAAGCGGATGCTGCTCGTCAGCGACAACCAAGCCTACAACCGTCTCTACGAATTCCTGGGGCAGGGGCCGCTCAACGCCCGCCTGGCTGAGCTGGGCTTTCCCGAAACGCGCATCGTCCGCCGCTTTGCCCCCTGCGATACTGCTGCCAACCGCCACACCAACCCGTTGGAGTTCCGCAGTGCTGCTACCGGCGAAACGGTGTACCGGCAGCCCGCGGCATACAATGCCCGGGCGCTCACGTTTCCGCTCGGCCGCATCACCAAAGGCCGTGCCTACCAAGTCGGTGGCCGCATCGTCCCGCAGCCCTACGATTTCACCACGGCTAACTACCTCCCGCTACAGTCCATTACGGAGCTGCTCCAAGCCGTTTTGTTTCCTGAAGCACTACCCGCCAACCAACGCCTGCACATCACTCCCGACGATTACGCATTTCTGCGCTACTACCTGCATCATACGCCGCACAGCTCTTTATATAGTATGTATACCGGCAGCCGGTATTTCGATGCATACAAGAAGTACTTCTATTACGGCCGCCGACCAACTGCCGCTCAGGAGGCTGGCCTGCGTATCTACAATATAGTAGGCATGTCCCACGGCTACTTGGCCGATGTGGCCTACTTCACTGATTCCACCCGCCAAACAGAATTTATGCTGAGTGCTGTACTATATGTAAATCAGGATGGCATCATCAATGACGGTGCCTATGAATACGAAACAGTAGGATTGCCGTTTTTGGCGGCTCTAGGACAAACCATCCGGCAATACGAAGCATTGCGTCCGCGCAGTGCCCGCTCCATACCACTAGATTTTACCAATCCGGAAACGATCCGTTAGTCAAAGAACCTATAATGGCAAAAATAATCTATCTGATACTGTGGGAGAAAGGGGATTTCAGCGGGCCTTGAACGGGTTTTTTCAGTGGTAGGTTTGGAAGTAGCGGTAAAAGCCCGCACTTTTGCACTCCCAATCCGAAACGCGGAAGGGGCCGCTGCCAATCTTCGGGCCACCAGCGCGCAAGTTCTTCTTTGCCTCCTGGCTTCTTTCTACAGCTCGCAGCTTTCCTTCGAAAAAGCGAGTTGAAAAAAAGTTCGCCTGCGGGATTGCAAATGGCAGCGAGAAAGTGCTACCTTTGCACCCCGCTTCAACCGGAGGCGCTTTACCCGAGTCCGACACGAAAATTTTTTTCGGTTGCACTCTTGGAAAAAGGCAGAAAAGAAGCTTACCTTTGCAGCCCGGTTCTGAACGAAGAAACGGGCGCTGGGAATCGGAAACGAAGAAAAGGCTAAAAACTTTTTTCGTTCGGGTTCTTGGAAAAAAGCAAAAAGCTCACTTACCTTTGCACCCCGCTTCAACCGGAAGCTGCTGCTGAAAAACGAATCACTTTCGAATCACGCCTCGAAAAAAGTTTTTCGGAAAAGGCTTGCAGGATGAAAAAAGCTGCTTACCTTTGCAACCCGCTTCGATCGGAAGGGGCTTACAACACGAATACTTCGCCGCTTACGAGCGGCACACGGTAGGGTCCAACGGGGCGCTGCACACGTTCTTTGAATGACTGGAAAAGACAAAAACGGTAAGCAACTTCGCTTCTGAGCAATCAGGGAAGAAGTTGAGATTACAGGTTTTCAAGCGAATCATGGGATGAGCCCACAAACAGCTCGTCAAATATACCGGGTCGGATCAGCACTTGACATCAGCCAGTTTTCGAACTGGTGAAGAGAATTTCTTACAATGGAGAGTTTGATCCTGGCTCAGGATGAACGCTAGCGGCAGGCCTAATACATGCAAGTCGAACGGGTGTAGCAATACACTAGTGGCGCACGGGTGCGTAACGCGTAACCAACCTGCCCTTGACTGGGGGATAGCCCGCCGAAAGGCGGATTAATACCGCATAAACCAACAGTGTGGCATCACACAATTGGTAAAGATTTATTGGTCAAGGATGGGGTTGCGTGACATTAGCTAGTTGGCGGGGTAACGGCCCACCAAGGCGACGATGTCTAGGGGACCTGAGAGGGTGATCCCCCACACTGGCACTGAGATACGGGCCAGACTCCTACGGGAGGCAGCAGTAGGGAATATTGGGCAATGGGCGAGAGCCTGACCCAGCCATGCCGCGTGCCGGATGAAGGCCTTCTGGGTTGTAAACGGCTTTTCTCAGGGAAGAAAAAGAGGATGCGTCCTAAACTGACGGTACCTGAGGAATAAGCACCGGCTAACTCCGTGCCAGCAGCCGCGGTAATACGGAGGGTGCAAGCGTTGTCCGGATTTATTGGGTTTAAAGGGTGCGTAGGCGGCCCGTTAAGTCCGGGGTGAAAGCCCACAGCTCAACTGTGGAACTGCCCTGGATACTGGCGGGCTTGAGTCCAGACGAGGTTGGCGGAATGGAAGGTGTAGCGGTGAAATGCATAGATACCTTCCAGAACCCCGATTGCGTAGGCAGCTGACTAGGCTGGTACTGACGCTGAGGCACGAAAGCGTGGGGAGCGAACAGGATTAGATACCCTGGTAGTCCACGCCGTAAACGATGGATACTCGCTGGTGGCGATAGACAGTCACTGGCTTAGCGAAAGCGGTAAGTATCCCACCTGGGGAGTACGCTCGCAAGAGTGAAACTCAAAGGAATTGACGGGGGCCCGCACAAGTGGTGGAGCATGTGGTTTAATTCGATGATACGCGAGGAACCTTACCTAGGCTAGAATGCGCGTGACCGGTTCAGAGATGAACTTTTCCTTCGGGACACAAAGCAAGGTGCTGCATGGCCGTCGTCAGCTCGTGCCGTGAGGTGTTGGGTTAAGTCCCGCAACGAGCGCAACCCCTACATTTAGTTGCCATCAGGTTAAGCTGGGGACTCTAGATGGACTGCCTGCGCAAGCAGTGAGGAAGGCGGGGACGACGTCAGGTCATCATGGCCCTTACGCCTAGGGCTACACACGTGCTACAATGGACGGTACAGAGGGTCGCTACACAGTGATGTGATGCCAATCTCACAAAGCCGTTCTCAGTTCGGATCGAAGTCTGCAACTCGACTTCGTGAAGCTGGAATCACTAGTAATCGCGTATCAGCAATGACGCGGTGAATACGTTCCCGGGCCTTGTACACACCGCCCGTCAAGCCATGGAAGTCTGGTAGACCTGAAGCTGGTGCTCCGCAACGAAGCCAGTTAGGGTAGAACAGGTAACTGGGGCTAAGTCGTAACAAGGTAGCCGTACCGGAAGGTGCGGCTGGATCACCTCCTTTCTGGAGCTTGTTCGACTCGGTTGACAAGTTGGGGCTCTCCTCCCACGATTTCGTTAAAATCTGTATTCCTTACCGAATACGTCTTTTCCATCATTCTCACTGTAGCCCAATTGGGGTTGCATACGTTCTTTGACATAGAGGAAAACAGAGTTTAAGAAAAAGAAGAGAACAAACGCGTGATTAACCTATGGTTGGTCACCCGAGCCGGTGTAGTCTACGGACTGCACCTCTACGAGAAGTAGACAAGGGCACACGGGGGATGCCTAGGCTCTCAGAGGCGATGAAGGACGTGATAAGCTGCGAAAAGCTACGGGGATGGGCACATACCAGGTGATCCGTAGATATCCGAATGGGGCAACCCCCTTGGTTGAAGACCAAGGATCTGTGCTCTTTTAGAGGACAGAGGCAAACCCGGGGAACTGAAACATCTAAGTACCCGGAGGAAAAGAAAATAACATATGATTCCCCCAGTAGTGGCGAGCGAACGGGGAGGAGCCCAAACCGGGTTGGTTACGGCCAGTCCGGGGTTGTAGGACCTCAACATCTGATTATTTAATCTTAGCCGAACGACGTGGGAAAGTCGATCAGAGAGGGTGAGAATCCCGTAGGCGAACTGATTAAGTACGGTAGAGGATTCCTGAGTAGGGCGGGGCCGGAGAAACCCCGTCTGAATCCAGCGGCACCATCCGCTAAGGCTACATACTCCTGAGAGACCGATAGTGAACTAGTACCGTGAGGGAAAGGTGAAAAGAACCGGGAATACCGGAGTGAAAAGAACCTGAAACCGTGTGCTTACAAGCAGTTAGAGCCTTTTAGTGGGGTGATAGCGTGCCTTTTGCATAATGAGCCTACGAGTTACTCCTCTCTGGCAAGGTTAAGTGCTTGAAAGCACGGAGCCGCAGCGAAAGCGAGTCTGAATAGGGCGCAGAGTCAGAGGGGGTAGACGCGAAACTTTGTGATCTACCCTTGGGCAGGTTGAAGGTTGGGTAACACCAACTGGAGGACCGAACCAGTTTCCGTTGAAAAGGATTTGGATGACCTGAGGGTAGGGGTGAAAGGCCAATCAAACTGAGAAATAGCTCGTACTCCCCGAAATGTATTTAGGTACAGCGTCGGCGTTGAGTTACTGGGAGGTAGAGCTACCAATAGGACTAGGGGGTGTCATAGCCTACCGAATCCTGATGAACTCCGAATGCCCAGTAATATAGCCGGCAGTGAGGCGTGGGGTGCTAAGGTCCCATGCCGAGAGGGAAAGAACCCAGACCATCCGCTAAGGTCCCTAAATTCGGACTAAGTTGAACAAAGGAGGTCCACTTGCTTTGACAGCCAGGAGGTTGGCTTGGAAGCAGCCATTCCTTTAAAGAGTGCGTAACAGCTCACTGGTCGAGCGAGAGGGCATCGATAATACACGGGCATCAAGTCCGGTACCGAAGCGATGGATTTACGCTATGCGTAAGTGGTAGGGGAGCATTCTAGTCAGCGGTGAAGGTGCGTCGTCAGGCGAGCTGGAGCGGCTAGAAAAGCAAATGTAGGCATGAGTAACGATAAAGGGGGTGAGAAACCCCCTCCCCGATAGACTAAGGTTTCCTGCTCAACGCTAATCGGAGCAGGGTTAGTCGGGACCTAAGGCTACGCCGAGAGGCTACGTCGATGGACAGCTGGTTGATATTCCAGCACTTATTCTTTGGAGTGATGCAGTGACGCAGAAGTGAAAGTACCGCGAGCGGACGGAAGTGCTCGTTAAAGGGTGTAGGTATAGAGTTGGTAGTCAAGTACGCCGATTTTGCTGAAACCTGATAGTACCTAGCGGCCTCGGCCAATGGGATAGTGTACCTAATCAGACTGCCAAGAAAACCTGCTAAGCGTTTACTGAAGAATAACCCGTACCGCAAACCGACACAGGTAGTCAAGGAGAGTATCCTGAGGGGCTCGAGTGAATCACGGCCAAGGAACTCGGCAAAATGGTCCTGTAACTTCGGGAGAAGGGACGCTTCCTCGTAGCAATATGAGAAGCCGCAGTGAAAAGGCCCAGGCGACTGTTTAACAAAAACACATGGCTTTGCGAACGCGTAAGCGGAAGTATAAGGCCTGACACCTGCCCGGTGCCGGAAGGTTAAGAGGGGAACTTAGCGCAAGCGAAGGTTTGAATCGAAGCCCCGGTAAACGGCGGCCGTAACTATAACGGTCCTAAGGTAGCGAAATTCCTTGTCGGGTAAGTTCCGACCTGCACGAATGGTGTAACGATCTGGGCGCTGTCTCAGCCGTGAGCTCGGTGAAATTGTAGTCTCGGTGAAGATGCCGAGTACCCGCCACGGGACGGAAAGACCCCGTGCACCTTTACTATAGGTTGACATTGCTGCTGGACAACACATGTGTAGGATAGGTGGGAGACTATGAGCCAGGGCCGCCAGGTCTTGGGGAGTCAACGTTGAAATACCACCCTTGTGTTGTTTGGCACCTAATCTGGAAAACGGAGACAGTGTCTGCTGGGTAGTTTGACTGGGGTGGTCGCCTCCAAAAAAGTATCGGAGGCTTTCAAAGGTCTGCTCAATCCGCTTGGTAACCGGATGTAGAGCGCAATAGCAGAAGCAGGCTTGACTGTGAGGCCTACAAGCCGAGCAGGGTCGAAAGACGGATATAGTGATCCGGTGGTTCCGCATGGAAGGGCCATCGCTCAAAGGATAAAAGGTACGCCGGGGATAACAGGCTGATCTCCCCCAAGAGCTCATATCGACGGGGAGGTTTGGCACCTCGATGTCGGCTCGTCACGTCCTGGGGCTGGAGAAGGTCCCAAGGGTTCGGCTGTTCGCCGATTAAAGTGGCACGCGAGCTGGGTTCAGAACGTCGTGAGACAGTTCGGTCCCTATCTGTGGTGGGCGTAGGATATTTGACAGGACCTGACTTTAGTACGAGAGGACCGAGTTGGACCAGCCGCTCGTGTACCGGTTGTGACGCCAGTTGCAGTGCCGGGTAGCGACGCTGGGATGAGATAAGCGCTGAAAGCATCTAAGTGCGAAACTCACCTGAAGATGAGATATCCGATAATAAGAGCCGTCAGAGACGATGACGTTGATAGGCCCTAGGTGTACAGTCAGAAATGGCATAGCCGAGGGGTACTAAGTGCTCGAACACTTCTGTAGCCAGCAGCTACCTCCTTTCTTTTTCTTAGACTCTGCCTCTATGTCGAATACGACAGCCGCCGGGTGTGCGAACACGCACCCGGGCCGGGCTGACTTGATAATGGTGGCTTTAGCCCGGGTGTTCACCTCTTCCCATTCCGAACAGAGTCGTTAAGCCCCGGAGCGCCTATGGTACTGCCTTCACCGGCGGGAGAGTCGGTCGCCGCCAACCTTATCATCCAAACTGCCTCGCAGCGTTCCCTCACCGGAATGCGCGAGGCAGTTTGCGTTTATAGCCACCCCCCCAGCCCGCGCTCCGCAGGCCCGTTGTCCCAAGCAAGCTGCCAAGACCCGGGACTATAGAAAGATTATCAATCCCTCACGAAGAAGGAAATAATTAGAGCTTATATCGATCAGTGGGTTAGAAATTGATTTTGGGTGAGTAATAGATTGTGCAATCCACAGCAGAACAGTATCACGGTATCGCGCATTTATTCTCGACCCGGCCGCGAAATGTCTCCCGCACTACCTGCCAGCGGTTGCACAGGCGAATAGTGTGCTCCACCACCACGCGTTAGTGGCTGGCTTATTTATCTGCGTTTTTTGCTCGGCTGCTCGCTCTTGGCCCCGGAGCTCCTTGGCGGGCTGGCGCACGTGCACGGCAGCGGGCTGATGGCCTTGGTAGTCGGCGTGCTGGTCCAGCACGATGCCTTCAGGAAATGCGTATGCCTCCTCGTTACAAATGGCTTTGTCGTGCGCGCTGCCAGTACAGGTAGCGCTCAGAAATAAGGTATGCTTGTTGGGGAGTAAAAAATGATCGTTCTATGCAGTGTATCTTTTTTTACCCAAGTAGTGGGCTCGTTGTGTGTCGGTATCAGTGCTACGCAACATAGGCCGCTCGGTAGCATAGAGCAGCACGTGTGGCGGGTTAGCAGGCCTTGGTCCAGAGGGTGGCCAACTCGCCCAGCTGGGCCAGGGCCTCGCGCAGCTAGGGTAGGCTCCGGTGCAGCAAGGCGTTGGTCTGGGGCTGCGTGAGGCCGAAGCTGGCCGCGTGCGCGGCTTGCAGTTGGTTGATTTTCAGGTGGCTGAGCGCGCCAGCACCAAGTCCTCAGTGGCAGCAAACGCGCTGTCGCGCGGCAGCGCCCGGAAGGCCCGCTGGCGCATGGTGGCCTGCAACGTATAGTAGCGGCGGGCATGCTCGACCACGACGGCAAACACGGTGTGCAACTGCAAGCCGTAATGCGCTTTTGGACAGGTCCATTATGGCTTGCAGGTGACCTTTGCGGGCCACAACAGCGTCATAGGTCATGTGGCAAAGGTCAACGATACCCCGTTAGTCGGTATAAACTCTATTAGATAACTATCGGTTTGAGTTGCATAAGGTGTCTGGTTAGAGCTACACGATGGGTTACCATAGCGCAATAGATGAAGGGCCTATCTATTAATGAATGTGAACTTTCTAAACAGTCCAGCTTGGGCTACTGTCAAATAAAGCAAGGGGCACTTACAATTTCTGTAAGTGCCCCTTGCTTTATTTGACAGTAATGTGACCAGAAAGTTGTGTCTATACGATTACCCTTTGAGGCGTATATGGCTAGTGTATTTGTGACCTAGTTGGGGAACCTGCAGTGTACTGTACCCTCAGGTCAGCGTAGCCAGTAGCTACAGCACCAGTGAACTAACAAACTGTCCACTCTGGTGAGTGCTGAAAGTAGCCTAGGTAACGAGTTGGGGCCATTACTTCTTCAGTATCAGATAACCATATGCCGGTAATGAAACCTGGGTGCCTACCGCCACGGATCCGCCCTGAAGAGCGTTGGTCCAAGTGGTGTTGGCCAGCGTGGTGGGGACGGTATAGGTTTGGGCAGAGTTGCGTACGTTCACCAGCACGAATGCCTGTTCGGAACCAGCGGTTTTGGTAAAGGCACATACGCTGGCGGTGCTGTAGGCAGTGGGGGTGCCGATGCGCAGGGCCGCGCTGGCTGCGCGGGCTGCCAATAACTGTTTATAGGCGCGCTTTACATCAGGGTTCTGGCCCCAGGCCACTTTCACCGAGGTGAAAGGAAAAGGAATAGCTTGGCTCATGCCGGCTTCCTGCCCGTTGTAAATCATAGGAACGCCCTTGTAAAGTGCCGTGATTACAAAGGCCGACATGGCCCCGGCTTTGCCTCCGAACAGCGCTACTGGTGTGCCATCGGAGCCATTTACGTCGTGATTGGTGATGTAGCGTACGACTTGCTGGGTGCCTGTAGCCCCAGTATACTCGCTGGCGTTCAGTGCATCGAAGGTGGTAGCGGCGACTCCGTTGCGGTATACCTGATAGATGCCGCCGTAGAAGTTGAAGCCGAAGTTGTAATCGAAGCCGGAAGTGAAGTTGGCGGCGCGGGTACCCTCCGCCAACAGCAGCAACTTGTGGGTTTTGATGTTGCGCAGTGTGTCGGAAGCCTGCTTCCAGAAGTCGTTGGGCTGGAAGTCGGCATAGTCAAAGCGGAATCCATCCACGTTGGCCGTGTACACCCACGACTTCAAGGCCGAAATCATTTCCATACGCATAGCCGCGTTGCCGAAATTGAGCTGTGCCACATCGTTGTAGGTGGTGCCATTGTTGGAGACGGGCATGATGGCGCCGGCCGCGTTTTTCTGGTACCAATCAGGGTGTTGGGTAATCCATGGGTTGTCCCAACTGGTGTGGTTGGCCACCCAGTCCAGCATCACGGCCATATTGCGCTGGTGCGCGCCATCAACCAGCGCGCGCAGGTCAGTCAGGGAGCCAAACTCGGAGTTAACGGAGCGGTAATCCTTTACGGCATAGGGCGAATTAACCGATTTGCTATCGGTGCCAATGGGGTAAATCGGCATCAGATACAGCACGTTCACACCCAGGTCCCGGATGGAATCCAGCCGGGCCGTGACGCCCGCAAAGTTACCGCTCTGGCTGAAGGCGCGCATGTTCACTTGGTACATCACCGCATCCTCGCGGTTGGGGACGCCCGTGAACGGGGTGCCGTACTGGGGTGGGGTGGGGTTAGTGGTCGGCGGGTCCGGAGTAGGTGTGGGAGCTACCGGGGTATCCGGTTTACAGGAACCTAGTAGGCTGGCCGCTACCACGAGGACCAAGCTGTTTTTATACGCAGTTTGAAGTAAAGACATTGTGGGAAGAAAATGGGTTACGGTGAGAATGGGTGGGTAGACCCTTCGGAAATGCAGCAGGGCCACCCCATGCGCATGTTCACTACATTGGGCTTACTTGCCTGCTGGCTTAAGGCTGATGGCGGCGCCACCTCCGGCAGCCAACTGCAGCTTCAGTACCGATTTGCTGTTGACTTTCTGCTTGCGGATCTGGTAGGCCTGCGGGTTTTTATTCCAGCTGGCACCTTTGCCATCGGCGTAGATGGTAGCTTCGTACTGCTGGCCGGGCGTGAGGAAATCGAGCTTTACGACCTGCTGACGCGGGTTTTCGTCGGTGATGCTGCCTATGTACCACTCCTCCTTGCCTTTAGCTTTACGGGCCGTTGTAATAAACTCGCCGGGCTCGGCCAGTAAAATGCGGGTGTCATCCCAGTCTACAGCTACGTCCTTGATAAACTGGAAAGCGTCGAGGTGTTGCTCATAGGCTTCGGGCAGATCGGCGGCCATTTGCACGGGGCTGTACATCGTCACGTAGAGCGCCAGCTGTTTGACCAGCGTGGTATGCACCTGCCGGCCCTTGTTCTGGGCGGGGTTCCAACTCTCCAGCTTAATCTGGAAGATGCCGGGCGTGTAGTCCATGGGGCCGCCCATGAGGCGGGTAAAGGGCAGAATGGTTTCGTGCTCGGGCAGGTTGCCGGTACTCCAGGCGTTGAACTCATTACCCCGGGCCGCTTCCGAAGCCAGCCAGTTAGGGTAGGTGCGGTGCAAGCCGGTGGGTCGCACCGACTCATGCATATCCACCATCAATTGGTTCTGGCCGAGCAGGGCGGCCGTGTGGTTGAAGTGGTTTACCATCCACTGGCCGTCGTGGTGCTCCCCACGCGGAATGATGCGGCCCACGTAGCCGGTTTTTACGGCCGCGTAGTTGTGCTCCTTCATGAAGCGGTAGGCGGCATCCTGGCGCCGCTCGTAGTTGGTCACAGAGCCGGATGTTTCGTGGTGCATCATCAACTGCACGCCTTTGGCGGCTGCGTACTGCTGCAGCTCCGTTACGTTGAAATCGGGGTAGGGCGTCACGAAGTCGAACACCTCTTCCTTCCAGTTATTGGCCCAGTCTTCCCAGCCCACGTTCCAGCCTTCAACCAGCACGCTCTGCAGGCCATGCTGGGCAGCAAAGTCAATGTAGCGCTTCACGTTGGCGGTGTTGGCGCCATGGCGACCGTTGGGTTTGAGGCGGTTCCAATCGGTGCCGGCCAGCTTGATGTTGCTGGTGTCAGCGTAGTTCCAACTGGCTTTGTTGACGTGCATTTCCCACCATACGCCCACAAACTTCTGGGGCTTGATCCAGTCGGTGGTCGGGAACTTGGTAGGCTCGTTCAGGTTAAGAATCAGCTTGCTGGCCAGCACCTCGGGCGCCTTGTCCGATACCACAATAGTGCGCCAGGGTGTGTGCTCGGGGGCCTGCAGGTAGGCTTTGGCGCCGGTAGCATCGGGCACCAGCTGGCTGCGCAGCCCGTAGGTTTTGGTATCCACGTTCAGGAACATGGCCGGGTAGTTCACCAGCGCCGCCTCGTGGATGTTTACATACAGCCCGTCGTCCGATTTCAGCATCAGCGGGGTTTGAATCCGGTTCGGGGCAGCTTTCTGCTGAATGGCCTCGATAGGCGTGGTGTTGACCTCACTCAGGCGCGTGGTGCTGTAGCTGTACTCGTTGGAGTCGTAGTCGCCGGGAATCCAGAAGGCCTTATGGTTAGCGGGCAGGTTAAACTCGGTCAGTTCCTCCTGCACCGTGAAGTAGCTCAGGCCGGGCTGCTGGGGCACCTCGTAGCGGAAGCCCACGCCATCGGAAAATACTCGGAACACTACATTGAGGCGGCGGCCGGGGGCCTGGGGCTGGTGCAGGTGCACCGTCAGTTGCTGGTAGTGGTTGCGGATGGTTTTTACCTCGCCCCACACCGGGTTCCAGCTCTCATCCACGTCCTTGGTTTCGGAGCCGGTTACTTCCAGCGGCCCATCGAAGCCCTTGCCATCCGCCAGCGTGAGGCCCAGTCGGGAGGATTTGATGACGGATTTCGGGCCGAACTGCACCGTGTACGTAGGCTGGCCGTTGGGACTGAGGGCAAACGTCAGGCTGACTTTATCGAGACGGGCGGTAAGCGGAGCTGTGTTCTGGGCGGTGGCGGGTAAGCCTGTTGCCAGCAGCAACACGACTATTAACGAGTTCTTCATTCAGGTAAATATCGGGGGTGGAGCCGCTGTGGTTGGTTAGCGGCCGGACTTCCCGGGTTGGGTTTGCAAAATCAGGTACTGGTAGGGCTGCAGCGACACGGTACCCTGCACCGGCGTGGTTTGCCCGTCCAGGGCATTTTTCCAGGTAGTACGGTTCAGCGCGCCCGGCACTGGGTAACTCACCGCTACGTTGCGAAGGTTCACCAATGTCAATACCTTTTCCGGACCACTGGTTTTGGTGAAGGCGCACACATCGTCGGTGCTGTAGGAGGTCAACTGGCCGTTGCGAATGGCTTCGTTGCCGTTGCGCAGCTGGATCAGCTGCTTGTATTCCCGGGTCAGGGCCGGGTTGGGCGTCCAGTCGATGGGCCGGCGTGGCCCCATAAACGGCACCCGCTGATTATAGCCCACTTCCTGGCCGTTGTAAACCATGGGCACGGCATGCATGTAAGCGGCCACCACAAAGGCGGCCATAGCACCCCGCTGGCCGCCAAACAGCTGCTGCGGCGTACCGTCCCAGGCGTTAATGTCGTGGTTAGAGGTATAGCGCACCATGCGGGCGTTGACCGGGGCGTTGCGGTAGTTAGCCGTATTTACTGAGTCGATGAGCTTCACGCTACGGCCCTTGGAGAAGATGTCTCCCTTCAGCACGTTCATAAACCCGAAATCGTAGCACAGGTCGAAACCATTTTGTAGGTAGTATTTCTTCTTGTCGCCCTCGGCCAGCAGCAGTAGTTTGTGTTTCGGAATGCTGCGCAGGTTGGCCAAGGCTTCGGTGAAAAATGCCTGTGTGGGACCATCGGCGTAGTCGAAGCGGTAGCCGTCAATATTGGCTTGCAACACCCAGTAGCGCAGAGACTGGATCATGGCGGTGCGCAGCTGGGCATTCTGAAAATCAAGCTGCACGATGTCTTTCCACTCCGGTATTGGGTTGGTGAGGTTGCCGTTGGCGTCGCGCACGTACCAGTCGGGGTGCTGGGTTACCCAGGCATGGTCGAAGCTGGTATGGTTGCCCACCCAATCTAGCATTACGGCCAAGCCGCGCTGGTGCGCGCCGTCCACCAGCTCCCGCAGATCGGTGAGGGTGCCAAACTCCGGGTTCACGGCCGTATAGTTCTGCACCGCGAAAGGCGAATCCACCGCCTTTAGCTTGCCGATGGGGAAAATGGGCATCAGGTACACTACATTCACCCCTAGTGCCTTAATGGAATCCAGCCGGGCCGTCACCGCCTTAAAGGTGCCCTGCTGGCTGAAGCCCCGCATGTTCACCTGGTAGATGGTGGCATTCTGGCCATCGGGCACCCCGGCAAACGGCTTACCGTACTGTTTGGGGTCGTGGTAGGCCGCGGCAGGAGCCGACGAGGGTTGGGCAGTAGCGGACTCAAGGTTGCCCAGCGAGAACAGCGCAGCCACTAAGGAAGAAAAAACGGTTTGCTTCATACAATCGGAACGAAGAAGAGACGCAACAGGCGCTGACTCACCGTGACGGAGGAAGTGGAGGCTGCGTAACGTGATGCGACTCCCGCCGCTCAACCATTAGCCTTTTCCTGCGGCGTCTCTACTTTGTTTGTTCATTCAAAAATCTGTTCAGCAGTACTTCTGCTGCCGGGTTACCGCTGCACTTCTATCCGGCGGCTGCTTATGCCGGCGGCAGTTTGCAGGCGCAGCAGGTATACACCCGGGGCCACGCCGGCCAGCCCCACCTTGAGCGTGCTGCCGGAACCGTTTTGCTCGGTTATTACCTGGCCCAGCATATTGAGCAGAGTAGCTCGCACGGTGCCAACCGGACTGGTCAGCCCGCTCAACTGCACTGTGAGTTGGTTGGTGGCGGGGTTAGGGAATACTGCTACGTCAGGCGCGGCAGCTGGCTTAGTCGTAGCCGTAGTGGGCGAGGTCACCTGTTGATAGGCTATCTGCTGCAATGCCACGGCATGGGCCGGCGTAATGCCGAGGTCGGTAGCTGCCTGCTCGCTGGCTCCTAACGTGCGCGGGTCCACGTTGGTGAGCTGGTAGAAGAGCACCAGCGCGCTGAGGTAACTTCCCCATTTGCTGGCGTGCACCTGGTCGGAGGCCCACAGGTTGATTTTGCTGGGGTCGGGGGTGTAGGAGTTGCGCGTAGCCACATCCGCCGTGATGGCGCGCAGCCAAGCGTCGCCCACTGGGGCCACGGCGGCATAGCGGCCGTTGGTGATAAACGCCTGCTGGTAGCTTTTACGCAGGTCCTGGGCCATCGAGTCGATGGGCAGGCCGGCGTAGCGGCTGCCGGCCGGGTAAGTAAAGTCGGGGCGGGCCCAAGTACCGTAGAGGTACACCTGCGCGGTGGGGCTAGCCCCGTGGATGGCCTGCTCCAGCAGCGTGGAGTAAGTGTAGAATAGCTGCCGGTTGCCTCCGCGGTTTGTGGGGGTGGGGCGGGTGCTTTGTTCCTGTAGGACTACCTTGTCCCAGCCCGGCTGCGCAATAACCGAGAGGGCGCTGGTGTGATGAAACTCCAGTGACTTGCCGCTCACGGCCTCAATATGCACGTCGTAGTTGAGCCCGGCCTGGGTTGTGAATTTCTTGAAAATGCCCGGTACGCCGCCGAAAGCCGCCTGCATGCCCGCATCGTGGGCGCGGGGGTTGGTAGCGGGTAATCCGTAGTTCACATCCGTAATAGCGGCGGCGTTGTAATTCAGCGCCGGCGCGTACTGGCCGTGGGTGAAACTGTTGCCCACGAACAGCACGCGGGTCTGGGCCGAGGCCGTGGCTCCCAGACCGAGTAAGGCAACTGCCAGCCCGGTCATGCGCCAGGCTCTTAACGGGGTAAAAGGAAAAAGCATAGTAGGAAGGAAAGGACAGGTGGGAGCGTATGGTTAATTAGGGAGCTGCCGCAAAGCTTTTGCTGCCTACTAAGCGGGCCACGCATTGGGTACCGGCCCAGCTTAGCAGGCAGTGAGAAGCTAGCGGGTTACGGCCAGGCGGCGCGTAGCCAGCTTGTCGCCTACCTGCACTTTCACCAAGTAAGTACCCACGGCCAGGTCGCCGGTGGCTACGCGCAGTTCATGAAAGCCAGGGCTCTGCTTGTCGTCCAGCAGCGTCCGGACCTCGCGGCCCAGCAGATCCAGCACGCGCACGGCTACCGGCTGGGCACCGCCCTGCACTTGGTAGGAAATGGTAGAGCTGCCTTGCGTGGGGTTCGGGAATATGCTCATGGCCACTACCGCGTCATCGGCCTTGCGGCTGCTAAGCACTACCACGACGTTGACCGAGGCGGCCTGGGTGCCGGCCAACGCCGTGAAATCGGGGTTGAAGCCCAGGTTGTTGTTGCCGTTGCCGGTCACTTCCGGAATGACATCCGACGACCAGAAGGCGTCGCCGCTCACGTAAGCAGCCATTACTTTCACGATGGACGCGCCCGAAGGCAGGCCCAGGGAGGTGCGGTTGAACTCATATTCGAGAGCGTAGGAGCCGGCCCCGCCGCCGTTGGCGTTGCCAGGGTTGGTGGTGATGTCGCCGGTAGGAGCCAGGTAGGCCACGCGGGTGCCCGCAAACAGGCTATAGAGGCCGGTGGTCTGGGAGGCGGGCAGGGCACTGGCCACGCCGTTGCTGGTGAGTGTGGTGCTCAGCCCATCACCCAACGACTTGGCTACGGCCGAGGTAGCCGAGCTGTACACGGCCGCCTGCACATCGTAGCGGCCGGTGGTGGCAATGGCCGCGTCGGCTTCCAGCTCGAGCTTAGTCCCTCCGATGCTGCCGCCGGCAAACGTGCCGAATACCGTGGTAGCACCCGCAATACTGGGCAGGGCGGTGCCCACTGGTACGCCGGATTTATTAGGGAGGTCCATATAGAGCTGGAAGTTGTTGCCGCCCGCCTCAATGGTGCCCGCCAATCCAATGTAAAGCTTGGTGCTACTATTGGCCCCGTACATGCGCAGCAGGCCCGCATTGCCAAAGCCCGCGCTGCCAATGTGCGCCGGCGTGAAAGCCCCCAGAGACGTGTACTTCCCGGCCGCCGACCCGATTTCGGTGGCGTTGATGATGCCGTCGAGCGTAATCTGGGCCTGGGCGCTCAGTGCAGTGCCCGTCAGGGTGGTGGCCAGGATGAGAGTAGAAAGTTTTTTCATGGGAAGATGAGAGAATGGTGGGGATTGCGGTAAGAAAGCTGCGAAAGTGAGGCTGGCAGGCAGTTGCAGCTACCCGCCAGCCTCAAGCGGTTCGGTTGGTTAGTAGCCGGGGTTCTGCACCAGCGTGGGGTTGGCCACGATGTCGGTGGAAGGCAGCGGGTAGAGGTTGAACTTGTTGTCGATGGCCTGGCCGTTGCGGGCACCGCCTTTCCAGGGCCACAGGTAGCTGCCGCTCGTGAACTTGCCGAAGCGCACCAGGTCGGTGCGGCGGGAGGCTTCCCAGTACAGTTCCCGGCCCCGCTCGTCCAGCACAAAATCGGTGGTGAGCTGAGTAGCGGTGATGCGGCCATCGGTGGTACCGCCGGCATTGCCGTAGGCCCGGTCGCGCAGGGCATTCACATAGGTAAGAGCCTGGGCTGGACTGCCGCCCTGGCCGCCGCGCAGCACGGCTTCGGCGTACATCAGGTACACGTCGCCGAGGCGAAACAATGGGAAGTCGGTATCCACGAAAATGAGCTGCGGGTCATTGCCGTCGGCACCGGTGGAAGTCTTGTTGCGCCACTTGGTCACGCCGTAGCCTTCCGTAAAAATGGTCAGGTCGTTGATTTCCAGGGTCTGACCGTTGGTGAAGAACATGGCCCGGGTATCGAAGCCGCTGGCAGGCGTGGGAAACAGCAGGGGCAGGTTTTTGCGGGCGCGGTTACCGGCCCAGCCGCTGTTGATGCCGAAGCCGCTGGCCAGCATCTGGCCTCCCACGGCGGCGTGCACCAGGTAAGTAGTGCCGCCATATACCTGCGACACGAGCCCGTCAGAGGTAATCGGAAAGATGATTTCCGAGGCAGCCGTTACGTTGTTATCGGCCAGGAACAGCAGACGGTACTCGGGGGCCAGCTGGTAGCCGCCGGCCAGCACTTTGTTGCAGTAGATGAGGCAGTCGGTGTAGCGGGCAGTGCCGGTATACACTTCCGCGTTCAGATACAGCTTGGCCAGCAGCGTTTGAGCGGCGCCCTGGTCGGCGCGGCCATATGGTCCCTGGCGGGCGGGCGTCAGTAGCGGCTCCACAGCCTTCAGCTCCGATTCCACATAGCTGAACAACGCCGCGCGGGTGGTTTGCTTGGGCAGGTCCTTGCTGGGCGCGTCGGCTTCGGTCACGAAGGGGACATTGCCGTACAAATCAATGGCGTGATAATAGGCCAGTGCGCGCAGAAAACGGGCTTCGGCGCGGTACAGGCGGGCTTTTTCGGCATCCGCGCCCGTAATACCCCGGCTGCTGAGCTTCTCGTCGCTGGTTTCCCGGATGAACTCATTGCAAAGTGCTACCTCATAGAAAATACGGGTGTAGCTGTTGTTGATCAGGTCGTTGCTGGACGTCCAGCTGGTGCGGTTCAGCTCCTGCAGCGGGCCGCTGTTCCAGGCCACGGCGGCTTCGTCGGTTACCAGTTCCTGCAGGTACCAGTAGGCGCGCATGTAGGAGGTTTCGCCTTCGTCCTTGCCCTGGCCGGCAAACACGTCGGGGCTGCCGGAGTTGCCGGAGAGGTTGAAGCCGGCGTAGCACTTGGCCAGCACCTGGATATAGTTGGCCGGGTCTTTATACACCGATCCGGTGTTCAAGTCATAAAACGGCTCCCGGTCAAGATCTTTCACGCAGGCCGTGAGGCCGCCGGTGAGCAGGGAAGCGGTAAGGGCCACTGTAAGGCCGCCGCGGCGCAGAGTAAAGGGGAATTTCATGAGAAGCAGGAGTAGCGGCGGTTAAAAACCAAGGTTGAGGCCCAGCGTGATGGTGCGGGGCAGAGGGTAGAAGTTGCTGTCGACGCCAGTAGCGCGCTCTGGGTCGAGGCCGGAGTAGCTGGTCAGCAGCAGCAGGTTCTGGGCGGCCAGGGTCACGTTGAGGTTGGTGCCGGCTTTCACCAGGCTGCCGAAATCGTAGCCCAGCGTCACGTTCTGCAGGCGCACGAACGAGGCGTCTTCCAGGTAAATGTTGCTCAGCGGCTGACCAGTGGTGAAGCCGGTGGTGTAGATGGCGGGCACCACGTTGGCCGAGTAGTTCAGGCCGGTATTCAGGCCGTAGTAGCTGCTCTGGCCGCCGTCTACGCTGTTGTACACGGAGCCGCCCACGTTGGAGCGCACCGTGAAGGCCAGACTCGCTTTGCCGTAGCTCAGGTTGGAGCTGAAGCCCAGAATGGCCTTGGGCGCGGGGTTCTTGCCGTACACCTTATCCCGCTCATTAATGATGCCGTCTCCGTTCTGGTCCACGTACTGCTCGATGGTGGGGCTGGCGGTGGGTCCCTGAATGGGCTTACCTGCCTCGCTGTACCGCTGCTCATACAGGAAGAAGGTATTGGGCGCGTAGCCCACGGCATTCACCTGCACAAACTGGAAGTTGCCGATGCCACCGGTAGGCGTGCCCAAGTAGGTGGGGTCCTGTACCTGTGAGAGTTTGGTGATTTTGCCCCGGTTCATGGTGGCATTGAGGTTCACGGACCAGTTCAGCCGGTCGCCCTGCAATATGTTGTAGTTCAAGGCCAGCTCCACGCCCCGGTTTTCCAGGCTCCCGATGTTGGTGAGCAGCGTGTTGGAGAGGTTGCTGCCCGCCGGAATCGGAATAACGGCCAGCAGGTCAGAGGTTTTGCGTAGATATACATCCACCGAACCGGTCAGACGGTTACCGAAGAAGCCATAGTCCAGGCCCACGTCGTAGGTTGCCGTTTGCTCCCACTGCAGGTTCCGGTCGTAGGCAGCGGGACGGAGGGTGTAGATGGTGTCCTGCCCGAAAATCTGCCGTACCGAGGGTGCCCCGAGGCTGTACTTGGCCAGGTAGGGGTAGTCACCGGCTACGTTGGTAATATCCTGCTGGCCCGTAATGCCGTAACTGGCCCGCAGCTTCAGGTCCGATACCGTTTTCGACTCAGCCAGGAAGCTTTCCTTGTTGAGGCGCCAGGCTACCGAGGCCGCCGGGAAGTAGCCCCAGCGGTTTTCGGGGCTGAAGTGCGAGGACGCATCGGCCCGCAAGGTGGCCGTCACGAGGTAGCGGTCCTTGAAGTTATAATTCGCCCGGCCGTAGTAGGAAAGCAGGGTGTACTGGGTTTTGAAGGGGTTCTGGGCTGGGTCGAGCGGGTACAGGCGCGAGCCGTCGGCCTTGTAGGCAAACCGGAAGGGCGCGTGGGTGTAGAAATCCTGGTAAGAGTAGCCGGCCAGGGCCTCCACCCGGTGGTTACCCAGCTCCTTGCTGTAGCGCAAGTAGGTTTCCAGCAGCTTGTTGTCCTTTTCCTGGCGGTAGGAGTTGTTCTGGCCCTGGGTGGAATACGCCACCGACGAGCTGGCCGGGATAAAGACAGTACCGTTGCTGCGCGACACATCATAGCCCACGTTTAGGTTGGCGTGCAGATCAGGCAGGAAATGCAGCTTGTAGTCGAGCTGCACGTTGCCGATGCTGCGCAACACCGTGCTCCGGTCCCGCTTGTCGTTGAGCAGGGCCACCGGGTTGCGGTCCGTGAGCGGGTTCGGAATAGCCCCGTCGCGCCACTCGAAGTATCCGTTGAAGCCGTCAGTGCCCGTGCTGTAAATGGGCTGGGTAGGGTTGAAGCGCACCGCGCCGCCAATGGCGCCCTGGTCGGCAAAGCGGTAGTCGGCCCAGGTGCCCTTCACGTTCACGTCAATGCGCAAATGGTCGTCCAGCAGGCGCGGGGAGAGGCCAATGGAGGCCGAGTTGCGCTTGAGGTTGCCGGTGCGCAGCGTGCCATCCTGATTCAGGTAGCCCAATGAAACCCGGTAGGGCACGTGCCGCACGCTGCCGGTCAGGCTCACGTTGTTATCGGTGGTCCAGGCAGTTTTGTAGATGGCGTCCTGCCAGTCGGTATTGGCGGTGCCGAGGTAGGCTTGGTTCAGGGCCGGAATAGTACCCTCCGCCACGGCCCGGTTCAGCAGTGCGCGGTACTCGTCGCCGCTGAGCACGTCCACCTTACCATAATTCGTGGCCCTGGATACCTGGGAGCTGATGTTCACGCGCATCTTCTCGCCATCCAGCCCTTTTTTGGTGGTGATGAGAATAACCCCGTTGGAAGCCCGGGAGCCGTAAATGGCCGTAGCCGAGGCATCCTTGAGCACCGTGAAGCTCTCAATATCCTGGGGGTTGACCAACGAAAGCGGATTGCCTGCCCCATTGATGCCCTGGTTATCCACCGGCACCCCGTCAATTACGATGAGCGGGTCATTGCTGGCGTTCAGGGAGGAGCCGCCCCGGATGCGAATCACACTGGCTTCGCCGGGTGCTCCGCCGCCGGTGGTAATCTGTACGCCGGCCACCTTGCCCTGCACCAGTTGCTCGGGCGAAGTCACTTGGCCTTTCACAAAGTCCTTAGTGGTTACCGTGGTTACGGAGCCCGTCACATCTTGGCGGCGAGCAGTGCCGTAGCCCACTACCACGGCCTCATTGAGCAGAGTCGTGTTGTCGCTGAGGGTGGCTGCCGCTACCTGGGTGGCCTGGCCTTCCGTCACCGTTACCGGCGTCCGTACGGTATTCAGCCCAATAGAGGAAAATACCAGCGTATGCGGACCGGCGGGCACATTAGCAATGGTATAGTTACCGCTGCCATCGGTGGAGGCTCCGAGCGAGGTGCCTTCCACCAGCACCGTCACGCCCGGAATGCCCTGGCCTGTGCTATCGACCACGCGGCCGGTTACCGTGCCGCCGGCCACAGCCGCCAGGCGAGCAAAATCAGGGGTAGCTGCGGCGTTTGCCGAGCGCGGCGCGGCCAGCGTGCTTCCGATAGAAAGCAAACCCAGCGCGGGCAAAACCAACCGGGCATGAGAAGGCCAGGAAGAGAGTGGGAATAGTAGGGGTACCGGCATGAGAGCAGGGTTAAGGGCGGGAATGGCTTGTACTCGACGCAGTACCCAGTACCTGAATAAGGCCCCGGCCACGCATACACGCGACCAGCCTGGTAACTGGGAACGGAGCAAAAGAATACCCTCCCTCTCTCAAGCGAAACTTATCAAACCCGGATCAAGAAAATATAGATTGTATTGGGTGCTATGTTTTTGTTTAACAAATAATTAAAAAGGAAATAAGTGGAGAAAATATTAAGGTAATATGACCTATTTTTTGCTCGTAAACCCAGGCAGGTATGCCCGATAGGCAAGGTGGAGGAGAGAATATATAGTCTATAGTGACTACTCACTTTGCTCCGTTTGCGCAACCGGACATGGTTCGATAGAAATGCAAAAAGCCTGCTTCTCTCTGGGAGAAACAGGCTTCAGAATTGGCTTGTTAAAACGTGGCTCAGGTGCGCTGCCCGGGACCGGCTACTACCTCAATCATGTCTTCCGGAGCAAGGTATTGCTGCGCCAACTCCTGCAGCGTTGAGGCACTGACGGCCTGAACATGGCTGATGAAATCGGAGTAATAGGTGGCGGGTAGGTTATAAAAGACCAGGTTCTTGTACTTATCGCACTGCTCGAATACGGTGCTGAGCTCATTGGCGAATTTGCCGGCCATGTAGTTTTTCACCGTCTGCAGCTCACTTTCAGGCACCAATTCCTCCTGCAGGCGGTGCAGCTCATGATGCACTTCCCGAATAGCTGCGTCGGCACTGGCTGCATTTACATCGGAACCAATCACGAAGCTGGTAGCCTGCTCACGCGGGCCGATACTGGCGTAAATGCCGTAAGTCAGGCCTTTATCTTCCCGGATGTTCTTCATCAGGCGGGAGCCGAAGTACCCACCAAGTACCTTCGCCAGTACCTGTAAATCATGCGTTTGAGGATGACTGAGAGCTGGCCACAACCGCCCGATGCGCAGAGAAGCCTGTAGGCTGCCTTCCACCAGCACGTAATCCTGGGCCGGGGCACTGGCCGGAAAAGCAGCCGCAACGGCCTCTATTCCGCTGCTAATGCCGGGAACAGCTCCCAGTATATCCTGTACAAGCGCATCCTGAACCGGGCTGACATCTCCGCAAAGGAAAAGCTCGGCTCCGGTAAAGGTGTATGCCTGCTGATGAAAAGTGCGGACCTGCTCTGTGGTGACGCGCTGGAAGGCTGTTTCGTCAAACTTGACCCCGTACGGATAGGTTGCCCCGAAGAGGTTGCTGGAGAACTGCTCGGCGGCGAGGTAGCTGGTTTTCTGCCGCTCAACCCGCACGTTCTGCACGGTGCGGGTTTGCAGCTGCGTCAGTTCGGCTTCCGGAAAGGTAGGCTCGGTGAGCACATCAAGAACCAGCGGCAGCAGCTTTTCCAGATGCCGGGTCAGGCAGTAGAGGGTGAGGGTAGCGCGGTCAAAGCCCTGGTCGCACTCCAGCGAGGCGCCGTAAAAGGCTATTTCGTCGGCAATCTGGCGGGCAGTGCGGGTGCGGGTGCCTTCCAGCAGCATGCGGGCCGTGAGCAACGATACGCCGGGGGCCGGCTCGTACCATTTACCGGCTTTAAATACTACCTGCAGCCGAACTACGGGTTGCGCATCATTGCGCATCACATGCAGGCGGGCTCCGTTAGGGAGCGAAAACACGTCAGCCGCGGGCAGCTTTACGCTGGCCAGCGGCTGAACGGGAGGAGCGACTGTGCGGTCGAGCATCAAAAGGAGAGGAGAGTTAGTTGGTTGGGCTGTCTGAAGAACCGAAGGCTTCGCTCAGCTCGTTGAAGTTAAAGTGCAGGGAGACACGTAAGGTTTGCGCCAGCGGGTTGGCCTTGGAGTTAGGAACCAGGTACGTGCCATCCACCCCGAAAACTTGGTAGCGTACTCCGGCCCCAAAGCTTAGATATTGCCGGTCACCCTTCATGGGGTTTTCGTAGAAATAGCCTACGCGGGCCATCAGCAAATCGTTGTACACGTACTCCAGGCCCGCCGAGAGGTTGATTTCCTTCATTTCCTCACTGAAACCGCCGGGCGCGTCGCTGAAGGAACTGGTAATGCCGCGCACGATGCCGTAGTTGGCCCGCTTCTCATTCTCGGCAACTACCGCCGGGGCCTGACGGTTATCAGTGGGGTCATTTACATCATAGAAAGGAGTTGGAACCAACAGCTTGTTGGCGTCCACCGTCACCGTTAATCTGTTGTAGGCGTCCAGCTCCCGGGTAATGGCCGTGCCCAGCTTCAGGTTGGTGGGCAGGAAATCCGGCTGATTGGCATCGGTGTACGTGATTTTGTTACCGATATTCGATACCGCCGCGCCAAGGGCCAGATTGTACTCGCCCGCCCCGATGGAAAGGTCGGTGGTGTAGTAGGCCCCCAGATCAACGGCTATGGCGTTGCCGGGATTAGAGTCGGTGCTGCCGCCAGTGAGGTTGGAGCGAACATAGCGGGCATTCAGACCCACGCCAAAGTTGTCGCTCAGCTTTTGGCCGTAGCCTACCGTAAAGGCGTATTCCTTGGGGTTGAAGGAACCGTTCGGCTGATTATTGGCCGTGCGGTAATCAATCTGGCCCAGATCGAAATACATCAGGTTGGCCGAAATTGTCGACCGCTCACCAAGTTTGCTGGTGCCACTCAGGTAAGCCAGACCCATATCATTGGCAATGCTGGCCAGCCAGGGAGTGTAGGATGCTGCCGCGCTGTACTGGTACCGCACAAAGCCCAGCTTGCCCGGGTTATAGTACCCGGCGTTGGCATCGGGGCTGATGGCAACCCCGGCCTCACCTAAAGCCGAAGAACGCGCATCGGGGCTGATGGTGAGAATGGGCACAGCGGTGGTAATGGCATTGACCCGGCTCTGGGCGTGGGTAGCAGTAGCAGCCAGACCAAGCAGACCAGGCAGCAGCACAGAGCGCAGGGACAGTTTCGGCAGTGTCATAAGGGAAGAAAGAATGGAGGCGGAAGGTAGGCGAAATAGCCCGATGGGTTGATTAGTTGAGCAAAACCAGTTTCTCGTATTTCGATGCGGTAGTCGTAGCCGAGCCGTTGGCTGAGCGTGTGCGCACGCTTACGCGGTACACGTACACGCCCCGGGCCAGCTGGTCCTGGTACTCATCGCGGCCGTCCCAGGTGACGGCCGAAACGTGGGAGCCGCTGCCAAAAGCCGAGCCCTGCAACGTGCGCACCAATTTACCCGACACCGTAAAAATCTGCACCTGAATGTCCAGATCCTCACCGCTCCGGTTATGGTCGAAATGGAAGGTGGTGTTGCGGGCAAACGGGTTAGGATAGTTCAGGACGTGCTGCAGGGCCAGTTTCTCGGTGGGTGCGGCCACAAACTCCACTGAGCGCTCCGCGGAGTTATTCCACGTGTCCCAGGCTTTTACGCGCAGCTCGTGGGGGCCAGCCGTGAGGTCCTTGAACTTGTATTCTACCCGGCCCACCTGAAAACTATCGGTTTTGGCGGTGTAGAAGGAGTTGAGAATGGTCACTTTGCTGGCGTCCCCGTCCAGGGTGGCCGTAAGGTCGTGCCCGATGCCGGTACCGGCCGTGTTGATACCACTTTCGTCGCGCAGATTGCCCAGCATGGTGGTAGTAAGACCCGTGAGCCCGCCAAATACAAACTGCTCATTATCCATGAACAGCTGGATGCGCGGCGGAATAGTGTCGCGGTAAGCCAGGGGAGACGCGTCGCCTACCGATACCAGCATCTGGCCGTGAGCATCGGTGCGGGAAGCGGCATCGGAGGCATACAGGCTGATTTTGCCCAGCCCTACGCTGTAATTGATATCCTTGGGCACGACAAACTGCACGTTGAACTGCCCGTTGCGCACCGTGGCCGGCCCATCATACAGCACATTCTCCCGGATGGTAATGGGTACCGTCGGCGAATTGGCCTCGTTAGCCAGTGTCATCACCACCGACTTCTTCTCGAAGACCTGCACGTTGGCCGTACCGTTGAAAGCATTATTCAGGCGGCCTCCTTGGCGCACTTCGCCTTTCAACTCCACCCGTTGAAGAGCCTTAAGCGTATCGGTCTGGGCCGCGCCGGCAGTTTTGCCATTGATTTGCGTGATGACTGCCAGTTGCTCCGGGTAGGCCAAACGCATAGATGGATCGCCGAGCAGAGCGTAATTGCGGTTGTTGTCGCCGGCCACGGCGATGTTCTTAGCCGTCTGGCAGATGTCGCCGATGCGGGGCATCGTGCCATCGGAGCGAGGCTTGAATAGGTCGTTGAAGAACTCAATAGCCAACGACTGGTTTTTATCGGCATACACCACGCGGGTAGTAGTGAGCAGCCCAATAGAGCCGCCGCTGATATCGGTGAGCGACAGTTCCCCGGCAGAGGTAAACTCCGGGTTATCATAGGTGCTGAAGTCGCAAGTGCCGGTAAATAGGAAGGGCAGCGTGGCGCTGTTCTGAAGCCGCTGAACTGAACCATTTGTCAAGATCTGCTCATCGGCCCAACTCCGTGGGCTGCCGTGACCTATGTAGTTGATCAGCAGAGAGCCTTTTTCAAACGCCTCGTCCAGTGCCTTTTCAGCTGCTGGGGAGCGTTGGCCGGCCGCCACAATGGTCTGCGGATACAGGTCGAGGTACTGCTTGTACACATTGTAGCTGCGCGCTTTAGCCAAGGTATCTAACGGATTAGCAAGCTGGTCGCTGTAGTAGCTGAACAGGTTGCCGTCCCCATCATCGGCCACGAAGGTCAGGCGGTTGCGCCACTTGCCGTAGCTGCTGGCCGCGTCGTAGCCAATCAGCTTTTTCACCACTAGAGTGGCCTGGTCAATGGTGCGGACGGGTAGGCGGCCCACGGCTACATCCATCAACTCGTTGCTGGTGTTGGGTAGCCAGGCCCCCTCGTTGTCATCGAGCAGGGCATAGTAATCGTCGGAGGAGTAGGTGAGGCCTTGGGCATTCGGGCGGGCCCCCATCACCAGGTCAAAGCCTTCCACCGACTCATACACCGGCACGAAGTTCTGGTTGATTTTATCGGCGTTAGCCGGCAAACGGTCCTTCCACCAATCAGGCAGCTTAGTGGCATCGTTGGTGATGTCGGCCTTATAGTCGTACGAGGCGTCGCCGAACAGCAGCAGATACTGGCGGCTGCTAGTGGTGTTCCGGTCGTACACCATCTTCATGAAGTCCCGAATGGCCGTTACGTCCTGCGCCCCGGAGCCGAACTCATTGTACACCTGGGTGGTGGTTACTACCTGCACCGTAAGCCCGTCGCGGGTGGTACGGTGAGCGGCCAGGGCGTTGGCGGCCGTCAGGAAAGCTGGGTGCGTGAGAATAACCAGCTCCAGCTTGCCATCAAGGTTGAGGGCGTGCAGGTTCTGGTTGCCGACTTTACCAAAACCGCGCGGCGTAGGGAAGTTGCTGCCGGTGAAGGCTACAAACTCGCGTACCGAATCGGTGCGGGCCAGAAAAGTGCCGCTGGTGTGGGCCACTGCCGCCGGCCGGCGCGGATTGGTTACTTCCCAGATGGTAGCTCCCGTGGCGTTGGCCAGCTCAAACTGACTAATAGCCGCCGCGCTAATGTTCTCAAGGGAGCGAAATTCCAGCAGGCTGCCATTCAGGCGAAGCTGGCGCTGGGCATTCAGCTCCAAGTAGTCGAGGTAGCCCTTAGCGCCCGGATCGGTTCCCCCGGCGTACGTCAGGCTTATTTTTACCTCTGATGGCGAGGTGCCCGGAACCGTGTAGGCTATATTGGAGAGGTTGGTATTGGCTATTTCCGGGTAGCAGCCGTAGCCGCCGGTGCAGTTGTAGCCCGGTACCACTTGGCTTACGGTATTCTGCCCATTTATACTGGTCTGGAAAACGGATGCGGAAGAGGAGGCCGCCACCACGGAAGACGTAACCTGTGCCGCCGAGCCGGCTACCAGATCAGTTACCGGAAAAGTAACCTCGCGCTGTGTCCCGGAGGCGGTGGAAAACTGCTCGCCTACCCACACCCGCCCCGATTTGGCCAGATTCTGCAGCTCCCGCTCATAGAACTGCCGCTCATTGAAGGTGGTAATACGAGCCGAAGCCGACCCGCTTACAGCGGACCTCGGGGCTACCCGCCGGCCGCCACTGGTGCCTGCTGTCAGGAAATAATAAGCAGTATCGGCGTAGGGGTTTTGCTGGTGCCGGAATCGGTTGCTCAGGCCGTCGCGCGTCCAAGTGTGGGGGCCCCGGGCGTAGAACAGAAAGTATTCGTTGTCGTCGAAGGTGGCGTTGCCGTCGCCCACGAACTGGATGGCGTTTTCGGCGAGGTCATCGGGGCGGTAGGCACTGTTGAGCTGGGGCAGGGTGCCCATAGCGTTGCCGTAGAGGCGCAGCCGGTTAGGGTCGAGGCCCTGCACATTCATGCCCAATCCGCTTAGCGTGGCTTTGTCGAGCTTATATATACCATTGCTTGGCACCCCAATCTTAAACCAGTCACCCTGGCTGAGCGCGGAAGTACGGGTATAGATGCGGGAAGCAGTAAGGCGTTGAGCGGCCGTGGTGTAGGCGTAAGTGAAGGAAACCAGCTTTTCGGGTTGGCCGGTCTGGGCATTGCGGCGTAGCGGCTGGATGGCCAGCAGCGTAACCGGCTGCCGGGTATCGGTACCCGAAATCAACTGTAACGTGGGAGTCGTAGGCAGCGCGGCCAGATCCAGTTGCTTAGCGTCTGCGGCCACCACCGGCTCATACACCGCGTCGCGAAGCTGGCCCTGGGCTACGATGCCAGCCAAGCGCAGCTGTAGGGTACCCACCTGCTCGTTGGCGCGGAACGACGCGCCCCGAAACGACGGTACCTGCCGCTTTTGCCCCCGTATGGCAATCGGCTCCTTGCCCGTCCAGGTGACGCGGGCTCGTACTACCTGCTCCGACTGTGCCCAAGCAGTCTGCCCGGCCATCGTCAAAACCAGGACAACCAGCCACCAGACCGTAGAATACCGCATACGCAAAGCTCAAGAATCAGCGAAAAGGAAAAAGATGCTTTCGAGGGGCAACAGGTGGGCGGGCAACACAGTTCAGCAGTGGCTATTTAACTACTTACGTGAGTAATTATTGCAGTCTGCCAAGAGAAAAAACGTTCAATCAGGTAAACGTATTCCGTTCCGACTATGGATTGCCGGGGTGGTTACGCGGCTTCGATTTTGGGCTTTGCGGGGCTCAGCACCGAGAGCAGCACGTACAACAAAATAATCAGCGGAATGGCGGCGGCCCATAGCCACAAAAGCAGCCCAACGCTCAGCAGCAGGAACACAAACCGCACTTGGTTGTCCTGCCAGCGAAAGGACTTAAACTTCAAGGCAAAGAGCGGCAACTCGGCTACCAGCAGCCCGGAAAGTACCAGCGTGAGCCCCAGCAGCACCCACGGATTCAGCACGTAGGGGCTGAGGGCAAACCGGTCGTTGGCCAGAATCAGGGGCAGCGAGGTGACCACCAGGGTGCAGGCTGGCGTGGGCAGGCCAATAAAGGAATCGGACTGGCGGGTATCATTATTGAATTTGGCCAGCCGCAGTGCCGAAAACACCGTCACGATAAAGCCGGCGTAGGGCAACCAGTTGGGCATTCCGGCCCCACTTTGCCGCAGCAGATCAAAGAGGAAGGCTCCCGGTACTACCCCAAACGACACGACATCGGCCAAGGAATCCAGGTCTTTGCCGATGGGGGAGGAGACGTGGAGTGCCCGCGCCAGTAAGCCGTCGAAGAAATCGAACAAAGCCGAAAGCCCAACGAAATAGGCGGCTGTTTCCAGGTTGCCAGCAAAAATTTGGCAGATGGCCAGGCAGCCCGAAAAGAGGTTCAGGCAGGTAACGGCGTTGGGAAGATGCTTTTTCAAGTAGAAGCGGCTGATTAGAAAAGCTACAGAAAGGCAGCGGCCCGGGGCACCAGGTCAGCTACAAAGCAATGGCAGGTAGCCGGCGGCCTTATTTCAGGAAAGGGTTACTGCGACGTTCCTGTCCTATAGTGGTAACCGGGCCGTGGCCGGAGTACACTACCGTCTCGTCGGGGAGCGTCAGGAGCTGGGTTTTGATGCTGGTAATGAGCGTGGCATAGTCGCCGCCGGGCAAATCGGTGCGGCCGATGCTGCCCTGAAACAGCACGTCGCCCCCAATTACGGTGCTGGTAGGAGCGTGGTAGAACACCACGTGGCCGGGTGCGTGGCCGGGCGCAAACCGAACTTCCAGCTCCGTTTCCCCAAAGCGGACTGGCTCACCGGGCGTCAGAAAACCGGTGGGCTCGGCCGGGTTATACTTCGGGAAGCCGTAGCTAGGCGCATACGTCGGTACTGCCCGGAGCGTAGCCAGGTCAGCCTCGTGAATTAGGAAGGGTACCTTATAGGTATCGAGAATGAATTGATTGCCGAAGACGTGGTCGATGTGGCAATGCGTGTTCACCAGTAACACCACCTGCAGGCCCTGGGCAGCAATGAATTGTTGGAGAGCTTCCTGCTCGGCCGGCTCGTAGCAGCCGGGGTCAACTACCACGCAGTGGCCGGTGGTATCGTGCAGCAGGTAGGTATTCTCGGAAAAAGCGTTGAAAGTAAATCCCGAAACAGTCATGGAAAAGAAAGGAAAACCGGAGTGGAGTCCGGGCGCATTTGGGAGGGTAAGTTACAACTTGTCGGGTGGAGTAACGCCGGACGCGAACTTTCCCTATTCCCTGTTACCTTGCTCCCAATGACGCGCGTTGAGTATTTATTGGTAGGCTACGGCATTGCTGGGGCTACGTTGGCGGCCGAGTTGCGCCACCGGGGGCACCAGGTGCTGGTGCTGGATACCCTGCAGCCCGATTCGGCTTCCCGGGTGGCAGCCGGCCTCATGAATCCGGTGGCCGGCAAGCGGTTTGCCCTGGCTTGGCGCGCCGATGAGCTGTTGACGGCTGCCACCGCCTTTTACCGGGCGCAGGAAGAACACCTAAAGCAGCCTTTCCTACGGGAATTGCCCATTATAAAGCTGTTCTCCTCTATTCAGGAGCAGAATACCATGCTAGCCCGTAGTGCCGACCAGCCCTGGCAGGATTTTGTGCCGGACCCCACCGGCGAGCTGCCCGAAATAGCGGGAGTGCAGCAGGAAATGGGTGGTTTGTGCATTCAGCGGGGCGGCTACGTGCTGGTTGAGGAGCTGCTTACTGCTCTCACGGCGGAAGGCCTGCGGGAAGGTTGGCTGCGGCACGAAACTTTTGATTGGGGCCGGCTTGTTGCCGATCCGGCAGAAGGCTTCATCTACGCCGATCAAGTGCACGCCCGGCACGTGGTTAGCTGCGAAGGTGCCGCCGCTGTGCATAACCCGTATTTCCGCTGGTTGCCGTTGACTCCCAACCAGGGAGAGGTGCTGGAAGTGGAATGCGCGGGGCTGCCTGCAGAGGTGGTGCTGAACAAGGGGGCCTACGTGGTGCCGCTCGGCAACGGCCGGCTGCGCGTAGGAGCCACCTACCGCTGGCCGCCCTTTGCGGAAGGCATTACGCCCGAAGCCCGTGAGGAACTCAGCCAGCGCCTGCAGGCCATGATCAGCTTGCCCTTCCGGGTAACAGGGCAACGGGCCGGGGTACGGCCCGCCGTGCGTGACCGGAAGCCGCTGCTGGGCACTCACCCGGAAACGCCGGGTGTGCACATTTTCAACGGGTTTGGCTCGAAAGGGGTGATGATGGCCCCGCGCCTAGCCCAAGTAATGGCCGACTGGCTGGAAAATGACGTAGAGCTCTGGCCCGAAGTCAATATCCGGCGGTATTTTACGTTGTATTCTTCCCTACCGGCTGCGGCCGGCCCGGCTTCTTCCGCGTCTCGCTCCTAGTCTTTCCTATATGAAGCACGTTTCCTTCCTTTTCCGGTCCCGCGTGGGTGGGCCGGCTGGCCTGGCGGCTTTGCTGCTGGGCTTGCTGCTTTCCGGTTCAACTGCTGCCCACGCCCAAACCGCTCAGGAGCCGTTCGGGCGCGTGCGCATTCAGTACAAGGACTTCAACTGGCAGCAGCTCAACACCCAAAACTTTAACATCTATTACTACGCTGGGGGCGAGGCCAATGCCCGGCACGCTGCCGAGTATGCGGAAAAGGAATTGCAGCGCATCACCGGCCTGATAGGGTACTATCCCTACTCCAAAACCACCATTATGCTCTTTAACTCCGTGGGCGACCTGCGGCAGAGCAATGTGGGCTTGAGCAGCGACAAATACCAGACCGGTGGCGAAACCTCTCTGCTGCGCATGACCAAGGTGCAGATTGCCTTTGAGGGTCAGCAAACCCGGTTTAAACAGGACTTGAGCAACCGTATCACCCAGGTGCTGCTCAATGATATGATGTATGGGGGCTCGCTGAAGGAAGTTATTCAGAGCAGCTACCTGTTGCAGCTGCCCGACTGGTTTATCAGTGGAGCCTCGGCTTACGCGGCGCAGGGCTGGAGCGTGGAAATGGACGACTACATGCGTACCATGACCAAAGAGCACGAGGGCACCCGGACGGCTCCGTTCTTTGTGCGCAACCCCGAGCTGGCCGGCCAGAGCCTGTGGAATTACATTGCGGAGCGCTACGGCTACACCAGCATCCAGAATATTCTGAACCTTACCCGCATTACCCGCGACGTGGAAGTGGGTATCAGCTCCTCGCTGAATGTGCCGTATAAAGTCTTCCTGAAAGACTGGCTGGGCTATTATCGTCAGCTTAATTCGCAGCCTCGCACGCCATACCAGGAGGCGAATGAGAAAAACCGCATTGTGGGTCGCAACCGCAAGGGAACCATCTACAGCCAGCCGGTAATAAGCCCCAACGGGCAGCGCATGGCGTACGTGCAGAACGACCAGGGCCGCTACCGGGTGCAGGTGGTGAATAAAGACGGCTCAGGCCGTAATATGATCCATCGGGGCGGCTACAAGACGCCTGATCAGCAGGTAGAAACCCGCCTGCCCGTACTGGCCTGGCGCGGCAACGGACAGATTGCAGTGGCCGAAGAAGACAAAGGCCAGCAAACCCTGCAGTTGCGGGAAGCCAGCGGTGGCGTGAGCAATATGCTGGCCCGGCTGAAAAGCTTGCTGCCCAGCTTTGGCCGCAGTACCTCGTTGTTTGCCCAGTTCTCGCAGGTGACCGACCTGAACTACTCACCTGATGGCAAATCATTGGTATTTAGCGGAGTCCGGAACGGGCAGAACGATTTGTACCTGCTGCGGGCCGGGAGTCGTATTCCCGAGAAGCTGACGAATGACGTATTTGATGACGTAGAGCCGGCCTTTCTGCCCGGGGGTAGCGGCATTCTGTTCAGCTCGAACCGTTGGCTCGATTCGGCCGGTACGGCGAAGGGAAGCTTCGGGGCCGTGGTGAATAACTACGACCTGTACCTGTACCACCTCGATGGCCGCCCGCAGCCGGTGGAAGTTCTGGTAAACACCATTTCCAACGAAGGCCGGCCCCGCGCCATTTCTGATGCAGAAATACTGTTCGTGGGCGAGGAAAGCGGAATTCGCAGCCTCTACCGCCTGACGTTGACTACCCGGCAGTACCAACCGGTGACCAGCTTCCTGGCCAGCATCAAGGACTACGATTACAACAGCACCAGCAACACGCTGGGTCTGGTGGCTGCTGAAGACGGGCACGACAATGTGTATTTGTACCCCGGCTACACGCTGCCAACGGATCTGGTCCTGTACAAAACAGCCCGGCAGGAAACCCTGGAGGACCGCTCGAAGCCGGCCAAGACAGCGGTTCCGGCAGCCAACCGGCCCGGCCCAACCGTGGCCAACGCTACGCAGCAAACCACTGCCCCGGCCGCCGCGCCGGAGGCTGCTCCGGAAACCGCTCCGGCCAAACCGGCCGATAACCGCGTCAATACCAATGCGTATGAGTTCGATGAGGATATTCCGGCTTCCCGGGCTTCGCCCACGGTAGCCAGGCGCCGGCCTGCCACGGTAGTGGCACTGCCCAAAGCGGCTCCCGCCGAAACATCGGCCCCGGCCGGCCCCTTCCGCTACGATACCCGCTTCAGCATCGACAACGTGGTATCCACGCTGTATTCTGATCCGTTGCTGGGACTGGGGCTGAGAGGGCAGGTAAACATGTCTGACCTGATGGAAGACCACCGCATCCAGGCGGGCATTTTTGCCCTCACTGACCTGCGCACCAGCAACATCTTCGCCGAGTACACCAACCTCAAACACCGCTACGACTGGAGCGTCCGGTACCAGAAGCAAGCTTATTTCGTGAGCCTGGAGAGCTTTGGGCGAGTGCGCTATGGTCGGCATGAAATTGCGCCCACGCTGGCTTACCCGCTCACGCACAACCTGAGCGTACGCCTGGGGCCGCGTTTTGTGAGCGTAAGCCGCAAAATTTTTGCTGACCTCAGCAACTCTACTGACCGCAGTACCAACTATCTGGGAGGAGAGGGCGAACTGGTGTTTGATAACTCCATTGCCACCGGCGTGAATATGCTGCAAGGCACCCGCATGAAGGCTGGTATAACGCGCCTGCGGGATTTGGACGGTCACGGCACCGACTTCACCAAGATTTTTGTGGACCTGCGCCACTACCAGAAAATTCACCGGCAGTTGATCTGGGCCAACCGGGCCAGCTTTGGCCAGTACATAGGAGGCGGAACGGCGCAGCCTTTCTTCCGGCTGGGCGGTATGGATAACTGGCTGAACTACGACTACAACGACAGTCAGTTCATCACCGCCGACCAGGCATCGGTGACGGACCCCACGCGCCTGGACCCCACCCAGATGTTCTATCAGCAGTTCGTGACGAACCTGCGGGGCTTCGACTACAGCAAGCGGGTAGGTCAGAAATACGTCCTGTTCAACTCCGAGCTACGGCTGCCCATCATCCAGTATTTCTCGCATCGGCCGATTGAATCGGGCTTCTTCCGTAATCTGCAGCTCACCGCTTTCGGCGACATGGGCACCACGTACTCAGGTGCCAACCCATTCAGCGTGAACAACTCCAACAACACGCAAACGGTGGAGGAAGGAGCCTTCAAAGCTTCCGTCGTGAACTTCACCAACCCCATGCTGTACGGCTACGGGGCCGGTATGCGCACTACTATGCTGGGCTTCTACGTGAAGGGTGACGTGGCCTGGGGCCGCGAACAATACAATAACAAAGGCCCCAAGCTGTATGTGACGCTGGGCTACGATTTTTAGAATACACTTCCGTTAACTACACTGCCGGCCGCCTTTTTCTCAGGAAAGAGTCGGCCGGTTGGCTTTTGTAGCGGCTGGTAGGAGTATTCCCGAGCGGGGGGCGGCTAATCCGGGAGTTGGGTTGTATCTTTGCGGTCCTGTTTACCAGCCGTGTTGCCGTGACGCTTCTGAGCGAAATTTGGGTACTGATGCAGAAGGACTTCCGTCTGGAATGGCGGCAGCGTGCGGCCCTGAACGGGATGCTGCTGTACGTGAGCAGCACGGTATTCGTGTGTTACCTCAGCTTCTCCTCGCGGGGGGGGCAACTGCCCGCTCCGGCCTGGAATGCCCTGTTCTGGATTGTACTGCTGTTCTCGGCCGTGAATGCCGTGGCCAAGGGGTTTCTGCAGGAAAGCCGGGGCCGGATGCTCTACTACTACACTGTAGTGCGCCCTCAGGCCGTGATTCTGGCCAAGATTCTCTACAACGCGCTGCTGCTGCTGGGGCTGGCTCTGGTGGCTTTTGGACTGTACGCGGTAGTGCTGGGCAACCCGGTGCAGAACGTGGGGCTGTTTGTAGGCAACGTGGCTTTGGGCGCGGTGGGGTTTGCCAGCACGCTCACGCTGGTTTCGGGCATTGCGGCCAAGGCCACCAACAGCAGCACCCTCATGGCGGTGCTGGGCTTCCCGCTAATGGTGCCCATGCTGTTGCTGCTCATTAAAGTATCGAAAAACGCGCTGGATGGTCTGGAATTCGAAGCCAGCCGCAGTTCCCTGCTGACTCTGGTAGCCCTGAATATGATTGTCGGGGCCGTGTCGTACCTACTGTTTCCTTTTTTATGGCGGTCCTGAGAGAAGCTATTGGCTTTTAGCTGTTAGCTGATGGCCGTTCAGGCTTTGCTCCGGTGTATTTGCTTTCTCACTTCAAAAAGCTGACAGTTAACAGCTAACAACCCTGCATGAAACAAAACTGGTGGAAAGCTCTGAGTGTGGTGCTGCTGCTGTACGTGGCAGTGGCGGGCCTGCTGCTGCCGGTGCCGCGCTTGGCTATTCTCAACGAAACCATCCGCAACCTGTACTTCCATGTGCCCATGTGGTTTGGGATGACCTTTATCCTGGTTGCCTCGGTGTACTATTCAGTGCGCTACCTGCGCACGCCCACGCCGGAGCTGGATATCCGGGCCCACGAAGCGGCCCGTACGGGTATTCTAATGGGATTTGTGGGTCTGGCTACGGGTAGCATCTGGGCCAAGTATACCTGGGGGGAGTGGTGGACCAACGACCCCAAGCTGAATGGCGCGGCCATTGCTATGCTCATTTACGGGGCGTATCTGGTGCTGCGCTCCTCCTTCACCGACGAGCAGCAGCGGGCCCGGGTGTCCGCCATCTACAACATCTTCGCCTTTGCCACGGCCATGCCGCTGTTCTATATCCTGCCGCGCCTCACCGACTCGCTGCACCCCGGCGCGGGCGGTAATCCGGCCTTCGCCAAATACGACCTCGACAGCAATATGCGGCTGGTATTCTACCCGGCCGTTATTGGCTGGACCTTACTGGCCTTCTGGCTGGCCCAGCTAGCCAGCCGTGTTTCTCTGCTCAAACTGAAAGTATATGAAAAACAGCTTGCCTAAACTGCGCCCGGCGCTGCTGCTGCTATTGGCCCTGCTGCTGCCCGTGCTACGTGTAGCCGCCCAGGCCACGGTACCCGCCGAACAGCCCGAAATGGCTGATGCTCTGCGCCAGAGCGGTAAAATTTACGTGGTAGTAGCCGTCATTGCGGTGGTGCTGGCGGGGCTGCTGTTCTTCCTGATTTCCCTAGACCGCAAGCTCAGCCGGCTGGAGAAGGAAGTTCGGGAGTAGGTGAAAGAGTAAAGTGGTAAACTAAGTAGTTCACCAGCTTATCTACCTGCGGACCTTTTCTATTAGTTGTTGTTGTTCTGAGTGACCTTTGGCCCTGGTTGGGGCCGCCTGTTGTAGCACCGAAATGAAAAAGACACACATCTTCATTATGGCCATAATTGCCGTGGCCATTGGTATTATCACGAGTACGGCCGGTGATGCCAGCGTGTACGTTTCCTTCAAGGAAGCGCGCGAACGGGCTTCGGAGGGCAACCTGACCAAAGTGCACGTAGTAGGCCGACTGCCGCGTGACGGGGCCAAGAACATCATGGGGCTGGAATACAACCCCACCGTCGACCCCAACTATTTCGCCTTCACGCTGGTGGATACCAACCGCATTGCCCAACGCGTGGTGTACTTCAACCCCAAGCCCCAGGACTTCGACAAATCGGAGCAAGTGGTGATTACCGGGGCCATGCGCAACAATACCTTCGTGGCCGACAAAATCCTGCTCAAATGTCCTTCCAAGTATGTGGAGAAGGATATTGAAGGCGCTACGGCCAGCGTGAACTAATCAGGTAAAGAGTAAAAGCGTGGTAAAGAAGCAATGTGAGAACGGGAGTAATACACGACTGTGCCGCTTGCTGGTAACTACCTCGCTTTTTGCTGCGCTGTTTTTGCCGGAGCAAGCTGCCGCACAGGTGCCTAACGATGACATTTCGCGTCGTCGGCAACTCCAGCCGGAAGCGTCAGTGACATCTTCTACCACCGGTTGCACCGTGCAGTGGAGTTGCGTGGATGAGCGACTGACCGGTAAGTGCATTGAGTATAATAACGACCAGTGGTTTGAGTTCACGCCCGCGGCATCTGGCCGTTACTACGTGAATATTGCTGGCCAGCAGTGCCGGGACGTCCGTGGGGTGCAGTTGGTTGTGCTGACGGGTACGCCCTGCCAACCGGCCACATACCGGGTGCTGTCCTGTGCTTCGCTTGGCAGCCAGGACGACGTATTCGTGACGTTGGATTCGCTACGGGCTGGCCAGCCATACTTGTTGAATGTGGATGGCTACCTGCACGACAACTGCCAGTTTACGCTCACCGTCAGTACCCAGGCCCACGGAATGCCACTTGCCCCATTGCCGCTGGCTAACGGCCCTGTTGCCAACCCGGTGGTAACTCTGCGCTGGCAATTGCCCGATTCGCTGGCTTCGGCTACGCAGTTTCGGGTAGTGCGCCGGGAAGCCGGGGCTTTCCGGGCCGATGGCCGGGCCGTGGTGGCAGTACGGCGCAGTACCTACGGCGCGCCAGCTACCAACTACACCTGGACCGACACACTCTCGGCTGCTGGGCGTTACCTTTACCAAGTGGTAGCCGAACAGCCGAATGGTAGTACGCCGATTCTGGTGCAGCAGCAGTGGTACGCTTACAGCAGGTTGCGGCAACGCACCGATGCAACTCCTGACGCGCGCCAGCAGGCGTTGCAGCAGCAACAAACCTGGGAACGGCAGGCCCGCCAGATGCGGCGGCAGCATCCCGTCAGATAATCCTAAAAACAACTTGTGGTCAGCTTGGTAGATATTCTGACGGGCTGATTTTTTCTTTCTCAACGCAGTAACCTATGCTTAACACCCTTATCGGCGACGCCGGGCACTTGAGTGTCATAGTGGCCTTCGTGGCAGCCACGGTGGCGGCGTACGCCTACTTTAAGGCCGGGCAGGGCCGCGCCCTCGGCATCACCGACGCCGGCTGGTTGCGGCTGGGGCGGGGCGCTTTCTTGGTGCATAGCCTATCCGTGGTTTCGGTGATTGTGTGCCTGTTTGCCATCATTCACGGCCACCGTTACGAGTACTACTACGCCTGGAGCCACAGCAGCAACCACCTGCCGGTGTACTACATGATTTCCTGCTTCTGGGAAGGGCAGGAGGGCAGCTTTCTGCTCTGGATTTTCTGGCACGTCTGCATTGGCCTGATTCTGATGCGCTACGCCCGCCGCTGGGAAGCTCCGGTGATGGCCATTTTTGCCGGCGTCCAGCTGTTCCTCACGTCCATGATTCTGGGCGTGGTGCTGGGCGACCTGAAAATCGGCTCCTCGCCTTTCATTCTGCTGCGCGACTTCATGCCCGACCTGCCGGTCTGGAAAACCAACCCCAACTTCGTGCCCAAGGATGGTACCGGCCTGAACGCGCTGCTCCAGAACTACTGGATGGTGATTCACCCGCCTACGCTGTTCCTGGGATTTGCCCTCACGCTGGCGCCTTTCGCCTACGCCGTAGCCGGTCTCTGGAAGGGCGAGTACACCAAGTGGGTGCGCCCAGCCATGCGCTGGACGCTCTGGGGTGGCATGGTGCTGGGCGTGGGCATCGTGATGGGCGCTTACTGGGCCTACGAAACCCTCAACTTCGGGGGCTACTGGAACTGGGACCCGGTGGAAAACGCCGTGTACATTCCGTGGCTGGTGCTGGTGGCTTCGTTGCACGGGCTGGTGCTGTGGCAGCGTAGCCGCACGGCTCTGCGCACGTCTTTCGTGCTGGTCATTGCCACCTTCCTGCTGATTCTCTACGCTACGTTCCTCACCCGTTCGGGCGTGCTGGGTAACGCCTCCGTCCACTCCTTCACCGACCTCGGTCTGTCGGGTCAGCTGATTATCTACCTGGCGGCTTTCGTGGTATTGAGTATCGGGCTGCTGGTGTGGCGCTGGAAACACATTCCGGTATCGGAGAAAGAACTGACTACTTATAACCCCGAGCTGTGGGTGTTCGTGGGCGCGACAGTGCTATGTCTGGGCGCGTTCCAGGTACTGTTCACCACCAGTATTCCGGTCTATAATGCCTTCCTGGGCTTTATCGGTATCAAATCAAACCTGGCTCTGCCCGCCGACCAGATTGCCCACTACACCAAGTTTCAGCTCTGGATGGGTGTGGGCGTGGCCTTCTTCTCGGGCCTGGCCCAGGTGATGTGGTGGCAGAAAAACGATAAGTCAAGCCTGACTAACACGCTCACGGTGCCCGCTATTCTGTCGTTGCTGGGCGCGGCCCTCGTGATTCTGCTGGTGCAGTACTACGGCCATAAGATGGACATTGTGTACATCGTGCTGCTGACCACGGCGCTGTTTGGGGTGCTGGCCAACGTGAGCATGGTGTTTACGCTGATGAAACGCAAAGTGAGCTTGTCGGGCGGTGGCATTGCCCACATAGGTATTGCCCTGATGCTGCTGGGCGTGCTGGCGTCGGCGGGCTACTCCAATATCATCAGTCAGAACGTATCGGGCTTGCTTTACTCGCGCGAATTCGACCAGACCACTAATCAGGATAACGTGCTGCTGTGGCGTAACGACCCCGCCCCGATGGGTAAGTACGATGTGCGCTACACCGGCCAGTTCTGGGACGTGCCCGGCGTGCCCGGCTACGTGGATAAACAGCTGCTCTACCGTACTGCCGACGAGTACAAAACCCTGGCCCGCGCTGATATTAAGCGCGGCGATAAGGTATACTACAAAGCCGGTGACACCGTTGAAATCAGCCCTGAAAACACCTTCTACCGCGTAGAGTACAAGGACCGCAAAACCGGCGAGGCCTTCACGCTCTATCCTCGGGCGCAGGTAAACGAGGAAATGGGCGGCCTGCTGGCCTCACCCGATATCCAGAAATTTGCCGACCACGACATCTACTCCCACATCAGCGCGGTGCCGCCGGTGGATAAGGAGAAGGACTGGAGCGAGGTGAAGGAGCACGTCCTGAGTGTGGGCGACACCATTTTCCTCAACGACTACTTTGCCGTGTTCCGGGCCGTGGAGCCCGCCCACCAGACCGCCGGCCTGGGCCTGCAGAAAGGTGACCTAGCTATTCAGGGTGACTTCTTGGTATACGGCGAGAAGAAGCAGTACCATATCCACCCGATGTTCGTGGTACGCAACCGTCTCATCGGCCGCGTGCCCGATGAAATTGAGGACCTGGGCCTGCGCCTGAGCTTCCTGAACGTAGATACCCAGAAAGGCAAGTTCACCTTCGGCGTGAGCACCACCCAGAAGGATTACATCATCCTGAAAGCCGTGGAGAAGCCGTTCATCAACCTGCTTTGGAGCGGTACCCTGCTGATGGCTGTCGGCTTCGGCATGGCCATCTACAAGCGCCGCCGCGAAACCGACGCTGCTGTGGAAACTACTCCAGCTGCCGGCACTACGGCTAGGCCGGTGCAACAGTCCCGTCAGGTAGCCTAAAGTATGCTCTCAGTAATGAAAAAGGCCCCGACTTCGCTGCCGGGGCCTTTTTTTGGTGCTTAAGGACTGGTTTCTGTATCATCAACTGACAGGATTGAAGCTGCGCTAAGTGCAGGGTATTGCGCGGGCCATGTAACATATAAAGCCTGCAGGCAGGTAAATAGTGAAGTGGTTCTTGCGGTCCGACAGCTTGCAGCCATCAGGCTAGTGTACCGTTCCCGACACCGCGCTACTGCAAGCAGCTGCCATTTTTGGGTACAAAAAAAGGACAGCCATTCGGCTGTCCTTTTTGATTTGATTAGAAGCAATATTTACTTCTGGATGGTGATGTTACGCATCATGTACTCGTTGCCGTTTTTCACTTTCACGATGTACATGCCGCTGGATAGCTTCGACAGATCAACCTGGTTGGTCATGTTGTCGCGCACCGTGGCGGTGTGTACCCGCTGACCCAGCAGGTTGATTACCTCTACTTGCAGGCCACCTTTGGCATTGGCACCGCTTACTTCCACCGTCAGGCTGCCCTCTGAGGGGTTCGGATACAGGCTGATAGCGCGCATCAGGGCCGGAGAAGAAGCCGTTATAGTGGATATGGCAATGTCATCGATGTACAGGTTGTACTGGTCGGCGGCGCTGTACACGTGGAAGCCTACGTAGTAGTTGCCGGTGGTGGCAGGCGTAATGGGTACTACCTGGCCCGTGGCGGTGCCACCTACCGTGGTGGTGTACGTAGCGTTGGCAATGGCCTCATTCTTCCAAAGCAGGTTGGTCTGGCCGGCAGCGGTGGCAGCGTTTCCGTACTTCACTTCCAGCTTCTCGGAAGTACCCAGCACAGCGGCTTTGTATTTGAACGATACCTGATACGTAGAGCCGGCTCGCAGGAACAGTGCCGGGGTGAAGAACCAGTCATCGGCAGCAGCCGTGGCGCTGTATACATAGCGCAGTTGGTTCGGAGCCGAAGCTGGGGCACCACCGGGCGTATCGGTGCCGATAACTGCCCATGTACGGTTGTCGTTGTTTTCGTTGGCTACCGTGATACCGCAGGGCAGCGTGCCGGCTGCTACACCGTCAAAGTTCTCGCCGTAAGGGAATGCCGTGATAATAGGCGCCTGGCAAACAGTAGTAAACTGGGCCACCGGGCTCAGGTTGCTCTGGTCGGTAGCACCGCAATTAGCCCGTACGTACACATCGTACTGGGTACCCGAAGTCAGGCCCGTGAGGGTAATAGGGGAGGCAGTACCGGGTACGCTGGTACCGGCAGTAGCGGGGTTGAAGCCACGGGGACCGTAAATAACGGTGTAGGCAGTGCCGTTGCTGGGCGCGGTGAAGGTTACCGAAGCACTGTTAACGGTGATGTTGCTAACCGCAACGGCCGTAGGCGTAGCGCAGGTAGGAACCGGGGCCAAGGTAGCATCAAGGGCAAGGCGGGTGCGGAGCGTCGTGTTATTCACAGGAGTCCAGGCACCGCCGCTCGTCTGGTAGTAGAAGGTGCCGGTGCGCAGTGGGTCTTCCAGCTGATAGGCAATGCCTACGTTACCCGAAACTTCCAGCACGCCAACATAGAAATCACCCGATACCACGGGGTTTGGTACCGCAATAGTAACCGTGCCGGCTGCTGCTGGGCGGCTCTGTACCGGTGAGGTATACAGCACAGTACCAGGGGTGCCGCCCGTTCCGTTGGCATCCAGCACTACCACCCGATACGTGGAGGTAGTAGTGGCGCTGGCCAGGAAAGTAGCTTTTACCTGGCTGAGGCTGGCAGCCTGGCTGTTTTTGTATTTTACTGCCAGCGTACCGCCAGCAGTGGTAGAGGAAACCCCTACCGAGCCGAAGAACACCTGGGCCGCATCTACATACGCTACTTGGTCAGTGGTAATCTGTTGCGTGTAGGGCAGCGAGTTATTGGTGTTGTCATCGTCGGCCGGTACGGTTACCGTCAGGTTGTTGGTTCCCTGGGCCAGCGTAGTGGGGTAGGCGTCAAACGTAACGGCTTGCGTAGCACCTGCGGCCAGCGTAGCAATGGTTTTGGTGCTGGTAAAAGTGTTGGCACCGCTCACCGTCAGGGTTACTGGTACGTTGGTAAGTGGGTTGGTACCGGAGTTGGTAACAGCGGCTACCACGGCGTGCGGCAACGAGTTGGGCACGGCCAGCTTACCTAGCGTATGAATAGTAGCTACGGAAGCATCGGAGGCAGGAGCAGTCCGGAAGCGGTAGGTGCGGCCGGCATCGGGCAACACGCTATTCTGCACAAAGTGGCCCACATAATATGTTACGCCGCCCTGTACTACCGTATTCTGGAAAGTAGTGGCGCTCCAGGCGGCCGTGCCACCTTTGGAAGTCAGGCTCAGATCGGCCGGATCGGCCGAACTGCCCTTCAGGCCCACCAGAAAGCCCTGGGCAGTGGCCGTGTTGCCGGAGCTAGTCCAGGCCCCGTATACGAACTCAATGTTGTTGGTGCCCTCATACAGTTTGATCTGAAACTGCATGGTGCTGAACTGTGACGGAATGGTTGTAGTACCGGAAACCGTCGGCTTGTCGCTCAGATTCTTGAACTGAATTGTGCAGACGCGGCTGCCGGCCGTGCCGGTAGTAGATACCCGGAACTCCGTAGGCGAAGCCGTTTGGTTGGCCGCCGCTACCAGGTCAACCCCAGAGGCAGGAGCCAGCACATTCTGATCCGTATTGTTGATAAGAATATTTACGTCGTTGGCGGCCGTAGGCGCCGTGGCCCCCAGCTTAACGAAGCCGTTGGTGTTGAGCGTAAACTGCGTGAAAGCCGTACCGTTGTACGAAAACGAAAATCCGATGTCCTGAGCACCGGAAGTTGCATCGTCGAGGTTGGCTGTGGTAATAGCCGTGCCAGCCGTGCCCAGGTCAGCGTAGGTACTGGTCACGTTCTGGGCCCGCCCGGAGGTGTAGGGCAAAGCGGTAATCCGACTGGCAACCGTAGGAGAGGCTAACTCAAGGGGTTGAGTCCGCAGGGCTACCGCTTGGTGGCGTTGCGCGTGAGCGGCCGTTGAGGCCAAGCCTAGCAGGCCCAGCACCGCTAGCTTGCGCCAGGGAGTGGTTGTGCTACCCTTTTTGTAAAGTTGTGTCATAGAAAGTGACAGGAAGGAAAGTGAAGAAAGAAATGAAGATGACAAGCTCAGCGCACCAACAAACTTCTGGTAGGGCCACCGTAAAGGTGAAGACAAGATGTTAAATATCGAGCATATACTTCATTGATTTTGTATAAAAAAGCCCTTTAAAGACAATTTTGTCTAATAGTTGCCCTTGTTCATAGCGAAGATGTCAATGCCAGGTTTGTCGCAGCGTGTCGTTTTATTGGGGGCTGGGCGAGTGGCTCAGCATTTGGCTCCGGCCTTGGCCGCTGCCGGGCACACGGTAGTGGGCGTGTGGAGCCGGACGCCGGAATCGGCGGCGTCGGTGGCCGCTTCGGTGCCCGGCGCGGCCGTGCTGGGTAGCCTACAGCATCTGCCGGCGGCTGCCGTGTATCTGCTGGCCCTGCCCGATGCGGTGGTGCCGGAAGTGCTGGCGGCGGCTCAGTTTCCAGCGGGGGCGTTGGTTGCCCACACGGCCGGGGCGTTGCCGCTCTCTGTCTTCGCGGCGTATCCCCGGATCCGGGGTGGCGTGTTCTACCCGCTCCAAACGTTCAGCCCCGGCCGCCAGATTCAGTGGCCCGCCGTACCGCTGTGCCTGGAAGCAGCGGATGCCGCCGGGCTGACGGCATTGCGCACACTGGCCACCTCGCTCAGCCAAGAGGTGCGGGAGCTAAGCTCGGAGCAGCGGCTGCAGCTGCACATGGCTGCCGTGTGGGCCTGTAATTTCCCCAATCATCTGCTCGGCATCAGCCACGCGTTGCTGGCGCAGGCCGGGCAACCCTGGGAACTGCTGCACCCGCTCATCCGCGAAACCGTCGATAAAGCCCTGGCTCTGCCTCCTTTTACCGCCCAAACCGGACCTGCTGTGCGCCACGATGCTGCTACGCTGGCCCGCCACGAAGCGACCCTGGCGGCGCATCCTGATTGGCAGACGCTTTACAAGGAGCTAACGGCAAGTATTCAGCGTACCGCTGCCGGGTTCGGGGCAAACAATGAGGCAGGCAAGTAGCTTTGATTCGGGGGGAGGCGTGCGTACCTTCGCACCCGCATTTTTGCCCCGATCTACCTAGCATTCCGTCGTGAAAGCCGTAAATATCACCTTCAAGTTTCAGGACGGCCAGCCCGACCAAACGCATGTGGCCGCCGAAGGCGAATCGGTGCTGGATGTGGCCCTCAACAACGATATTCAGCTGCAGCACAACTGCGGCGGAGTGTGCGGCTGCAGCACCTGTCACGTCTACATTCTACAGGGCGAAAACGACCTGCCTGAAATTTCCGACAAGGAGGAAGACTTTATTGACCGGGCCGTGGACCCGCGCATCAATTCCCGATTGGGCTGCCAGTGCGTTATGCAGGGCAACGCCGACATCGTGGTGCTCATTCCGCCCCAAAACTTCCTCGGCCACTAATCGAAGAGCTGAGGGATGAATGTTGAATTGGCAGCTGTCCGATTCCTGATTCAATTCATCACTCAGTATTCATCATTCATAACTCAATCAGAATGAATCATTTCGAGCCCCCGATCAAGTGGAGCGACCATGAAGATATTGCCATGGCGCTGTACGAGAAGTTCGGTGACGACTTCAGCGAAGCCAAAATCTACCGCATCCGCTTTACCGAACTGCTGGAATGGGTATTGAGCCTGCCCAACTTCGAAGGTACCCGCGAGCAGTCCACTGAAGGCCACCTGGAGCAGATTCAGGCCAAGTGGGTGTACGAGTGGCGCGATAATCAATAATTCGTAGTGAAAACACTGAGTAACCGGGCTGACTACACAGGCGGCAGGGTTACTCAGTGGCGTTTTTGAAGCATATGGATGCAACACCGGTTCCGGCCGATTTGTCGGTTATCAAGGTTTTTATCTTCGACGTAGATGGCGTGCTGACCGATGGTACGCTGCTGGCGTTCAACTCCGGTGAGCAGGCTCGCGCCTTCCATATTCGGGATGGGTATGCCGTGCGCCATGCCCTGCGCAAGGGGTACCGGGTGGCCATCATTTCGGGCCGGGAGGAGGAGGGCGTGCGTAAGCGGCTGGAGTCGCTGGACGTGCGCGACATCTATCTGGGAGTAGATGACAAGATGAAAATCTTCAACAGCTACCTCAATACCTACCACCTTGAGCCGACCAGCATTGCCTACATGGGCGACGACATGCCCGATATTGAGGTGATGCGCCGTTGCGCCGTTGCTGCCTGCCCCGCCGATGCCGCCGCCGACGTACGCGCCATTAGCAATTACACGGCTGCGTTGCCCGGCGGGCACGGGGCCGTGCGGGAGCTGATTGAAACCGTTATGAAGCTTCACGGTACCTGGTAGCCGAACGCCCGGTCGGAGTAGATGAAGCTGACTTTGGGCCAGATAGCCCCGGTTGCACCCCGTGTAGCCGGGGTTGCGTTTTTCTAAAATCCCTCTATATTTACCCGTATCATTAACCTACTTCTTTTCTTTTTTTCATGAAAACAGGAACCGTAAAATTCTATAATGAGTCGAAGGGCTACGGCTTCATTACGGAAGACGGCACGAAGGAAGATTTCTTCGTCCACATCACCGGCCTTAACGGGGGCCAGATTCAACAGAATGACCGGGTGGAATTCGATACGCAGGAGGGCCGTAAGGGTGTTAATGCGGTGAATGTGAAGAAAGTGTAAACAACGTTTACGCACACTTCTTATCACGTAGGAAAGCCTCTTCCAGGAACGGGAGAGGCTTTTTCATGCACCCTGCCAAACAGGGGTGCATCTTTGTGCTGCTGTTCGCTCTTCCCCTCGCCATGCCACTTCTGCCCAGCGCTTCTGCCAGTTCACCGTCCCCTGATCCGGGGCCTGGCGGCGCGCAGCCGGAAGCCAGCGGTGGGCGGCAACTGGCCCGGCTGGTTCGCTTGCCCAATCTGCTGATTATGGGGCTGTGCATGGTGTTGGTGCGGGCGTGTCTGCTGCTGCCCAATTCCCCGTGGCGGCAGGTGCTGGCTCCCGGTTTCGGTCTGCTGGTACTGGCAGCTCTCAGTGTAGGAGCTGCCGGCTACATCATCAATGATTATTATGATGTGAAGATTGATGCTATCAACCGGCCGGGGCGGCTGGTAGTGGGCAAAGCCGTCAACCGTCGGCATGCTATGCTGGCGCACCTGATACTATCGGGGCTGGGCGTTGGGCTGAGCGGGTGGTTGTCGCCGTGGCTGGGGCTAGTGAATCTGGGGTCGGCGCTGCTGTTATGGGGGTATTCGGTGCGGTTTAAACGAGTAGCCCTGGTCGGCAACCTAAGCATTGCCACCCTCACGGCCGCGCTGGTGCTTCTGCCCGAGCTACAGCTGCGCACCGGCCACGAGGCCGTATGGAGCTACGCGCTGGCGGCGTTCCTGCTGACGGTGGTACGCGAAATTGTGAAAGATGTGGAGGACATGCGCGGTGACGCCCAACACGACTGCCGCACTTTGCCTATTGTGTGGGGAGTGCCGCGCACGAAATGGATAGCTGGCTTTTTTCTGCTGTGCCTGGCCCTATTGGTAATGGGAGCGTGCTCGCGGGCACTGCTTACCCGGCAGTGGGAGCTGGGGCTGTGGCTACTGCTGCTGGTGCTGGTACCGTTACTGCTGGTAGCCTACCACCTGCGCCGGGCCGACCGCAAGAAACACTTCGCGCGTCTTAGTTCCTGGTGCAAATGGGTGATGCTGGCAGGGGTGCTGTCGATGCTGTGGATGGCTGGCTAGACCGAGAAAATGCGAGAGTGCCGGTGCCCTGACAACCGTGACCCCGGCTGTTGCGTTAGGAAGCACTACAGAAGCCGCATTTAGCCCTGCTGGCAGGTGCTGAAACCAGTCTCCGGCGGCGCTGTTTTGTATTCCCATCACCTTTTCTGTCCCCAAGCCATCTACGTATGCGCTTTCTCTACCCGCTGCTGGCGCTAGGCGCGCTGGCTGCTCCGGCTGCCTGGGCGCAGTCTGTTCCTGCCGCTACTACTGCTCCTGCCGAGCCGGTTTTGCTGGCCTCCGCTGCTGCCATTCCCCAGGCTCCGGCCGAAGCTCCTGTCACCGGAGCTCCCGTAGGCCTGAACCGGGCCTTAGCACCTGCTACCGCAAGCAAGCTCAAGCTCACCCCCGACGACCCGGACGACCCCAGCTTTATCCCGGTGCCCATCGTGTTTTATCAGCAGGAAACCGGCCTGGCCGGTGGAGCAGCTATTCTGCCGGTGTGGCGTTTTGGCAAGGATACCACGGTACGCAAGTCTAATGCTCGTCTGATTGCTTGGATTTCGCAGGAAAAGCAGACCACCGTCCAGCTTACGCACACCATCTTTACCAAGGAGGAGAAATTCTACTTCTCGGGTGAAGCCAGCTACTACGACCTCGCCTTCAACTACTATGGCCGCGGCAACGAAACCGATAAGGATGTGGAGTCGCACATTCAGTACCCGCTTATCGTGTTCGATGAGAAGGCCCTGGTGAAAGTAGTGCCGAACCTGTTTGTGGGGGTGCGCTACCGGTACACCGACCTGGGTAAAGTAGAGTTGAAAGACCAGGAAGGCAATACGGCTCCGTATTACGCCATCCCGGCCGAGCAGCGGGCCGGCTACGTGACTTCCGGCGTGGGCCCGGCTTTGCTCTATGATGGCCGCGACAACGTGCTGGCTACTTACACGGGCAACTTTGTGGATGCACACGTTTTGTTCAACGGCGGCGGCCTGGGTTCCGATTATAACTTCACCCGCTACATGGTGGATGCCCGGCACTTCAATCCCCTGTTTGGCTCCAACAACACCATTCTGGCGCTGCAGTTTCTGGGGCAGTACCACACCGGCTCGGTTCCGTTCCGCGAGTGGGGCGGCATGGGCGCTACTTTGGGCGGTTCGCTTTACAACAACGCGTACCTGATGCGCGGCATCTATGAAGCCCGCTTCCGTGACCGTCAGTTCACCACAGCGCAGGCCGAAATCCGCCAGAAACTGTTCTGGCGCATTGATGGGGTACTATTCGGGGCCGTGGGCCAGGTAGCACCCGCGTTGGATGACTACAAGCTGGATGCCATGAAGTTCGCCGGCGGCGTGGGCGGCCGGTTTCGCTTCAACCGCCGCGACCGGCTTAACATTCGCCTTGATTATGGTGTAGGCTCGGGCGGCAACTCCGGAATTATTTTCGCGGTTGGCGAAGCTTTCTAACGAATGACTGCCTGAAACTATCAGAAAACCCTGAGGCTACGGTTTCGGGGTTTTCTGCGTTTTTAGCTCCACAGTAGAGGGTTTTCAGACTTTTTCGGTAGCTCCCGGCCGCAATACCGCGTAGAAAGCCCACTATGTCCCACGCCACCCCTCTGCGTTTTCATACCACTTCCTCTGCTGGCGCTACGGCCCTTCATGCTCCGGGCCTTACGGTACCCATACTGCCCGCGCCGGAGTTGCGGGCCAGCGTTATTATTCCAGCCAAGGACGAAGCCGACACGTTGCCGGCTGCTTTGCACGCCCTGGCCACGCAGATTGATGCTCAGGGGCATCCGTTGCCGCCCCGTAGTATTGAAGTGTTGATATTAGCCAATAATTGCCAGGACGCCACGGCCCAGGTTGCCCGTAACTTTGCTGCCCGCCACCCGGAGTTGGTGGTGCATGTAGCCGAAATTACCCTGCCTGCTACCGAAGCCCACGTTGGTCGGGCCCGCCGCCTTCTCATGGACGAGGCCTGCCGTCGTCTGGAACTGGTGGGCCACCCCGAAGCCTTCATTGCCAGCACCGACGCGGATACCCAGGTGGCCAGCAACTGGCTGGCTGCTACCTGCGCCGCGCTGGTCGCCGGAGCTGATGCGGTTGGGGGGCGGATTCTGATGGCGGATGCCGACCCGACTTGTCCGGTACGCCGCTGGCAGCTGCGAGACGCTACCTATCATCTGCTTCGGGCGCAGCTGGAACACCTACTGGATCCAGCCGCGCATGACCCCTGGCCCCGGCATCACCAGCATTTTGGGGCCAGTTTCGCGGTGACGGTAAGCGCCTACCGCCAAGTAGGCGGGCTGCCCATAGTGCCGCATCTGGAGGACGAAGCGCTCTACCAGTTATTGACACAGCATGATTTGCGGGTACGCCACAGTCCGGCGGTGCGCGTCTTCACCTCCGGGCGGCAGCAGGGGCGGGTAGCGGTGGGCCTGTCGTGGCAGCTGCGGGAGTGGGCCAGCCTGGGCCGGCAAGAACTGCTGGTGCCGCATCCGGCCGCGTTGGCCGGTGAGTTGCAGATACGTCGGCAATTGCGGAAGGCGTGGCATGCCCAACCGGACGCTTTGGCAACTCCGGACTCTGTTGTACAGCCCTGGGTAGCCGGTATGGTGCAGTACCAGACATTCGGGGCTTTCTGGCAGTGGGCGGGCCCGAAAATCAGGTCGGCGGAAGAAAGTAAGTACGTGCCCATCCCACTTGCTCAAGCGCTGATAGTGTTGCGGCGGGTACTGGCCATGCATACAGCTGCGGCCGGTAGCACCCACATCGGGCTGCGGGCTTCTGAACCGGTTGCTTAGCGCCTAGTTAGTACATCTAGCCGGTACTGCGCGTGGCGCTGGCTGCTTATGTGCTGCAAAGGTCCCTCCGGACCGGCCTGGCGGAGAAAGAACTCATGCACGTCGTCGCCGGTAAGTGGATAGTCGTGAACGGGTGGAGTCCAGTGGACCAGTACCAGGTGGCCACCGGGGCGCAGGGCTTCAATAATGCGCTCAGACGCCTGCCGCAGGTCGTCGGGACTCCAATAATAGCCCACTTCCGAAACCAGAATCAAGTTGAATTCTTCCTCCGGAAATTCCTCCGGTACGCGCAGAAGCTGAAATGTAACCTGCGGCAAATGAGCGCACCGTTGCCGGGCCCGCTCCAGGGGAGCTGCCGCTATATCAACGGCCAGCAAGTGGCCACAACGTGGGGCCAGTTGTTCGGTAAGTACTCCCAGCGAGCAGCCAATTTCAAATGCCGTATCGTACTCGGTTTTGGGTAAGGCTGCCAGTGTAGCCGCGTACTTGGCCTGTTCATAGGGGCTGGTTTCGAAGTTCCACGGATCGTCATTGGCGCGGTATACGTCATCGAAGTAGGAGGGCGGTAAGGTATGAGGCTGGTTCGGGTTGGCTTCCATACGGGACAGGAGATGTTATGCAGGTGCATTTTCCAGATATACTTCCACGGGCCGGGCGAAATGCGCCAGCATTGATGGGGCTAGCGTAAAGCCCGTGGGGTCATCATCAATGGGGGAGCCGGCCAGTTGCGACTTGTGGGCGGCAATAGCCCGCTGCTTCTGCGCTAGCACTGGTTCGATGTCGAGCTGCCAGCCCTGGGTTTCGCCAGGATGGGGGAGGTCGGCGGGGGCGGCTCGTTCCCAAGCCCACACCACGTATTCCAGCAGGCGCGGGGCGGGCGTCAGCTGTGCCAAAGCGGCCTGGGCCAGCTGGTACGTGGCCCGGTGGTCGGGGTGCGGGTCGCGGCGCCAAGGCACTAGCACGGTAGCCGGTTGGGTGTGGCCCAGAAACTCCACTAGCTGTTGCACGGCCACAGTGCCGGTTGGTGCCTCGGGCAGGGGTACCGCGCCATCAGGCAGGTTGAGCGGAAACAATGCCTGTGCCGGTACGCCCAACTCCGTAAGAGCCACGCGCAACTCCTGTTCCCGCAGCTGCTGGCGAGCCGGGGCCGGATACTTGCGGGAATTCGGGTGCGACATGGTTCCGTCGCTGACCAGCACGCACCATACGGGCTGCCCGGCCTGCCGCAGCAACGCCAGTAGCCCCCCGCAGCCCAACGATTCGTCATCGGGGTGCGGGGCCAGTACTACGGTAGGGCCCAACGTGGCGGCGGTAGCGGCCGGCATAAGAGGGTAGGCAGAGAAATCGGAGGCAGGCATAGGTGTGGTAGTAGAGGAGGGGCGAAGAGAAAGCGGTATTACGGTTGCCAGAGCTGGTAGGCCGGAGAAGTTTGTTCCAGCGCATAGCGGCCGGCGTCGGCCAAAGCGGCATCGGGGGCAGGCTGGCGCAAGTAGTGGGTCAGGTCGCGGTGCAGGCGTTCGAAGGGCTCGGGCCGCAACAGGCCCCGGGCTCCCACGCACCGCTCGGCCAGCGGCAGTACGCGCAGGCAGATGTCTTCGATGGCCGAACGCATCAGGTTGGCATGGGCCACGGTGGCCTCGGCGGCAGTTGCGGCATCGGGGCGGGCGGCAACCCCGGCGGCAGCCTGCAGCCAGTGCTGGGCCTGGGCAATGAGCAGGCTCATTTCGCCGAGGCGTTGCCGCTGGTAGGGGTCGTTGGTGCGGCCCAGCCGCTGCAAAAATCGTCGGGTTTCATCGAATACGGCTTCGGCTCCGCCCGCCTGCACGGCCGCAAACCGAATGGCCCCACCGCTGAACCAGGGTTGGCGGTAGTAGTCGCCGGGCTGGCCAAGCAGGTCCTCGGTCCCAATTTCCAACCCCGCAAAATCTATCCGGAAACTGGCCGACGCCCGCATGCCCAGCGGTTGCCAGAACTCGGAAGCATAGCGTGGTACCTGCTCATCGGCGGGCAGAATCAGCATCTGCCAGCCACCATCGGGTAAAGCGGCCGTAAGCAGCGGGCGGGTAACGTGGCCGGCTCCGGAGCCGAAGGTTTTGCTGCCGTGCAACCGGAAGCGGCCGTCGGGCAACGGTTCCAGCTTCACTCCATCGTGCGCTTCAGTATTCCACACCCCAAACAGATGTCCCTGGGCCGCCTCCTGCGCCCAGCGTGCCACCTGGGCCGGCTGCCCAAACCGTTGCAGTAACTGCAAGGCATTGACATGGCCTTCGTACACGCGGCCCACGGCTAGGTTGCCGCGCCCGATGTGCCGCAACGTGCTTAACAGGGCAGCCGTGTGAGCAGTTTCGCCGAGGCCGCTACCACCTAAAGCCACTGGTAAAGGAGCGGCAAGAAGTCCCGCCTCGCGCAGCCAGCCGAACTCTCGGGTTGGGAAACCGCCCTCCACATCAGAGTGCGCGGCCTGGGCCAGCAGGCGTGGGGCCAGCGCGGCGGCTAGGGCTTCGGCGGATGCCACCGAAACAGAAGGGGTAATCAGAGCAATGGATTCGGGCATAGGAAGTAGGAAAGCGAACTGGCTACGGCTATACGGCGGCGGCCGGTTTCGGGTCAGAAAGCAGGCTGGCACGGCGGCAAAAGCCCGGAATGTTCCCTATTCGCCCACACAGAGCCGCGCTGTTAATAATTCCGTAACACCGGCTTGGGCTAGTGGCCCTACCTTCGCGCAGCATTTCACACTCACTATTTACCCCGCCTGTCATGTCGCAGCCCATTCGTTCCGCGCTTGTTTCCGTCTATTATAAGGACCGTCTGGAGCCGTTGGTGGCGCTGCTGAAGCAGCACGGCGTAACCATTTATTCCACCGGCGGCACCCAGCAATTCATTGAGGAACAGAGCGCGCCTGTAACTGCCGTCGAAACGCTGACAGGCTTCCCGGCCGTGTTCGGGGGGCGCGTCAAAACCCTGCACCCGAAAGTATTCGGCGGCATTCTGCACCGCCGCCACGAGGCCAGCGACCTGCAGGAAGCCGAACAGCACCAGATTCCGCCCATTGATCTGGTGATTGTGGACCTGTACCCCTTCGAGGAAACCGTGGCTTCGGGCGCGCCCGAAGCGGACGTCATCGAGAAGATTGACATCGGCGGGATTTCCCTGCTACGCGCCGCCGCCAAAAACTTCCGCGACGTGCTGGTGGTCAGCTCCCGCGACCAATACGCGGCCGTAACCGAGTTGCTGCAAACCAAAGGCTGCGCCACCGACCTGGAGGACCGTCGCCACTACGCGGCCGCCGCCTTCGAGGCCACCTCGCACTACGACACCCAGATCTTCCGCTACATGGCGCAGGGCACTGACCTGAGTAGCGCCACCCTGAAGCTTTCCGAAAAGCCTGCTACAGCCCTGCGCTACGGCGAAAACCCCCACCAGGCCGGCACCTTCTACGGCGACCTGAACGCGCTGTTCGACCAGCTCCACGGTAAGCAGCTCAGCTACAACAACCTGGTAGATGTGGACGCCGCCGTGCTGCTGATGCAGGAGTTTGCCGCCGACGGCCCCGCCGCTTGCGCCATCCTCAAGCACACTAACGCCTGCGGCGTAGCCCAGGCCGATTCGCTGTGCCAGGCCTACCTCAACGCCCTCAGCTGCGACCCAGTTTCGGCCTTCGGCGGCGTACTAATCGTGAACAAGCCGGTGGATATGGCCACGGCCGAAGAACTGAGCAAGCTCTTCTTCGAGGTGCTGATTGCCCCTGCCTTTGATGAGGAAGCCCTGACGATTCTGCAGGGCAAGAAAAACCGCATTCTGCTGCGCCAGAAGCCTGTGCAATTCCCTATCAAGCAGGTCAAAACCCTACTCAACGGCGTAATTGAGCAGGATTTCGATCGGGTGGTGGAAGGTGCTCAGGAGTTCCGCACCGTAACGGAGTCGGCTCCGACGGCCGAGGAAGTGGCGGCCCTGGAATTCGCCCTCAAAATCTGCAAGCACACCAAGAGCAACACCATCGTGCTGGCCCGGGCCGGGCAGCTGCTGGCTTCCGGCGTGGGCCAGACCTCCCGCGTGGACGCTCTGCGCCAGGCCATTGAGAAGGCCCATGCTTTCGGGTTCGACCTCAACGGGGCCGTTATGGCTTCCGATGCTTTCTTCCCCTTCCCCGACTGCGTGGAAATTGCGGGCCAGGCCGGCATTCGGGCCGTGGTGCAGCCCGGCGGCTCCATCAAGGACCAGGACAGCATTGCCGCCGCTAACCAGCTGGGCATGGCTATGGTGCTCACCGGCGTGCGGCACTTCAAGCACTAAGCGGAAAGCCGTCTGGTCCAGCGGCTGGCAGCCATTAGGGCGGGCCCTACGCCTGCCGCGAACCAGACGAAACAACGACCCGCAAGCTCCGGCCGTCCTTGCGGAACGGCCGGAGCTTGCGGGTCGGAGCCGGAGAATTTTCAGGCCCGCCAACCGGATGCGGCCATCGGTAAGGCAATGAATTCGGGGTTTGGGCGTTGGGGACGCCACCGGCGCGCCCCGGGATTCCCGGAACGGGAAAGAACGGGCGCGCGGCTGCTTCATATTGAGTAGCAAGGGTAACGGGCTTCGCTGAAACTTGCTTACTTTTGCCCCCACTTTTGACGGGCGCAAACCGCCCGTTCTCATTCACTTGCCGTTACTCGATGGGTTTCTTCAATTTTCTGACCAGCGACATTGCCATTGACCTGGGCACGGCCAACACACTCATCATTCACAACGATAAAATCGTGGTGGATGAGCCGAGTATCATTGCGAAAGACCGCACTACTAATAAAGTAATTGCCGTGGGTCGGCAGGCGCAGCAAATGCACGAGAAGACCCACGACAACATCAAAACCATCCGGCCCCTCAAAGACGGCGTTATTGCCGACTTCCACGCGGCGGAGGAGATGATTAAGGGGTTGATCAAGATGATTGACACCCGAAATCGGCTGTTTCAGCCCTCCCACCGCATGGTTATCTGCATTCCTTCGGGCATTACCGAAGTAGAAAAGCGCGCCGTACGGGACTCCGCCGAGCACGCTGGGGCCAAGGAAGTCTGGATGATTCAGGAACCGATGGCCGCTGCCATTGGCATCGGCATCGACGTGGAGCAGCCTGTGGGCTCCATGATTATCGACATCGGGGGTGGCACCACCGAAATTGCGGTAATTGCCCTTTCCGGTATCGTCTGCGACCAGAGCATCAAGACGGCCGGCGACGTGTTCAACCAGGACATTCTCGACTACATGCGCCGCCAGCACAACCTGCTGATTGGCGAGCGGAGCGCTGAGCGTATCAAGATTGAGGTTGGCGCGGCCCTCACCGAGCTGGAAGTAACCCCGCCCGACTTTGAGGTGCGCGGCCGCGACCTGATGACCGGTATTCCGAAGGTGATTAAGGTAACGTCCTCTGAAATTGCCATTGCCCTCGATAAATCGGTGGCCAAAATTGAGGAAGCCGTACTGAAGGCCCTGGAGATTTCGCCGCCCGAGCTGTCAGCCGATATTTACGAAAACGGTATTCACCTAACCGGCGGCGGTGCTTTGCTGCGTGGCCTTGACAAACGCCTGGCCGCCAAAACCAAGCTGCCCATTCACATTGCCGAGGACCCGCTCCGCGCCGTGGTGCGCGGTACTGGTGCCGCCATCAAAAATATCCAGGCCTTCCGTAGCGTGCTGCTGACCTAGAATTGAGATAAGCAGAAGTGAGAAGTGAGACGTTTGTTCTGGCCCCCAATTTTGGTGGTTTGAACGAAGTCTCACTTCTCACTTCTCACGTTCTCACATCTCCCCTCGATGAATAACCTGCTCAACTTTCTGTTTCGCTACCGGGGAATCCTGGTATTTGCGTTGCTGGAGGTGCTGAGCTTGTACCTGTTGGTGCGCAACAGCACGTATCAGCGGGCGGCGTTCTTTAACTCCTCTAACGCCTACGTGGGGCAGGTACTCGACTGGCGGGCCCAGATTCAGGGCTATTTCCGGTTGGTGGACGTGAACCAGAGCCTAATGCAGGAAAACGCCCGGCTGCGCCAGCAACTCTACCGCCCTGACCTGAGCGGCCGCGTGGCCGACTCGTTGCCGGTAAGCCAGGACAGCACCACCCAGGCCCGCCTGGCCCTCCTGGGCCGGCCCGATTCGCTGCTGCTGGGCCTACGCCAGCTGGCCGCCCACGACCCCGACTACCCGCTCATTCCGGCCCGCGTGGTGAGCAGCACCCAGCGCCGCGTGGACAATTACCTGACCCTGAACGTGGGTTCCGTGGATGGCGTGAAGCAGGGCATGGGCGTGGTGTCGGCCGATGGAGTAGTGGGCCGGGTGAAGGTGACCTCGGAGCACTACACTACCATTACCTCGGTGCTGCACTCCAAGTCCACCATTTCGGCCCGAATTCAGCGCGACGGCACCATTGGCACTGTCCGCTGGCTGGGTGATGACCCGGCGCATGTGCTGCTCGACAACGTGCCCCGCCAGAATAAGCTGGTGCGCGGCGACACGGTGGTGACTTCCGGCTACAACGCTGTATTCCCGGAGGGCGTCCTCATTGGGACCATTGAGTCGTTTGTGAAGGAGCCGGATAAGAACTTCTGGACGGTGCGGGTGCGGGTAGCGGTGGACTTTTCGCGCCTGACCTATGTGTACGTAGTAACCAGCCGGCCCAAACTGGAGCGTGATACGGTGGAGGCCCGGGCCGGCATCAAACCCGAAGCTGACGAACGACCATGAGGGGCGGAATATTCGAAATTCTGTGGCAGGCTATTCGGGGCGTTGTATACATAGCCCTCTACATACTGCTCATCAGCGGCACCGATTTCGTGTTGTTTAACCTGGGCTGGTGCTTTATTTACCTCGGGTTTCTGCTGTTTCTGCCCATTGCCACGCCCATCGTAGTCCAGTTGCTCATCGGCTTTCTGACGGGCATTACCATGGACCTGTTCTTTGATACCGGCGGGGTGCATGCCGGAGCCGCCGTGCTGCTCATGTACCTGCGGCCCTGGGTGTTGCGCCTGCTCACGCCCCGCGACGGGTACGACGCGCAGGATGCGGTAAATATCCATCAGATGGGCTGGCAGTGGATGGTGGTGTACCTGGCGATGCTGACGGCTATTCACCACACGGCATTTTTTCTGCTCGAACTGGGTTCTTTCCAGGTGCCGGGGGTGACGCTGGCCAAAATCCTCATCAGCACCCTCTACACGGGGCTCACACTACTTATCATTCAGCTAGTGTTCTTCCCCACACGCCGCCGCAGCCGGTAAGCGGTGAAAAAGAACGGTCATTCCGAGCTTGCGAGGAATCTCGCGTGCTGACGTTGCAGTGGTGAATTTCTCCTCTCGTCGGAATAACAGTTGCCATTGCAACGTTAGCCTGCGAGATTCCTCGCAAGCTCGGAATGACGTTCTTTTTCACCGTTTCCCCGCCTGCTGGAGTATCTTTGTCGTCCCGAAAACTGCTTCGGAACCCGTTACCTTTCAGACTTTTCTGCTTTGCAATACCTCGAAGGCCGCAAGTACGTAGTCCAGGCGATTTTCCTGGCCGTCGCGCTGGTGTTTGCGGCACGCCTCTTCTATATCCAGGTGCTGGATGGCAGCTACAAGTTGGCGGCCGACCGAAACACCCTCCAACGCATTGTCCAAACGCCCTACCGGGGCCTGATTTACGACCGGAAAGGTCAGATTCTGGTGCAGAACACCCCAGTGTATGACCTGATGGTGACGCCCCGGGAAGTGAAGCAGTTGGATACCGCCCGGTTCTGCCAGCTGCTGCAGCTGCCCATTGAGGAAATTCGGGCCAGCCTGCAGGCGGCCAGGGCCTTCAGTCGCGTAAAGGCCTCGCCGCTGGTCCAGAACCTGAGTACGCCCGAGCTGGCCGCTATTCAGGATAACCTTATCGACTTTCCGGGTTTTAGCGTGAAAGCCCGCATGGCCCGGTCGTATAATACGCACAGCATGGCCCACGCGCTGGGCTACGTGGGCAGCATCACACCGGCTTTCATGGAGAAGCCCCGCTACGCCAAATACCAGCCCGGGGAGTTTCTAGGCATTACGGGGCTGGAATCGTACTACGAAGACCAGCTGATGGGCCGCCGCGGGGTGCAATACCGCATGGTGAACGTACGCGGGATTGAGAAGGGCGCTTTCCGAGGCGGCGAGTTTGATACGCTGTCGGTGGCGGGCCAGGATCTGCACCTGAGCCTCGACTCGGAGCTGCAGGACTACACCGAGAAGCTGATGGCCGGTAAGCGCGGCTCGGTGGTGGCCCTTGACCCCAAAACCGGCGAAATCCTGGTGTTTGTATCGGCCCCGATGTTTGATCCGGCCACCCTTTCGGGCAAGGGCATGGGCAACCGCTACATGGAGCTGCTCAATAATCCCGAGCGGCCTTTGTTCAACCGTCCGTTGATGGCAACTTACCCACCCGGCTCCACTTTTAAGCTGGTAAACGAACTGGTGGCACTGCAAATGGGTGTGGTGACGCCGCAAACCGGCTTTCCATGCAACTGGAAGCTGGTGCGCTGCACCCACCGCCACGACTACCCCAGCGACGTGGGCATTGCCATCCGCAACAGCTGCAACCCGTATTTCTACCAGGTAATGCGGGCTGCCGTGATGCGCGGCCGCTCTACCAACCGCTTCGAGGATGCCCGCCTGGGTTTGGCCGAGTGGCGGCGGCAGGTAATGCAGTTCGGACTGGGCGAGAAGCTGGGCGTGGATATGTCGCAGGAGAAAAAAGGCCTGATTCCATCCTCCGATTTCTACGACAAGCGCAACGGCTACCACCGCTGGAACTTCCGCACGGTGTATTCGCTCAGTATCGGGCAGGGCGAAATTGGTATTACCGGCCTCCAGATGGCCAATATCATGGCAACCATTGCCAACCGGGGCTGGTACTACACGCCCCACTTCGTGAAAAGCATCGGGCAGGGCGGGCCGCTGCCGCAGTACCAGCAGAAGCATACCGTAGGCGTTGATCCGCTACACTTTGAGGAAATAATTCCCGGCATGCAGGGCGTGGTGGACGGCCGGGGCGGTACCGGCGGCAACGCCAGCCTGCTGGACGTGGGCATTTCGGTAGCGGGCAAAACCGGTACCGTGCAAAACCCCCACGGCGACGACCACGCCACCTTCGCCGCCTTTGCGCCGGCCGAAGACCCGAAAATTGCCATTGTGGTCTTTATCGAAAACGCCGGTTTTGGGGGCAGCTCCGCCGCGCCGTTGGCCTCCCTCGTGATGGAGAAATACCTGCGCGGCAAAGTAGCTCCCTGGCGGCACCGCTGGGAAGAATGGCTCCCCGGCCCCGCTGAACGATTTATTGTCCGTCGTCACTAACTGTCAGGCCAAGCGGAGCCAGGAATCTGAGTCAGCCTCTGATAGGTAACCCGGATTCTTCGCTCCGCTCAGAATGACATGCTTCTCTTATGTCCACTTCTCCCGCACGTTACAGCCGCAGCATCGACTGGGTTACGGTGCTCATTTACCTGCTGATGGTAGGTGTGGGCTGGCTCAACGTGTACGCGGCCAGCTACTCGCCCGATGCGCCGGATAATGTCCTCAGCACGCTGAGTTTCCAGGAACTGATGGCCTTCAACTGGTTCAAGCAGATTCTGTGGATCGGGACGGCCGTGGTGCTCATCGTGGTGCTGGTCGTCATTGATTCCAAGGCCTACGACACGTTTGCCTTTGTGCTCTACGGGGGCATGATTCTGCTACTGATTGTCACGCCGTTTATTGCCCGGCCTATTGCCGGTTCCCGCTCCTGGCTGGAACTGGGGCCGGTGCGCCTGCAACCCGCCGAGTTTGCCAAGTTCATTACGGCCCTGGCCGCCTCACGCTATATGGCAGGCATCAACCTGCGTCAGCAGAATTTTCGCGACCAACTGGTGCTGGCGGGCCTTACGCTGTTGCCACCGCTGCTCATCATTGCTGCCAATGAAACCGGGCAGGCGCTGGTATTCGGAGCGTTTCTGCTGGCCTACTTCCGGGAGGGTATGTCGCCCCTGATTCTGCTGATTCTGGCCGCCGCCGGGGCCATTCTCATCCTGGCGCTGCTGGTGCCTAAGCTGTGGCTGGTGGGAGCATTTACCTTAATTCTGGGGATAGTCTTCGCCTTTAACTCTAAGCTCTGGCGGCACCATTTGCCCTTGTCGCTGAGCGTGTGGGCGGTGGTGATTGGGATGGTGTTCGGGGTAGATTTCTTCTTCAACAACGTGCTGCAGCCTCACCAGCGCAAGCGCATCGAAATTCTCATCAACCCCTCCGCCGACCCATTGGGCGTGGGCTGGAACGTCACGCAGTCGAAAATTGCCATCGGCTCGGGTGGTTTCGCGGGCAAAGGCTTTTTGCAGGGCACCCAGACCAAGTTCGATTTCGTGCCCGAACAGAGCACCGACTTTATCTTCTGCACCGTGGGCGAGGAGTGGGGCTGGGCTGGCACGATGGTAACAATTATCCTGTTTATGACGCTGCTGGGCCGCATCCTGTACGTGGCCGAGCGGCAAAAATCGGTATTCGGGCGTACCTACGGCTATTGCGTGGCCAGTATTATCTTCTTCCACTTCTGCGTGAACATCGGCATGACTATCGGGCTGGCGCCGGTGGTGGGCATTCCGTTGCCGTTCTTCAGCTACGGCGGGTCCTCACTCTGGTCGTTTACCACCCTGTTGTTTATTCTGCTGGCCATTGATGCCTACCGCAAACAGGATCTGGAGCGGTATTAGGGAGGACAGTATATCCACTCCATCCATTACCCCGTTTCTTTGCGGCATGACAGCTGACAGGCACCCGGCACGGCAGAAGGAGCCCCGCATTCCGCGCTGGGTATGGGCCGGGCTGGTAGTGCTCCACCTGCTGGCGCTGAGCTGGCAGCTGCGCCACCACACGTACCTATTTCCCGATTCGGACCGCTATGTGCAAGCGGCTCGTAACCTGCGCGAGGTGGGTGTGCTGTACGCGCTGCCATTCCAGGAAACCCCGCTCCAGCCGCAGGAGTATTCTATCCGGCCGCCCGGCTACCCGGTATTTCTGCTGCTGACCGGTGGGACTGGCTCGGACTTTCCCTGGCTGACGCTGCTGCTGCAAAACCTGCTGAGCCTGCTGAATCTGGGGTTGGCCCTACGGTGGCTGGCGCGTCTGACGGGCGGGCTACCGCCCCGGCAATGGCTGGCCGTGCTGCTGTTAGCAGCGGCTGGGCCGGGGCAGTTCATCTACGCCAATGTACTGATGAGCGAAATGCTGCTGCAGACTGCCGTAGTGGTTCTGTGGCTGAGTCTGGATGCGTTCTGGACTACCGGGCAAAAGATGCTTCCGCTGTTACTGGCCGCTGCCGCCACGGCGGTGGCGCTGCTCCTCAAGCCGGTGTTCTTTCCGTTTGCGGGCGTGTTGGTGCTAATGAGTGGACTGGCTGGCTGGCGACAACGCCGTGCCTGGCTGGTGCTGGCCGGGACTGTGCCGTTGCTGGTGGCCGGCCTCTGGATGGCCCGCAACGAGGCCCGTACCGGCTACTTCCATTTCTCCAGCATTGCCGAGATAAACCTGCTTCGCTACAACGTACGTGGCGTTTTGCAGACTACTGAGGGCCCGGTAGCTGCCGAAGAGTTTGTGCGGGGTACCTTGGCCGCTACTCACGGGCTGCCCACGTTTCGGGCGCAGCAGCAGCATATTCAGCAAGTGAGCATAGCTGCCCTGGCGCGTCACCCGGTTGCTTACGCCGCGCAGCATCTGCGCGGTGTAGTGACCTTTTTTCTCGACCCTGGCCGCTTCGATCTGGTACACTTTCTGGATGTTCCGCAAACTGCTGACCAGGGCCTGCTGCAGCTCTTTAACCAGCGTAGTGCCCCCGCTGTCATCCACTACCTGCATCAGATGCCCTGGGGCGTGTTAAGCAGTCTGCTGCTGTTATTGCTGGCTGCTGCAGTGAGGCTGGGGCTGATTATCCGGTTTTGCGCCGGGCATCTGTACGCGTGGCCGTCACGGCTGCTACTGTTGGGGCTGGTGAGTTACGTGGCTCTCCTGACGGGCCCACTGGGGGCGGCGCGCTTCGCGGTGCCGGTACTGCCGCTGTTGCTGGCTGCTGCCGGAGCCGGGCTTAGCGGTGGGCCCCGGGCTGTTCTGCCACTAAGCCCGGCTCCGAAAGCCAACTAAACAGTGGATCCTGAGTCAGGATAACGGCTACGGCTACCACAAAAACCGGGGCCGCGAGGTAGCCCATCCGCCCCAGGTCGCCCGACAGCAGCATATGCACGGCAACGATAAGCACAAGCCAGCCGCCGCGCCAGCCCAGCAGGGGAAGCCATTGCCGCCGCGCCGCTTGGCTGCGCAGGCCCACTAGCAGAAGCAGACTGAAAAAGCCGAAAATGCTGAAGATTTCGCCGGCTCCTTTCACGGAAAACAGTCGCTGAATGGAATAGGTAAGGTTTTCGAAGTGGGCCAGGGCATTCTGGAGGCTGGCTGCGGGGGGAGCACCCAGGCGGTTGTCAATCCAGAAGCGGACGGCCAGCGCAGCGCCGCCGCCTGCTGCCAGCCAGCCCAGCTGCCCCGGCCAGCGCAGCGCCGTGCGCCCGTATACCCACAGCCACGGCACCAGAAATACCGCCGACTCTTTGGCCTGAAACCCCAGAACCAGTGCTGCCGCCACCGCCACCTCCGAGTTGCTACGGGCTCCGTAGAACGCCAGCGCAAACACCAGCAGATACAGACTGTCTACCAAGGGCAAACCGCTCATATACACGGCCCAGCGGCTAGTAAGCACGGCTGCTACGGCCAGAGCCGCCGCCGTCGGCGAGGCCCCGTATAGCAGGCAGGTGCGGAAGAGCAAAAGCCCCACAGCTGCCATCAACAGGCTGTTTACGGCGTAAAACCCCAGTCGAAGCGGCCATTCACTTGCTGCGCGCTGGGGCCACATATGCGCGTATACCTGCTCCAGCGGCCAAGCTACCACGGCGGCAGCGGCGGGCACTAGCACCCGGTAACGCCGCGTGATATTGACCCCCTCAAATTCGCCCCGGGCCATGCGCAGATAGCTGCGCGTGTCGAGCGAATGCGAGAAATCGTAATGCACGTACATGGTATAGGCCGGGCCGGCTACCAGGCCCAGGGCCAGCAGATACACGAGTAGCCACCGGGGCCAGCGCAGGGAGAGGGCAGGAGAGGGCATAGCCGCAAAGTAACCGCAGGAAACCGGAACGGCTGGCCCGCAAGATGCCGGCCAGCCGTTATTTAATAAAAGCAATTTGCCCGTCAAACAGGGGCTACGCCCCAAATTTCCGGTCGATGAGCTTGAGCAGCTTATTAACGTGCTCTTCCTTGCGCACCCACTGGTATTTGTTGGTCAGATCCTCGTTCACGTAACGTTTGGCAATATCCGGGCTGGGCAGCGTGTCGAGGTGCTGAATGGCAGCATGATACTCCATATTTTCCCCATTGAATAGCTCGTTGATAAAGCTGAACCGCTGGTTGATGGAAATGGCTTCCCGCAACGACTCTACTTTCGGGGCCTTATCGGCCAGTGTGGCCGTACGGTCCTGGCGTAGAGTTTCGCTCAGCGTAGGGGCCGCCGACTGTTCCGCCCTGAGCTTTTCGTACAACGACCCGGCACCGGCCAGGTCTGCTGCGGGCTGGGCTGCCTCCGCAACAACCGGCGCAGGCTTTGGCTCAGGCTGAGCTACTGGAACAGGCGGCGCAGCTATAGCAGCCGGCTCAGGAGCCGGGGCAGATGTTGCTGTGGCTGCTGCTACCGGAGCTGCAGGAGCGGGGCTGGCGGCAGGAGCAGCCCGCTCCGGCTCGGTCTGTGGAGCCAGCTCATACAGGTCGTCTTCGGTGATAGGCAATAATACATTGAACTGCTCCACTACCAGCAGCACCGGCTGCAGCTGGGCCTGGCAGGCTTCCTGGTGCAGCCGGAAGCGGCTTACCAGGTAGTCGCGTTCCTGCTCCTGGCCGGCCGGCAGCGTGTCGAGGAAGCTCTCAAACACCGGTTTGTTCACATCAAGGTAGCGCAGAGATTCGCGCAATTGCTCCGGCGTGCAGGCCGTCGGCTCGCCCAGCAGTTTGCGCGTAAAAGTATCAGCAGGGTCCAGGCTACCAGTCAGCGTATCGGTAATGGCTTCGGCCAGTAAGGGCTCAAAAGCCGGGCGGCTCAGCTTGATGCGCCGGGACAGCACGTTCATAAACTGGGTGAGGGCCTGGCGCACATCGGCATCCTCAAAATCGAAGTAGGGACTGCGCAGCTGGGCCATTTCGGCGGTCCACTTGCCCAGCAGCTGTTGCACCACAAACAGGTTTACCTGCCGAATGGGCGTAAAGCGCAACACCGCCGGCCCATCGAGGGTGGCCGTGGGGCGGGCTCCAAAGTACTGGTCGCAGAGCAGCGCCGCCAGCAGGCGGCCGTATTGTTCACGCTTGGCGTGGCTATATTTGGTCTTCATGGAAAGCCTGATTCGAGCGGGCAAGTTAGGGAAAATGCCCACGCTGCTAATTGAAAATCTGCCCTCCGACGCCATTTTCGTGCCTTCGGGGAGCACCCTGCTGGCTGCCCTGCAAACAGCCGGCCACGACTGGCTGCACGCCTGCGGGGCCCGGGGGCGTTGCACCACCTGCCGGGTGCAGGTCAGCCATGGGCTCGACCTCCTAACGCCCCTTACCTCCGCCGAGTTGCGCTACCGGGAAGCAGGCCGCCTCCTGCCCGACGAGCGCCTGACCTGCCAGGCCCGGTTACCGGCTGGTACGGTAACGGCCCGCGTGCCCCGCGCTACGCAGCTGCCGCATGTACAGTACACGCAATAGGTAGTTTATGCTTCTGATTGCCTGAGCTGTGCGCCCGAAGTGCGCTGGCCGATGCGGCCGGCCGGGGGTAAAGTTGTAACTTCGATTACCGGTTATGCCTGGCTTGGCCGGTAGCCGCTTCCAGTCTCTAATTCACTAATTCACCGATTGTGTTCATTGAACCCCGCGTAATTACGGGCTCGGGCATTGCTCGCCGGGGCTGGATTGAAGTCGTGTGCGGCTCCATGTTTTCGGGCAAAACGGAGGAACTGATCCGGCGGCTGAACCGGGCTAAAATTGCCCGGCAGCGGGTCGAAATCTTCAAGCCGGCTCTTGATACCCGCTACCATGCCGAGGACGTGGTGTCGCACAACCAGAACAGCATCCGCTCCACGCCCGTGCCCGTGGCTCAGGAAATGCTGCTGCTGGCCGCCGGTTGCGACGTTATCGGGGTGGATGAGGCCCAGTTCTTCGATGAGTCGTTGGTGGAAGTGTGCGTGCAGCTGGCCAATCGGGGCACTCGCGTGATTGTAGCGGGCCTCGATATGGATTTCCAGGGCCAGCCTTTCGGCCCCATGCCGGCTTTGATGGCCGTAGCTGAGTTCGTGACCAAGGTGCACGCCATTTGTGTCTGTTGCGGCGAGTTGGCCACGTATTCCTTTCGCGTCACGGCTTCCGAAGACAAGATTCTGCTGGGCGAAACCGATGCCTATGAAGCACGCTGCCGGGTTTGTTTTCAGGAAGGCATGAAGGAAAAGCACCCGGAGTCGACAGCCGAGAAAGTTGCCCGTACCTAAGCGCACACCCGAGCCGCACTAAACCCCGGCCGGCGGCGTTATCTTGCCACTTCACCGCGTCTGCCGCCACTTCTTGCCGATGATTCCAGTGTTACGCTTGTTCCGGGGGGCCTGCCTCGCGGCTTTTCTGCTGACTGCCACTGGGGTTGAGGCCCAGTCTACCGCCGGCTATGGCGACTGGCAGCTACACCTGCCCACTACCCAGGCCAAAGCCCTGGCCGATGTAAGCAACCGGGTGTACGTGGCCACCGAAGACGCTTTCTTCTACTTCGACAAGGAACTGAATACTACCCAGCTGTTGTCGCGTCGCGATGGGCTCAACGATGTGGGTGTCAGTGCTTTGGCTTATGACTCGCTGAGCCAACAGGTAGTGGTAGCCTACCGCAGTGCCAATCTGGATGTGTTGAAGCTGAAAGGTGGCATTACGAACCTCAACGATATTGCCCGCAAGGAAATCAGCGGTACCAAAACCATTAACAGCATCCACATCAATAGCCGCCGGGCGTATCTGGCGTGCAGTTTCGGGATTGTGGTAGTGGATCTGGCCCGGCTGGAAATCCGGGATTCGTACACCAATATCGGGCCGGGCGGTACGGTGGTGCAGGTGTTTGCCACGGCCGTAGCCAACGGCATACTTTTCGCGGCAACTTCCAACGGCCTGATGCGGGCGAACCTCAGCGGCAACCCCCTGGACTACCGCAACTGGACAACCGACCTGCCGGCCCGCGCCGGTAACCCCTACCGCACGCTAGCCGTGCAGGATGGCCGCGTGGTGGCCGGTATCAACGGCGACCGGCTGGTGGCGTACGTGGCCGGCAGTGGCTGGCAGACGGTAACTGGCTCGCCCACGAACGTGCAGTTCCGGCAGCTTACCCCTTCCCGGGCTGGTTTGCTTATCACCGACAACAACAAAGTATCCGTTCTGAACCTTACCACCGGCACTACCAGCCTGGTACTGCGGCCTGCCCTGCTAACCAATCCGCAGGCGGCTGTGCGGGCCAGAGGCGGCACGTATTTCCTGGCCGATTACGCCAATGGGCTGCTGAAAACCACCGATGGGGTGCAGGCCGAACAGTTCCTGACCAACGCGCCGGCTACGGCCCAAGCTTTCAGCGTGCTGGCTGATGGCCGCTCCGGGAAGGTGAACATCTTCACCGGCGGCTATGGCGAGAATTATCTGCAGCAGGATTTCTACCGGGGGTTCTTTGAGTATGCCGATGGCCGTTGGACCAATTTTACGCCCGCTACCCAGCCCAGTCCGGCGCAGTACCCCAATCCGAAGGACGTAGTGCGCGGTACCCGCACCCCGGATGGTACGCTGTACGTGGCCAGCTACGGCAACGGGCTGTTGGAGTGGAAAGGCGTAGGCGACTTCCGGTTGTTCAATCCAACTACCAACCTGCCCAACCCGTTACGCAGTGCTATTGCCAACCCCACTTTTACCCGCGTAACCGACCTGACCACCGATGCGGCCGGGAAGGTGTGGGTGATTAACCGCCACCAGATTGCCGGGCAGCCGGGCGTATTCATCTTCGACCCGATGGCGAATAGCTGGCAGATCATCGACTACTTCAGCGGCAGTGAGAATCTGGAGCGGCTGGTGCTGGACAACGCGGGCAATATGTGGGCCGCTGGCAGCCGCCGGAGCGGGGTGAACATGGTGGCCTACAACCCGGAAACCAAGGCCACCCGCTATTACTCGCAGGCGTTCGGCCCCGATAATTCCTCCCTGAGCTTCGCGGATATTGTAAACGACGTGGTGAAGGACCGTACAGGGGATATATGGGTGGCGACCAACAAAGGCCCGGTTGTGTTCAACGACCCGCTCAGTGCCTTTGAAAGCACTCTGGACCTGACTTTTCGGGTGCCGTACGTGCGGCGTGGGGCTGGGGCCGGGTTTCCTACGCTGCTCAACGAGCGGATTCGGGCTATTGCCGTGGATGGCGGCAACCGCAAATGGTTTGGCACCGACCGAGGGTTATGGCTCTTCAGTGCCGACGCCGACGAAGCGCTGCAGCATTTCACCACCGACAACAGCCCGCTGCCTTCCGACCAGATTGTGGACGTGGAGGTGAACGACAAAACCGGTGAAGTATTCGTGGTGACGGACGCGGGCGTGGTGGCCTACCGTGGCGACGCCACGGTAACGGAGGGTAAGCCCAGCTGCGCCAAAGTGTTTCCCAACCCAGTCCGGACCGATTTTACGGGCCAAGTGGGTATTGCGGGGCTGGCCAACAATGCGCCCGTCAAAATAACGGACGTAACCGGCAAGCTCGTGTATCAGACCCGGGCCAACGGCGGCACCGTTACCTGGAACCTGACCGACTACAACGGCCGCCGGGTGCAATCCGGAGTCTACCTAGTGCTGTCTTCGGATGCAGACGGCAAAAACGGCTGTGTGAGCAAAGTGGCCGTAGTAGAACGGTAGGAGGGAAGCGAATTAAACGGCAGTGCGGGCTGTTAAGCAGAGTCTTTCTTTCCGTAGCTGCACTGGGCTGTCGGCTATATCGGCGGTGTTACTGCTTCCATTTCTGATTCAACTTTCCTCTTATGCTGATCAAAACCCGGGGTATCGTGCTCAACTACATGCGCTACCGCGAAACCAGCATCATTGCCCGGATTTATACAGAGCGTCTGGGTCTGCAGAGCTACGTGGTGAACGGGGTGCGCAAAGCCAAGCCGCCCGGGCGCATTGCATTGTTCCAGCCCTTTACGCTGCTGGATCTGGTGGCGTACACTTCCCGGAGCGGCGGCCTTACCCGGCTCTCGGAATTCCGGTGTGCGGAGCCGTTCCGGACGCTGCCGTATGATGTGCGGAAGAGCAGCATTGCGCTGTTTCTGTCGGAAGTGGTGGGGCGGGTGCTGCTGGAAGAGGAGGAAAACGAGCCGTTATTTACCTTTCTGCACGATTCGGTACTGGCCTTCGACCGGCAGGAAGAAGGCTTCGAGAACTTCGCGCTGGAGTTTCTGCTGCGCCTGAGCCACTACCTCGGCTTCGGCCCCGAAACCGGTGAGCAGATTACCTCGCAGGTGGCCTTTGCCTCGGAAGCGCCCAATACGGCCGCCGGGCATAGTCCCACGGCCCTGCGGTTTCAGGAGTTTGAGCAGCATTTCGACGACCTGCTGCACCGCCCCGCAATGGCAGCCGTGCCCAACGGCCGGGTGCGCCGGGAGCTGCTGGGGGTATTAATCCGCTACTACCAGCTCCACGTTGAACACCTCGGGGATATTCGCTCTCTGGCCGTGCTATCAGAGGTGTTGGCAGAGCTGTAAGGTGAATGATGAGGGATGAATTGGCAGGACTCAAATAGTGTTGCCAATCCATTCCTCATCATTTCTACTTCACGCCCACCAGCTCCACATTGAAACGCAGAATGCTATTGGCCGGAATGTCGGCCCCGGCTCCCCGAGGACCGTATGCCAGGGCGGAAGGAATCAGCAAAATGGCTTTCGAGCCTTTCGGAAGCAGGGCAATACCCTGGTCCCAGCCCGGAATTACCTGGCCCTGACCCAGCGGAAACTCAATGGGCTTGTTCCCGTTGCGCGACGAGGCATCGAACACTTTTCCGTTGAGCAGCATGCCGGTGTACAGCACCGATACTACCTGCCCGGTTTTGGGTTTGGCTCCGATACCCGCTTTTGTGATGACGTAGTACACCCCGCCGGGGGCCTTTATTCCTTTCAGCTTGTTTTGCTTGAGGTAAGCCAGAATACTGGCATCTTCTTTCAGAGCTAGGCCGGCTGCCTGTTTTTTGGCTTCGGCCTGAGCCTTCAGCTGGGCCTGCTGCGCCTCCTGCACGGCTTCTTCCTGCGTCTGGATTTTCTCGGCCTTGGCTAGCACCGTAAGCGTAGAGCCGGCCCTGCGGATGAAGGGCGGAACCGGCTGGCGGAAAGACTTCAGAAACACGGTATCCACGTTCAGGCGAAATACACCGGAGTCGCCGGGCTGGAGCAAGGACAAGGCTTCTTCCACTGTGCCATGCTGTTGACGCCGCACCGTATCCAGCGGCACGCGCACGGGTTGGTTGCGGTTCTGGCGGCGGGAATGCATCAGCACCGAGTCCTGGGCCGTGCGGAACTGCATGTGCAGGCTCATGATTTTACCGATTCGGGCGGCATACGTGGCGTCGCCGCTGGTGGGCAGAGCTGGGCGTAGTACGTAGCGGCCGTTTTCCAGGTGGTAAATCCGGTATTCCAGTCCGGAGCTGAGGCGGTTAAACGGCGTCGGGTCGCCCTGAAACGACATCAGACCGGCAGCAGCCAGCAGGGCAGGTATGGCAAGCTGGAGGCGGGCAGCAAAAAGCATAAGCAACGGTAGTTAAGGCCAACAAGATAAGCCGGTTTTCTGAGGCTGCCGATAAGCAAAGCGGCCCACCGGCAAATGCCGACGGGCCACAGTGTCATTTTACTTTCAGCACTTCCAGCTCGAATATCAAATCTGAGTTGGGGGGAATGAGGTAGCGCTTTTCCGTTTCATCATCGGGGTCGAGGCGGCCTTTGGCACCGTAAGCTAGTGCCGCCGGAATCCAGACGCGGGCCCGGCTGCCTTCGGGGAGCAGCAGCAATGCCTCATCGAACCCTTTGATAACTACGCCCCGGCCGGCCTTCACTTTGAGCGGGCCGCCCTGCTGCACGGAGGTGTCAAAAATGTGCCCGTCGGTAGCCAGAAAGCCAGTGTAATGCACCACCACCCGGTCGCCGGCCTGCGGGCGCGCCCCGGTGCCCGTCTGGCGGACCGTGTAGCGCAGGCCCGAAGCCGTAGTAGTAGCGCGGGTGAGGAGGCTGTCGGAAGCGGCTGGTACTACCGTGGTTAGTACGCGCTGCGCCTGGCTCGCCATCGGCAGGCCGCTTAACGCTACCAGTAACTTCCAGACAGCCGTTGCTCTCACGCTGTGCCTACTCTACATTCAGAATCTCCATGTCAAACAGCAGCGGAGTATTAGCCGGAATCGAGCCAAATCCGGATACACCGTAGGCCAGGTAAGAAGGAATAAGAATCAGCTTTCTGTCGCCCTTACGCATTTGCAGCGTAGCCTGGCTCCAGCCGGGGATGATGCCTGACTGACCATTGATAAAGCCGAAGCAGCCACAGGCCGTGTGATTATTGCTGGAGGCATCAAAAACCAATCCGTCGTTACTCGTTCCGATAAAGCGGCCCACGTAGTTGGTGGTCACTTTCTGGCCGGCTTTAATCAGCGGATTGGCAGTGGGCCCCTCCGTAATAGGAATCAGGTAAATCCCCGATTCCAAGCGGCTGTAATTGGTCAGGTTGTTACGGGTGAGGTAGGCCTGGATGGCGGTATCGTCCGTTTTTTTCTGCTCTTCTACTATTTTCTCTTGCTGCTCAAAAATAGTGTCGGAGCCGTTACAGCCGGTAAGAGAAGAGGCCCCCGTCAGCAGCAACGCCAACAGAAGCAGAACGGGAGAAAATTTCTTCATGATTACGGGAGCAGCCGGTTGCAGCCGCCAAGTAAAGTTACTTAATATCAACTACCTCCACATCGAAGCGCAGCACCGAATTAGGCGGGATGGTGCCGCCACCCGTCTGCCCGTACGCCTGCGCCGAAGGAATCAGCAGAATGGCCTTTGACCCTTTATTTAAGCGGGTAAATGCCGCGTCCCAGCCACTGATAACGCGCCCCTGGCCCAACATGAAGGGAAATCCGAGCGTCGTGAGGTTGCTATCGAACACAGTTCCATCCAGCAGCGTGCCGGTATACAGCACTTTCACCACCTGATTCTTCTTGGCTTTAGCACCGGTGCCGGGCTGCGTAACGGCAATGTACACCCCCAGTGTATCCTTCTGGAAGCCGGTCAGGCTTTTGTCTTTGATGTACTGCTGAATGGTGGCGTCGTCCTGCGCCGTGTAGTCAGGTGTGGCCTCGGTATCATCTTTTTCGCAGGCAGCTAGTAGCGTGAGCAGGCCCAGCAGCAGAAAAGAGAAAAGGGAAAAGCGGAATTTCATGGCAGATACAGAGAAAAAAGAAGCCAGCACTTACTGAACTTTCAGCACTTCCACATCGAAGCGGAGCACCGAGTGGGCAGGCAGCGGACCCACGGCCATTTTGCCGTAAGCTAGGCCGGAAGGAATGAGCAGGATGGCTTTCGAGCCTACCGGTAATAGCGCAAAGCCCAGGTCCCAGCCCTGAATAACTTTGCCCTGGCCCAGCGGGAAGGAAAAAGGCTGGTTGGGGTTGGTAGCGGAATCAAAAACGCGGTTGTCCAGGGTAAGGCCGGTATACAGCGCCGACACGTTCTGACCAGACGTGGGCAGGGCACCGGTACCCGGCTGGGTAATGGCCACGTACAGGCCCGAAGGTTGCCGTTGGAAGCCGGCCAGTCCGTTATCCTTGATGTAGGCCTTGATCAGGTCCTCATCCCGCTGAACGTAATCGGTGTTGTCTTCCGGGATGTCGGTTTTCTGGCAGGCCGAAACCAGGTTCCCCAGTACCAGCAGGCACAGAACCAGCCAACTGCCCGAACGACGGAAAAGAGAAAAGAGCATAAGCAGAAAAGTAAATGTGCTGAGTAGAAGAGCCAAAAGCCCCCGGCCCGGTTGCACCGGACCGGGGGCTTTTATGTCGTTACTGGAAAACGAGCGGGCGTCGGCAATTATTTGCCCTGCTGCTGACGCTGCATTTCCTCAATCTGGCGCTGGATATCAGCCGCGTTAGGCTGGCCAGGCTGGCCGGCGGGCTGCGGCGGCGCGTTCTTCACGTCCACCAGTTCCACGTCGAAGCGCAGGATGGCATCGGCCGGAATGTCGGCTCCGGCACCACGCTGCCCGTAAGCCAGCGACGATGGAATTAGGAGTACCGCTTTCGAGCCCTTGTTGAGCATCGGAATTGCCTTATCCCAGCCCGGAATCACCTGGCCTACGCCAATCGGGAATTCGATGGGCTTGCCGCCGTTGCCTTTGGCTGAGGAGTCGAACTCCTTACCGTTTTCCAGCAAAGTGCCTTTGTACTGCACAGCTACAATCTGGCCGGCTTTGGGCTTAGGGCCGGTACCAGCCGAAGTCACCACGTAATACACGCCCGAAGGGTCCTTCTGGGCCGTCAGGTTGTTCTTCTTGATGTACTCCTGCAGCTTCACGTCGTCGGCTTTCAACTGCTGATCGGCGTGCTCCTTCATCTTCTGCTGCTGCTCGCCCTGCATTTTCTGTACGTCGGCCATGGCCTCGTCGCGGGTCTGCACCTTGGCCACCTTCACGTACATGGTCATGGTTTTACCAGCCTTCTGCATGAACGGCGGCACCGGCTGACGGAACGACTTGGCGAAAATGGTGTCCACGTTGAAACGGAACACGGCTGAGTCGCCGGGCTGCAACAGGCTGATGGCTTCTTCCAGACCGCCTTTCTGAGCTGCCCGTACGGTATCGAGCGGTACCCGAACCGGGAAGCCCATCTGCTGCTTACGCGAGTTGAACAGAATCGAATCCTTGCCCGTGCGGTACTCTACGTGCAGCGCCATAATCTTGCCGATGCGCTCCTTGTAGGTCGCGTCACCATCGGCACTGATTTCGCGGGCATCGTAGCTCTTGCCGTTGCTCTTGAATACTTTGTATTCAATTCCCGATTTGGTCTTGCTGAATTCACCGCCTTTGTTGCAGGAGGCGAGGCCCAGAACGCCGGCTGCGAGGGCCAGGCTCAGAAGGTTGCGTTTAAGGAGCATGAAAGGGTTATCGTGTGTACAAACAGAATGAGCGGCCAAGTTACACCGAATTATACCGATGGTGCTACCGGCGCCAACGGGGCCGTAACCAGCTGCGCCTGATAAGCAGGAAGCAAGCTCAGAAACCGCTCTACGGTGCTGCTGAGGGAGTCATAGCTGATGCCACCAGCGGCATTATGGTGGCCGCCGCCATTGAAATTGCGGCGCGAAAACTCGCTGACTGAGAAGTCACCCACCGAACGGAAGGAAATCTTCACGGCCTGTACCCGGTCAATGAGAATGGCGGCAAACACGATTCCCTCAATGCTGAGCGCAAAGTTCACCAGCCCTTCCGTATCGCCGGTTTTAGAGTTGTACTGGCGCAACTCGTCGGCCGTAATAGCAATGTAGGCCGTGTTATACTCGCGCAGCACCGTGAGCTTATCCTTCAGCACGAAGCCCAGAAAGCGCAGCCGCTCCTCTGAGTGCGAGTCGTAGATGCGGCGGTGCACATCGGAGAGATTGATGCCCGCGTTCAGCAGCTCGGCAATAATCAGGTGCACGTTGCGCGAGGTGCTGGGGTGGCGAAACGAGCCGGTATCCGTCATGATGCCGGCGTAGAGGCACTCCCCGATGCCGGTGTCAATCAGGTCCTGGTCGCCCAGGTCGCGGATTACTTCAAACACCAGCTCGGCCGTGGCGGCAGCTTTGGGATTGGAGTAGTCCAGCTGCGCGAAATCCTCGGGCTCCTGGTGGTGGTCGATGAGGACCTTGGTACCCTTGGCTTCCCGCACGTAATCGCCCAGCTCATTGATGCGGCCCAGACAGCTGAAATCAAGGCAGAAGAGCACTTCGGCCCGCGCAATGATGTCACGCACTTGGGCGTCGTTCTGGCGGGGCTCGTATACCACTACTTCCTCGTTACCGGGCATCCAGGCCAGGAAATCGGGGTAGTCGGATGGGGTAACCACCGTAACGCTGTGGCCCTTCTTGCGGAGGTAGCCGGCCAAGCCCAGGGACGAGCCCAGGGCGTCAGCATCGGGCTTGTGGTGGGTGGTGATGAAAATCTGTCGGGGGTGCGCAAGCAGCTCCTTCAGCTCAGATATTGTGGACATTGCCTACGGGGTAGGTGACTGAATTTCGGTCGGTTAGGCCGCGTACAAAGGCGGCAAAAGTCGGAAATATTCTGGGTTTCAACAACACGCCCTTCGGAAAGGTGCAGGCAGGGCATAGGTGAGGACAAGGCCGGTTACCGGGCAAAACGTTCCGGGAGGCAGAAAATATGAGAAATATGGAGTTGAATATGGGTACGATACTACCCGTGGGGGTGTATGCTGCTGGAAAAATGCCGTATCTAATTTCGGCATTTCTACACCAGCAACTCATTCCATCATTTCATTCCGTACTTTTGCGGCCGCAAACGCCTGCCGTTTGCGTAGTAACTGAATTCATTTCAACTAACCATACCAAGCCCATGGCCACGAACCGCACGTTTACGATGATTAAGCCCGATGCTACCCAGGACAACCACATTGGTGGTATCCTGAGCATGATTGAGGAAGGTGGCTTCCGCATCGTTGCCCTGAAAAAAGTGCAGCTGACTCCCGAGCGTGCCGGCCAGTTCTACGAAGTACACAAGGAGCGCCCCTTCTACCAGGACTTGGTGAAGTACATGTCGTCGGGCCCCATCGTGGCCGCTATCCTCGAGAAGGATAACGCCGTAGCTGACTTCCGCACCCTGATTGGTGCTACCAACCCCGCCCAGGCCGCCGAAGGCACCATCCGGAAGAAGTACGCCAAGAGCATCGAAGCCAACGCCGTACACGGCTCCGATTCCGATGAAAACGCCAAAATCGAAGGTGACTTCTATTTCACCGCCGACGAGCAATTCTAAATCATGGACTCAGGCGGATTAGTCGGATTTTATAGACGATTGAAAACCGCACTACCGTTTGATTTGTCATTAGAAGCAATAAAAAAGCCTCGCATCAGTGCGAGGCTTTTTTATTGCTTAAAGTTATGCTTGAATCCGAAAAACGGGTCGTCCACAAAATCCGGCCAATCCGTCTGAGTCCGTGATTTAGACGGGCTCTGCGCTAAGCAGGGGCTCTATGTGCTCCGATTCGGTTACTTCCTGAGTGGTGTGCTTGTGCTTGAAGAGGAAGACGAACAGCACAGCAATAACCAGTGCATAGGCCGCAAACGTCAGCCAGATGCCGTGCCAGTCCTTGGTTACGCCATCGGCGGCGGTAAAGTACTGCTCGATGACGATACCGCTAACGGAACTGCCCAGCACGGCGCCAAAACCGTTGGTCATCATCATGAACAAGCCCTGGGCACTAGCGCGGATAGACGAGGCCGTCTGGGTTTCCACGAACAGCGAGCCAGAGATATTGAAGAAGTCGAAAGCCATGCCGTACACAATGCAGGACAGGACAATCAGCCAGATGCCGGGCTGGTCGGGAGTGCCGAAAGCCAGCAGGCCAAAACGTAACACCCACGCAATCATACTGAACAGCATCACCTGCTTGATGCCAAAGCGGCGTAAAAAGAACGGAATAGCCAGAATGAACAGCGTTTCCGATACCTGCGAGATGGACATAATGATGGCCGGGTACTTCACGGCAAACGTGTCTTGGTAGGCTGGCACTTTGTCGAAATCGTGCAGGAAGGTGTCGCCGTAGGCGTTGGTAAGCTGTAGAGCGGCTCCCAGCAGCAGGGCAAACAGGAAGAAGGTGAGCATTTTGGTGTCGCGCAACAACGCAAACGACTTCAGGCCCAATACATCTATTAGCGAGCGGCTGGGCGTGTCTTTAGCCGGAGGCGGGCAGGCGGGCAGCGTAAATGAATAGATGCCCAGCGCAAAAGCGGCGGCGGCGGCTACGTAAAACTGGTTAGCCGATTTCTCGAAGCCCAATAAGCTCACCGTCCACATGGCCACAATGAAGCCGATGGTACCCCACACCCGAATGGGCGGGTAGTCCTTCACTACATCCAGGCCCTGCCGCTTCAACACTGAGTACGATACGGCAATGCTGAGGGCCAGCGTGGGCATGTAGAAAATCATGTTCAGCAGAATCACCCAGAAGAAGGTGCCTGGGTCCGTCACTAGGGGAACCGTGCACAGCACCGCCCCACCTAGAATATGCAGGATACCGTAGAGTTTTTCGGCATTCACATACTTATCGGCAATAATCCCCATGATGGAAGGCATGAAGATGGAGGCAATGCCCATGGTGGAGAAGATGGCCCCGAACTGCGCGCCCGACCACTGTTTGGTCTGAAACCAGTACGCCCCGATGGTTATCAGCCACGAGCCCCAGATGAAAAACTGTAAAAAGCTCAGAATAGTGAGACGCAGCTTGGTACTCATGCAACTACTGGTGAGGAAAGTGGGGGGAACACAATTTGAATCCTAAAGATACAAGAATTCTCTGCGGTGAAAATTCGCCGCCGCCGCCGCCCCATCGGACCGGTCCGGGGTATAAACCCCAAAAAAGCCCCTCCGGCCGGGGCCAGGGGGGCTTTTCGCAAGTGCAATAGTATTACCTGAAGGTTACGCGGCGTCCGCGAAACGCTTGTTTACTTCGTCCCAGTTGATGAGGTTGAAGAAGGCGGCAATGTAATCGGGGCGACGGTTCTGATACTTGAGGTAGTAGGCGTGCTCCCACACGTCGAGGCCCAGTACCGGAGTACCTTTGCAGCCGGTGTCGGGCATGAGGGGATTATCCTGGTTAGGCGTGGAGCAGATTTGTACCGAGCCGTCGGCCTGCTTGCACAGCCACGCCCAGCCCGAGCCGAAACGGGTAGTAGCAGCCTTGGTGAATTCCTCCTTGAATTTCTCGTAGCTGCCGAATGCCTGGTTGATGGCTTCGCCGACAGCGCCGGTGGGGGTACCACCACCGTTGGGGCCCAGAATCTGCCAGAAAAAGGAGTGGTTCCAATGGCCACCGCCGTTGTTGCGTACGGCTGCCGGAGCCGAGGCAATGTTCTGCAGCAAATCTTCCAGACTCTTGCCTTCCAATTCAGTGCCGGCTACGGCGTTGTTGAGGTTAGTAACGTAGGCCTGATGGTGCTTGCCGTGGTGGATTTCCATGGTTTGCGCATCAATGTGCGGCTCCAGGGCATCGTAGGCGTAGGGCAGTTGGGGCAGTTCGAAAGCCATCGTAAGGAGAGGTTAGTTGGGTGAAGGAAAGGTAAGCTGCTGTTGACCTTTGCAGGTACAGACTGACAGTAAAACCACCGGAACCCGCGTAGGGTTGCGGTGGCGGCCAAAAGTAGCCTATTTCCGCTTTTGGGCGAAGAACTCCCGCATCAGGCTTTCACTCTCCTGCGCCAGAATGCCGCTGACTACTTCGGCCCGGGGGTGCAGCAGTTGACCGTGGCGGCGGTACCCGAATTTCGGCTCGGCCGCACCGTACACCACCCGGCGCACCTGCGCCCAGGCCGTAGCCCCGGCGCACATCACGCAGGGCTCCACCGTCACGTAGAGGGTGCATTCCTGCAAATATTTGTTGCCGAGGTGGTTGGCCGCCGCCGTGAGGGCCAGCATTTCGGCGTGGGCCGTGACGTCCTGCAGCTTCTCAGTCTGGTTGTAAGCGCGGGCAATGATGCGTTTATTCAGCACTACCACGGCTCCAATCGGAATTTCCTCCTCCTCAAACGCATACCGCGCCTGCTTCAGCGCCTCCTGCATGTACTGCTCGTCGGAATACAGGGAAAGGGTCATTTTTTAAGGTAAGGGTTGATGCGAAAACGTCATTCAGAGCATGTGGCGCATCAAGCCAGTGTCGGAGCGAAGTCGAGGAATCTCGTATGCTGAAGTTGTAGAAACTATTCATGCATCAGCACGCGAGATTCCTCGGCAAGCTCGGAATGACGTTCTACTTCATCATAATGCTGCTCATCACGGCTTGGGCGGTGGGTTGCCACTGGGCCTGCTCGTCGGCGGGGGCCGTGAAGGTGAATACGTAAAGCTGGTCGCCCTCAATGGCGTATTGCACGAACTGGTACTTGCGCACCGGGGCCAGGTTGCTGCCCCGGCGGTTATCCACCACCGACGACACGAATTCCAGCACCACGAAGTCGCGCTTATTTACCGTCCGGATATCTTCCTGCAGGAACTGCACCTTGCCGTACATATTCTGAATGCTGGCCTTGTAGATTTTCAGCAGCAGGGCGTAATCCCGGTTGCTGAAGGTGCTGGGCTTCTGCTGCACGCTCAGATCGGTGCGGCCGCTGGGGTTGGTGAACACGGCCAGCGGCTTGCGGGGCGAGGGAAACTTGGCCGCAATACCGTCATCGGGAAGGGCCGCGAAGCCTTCGGGCACCCCGATGGTGATGTTCTTGCCAATGGCGGTTTTCTTCAGCTTAGGGCCAGCAAAGGCGGCCAGCAGCAACACGGCCAGCACCAGCGGCAGCAGTCGGCCAAAACGAGCGAGAGTTTTCATAACAGCGGCAAGGTAAGGTGCGGCCCGCAACCGGGGCCGACAGGGAAAATGCAAAGCTCCGAAGCCGTAACGACTCCGGAGCCTTATATGTATCATTCTGAACGAAGTGAGAAATCAGAATTTGCGTCTTGTTGATAAACCTAGATTCCTCTCTTCGTTCGGAATGACAACTTAGCGGCGTTTTTTTGTGGTAGCTACCGTTGGGTATTTGATACTTACCTTCTTCCAGTACACGTAGTTGCCGGTTTTCGCCTCAATCAAATACGTGCCAGCCGGAATGCGGCCCAGGTCCACGGGCGCGCCGGTGTTGTTCTGCGGGTCAAGCTCCATCGTGTAAATGGGCTGCTTCTTGTAGTTGGTCATCACCAGCGTGCCGGGCTTGGTAAACTGCTGGGTGAAGCTGAGCATGATGCTCTGGCCGCCCGAGGCCGGGAATACATCAATACCCGACAGCGTTTCCACCCGCTTGATGGGACCGTTCAGCGTCACCGGCTCTACATCCGACTTGGTTTTGATTTCGGTGCCATTAGCTGCCTTGGTTTTGGTCTTGACCTTGGTCTGCGCCTGCGCGGCCGAGAAGGAGAGGAGCATGGCAGCTAGTGCGAGCAGTACGGGGCGTTTCATATCGGAGGGTAAGAAGAGGTTGTGGCGAAGGATTACTGGTTCGGGAAAGGCTGTTTGCATACTCCGTACCAATTTTTGCGCAAGCTTACGCAAAACCTCGCCAAGCTGCCGAAAACGCCTTTTTACGGCCTGTCAAAAGCCCGCCAGACAGGAGGAAAGCCCGGAAAATTTCCCTCCCTACTTATTTTTCCTGCCTACCTTCGCTGTAGGTAGTAGTGAGTATCGGGTACTAAGTACTGAGTCTGCAAAACACCCGAGGACTTCCGCCAGCATCTGTCAGTCGCTCAGTACTACCTACTCAATACTCAATACCAGACAACATGCTCCGGACGCACACCTGCGGCGAACTTCGCCCCGAACACATTGGCCAAACCGTCACGCTCTGCGGCTGGGTGCAGCGCACCCGCGACAAAGGCGGCATTCTGTGGGTGGATCTGCGCGACCGGTACGGCCTCACCCAGCTGGCCTTGGAAGAAGGCGTGGAAACCGCCGAAGTGCGCGAGCAGGCCCGCCAGTTGGGCCGTGAGTTTGTGCTCTCGGTGACCGGCCAAGTGGCCGAGCGCCATTCCAAAAACGATAAAATGCCCACCGGTGGCATCGAAATCCGGGTGGAGAGCATCGAGGTGCTGAACCCCGCCAAGCTGCCGCCCTTCCTGATTGAGGACGACACCGATGGCGGCGACGACCTGCGGATGAAGTACCGCTACCTCGATTTGCGCCGCGCCCCCGTTCGCCAGAACCTGATGCTGCGTCACCGCGTGGCCCAGGCCACCCGCCGCTACCTCGACGGCCAGGAGTTCATTGAAGTGGAAACCCCGGTGCTCATCAAAAGCACGCCCGAAGGTGCCCGCGACTTCGTGGTGCCGTCCCGCATGAACCCCGGCGAGTTCTACGCCCTGCCCCAGAGCCCCCAGACGTTCAAGCAGCTGCTGATGGTATCGGGCTTTGACCGGTACTTCCAGATTGTGAAGTGCTTCCGCGACGAAGACCTGCGCGCCGACCGCCAGCCCGAATTCACGCAGATTGACTGCGAAATGTCGTTTGTGGAGCAGGAGGACATCCTCAATACCTTCGAAGGGCTGGTGCAGTACCTGTTCCGCGAGGTGAAGAACCTGGAAATCGGTGAGCTGCCCCGCATGACCTACGCCGATGCGATGCGCTATTACGGCAACGATAAGCCCGACACGCGCTTCGAAATGCGTTTCGTGGAGTTGAATGAGGTGGCCAAGGGCCACGGCTTCCCGGTGTTTGAGGCCGCCGGGCTGGTGGTGGGCATCTGCGCCACGGGTGCGGCCAGCTACACCCGCAAGCAGCTCGACGAGCTGACCGAGTACGTGAAGCGCCCCCAGATTGGCGCGACTGGCTTGGTTTACGCCCGGGTGGAAACTGATGGCTCGGTGAAGTCGTCGGTAGACAAGTTTTACTCGCAGGAGGCGCTGCAGCAGTGGAAGACGGCCTTCAACGCCCAGCCCGGCGACCTGCTGCTGATTCTGGCCGGCGAGCCGAACAAGACCCGCAAGGCCCTCTCGGAGCTGCGCCTGGAAATGGGCCAGCGTCTCGGCCTGCGCGACAAAGACACCTTCTCGGCGCTGTGGGTGGTCGATTTTCCCCTGCTCGAGTATATCGAGGAGGAAGGCCGCTACTTCGCCATGCACCACCCCTTCACTTCGCCTAAGCCCGAGGATGTGGCTTTGCTCGACAACCCCGAGACCATCGGCGAAGTGCGCGCCAACGCCTACGATATGGTGATTAACGGCGTAGAAGTGGGCGGCGGCTCCATCCGCATTCACGACCGCGCGGTGCAGGCCCGCATGTTCTCCCTGCTCGGTTTCTCCGATGAGGAAGCCAAAGCCCAGTTTGGCTTCCTGCTCGACGCCTTCGAGTACGGCGCACCCCCGCACGGCGGCATTGCCTTCGGCTTCGACCGTCTCTGCAGCCTCTTCGGTGGCGCCGACTCCATCCGCGACTTCATCGCCTTCCCCAAAAACAACTCCGGCCGCGACGTCATGATTGACTCACCTTCGCAGATTTCGGGCGCTCAGCTCAAGGAGCTGAGCATTAAGACGGACGTGGTAGCGGGCAAGTAGTCAATGAGCCCAAATCCAAGGAAAGGAAAAGTTCAGACCTTCGAGCATGAAATCTACTACTCGCAGAGTAGTGTCGTAGCCGATGGCTTTTGGGCTATGCTTTTACTTGGAGTAGCCACCTGGATAGCAGTGCTAGGTAATTACTGGGGTACTTTGTTTTTGAGTGGTGCGGCGTTGTTCATTGTAATTCGTGCGGTAAGACGGGCACGGGTCACTGGGCCGGCCCTAAAGTTTGGCCGTGCAGGAATATGGACTGACAAACTAGGGTTGAAAACCTGGCACCAAGTTGTGGCAGTAATGCAAGTGCAGACGACCTTCCGAGGCAGTACTTCACTTTATCTATGCATTCTACAAAGCGGCAGTAGTACCCAATTAGAGTTGCAGAGTCTTCCGATTAATGATCTGGCCGTAGATGTCCAAGCATTGCAAGTGTGGTTAAAGCAATACACTGTCGGGTAATCTTGCTAACACTTGCTTGTATAACAAAAAGCGGCGTCTGATGCATCAGGCGCCGCTTTTTGTTATGGGATATGAGGTTATCTACCGCCACGCCGTATTCTCCTTGAACTCCACGGGGTGCATATTCAGGTACTGCACGATGCGCGGATAGGTGCCGCGGTTGGGGCTGCTGCCGTGGGGCAGAAAGTGGTGCCAGATAACAAAATCCCCGGCTTCGGCGGCAATGGGTACGGCCTGCGCCTCCAGATTCACGCGTCGTGGGTCGGTGCCGGGGGGCAGGCTGGCTAGCCAGGTTTCCAGCGTACGGTGAAATCCGGGTACGCAGCAGAACGCGCCCTGCTCGGCAGGCGTATCGCAGAGGTAGAGCAGGCCCTGGGTTCCGAAGCGGAAAGGGGGCTCCAGGCTCATGTCCCAGTGCAGGTGCGGGCCCTGGAAAGGCAACGCGGCCGTTTCGGGCGGGTTGAAGCTGGTGCGGTCAGTAGTTCTCCACAGGTCGGTAGTTTGCCAGAGCTGGGCAAAGGCTTTATGAATGCGCTTCGACTGCCGGTTGGCCTGCAGAGTAGGGTGGTGATAGAAATCCATCATAATGCCTTTGCCAATAGGCTTCTGGTACCAGCTGGCCGGCTCGTGTGGGTCCATACCCAGAGCCTCCCATACGGCCAGCTCCGTTTCGCGTGCCTGTTCCCGGGGAATGGCTCCGCGTATTATTACGTAGCCGTTTTCTGCCCAGAAAGTCAGATCCTCCGCGCTGAGTACGTTTGGCTCTCGTTCAAGATCCTGCAAACTCTGCACTACGGCCGCCGGATAAGGTTGGTCAGAGAACAGACTGTTAAGCCGGTCAACCTGCAGCGGATCAAGCTGGCCGTGGTGCTTGGCCAGAATCCAGTGTTCAAACTCCGAAAAGCTGGGGGCCTGCTGCCCTACGTATTGTATCGTTTCTTCGAGCGGCAACCCCAGTCCGTTCAACAGTAAATTGTCGAAGCGCCAGTCCTGTTCGGTTGACTCCGTGAACACGCCATTTCGCTTGGCTAGTAGTCGAGCCCAGAACCGCTTTAGGTAGTGTACGCCAAGCTCGCCCGTTTCCTCAATTCCGACCGGTTTTTGTGGTGAAGTCATTACGCTTAGGTAATCAGTAAACCGTTCGATTAATGGGAATAAGCCCGTTGTGGCAAGGTAAATAAAAGGTCCCCAATGTAGCACCCACAGGGCGCTTACCTGTGCAGCCGGGTGCGGAACTGCAAAAAGCAACGGTGCAACGATACTGCTCTGCCGCTTGGTTTAAGACTACAGTAGTTTTGTGAACCATGGACCAATGTGGCACTGACGAACAGGCGATGCTGAGGCAGGTTGGGAGATGCGGGTACTGGCTGATAAATAAGCAATTGCAGGTTATCCTACTTTCTGCCTAGCTTACATCCATAGCCTGAACCCGCTACTCCTGGAATGCTTCTGCCATGTGGTACCGCTCTTTTCTCTGCCTGTTACTACTGCTGAGCTACAGCAGCGTGCTGCGGGCACAGCCGACGGCCGTGTTTCAGCCACTCACCCCAGCTGAGGGCTTAGCCCCGGGCAGTGTGTTTGCCGTAGCCCAGGACCGACGGGGGTTCGTGTGGCTGGGGACTCAGGATGGCCTCGTGCGCTACGACGGCGGTAACACCCGCATCTTTCGCCACGACCCGCAGCGGCCCGGCAGCCTCAGCAGCAATTACATTCTGGCACTTACGGAAGACCAGGCCGGTAACCTGTGGATTGGTACCGGGGGCGGCGGGGTGTGCCGGTATTCGCCGCTCAATGGGCGGTTTCAGATATTTCAGAAGACAGCCCCCGATACTACCGGCCTTACCGATGGATTTGTGCGGGCTGTGCTGGCGGACCGGCAGGGGAGGGTATGGGTGGGTACCGAAGAGGGACTGCACCGCTGGAATACCCGTCTGCGTCGTTTTCAGCATTACCGAGTCGGGAGCGGGCGGGGAGTGCGCGGTAATTCCATCCGCGCCCTGACCCAGACCACCGATGGCCGGCTGTGGGTAGGTACCGGCAACGGGCAGCTGGCCTGGCTGGATACCTCGCGGCAGGAACTAATGCCTGTGCCCGGGTTTCGAGCCGGTAGTCCGGTGTCTGCCCTGGCGGCTGCTCCCAATGGCACGCTGTGGGTAGGTACGGAGGCGCATGGCCTGTACCGGCTGGATGCTACCGCGTCGGGTGGGGCAGCCGTTGCCTATCAGGCCAGAGAGTTAGCTTCCAACAGCATCCGGGCTTTGTGCTTCACGGCGGAGAACCAGCTGTGGATTGGCACCGCGGCCGGCCTGAGCGCGCTGGACCCCGCCACCGGCCGATTTGCTACCTACCGCCACGAAACTTCCCAGCCTTGGAGCCTGCCTTCCGATGCCGTGCAAAGCATCTTTCAGGATAAAACGGGCCTGCTGTGGATTGCTACCGATAAAGGCGTAGTCCGGTTTGAGGGCCGGCCTTCGGCTTTCCGCATGCTGCCGCTACCCGCCCCGCCCAGCGGCGTGTGGGCCGTGCTGGAAGCACCCGATGGCGCGGTATGGGCGGGTACGGAAACACAGGGCTTGGTGCGGTTTGGGCCTGCCGTCGGGCAGCAGCAACAGTTCCGGAACCAGCCGCTGCTACCCGGCAGCCTGAGTCAGGATTACGTGCGTGCCCTGTGCCTTGACCGAACCGGCCGCTTGTGGGTGGGTACCCAGAATCAGGGTCTGGATTGCCTGGAGCCCGGAGCCGGCCGGTTTCGCCATTTTCGGCATCAGGCCCGGAACCCGGCTTCCCTCGGCGACGATTTTGTGCGGGCGCTGTACGAAGACTCCCGGGGTCGGATCTGGGTGGGTACGGAAGGCGGCCTGAGTCAGTACACGCCCGCCACCGGCCGGTTCCGGACGTTCCGGCACGACCCGGGCAACGCGGCCAGCCTCAGTAACAACTTTGTGCGGGTAATGCTCCAGGACCGGCGGCGCGACGTGCTGTGGGTGGGAACGGGCGGGGGAGGCCTCAACTGCCTCGATCTGCGCACCGGCCGCTTCCGCAGCTACCGGGCAGATGCCCGTGACGCCCGCAGCCTCAGCAGCAACTTTGTCCGCTCCCTGCTGCAGGACCAGGCCGGTACGCTCTGGATTGGCACGGAAGGCGGCGGGCTCTGCCGGCTGGATGAGGCCGCCACGGGCCGCTTCACTACCTACCGGGAGCCGCAGGGCCTCCCCAATGACGTAGTATATGGCCTGTTGCAGGACACGCAGGGCTACCTCTGGCTCTCTACCAACAAAGGCCTAGCCCGCTTCCAGCCCCGCACGCACGCGGTTATTACCTTCAATCAGCACGACGGCCTGGGGCAGGATGAGTACAATGCCGGCGCGGCTTTTCAAGGGCGTAGCGGGCAGCTGTATTTTGGCGGGGTAAACGGGCTGGTGGTTTTTCGGCCGGCTGGTATTCGGTCCAATACCCAGGTGCCACCCGTGGTCCTGACGGGCCTGCGCCGCCTTAACCAGCCGCTGGAACTGCCCGATACCACCATCACCGAGCGACGCACACTGCGCCTTACGCCTCAGGATTACGTGTTTACCCTGGAATTCGCAGCCCTCAATTACCGGCAACCCGAGAAAAACCGGTATGCCTACCTGCTCGAAGGCTTCGACCCCGACTGGATACCGGCGGGTACGCGCCGGGAGGCAACCTATTCCAACCTCGACCCCGGTACGTATACTTTCCGGGTGCGCGCTACCAACAATGATGGCGTCTGGAACCCCGTGGGGGCCGCGTTGCGCATCATTGTGAATCCGCCCTGGTACCGCACCTGGTGGTTCCGGGTCGGGTTGAGCTGGGTGCTGTTTGCGGTACTATTCCTGCTTTACCGGCTGCGGGTACGGCAGTTGCTGGCCCTCGAACAGGTGCGCCACGGCATTGCCCGCGACCTGCACGACGACATGGGTTCCACGCTCAGCAGTATCTCCATTCTCAGCCAGGTCGCCTGCCACCACCAGCGCCAGAACCGCCCGGAACAGGCAGCTGCCGTGCTGGAGCAAATCGGGGAATCCTCGCGCCGCATGCTGGATGCCATGGACGACATCGTATGGGCCATTAACCCCGCCCACGACGGCCTCGACGACGTAACAGCCCGCATGCGCCGGCTGGCTTCCGAAGTGCTGGAGTCGGCGGGCATTGAGTTTACCTTTCGGGCCGATGCCGCCCTGCAAAGTCTGCGCTTCGATATGCGGGCGCGTCGGGAGTTTTTTCTGCTGTTCAAGGAAGCCATCAACAATCTGGCGAAATATGCCCAGTGCCGGCACGCGGCCATTACGCTGGAATACCGCCAGGGCCAGCTGCTGCTCACGGTGCAGGATGATGGGATAGGCTTCGACCAGCAGGCCCCGGCCCAGGGCGGGGGTAACGGCCTCACCAATATGCGCGCCCGCGCCGCTGCCCTGCACGGTGAGCTGACTATTAAAACCGCCCCCGGCCAGGGTACAACGCTACACCTAAGCGTCCCCATGCCCTAACAGATTCATCTCACCTCACATCATTATGCAGTAGCGGTGAGGTGAGCAGGTGCGTATCTTGGCTGAGTTCCCCTCCTGTTTGCGTTGTTGTATGGAAGCCGCTACCCGCGTTCTGATTTATGAAGATAACCCCGACCTGCGCGCCAGTCTGAGCCAGCTGCTTAGTAGTGCGCCTGCGCTGGAGCTGGCCGCTGCCGTGGGCAACTGCACCCGCGCCGAGGAGGACGTGGCCCGCTTCCGGCCCGACGTGGTATTGATGGATATCGACATGCCCGGCTGTACCGGCATTGATGGCCTGCGCCGCATTAAAGCCATTGCCCCGCAGGTTCAGGTGGTCATGCTGACTGTTTTTGAGGAAAACGACCGGGTATTTGAGGCGGTGTGCGCCGGGGCCGATGGGTATCTGCTCAAAAAGACACCGCCCGGTAAAATTCTGGAAGCCATTGGCGAAGTACGCGCCGGCGGTGCCCCCATGACGCCCGCCATTGCCCGGCAGGTGCTGCGCTTGTTTCCGCGCCCGGTGCCGCGCCAGCAGGCCGACGAAGCCAATGGCACGTTGAGTGCCCGCGAACAGGAGATTCTGCGGCTGCTGGTGGAAGGCTATAGCTACAAGATGATTGCCGCCGACCGGGGCATCAGTATTGATACCGTGCGTTCCCACATCAAAAAAATATATGAGAAGCTGCATGTGCGCTCCATGACGGAAGCTGTCAGTAAGGCCCTGCGCCAGGGCCTGACGTAGCCGTTAGCTGAGGGCTGAAACGTTGCGGGCCTGTTGAGGAAGGCCTTCTGGCTCAGCCTGCAGCCACCCGATTCACATGATTATGCTATTGACCTGGGTAAGTGAATTGTGCAACTTTCTGAGACCCAACGGCTCCGGCGAAGCTGCTCCTGGCGGCGGGTATCCGGGGCCGGCCGGGCATCTCCCTCACACCTACTCATTATGCGCAAACCACGTCGTGAACTGCTGATTACCCTGCTGGGATTGTGGCTTACCAACCGCCCTGCGCTGGCCTGACCACCACGCCGTCTGCTGTGGCCCTTGGCCTTTTGCGGCTGATCTGCTTCTGCCCGTTTCCGCTGGTACCTGTTACCAGCAGAAACGGGCGCTTTTTTGCCGGTTAGCTGCCAGAATAAGCAGCTGAAGCACTAGTTGTGCCCGAAACGTCTATCTTACCTTATTCGCTCCGCCTTATTTCTCTGCTGTTATGCGCCTGCTCCGCGACCTGAAGCTCGACGAAGTGTTTGTGCTCGACATCGAAACGGTGCCCTGCGTAGGCAACCACGATGACCTGCACGAGATGCTCAAGGAACTGTGGGAACACAAGTGCCACGCCCTACGCCGCGAAAAAGGCTGGATTTCCCACCACGACCACATTGCCCCGCTGCCTGATACACTGCACGCCGCCACGCTATTCGAGCAGGCCGGCATTTACGCCGAGTTTGGCCGCGTCGTGTGCATTTCCTTGGGCCGCTTCCGCACGGCGGCCGACGGTAGCGTGAGCTTCAGCGTAAAATCCTTTTATGGTCATGATGAGCGGGAACTGTTACGGGAGTTCAGTGCCATCATCAGCCAGCGGCCCCAGTTCCGGTTGTGCGGCCACAATGCCAAGGAATTCGATTTACCCTACCTCTCGCGCCGCATCCTCATCAACGGGCTGGAATTGCCCCCGCACCTGGATACGGCTGGCAAGAAGCCCTGGGAAGTCACGCACCTTGATACCATGGAACTCTGGAAATTTGGTGACCGGAAATCCTTCACTTCCCTGAGCCTGCTGGCTGCTATGTTCGGAATTCCCACGCCCAAAGACGACATTCAGGGCAAGGACGTAGCGCGGGTGTACTACGAGGAAAAGGACCTGCCCCGTATCGCCCGCTACTGCCAGAAGGATATCATCACCACGGCCCGCCTGCTCCAGAAATTCCGGGGTGAAGAGCCGTTTGCCGACGATGCCGTCGTGTACGCCAACGAAGAAACCGTCCTGCGGCGGGCTTGAGATACATTTTGGCTGAGAGAGTGTATTAAGTAGGTTTTTAGTGGCTTCCTTTCAGATGAAAAAAGCCTGTTCCATCGGAGCAGGCTTTTTTTATAGTATATATGGTAATTATTTAAATAAAAAATGTAGTTTTATTTATGTTGGTACGAAAGGGAGGATCTACCATGGAGCAGTCACTAGCAACCGTCACCCAGTTCTCTTTCAGCACTACGATGCTGGAGCAGCTGGCACACGAAACCCAGGAAAGTGCGGCAAGCCTGCGCACAGCCCTCAAACGAGCGGTACCAGTAGTAGTACAGGCCCTGGCCGGCCGCGTGAGTGGCCCCGATGGCCCGGAAGCCATCTGGAAACTCAGTCGCGAAGCCTACGGAGCCAACGTGCTGGAGCCAATGGCCGCCGCCAACCACGTAAGCTGGGTAAAGCGCGGAGAATCATTGATGCGCGGATTATTGGGTGAAACGTATCATTTTACGGTACTACGAGTAGCTACGGCCGCTAGCCTCGGACAACCAGCTGCCGAGCGGGTACTGGTTGCGGCAGCCGTGGCTACGTTAGGTGTAATAGGCGAACATAGCCAGGAGCAGAGCCTGACTCCAGCCACGCTGGCCGAATGGCTGACGCGCGAAGGCAGCACGCTGCACGAGTCCATGCTAGCCGATACAGGCAGCAACTCCAGCATTGCCACCGTGGACCGCACAAGTACGCCGCCATTTACTGAGCCGGCTACTACCGGGGCTTGTGCTGCTGTGGGTGGCGGGCAGACGTACACGCCAGCGGCGGCACTGGTGGCGGCCCGGCCGGCTGTGCGCTGGCAGTGGGGAGCCTTATTGCTGGCGGCAGTAGTGCTGGGGTATATTTTTGGCAACTGGAACAGCGGCCTGTTCGGGTCCGAAAAAGCACCAGCCGCTAGCGTGCCCGTAATTTCGGCGGAGGCTGCCAAAGCCAACAATGCCGCCACGGGTGGCCGTTACGATGCCGCCAGCGGCAACTACATCTACGACACCGGCCAACCAATTATTCTGCGCCTGGCTGACGGCACCACCCAGAAAGTAGGAGCCAACTCCACCGAGAACCGCCTCTATACATTCTTGGCCGATCCGGGCCAGCAGGTGGACTCCATCAACCGCACCAAAGGCTGGATCAACTTCGACCGGGTGTATTTCGAGCCTGGCTCCACCACACTTACCGATGAATCGTTTATGCAGCTGCGCAACGTGGCCAGCATCCTCAAAACGTTTCCCGCCTCCGTAGTGAAGCTGGGCGGCTACACCGACAGTACCGGCAATCCGCTCAAAAACTTCCAACTCAGCGAAACGCGCGCCCAGACGGCCATGCTGGCTATTGCCGGCATGGGCATTGATATAAACCGCATCCAGGCAAAAGGCTACGGCGGCAAGTACTTCATCACGCCCAACACCACGCCCGAAGGCCGCGCCCTCAACCGCCGCATCAGCATCCGCGTGATTAAGAAGTAGCAGTGGTAGCACCAACGAAAAAGAGCGGCTCACAGGCCGCTCTTTTTCGTTGGATCAGGTGCTGAAGTGAATTACAGCGCGCCGGCCACCAGACCGGGCAGGATGCCCAGCAGTACCGTGAGGGCAGCAAGCAGCAGCAGCGCGCCGGCCTGGAAGGTAGTGACGGGCACTGCTTCGGCCGTTTCGGCGTCGGTGTCGCGCATATACATGGCAATAATGGGGCGCAGGTAGTAGTAGATGCTCACCATCGACATCACCACGGCAAACACCACGAGGCCGATGTAACCATTCTCCACGGCGGCCGAGAATACGAAGAACTTGCCGAAGAAGCCACCCGTGAGCGGAATACCGGCCAGGCTCAGCATGGATACCGTGAGCGAGAAGGCCAGAAGCGGGTTGGTTTTCGCCAGCCCGTTCAAGCCGTTATAATCCTCGCGCTGACGGGCATCGGCCACCAGTTTCACCACCCCGAAGGCGGCCACCGTGGCTACCGAGTAGGCCAGCGAGTAGAACAGAATACCGTTGGCGGAAGCTCCTTCCAGTTGGCCGTTGTAGGCCACTAGGGCAATCAGCAGGTAGCCGGCGTGGGAGATGCTGGAGTAGGCCAGCATGCGCTTGATGCTGGTCTGGGCCACAGCCCCCACGTTGCCGATGAGCAGCGTGAGCACGCACATAGCCGTGAGGGTAGGCAGCCAGATACCTTGGGCGTTGGCGGCCGGGAAAGCTTGCACCAGTAGCTTCAGAAAGGCAGCAAAACCAGCCGTCTTCACAATGGTGCTCATGAAGGCGGCGAAGAAGGTGGGCGTGCCTTCGTACACGTCGGGCGTCCAGAAGTGGAAAGGCGCGGCCGATACTTTAAAGCCGATACCAATCAGCATCAGCAGCATGCCAATGTAGAGCATCGGCTTCAGCGACTCGAAGCCGGGAGCCGGGTTCTGCACCGCGAAGCTGATTTCGCTCAGCACAAACGTACCGGTAGCGCCGTACAGCAGCGCCATCCCGAACAACAGGATGCCGGTGAAGAAGGCACCCATCAGGAAGTACTTGAGGGCGGCTTCGTTGGAGCGTAGGTTGCGCTTATCGGAGCCGGCCAGCACGTACATGGCCACGCTTAGGATTTCGATGCCCAGAAATAGCATCAGCAGGTGGTTGTAGCTCACCAGCATGATGGCGCCCACCAGCGAGAACAGCAGCAGCGAGTAGTACTCAGCCAGGTTGCTTTCGCCGTCGAGCACGTACTTCTGGGAGAAGGGAATCAGCACCAGCGCCGTGAGCAGCACGATGCCCGTGAAGGCCACCGAGAAGTTGTCGATGGTGAGCATGCCATTGAAGAACGACTGTGTGCTACCCCAGTCGAGGAAGTTCACCGTCAGGATACCACCCAGGATGAGCATCATCACGGGCAGCAGCAGCCGGTTGGAGCGACGGAACCCCAGGAAGAGGTTACCCAGGCCCAGAACGGAAAGTAGAATGATGGAATTCATGTTCGTCTCAATGTAGCGCGAACTTTGCAGTTCGCGCAGCTGCCGGATCGGTCGTGCGGCTAATATGCTAACGGCGCGGAGACGCGAACTACAAAGTTCGCGCTACTGCTTTAGCGTTTAACTACCTCGTTCAGAATGTTCATCACGCTGCCTTCCGACAGGTGCAGGAACGTGTTGGGGAACATGCCAATCCAGAACACCAGCACGATGAGCGGCACCAGCAGGGCCAGCTCGGAGCCGGTGAGGTCGGTGAAGGTTTCAGTGAACGAGGAATCGGGGCCGAGCATCACGCGCTGGAACATGCGCAGCAAATACACCGCACCCAGAATGATGGTCACGCCAGCAATAGCGCCCATCCAGGCGTTGAACTGGTACACGCCGCCCAGCAGCAGAAACTCGCCTACGAAGCCGTTGGTGAGCGGCAGCGCCACCGTGCCCAGCAGCAGCACCAGGAAGCACACCGTCAGCACGGGCGCTTTACGGGTGAGGCCGCCCAGGTCGGCGATGTTGCGGGTGCCGGTGCGGCGCTCAATGGCGTCGGCAATGAAGAACATGCCCACCACGTTCACGCCGTGGGCCAGCATCTGAATGCTGGCACCCTGCAGACCCATCTGGGTGAGCGAGAACACACCGGCAATCATCAATCCCACGTGTGAGAGGGAGGAGTAGGCAATCAGGCGCTTCACGTCCTGCTGGCGGATGGCAATGATGGCACCGTAGATGATGCCGATGATGGCCAGAATCAGTACCAGGTTCTGCCAGTAGTCAACGCCCATCGGTACCACCGGCAGCAGCCAGCGCATGCAGCCGTAGATACCCATTTTCAGCATAATGCCCGAGAGCAGCATGGTGGCCGGTGCCGGAGCTTCGGTGTAGGTGTCGGGCTGCCAGGTGTGGAAGGGGAAGATGGGCATCTTTACGGCAAAGGCCGCGAAAATCAGCCAGAATACCCACATCTGCGTGTCAGCAGTCAGGTTCAGAGCGTAGAACGAGGCCAGGGCCGAGTTGTGAGCCGAGAGGCCGTCGGCCGTGGGGCCGGTCTGGAAGTAGAGGTACACGAAGCCGGCCAGCATGAACAGCGAGCCGATGATGGTGTACAGGAAGAACTTGAATGTGATGCGGGCCCGGTTCACACCGCCCCACACGCCAGCTAGGAAGTAAATCGGAATCAGGGCCACCTCCCACATGAAGTAGAACAGGAAGGCATCCTGGGCCGTGAACACGCCCACCAGACCGGTTTGCATGAACAGCACCAGCGCGTAGAACACCGACTCGTTTTCGAAGTTGCGGCGGAAGGCGCTCAGTAGAATCACCGGCACCAGCACGGCCGTCAGCAGCACCAGCAAGAGGCTCAGCCCGTCCATGCCCACCGCGAAGTGAATGCCGGCCGAGGGAATCCAGTTCAGGTTGAAGCTGAATTGGCCGGAGTTGTTGGCGTTGAACGTGAGGGCCGCGTAGGCCGCCAGCGCAAATTCAACCAGGGCCGCGCCTAGCGCCGGAACCCGGGCCGCACGGCCTTTGAAGAAGTGCAGCAGCAGGGCGGCCGCCACGGGCCAGAGTAGAAGAAGGACAGTCAGCATGCGTTATCTGGATGCGGATGAAGCCGGTGAAAAAGTCCGGTCCGGCCGTCAGTAGAATTAGAATTTCCCGAAGTTCAGCGCCATCACCAGCACAATGCCCACCACCATCAGAATGAGGTAGGTTTCCACGGAGCCGGTTTGCACGTAGCGCAGGAGCTGACCACCGCCCATGGTCAGGCGGCCGAAGCCGTTCACGATGGGGTCGATAATGCCGTTTTCCACGTAGCGGAACAGGCCGCGCGATAGCCACATGATGGGGCGCACGAACAGGGCGTTGTAGAGCTCGTCGATGTAGTACTTGTGGTAAATTAGGTTCTCGAGGAAGCCGCGCGACTCGCCGTCTTCCACCGGGCGCACCCCGCGGCTCACGTACTGCACGTAGGCCAGAATGATGCCCAGCACACCCGCACCCACTGAGAGGCCGATGAGCATGAGCTCGGTGGCGTGGTCGGCGTGTACGCCGAAGGCGGCCGGGTTCAACTGCTTGGAATAAGTGAACAGCGGTGCGAGGTAGTTGGCCAAGTAGGCGTTTTCCTCACCCAAGAAGAAGGGCGCGTTCATGAAACCACCCACGGCGGCCAGAATAGCCAGCACGATGAGCGGCAGCGTCATGGAAGCCGGCGACTCGTGCAGGTGGTGCTTCTGCTCCTCGGTGCCCCGGAACTCGCCAAAGAAGGTGAGGAACAGCAGTCGGAACATATAGAAAGCCGTCAGGAAGGCAGTGAACAAACCTACCGCGTACAGCACCTTGCTGTGCTCGAAGGCGTGCAGCAGGATTTCGTCTTTCGAGAAGAAGCCCGAGAAGGGCGGGATGCCGGCAATGGCCAGGCAGCCTACGAAGAAGGTGATGAACGTAATGGGCAGTGACTTGCGCAAGCCGCCCATGCGGCGCATATCCTGCTCGTTGCTCATGGCGTGAATCACGGAGCCCGCGCCCAAGAACATCAGCGCCTTGAAGAAGGCGTGGGTGAGGACGTGGAACAGGCTGGTGCTGTAGCCCATTACGCCCAGCGCCAGGAACATGTAGCCCAGCTGCGAAACGGTGGAGTAGGCCAGCACCTTCTTGATGTCGTTTTGAGCCAGGCCGATGGTGGCGGCAAACAGGGCCGTAGCCGCGCCGATGATGGCAATAACTTCGAGGGTATCGGGGGCCAGCGTGAACAGCACGTTGGCGCGCAGAATCATGTAGATACCCGCCGTTACCATGGTTGCGGCGTGAATCAGGGCCGAAACCGGGGTGGGGCCGGCCATAGCGTCGGGCAGCCAAGTGTAGAGCGGCAGCTGGGCCGATTTACCAGTAGCGCCCACGAACAGCAGCAGCGTAATGGCCGTTACCACGCCCGCGCCAATCTGCATCGTGCTGGCTTTCTGGAATACCTCGGCGTACTGCACCGAGTCGAAGGTCAGGTAAATCAGGAAGATGCCCAGCAGGAAGCCCAGGTCACCGATGCGGTTGATAATGAAGGCTTTCTTGGCGGCGTTGTTGTAGGCGGTGTTCTTGTTCCAGAAGCCGATGAGCAGGTAGGAGCAGAGACCCACGCCTTCCCAGCCGATGAACAGAATCACGAAGTTGGCGCCCAGCACCAGCACCAGCATGCTGAACACGAACAGGTTCAGGAAGCTGAAAAACTTGCCCACGTTCTCGTCGTGGTGCATGTAGCCGATGCTGTACACGTGGATCAGGAAACCCACGCCCGTCACGAGCAGCAGCATAATCAGGCTGAGTTGGTCGATCTGGTAGCTGAAGGGAATCTGCATCGAGCCGACCGAAATCCAGTCGAACAGCGTGACGGTGTACTGGTACTGGAAGTTCAGGAACAGGAACACCGAAATGGCGAACGAGCCCAGCACCGCCAGGCTGCTGATGGCACCGGCCACCTTGCCCGAAAGCTTGCGGTTGAGTAGCCCGTTGATCAGAAAGCCCAAAAACGGCAGCAGCGGAATAAGCACGTACAGAAACGTGGAGTACGGCGCGCCGGCAGCGGGGATTACAGTTTCTTGCATATAGTCAGGGACTTGGGGACTCAGGGACTTGGGGACTGGGACTGGTCAATACCAAGCCCCCAAGTCCCTGAGTCCCCAAGTCCCTTACCTAGAATTTCAGGCGGTTGAGCAGATTAACGTCGGTATTCTGCAGGTTGCGGTAGATCATCACGATAATAGCCAGCCCGACCGCCACTTCGGCGGCGGCCACGGCCATGATGAAGAACACGAATACCTGCCCGTTGGGGTCGGCGCGATAGGCCGAAAAGGCCGTCAGCAGCACGTTCACGGCGTTCAGCATCAGCTCCACGCACATGAAGATGATGATGGCATTGCGCCGCGTGAGTACGCCCAGCACCCCGATGGAAAACAGGGCGGCGGCGAAGAAAACGTAGTACTGAAGAGGAACCGTTTGGATAACCTGCGGTATGTTCTGGTCCATGCGGTAGCGTTGGCGGCGGAACGAAGCCCCATCGGCCGGGGCACGGCGGGGCAATTAGCTGGCAAAGGTATCCTGAAAATCGGAAAACGCCACCCTTTAAATTGGCCTGATTCGGGCGTTTTCAAGGCGAAGATTCGCTGGTGAACACGCCGGTGGAGCCCTAGCCGGACCTTTTTCGCGGTAGGTATAGCCGCTCCCGTAGCCAAACCGTACTTTAGCACTTCCGCCACCGCAACTTATTGCCTCATGAGTATTACCATTGGCAGCTTAGCTGAGCTGCAACAGTACGAGGGCCAGGACCTCGGCATCACGCCCTGGCACACCATCACGCAGGAGCAAATCAACCAGTTCGCCGCCGCTACCCTGGATTTCCAGTGGATTCACACCGACCCCGAGCGGGCCGCCGCCGAGTCGCCGTTCGGGGGCACTATTGCCCACGGCTACCTCACGCTGTCGTTGCTGCCCTACTTTTGGAACCAGCTAGTGCAGGTGGAAAACCTGAAGATGCAGGTGAACTACGAAATCAGCGAGTTCCGCTTCAACCAGGCCGTGTTGGTAAACACGCCCGTGCGCCTGCATGCCAAGCTGCTGGCCGTGAAAGATTTGCGCGGCATCGCCAAAGCCAACATCGGCGTGACGATGGAAATTGAAGGCCAGAAGAAGCCCGCATACACCGGCGTTATTACGTTCCTGTACCACTTTTTATAGGAGGGATTTCGTAGAATGGTCATTCCGAGCGAAGGCGGAGCCGTAGCCGAGGGATCTCGCCAGCGTAGTAATCAATCGTATTACAACGTCAGCACGCGAGATTCCTCGGCTACGGCTCCGCCTTCGCTCGGAATGACCGTTTCAATGACTTTGAATAAAATTTCTGCTCCCCGATAAAGTATCTTCCGGCGCTTCCCGTCTGTGTCAGCAGAATGGAACCCCTAGCTCTACCACTCGACGCTGCACGCATGACGGCCGGCCACCAGGACCTGCAGATACAGGAAGCCGTGCGCACCCAACGGAAGCGTCTGCTGACGTTTATCCGCCGCCGCATCCCCAACGAGGCCGAGGCTGAAGACGTGCTGCAGGACGTGTTTGCTGAACTTGTGGAAAGCTACCGGCTGATGAAGCCCGTAGAGCAGGCCGCCGCTTGGCTGTTCCGGGTCGCCCGTAACAAAATCACCGACCTCTACCGCCGCAAAAAGCCCGTTTCGCTGGAAAACGAAATGGCCGCCTTTGCTGCCGACGGCGACGAAAACTCGTTGCTGCTGGCCGATATCCTGCCGGCTGTAGATGACGCGCCCGAAAACCGCCTGCTGCGCGAAACCCTCATGGAAGCCCTCAGCGACGCCTTGGCCGAGCTGCCCGCCGCCCAGCGCGAAGTCTTCATCTGGCACGAGCTGGAAGACAAAACCTTCCGCGAAATGGAGGAAGAAACCGGCGTGCCGCTCAAAACCCTGATTTCGCGCAAACATTATGCCGTGCAGCACCTGCGCAAACGCCTCCGCACGCTCTATACCGAGCTGTTTACGGACTAGTTTTCGTCATGCTGAGCATGTGGCATCAAGCCAGTGTGCACAGCCGTAGTCGAAGCCTCTCTGCCGCTTCGTTGCAATGGTAGTTGATTAGCCAGAGGCAGAGATGCTTCGGCAAGCTCAGCATGACACGTTCTTCTAAAAACCACCCAAAATGAACCGTTCCTTCCGCCTGCTACACGGCCTCAAAATACTGCTGCTGATTACGCTGTTTCTGGCCGTGGCCGGCTACGTAACTATGCGCCTCTGGAACTGGCTGCTGCCCGACCTGTTCAACCTGCCTCTCATCAGCATCTGGCAGGCGCTGGGGCTGCTGGTGCTTTCGCGCATCCTGTTCGGGGGCTGGGGCGGCCGCGGCCACCGCGCCGGCTGGGCCCGCAAGCGCCGCCAATGGAAGCAGCAGATGGAAACCCGCCTAGAGTGCCTCACGCCCGAGGAAAAGGAGAAATTTCGCCAGAAAATGGAAGGCGTCTGCACCGGCCCCGCCTGGATGCGCCGCCGCAGCCCGGAAGTGGAATAGGCGGTGTTTGATACGCCCAATAACCAGCAGCGGCCCCCGAGTAATCGGGGGCCGCTGCTGGTTATTGGGCGTATTGTGTTAGTAGCTGCGTACGGTCGGCGGGGCGCTCTACCTGCGTCATAGCTAGCAGAAAATGGGCGAAGCGTACCTCATCGATTTGAATCATGCCCAGGGAAATATTTAGCTCCTGAAACCCTAGCTCCCGGGAAAGCTGGGCCAGTGCTTGGCCTACGGTGCCTTTTGTACGGGAGGGCTCGAACTCAGCCGGAACTACCAAGCACAGGATCTTCTGGCCGTGTATGCTCACCAGGTAGGCATTCTGAATAATGTCCCAGTTGATAAAGCTGTGGTAAGTGGTGCGGTCAAAGATGCCGACTTCGTTGATAATAATTTGGGGGCGCCGGTCCAGCAGCTGAAAAAGTCCACCCGGTATTCCTAGCCCGAAAAAACCAATGCATGCCCACGCCACCCATGATGGAGTGCCGGGCTGACGTAACAGAAAAGTGCCCAATGCCACAAAGGCACTGCTGCCCAGCAATAGTTTCACGGCTCGCCAAGGCGATTTGTAGAGCTTGATTTCCATAGTACGAACATAAAAAAGCGCGGCGGCTGATGCATCAGCCGCCGCGCTTGGTTTCCACTGAAGCCAGCGGATAAAACTAGAAATTCCGCTCGCCTACTTCGCGCTTGCCGAGCATTACAGCACCCACCATGGCTACCAGGAACAGCACGGAAGCCAGCTCAAAGGGCAGCAGGTAATCGGTGTAGAGCTTCATGCCCAGCTGGTCTACCATGCCGATCTGCGAGTTGAAGGCGGTGCCGGCTGGTACGCCGGTGGGCGTTACGTCTTTCAAGGCCGCCACGAGGATGAGCAGGAGGGAGCCACCGGCTACGGCCGCGGCAATTTTGGCCAGGGCCGGCTTGTGCGGCTCGGTGTCCACGTTCAGGTTCAGGAACATAATCACGAACAGGAACAGCACCATGATGGCACCGGCGTACACGATGATGTTCACGGCCGCCAGAAACTGCGCGTTCAGCAGCAGGTAGTGCCCCGACAGCGAGAAGAACGTCAGAATCAGGAACAGTACGCTGTGCACCGGGTTTTTGGCAAACACCACCCCCAGCGCGCTCAGCAGCGCCACGAAGGTCAGAAAGAGGAAGATTGGAGACATGGAGAAGTGTGTTTTGTCATTCCGAGCAAAGCGAGGAATCTGAGGGTTGTTAAATAGGATAATTCAGATTCCTCGTTTTGCTCGGAATGACACGAGAATCATTACGCCTGCTGCAGCTTGCCGCGCAGCGTGGTAGCCTGATCGGGCGTGAGCTGGATGCCGCGCACGGAACGCTCATCCGGCGAAACGGGCTCCACCAGGCGGTCCTTGCCGTAGATGAACTCGTCCCGCTCGTAGCGCGGCGGAGCCATCTTGTCGGGCTGGAGGTAGACGGCGGCTTTGGGGCAGGCTTCCTCGCAGAGGCCGCAGAAGATGCACCGCAGCATGTTGATTTCGTAGCTGATGGCGTACTTCTCCTCGCGGTAGAGGCCTTCTTCGCCCTTTTTCCGCTCACCGGCCACCATTGTAATGGCTTCGGCGGGGCAGGCTACGGCGCACAGGCCGCAGGCGGTGCACCGCTCCCGGCCCTGCTCGTCGCGCTTGAGCACGTGCAGGCCGCGGAACGTGTTGGAGAAGGGCCGCACTTCCTCGGGGTAGCGCACGGTGGCCTTCTTCATAAAGAAGTGGCGCATCGTGATGCTCAGGCCCTGGAAGATGGCCGGCAGGTACGCCCGCTCGGCCAGCGTCATCGGCTTCTTTTCTAGCTTCTTGGCTCGGTTGGTGAGTTGCATATAATCAGTTACGAAAACTGTCGGGATGATGGGCCGTCATGCAGAGCGCAGCGAAGCATCTCGCATGCGCCGTTAGCTGGTAGCACAACGTCAGCACGCGAGATGCTTCGCTGCGCTCTGCATGACAGACGCGGGCAGTTTAAAGGTACTTAAATCACGCCGGCCAGGATGAGGCCACCGGTGAGGACGATGTTGAAAACGGCCAGCGGGATGAGGATGGTCCAGCCCAGGCGCATCAGCTGGTCGTAGCGGAAGCGCGGGAGAGTCCAGCGGATCCACATAAAGAAGAAGATGAAGGCGAAGATCTTCAGGAACAGGCCCACGGTACCCAGCAGCGTAATCAGGTTCTGAGCCGAAGCCAGCTCCCAGCCTTGGCTGTTCACGAACCAGTCGCGCAGCTCATATTGGAACGGGAAGTTGAAGCCGCCGAAGTACAGCACGCTCATCACGGCCGATACCACGAAGATGTTCACGTACTCCGAGAATAGGTACAAACCCAGCTTCATCGACGAATACTCGGTGTGGTAGCCGCCCACCAGCTCAGTTTCGCACTCAGGAAGGTCGAAGGGCGTGCGGTTGGTTTCGGCGAAGGCGCACACCAAGAAGATGATGAAGCCCAGCGGCTGTTTCACGATGTTCCAGACGTGCCACTCACCGGCTACCGACTGCTGCAACGTGATGTCGCGCAGGCTCAGGGTGCCCGAAATCATCAGCACGGCAATCAGGGCCATACCCATGGCCAGTTCGTAGCTGATGTTCTGCGAAGCAGCGCGGATGGCGCCCAGCAGCGAGAACTTGTTGTTGGAGGCCCAGCCGCCAATCATCACGCCGTACACGCCCAACGACACCACGCCGAACACCCACAGCATGCCGATGTTCACCTCAATGCCTTGTAGGAAGAACAGGTTGTTGCCGAAGTTCATGATGTTGCCGAACGGAATTACCGCCGACGACATCAGGGCCGTAATCATGGCCAGGCAGGGGCCGAACACGAATAGCGCCTTGTTGGCACCGCCGGGGAAGAATTCTTCCTTCGTGAACATCTTCACGGCATCGGCCAGCGGCTGCGCCAGGCCGTAGGGGCCGGCGCGGTCGGGGCCCACGCGGTCCTGCAGGAATGCGGCAATTACGCGTTCCGCGTAGGTGCAATACGTCGCAATCAGCAGCGAAAGCGCGAATACGACGAAGATGACAATGGATTGCCAGCCTAGTGCGGGTAGTTCAATCATGTTTTTTAGCTGTTAGCTACCAGCTGTTGGCTGTTAGCTTGATGTTCGGGTAAGTAGCAAAGAAAGCCAACAGCTAACAGCCATCAGCTAACAGCCGAAAATCAGTTGCCTAATTTCAGCGGTGGGTTCTTCTGCAGGTCGCGCTGGGTGCTTTCGGGCAGGTCGGCTACTACCGATTGGTTGAGAACCGGCAGTTCGTAGTGGTTGGCCGAAATAACCGAAGAACGGTCGATGTGGGCAGGGCCCTCGATGGTCCAGTCGGAAGTTTCCTTTTTCTCGAAGCGGCACTCGTTGCAGATCCACTCCTTCACCTCGCCGTACTGGTCCTTGCGGGCCGTGGTACGTAGCACGTCGTTGCCTTTATACCAGAGCACCACGTTGCCGGAGCACTTGGGGCAGTCACGGTGGGCATTCACGGGCTTCGTGAACCACACGCGCGACTTGAAGCGGAACGTCTTATCGGTCAGGGCACCTACCGGGCACACGTCGATGACGTTGCCGGAGAAGTCGTTGTCGATGATGTTCTCGATGTAGGTGCCGATTTCGGCGGCATCACCGCGGCCCAGCACGCCGTGCACCCGGTTATCGGTAATTTGGTTAGCAGTGTACACGCAGCGGTAGCACAGGATACAGCGCGTCATGTGCAGCTGAATCAGCGGGCCAATGTCGATTTTCTCGAAGGTGCGGCGCTCTTCCTGGTAGCGGGTGGTGCTCACGCCGTGCTCGAAGGCGAAGTTCTGCAGATCACACTCGCCGGCCTGGTCGCACACGGGGCAATCCAAGGGGTGGTTGATGAGCAGCATCTCCACGATGCCCTTGCGCACGTCCAGCACCTGCGGGTTGGTGGTGTTTTCCACCACCATGCCATCCTGTACTGGTGTCACGCACGAGGCCACCAGCTTGGGCATGGGGCGCGGGTCTTTGGCCGAGCCGGCCGCCACGCGGACGAGGCAAGCACGGCACTTACCACCCGATCCTTTCAGCGGGGTATAGTAGCACATGGCCGGGGGCACGATGCTGCCGCCAATCTGGCGGGCCGCATTCAGGATGGTGGTTCCGTCCGGAACTTCCACCTCGATGCCGTCGAAAGTTATTTTAGCCATTGGTCAGTTTTGTCATCCTGAGCGGAGCGAAGGACCTTATCACGTCCGCGCCCCGGTATGTACTAATCCTGAAGAACGCAGCGGTGATAAGATGCTTCGTTCCTCAGCATGAGGTTCTAAAGTTACGCCAGCACGGCCCCGGCCCGGTACACCGCACCGGGTTGGGCGGCTTCCTTAGCGTGGGTCACGTGCCACTCGAACTCGTGGCGGAAGTGGCGCACGGCGGCGGCTACGGGCCAGGCGGCGGCTTCACCGAGGGGGCAGATGGTGTTGCCCTCGATTTGCTTGGCCACGCTCACCAGCAGGTCGATGTCCTCCATGTGGCCGTGGCCGTGCTCGAGGCGGTGCAGCACCTTCTCCATCCAGCCCGTTCCCTCGCGGCAGGGCGAGCATTGCCCGCACGACTCGTGGTGGTAGAAGCGGCTGAAGTTCCAGGTGTTGCGCACGATGCAGGTTGTCTCGTCCATGGCAATGAAGCCACCCGAGCCCAGCATAGTACCCGTCACGAAGCCCCCGTCGCTGAGCGACTCGTATGTCATCAGGCGGTTTTCGCCGGCAGCGGTTTTCAGAATCAGCTCCTTGGGCAGAATCGGGACGGACGAACCACCGGCTACTACCGCCTTCAGGTCACGGCCTTTCCAGATGCCGCCGCAGTACTCATCGGAGTAGATGAATTCCTCGACGGGCAGACCCAGCTCAATTTCGTAGATGCCGGGCTTGTTGAGGTGGCCGCAGGCCGAAATCAGCTTGGTGCCGGTGCTCCGGCCCACCCCGATTTTGGCATACTCGTCGCCGCCCTCGTTCACAATCACTGGCACGGCGGCAATGGATTCCACGTTGTTGACCACCGTGGGGCGGGCGTAGAGGCCCTGCACAGCCGGGAATGGGGGCTTGTTGCGCGGGTTGCCACGCTTGCCTTCCAACGATTCCAGCAGCGCAGTTTCCTCACCGCAGATGTAAGCGCCGCCGCCGGGGTGCACGTGCAGGTCCAGGTCGTAGCCCGAACCCAGGATGTTCTTGCCCAGAAAACCGGCCGCGTAAGCCTCAGCAATGGCTTTTTCCAGGATGCGCAGCACGTACAACAACTCGCCGCGGATGTAGATGTACGAGGTGTTGGCGCCCAGCGCGTACGAGCTCGTAATCATGCCCTCGATGAGCAGGTGCGGCAGCTTCGACATCAGCTGGCGGTCCTTGAAGGTGCCCGGCTCCGATTCGTCGGCGTTGCAGACGAGGTAGCGCGGCACGCCCTCGGGCTTAGCCAGGAAGCTCCACTTCATACCCGTGGGGAAGCCCGCGCCGCCGCGGCCCCGCAGGCCCGACTTCTTCACTTCTTCCACCACCTCATCGGGCGTCATCGTTTTCAGGGCCTTCTCCACCGAGCGGTAGCCGCCGTGCTTGCGGTACACCTCCAGGGTGTCGATGCCTTCAACGTTAATATGTTCGGTCAGCAGTTTGCGTCCCATAGGTTCAGAGCTGAAAGACGTTAGTTGTTGGCCACTGCGTTCGGGAGGCCGTTTTCTTCCCAGGGCAGGGCCGGGCGGTGCACCTGGTTGCGCAGCTCCGTGAGCATGGCGTCCACGGCTTCCGGGGTATCAAGCTGCTCGTAGTATTTCTCGCGTACCTGCACGATGGGGGCGAAGCCGCAGGCGGCCAGGCACTCCACTTCCTTCAGGGTAAACAGGCCATCTTCGGAAGCCGGGCCGCCTACTTTGGCACCCGTGATGCGCTCCAGGTGGGCCGTCAGTTCGTCGGAGCCGCGCAGCATGCAGGGGCCCGTGCGGCAGATTTCCAGCACGTGCTTGCCGACTGGCTTGAGGTTGAACATGGTGTAGAACGACGACACCTCGTACACCTCAATCGGGGCCACGCCCAGCACTTCGGCCACCAGATCCTGCACTTCGGGGCTCACCCAGCCGCCAAATTCGGCCTGGGCAATGTGCAGCACCGGCAGCATAGCCGATTTGCGGCGCTCCTCCGGGTATTGCTTGCAGATGCGCGCAATTTCAGCCTTCGCGGCTTCGGAGAATTGCGGCTTGGTAGCAGTCGATTCCATATCAGTTGTATTCAGCAAAAAACTACGCGTCGAGCTCCCCGGCAATTACGTTCATCGACGACAGCGTCACGATGGCGTCGGAGAGGGTCTGGCCCACCACCATTTCGGTGTAGGCCTGGTAGTAGATGAAGCAGGGCCGGCGGAAATGCAGGCGGTAAGGGGTGCGGCCGCCGTCGGACACGAGGTAGAAACCCAGTTCGCCGTTGCCGCCTTCCACCGAGTGGTAGACCTCGCCCACGGGCGCGTCAATCTCACCCATCACAATCTTGAAGTGATAGATGAGGGCCTCCATGTTCTGGTACACGGCCTGCTTGGGCGGCAGGTAGAAGTGCGGCGCATCGGCGTGGTAGGGGCCTGCGGGCAGGTTTTCCAGCGCCTGCGTGATGATGCGCAGGCTCTGCCAGATTTCCTCATTGCGCACCATGAACCGGTCGTAGGTGTCGCCCTTGGTGCCTACCGGAATTTCAAACTCGAAGTCTTGGTAGCTGGAGTAAGGGTTCATCACCCGCACGTCGTAATCGACGCCGGCGGCGCGCAGGTTGGGGCCGGTGAAGCCGTAGTTGAGGGCGCGTTCGGCCGAGATGCCGCCCACGTCCACCACGCGGTCCATGAAGATGCGGTTGCGGTTGAACATCTTCTCGAACTCCGCCATCACGGCCGGGAAGGTCTTCAGCCAGGCGCGCAGCTTGGCAATGGCCACGTCGGAGAAGTCGCGCTCCATGCCGCCCACGCGGCCCATGTTGGTGGTGAGGCGGGCGCCGCTTACTTCCTCGTAAATCTCGTACACCTTCTCCCGCTCATCCATGAGGTAGAGGAAGCCGGTGAAAGCGCCGGTATCCACGCCCAGAATGCCGTTGCAGATCAGGTGGTCGGTGATACGGGCAAGCTCCATCAGGATAACCCGGATGTACTGGGCGCGCTTGGGTACTTCCACCCCCAACAGCTTCTCCACCGTCATGTGCCAGCCCATGTTGTTGATGGGCGACGAACAATAGTTCATGCGGTCCGTCAGGGGCGTAATCTGGTAGAAGGGCCGGCGCTCGGCAATCTTCTCGAAGGCGCGGTGGATGTAGCCAATGGTGGGCACACCCGCCACAATCCGCTCGCCGTCCATCTGCAGAATGTTCTGGAAGATGCCGTGGGTAGCGGGGTGCGTGGGACCCAGGTTTAGCGTGGTGAGCTCCTGGTTGAAGTCGTTGACGGTCGGGGCCAGCGGGTTCAGCCGCGGCTCCTGCTCCCGGGCCGACTCAATGATTTTATGGGTGCCTTCCAGCGTGTCGTTTACTGCCATCTGGTTTGGTGCTTAGTGCTCAGTGCTTTGTGCTTAGTAATCAGGTCTGATTTTGTTGCCTATGCACCAAGCACAAGGCACTAAGCACTAAAAAACTATCGTCCGAAGAACAGGTCGGTTTTGTCTTCGCGGGTGCCGTCTTCCAGGGCGTACTCCTTGCGCATCGGGTGGTAGTCCATGTCCTCCACGTTGAGGATGCGCATGAGGTTGGGGTGGCCGGGGAAGATGATGCCGTAGAAGTCGAAAGCCTCGCGCTCCATCCAGTTGGCGGTGGCGTAGAGGTCGGTCAGGGTCGGGGCAACCGGGTCGGCAATCGGGAAGAAGATCTTCAGGCGCAGCCGGATGTTCTGGGTGAGGCTGTGCAGGTGGTACACAATACCCAACTCCTGGTCCTTCCTCTCGGGCCAGTGCATGCCGCACATGGTAGTCAGGAAGTTGAGCTGGAGCTCTTCGTCCTTCTGCAGACCTTCGATGATGCCGTGAATCTGCTCCCGGGTGGTGGTGGCGGTCAGCAGGCCGTAGGGCTCCTCCACGTCGGTGAAGGCATCGGCCCCGAACAGGCGGTGCAGCAGAGCCAGCAGCTGCGCGTTTTTCTGCGCGGCCGGGTCCTGGGCGGCAGCCTGTTCCTGAGCCGGGATGGATTCGTTCTGGTCAGCCATTTTTATGGTAGAGCTTAGAGCTTAGATGATAGAGCTTAGAAGTTAAGGGAGCCGAACTGCCTAAGTTCTAAGCTCTATCGTCTAAGCTCTAAAATCAGCTTACTTGATGTTGTACGACGCCAGCAGGGCCTGATACTCGGGCGAGTTGCGGCGGCGGAAGGATTCGTTTTTGGCCAGGTCCTGGATGCGCATCAGGCCGTCGAGCACCTGCTCGGGGCGGGGCGGGCAGCCGGGCACGTACACGTCCACCGGAATGATCCGGTCGATGCCCTGGAGCACGGAGTAGGTATCGAAGATGCCGCCCGAGGAGGCGCAGGCACCCATGGCCAGCACCCAGCGGGGCTCGGCCATCTGCTCGTACACCTGCTTCACGATGGGAGCCATCTTCTTGGCGATGGTGCCCATCACCATCAGCAAATCGGCCTGCCGAGGCGAGAAGCTGGGACGCTCCGAACCGAAGCGGGAGATGTCGTAGCGGGAGCCCATGGTGGCCATGAACTCGATGCCGCAGCAGGAGGTAGCGAAGGGCAGGGGCCAGAGCGAGTTGGCGCGGGCAATGCCCACCACTTTCTCCAGGGAGGTAGCAAAGAAGCCGGCGCCTTCGAGGCCGTCGGGCGCGTCTACCGTTTTGATTTCAGGAACTCGGGTATCCATGAGAGCAAGTCAGATTTGGGAAGCGGCGACGCTTCAGAAAGGCAACATCCGGCCGGGGCCAAAGGTTGCCGCCACCAGGGCTTAACGGGCTTCGTTCCAGCGTAGAACGCCTTTTTTGATAACGTAGGCGAAGCCAGCCATCAGCAAAGCCAGGAATACAATCATCTCGTAGAAGCCGGTGGTGCCCAGCTGGCGGAAGTTCACGGCCCAGGGGTACATGAAGATGACTTCCACGTCGAAGAGCACGAACAGGATAGCCGTGAGGAAGTATTTCACCGAAATCGGGGTGCGGGCGTTGCCCACCGACTCGATGCCGCACTCGAAGGCTTCATCCTTCACCACGCTCTTGCGGCGCGGGCCCAGCAGGTGAGACGTAATCATGGCGAAGGCCACGAAGGCCACGGCCAGCACAAACTGCACCACGATGGGCAGGAAATCCTGGGGCTGATATTGGGTCGGAACGGCGAGAAGCATAGGCTGCGACAAATAAACGCCGCGTAGAAACGGCATGGGAGGCAAAGGTAGGACCTAGCCGGTTGGGAACAAAGGTGAAATAGGAGGGTAGGGGAAAGGCGTATATTCACCCTATCCGCTAGATTCAGACGATGAAACCATTCTACGAGCCATTTGTGCCTGGACAGCTGTATTCGGTAGCCGAGTTCTTGGCGCTGGAACAGCAGGCCGAAGACCGGCACGAATTCTACGACGGGCAGGTCTGGCCTTTTCCGGCTGATACGCCGCGGCACAACCTGTTGGTGCAGAACTGCTCACTTCCTCTGTTTGTACAACGTAAACAATTTGGCCTCGACGTATTCAGTACCGGCATGATGCTGGAAGTGCTACCCGGTCGCTACTACACTTATCCCGACGTAATGCTATTAGATACCGCGCCGTGTTCTGGCCAAGAATGCGTGTTGCAAAACCCACTGGTACTTATCGAAGTGCTGGACCCGCTGTGGGCAGAGCGTGACCGGGCATGGAAGTGCGCCCACTACCGCCACCTCGACTCGCTCCGACAGTATGTCCTGGTTTCACAAACGCAGCAGTTCGTGGAATCCTACCGGCGCACAGCGGCGGGAGAGTGGCGCTACGAGGCGTCTATAAAACCGGATGATATGTTGGTTATTGCTGATACTGGCTTGCAGTTGACGTTGCGGGAAATCTACGATGAGGTGGCAGTGCCGCTGTTGCAGCCGCAGCTTCCGGATATTCGCGAAACAATAAAATAACAGCCTAATGAGCGACCATAGCATTGCAATTGTACCACAAGTATCCAGTTACCCTAACAGAGTGGCGAGGGCAAAGGAAATTCTAAACTGGTTGGTTGAAGATGATATAGTTAAGCCTGCGCTTACATCCTGTGTTTTAGGATTTGATGGGGGTTACGCAATATCGGGTGGTGCTAAGAAAGTAATTGGGTCGGCCAATAGACATACTTTTAGTTTAGATGTAAATGGACTTGAGATTATCACTGAAAGACACATCTTCGATACTGGTGGTAATGGAATAGAAGAAATATACTGTCCGGCTTGTCAACAAAATTTGGCAGAAGAGGACTTGGGTTTTCTTGAGAACTGGTATGAGGGCAACCTAAATGATGTAGCTTGTTCAGTCTGCGACACTATGAATAGCATCCATCAGTTTCGGTTTACGCCGCAGTGGGGCTTCAGTGACTTAGGCTTCAAATTCTGGAACTGGCCTGACTTGACCGACGATTTTGTAAGCAGGTTTCAGCAGAAGTTGGGTGTCAATGTTTCTGTCATTTATCAACGTATATGAAATAAAAAGGCCGCCCCGGAATCCCGGAGCGGCCTTTTGCATTCAAAACCAAACGGCTTACAGCCCTTTATCCCGGTTCAGATCTTCTTTGGGCTCGGAGCCCAGGAAGGGGTAGCGGTAGTCCGTGACGGGCACGAAGGTCTCCTTGATGGCGCGCGGTGACACCCAGCGGAGCAGGTTCAGCATGGAGCCGGCCTTGTCGTTGGTGCCGGAGGCGCGGGCGCCGCCGAAGGGCTGCTGGCCGACTACGGCGCCGGTGGGCTTGTCGTTGATATAGAAGTTGCCGGCCGCGTGCACCAGCTTCTTCGAGGCGTGGTCGATGGCGTAGCGGTCCTGGGAGAAGATGGCGCCGGTGAGGGCGTAGGGCGAGGTCGTGTCTACCAGCTCCAGCACTTCTTCGAACTTGTCAGCGTCGTAGATGTGCACCGTCACGACGGGGCCGAACAGCTCCTCGCACATGGTCACGTACTTCGGGTCTTTGGTTACGATGACGGTGGGCTCGATGAAGTAGCCTTTGGACTTGTCGTAGCCGCCGCCGGCCACGATTTCGGCGTTGGCATCGGCCTTGGCCCCGTCGATGTACTTGGCCAGCTTATCGAAGGATTTCTCGTCGATAACGGCGTTGATGAAGTTGGAGAAGTCCTCCACGTCGCCCATCCGGAACGAGGCCAGGTCTTCCTTCACGTAGCCCAGGATTTCGTCGGCGAGGTTCGAGGGCAGGTACACCCGCGAGGCGGCCGAGCACTTCTGGCCCTGGTACTCAAACGCGCCCCGGCTGATGCCCACGGCTACGGCTTTGGCGTGCGCCGAGGGGTGGGCCAGGATGAAGTCCTTGCCACCGGTTTCGCCCACGATGCGTGGGTAGCTCTTGTAGCTGCTGATGTTCTCGCCGATGGTTTTCCAGATGTTCTGGAACACGCCGGTGGAGCCAGTGAAGTGGATGCCGGCAAAGTCACGGTGCTTGAAGATGACCTCGCCGGCGGTGGGGCCATCTACATACACCAAGTTGATGACGCCGTCGGGCACGCCGGCTTCTTTGAACAGCTCCATCAGCACCTGGGCCGAGTAGATCTGGGTGTTGGCGGGCTTCCACACCACCACGTTGCCCATCATGGCCACCGAGGCGGGCAGGTTGGCGGCAATGGAGGTGAAGTTGAAGGGCGTAAGGGCAAATACGAAACCTTCCAGCGGGCGGTGCTCCAGGCGGTTCCACATACCGGGCAGGCTCTCGGGCTGCTGCTGGTAGATCTGCTGCATGAAGTGCACGTTGAACCGGAAGAAGTCGATCAGCTCGCAGGCCGCGTCGATTTCGGCCTGGAAAGCGTTCTTGCTCTGGCCCAGCATAGTGGCCGCGTTGATGCGCGCCCGGTAAGGGCCGGCCAGCAGGTCGGCGGCTTTCAGGAAGATGGCGGCGCGGTGCTCCCAGGGCATTTCGGACCACAGCGGGCGGGCAGCCAGGGCCGCGTCGATGGCCTGCGCTACGTGCGAGGCGTCACCTTCGTGGAACTGGCCCAGCACGTGCTGGTGGTCGTGGGGAGGCGTAATATCCTTCTTGTTGCCGGTGCGGATTTCCTGGCCGCCGATGTGCATCGGAATGTCGCGCTGCTGCTGCTTGAGCTCCTTGAGAGTCTTGAGCAGCTCAATGCGCTCCGGCGAGTTGGGCGCGTAGCCCTTCACGGGCTCGTTGATCGGGGTCGGGACGTTGAAAAAGCCGTTGGCCATAATGAAGTGCTGGATTGGCGTGATGGGTGGTGGGGAAGGGCAAAGGTAGAAAGCCCGGTCTTATTCGCGGCGGTACTGGCGCACAGACTCCTGCTGTAGCTGCATCCAGTTCGTATTGTCTGTAACTACCCAATGACCCGCTATCCTGTGCAACTCGTCAAGGCGTTTTTGACAGCGGTTAATCAGGTAGGCGGCTGGCAGTTGGGGCGCTGAAGTTGCGTAGTGTAGCTCTATGGTGTCGCCGGTCAGCCGGAACTGGCCTTCTTCCTCAGTAGCGGGCAAGGATAAATGGAAGCCACCGTCCTTGTACAAGCTAAGCGCCCAGATACCCGCGAAATTGTCGGAGTAAGCGGATAAAATTCCTGGACGAACTGGAGTTGGCCAAAATAGATAGGTCAGCAAACCCAAACCACAAGGAAATATGAACTTCTTCATATTCAAATAATAACGTCAAAGTAATGGATGCTCAACGTGCCAGGGCCCATTGAAGGCAGTTGGTGCTACTCCGAGTTGCTGTAATATGTCATATAGCTGAGCCTCGTCATTGACATAATAAGCGGCCTTATTCACGATGGCAAAATCCTCATCCCCGGCTTCCGCATACTTCGCCAGAAGTGCAACATCAAACTCAGTATCTGTAATGTAATAGAGATGTTGTGGACGCCTGATTACACTACGGGTATTGATATTGGAATGAATGGCAACCCAACGTCTGAAACCTGGAGCGGAAGGGGATGCCTCAGCGGCAATGGGTTGCCGAAGCATCTCAATACGATTCCATACTTTGATTGGAATGTGTTCCATTGCAAAGTGTATAATAAGCCTACAGCCGCTGCAGCAGCTCCCGCACCTGCCATTCCAGGTCAGCGACGGAGCCGGTGTTGTGGAGCTTGAGCGTCAGATTAGTAAGTGGTAGAACGGATTATCTATTATGGTAGATAACCGGCCCTGCGGCGGTGGCGCCAACTCTTATTGGATTGCAGACCCGTAAGGAAAAAGAATAACGCCCCAATTGAAAGTACACTCACTCCGCCGCTAATGCTCGATTCAGATTCTAACAGAGGCTTTTGAGCTTGATGTTCGGCGTAACGAACAGCTACTTTGCTGCCTAAAGTCAGTTGATCGAAAGCACGGTGGTTTGTGATTATGCGGGCAGTTCTGACGTTCTCCTGAGGGGCTACATATGTTACCACAACCTCATAGGTGCTGCTTTTGCCCGAGCCAATTCGGCCGGGTAACGCGTGTACTACTGCAGTAGCAGGAATTCCATGCAGCGTACGCCACCGCTGAGCCGCCAGCCACAGCATACTTAGTAGAAAAGCAGCTCCTATAAGCGGCTGGATCCATGCTCTAATCCAGAAGCTGAAAACAGACTCATGTGCCATTCTAGTAGAACTCAACTACAGCCGCTGCAACAGCGCCCGCACCTGCCATTCCAGGTCGGCGACGGAGCCGGTATTGTGGAGGGTGAGGTCGAAGTGAGGGTAGTGGTCGAGGGCGGTTTCGGAGGGGTGGTCGTCGTCGCGGGTGCCGTCGCCGCGCTGGTGGAGCGGGTCGCCTTCCACGCGCACCATCAGGCCGCCGCGGCTGCGGATGAGGTCGGCCTCGTTGGGGAAGCGCACGTCTGGAATCAGCGTATGCTGCTCGGCCGGTAGCTGGGAGAAGAACGCCTGCACCCAGATATCGGGCTCCCAATGGCGCAGGGCCAAGCCGACCTGCTGGAGCATCTCGCCGCGGGTACGGTCGAAGGCAGGCAGCTTCTCAGCCTTGCCCTGCTGGGAGAAATATGGGGCCGTGCCCTCGCCCGCCAGCGCCGCACACACGGCCTTAATGGGCTCGCCCACGGAGCGAATGTGCCATTTGCTTTCGGGCTGTGTCCGTTGAATCAGGCGGGCGATGGTGTCTTTGCCGCTACCCCGCCGCCCCGAAAAACCGATTAGTCTTGTCATCGGGGCAAAGGTAAGGCCTTGTCATTCCGACGCGGGAGGAATCTGAATTAAGGTATTGAGACAAGCGCACTCAGGTTCTTCCCGCGTTGGAATGACACATCTTACAGAATCTCCTTCAGCTCGCTCAGACAGCTGATTTCGTAGGTAATCTGGTTGAAGTGGCGGCGCTTGGCGGGGTTGAAGTACACCTGGTCGAGGCCGGCGTTGTAGGCGCCCAGCACGTCGCACTCCAGGTTGTCGCCAATCATGAGGCTTTCCGGGGCGTTGGCACCGGCGCGCTCCAGCGCGTGCTCGAAAATGCGGGTATCGGGCTTGAGGTGGCCGCAGCACTCCGACGTCACGATTTCCTCGAAATACTCCGTGAGCTGGGACGCATCGAGCTTGAGGTACTGAATGTTGCGGAAGCCGTTGGTGATGAGGTGCAGGCGGTAGCCCTTGTCGCGCAGGTAGTCGAGCACCTCGTAGGTGTAGGGGAATACGGCTTTTTTCAGCGGCAGCAGGTCGGTAAACTGTTCCGAGATGCCCGTCGGCGAATCTTCCTCCCGCAGCCCCAGCTGCACGAAGGTGCGCGGGAAGCGGGTGGCGCGCAGCTGCTGCTGGTTGATTTTGCCGCCCTGGTACAGCCGCCACAGGCCGTGGTTGATGTCGGAATACTCCTTGATAAACTTCTCTACCGACACCCCGTGCCGGCCGATGTTGTGCTCCGCGAACAGGTGGCGCAGGGTTTCATCGGCATTGGTTTCAAAGTCCCACAGCGTATGGTCGAGGTCGAAGAAGAGGTGACGGTATTTCACTGGTGATGCGTGAGGAAGGTGATGAGGTAAATAGGGGAGGGGAGAACGTCATGCAGAGGCGCAGCCGAAGCATCTCGTTCGGATAGTAAGCAATGGTACCACAACGTCAGCGCGCGAGATGCTTCGCTCCGCTCTGCATGACGTTTAGGGAAATCAGTCGACCTGCAGCCGTTCCACAATCCGGCCTTCGCCCAGGTGCTCGTGCACGATGGCGGCGGCGTCTTTGGGACGGACGTTGCCGTACACGGTGCCTTCGGGGTGGATGATGAGGGCGGCGCCGGGGCCTTTCTTGCACTGCTTGCACAGGTCGAGGCAGTTGCAGGTCTGCACCCGCACTTTGCGCTTCTCGCCGCCGGCCAGCAGCTTTTTCAGGCCTTGCTTCTTGAGCTCGGTTTTTAATGCCTTGACGACCTCCTTGCCCACCTCGTCTTTCTGAGCAGTGCAAACAAACAGGCGAATAACAGAGTCAGCAGATTTCACGGGAGAGAGAGGCGCAAGGGTTAAGGCTGGCCGGTCCAGCGGCGGTTTTGCAGCTTATACGCGGCTAGCTCCCGGTTCGACCAGAGCGTTTGGTAAATCTTCTGGTCGTGCTGGAGCTGCGGGTCCCGCTCCATGTAGCCGAGCAACTGCTGGAGAAAATCCGCGGCCTCATCCTTGATGAAGTAAAACACCCAGTTATCGAGCCGGCGGAAATTGACCAGGCCGGCATTTTTGAGGTACGCTAATTGCCGGGAGGTTTTGGTCTGGGTGAAATCCAGCACCTGTTCCAGGTCGGAAATGCACATTTCCTGGTTGCGCCACAGCAAATGCAGGATGCGTACCCGCGAATCGTCGCCGAGGGCCTTGAATAGTTGCTGGCCAAATGCAACGGTAAAGTGTTTGAGACGCATCTTTAGGCAAAAGCAAGTGGAGGGGCTGAACCAATCCAGCCGGGCCCGAATTTAGCCTAAACCCGCCAGCGGCCCCCGAAAGTGCCGTATCTTTGTCGCTCGTAATGCCTTGTATGTCTGTTGTGGCCCGAATTCGTCTTTCTTATTTACCCACCTTACTGGGTTTCCTGCTGGTAGCGCTGCTACTGGTCCCCGGCCACGCGCGGGCGCAGGGCCAGCGCCGGGTGGTGCAGTTTACCGGCATTGTGGCCTCCGGCGACTCATTGCTGGGCGTGCCCGGGGCGGCTATTTTCGTGCCCAAGGCCGGCCGGGGAACGGCCTCCAACCCCTACGGCTATTTCTCTCTGCCCGTGCTGGCCGGTGATAGTATCGTGATTCGGAGCCTAGGCTACCGCAACCAGTACGTCATTATCCCCGAAAACTATCCGCGCCAGAGCTACTCCGTAATTGTGCAGCTCAAAGAGGACGCCACCGTGCTGCCGGAAGTGCGCATCTTCCCCTATGCCACCGAAAAAGCGTTTAAGGAAGCCTTTCTGGCCATGAAGCCGCCATCTGAAGAGGACCGCACGCCAGCCGATAAGCTCAACGAGCAGGTGATGCGCCGTATGTTCAACACGCTGCCCGTCACCAGCATGGGTAACTACCGCCAGACTATGCAGGCCCAGCAGAACGACCAGATGCGTCGCATGGGCCTCGGCGCTACCCCCGCCACCAACAACCCCCTGCTCAACCCCTTCAGCTGGCTGCAGCTCATCAACCAGGTGAAAAGCGGCGAATTCAAGAAGAAGGAAGGCGTGGATTATTGAGTTGAATTGTTGGATGGTTGAACTGTTGAATAGTTGAACTGTCATTGCGAGCAGCCCGAAGTTAGCTGTCCTCCACGAGAGGCAAGCCTTGTTATGCAGAAAGCCCCTGACGTCCGCGCTGGCGTCAGGGGCTTTCTGCTTCCTCGGGGTGCGGCGCTCTGGGAAGGACGGATTGCTTCGGACACTGGCTTGATGCGCCACATGCCTCGCAGTAACGAGTCACTCGTTCAACCATTCCTCCCTATATTCAGTACAGCCACTGTTTGACCTCTGACTTTGCTATGGATACCAACCTACCGCGTACTTCCCAACCTCGTATTGTAATTATCGGTTGCGGCTTTGCCGGGCTGCGGCTGGCCAAGGACCTAGCCGACGCGCCCGTGCAGGTGGTGGTGATTGACCGGAACAACTACCACAACTTTCAGCCCCTGCTCTACCAGGTAGCCACCGGGGCCCTGGAGGCCGACAGCATTGCCTACCCCATCCGCAAGATTTTCGCCGGCCAGCCCAACTTCTTCTACCGCATGGCCGACGTGCAGCGCGTCGATCCGGCCACCAACACGCTCACCACCAACATCGGCGACATCCGCTACGACCACCTGGTGGTGGCTACTGGCTCGCTCACCAACTTCTTCGGCCTCACCAGCATCGAGCAGAATGCCATGCAGATCAAGAGCGTGCCCAACGCCCTGAATCTGCGCAGCTACCTGTTTCAGAACTTTGAGAAGGCCATTCTTACCGAAGACCCCGCCCGCCGGCAGGCCCTGATGAACGTGGTGGTGGTGGGCGGCGGCCCCACGGGCGTGGAAATCTGCGGCTCCCTGGCCGAGATGCGCAAGGACGTACTGCCCAAGGATTACCCCGAGCTCGACCTCAAGCAGATGGAAATCTACTTGGTGGAATCGGGTGGGGAGGTGCTTGGGCCCATGAGCAAGGACTCGCAGGTGCAGGCCAAGGGCTACCTGGAGGAAATGGGCATCCACGTGCGCCTCAACACCCAGGCCAAGCACTTCGAGGACGGCAAACTATATTACTCCGACACCGAATTTATCCGCACCGAAAACCTGATATGGGCGGCCGGCGTGAACGGAGCGGCGCTGGAAGGCTTGCCCGAGGCCGCCGTGGCCCGCAACAAGCGCGTGAACGTGGACACGGTGAACCGGGTGGTGGGCTTCCAGAACGTGTACGCCATCGGCGACGTGGCCAACATGGTCACCGACGAGATGCCGCGGGGCTACCCCATGCTGGCCCCCGTGGCCATCCAGCAGGCCGAGCAGCTGGCCGACAACTTCAAGCGGCTGCTGCGCGGCGAAACCATCCGGCCGTTCAAGTACACCAACAAGGGCAGCATGGCCATTGTGGGCCGCAACCGCGCCGTAGTGGATTTGCCCGGCGACAAGCACTTCGGCGGCTTCTTCGGGTGGCTTACCTGGCTGTTTGTGCACCTGATGACGCTGGTGGGCTTCCGCAACAAAGTAGTTACGCTGGTGGGCTGGGCTATCAGCTACTTCAGCTCCGACAAAGCCCTGCGCCTTATCATCCGCCCCTACAAGCGCAACGACTTCAAATCGGACAAGGGCCTGGCCACCGCCATCCACAACGCCGCCACGCCCGAGTACAACCCATCCGTACCAGCTCCCAACGCCCCGGTGGTGGGAGGGTAGCGTTCAGAAGGTGTTTTGTTGAAAATAGATAGCCCTGCTCTGGTAGCAGGGTTATTTTTTTAGGGGTAATAGTAGAAAAGTGTATTGATTTTACAGCGTTCCGCTTAGATTACCACCATCAAACCCCTGATGCGCCCGTTTTCATGCAAGAGGCTCTGCCGCTTTCCTTCGCCCTGCTGGCCGGCACCGGACACGCCTTCGAGGCCGACCACCTCATTGCCGTGAGCACCCTGGTAGCCCGCCACGACCACCGCCGCGACGCCGTGCGCGAGGGGCTATTCTGGGGCCTGGGCCACACCACCACGCTGGTGGTGTTCGGGGGCGCGCTGCTGCTGAGCCGCTCCCTCATCACCCACACCAACTACTTCGAGGCCGCCGTGGGCGCGCTGCTGCTGCTGCTGGGCCTAAGCCGCCTCACCGATAAAAGCTATTACCAGACCGCCCCGCCGCGCTACCGCCGGGGTACGGCCTACGCCGTGGGCCTCGTGCACGGGCTGGCCGGTAGCGGGGCGCTGGTGCTGCTGCTAATGGGTAGTCTGCGCTCCGCGTGGCTGGGCGTGGCCTACCTGGCGCTATTCGGGCTGGGCTCGGTGGTGGGCATGCTGGGTGCCACCGGCCTCATGAGCGTGCCCTTCACCCAGCGCATGCGCTTCAGCCGCAACCTGCGTGCCGGCCTGGTCATCGTCTCGGCCCTGCTCAGCATAGGGTACGGCGGGTGGATGATTTATGGGAATCTGTTTAGCAGTGAGAGTTTAGAGGGGAGAAATGAGAGCAGTTCCGGTAGCGTAATAAGGCCAGAACAACGGCAAGACGCGACACTTCGCGTCTCGTCGTTGAACGGCTCGTGCTATGCAGCTTCCAACCCATAGCCAGCCACGCGCAAGTCGTTCAACGCGGAGACGCGAAGTGTCGCGTCTCTACATCGTTCTACGAAAGCTTCTTTCTTCTCATTTCTAAGCTCTCACTTCTCTACCATGCACCTTTCCCCCAAAGACCTCGATAAGCTGGTGCTGCACCAAGCCGGCGTGGTGGCCCAGAAGCGCTACGCCCGCGGCTTGGCCCTAAATTACCCCGAGGCGGTGGCGCTGCTGGCTACTCAGCTGCTGGAGTTTATCCGCGACGGGGAATCGGTGGCGGCGTTGATGGACAAGGGCAAGCAGATTCTGGGGCTGCAGGACGTGCTGCCGGGCGTGGCCGTGCTGGTGGCTGAGGTGCAGGTGGAAGGCACCTTCCCCGACGGCACCAAGCTCGTGACGGTCCATCATCCCATCTGCCGCGAAACCGGCTCCGCCGAGCTGGCCCTCTACGGCTCCGGCCTCGTGCGCGCCCCGCGCCCGGCCGCTGCCCCGCCCGAAACCACTCCGCCCGCCCCCGGCGAGTACCAATTAGCCGCCGAAGACGTGCAACTCAACGAAGGCCGCGAAACCCTGACCCTCGACGTGCTCAACCACGGCGACCGGCCCATCCAGGTCGGTTCGCACTACCCGTTCTTCGAAACCAACGCCGCCCTCGACTTCGACCGCGCCGCTGCCCGGGGCTTCCGCCTCAACATCCCCGCCGGTACCGCCGTCCGCTTCGAGCCCGGCGAGCGGAAAACCGTAACGCTGGTGGCGCTGGCCGGGGAAAGAATCGTGTACGGCGGCAACGCGCGGATTAATGGGAAGGTGGACTGAGTGAAATAAGTAAGCATTACTGTAGGGGTTTTAGAATCAACTTCACAACGAACATAATTTATGAAAATAGTTAATTATTTACTCATCTGTGCTTTGTCAAACATATTGGTTTCTTGCGAATACTGGGATAGTCGATTGACTATAATAAATAAGACAGGTCGAAAAATAGCAACTGAAACATACACAGATACGGTGCCTGAATACCCTAGTGTGAACCAAAGGGAATTTTATATGCGTCAAGCATTTGCACCATATAGTAGCACTACAATGATGAAAGAGGGGAAAGAAGGCTGGCCGAACTATCTGAAGAGTAGTAAAAATAGCAAGCTAAATCTTGTGATTTTTGACTTTGAAGATGTAGACAAATGCAAATCAATTGATAGTTTAATAACTCATAAAAAATACAGAATAATTACTGTAAATGAGGCTGATTTGATTAAAAATAATTGGCAAGTCGTAATCAAATAAAACCATCCATGTCCCTTCCCATTTCCCGGCAAGCCTACGCCGATATGTACGGCCCTACCACCGGCGACCGGGTGCGGCTGGGTGATACCGACCTCGTAGTTGAGGTGGAGCACGACTACTGCGTGTACGGCGAGGAATGCAAGTTTGGGGGCGGCAAGGTGCTGCGCGACGGCATGGGCCAGGCCGCCGGCATTTCCCAGGCGGAGGCCCTGGACCTGCTCATCACCAACGCCCTCGTGCTCGACTACACCGGTATCTACAAGGCCGACATCGGGGTGAAGAATGGGCGCATTGCGGGTATTGGGAAGGCCGGCAACCCGCATATTATGCCGGGCGTGACGCCGGGCATGACGGTGGGCGTGACCACCGAAGTGGTGGCGGGGGAGGGGCTCATCCTCACGGCCGGCGGCATTGATTGCCACATCCACTTCATCTGCCCCCAGCAGATTGACGAGGCCCTGGCCGCCGGGCTCACCACCATGCTGGGCGGCGGCACGGGGCCGTCGGCGGGCACCAGCGCTACTACCTGCACGCCGGGCGCGTTCTACATCGAGATGATGCTGAAGGCCACCGATGCGTTTCCGCTCAACTTCGGCTTTCTGGGCAAGGGCAACACCTCCCGCCCCGAGGGTCTGCGCGAGCAGCTGGAAGCCGGGGCCCTGGGCTTCAAGCTGCACGAGGACTGGGGCACCACCCCCGCCACCATCGATACTTGCCTGCAGGTAGCCGAGGAGTACGACGTGCAGGTGTGCATCCACACTGATACGCTCAACGAAAGCGGCTTTGTGGAAAACTCGGTGGGCGCGTTCAAGGGCCGCACCATCCACAGCTACCACACCGAGGGCGCGGGCGGCGGCCATGCCCCCGATATCATCAAAATCTGCGGCGAGCCGAACGTCATTCCCTCGTCCACGAACCCCACCCGGCCCTTCACCAAGAACACCATCGACGAGCACCTCGATATGCTCATGGTCTGCCACCACCTCGACCGCAATATTCCCGAGGACGTGGCCTTTGCGGAAAGCCGCATCCGGGGCGAAACCATTGCCGCCGAAGACGTGCTGCACGATTTGGGCGCGCTCAGCATCATCAGCTCCGACTCGCAGGCCATGGGCCGGGTGGGCGAGGTGGTGACGCGCACCTGGCAGACGGCCCACAAGATGCGCCAGCAGCGCGGCCTGCTGCCCGAAGACGCCGCCCGCGGCTGTGACAACTTCCGGGCCCGGCGCTACGTGGCCAAGTACACCATCAACCCCGCCCGCGCCCACGGCTTCGCGCAGCACATCGGCTCCGTCGAAATGGGCAAGCTGGCCGATCTGGTGCTCTGGAAACCCGCTTTCTTCGGCTCCCGGCCCGAAATGGTCATCAAAGGCGGCGTTATCGTGCGCAGCCAGATGGGCGACGCCAACGCCTCCATTCCCACGCCCCAGCCCTCGTTTTCGCGGCCCATGTTCGGGGCCTTCGGCGGCGCGGTGGGCCCCACGTCGCTGGCCTTCGTCTCGGGGGCTTCGGTGGAGCACGTGCGCGCCTCCTACGGCCTGAAAAAGCAGGTGGTAGGTGTGCAGGGCTGCCGCACGGTGCAGAAAAAGGACATGGCCTTGAACGACTACCTGCCCAACATCGAAGTAGACCCCGAAACCTACCGTGTCACCGTCGACGGCATCCACCTCACCTGCGAACCGGTGGACTCATTACCCCTGACGCAGCTGTACAATCTGTTTTAGAGCTAGATGCTAGAAAGCTAGTTCCCCTCCTTGGAGAGGAGGGGCTAGGGGGTGGTTGATTCGTTGAACGGCTCGCTAGCTTCTAGCTCTAGTATCGTTCGACCGTCGTCAACCACCCCCAATCCCTCCTTTCCAAGGAGGGGAGCTAGTTGCTAACTCCTAGCTCCTTACTTCTCACTTCTAACTCCTGAAATTGTCTACTCGCCTCGCCCGTCTGCTTCACCTCGCCGATTCGGCCCTGCCGACGGGTGGGTTTGCGTATTCGTATGGGCTGGAGAGTAGCCGTACGTTTGGGTTGGTGCAATCGGAAAGCGGGCTGCGGAATTACCTGTACTCGTTTTTGCAGCAGGCCGTGGGGCTGGAGGTGCCGTTTCTGAACGCCTGCTACCGGGCCGCTTTGCCCGCCGGGGCTGAGGCCCTCCGCACCATTGTGCAGGAGTACGACGCCCAGTTGCTGGTGCCGGCCCTGCACCGCGGTAGCCTCACGCAGGGCAAAACCTGGCTGCGGCTGCTGCACTCGTTTTACCCGGCCGCTGGCCTGCCCGCCCTGGGCGAGTGGCTGGCCGCCGAGGAGTTGCCGCTGCACTTCGTGCCCCTATTGGCCCTGAGCCTGCGCCGCCTCGAATACACCCTGCCCGAAATTCACACGCTCTACCTGCACTTGGCCCTGCGAGACCAAGTCAGCGCGGCCATCCGGCTGGGCTGCCTGGGCCCCATGGAAGGTCACCGCCTCCAGCACGAGTTCTACGCCATCTTCGACGACCTGCTGCTCGGTGCCGATGCCCTCGACCACCGCCATGCTACCCGCTCCGCCGTCCTGCTCGACGCCGCCCAGATGCTGCATGAACAGGTGTACTCCCGCCTGTTTCAGAATTGATGTAGGGGAAAGAACGATGAGAAACCAGAACGACGAAAAAGAACGTCATTCCGAGCTTGCCGAGCAATCTCGCGTGCTGATGTAAGGGTTACTATTGCAACATCAGCACGCGAGATTCCTCGGCTCCGGCTGCGCCTCTGCATGACGGCCTGGGTAGCGCATCCATTCACCCATTCATCAGTCCAACACTCCAGCCATTCACCTTCATGCCCTTAATTGATAAACTCGCCCTGCTGCTCCACGGTCATACGCACGAGTACTACGAGTCGCCCGGCGACTTCGCCCGGCGCGAAACGAGGCGGCTGCCGTCGCACCGCAATTTCCGGCAGCGAGCCTTCACGGTGGGGATTGGCGGGCCGGTGGGCACGGGCAAAACGGCGCTGCTGAAGGCGTTGTGTGAACGGCTGCGCCACGAGTTCGAGCTGGGCGTGGTCACCAACGATATCTTCACCAGCGAGGACGCTGAGTTCCTCATCCGCCACAGCGCCCTGAGCGAGGACCGGATTGTGGGCGTGGAAACCGGCGGCTGCCCCCACGCGGCCATTCGGGAGGATATTTCCCTGAACATGGACGCGCTGGAAGGCCTGATGAAGCGCTTCGATAACCGCCTGGATTACCTGTTCGTGGAAAGCGGCGGCGACAATTTGGCGGCCCATTTCAGCCGGGAGCTGGTAGACTATTCCATCTACGTCATCGACGTATCGGGCGGCGACAAAGTGCCCCGCAAGGGCGGCCCCGGCATCACCCAGTCGGACCTGCTGGTCATCAACAAAACCGACCTCGCCGAGCTGGTGCGCGCCGACCTGAGCGTGATGGACCGGGACGCCCGCCGCATGCGTGGGGAAGGACCGTTCCTGTTCGCCCGCGCCCTGCACGGTGTCGGGCTAAAGGAAATTGTGCAGCACATTCACGCGGCAAAAGCGCGGGCGTTCGAGGCCGTTGGGGCGGAGCGTCGGTAGAGTCAGTAGTATGGTAGACCGTCATTCCGAGCGTAGCCGGAGGCGAAGTCGAGGAATTTCGCGTGCTGATGTTGGGTTGGTAATTTAAGCCCCTCTCTTCTGGAGAGGGATTGGGGTGATGCGCAATCACTAGCTCTAGTGAAGCGGTAGAGATGCTTCGACTTCGCTCAACATGACGGTTACCAGTGCAACGTCAGCGCGCGAGATTCCTCGGCAAGCTCGGAATGACGTTCAGTTAAACTAATACTTCCGCTTTCCCGCGTGAAACCCCAACAGCTCCGGCGCGGCCAGTGCCTCGTGCAGCGCGTTGTAGATGGGTTGCAGGGCGGCGCGGCCGTGGCCGACGGCGCGGAGCAGGTGCAGGCCGGGACGAGCTTCGGTGAAGGCTACCACGGCGGGCTGCTGGGAGAGGTCGGGCGTCAGCTCGTGGCGAGAGTGGGGCTGCTGGGCGGCCAGCACGGCGGAAAGCTGCCGAAACCGGGCATCCTCGGGCGAGCCGGCCAGGTACACCGACAGCGTGGTCTGGTAAGGGCCGAAGTGGGCGGGTGAGGTGGCAATGTGCTCCTGGGGTTGGAAGCCGAACCGGTCGAGGGCCAGCAGCCGGCCCCCGTACGTCAGCCGGGCTTCCGACGCGTAACTATGAAATTCGAACTGCTCTCCACTGTCCATGCGGCCCGAGTGCAGCCAGTCGGCCAGCAGCAGCACGGCCCCGGGCTGCAGGTGCCAGTGCTGCTGCTGGCGGAAGCGGGCCTGGGCCTGAAGCACCAGCGGGTCAGGCAGCACTGCCGTGAGGCTGCCGGCGGCCAAGTGAGTCTCCAGGTGCTGCTCGGCGCTGGCTCCACTGTCGGAGCGGTATACGCGGGTGTTGGCCTGGGTGCTCAGCAGCAGCCGGGCGTCGGCCTGCACGTGTAGTCGCAGCCGTACCATGTCGCCCGCCAGAAATCCGCCCCCGTAGCTAGACAAAACCACGTGGCAGCCCGCCCCGTGGGTGCGCGGGTTCAGCAGCTTCAGCGGCTGCACGCTGCGGCTGCGCGTCAGCACCGACTGGCCGCGCACAGCCGTTATTTCTACTTCACTCCACTCGGGTTCTTCGGGCATAACGAACAGGTAGCAGTGCAAATATGCATTTCTACTTGTTCGTTATGCTATTCGCAGCCCCCTTAGCGCTAGTGATACGCCACTCATTGGCCTTATGGCCGGCAGCCTACGTTTTCCACTGCCAGTTGTGGAACATCGAACCCCTGATAGATAGCCAAGCAGGGCTGTGACGTGGCTTCCTCTGTTGTGACCGAGCGAAGTTGGAAAGTCACCTCAGTGCCAGCCGCTGAGGTAGCCGGCAGCGCAGAGTAAGTACCAAAGACATTGTGGTAGATGGTGCCATTATAGGTAATTGTCTTGCCCACCGTCTGGTCGTCCTCAGTCAGCTGAATCAGCGTGCCATTGCAGCTAGGGCCTAGTATGCGGCCCTTTGTGCACGTACTATAGATGGTAATGACATCGGCATCATTGCAGCTGCTAAGACCGAGTAGCAAGGTGCTGACGAGTAGGGGTAGGATCTTCTTCATGCGGGAGTTACTATAATAAGCGTATGCCCGAAGGAGACTACAGGCTGCCATAACGTTGCATCAGCTAACAGCACTCTTGTCTGCCCGGCGAAACAACGCGTGCTGCTACTCCGCCGGCCGCAGCACTGCCAGCAACTCCCGCACCTGGGCCGTGAGGCGGGCGGGTTCGTCGGTGTCGAGCAGGCGGGCGTCGAGGCCGACGCAGGTGGCTCCGGCAGCTTGCCATTCCGTGAGGCTTTCGACGGTGGCCTGAATGCCACCCGTAACCATCAGTGGCACTTGCGGCAGTGGGCCGCGCAGGATGCGTAGGTATTCCGGCGTGAGGTAGGCTGAAGGAAACAGCTTTACAAGGGTGGCGCCCAGGCGGTGAGCCTCGTACACTTCGTTCAGCGTCTGAGCGCCGGGCAGCCAGGCCAGGTTGTAGCTGCGGCACACGGCGGCCACGTCGGGGCTACACACGGGCTGGATGATAAAGTCGGCCCCGGCCTCAATGAAGCGGCCGGCCTCCTCAGCCGTGAAGATGGTACCCGCCCCCAGCAGCAGATCCGGAAAATCCGCCTCCACAAAACGTTGCAGCCGCTCGAAGATTTCCGGGGCCTGGGGGCCACGGTTGGTAAACTCAAACAGCCGCACGCCGGCCGTGTGGCAGGCCGCCAGCACCCGGCGGGCATACTCTTCCTGAGCGTGGTAGAACACCGGAATCAGCGGGTGCTGGCGAGCTTGCGTAAGGGCGTGGGCGGCAGTAAAGCGGGGCATTGGCTAGTTGTCAGTTGGTAGTTGGCGATTGTCAGTACGGATTTCCCCGGAAAAAAGCCCTGACAACTGTCAACTACCAACTGACAACTAAATAGCAAACTCGCCCAGGGCGCGGTAGACGTCGTACACGTTTTTGTCGCCGCGGAAGGTTTTGCTGATGGGCTCGGTCTGGCCGCGCACCCAGATTTTCAGCTCGGCGTCGAGGTCGAAGTGGCCGGTGGTTTCCATTGAGAACCGCTCGATGCTACGGTAGGGCAAGCTCAGGTACTCGCGCTTTTTGCCCGTTACGCCCTGCTTGTCCACCAGAATGAGGCGTTTGGTAGTGAATACCATCAGGTCGCGCAGTACGGCGTAGGCGTTGCGCACCTGCTCGCCGGGGGAAAGAAGCTGTTGCAGCTCCAGCTGCATATCCTGCGCGTCGGTTTCGGAAGCATTGCCCAGTAGGCCGTCGAGAAGTCCCATCGTAAGTAGTTCAATTGGTGGAAAGGTGGTGGAAACTACAACTCTTCCACCAGTTCCCCGATGTTTTCCAAACCTAATTCCAGCAGGGAGGTGCTGGGCGCCAACTGCGTTACGCCCCATTGCTGCTGAATGATGGCCACATCTTCGAGGGAATACTCGAAATCCTGCGCCTCAATGGCCATCAGCGCCATCAGCTGTGCTTCATAGCCTTGCTGAAAGACTATCTGGAAGAGTTCCTTCAATAAATGCCGACAATCAAACTGGGTGAGAGCGTACACCATCGTGCCGTTGGAGCCGCGCGTTTCCGGCCGCTGAATGGCGCGCAGAAGCGGCGTAACGGCCCGTTCATCCCCCAGGTACGCCAAGCCCATAGCGGCCCGGTTGCGCCACCCACGCTCCGCAGTTTCCAGCAGATACAGGTAGAATTGCACTACTTCCTCAGTGCCAATGGCCGTTAAGGCCTCAAATGCTTCATAAGCCGCCTCCGGATCGGGGCCGAGGGCTTGGTTCCTGAGTGATTCCAGACTGGAGGATGCGTTGGGCATTGCTATAAAAAAGCAGCCGACCCCACCGGGGCCGGCTGCTGAAAGCTACCACAAAAACGGCAGTGCTTAGTTGGTGCCGCCGGTGCTGGCGCCGGTCGGTTTCTTCTCCTGCTGCTGCAAAGCCGACTGCTGCATGGGGTTGGGCTGGGCGCGCTGCTGGTACTCAAACAGCTCGAAGCGCGACGGCGCGGCTTTCTGGGGCCAGCTGTTGTTGCTCAGGTCGGTATCGGCGGTTTGCTGCAAGGGGTCCAGCACGAAGCTCACCACCGGCTTTTCGGTGATGAACACCTTGGTTACCTCTGCGTTGTTTTTGCGCCAGATTTCGGCCGGAATGTTCATCATTTCCTGCTTGCCGTCCTCGTAGGTCATCTGCACGATGACCGGCATGGTCAGGCCGCCCTTGTTCTTGAGGCTCACCTCGTAGAAGTGCAGGCCGCTGTTGAGGCGCTGCTGCTGCTCGGGGCTCAGGCCCTTCACCATCTGCTGGTAGCGCTGCTTGTCGGCCTCGGTGGTAGCCAGCGGGTCGTACTGGTTGTAGAAGTCCTTGAGCTCGGGCTTGTCGTCCACCAGGGTTTTCTTGATGTCCTGCAGGTTGCGCTGCTGCGAAATGCTCTGGGGAGCTTTGTTGATCATCTCCCGCTTGCGGGCATTCTCGATTTCAGGGTTTTTCGAGTCCACCGTGTACCACTTCACGCCGTCGATGGCAATGTCGGTTTTATCCACGCTGTAGAACCAACCGCGCCAGAACCAGTCAAGGTCTACGCCCGAGGCGTCTTCCATGGTGCGGAAGAAGTCGGCGGGGGTGGGGTGCTTGTAGGCCCAGCGGGTGGCGTATTCCTTAAAAGCGTAGTCGAACAGTTCGCGGCCCATGATGGTCTCGCGCAGAATGTTCAGGCCGGTGGCGGGCTTGCCGTAGGCGTTGTTGCCAAACTGCAGTACCGATTCCGAGTTGGTCATAATGGGGGTCTGCAGGCTCTTATCCGACTGCATGTAGGCCACGATGTTGGCCGGCTCGCCGCGGCGCGAAGGGTAGTTTCGCTCCCATTCCTGCTCCGTGAGGTACTGCACGAAGGTGTTCAGGCCCTCGTCCATCCACGTCCACTGGCGCTCATCGGAGTTCACAATCATGGGGAAGAAGTTGTGCCCCACCTCGTGGATAATCACCGATATCATGCCGTACTTCCGGTCGGCCGAGTAGGTGCCGTCCTTTTCGGGGCGGCCACCGTTGAAGCTCAGCATCGGGTACTCCATGCCGCCCACCGGCCCGTGCACCGAAATGGCCACCGGGTAGGCGTACGGGATGGTGAATTTGGAGTAGGTTTTGATGGTGTGGGCAATAACCTCTGTCGAGTACTTGCCCCACAGCGGGTTGCCTTCCTTGGGGTAGAAGCTCATGCACATCACCGGCACGCCGTTCTGCTTCACGCCCATAGCATCCCAGATGAATTTTCGGGACGAAGCCCAGGCGAAGTCGCGCACGTTTTTGGCGGCAAACGTCCAGGTTTTGGTGTCCTTGGAGCGCGTCAACTCGGCCCGCTCCGCCTCCAGCGGCGACACAATGAGTACCGGCTTATTGGAATTCTTGGCTTGGTCCAGGCGCTGCCGCTGGGCCGAAGACAGGACTTCCGAGGCATTCTGCAGCGTGCCGGTGGCACCCACCACGTGGTCGGCGGGAGCCGTGATGCTTACGCGGTAGTCGCCGAAGGGCAGGGCAAACTCGCCATTGCCCAGGAACTGCTTGTGCTGCCAGCCCTGGTTGTCGGAGTACACCGCCATACGGGGGTAGAACTGGGCAATTTCGTAGAGGTAGTTCTTATCCTCCGGGAAAAACTCGTAGCCCGAGCGTTGGTTGATCTTGGTCTGGTCGTTGATGTTGTAGCTCCACTTGATGCTGAACGTCACGGCCTGCTTGGGCCGCAGCGGCGTGGGCAGGTCCACGCGCATCATGGTGTGGTTAATCACATAGGGCAGAGCCTTGCCGCCCTTCATTTTCACCTCCGCAATCTTGAAGCCGCCATCAAATTCGCTTTTCTGCAGATAATCCAGCGCCTGAAACGGCATGCGGGGCTGAATCTGGCCTACCTCGGTAGCCGTGGTGATGGAGTTCTTGTCCATCACGTTCTGATCGAGCTGCACCCACAGGTAGGTCAGCACGTCGGGCGAGAGGTTGGTGTAGGTGATATCCTCGTCGCCGCTGATGGCCTGCCGGGTATCATCCAGCTTCACCCGAATGTTGTAGTCGGCGCGCTGCTGCCAGTAATCGGTGCCGGGCGCACCGGAGGCGGTGCGGTAGGAGTTGGGCGTAGGCAGCATCGTTTCGAGCTGCGCGAATTTATCGGTACCGGAGTTGGTGTTCTGCGCCGCCGTCGGCAGGGCCAGCAGCGCCGCCAGCCCGGCGGCCAGCAGAGTAGGTTTCAGCATAGAGGTGAAAAAGGGGAGAAAAAGACGTTTTGACAGGCAGTAGCAGCAATTTGGAGAAACTCGGCAGCGCCGCGTGCGGCGAAAGACGCCGGGGGCAGAAGCAGGTTGCAGGCATCGGTTCCGGAAGATACGACAACCGTTTCAACCCTGCACCAGGCCCAGCAGCAGCACCAGGGCAATGCCCAGGGCCGCGCCGGTGGTTACCAGCAGCCAGTCGCGGCGCGCCACCCGGAGGCCCCGCAACAGCCCGAAGCCCAGCAGCAGAATCAGGCCCACAATGAGCAACTGGCCCAGCTCCACGCCTACGTTAAAGCTCAGCAGCTCCAGCACCGGCCGGCTCTGGTGGCCCAGCAGCTCACGCAGGTAGCTGGAAAAGCCCAGGCCGTGAATCAGCCCGAACACGGCCGCCAGCAGATTGGGCAGGGTGAGCAGAATCGGTTCTGGTGTGCGGCTTTCGGCTAGGCGGGCTTCCGGCTGGCCGGCGCGCAGCAGGTTCAGCAGGCAGGTCAGCACAATGGTCACCGGAATCAGCACCTCAATCAACTGGGGTGAGTACTGCACCACATCCAGCGTAGCCAGGGCCAGCGTGATGGAATGGCCCACCGTGAAGCTGGTCACCAGGGCTACCACTCGCCGCCAGTCCCGCAGCACGTAGGGCGCGCACAGGGCCAGCAAAAACACCAGGTGGTCGTAGGCCCGCAGGTTGAAGATGTGGTGAAAGCCGAGCTGGAGGTAGGTGCTGAAAACAGACATGCAGAAAATCCGGGACTGAAAGGAAGCCCAAATATCACGAACCCGAGCTGGTTTTGTAGGCGGCCTTACCATCTGACGTGAGAAGGATGTCACGAGGCGTCAGGCGGAGTGCACAAAAAAAACTCCCTGCCGACAGAGCCGGCAGGGAGTTGCAAAAGCGCGGGGAATAAGTACTATTCCTTTACAATGCGACGAACATCGAGGCCGCCTTCGGTGCGGGCGCGCAGCATGTACACGCCGCTGGGCAGTTGCGTCAGGTCAAGCGGTTGGTCGAGGCGGCCGGCGGGCACCGTGAGGGTGTGCACCTGCTGCCCGATGGCGTTATACACCGTCAGCTCTACGGCCTTGTTGTAGCCCGCCAGCTTCACCGTCAGCATGCCGTCGGTGGTGGGGTTGGGGTACAGCGTGAGCGAAGTGCCGGCCAGCGGCTTCACACTGGACGTTACCACCTGCGTAGCCGAAGGCACCGAGGCGCAACCGGCTGCATTGGTTACCACTACCGTGTAAGTGCCGTACTGAGCCGCCGAATTTACCACGTAATCCTGACCCGTGGCTCCGGGGATAAGGGTGCCATTGAGGTACCACTGGTTACCGGTGGCCGCGCTGCTGGTGAGCGTGGTAACCGGACCGTTGTAGCGCACTGAAACCGTCGGCTGAGCCGGCGTGGCGTTAATGGTTACCGTGGTGGTAGCCGTTACAGCCGAGCAGCCACCCGAAGCCGCCACCGTGTTGGTTACGGTGTAGATGCCAGGCGTGCTGGTAGCGGTATTGATGGCCCCCGTAGTGGCATTGAGTGCCAGACCCGTTGTGCTGCTGAACGTACCGGCCATTGCGCCGGTAGCTAGAGTTACCGTGGCAGGAGCCGCGCCTACGCAGTAGGCGGCATTTGCATAGCTGAAGCCGGCCGTGGCCGGAGCCGTGATGGTTACCGTAGTGGTGGCCGTGGCAACCGCGCAGCCACCCGAGGCTGCCACTGTATTGGTAACGGTGTAGGTGCCGGGAGTAGAAGTGCCGGGGGTAATAGCACCCGTAGTCGCGTTAACGGACAAGCCCGTAGTGGAGCTGAACGTACCGGCTGTTGCGCCGCTGGCCAGGGTAGCGGCCACCGTGCCACTGGCACTGGTGCAGTAGCTGGCACTGGCGTAGCTGAAACCGGCCGTGGCCGGAGCCGTGATGGTTACCGTGGCGGTAGCCGTTACGGCTGAGCAGGGGCCACTGGCGGCCACCGTATTCGTTACCGTGTAGGTGCCGGGCGTGGAGGTGCCGGGAGTGATGACGCCGGTAGTGGCATCAATGGTCAGCCCCGTAGTAGAGCTGAACGTGCCGGCCGTTGCCCCGCTCGTCAGTACCGGCGCTACGGTGCCGGTAGCCGAGGTACAGTAGCTAGCCGCCGCGTAGCTGAAGCCGGCCGTGGCCGGAGCCGTGATGGTTACCGTGGTGGTAGCCGTAGCTGCCGCGCAGCCACCCGAAGCCGCTACCGTGTTGGATACAGTGTAGGTACCGGGAGTAGAAGTGCCGGGCGTGATGGCACCGGTGGCCGCATCAAGCGTCAGGCCCGTGGTAGAGCTGAACGTGCCGCTGGCCGCGCCGCTGGCTAAGGTAGCGGCCACCGTGCCGCTGGCACTGGTGCAGTAGCTGGCCGCCGAGTAGCTGAAACCGGCCGTCAGGGCGTTGCTGATAGTAACCGTAGCCGTAGCCGACGAAGGGCAGGTGCTCCCCACGCTGTACGTCACGGTGTAGGTGCCGGGTGTGCTGGCTGTCAGGTTGATGGCGCCCGTAGCAGCATCCAGGCTTAGGCCCGTCGTGCTGCTGAAGGTGCCGCCCGCCGTGCCCGTAATGGTAGGCGTGGGGTTGGTGCCGCTCTGGCAGAAGGTGCTGTTGGCGTATGTGAAAGTAGCCGTGGTAGCGGGGTTTACTATTACCTGTACCGTGGCCGACGTAGCCGAGCAGCTACCCGTCGTTACCACTACTGAGTATACGCCGCTGGCCGTAACCGTAGCGGTGTAGGTGGCTGCAGTAGCTCCGCTGATGGGCTGGCCATCGAGCAGGAACTGGTAGGTAGCACCCGCCACGGGCGTTGCGTTGAGCGTGAGAGTGCCCGAGCCGCAGAACGTGGTAGCGGTAGCCGCCGCCAGGGTAGCCGTAGGGGCCGCCGTTACCGTCACCGTCACCGGCGAAGAGTAGATAACGCGGTTGTCTGCCGTCTGAATAACGGCCCGGAAAGTGGTAGTAGCCGTCAGGTTGCTGAAGGCCAGCGTCGCGCCGGTATTGGTGCCGGGCACGGCCACAAAGCCGCTGCCAGTGTTGGCTTCATAACCCGTGATGGTGCCCGTGAAACCAGTAAGCGTGAGCGTACCCGAGTTGGTGCCGCTGCATACGCTCGCAACCGACGAAGTAAGCACCCCGCCTTCGGTAGTAGCCAGCACAAAGAAATCATTGCCGGGCGTGATGGGCAGCGTCGATACCAGCCCGGTGGTGGGAGCCGAAGCGGCGGAGCCACCAATGCTGGCGTACGTGCCGCCGGCCGTGGCCGCCTGCGCGACTACGGAGGTAGCAGAGCCGCCGATAATGTCATCGGCTCCGTAGCTGAGCTGCACCGTGGCCGAAGCCGGCAGAGCTGCCGTGTTCTGTAGTCGTACGTAGCGCGTGGGGTTCAGAGCCGAAAGCCCGCCCGACAGCGTACCGCCGGTAGCCCCGCTGATGATGGTAGCCGTGAACGTCTGGGCACCCGAAGTGGTAATGCCGCCCACCACTACCGGCCGCCAGCCCGGCCCATCACCAACGGCGAAGGTGCGGCTCACGGCCGTGGCACTATTGACGGTGATGGCCAGGGGGCCGCGTACGTAGCTGGTAGCCGAGCCGGTAGGCGGAGCGCCCACGGTTTCGGCCAGAATGAGGGTGTTAGCTGCCGAAGTGCCCAGCACCCCGTTGGTCAGAAACAACGACTGCGTGGCGTCGCCGCGCACGGTGAGGTTGCCGCCGGCTAGGGTTACGCCGTTTGGGTTAGCAATGGAGAGGTAGTCGATAACGCGGGAGGCTGGTACCTCAAAGCCCGTAATGTGGCCCACCGATTCGGGCGCGTACAGCAGCTGCAAGGCACCGGTGCCAATATTGAAGGCCGGAGCCGCATCGAAGGTGGCCGCCGGACTGGCAGAGCCAGTGGCGCCGGCCTGAATAACGTTCAGCACTGACGTGCCGTCACCAACTGTGAGGTTGCCGGAGTTCAGCAGGCTACCCGAGAACAGGTTCACCCGCGACACTACTAGCGGAACTGCCAGCGTCACGCCGCCACCAATGTTGTCAATGGAAAGCGCCCGGACCGTCTGGAAGGTGCCGGAACCGTTCAGAGTCTGGGACACGGCCCCCGCGAAATACAAGTTGCTGTTGGTCGTAGTGCCCGTGAGTGTACCGTTGTTGGTGACGGCGGGGCCCAATAGCAGCAGCAGGTTGCCGTTCAGGTTCAGCGTCCCGCCCAGGTTAACCAGCACTGTGCTGTAGCCGTTGGTCTGGCCCACCAGAAACACGCTTTTGCCGCTGCTGATGCTCACGTTCGGTACGTTACCCCGAATGCGGAAATCGAAGTTGGTGGCCGTAGCGGCCGTGCCCGGGTTCAGGGTGCCGCCCGTGGCGTTGTAGGTGCCCGCCACGTAGTAATCGAGCGGAGTAGTAGCCGTACTGCGCTGCACCAGGTTGATGCTGCCGCCCGAAATGGTGCTGGTCCCGTTCACCCCAAACGAAGGCGTGCCGCTGGCATTGGCCACATTGGCCACGTTGATGGTTCCCGCGCTGAGCGTAAACGTCATGGCAGCGGCGGCGGTAGCACTGGTAAAGGAGCCAAACCGGCCAGCAGCCGTGAGTGTGCCGCCTTCCATGGTGTACACCGCGCCCGAGCCGAACACCAGCGAGTTGCCGGAGCCCGTGCCCACATTGTACGTGCCCGTGCTGATGCGCAGCAGGCCGTTCACGGTGCCGGAGCCCGTTTGGCCCAGCACGGTGAAGTTGGGGTTGTTCAGCCAGAAGCCGCCGGTAGCCGGAATGACGTAGGAAGCTGAGTTGCCAAACACCCGGTTGCTAACTGTATTCGAGCCCGAAATTTTCAGGGTGCCGGTCATGTCATCAACCGGCGTGGTGCCGATGGTGCGCGTGAGCAGGAAGCCGTCTGGCGTAGCCGCTGCACCCTTTACTGTAAGGGTGCTCAGGTTCATTTCCACTACATCGGCCCGCACCGACTTCGCCAGGGTCATCGTCTGCAGGTCAGTGGTGCCGGTACCGCTGAAACTGGCGTTGCCCGCGCCGGTAAAGCGCAGGTCGGAGCCCAGGGTGGCCGTGCTGCTCAAATCCAGAGTGCCGTTGTTGGTGACGCTGCCGGCCACTTGCAACTGATAAGCCGTGGTCGTGGAGGTCAGCAACGAGCCGGTGCCGGCTACGTTCAGCGAGGCGCAGCTGGCCGCCACGTCCAATGTTACGGTAGCTCCGCCCACAATTGTTACGTCATCGGCAGCGGTTGGTACCACGCCACCTGCCCAGGTGGCCGGGCTGCTCCAGTTACCGCCCGTGGCGGTAGAGCTGATGCTGGCCTGCACACGCTGGGTTTTCCGAACAGTGACAGGGGCAGGAACCTTACTGACCACGCTGCTGCTACCGCTTATCATGGGAATGGCGGCCGATGTCATGCGCGTAGCCTCTGGGCCTAACCGATGCTGAGCCTGCGTGAGCGGACTCACCAGCAAACCGCAGGTGGTAGCCAACAACGGCAGCCACCTGCGGTGATTAACAACCGGAACTCGTCTGGCTGTTGCATTTTGTATTGTTAGAATCATGCAAAAAATGGGTAAGGGTGGAAAATGAATAAGTACAGCCCGCCAAACGAACTCGCTAAGCAGGTGCAGTAAGGCAGGAAAAGGGCATCGAAGCCAGTGTAAATAGCTATAAGAAAGCGTCGCTATGAATGAATGACTACTAGATGAAAAGCAAAAAATACCTCTTAAATACAAAGCTGTAAGATAAAGTAAATATTCTGTTTGTTCAGAAAATAATATAAGATGATATGCAAGCCTGTGTGATATTTTTACCGAATTGTTGGTTTTGCCATTCCTTTATGAAAATAACACTACTGCTACTGTTGGTAACTCTATGTTTCCGCACCACGGGTAGCCAAGCCCAAACCACCATGCCGTTGCCCCGCACGCTGTCGGAAACTGCTCTCACCCGCGCCGATACGGCCCGGGCCGTGCATGAGCTATTCAAAAGCCGGCGTGGCGGGGCCGCATCTTGGCTTGGGCTGGGAGTAGCCAGCTTGGCGGCCTCTATTCTGCCCGCTCAGCAGTCTACCAGCGCCGGGGTCTGGACGCCGGGTGTAGTGGCGGGAACTGCGTTTGTGGGTATCGGACTAAACAAAACCATTGGGTTCTGGTGGAGCAAGGAGCGCAAGGTGATGCGCGAGCTAGCTGCCACGGGTCATCTGCCGGCCAATATCAGCCGCCGCATCAAGGGCAATTTCAAGCCCCTGCCCGGCTCTGCTTCCGAGTACAACCCGCTGGTAGCAACGGGAGTGGCTATAGTGCCAACCAGCGTCGCGGCATCAACCAACATCAGCATTCCAGTTGCGGGGGTAGCTACTTCCGGCTACACGCTCACTGATTCGCTGGATGCGGTGGCAGCGCTGTTTCAGAATATGCGCCTAATGGGACAGTTGCCAGCGTTGGCAGTGCTGCCCGCCGCCCGATTACTTTCGGGTAGCAGTGAGGCCGACCAGCAGTACAATGTCTACACAGGCCAGTATGAGGAAAACGAGCCGTCGGCCGGGGCGGTAATTGCCGGACTGGGGCTGGCTATTGGCGGCGTTACGTACATGTTCATCCACAATGCGCCGTACTCCAACGCTAAGTATACCGAACTGGTGACGGCCTCTCGGGCCGGGGCACCAATTCCGGTCAAATGGCGGGCTCAGCTCAAGCCCAAGCATTTCGACCAAGGCCAGGAACTGCGTAAACGTATGCTGCACCGCGAAGCCCGCAAAAACCGGAACAAATAAGCAGCTGAAAGCCCCACCAATATAGTGTCGGTGGGGCTTCCAGTTGATGACAACATGAAGGTGCGCAGCGGCATCGGTGTAAAAAAACTGTGTTCTAAAATACATGTAACACAATATTCTACTTAGAAAGTGAGTTGTTTTTGCGTACTTCTTTAGCCTCATAAATTCCATGAAAACGATTATTCCCATTGTATTACTACTAGGGGCCACCAACGCCAGTTTGGCCCAGACCATCACCCTCGTCCCGGTGGCCCCTGATGCCGCCGTAGCCGCCCCGGTTCGACCTTTATCGGATAGCACGCGGCAGGCGGTGCACAAGCTGTTCAAGTGGGGCCGCCTGTATGGGCTCATCTCCACAGTTAGCGGCGGCTTGGTGCTGGGCAGCAGCACCGGCTACGCCATCGGCGGCGACACGAACTGGAAAAACCTGGGCAGCATAGCCATGGGCGGCACGGCACTGGCCCTCGGAACTACCAGCCTAGTGCGCTTCAGCCGCCGCCGCGAGCGGGCAGTGTTGGCGGCTTTGGAGCGCGGCGAAACCCTGCCGCCATACGTGATGCTCATGTCACCATTTCTACCCAAAAAGTAATAGTAAAAGAGCCCCGCTGGCATAATGGCAGTGGGGCTCTTTTGCTGCTGAATCCTAACTTAATTATTCACTTCCTTCGCCATTCAGGTCCGCTCCAATGAGTGTAATACGGGAGGGTGTTCCCCCCACGCTGAAGGTGTGCTTTTCCGCCAGCGTAGTCTTATCCAGCATATGCACCTTGCCTTGTGATGCGTTGGTGAGGTATATGTAAGAAGATGATGCCGTTAGAAAAGGTGCTGCTGCTGTCACATCCGGAATAAGATTTAACACTGATTTCTCCGCTTTCTTTGCACCAGTAGCACCATCAAATACCAGCAGCCGGCCATCGGCCTGTAACACCAAGATATCCTGCCCGGCTGCATCATACAGGGCGCGTGCGTATTGCGTAATGCCGCCCACACTGGTAAAAGTCTTGGCTACAGGATTAACCAGGTGCAGACCCGCCGTAGCACTCATGCCCAAAAACGTTTTGGCGTGTGCTCCATAGCTGAGTGAGGAAAGCCAGTTCGCCCCAAAGCTGGCCGGATAGGGCATCAACTCCTGCTGGCCGCTATTCTGTACCTTCAGAATGCCCTGCGGTGTGCCAAATAAGGCCGTAACGCCGTCGGTGGCGTTGCCGTGAATATTGGTGGTCGTGATACCGGAAGGGCTGCCTACTTCAATACCCTGAGCGTTTACAATCTTCACACGCCAGGGAGCAGCTCCCGTTGCAGCCTTGTCCGACACGGCATAGGTGCCATTCAAAAACGTTATTACTGCTCCGTGATGCGGGCTGCCCACCGAAATTGCTCTGGTAGAAGTAGATGTATGCAACTCTGTTTCATTAATGTTGTGCAACTTCCCGTCACTGTCGCCAAAGATGGCAATGCTGCTGCCTTGTACGCTGAAATGCGCCGGCTTGGCTGCTGCCGCTTTAGTCAGTGCCCATTTGGGTGAGCCTTTGATGTGAGCATGGTCACCATGCGCCTCGATACCACTGTCAAAAAACTCCACCAGGTTGTTCGCTCCGTATACCAACGCTGCAAACCGACCGGAACCCGTTGGGTACAGCGCAGCCCCTGCAAAGCTTCCCTGAAAGGTTTCCTGACTCTTTTTATTGGGCGTAAGCAAGGTGACAGCCGGGCTTGTTTGGTCGGTAACCAGCAGCCGGACGTGCTGGCTTTCCAGCTTTTCCGGCGCGGCTTTCTCCGATTCATTCTTGTCGCAGGAAGCGAGAATGCCCGCAAACAGCATAGCGGCAGCTGGTTTGAGAAGGGTACGGGTTAGGTTCTGCATAATAGTGGGTGAAAGAGTGAATGAGTCGCAAATGTATATATGAAACAATGTTGCATATGTTAAAAACATATTAAAAAAGCCCCGCCGACACAACGTCGGCGGGGCTTTTCTGTATACTCCAATCTGGTTATCCCACGGCGGGCATCTCCACGTTGTTGAAGCGGATGCCGCCGTCTTCCAGCACGGCTTCCACCACCGCGTCCTTGCTTACGCGGCCCGAGAGGATATCTTTCGACAGTTCGTTGAGCACCAGGCGCTGGATGACGCGCTTGAGCGGCCGGGCCCCGAAGGTGGGGTCGAAACCCTGCTCGCCCAGGAAGTCCAGCACCTCGGAGGTGGCGGCCAAGCGGATGCCGGCTTCTTCCAGGCGCTGCTGAATCTGGCGGAACTGGATGTCCACGATTTTGCGGATTTCCTTGCGCTTGAGGGGCTGGAACATCACGATTTCGTCGATGCGGTTCAGGAACTCGGGGCGCATGTGCTGCTTGAGGCGCTCCACCACTTCCTCGCGGGTGCGGTCCACCACTTCATCGTGGTTGTACTCGTTCAGCTCCTTGAAATTGTGCTGAATGATGTCGGCCCCCGTGTTCGAGGTCATGATGATGATGGTGTTCTTGAAGTTCGCCACCCGGCCCTTGTTGTCGGTGAGGCGGCCGTCATCGAGCACCTGCAGCAGGATGTTGAACACGTCGGGGTGGGCCTTTTCGATTTCATCGAGCAGCACCACCGAGTAGGGCTTGCGGCGCACGGCCTCGGTCAGCTGGCCGCCTTCGTCGTAGCCCACGTAGCCGGGAGGTGCCCCAATCAGGCGCGACACGGCGTGGCGCTCCTGAAACTCGCTCATGTCGATGCGCACCATGGCGTTTTCATCGTTGAAGAGGTACTCGGCCAGGGCCTTCGCCAGTTCGGTTTTGCCCACGCCAGTCGTGCCCAGGAAAATAAACGAACCAATGGGCCGCTTGGGGTCCTGCAATCCGGCCCGGGAGCGGCGCACGGCGTCGCTGATGGCCGCAATGGCCTCCGATTGGCCGGCCACACGCTTGCCCAGCTCGGCCTCCAGGTTCAGCAGCTTCTCGCGGTCCGACTGCAGCATCTTGCTCACCGGAATGCCGGTCCACTTGGCCACCACGTCGGCAATGTCCTCCTGGGTCACCACTTCCTGCAGCATCGAGCCGCCTTCCTTGCCTTTGTCGGCTTCAGCCTGGGCCTGCAATTCCTTCAGCTTGGCTTCGGCTTCCTGAATCTTGCCGTAGCGCAGCTCGGCCACGCGGCCGTAGTCGCCCTGGCGCTCGGCCTGGTCGGCTTCCAGCTTGTAGCGCTCAATGTTCTCCTTCTCGGTCTGGATGCTGGTGAGTGCCGATTTCTCGTTTTCCCACTGCGCCTTCAGGTCGTCGCGACGGGCCGAGAGGTCGGCAATGTCCTTGTTGAGCACGGCTTCCCGGTCGTGGTTTTCCTCGCGGCGGATGGCCTCGCGCTCAATTTCCAGCTGCATGATGCGGCGCTGTACCTCGTCCAGCTCCACGGGCATGGAGTTCAGCTCGATGCGGAGCTTGGCGGCGGCCTCGTCCATCAGGTCAATGGCCTTGTCGGGCAGAAACCGGTCGGTGATGTAGCGCGAACTGAGCTCCACGGCGGCAATAACGGCGTCATCGGTAATCCGCACACCGTGGTGCAGCTCGTACTTCTCCTTAATGCCGCGCATGATGCTGATGGCGTCCTCCACAGTCGGCTCGTCCACCATCACGGCCTGGAAACGGCGCTCCAGGGCCTTGTCCTTCTCAATGTACTTCTGGTACTCCTTGAGCGTGGTGGCCCCGATGGCGTGCAGCTCGCCGCGGGCCAGGGCCGGCTTGAGCAGGTTGGCCGCGTCCATGGCGCCGTCGCCGCCCGCGCCGGCCCCGATGAGCGTGTGCATCTCGTCAATGAACAGGATAATCTGCCCATCCGAGTCGGTTACTTCCTTGATGACGGCCTTGAGGCGCTCCTCAAACTCGCCTTTGTACTTGGCCCCGGCAATGAGCAAGCCCATATCGAGGCTCATAATCACCTTGTCGCGCAGGTTTTCGGGCACGTCGCCGGCCACGATGCGCTGGGCCAGGCCCTCCACAATGGCGGTTTTGCCCACGCCCGGCTCGCCCAGCAGCACGGGGTTGTTCTTGGTGCGCCGGCTCAGAATCTGGAGCACCCGCCGGATTTCCTCGTCGCGGCCAATCACCGGGTCCATCTTGCCGGTGCGCACCTGCTCGTTGAGGTTGCGGGCGTAGCGGTTGAGGCTCTGGTACTGGTCCTCGGCCGACTGCGACGTGACCTTGCGGCCCCCGCGCAGCTCCAGAATGGCCGCTTTCAGGTCTTTCTCGTTGAAGCCGGCGTCCTTCATCAGGGTCGCCACGGCATCCTTGCCGCTGAGCAGCCCCAGCAGCAGGTGCTCCACCGACACGTACTCGTCCTGGAACTCCTTGAGGTAGCCGGTGGCACGCTGCAAAGCGGCGGCGGTTTCGTTGGCAAGGTAGGGCGAGCCCCCGCTCACCTTGGGGTAAGCGGCCACCAGGGCGTCGAGACGGGGCGTGAGGATGTTGAGGTTGGCCCCCAGTTTCTTGGCCACAAACGACAGCACGTTCTCGTCGCTCTGGAACAGGCCTTTCAGCAGGTGGCCGGTTTCAATGGCCTGCTGCTGGTTGGCGCCGGCAATTTCGGTGGCCTTCTGCACGGCCTCCTGCGCCTTGATGGTATAGTTATTAAAGTTCATGGTTTGCTTTCGTCGTAGGGTGAGACTTCGCAATGGAAGGTTCTACGAAAGGCACAGCAAACGGGGTGCGAGAGGGGTTTTGCTGACTTTTTGGCTGAAATCTGAATTATATGCTGATTCTATTGTGTCAAAATTTCAGGATAGGCTGTTACTATCCGACTGATTTGACTTAGCGGCCTCCATTGCTTCCGGCACGATATACAGCTCCTGAAACATCTGCTCCACTTTGCCTAGTAGGTTGGGCTCCTGATTGGCGCAGTTCTCCAGGAAATAGGCGCTGATGGCGGGCAGAACGTGGTGATTGAAATCCGCAGAGTCAATGAAGGTGGCAACCGACTGAAAATACACCCGAAACCGCTTGGTAAAAGCTCGGCTCTCACCCGCCAATGCTTCACCAATGAAGCCGGCCGAAGCCAGCGGGTCGCGGCGGCAGAGGTCGGCAAATACCCGCAAGCAGGTGCTCAGAATGCGAAAAGCGTCGCCGTCATTCACCAGCAGCTTAAAGCGGTTGGGGGAGTTTTTGAGCGCCAGAGGATAGAATTTCAGCACGTATACATGGTGCTCATACTGCTCGGCCTCTACCACATACCGCCGGTTCTTGCGGGTGCGAAACGTGTAGTAATGCGTACAAACCAAAGGGCCGCCCTGCTGGGTCGGCCCTTTGCGATACGTAAACGGGTAGCCTTCTCCCGGCTGCCGGATTTCAGAGAAGGTAGGCGTAGGCATTGCGGCGAATCTTCTTCAGTTCTTCTGGAGAGAGGGTATCAAACTTGAACTGCTTGGCATATTCGCGGGCCTGGGCCAGCCGTTGCTCTTTGGTGAGCTTGGTTGGTTCTGTTGGCGTTGGCTTGTTGTCGGTGGTTCCCATGAGGCAGCAATGTTAAGTAGCTGTATTACTACGAAGATATGGCAAAAGGTTCAGCAAGTGGCCCATTGCGTCAGTCTACCGAATCCTAATGGTATAGTCAGAAACTATCCAACACAAATATGCGAAACCAAGGGCCGCAGTATGTCGCTGAAGGGTTTAATAACTAGTAGATTATAAGATGGTTCCTAACGATGGTTTTTTCTGGTGCTTCACAACCGAGGAAGCACACAGAAACGCCCCGCAATCATCCAAGTTGCGGGGCGTTTCTGTGAGTCATAGTGTATGTTTTCTAGGCCACCTGCCGGCCCAAACCCACTCCAGCCCCCGCCGCCCGCCGGAACAGCAGCCCCGCCGCAACCCAGAGGCCGGCAAAGACCGTGTTGAGCACAATCACCCAGAGTACGCCCATGTTGAGCTCAGGCCGCTTGATGAGCAGCGCAATGAAAGGCACGGCAAACTGGGCGAGGGCTGTTGCAAACATGGCGCGGGCCATGCCCTGCGGCTGGAGTTTCACCAGAACTGCCCCGATGAAGCCGACGAGAAGCACCGCGCCGTAGAGCAGGTTGACGGGGTTGTCTTCGCTGCCGATAAAGCCTACGGCCAGGTTGCCCCACACCAGCAGCAGGGAAGCGGCTACCGTTATTCCGGCAGCCAGCTTATATGCCCCGCTGCGGCCCCGGCTGGCTACCAGCAGATACAGCAGCCCCGCGAGCAGCAGCAGGACGCCGGCCATTACAACGTGCGATACGGTCATATGCGTAATACGTAAGGTTCAGGAAGAATTCAGGATAGGTTTGCTAAGCCAACTGACGATTTGGAGCTGAGCCGGCAGCGTCGGCGCGGCGAAACAGCCAGCCCGAAACCGCCCATATTGCCGCGAAAACCGCGTTAAACACCACCACATTCACTAGGTGCACGGAGGGTTCGGCGGCGGCACCCGTAGGCTTCCACACAAACAGCCCGATCAGGGTAACTGCCACGTAGGTCAGCGACGCCGCGAACATGGCATTGGACATGCCTCGCGGCCGGAACCGGGCGACGATGGCCCCGATAAGCGCCACCAGCAGCACGCCGCCGTACAGCAGGTTCACCGGGTTATCCTCACTCCCCACCAGCCCCACGGCCGCATTGGCCCACACCAGCATCAGGCCGGCCACCACGCCCACCCCAACGCCCAACTTGTAGGCGGTGCTGTTCCATTTGCGGGCAATCAGCAAATAGGTCAGGCCCGTACCGAACAGCAGCACACCCGCAAAAACGAAGTCGGAGAAAGTCCAGTTTACTTCCTGAGTGAACTGCATAGCCACCAACGGAATCAGGAGCAGAAGGCCGGTAGCCAGGGCGAGGAGAAGAAGGCTTTTGGGGAGTGACATGATGCGGAGCTGTTAAGAATTCAGAAAAATAGAAGAATGACCGTGGCAGAAAGCAGGCGCGAACTATCGGCTGGAAATCCGGGTCCGGGCAGTGGGTAGTTGCCGAATAATCAGTCGCTACCACTTATAACACAAAGAATATAAAAGAACTTTGTATTTCAAAGTTAAGGACCGAATTTTAATTCGCTCTGCTGAGGGCTCATCGGTGAATGGCTGATGAAATAGGGCTCAGGAAGCCTTTGAGGCTTGCTACACGGCTGCTGACGTATCGTTATGGCGGCCGTTGTCAGTTTGCCGTTGCACGCCTCGCCAGGTATAAGCCAGACTGGAACGGCGTTGAGAAGGCCGGCATATGAACTCCGCAACAAGGCCGCTGGCTTTCAGCAAAGTGGGGTAGGTGCTTACTCCGCCAACTCGCCATTTTGGTGCAGCCAATCAAATATCAGCTGGTCCACGGCCGAAACTTGCGGGCGGTGGCGGTAGGTGAGCCAGATGATTTCCTCGATTTCGGCGGCGGGCTGCAGCTGGCCGGTGTGGGTGGCGGCGTAGAGCGTCATCTGCACCAGCACGTCGGGGGCATGGCCGTGGGCGGGAGCCGTAAACACACCGCGCAACTGCAGGCTGGCCGGGTCTAGAGCTATGGTCAGCTCCTCCCAAATTTCGCGCAGCAGCGTTTGGGTATCGGTTTCGCCGGCCTCGCGCTTGCCGCCGGGCAGATAGTACCGGTCTTTGCCCCGGCTGCGGGTGCTGAGCACGCGACCTTCTTGCAGGTGCAGCCAGGCAATTTTGTCGATGAGGGACATAGCGTAACTCAGAATAAGCAGCGGAAATCTACGTCGAAGCCATTATATTCCGCTACTGGTCAGCTTTTCACCTCCAACCCAATCGCTATGACTGCCAATGACTTCCTCGGACCTTTGAAAGACGCTACCCGCCGCGAAGTAGGCGGCGTACAGGTAGATGTAGTGCGCACCGGCAACTCCCGGGTGAAGCGGGTGGTATATCCGGCGGGCTTCCGGTGGTCGAAGGACATGCGGCCGGTGGTGGGTGGTGCGCTGTGCCAGCACGCGCACGTGGGGTTTCTGGCGACCGGTAAGCTAGGCATTCAGTACGCCGACGGCACGCAGGAAGAATACACGGCCCCGCAGGTAGTGGCTATTGCCCCCGCCACGACGGCTGGGTGATAGGGCAGGAGCCTGCCATCCTGATTGAGTTCGATTTCGAGGGCGAAACCGTGGAGCGGCTGGGGTTGAAACGGGAGTAGAGCCAAACCCGTGCAAGGATGGAAAAACAAATCGGGGCAACAGGTAAAACGGGTTGTCCTGCCAGATAATTTATTGCCCGGCAGGAAATAACCCAACCGGAAAATATCTAGTTTTGACCGCTCTGAGTGGCTGGTGCACTATCCTTTGCTTTGTTTCATATCCACAGTTTCATGAACAAATTTTACTATTTGGCCCTTGGGCTGAGCTTAACTGCCTGCTTGGCAGGATGCAAAAAAGACGATGTAAAGCCTAATGGCCCTACGCTTACCGCTAACGAAACCCTGCTAACGGCCAAAAACTGGCGTATTACGGCGGTTATTGGTACTACTACCTTCCTGGGACAGACTATCACAACGGATGGGTATCCTCTGCTGAAAACCTGCCAGAAGGACAATTTTGTGAAGTACAACGCTGATAAGACAGCAGTCTCAGATGAAGGAGCAACCCGTTGCTCCACGAATGACCCACAGACTTCAAGCTTCACCTGGTCCTTCAATGCGGCCGAAAACGAGCTAACTGCCACGGGGCCGGTAAATGGCACCACGCAGACGGTAAAAGCAGCGGTTCTGGAACTGACAGCCACCACCCTGCGCGTGAGAACGACGAACGAACAGACGCAGGGTGGCTACACGATTACGTCTACGGCCACTACCACGTACGCCTCTTTCTAACGCATTGGCCTAGCCCTCAGAGCGAAAAAGCCCGGCGCTGCTAAAGTAGCGCTGGGCTTTTTACGTGTGTATTAGCAGCACATCAAACTGCCTGGGCCGGCAGCGTCTGGCACAGCCAGGCATACAGGCGGTCTACGTCCGGCTTGCGGAACAGCTCGGTGCCGGGGTTCATGGTGGCGGCCGAGCCACAGGCCACGCCCAGCCGCGCCGTTTCGGGCAGACTCAGGCCGGTGCTCAGGCCATGCACGAGGCCCGCCACCATACTGTCGCCGGCACCCACGGTGCTGCGTTTTTTCACGGCCGGGGCCGGAATGTGGTCGATGGTGTCGGCTGTAACCACGCAGGCGCCCTGCGGCCCGAGTGACACGACCACTACTTCAGCCTTACTGTCGCGCACCAGCTGCTGGGCGGCCTCCGTCACGGCGAGGTTATCTAGTTCTTCTACACCGGCCATTTTGCTCAGCTCGCCTACGTTGGGCTTGATCAGGTACACGCCTTCCTGCAATACGCGCTGTAAGGCTGGGCCGGAAGTATCGGCAATGACTTTGGTGCCGGCCTGTTTCGCCCACCGGACTATTTCGGCCAGAAAATCAGGCTCGACGCCGGGCGGGAGGCTGCCGCTGATGACTAGGAATTCGGGGGCTTCCGGCAGCGCTTGAAGGGCAGCCAGTACCTGCTGCTGCTCGGCCATGGTCAGCTCGGTACCGGGCATCCCGAAGCGGTACTGCTGGCTGCTGGAACTGTCTACCACAATGAAGTTCTCGCGGGTGCGGCCCGCAATGGCTATGGGTAGCTGCTGAATCTGCTCCTGGGCCAGCAGCTCCTGCAACTGCTGGCCAGTAGGCCCGCCCGCCGGGAACACCGCCACCGACTCGGAGCCCAACCGCCGCAGCGCCCGACTCACGTTGATGCCGCCGCCGCCGGGCTCGAACCTGGGCGCGGCGCAGCGCAGCTTCTGGTCGGGAATAATGTGGTCGGCGGTGGTGCTTTTATCAACGGTTGGGTTCAGCGTGAGCGTGACGATGCGCGGCATAAGCAGAGTAGAAAGAAGCAGGTGAAGTAGCGTGTACTGCCCACGCGGCCGGAGGTTGTGCAGGAGCCGGGGCAATCTTGCCCCGAAAAGTAAACATCCGCCGGGGTTTCCCGTCTTAGCAGAGCGGCGGCGCGGTTTGTGTGGCCGGCCGGCGCTACCGGTAGTCTTCCCACTTTTCTCTTGCCCGCTATGCTCAAGCGTATACTTTCCTTGCTGACCGTGGCCTTGCTGCCGAACCTGATTTCGGCCCAGACGACCGTCACGGGTACCATCCGCTTCGGCGGCACCGTGCGCGACTACCGCCTCTACGTGCCCCGCGCCTACACCGGTGCGCAGCCCGTACCGCTGCTGCTGAACCTGCACGGCTACGGCTCCAATAACGTGGAGCAGGAGCAGTACGGTGACTTTCGCACCATTGCCGATACGGCCAACTTCCTGGTACTGCATCCCAATGGCACCGTGGATGCAGCCGGCAACCGATTCTGGAACAACTTCGTGCCTCCTGGCAGCGGCGGCCCCGATGATGTAGCCTTTCTGGCAGCATTGCTGGACTCAGTGAGTGCGCGCTACCGCGTGGAGCCGAGCCGCGTGTACAGCACCGGTATGAGCAACGGCGGCTTCATGAGCTATGAGCTGGCCTGTCAGCTGAGCGGGCGCATTGCGGCCATTGCCTCTGTTACGGGCAGCATGGTGGCTAGTCGGCTGGACGCGTGTGCACCCTCACGGCCCGTGCCGGTGCTCCAGATTCACGGTACCGAAGATAGCCTAGTGCCGTACTTGGGAAATGGGTTTTTCCTGCCGATTCCAACCGTTCTCAGCAGCTGGGTGCAGCGCAACGGCTGCAACCCCACGCCCATCATCACGCCAGTGCCTGATGCCAACCCCAATGACGGCAGTACGGCGGAGCGGCAACTGTACACCGGTGGCCGCAACGGTAGCGTGGTGGAGTTGTACCGCATTATCGGGGGCGGCCATACCTGGCCGGGTGCACCCATCAACACCGGCGTCACGAACCGCGACATTAATGCCAGCCGGGAAATCTGGCGGTTTTTGCGGCCTTACCGCCTCTCAGGACTGGTGACCACAGCTCGGGAAGCGCTGGAGCAGCAGTTCTCGGTAACTCCCAACCCCGCCCGCGACCAAGTGACGCTACGCTTCGGAACTACCGGGCTGCAACCCGCGCAAGTGCAGGTAACAGATGCCGTGGGCCGCGTGGTAGCCGTTAAAAGTCAGCGCGCCAATGATGGCAGTCTGCGCCTCAGTACCGAAAGCTGGGCTCCCGGCGTGTACTGGGTGCGCGTGGTAGTAGGTGGGCAGCCCTTGTACCGTCGGCTGCTGAAGTCGGCGGAGTAGCTCTGGCAGTTCTGGTCTGATAGTCTGGGAGTCAGCATCATTGTTTCTATTCGTGGTACAAACCGGCAGATTTGCCCTTCCTTTGTGCCTGCCGATTTTTTCTGTTGTCTATGCCAGCTCCTGAGCTTGCCCTCCGCACCGTCGATGTGACGCGCTACATCATTCCGTTGCGCGAGGGAGGGTCGTTGCCCGCACTGGTGGAAGCCAGCGACGGGTTTATGTACGTGGTGAAGTTCCGGGGCGCGGGCCAGGGGCTCAAAGCCCTGATTGCCGAGCTGATTGTGGGCGAGCTGGCCCGGGTGCTGGGTCTGCGGATGCCCGAGCTGGTGTTCATCAACCTAAGCGAAGCCTTCGGGCGCACTGAGCCCGACGAGGAAATTCAGGACCTGCTGCGCTTCAGCACGGGCCTGAACCTGGCTCTGCACTTCCTGGCCGGCGCCGTTACCTTCGACCCGCTGATCAACGACGTGGAGCCGCGTCTGGCCTCCTTGGTTGTTTGGCTCGACTGCCTGACGCTGAACGTGGACCGCACGGCCCGCAACACCAATATGCTGATGTGGCACCGGGAATTGTGGCTCATCGACCACGGCGCGGCGCTGTACCTGCATCATAGCGGCGCTGGCTGGGCCGCCAAGGCCACCCGCCCGTTCCCGCAGCTTAAGGACCATGTGCTGCTGCCCCGCGCCACCGAGCTGGAAGCTGTTGATGCCGAGGCCCACGCTCGCCTCTCGCCGGAAGTGCTGACAGCCATTGTGAACCTGGTGCCCGACGAGTGGCTGCAGGAACCCGACCTCAGCCCAGAGGAACAACGCGCCCAGTACGTGGCGTTCCTCTCGACGCGGCTGGCGGCCTCGCATACCTATGTTCAGGAAGCTTTAACTGCCCGCAATGCACTTGTTTGAGTATGCCGTGCTGCGCGTGGTGCCCCGCGTGGAGCGCGAAGAGTTTTTGAACGTGGGCGTGATTCTATACTGCTCGGCCCAAGGGTTCCTGCAAACCCGCTGCCACCTACCCGAAACCCGCCTGCAGGCTTTCGCCGGCTCGGGCTTAGATCTGGATGACCTGCGGGCCCGACTCCAAGTGTTTGAGCGCATCTGCCGGGGCCGTCGCGAGGGTGGACCCATCGGGCAGCTGGCCGTGGCTTCGCGCTTCCGCTGGCTCACGGCTATGCGCAGTACCATCGTGCAGACTTCTCCCGTGCACCCCGGCCTCTGCGACGATGCCGCCACCACGCTGGATCGGTTATATGAGCAGCTAGTAGCTTGATAATGAGCTTGCTTTATGCGTGATTTTGGCTATATTCCGGTAGTCAACTCACACTAAACCAAGCAGGTTATGGAAGTGCGTAACAACTGGCCCGTCCAGCGCGGGCTGCATCTCAACCGGTTGCCGTGGTGGGCATACGCCCTGTTCATTCCGGGCGTGTACTTGTTCGGCTGGGTATTGCACCTCATTGGCGTAATCCCCGGCTAGTACCTCCAGCGTGCTCAATGCCCCACGGCCCGGTCCCGGATAACCTGTATAGGTAGCTTCGGGACCGGGCCGTGGACGTTGAGAAGCTTGCGGACAGGGTGTAGTTCTCACATGGCCACCCCCAGTCGAAAGCCAACAGGAATGTACAGCCCCTCGTGCCCATAGTCGCTCATACTGGCAGCGTAGTAATTACCAGGTATAACAGAACGGGAGGTAGCTTGGCGCAGCCCTATTCCAAGGTAAGTGTCGAAGAATACGGGGGTATTCGGGAACAGCACCTGCCGGCCCAGTATTACGGAAGCACCATATCGGTCAATGGTTTCTGTTTGGTCGCGCAGGCGGTACTGATAGTAATACAACCCATTGGGACCTGGTTCAGCCAGCCAGCCCGGAGCCTGAAACTGCATCCGGAAATACTGGTACGAAACCCCGTAGCTGACATAAAACCCATCAAAGGGAGTTAGTTGTGGCCCGAGGTAGATGCGGTGCTGCACGTCCAGGCCGTAGCCGCGCACCCGGTCTGCCCCATTTTGGTGCAAGTTAGAAGTCAGGTCGTTCACCCGGCCCCGGTACCATTGTGGCGTTAGCACTAGGCTGTGGCGGGAGTCGGGCTGCCACGGCTTTTCTAGGCTCAGGTAGTAGCCACTGGCCAGTAGCGGAAGAGCACCCACCGAAACCGCACCATAGCGGTTTTTGGTGGGCTCAATGGGGGGCGTTCCGGGTATTTGGGCCAGTAATCTTACAGGCAGTAAAAGGGCCAGTGGGAGCAGCCAGCGCATTAGCGGGTAGAGCTAATGGGCAACTTGCTCAGCGGGGTGAGGCTGCCGTTGCGGTAGCGGTACTGGTACAGACCATCGGGGCCGATGGCCAGCAGCAGCCCCCGGTGCGGAATGACATCCGACACGTTTACCGGGAAAACCTGCGGCGTGGGTAGCAGCGGGGCCTGCCGGGTATCATAGACCTTGAGCTGGTCCTTATCGCATACGAACAGCAGGGTGCTGTCCACCCCCAGGCCCAGCGGGTGCTGCATAGGGTAACTCTGGGCCAGACGTGGGGCGCGTAGGTTCGTCAGGTCAATTACTTGCAGCTGATTCGGCCCGCCGCCGCAGGTTCGCCCGTCGCGCAGGGTTACGTAGGCGTACCGTTCGTCTACCACCACCGGGTCGCAGCTCATAACGTGCTGATAATAGGCCGCCTGTTGGGGTTGATTGGGCACGGTGGCATCAAAAATGAACATGCCGCGCTGCGTACCCAGAAACAGGTAGGGCGGCCTCGGGTAAATAGTTTCGATGCCCAGCCCCAGCGGAATGATGGTGCCTCTGGCCGGCGCGGCTGGGTTGGCCAGGCTAAAGGACCGCAGGCTCTCATTGTCCACCACGTACAGCGTGTTATCAAGGACGGTGAAGCGGGCCAGGGAGCCGCCTTTGCCGTTATCGGCGGCGGCATCGGCACTGTTAGGGCTGGCGTCGCTGTTGGTGCTGCAGGAAGTGAGAGGCAGGCTGCCGAGTAGGCCGACCAGGAGCAGAAGAGTAGAAAATTGCTTCATAAAAATCGGGGCTTACAGTTTCTGCCAGCCAATAACTACCGCATCGGCCGGGCGGTTCTGGGGCTGATATTCGGCGGGTATTTCGCCGGTTTCGGGCATGGGCAGCTCCGGCACGGCCTCGCGGACCCGGTTCAGCAGCCGGGCCGCCTGCACGTTGCTCATGTCAAACGTGAGCAGGTCGGAGCCACTGTCGGCGTAGAGCAGATTGCCTTTCATGGCCACATCCACATTGCCGGGAATGCGCAGAAAAGCTACCGGCTGCGGGTGCTCTGGGTCTTGGTTGTTGATAATATGGACGCCTTCGTACTGCTCGTTGATGAAAATGTACGGGTCGCGCAGATAGATTTTGCCCGTGTTGTGTAGTTCTTGGGGCGGCAGGACGGCCACTGCCTGCTCCAGCTGCGTGCGGGCCATCAGCAGCGGCTTGTACTGTGGGAGGGGTGCCCGATCCATCGGATCAATAAGGCCGGGGCAGGCCGTCAGGCTCATAAGCAGGCCGCCTCCGAGAAGAATAGCGTACAGTTTTTGCATAGCAGCTTGGATAATGTGGGTTACGGGTAGGAGGACAACTACTAGTGATATGGTTGCATTTAAGGTGTTCGTAGTTGAAAATTAACACGATTACAGGGGCCAGGGGGGGCCTTACTTCTTCTCTCATAGCAAGCAGCAACTCTGCATGTAATTCCGGATGCCTCAGGGCAGCATAGCAGATTACAATCGCATGATTCCGGGAATATCATTTCATATTCAGTGGTGGTACTGATGTAGCACACTATCAACCGCGGCTAGCTTTAACTATTCATTTGAGTTGATTTCACGGCCCGGCAGTATTCACCTTATTCATAAAATAATGGACACTAACGATATCACTTTTTCCGTCACGGTGCACTTGAACGGGAAGCAACTCGCCAATGACTTTGCTGCACAGTCACCAAGTCGTTTTGAAGAGAATGTAGTCGGTGGTGCAACCGCTCTGGAAGTAGCTCGCCCACGCAGCTATTACCAAGGCTACGAAGGCTACACTAAGGATTTTCTGGATATACCCGTTGAGTTGCCAACCCTAACGGAAGAGCAGCGCCGCAATGCCGCAAAGAACAGTGATACTAAATCCATTAACGACCCTACCATACTGCCCTACACTCACTTTAGTATTGTGATGAATCGTCGGCGGCAGTTGGCTTACTACACTGCCGTTAACATTGATGGTAGCCAAAGCCAGGAGCTAAGCCGAGGCAAAGACCGTTGGTTCTTTGATTCGCGGATAGCGGAGTCGGAGCAAATCGGCGAGGCGCTTTATAGCCGTAACGCGCTGGATCGAGGCCATCTGGTACGACGCCTGGACCCGGTATGGGGGCCGCAGGCACAGCGCGCCAACGATGACACGTTTCATTTCACCAACTGCTCTCCGCAGCACGCGCGCTTCAACCAAGGGCAGGACCTCTGGCAAGGCCTGGAAAATTATCTGCTGCATACGGCAGACATTAAAAATAAAAGGATAACAGTGTTCACCGGTCCGGTCATGCAGGAAGACGACCCGCTCTATAAAGGAGTCCGTTTGCCGCTGGCCTTCTGGAAAATTCTGGTTTATGTCAAAGGAGAAAATTTAGCAGCTGCGGCCTACATGCTGGAACAGGAGCAGTTGATCGAAGATATGCTGGGGCGGGAAGCTGCCTTTGAGGCCGGAACTTTCCGCGTTGAGCTGAATGAAATCAAGACGCGCACCGGACTCGATTTTGACTACTTAAAAGCGCACGAGCTACCCTTGTCTGCCAACGGATTGGAGTTGGTCGCCAAGCGTTTTCGCATTCGCATGGACTATAAGAATTTAAGTATGTAGGCGCCGGAAAGCTTACCTACTGCTTAATTCCTACGCTGATCAACTTCTTTCGCCATGAATGATCTTATCAATTCAGCACTTATGGCAGTGTATGACCGGCTGGTCGCGTCTGAGCGGGAACGAAATAAAACCCGGAATGATGTGCGCTTGGGTCGGCTTCTTGAGGCTGATACCCCCGAAAGAATTGAAAAGCGCAAAATGCGGCTGTTAGCAGATACAAGCACTGCGCCTGCCCTAACCAAAGCAGATAGGGAGATTTTGGCCAGCGGACCCGTGCTGAATGCTCCGCCTGACACTCAGCGGGCATTCGAAAGCACTATCGGTACCTATGACGGGCTGCCTTGCTGGTTTTTACTGAAAGGCTGGGAAGCGCGTCGTACAGTTGGGCGTATTTATGTTCGTAGCCGAGGCATCCGTGTGGGCTGGGGCACAGGTTTTCTCGTTGCTCCCAACTTGTTGTTAACCAATCAGCACGTTATCAGTAGCCTGCAGGTTGCCCAGGAAAGCTGGGTTGAGTTTGATTACGAAGAGAGTTTTGGCGGTATCATCCACCCGACTGCACTTTTCAATTTTCGGCCGGACCTAGTGTACATCAGCAGCCCGGCAGATGGCGGCTTGGATTATGCCTTGATAGGCGTGGAATCGACACCACGCCCTGAAAGCGGCCGACCTACGTCAGTGCTGACGGAGTTTGGGTATAATTTTCTGTTTAGTGAAGAAGGGAAATTGATAAAAGGCGAATCCATTAACGCACTACACCATCCCGAAGGGCAGCCCCGCCAAGTAAGTATGCGTAATAACCGCTTACTGGCCTTGGAAGAGCCTGCCCTAAACAACACATGGATGCATTACGAAACGGATACGTTGGAAGGCTCTTCCGGCTCCCCTTTGTTCAACAACCAATGGGAAGTGGTTGGCGTCCACCATGCAGCAGCAGAAAAGCGGGATGAAAATGGCAATATTCTGGCCCTTGGCGGTGGCCTATGGGAGGAGGCCATGGGTAAAAAAATGAAGTGGTGGTACGCCAACGAAGGCTTGCGTATCAGTTATTTCATGAAAGACGTTGAGAGGCGTTTTGTGGCCGCAACTGCTGCCAATGTCACATCAACGCCTAATTGCGTCATCAGTTCGCTGGGTAGAACATTTGTTGAGATGATGCTACGGCCTGTTATTGGCGCAACTGCCCATCCGGATTTGCCGCCACCAATGGATGATATGCTACCGCTAACTTCTGCCAGAGAATCTCGTCCCGAATAATCCGGGTTAGGTTTCGCAAAAGTTCAATGAAGTGTCTCGCTTCGTTCTTAGCTGCGAAATAAGTGCAAAGTCAGGATATTAATACCCTTGCCGCAGTTGTACTTTGTTTTCCAGCGGCTCCTGCAGCAGCAGGTGCCGGAGGTTGCGCAGAAATACTGCCACTTTGCCTTCGTCTTCGCCGGGCTGGCCGCCCCCACTGTGCTGGGTGAGCAGTACGCGCGGAATATTCCAAAGCGGGCTGTTGGCGGGCAAGGGCTCCTGGGCGGTTACATCGAGTACGGCCCCACCCAAACGGCCAGACTGGAGGGCCACAATGAGAGCTGGCTCATCGGTGGTATTGCCCCGGCCCACGCTGGCGTACAGGGCATGTTCCGGCAACGCGGCAATCAGGTCGGCTGAGAAGAACCCATCGGCACTGCCGGGCAAGCAGTTCACCACAATATCCGTGTGGGGCAGGACCGCCTGGAGCTGCTCCCGGGAGTGCAGCTGGGCACTGGGGTCGGTGCGGGCCAGGAACTGTACATGACAGCCAAAGCCCGTCAGTTGCTGCGCCACGGCCTGCCCGATAGCGCCGCTGCCCAGAACAACCACGCGCTGGTGGCGCAACAGCCGCATCAGGGGCCGTATAGGATTTCCTACCCAGCGTTTTTCCGCCTGCCATACGGCCAGTTCCGGCACGTAGCGCAACAACCCCAGTAAGCCCGCCACCATGGTTTCGGCGCAGGGCCAGGCAAAAAAGTCGCCCATGTTCGCAACCGGAAAGGCGGGCTGCAATTGCTGGTACCGGTCTATGCCGGCGGAGTCAATCTGCCAGAAGCGCAGGGCGGGCGGCATCGGGGCAAACCACTCCGGCGGTGGGTTGCCCAGTAGCAGCTCGGCTGCCTGAAAAGCTGCCGGCTGCTCATCGGCAGGTATATCGGTGCGGAAGACCGGGCGAACAGCGGCCGGCAGCTGGCGTAGCAGCTCAGTGCGGGCCGAATCGGAGAGGGCGGAATAAACGAATAGATGCATCAGGGGCATACTACCCAACCCGCGCCGGAGGTTGCATCGGGCAGCAGAAGATAGGGGCGGGCCAGAGCCGCTCAACAGAGGGGTATGTACCCTGCAGCCCCGGTTCCAGTGGCAAATTGCCGTCCCGAAAATCCAGTCTCACTATGGACGTGATTGGAGTAGATATGACGGAGGAGCAACTCGACGTAGCCCGGGGGCACATAGGGGCGCATATTACCCGCTTTGGCTATGCCGCGCCCAACGTGGAGTTTCGGCACGGCTACATTGAGGACATGGCCACGGCCGGCCTTCCTGATAATAGCGTGGATGTAGTGGTGAGCAATTGCGTCCTCAACCTCAGCACGGATGAAGAAGCTACCTACCGCGAAATTTTCCGGGTGCTGAGGCTCAGGGGCGAGCTGCACATTGCCGATGTTTTTGCCGACCAGCGCGTACCCGTAGCCCGGCACCAGGACCCGGTGCTTTACGGCGAGTGCCTGAACGGAGCACTCTATACCGAAGATTTTCGCCGCCTGCTGCACCGAATTGGCGTTCGGGACTACCGCCTGACCTCCAGCCGCCGCCTCACCATCGATAACCCCGGAATTGAGGTCAAAGTGGGCAATATCGGCTTCTACTCCCTCACCGTGCGTGCGTTCAAGCTCGATCTGGAAGACCGGTGCGAGGATTTTGGGTAGGTGGCTATTTATGAAGGTACGGCCCCGGGTTTGCCGCACGCGTTTGACCTCGATGACCACCACCGCTTTGAAACCGGCAGGCCTATGCTAGTGTGTTGCAGCACGGCGGCCATGGTAAGCGAAACCCGCTACGGTCAATATTTTCGGGTGCTAGGTGACAAGAGCCGTCATTTCGGCCTGTGCGACTGCGGCCCCGCACTAGTCGTGGGCAAAGCCGCTAGAGTGAAGGCCGCCGGAGCCTGCGGTTGTTAATTTTCTCTCAAATTATAGAAAAAAGCCCCGCGCCTATTCGGTACGGGGCTTTTTGGTGGTCAAGGACCCTTAGTTAACTTAGTCCTTGCGCGAATACTGGTCGTAGCGCACGGGATCCTTCTTCTTGTCTTTTTTGCGGCCGATGACTCCGCCGGCAGCGGCCCCGGCTACAGTGCCAATTACCGCCCCTTTACCACCGCCAACTACGGCTCCGGTTACTGCCCCGGCACCGCCGCCAATGGCGGCGCCTTTGGCTTTTTTGCTCCAGGTTTTTTTGGTCTGAGCAGAAGCGTCCGATGCTACTACCGTGCTTTCCAGAACAAACAGGGCCGAAAGCATAGCCGCATATATTTTGATGGTTTTCATGGCGTAAGTCGTTAACACGGAGAAAAATGTGTTTAGGTCGTCTAACGCGTATGCATCTGAGGGGTTTCTGCAGGAGCAAAATTTTACACGGTAAAGTGTTGTTAAATAGTCGAAATTTAATATTAGCAAGCTAGCGTAAAGAGAGCCCTTGATTCTGAAAAACCAAGGGCTCTTTACTACAACTGAATAGATTGTTAACCGCTAACGGGCATCAGCTTTGGTTGTCTCGGGGGTAGTGCTGGCCTTCTTTACGTACGTGTCGAGCCACGTATTCATCTCCCACAGCATGTGCATGATGGACTCGCGGGCAGTGTAGCCGTGAGCCTCAGCTGGCAATACCACGTAACGGACCGTTGCCCCGTTGCCTTTCAGTGCGTTATAAAAACGTTCTGTCTGGATGGGGAAAGTCCCTGAGTTGTTGTCTGCCTCGCCATGAATGAGCAGAATAGGCGTTTTAATTTTGTTGGCGTAGTTGAAGGGAGACATGGCGTTGTACACCTCCGGGGCTTCCCAGTAGGTGCGTTCCTCACCTTGGAAGCCAAACGGCGTGAGGGTACGGTTATACGCGCCGCTGCGGGCAATACCTGCCTTAAATAGGTTGCTGTGCGCTAACAAATTGGCCGTCATGAACGCGCCGTAGCTGTGGCCCATTACGGCTACCCGGTTAGGGTCGACTACACCCAGCCGCTTACCTTCGTCGATGGCTGCTTTAGCCGAGGAAGTGAGCTGTTCCACATAGGTATCATTCGGCTGCTTGGTGCCTTCGCCTACAATTGGAATGCTGGCACCCTGTAGCACCGCGTAGCCCTGTGTTACCCAGAACACGGGGGAACCCCAGTTCAGACGCGTGAAGGTGTAAGGTGAGCCCTTCACTTGGCCGGCGTCTTTTTTGTCCTTGAACTCTACTGGATAGGCCTCCATAAGCGTGGGTAGCGGGCCATCTTCCTTCTTATAATTCGGGGGCAGATAGAGGTTAGCCGTCAACTCCACGCCATCGGCCCGCTTGTACTTGAGCACCTGCTTCTGCAGATTGCCAAGGGTAGCGTAAGGGTTGGTAAACTTAGTAAGTGGGGTGGCCTTGATGCTGGGAGCATCACGCAGGAAATAGTTGGGGGCCTCCTGCGGCGACTCACGACGCGTTACGAAGATGTGCTTGCTGGCATCCAGAATGGTTACGGGCATCTCGTAGTACGGTGCTTCAGAGCGCCACCAACGGGTGCTTTTCTTCGTGCGTACGTTCAACTCGTCTACAAACGGCCGGTCACCCTCCGGTGAAGCTCCGGTGCCAATCATGTACACCACATCGGCGTTGGCGTCGGTGGTCAGTACGCGGCGGCCCTGCTCGTTGCGGCGTTGGAAAGGAGTGCCGGGGTCCGTGTACGTATCCTGCGACGACCGTTCGAACAGGGGCGTGAGGGAAGTTTTGGTTGCCAGGTCCAAGCTCCAGAGCGTCTCCTTACGGTCGGCCCAGCGGTAGCCCTCAATCAGCGCCAGCTTATCGGAGCCGCTCCAGTAAATGTTGTTGAAGCGCAGGGGCAACGAGGCCAGCTCCTGCGGCTGCCCATCAAACGGCGCACCTAATGCGAAGAGTTTGTCGCGCACCGAGGCCTCCTTTTTTGGGTCGCCACCGTCCTGCGCCTCTACCCAAAACAGCGTATTGGGGGCATCCTCGCGCCAGCTGATTTCCCGGGGGCCGGTCGGTACGGCATCAAAGCTGGTCGGTACGTTATCGGCCAAGGGCAGATTTATCAGCTCTTTCACCACCAGACCTTCCATGTTCAGCACATCAATGCGCTGGGGGAAGCTGGATACCGGCAGCGTGTAGGAATAGGGGCGGTGCCGGGTACGAACCAGCACGTATTTGCCACTGGGAGAAGGCAATGCCTGCTGAATGATGCCCGGCTGACCCAGCGGAGCCATGCGGCCATCCATTCCCACTTTTACCACCTGAGTAAGAGCGTAGAAGTCGAACAGCCGCTCATCTACCGGGTTTTTCAGCAGGTCCTGGTAGGTGCGGGAGGCAGCCGTGCGGCCCACGTTCTGCTGAATGGCCGGGCCGGTGGGAGCCGCCGTAGGGTTAGGGGCTTCGCCCCTGCCACCTACTACGGCACGGGCAACAATGGTTTTGCCATCGGAAACCCATTCATACGGCATGCCGAATATCCCGTTTAGAAACAGGTTGGGCACTAGCTTGGCGGTGGCCGAAGCTACATCCACCAGCCACAGCTCCACGTGGTTGTTAGTGGTATGGGTAAAAGCAATTTTGGTATTGTCCGGCGACCATTGCACGTCGCTGATGCGGGCATTGGCGGGGAGGCCCTGCACCAGCAGTTCCTTGCCTTCGGGCAGGCGCTGCAGCCGCAGAGTAGAAGCGTAGCTGACGCGGCTGGCCCCATTGGTGCGCGGGTTGATGCGCAGGCCGGCTAGGCGTGCTTCGGGCTGGCTCACGTCGGCAATGCTGGGCATGTCACGCACGTCCATCAGCAGCATCCATTGGCCGTTAGAGGCAAAGCTGACGCGGGGCGTCGGCGCGGCATCGGCCAAGGCAGCAATGGCACGGGGCGGTGTCTGGTAGGGCAGATCCTGAGCCGAAGCTAGGGTAAGCGCACCCGTGCACAAAGCCAGCGTGAGTCGAAGTATTTTCATAGAAAAAGGGTAAGCAAAAGATTACTACCTACAAAAGACGGTACAATCCGGCAAATTCGCTACTATTCTGCGTAACATGTTCATCGATAGTTGCGTAGCGTTCCGCTTGCCGGTGCCCCACGTTCATAGAAAAAGCCCCGCCGGGTGGCAGGGCTTTTCAATTAAAAATTAGAAAAGTGTAACTGCAGAGCAGCCGACTAGTGGTTGATGGGCACCTCAATCAGAATAAACTGCGCTACCGTTTCGCACTGAATCTGCACAGCATCAGTCTCCCAAATTCCCAGACTTTCCCGCTGTTTTACCTGCGTGCCATTAACTACAAGAATGCCTTCCAGCACAAACAGGAATACGCACTTATTCAGCGGGTTCAGGCGGTATTCCACTGTTTGCCCGGCATCGAACAGACCCAGGCTGAGGCGCGCATTCTGGTTGATCCAGCAGTGGGCTGTGCCTTCTTCATTGCTGACGATAGTGGTCAGTTGGTTGCGGCGCTTTTCGCGCGGAAAATGGCGGCGCTGGTAGCGAGGCGTCACGTTCTGGAGCTTAGGCTCCACCCAGATCTGCAGGAAATTCACCGGCTCGTCGCCGATATTGTACTCCTCGTGGCGCAGGCCACTGCCGGCACTCATAATCTGCACCCAATCCTGCGTCACCTCCTCGGAGTAGCCCAACGAGTCCTTGTGGTTCATGCGCCCGGCCAGCATCACCGAAATGATTTCCATGTTGGCGTGGGCATGCAGACCAAAACCACCGCCCACCTGCACAAAATCATCGTTGAACACTCTGAGCAGACCGAAACCGGCCCGCTCAGGATTTGCGTACGGGCCGAAGCTCAGGGAAAAATGGCTTTGCAGCCAACCAATATCTTTCAGGCCGCGAGCAGCGGCGGCAGTGTGACGGATAAGCATAGACTACGCTGGAAGGTGCTGGTGAAAAGTAAAATCGGCCAGGGCTTTGCGCTGGCGCGGGGCCTTTTCGCGGCTCAGAAACGGCTCTTCCAACTGAGTGGCATCCCCGATGTAGCCAAGGGCAATCATCACTACGGGCTGCAGGTCGTCGGGTAGCTGGAAAGCGGCCTGGGCTTTGGACCGATCAAAACCGCCCATGAAGTGGCCGTGCAGTCCCAGGGCCGTAGCCTCCAGAATGAGGTTGGCATTGGCCATGCCCAAGTCGTGCAGGGCGGCACCGTTGGGGGTGCCGTTATCATAGTGCGTTTTAGCCAGCGCCAAGATGAGCACGGGGGCGTGCTGAGCCCAAGGCTGATTACCGGGCAGCAGGCAGTCAACCATTTTGGCAAACGCCTCCTGATCGGCGTGGTGGGTGTAGATGTAGCGCCAGGGCTGCTCATTCATGGCACTAGGGGCCCACGAAGCTGCCTCAAATGCCTGCTGCAGCGTTTCGGGAGCTATGGGGTAGCTGGCAAAAGCGCGGGGGCTCCAGCGTTTGCGAATCGTTTCCTGAACGGGAAAGGAAGTGGGGGCGTGTTTCATAGAAGCATATAAACCATACTTCCCACCACTGGTTTGCCGAAGCGGGACAAGTGGCGGGAAGCAGGCAAGCAAACAGGTGTGTGTAAACGAAAGTAAAAACCTGCGCTGGTGCGTCAGTCGAAAATTCTGCGGAAGCTGTCTGGCGACCGGCCAACAGACCGCAAGCCAGCATGACAGCCGCCTCCGCCAGCACCCTACAGACTCATGGGAACTTCCATGAGCAGCAAGCGGGCGTTGGCCGAAGCCTGCACGCTGAAGCTACCGGTTTCCCAGACGCCCAGCCCGTCGCGCTGCTTCAGAGATTGGCCAGCCACGGCAACCTCGCCTTCCAGCACAAATACATACACGCCGTTACCGGGCTTCTTTACCTGATAATCGGCCGTGAAGCCAGCGTCGAAATCGGCTAGATGGAACCAAGCATCCTGGTGAATCCAGACGCCGGCATCGTCGGGGTTGGGCGACAGTACCTGCTGGAACTGGTTGTGGCGGTCTGCGGCCTGGAACGTTTGCTGATCATAGCGTGGGGGCACGTTGCGCTTGTTGGGAAACACCCAGATCTGCAGAAACTTCACGGGCTCGGAGGAACTGTGGTTTTTCTCGCTGTGGGCAATGCCCGTACCGGCACTCATCACCTGCACGTCGCTGCTACCGATGATGCCGTGGTTGCCCGCGTTATCTCTGTGCTCCAGCGTGCCGCTGAGCGGAATGCTGATGATTTCCATGTTGTCGTGCGGGTGCGCGCCAAAGCCTTTGCCCCCGGCCACGGTATCATCGTTGAGTACACGCAACACCCCAAAGTGCATCCGCTCGGGATTGGAATAGCCGGCGAAGCTGAAGGTGTGGTGAGAGTTGAGCCAGCCGTGGTTGGCATGGCCCCGGGAATCGGCAGTATGGAGGACGGTTTGCATGGTAGTCAGAGGAAGTGTAGTCGTTGATGATGTAAATATATGTACATACATCAATTACGCAAAGAAAAATTCCTGCTGTGCTATATTTCCTTTGCAAAACCGGGCGAGCAGGGCGGAATTTTCACAAATGGTCCATGCATTTCGTCAGCTGCCATAAGCTGAAAGCGCAGTTTTCGGTATCAAGTCACTGGTATGGGCTACTGAATAACCAGCCGCCGATTGCCTGCTATCCTGCCGTCGGGCATTTGCCACTGCAGCTGATACAAGCCTGTCGGTAGTCCTTGCAGGGCAATCTGGGGAGCTACCGGCATCTGGCGTACCACTTGGCCCAGCGCGTTAAGCAGGTGCAAAGAACCCTGGGCTGCTGCCGGGAACTGTACGCTTACAGTACCACTGGTGGGGTTCGGAAAAACCTGAAAAGCTGCTGCTGCAGGGGAAGCCGTGGCCAGTGGCCTGCACTGTATGGCTGCCATCAGGTAGCGCCACAACTCGGTATCAAAAGAGGAAACGGCTAGTCGGGGGCTGTCGGCTGAGTTACCTTGGCGCACCACTACCAGGCCCCGGCTGGGTACCACATAAATCTTCTGGTCGTTTTTGCCCAAGGCCGCGAACATATCGGCGGGGGCAGTAGGGGTAATGGCCCCGGGCAGTACCGTTTGCAGAGGACCGGGCAGCATGTAGGAACTCTGTCCGTTGAGCCACCACAGATAGCCGTAGCTGCGGTTGAAGCTTTGGGAAGGGGTAATCATCTGCCGGAAGTAGGCCGTGTCTGTAAGAATAGCCGTTCCGTTCCAGTTGCCCCGGGCCAAAGCCAGCAGGCCAAACCGCGCCATGTCACGGGCCCGGCTGTAGTACACATCCTGAACCCACAGGCCCTGCATGCCGATGCGGGTAGCCAGCCGTTGGTTGGTATACTGGTTGAGTGTAAGGCCGCTGGCCCGCGTTAGAACGGTTTGCAGCTGGCGGTAGGCTCCTGTGTGGTAAGCCCAGCGCGTGCCGGCATCGGTGCGGTACAGCAGGCATGTAGCGGTGCTGTTCTCATTGTCGCATGGAGCAGGGGGCGTATCGTCGAGGCCGGAGATCATGGTCAGCAGGTGGCGCAGGGTAACCAGCCGCTCCTTGCTGGCCGGGGCCACTGACCAGCCACGCCCCAGAAACCGGTTGACGCTGTCTTGGAGCGTGAGCAGGCCATCCTGACGGGCCACACCCGTCAGTACTGCCGTGAGCGACTTACCCGCCGAAGCCCAGTACCAGACGGAATCCTGGGTGAACGTGCCGTAATACCGCTCCACCACCATTCGCCCATCCTTCAGCACGATGAACGATTTAGTACCCTTGCGCCCCAGAAAGTTCAGCAAAGAATCAAGTTGCTGCTGGCACCAGCCCAGGCTTTGGGGCGAAGCAGTAGCCCACGCGCCCGCCGAGGCCGGAACTGGGGGGAAGAACAGTGGGTTCTGCTGGGCCCGCGCCGGAGCAGCGGATAACAGTAAAAGCAGAAGAAAAAGGCGTAGTAGGTGTCTCATAAGCAAAAAGAGTAGGTAGTCTACTTCGACAGGATATAGCCGGCCAGGTTTACTGCCGGGTTGCCGGATATTTGCAGAGGTATTGGTTGGGTGCTTGCCCCGCATTTTCTGGAGGCAGCATACTCTCCATCCCCTAATTTCATGCTAAAATTTCCTGCTGCCCCTGTTGTTTCGCGTATGGCCCCCACGCCCAGCGGTTTCCTGCATCTGGGCAACGCCGTCAACTTCACGCTTACGTGGCTGCTCACGCGCCGAGCCCACGGCATACTGCACCTGCGCATAGATGACCTGGACCGCGCCCGGTTTCGGCCGACATACCTGGAGAATATCTTCCGTACCCTCGATTGGCTAGGGCTTGATTATGACCACGGCCCCACCGGCCCCGAGGATTTTGAGCACAGCTTCTCCCAGCAGTACCGTCTGCCCGAGTACGAAGCCGTGCTACAGGCGGCCCACGCAGCGCATCCGGAGTTGTTTTATGCCTGCCACTGCTCCCGCACCGAGCTGGCCCGCCAGGTGCTGCCGGCCGGCCGTTACGCGGGCACCTGCCGGCCGGCCGGACTACCATTTGCGGCGGCGGATACGGCCTGGCGGGCAGCTGTACCAGCCGGAGCCAACGCCGCTTTTTCTGACCTGGCCCAAGGCGACATGCGGATATGGGTAGCGCAGGACCCAGGAGACTTTGTAGTGCGCAAAAAGGACGGGGTAGCCGCGTACCAGGTGGCTTCCGTGGTGGATGATGTGCGGCTGGGCGTGAACCTCATTGTGCGCGGCCTGGATTTGTTAACCAGTACCGCGGCCCAGATTTGGCTGGCCCCATATCTATCGGAACAGGGGGGCTTTACCCAAACCCGGTTTTTACATCATGATTTGCTGCGGGATGAGGACGGGCATAAGCTTTCTAAATCAACCCAGGCCGGGACGCAACGCGGCATCTTGGAGGAAGCTGCCACGCCGCAGGTAGTGTACCAGGCCGTAGCGCGGCTACTCGGGTTGCCACTGGCGGCCGGTGAGTCGTTGGAAGGGTTGCAGAATGTAATTGCAGGCGGCATATAAAAGAGAAAGCCCTCTGCGGAAGGCAGAGGGCTTTCTGGAAATTCGCTGTAATTACTGCATTAGTTGCGGGTTATCAGCGTATTGGTTTGCAGTTCAGAGCTGGGAATCGGCCAGATGTAGCGGGGATCAGTAGACGGAATGGCATTTATCGTGCCCTTAGCAGCAATGGTGCGTAGAAGACGCATATCATCGTTGTTGCGCAATCCCTCACCCAGGAATTCCAGTCGACGCTCCAGCAGAATGGCATCAATGATGGAGAAAGTGCCAGTGAAGCTAGCCGCCGTGTAGGCATCCGAGCCCGAGCGGGTGCGCACGGCGTTGAGTAGCTCTAAAGCACGAGCGTTAGTAACACCTTGACTACGCGCCAAGCCTTCCGAGAGATTCAGCAGCACCTCTGCATACCGGATTACCGGGGCTGCATCAGTGTAGGGAACTGCGGCTTGCGTACCGGTTGTGTACTTGCGCAGGTAGGGAGACGCCGGAGTGCCAGACCGCACTAATAACGTAGTTAGGCGGGCATCAGTGGCTTTGAAATTAGGACTAGCAATAACTCCTTCTGGGTTCAAGTTGTACTCCTGGCCTCCCTGTGGATTGGGTAAGAAATAGAACGCCAGTTGGTTCTGTACACCGGCTGGGTCTTGGGCAGTGAATGGGAACGCCAAGATCATTTCAGTTCCAGCTGGTGCTGGAGCGAATACCGCGGCAAGGCTGGGGTTCAACTCGTGTGCAACGCCCGTAGGAGCTCTGAAGGGAGCAGCCGTTGGAACCATCTTACCAGCCTCCGTTACTACATCAGCGTAACGGCCCATACTCAGCAGTACGCGGGTCTTTAACGCAATAGCTGTGTTGCGGTGAGCCCGGAATACGTTGCCGGCGGAGTTTGTAAGTGGTAGGTTGGTTTCTGCGAATTGCAGATCCGTCAGGATTTGGTCATACACCTGAGCTACCGTGCTGCGAGCTAGGTCATTGTTACCCAATTCTGTTTCAGCTTGTAGGCGTAAAGGCAGACCGGGTCTTGAGCCGTTACCATCAGCATAAGGCCGGGCATAATACTGCAACAGTGAATAGTACGCTAACGCCCGCAGCATGCGACCCTCGGCTACAAACGTAGTTGCGGTAGCCGGATAATCAGCTGGAAAAGGTGCAGCGGTGAATTTGGCAGAATTTGCGTCCATGCCCGCCAGAAACACATTAATCTGGTTTATGGCGGCGTAGCCAGCGCCCCACATGTTGATAACGTCATTCTGGGAAGATTCGGTGAGTATGTGCTGCCACACGCCGTCTCCAGTAACTTGGTTAGAGTTGCGGTGGAGGAAGTCATTTGCCCGGATGTCGCCGTATACCTGATAACGACCACCCAGGAAGGCACCAGCCTTCATGTAGTCATACATATTGTTCACCTGGCCCAGTATCCGGGAGGGGGTATCGAAAGCAACTTCGCTGGCGAGATCAGTTTTAGGCAGAACTTCAAGACGGTCTTCGCTGCAGGAGAAAGTGCCCAGTCCCAAGGAAACAGTAAGTCCGAGAGTCAGGAGGTAGTTGAAAGTCTTCATTGTAAACGAGAGAATTAAAAGCCGAGGTTAAGACCAACCGTGTAACTCCGGGCCTGGCCCACCGAGTTACGGTCAACACCGGCACCGGTGTTATTGCTGCCGTTAGTCGAAATCTCAGGGTCAATACCCGAGTAGTTGGTCAGCAGTGCAGCATTTTGTACTTGCACGTACAGGCGGGCACTTCCCACTCCCAGCTTATTGACCAGACCAGATGCGACGTTGTAGCCCAGCGATACGTTGCGCAGACGAGCAAAGTCCCCTTTTTCCACATTGGAGGACATGACAAGGGCCGAGCCGTTTGACACGTTATCCCCGTACACTACCCGAGGCCACTCAGCGTTACGGTTGGTTTCGGTCCAGCGGTCCTTGATGTCAGTGGCATTGTTCCAGAAGCGTTGATCGTGCAAGCCAGCTTTGGTACCGTTATAGATGTAGTTGCCACCAGAGAACTGAATGAATACACCCAAGTCAAAGCTCTTGTAACGGAAGGTGTTATCGAAACCACCATACCAAGTGGGTAGCGTGGGGCCATAGTACTGTCCGTCTGCCAGCTGCGAGGGAGCGGGAGTAGTCGTTGTACCATCCATCAGCGTCCAGCCCTGGCCCTGGTGGTTATACTGCACCACGGTCCCATCTGCTTTACGGATCATACGCCGGCCGTTTTCCGGGTTAACACCCAGAGACTGAACTGCTAGAATCTCGCCGACTGAGCCACCTACTCGGGTGAAGTTGACGGTTTCCAGGCCGGAAGTTGCCGTACCAATCCGTTGCCCTTCGGTAGCCAGCTTCGTTACCCGGTTTTTCAGGGTAGTGAGGTTGGCGTTGATAGACCAGGTAAAGTCAGCTTTATTTATAGCCGTTGCGCGCAGGTTAAATTCCACACCGGTGTTGCGCATTGAGCCAATGTTGGCGGCAATAGCGTTGTTAGGAATACCCTTGGAAGGAGACTGTGGTACGTCTAGGATCAGGCCGTCCACATCGTTCCGGTAATAGGCTACATCCCCTTGGATGCGGTCTTCAAACAAGCCAAAAGATAGACCTACGTCAGTCTTTTTGCTAGTTTCCCAGCTGAGGTCGGCATTACCGGCATTACTGAAGAAAAAGGTGTTGCTGGTCCCGTACAGACCAGGGCTATACAAGTCCCGTGTCGTGAAATCACCAATGCCTTGGTTGTTACCAACTTCGCCGTAGCTGCCAGTGAATTTCAGCAAGCTGATTGTGTTAAGGAAGGAGGAGTTTTTCCAGAATGCTTCTTCAGAGACAATATAGCCCAGCGAGGCACCGTAAAAGTTACCCCATTTCTCATTACCCCACGCCGAGTAACCGTCGCGACGAGCATTGAAGGTGGCGAGGTACTTGCGGTTGAAGTTATAGGTCGCCCGGCCGAAGTACGACATCAGGAAGTTCTCCCCCTGGAAGGAGCCAGAGTTGGCAATGTTAGAGTATCCGCCCTGGAAGGTTGTGAAGAACGGATCAGATACGCTGGTACGGTTAGCGCCCCAACGGTCAATTTGGGTGCTCTGGTATTCAGTGCCGGCCAGTATAGAGATGTTGTGCTTTTCGGCTAGCGTAACATCATACTGCGCGGTATTTTGCCAGTTCCAACGTTTGTTGGTACGGTAGAAGTTAAAGGCGCTACCTACGTTATAAGAGTCTCCCGCAATGGGTGAGGAGAAAGATTTGTCTTCAAAGGCTATGTTATAGATACCGTAGTTGGTACGTAAGTGCAAGCCTTTGACTGGTTCCAGATCGGCATATACGCTTCCCTGAATATCATTGCCTTCTGAAAGGAAATAGTTGTTTTCCAGGTCAACGAGCGGGTTGAAGAAGCCGGTTAGCAACGCCTGACCGTTGGGGTTAGCTACCGTGTATGAGGCCGGGTTAATGTTGGCTCCCGCACCGATGCCCGCGCCATTGATATTGTATGTGCCATCCGGGTTGCGGGGAGCTATGTTGGGTGGCAATACCAGGGGTGCGCGACCCAGACCAGCCGTGCCGAATGCGCCATCACCTACAGAACCGGAGTTTGGGGAGCCTGTACGGGCATTGGTATACGCAACGCGGGCCCCTACGCTCAGGCGCGAGAATACCTTATGATCGATGTTGAGACGAGCAGACGCACGCTTGAACGTGTTATTTTCCAGCATACCTTTCTGATCGGTATACCCAACAGACGTATAGTAGGTCGTTTTTTCCGTACCGCCGCTGAAGTTGAGCGTATTGGAAGAGGAGAAACCGGTGCGGTAAATGTAGTCGTACCAGCGCGTATCCACAATGTTCCCGCTAGCGTCCAATGTGGGCCTGAAGCCTTCGATGTTAGTGGCAGTTTGCGGAGAGCCAATAGCTACCCGGTTAGCGTTCAGGTTCCGAACCGCTTCATTCTTGATTTCCATGTAGTCAGTAGCGTTCAGCACGTCATACAGACGTACCGGATCATTCCAACCCACCCATGAATCAAGCGAAAGTTTACTCTGGCCACGACGGCCTTTTTTCGTGGTCACCACGATGACACCACCGGCAGCCCGGGAACCGTAGATAGCCGTTGCAGAAGCATCTTTCAGCACCTCCACGCTCTCGATATCAGCAGGGTTGATATTGCTGAGCGGGTTGTTTGGTACGCTGCCTACGGCCGAGCTGTTGCCGCTGAATGCCGGGATGCCGTCGATAACGTACAGTGGCGCGGAACTGAGCGTAATGGAGTTCACGCCCCGGATGCGTACCACCGGTGAGGCGTTCAGTACACCGTTTGGCGTAGTAATGTTCACACCGGCAGCCTGGCCTTGCAACGCTTGTTCAAAACTCTGAACGGGCTTGTTAGCAATCTGGGCGGCCGTTACCGTTGCAATAGAACCAGTCAGTTCACGCCGATTCTGGGCACTGCCATAACCTACTACTACTACTTCGCTCAGGGCTTTGGAGTCGGTAGCTAGTGCTGCGTTAATGGTGTTGGAATCACCGATGGGCTGCTCTACACTGATGTAGCCAACAGAAGAATACACAAGCGTACCGCCACCGGCCGGAGCTGACAACGTAAATGTACCATCGGAGTTAGTCGATACACCAGTCGTAGTACCTTTCACCAGTACTGTCACGCCGGGCAGTCCTTCCCCGCTGGTGCGGTCTGTCACCCGTCCTGAAATAGTTCGATTCTGGGCCTGTGCGGCAGTTCCGGCAAAGGCCAGTACCGCTATGGGAACAAGAAGTAAATTTTTTTTCATGCAACAAGCAGAGAGGTTAATGAAGGATGTTATGCCCTGCTGAATGCGACAATCATAAGCAGAACGTTAGCAATATGCGACGCGAATGTGTAAATACCTGTGTTTAATGAATTTTTAATCAAAAAATAGGTTTTTGGTTGTCATATAGTGAACGGATGATGTTGGAGGTGCAGGCGTTGTAGACGGCGCAGGCCTCTTTCAGCGCACTTCCTTCTTGAATTCCTCGGCCCAGTGGTCGGCCAGGCGGGTAGGCTCCGGCAGCTTGTATCCGCGCAGGCAGGCCAGGGTGAGGCGGGTGGCGGTGGCTTGGTCGCAGCGGTGGCCGGGACTCACGAACAGCGGATTGACCTTGTCCTTGCTGCGGATGACTTCGCCCAACAACTCACCCTGCTTATCGGTGAGCGGCGTGATGCTGCCTTTGGTCAGGGCCGGCTCCTGAAATGTGCCCGTGAGCTTCTGCTTGGCCACGCCGAAAGTGGGCACATCCAGCTCCACACCCAGGTGCGCGGCAATACCCATGCGGCGCGGATGGGCAATTCCGTGGCCATCCACCATAATGATGTCCGGCTGCTGCCGGAGCTTCTCATAGGCCATCAATAGGTTAGGAGCCTCACGGAAGGCCAACAGGCCCGGAATGTAGGGCAGCGTAACCGGGCTGACGTGGTATACTTTCTCTACCAGCTCCAGAGACGGAAAACGCAGCAGCACAAATACCGACAACACCGTCTCGGGGGTAGGGAAGGAGGAGTCGCAGCCAGCAATAAGCTGGGGCTCCTGAGGCAGCGGCTCCAGCCGGATGCGGGTCCGCAATTCGTCCTGCAGGCGGGTCAGGTCACGAACAACAACAGGGTCAGGAGCCGGGCCGGGGGGGCGGTAGTAAGCCATGGGTAGGGGAATGAGTGGAACCGAGTGTACTACGGCCGGGCCGGCCGGGTTGTAGAACCTGGGGCCGTCGGGCACGTTAGCCACTAAATCAACAGCTGTACATCTCATGGCCAAATCTGAACAACCAGCCCACACCGGTAGCGGCGCGTTCTTTGAGCGGCGTTATTGGATTGACGTGCAGCGGCCCCGCGGAACGGCTGCCGAGCTGCTGGACCATATTAAGTGCCACCTGCCCGAGTATTCACCGGATTTGCTGGCCGATTTCGAAAAAACCAAAGGCCAAGGCCATTGTCTGGCCGAAGGTGACGAGTTCGGAATTAAGATTCTGGGCCCCTGGAATGGCGACGTGCGCGTGACGAAAGTAGAGGCCGACCAGTTTGAGCTGACGACCCTGGAAAGCCACCCCGAAGCGGGGCGTATTTGCTTTTCGCTGCGGCCCCACGTCTCCCTGCCCGATACGCTGCGGTTCGAGATTCACTCCCGGGCCCGCTCCCGCGACGGATTGGTGGCCTTTACTTACGACACCTTGGGCTTGGGCAAACGAGTGCAGCAGCAAACCTGGGAAACCTTCTGCCAGCGCGTGGCGGAGCATAGCGGTGGGCTGCTGCTGGGCCCGGTACAGGTAGAAACCATCCGGCAGGACGATTCCGGAACTGAAGTGACCCACGATGCCTAAGCCGCCACCGCTCTACGAACTGCAGAAACGCCGCCTCGATTCCTATTCCCAGGCGGGCTATAATTTCGACCCGGACCGGGCCGACGATTACACCACTGCCAACGGCTGGCGGGTTGACGACTACGAAACCGAGCTACCCGCTGAAGCTGCCGGTCCGGCCGAAGCGCACGGCTCCTGGGCCGCCGCCCGCGAGGTACTGCGTAATTACACCTTCCCACCACCCGGCCTCATCACGGGTATTTTTTTGCCCGACCAGCCCCTGGACAAGCGCGTGATGGTGCTGCGGGGGCAGTTTCTGCTGTTTACTTTCTGGTTTGGTGTGCGCATCGGAGGCGTGACGGACGAAACCCGTACCCTGCCCGACGGCTCCCGTGAGCAGGTATGGGGCTATAACTACCGTACGCTGGAAGGCCATTTCGAGCGGGGCCAGATTGAGTTTATGGTCCACAAAAACCTCACTACGGGGCGCATATGGTTTCATATTCACGCCTACTCTCAGACGGGCCGCATCAGCAACCCGTTCTACTGGCTGGGTTTTAAGCTATTCGGCCGGATGCTGCAGAAGCGGTTCTCCAATGAGTCGGTGAGGCGGTTGCGGGAGCAGGTAGAGGAAATGCTGCGCAACGGCTGGACGACCCCCGACGCCCAAGAAGCTCCGCCGGTACAAGCAGTTTCCTCGGAAGCAGGGGCTCAGGAGCAATTGCATAAGAATTAAGTAGCCTGATAAAACCCGAAGCCTCGTACGAGGCTTCGGGTTTTATCAGCAACGTGCCAGCAGCTCGTTACGCTTCGTGGGCTGGCTCGCCGCCATGAATCATGTCGGAGGTAATGCCGGGCTCGTGGGTGACTTCGGCCCGGAACACGCCGAAGATGTGTGCCACTATGAAAGCCAGCACCACGTACATCGACACCTCGTGGACTTCCTTGCACAGATGCTCGATGGAGCGGAAATAATCTTCAAATACCAAGATCAGCCCCGTAACGACCATCACGGCCAGCACCACATAAAAACCCCGGTACATATACCGTACAAAGATGCCTTTGTGGGCTTCCTCGTCGCCTTGGGCGGCACGGGTTTTCAGAGCAGCCAGCTTGGCGGCCGTGCGCTGACTGCCACGCTGCCGGAAGCTTACCAACACCCGGTAAGCCAGCAGTACCGAAAGCAGAATGCCAATCCAAATGTGCCAGTCCCAGATGCGGTGCGCCACAATGCGCGTAAGGCCGCGTAATTGGTCGGGAGCCATGGTCACGCCTTTGTCAGCCAGGGCTTTGCTGAACTCGGGAGCCAGGCTCTTGACCTTCAAAATGACAAACAGGAACAGAATGGTAACGAGCTGGCTGAGCACTAGGGCCGAGTTGGCCCAGTGCCAGATGCGCAGTCCCAGGGAGTTGCGCTTTGGGCCGCCGGTAACGGGTGCCGGAGTGGTGTGCGGATAAGGCATCAGGAAAAAAAGAGGGGAGAGGTTGAAGAGGTAAGGTACAGCCCCGCTGCGAAGATTGCCACGCCTGCCCGCAGGTTTCTCCAGCCGCAGGGGAAAACAATAGCGCGCTGAAACCGTTTCTATGGTTCGTGCTGAATCGTTCAGTCTTCTCTACAACCAACCTCCTCTCATGTCAGCAGCAAAAGGATACGCCGCTCAGGCGGCCCACGCCCCTCTCACTCCCTTTAATTTTGAACGCCGCGAAGTAGGCCCGCACGATGTGCGCATTGAAATTCTGTTCTGTGGGGTCTGCCACTCCGATGTGCATCAGGTGCGCGACGAGTGGGGTGGCTCTATCTTTCCCATGGTACCCGGCCACGAAATTGTGGGCCGCGTAACCGAAGTCGGGGCTCACGTACAGGGCTTCAAAGCCGGTGACCTGGCCGGCGTCGGCTGCATGGTGGACTCCTGCCAGCACTGCGCCGAATGCAACGACGGCCTAGAGCAGTATTGCGACAATGGCTTCGTGGGTACGTACAACGCCAAAGGCAAAGATGGCCAGCCTACCTATGGCGGCTATTCCAACAGCATTGTGGTAACGGAGAAATTCGTGCTGCACGTTTCTGAAAAGCTGGACCTGGCCCGCGTAGCACCGCTGCTGTGCGCCGGTATCACCACCTGGTCGCCGCTGCGCCAGTGGAACGCCAAGCAGGGCGACCGGGTAGCCGTAATGGGCCTAGGCGGCCTGGGCCACATGGCGGTGAAATTCGCCGCTGCCATGGGCTGCGAAGTAACCGTGCTCAGCACCTCGCCTTCTAAGGAAGAAGATGCCAAAGCCCTGGGTGCCCACAAATTCGTGGTGACCAAGGACCCTGAGGCCATGAAAGGCATCAGCAACTATTTTGACCTGATCATCAACACCGTGTCGGCCCCGATGGACCTGACGCCCTATGTAGCAAGCTTGCGCCTCGATGGCACGATGGTACTGCTGGGCGTACCGCCGGAAGCGCCGCAACTGCACGCCTTCAACCTCATTGCCAAGCGCCGCCGCATTGCCGGCTCGCTGATTGGCGGCATCCAGGAAACCCAGGAAATGCTGGATTTCTGCGCCGAGCACAACGTGATGAGCGATGTAGAAATCATCCGAATGGACTACATCAACGAAGCGTACGAGCGGATGATGAAGTCTGACGTGAAGTACCGCTTCGTGCTCGATCTGGCCACGATTTAACTGTTATTACCGAACACAAAAGCCTGTTATCCTGAGCGGAGCGAAGGACCTTATTGCGGTAGAACGACACTCGTAACAACGACTCGTTCAGACTTCATAAGGTCCTCGCTCCGCTCAGAATGACAGGCTTTTTTGTGTGTGCATGACTCACTCCTTTTCCACCGGGTACTGAAACTCACCTTCCAGCGTAAAGCGGCGGCCCCCCCGGCCGGCTTCGCACACCTGGCAACGGTAGGTGCCGCGCAGCCAGTGCCGCGAGGCATCTACGCCCGTGATAACAACGGTGCCAGTGTTCTGGCCGCAGGATTTAGAGTAAGCCGCCACCTTGCCAAAGCGGTAGGACGCGTCCCGGTTGCGCCCGCTCAGAATTTCCTGGAAGCTGTAGCTGCCCGCCTGAATGGGAAACCGGTCGATGATGATGGTCAGCCCTTCGCCGTCAGGGTCGTCGGCCCGCACCACGTTCAGACGCAGAGCGCGGTCCTCGCTCAGGAAGAAGCGGGAGCTGATGGTATCCGCTTTTACGGCTTCTCCATTGATGCGCATCGTAAGCTGGCGGGCCGTATCGGGAACCGGACGGGGATGCTTGGGAACCAGGCTCAGCAGCGGCAGAAGCAGGAGAGGAAGCAGACGTTTCATAGGCGGAGCAAAGCAAGAACCAGCCCAGAAGATAAGGGAAAGCCCTGTTTCTCTCAACTGTCATTCCGAGCGAAACGCAGGAATGATACTCTTTGGTAACAACTTCTTAGCTGCTTATTCCAGCGTACGGCCTGGATACTGCTCCAGCGCCGCTGCCAGGCAGTCCATGGCTTTACCGATGACTTCCTGGTTGACGACGTAGGCCAGGCGCACCTGCTGGCGGCCCAGCCCCGGCGTGGCGTAGAAGCCAGAGGCCGGGGAAATCATCAGCGTCTGGCCGTGGTGACTGAAGCTTTCGAGCAGCCACTGCGCAAACCGGTCGGCGTCATCTACGGGCAAATGGGCAATGACGTAGAAGGCCCCGCTGGGTGTGGGCACCTGTACGCCGGGCATGGCCCGCATACGGCGCAGCATCAGGTCACGGCGGGCCAGGTACTCGGCTTTGGTGTGGTCGAAGTAGGTTTCGGGCAGGTCGGCGGCGGCTTCGGCCAGCAGCTGCCCCAGGCCGGGCGGACTCACCCGCAGTTGCGCCAGCTTGAAAAACACGTCACGCAGAGCACGGTTTTTGGTCACGATGGCCCCAATGCGGGCGCCGCAGGCACTGTAGCGCTTCGAGATGGTGTCGAGCAGCACAATGTGGTCGTCGGCTCCCTGCAGGTGCAGGGCGCTGGTGTACTCCGCGTCGTAGCAGAATTCCCGATAGGCCTCGTCAGAAAGCAGGTAGAGGTTGTGGCGCAGACACAGGTCCTTGAGCTGCTCCATTTCCGCCCGACTGTACACGTAGCCGGTAGGGTTGTTGGGACTGCAGATCAGAATGGCTTTGGTGCGGGGCGTAATCCTGCGTTCAAAATCTGTAATAGGCGGCAAAGCAAAATTGTCCTCCAGGCGCGCTGTAACGGCCACTACGTGGGTGCCCGTGGCGACGGCAAAAGCCGCGTATGGACCATAAAAGGGCTCCGGCACAATGAACTCGTCGCCGGGGTCAAGGCAGCCCAACAAGGCAAACGAAATGGCCTCGCTGCCCCCGGTGGTTACCAGCACATCCTCAGGCACTACCGGCAGCCCCAGACGCTGGTAGTACTCGGCCAGCTTGTGACGGTAGCTCAGGTAGCCGGCCGTGGGGCTGTATTCCAGCACCTCAATGCTGGCCTGCTGTACCGCCGCCAGCATGGCCGGGGGCGTTTCGATATCGGGTTGGCCGATGTTGAGGGGATGCACGATGAGGCCGCGCTGGCGGGCGGCATCGGCGTAAGGTGTGAGTTTGCGGTACGGAGAAGCAGGCAAAGCCACCCCGCGCTGAGAAAGTTGCAGCATGGGTTTAAAGATAGGTCGGCGACTGTAGAAACCTAGTATAAAACCCCGAAAAGGCACTCCCGGATGCGCTGCCGACAACCTCTCCGCCTGCCTGGTGGTTTACGCTCGTATGCTGACTCCCAACCAACCCGAAGTGTGGCTGCGTGGCCCGTTACCCGCTCTGTCACCGTTGCTGCAGCCCCTGGCCCACGCGCTGCTGCAGGCGCGGGAAGAGCTGACGGCCGCGCTACACGACTTTCCCGATGAGCTGCTGGCCGCCCGCCCGGCCGGGGTGGCTTCCGTGGGCTTTCACCTGCGCCACCTGAGCGGAGTGCTGGACCGGATGCAGACCTACGCCCGCCACGAGCCGCTCAGCGCGGAGCAGTTTGCGTACCTGGCCGCCGAAAAAGAGGGACTGATGCCGCCCCAGACCACGGCAGAGCTGCTGCAAGCTTTTTCCGAAGCCGTGGATGCCATGCTCCAGACCCTGCGCGCCACGCCCGAGGCAGTGCTGCCGGAGTTTCGGCCGGTAGGGCGGGCGGGGCTGCCCAGTACCGTAATGGGCCTGCTGACCCATGCCGCCGAGCATACTACGCGCCACACCGGTCAGCTTCTGGTAACGGCTCGGGTGGCGCGGGCCGGCATCCGGTAAAGGCACGCTGCTTATCGGTTGGCAGTGGGCTTGAGCACGGCTTTCTGCTTATATACTTTAATGTAGTCGATGACAAGCGTGCTTTGCCGTTGATCGGGCAGGCCGGGCCATAGGCCAGGAGTGGCGTAGTTCGTCACGGCTTGGTTGGCAATGATATCAGTCGGAGCCGCGTAGGTGGGAATTTCCGCAGCTGGCACCGTTCTGAGCCACTTCCGGTCCAGGTAATAAGTAACTGCTTCCGCCGTCCAGATAACGGAAAACGTATGGAAGCCCTGGGTCAGATCTGGGGTACCGGGGTAGCGGTAATGAAATTCCTTGGCCCGGTACGGCTCGGTGGAAGAGCTGAAGTGAATGTTGTTGGATACCTCGCGTGGGTCGCCGCCTTCAAAAATGTCGATTTCGGTGGGGCCACTCGAAAGCCAGAATGCGGGCCAGGTACCCAGGCCGCCGCCCAGCTTACACCGGATTTCAAATAACCCGTACTGAAACCCCCGGTTACCTTCCCAGCGGGCGGTATCGCCTAGGGCGGGGTTGGGCCGGAAGGTAGGTTTGAGGTTAATCCAGCCCGACTCATAGTGCAACAGCTTCATGGTGTCGCGGCCATCTATGGAGTATCGGTATTCCATCGGCTCAGCCAGCGGGCGGGCCGTCAGGTGCAGGTTGCCGTCGTGCAGTTCCGCATTGCGACGGTCGTAGTATTCATCCTCAATTTTATTGCCCACCAAGGTTCGGTAGTTGTCGGGCGTAAACTGCCAGGGCGAGCGGGCCTCCATATCGGCTATGTCCCGGTAAGTATCGAAATCATCCAGGAACACCAGCTGCCAGTCGCGGTAACGCAACGGCTTCTGGGCCTGCGCCGATGGCTGAACAGTCTGGAACAGGATAAACAGGGCAAGCAGCTTCTTCATAAGGCGAATAAGGAACTACCTGCTCTAACGCGCGACAAGGCAGAAAAGGTACTAGTGGGTAGTTGTAAGCCCCATCAGGGATATAAGCGCATCATGCAGATCGGAGCAAAGCATGACGCGCTTTGGTCAGCAGCTTCTCCCAAATCAATATCTACGCCAACGGGCGGCCTCCTTGCCGGAAGCCGCCCGTTCTTAAATAAGGCGTATGCCCAGGTCGGTTAGTACATGGCGTCGATGCCCGACTTGTCGCCGGCAGAGAGACCAGTACGCTGGATGTTGAAGGTGGAGCCGTCCTTCTTAGTGATGGTGGGCTGGCCGTTGCTGGAGAAGGAGAACGAGCCGTACATCATGATGGAGCCGAAATCGAGCACGCCGTAGTCGGTGCCGCCGTAGCCCAGGGCCGAATACTTGGTGAAGTTGCCCTCGTAACCCGACTGAATGTTCTGAGTGAGGATGTTCACGTAGTTGTCCCGGTCGGTGCGGGTTTGCTCGTGGAACAGGCCCAGCGCGTGCCCGATTTCGTGGATGGTGTTGCCGGTGGTGCAGCCTGATGCCAGATTAATGTACTGCCGGCCGCCCACCATGCCGATGTTGGAGGAGCAGCCCGAGCCTACCCGGAACGTCACGTAGTTGCTCTGGGTGGTGCGCTGCACGAAGCGTACCGGGGAGTTGGCCTGCCAGTGGGAAATGGCGCTGGTCACGCGGCTCTGGCTGGGCAGCGCGGCATCAATAGTGTAATATACCACGGCCGAGGGCCAGCGGCCGGTGGTGCGGCCGGCACTGCTAGGGCGGTTCTGGCCCTCAGAAGCTGCTACCTGCTCGGCCGTCAGCAGAATGTCGCCTTCGTACACCTTCTCCCCGTTGATTTCCTGGTAGGTGATGGACTCCCCGCCCCAGGTACCGGCTTTGGCCGCACCCGTCTGGCCGGGGTAGGCTTCCTCGGCCTTGGCATCCTGGGCCTGCTCTACCTGCGCGGGCTGGGTTTCGTTTTCCTTGTTGCAACTTGCTAAGGAAATAGTACCAACGGTTGTCAGCAGGGCGAGGACGGAAAATGGTTGTTTGCGCATGTTGTGTAGGGTTTGGTTGTGGATAGCCGGATAACGTGCATCGGAAAAGAAATATTCTCTTAGGGTTTGAACAAAATTTTGGGATGAATATCGGCCATATCATTCGGAGCCGACGATGACTCATAAGTGGCCCTCAAAACCCTGCTCCAGAACATCGAGGCCAACGCCGCTGCCCTGGCCGCCAAGGGCCAGCAGCCCCAGGATACCCAGCAGCTCCAGGACCTTTACGATGCGCTGGTGGCCGATACCACCAGCCAGGGCAGCCAGATGAGCACCCAGAAGGGCAACACCGAGGAAAACCTGACGGTGCTCAACGCCCTCTACGAGCCCATGACCCACCTCTTCAGCGACGGCAAAGCCCTCTACGGCCGCTCCGATAAAGCCAAAGCCCAGGACTACACCTTCCGGCAGCTGCTGAAGCGCGTGCGCCGCGAACGAAAAGCCGAACCGGCGTAAGTCACTTGATTGAAAATGAAACAGGGCACCCGGTGGGTGCCCTGTTTTGTGTTGGGGGAAGTAACATCAGACCCACACACCCACACTTGCTCGGCTATGCCGGGTGAGGTCTACGCTTGAGGGGCTATGCCCCGAATCCGTCCGCTGCGCCTGTGTAGCCATGCGCAGTGCAGGCGCTAGGGCGTAGTCCTCACCCGGTATAGCCGAGCAAGTGCGGATGTACGGGGCATTATAGCCATGAAATAGGATTGTTTTTAAATTTTTCAGTTGCTATGCTTATGAAAGGATAAATATATTTTTTTGCTTTATAATAAAAAAATATCCCTGTCAGTAGAAATGGTATAATTATTAAGAGTGTTATTAAAAATTCTAAATCAATGTCTAAAATTGATATTTTAGATAATATTTTACTGATAAATTTGGTTGTTGGAAATTGGTATTTACATATGTATGTTATGAATGGGAATGCTACATAGGTTGTAATTGGTATTATAAATAATATATATAATAGTCTTTCATAGTATTTTCTATATGCGTCTCCCCAGTATGGATTTGTAAGTATAGCGTCGTTTTCTTCTTTTGATCCTTTTATCTTGAAATGAATACGAGCTATTTCTAGTGGTTTACTATTTTTTTCATCATTTGTTTCATACAATAGTCTGATTGCAATCATGTCTTCAGGCTCTACCAAATCTATATCAAACACCAGGGTATTAGTTTCTCGATAAAAAATAAAAACCGAATTAGAGAAACTATTTGATGAGTGAAATATTTCGCTTACATCATTTGATGTGTTATGTAGCTTTATGTCCTTGCTTATGTCAAGTGTTATGCGCTTTATAAAATCTTTGTCAGTAATAGAGGTTTTTGAATCATTTTGCATAAAAATAATACATTGATTAAGATTTTTTACTTTTTTATGTTTGTAATGTATTTCGATGTCTGGCAACTCCTTGTTGTACATAGGAGCTATATTTCTGTATGTATTCATTAGGACAGTAAATCCGAATCCTTTGAAATTTACCGTCAAGTATATTCCTAATAAGGCTAGTATGAACCCTGTAGCGGTGAGGAAATTAGTTGTATCAAAGTTTTCGAATATTCCTATGCTGTGGTTCATGGGTAATTTGCAGATGAATAATGTCTTCTCGTTTATTTCTGATAATAAACAAAACCCCGCGCTGGCCTTACAGCCAACGCGGGGTTCATTGTGTGATTGGCTAGTGCCAAGCTACTACATCCGGTTGATAATCTCGTCGCCGAACTCGCTGCATTTGAGGAGGGTGGCGCCTTCCATCAGGCGTTCGAAGTCGTAGGTGACGCGCTTGGCGGCAATGGCGGCTTCGAGGCCTTTGTAGATGAGGTCGGCGGCTTCCTGCCAGCCCAGGTGCTCCAGCATGAGGGCGCCGGAGAGGATAACCGAGCCGGGGTTCACCTTGTCCTGGTTGGCGTACTTGGGCGCGGTGCCGTGGGTGGCCTCAAAAATAGCGTGGCCGGTGAGGTAGTTGATGTTGGCCCCGGGCGCAATGCCGATACCGCCCACAATGGCGGCCAGCGCGTCGGAGATGTAGTCGCCGTTCAGGTTCAGGGTGGCTACCACCGAGTAGTCGGCGGGGCGGAGCAGAATCTGCTGCAGGAAGGCGTCGGCAATGCTGTCCTTGATGAGGATTTTGCCGCCGTCGAGGGCTGCTTTCTGCTGGGCGTCGGCCACTTCCTGGCCCTGCTTGGCCAGCACCTTGTCGTACTGGGCCCAGGTGTACACCTTGTCGCCAAACTCCTTTTCGGCCAGCTCGTAGCCCCAGGTTTTGAACGCGCCTTCGGTGAACTTCATGATGTTGCCCTTGTGCACGATGGTCACCGAAGGCTTTTTGTGCTCGATGGCGTACTGGATGGCGGCGCGCACGAGGCGCTCGGTGCCTTCCTTGCTCACGGGCTTGATGCCGAACGAGGACGTTTCGGGGAAGCGGATTTTCTTCACGCCCATCTCATCCTGCAGGAATTCCAGCATTTTCTGGGCCTGCGGGGTGCCGTTCATGTACTCGATGCCGGCGTAGATATCCTCCGTGTTTTCGCGGAAAATCACCATGTCGGTCAGCTCCGGGTGCTTCACGGGGGAGGGCACGCCCTCGAACCAGCGCACGGGGCGCACGCAGGCGTACAGATCCAGCTCTTGGCGCAGGGCCACGTTGAGGCTGCGGATACCGCCGCCCACGGGCGTGGTCAGGGGGCCTTTGATGCCCACGAGGTAGTCGCGGAAGGCATCCAGGGTTTCGTTGGGCAGCCAGTTGTTGAGCTGCTTGAATGCTTTCTCACCGGCCAGTACTTCTTTCCACACCAGCTTGCGCGAGCCGCCGTAGGCTTTCTCTACTGCCGCGTTGAACACGCGCACGGAAGCCGCCCAAATATCCGGACCCGTACCGTCGCCTTCAATGAACGGGATGATGGGTTGATCGGGCACATTCAGCTTGCCGTTCTTGATGGTGATTTTCTCTGCCATTGTTGAAAAGGTACTTAGGTACTATAGGGGTTGTAGTTGAGTGGGGGCCACTCTGTCATCCTGAGCGGAGCGAAGGACCTTATCACGTTGGCTAGTCGTTGAACAACTTGTTCTGACGTGGTAAGGTCCTTTGCTCCGCTCAGGATGACAGGCGGCGTCAGTACCCGAAAATCTCTTTTAGGGTAAGTTGCTGGACCTGGCCGTATTTGGCCAGCTCCTTGAAATTGAGGCGGTCTTTGCTGCCGATGACCAGGATGGTCTGGGGCTGGCCTTTCACCCGGGCCTGCTGGAATTTGAGCAGGTCCTGGAAGCTCATGTTGGGCGTCTGCTCGTACACGTCGCGGCGCAGGTCGTAGTCGAGGCCCAGGCGCTTGGCCCGCTCGTAGCTGAACAGCACGTCCGACTTGGTGATGCGCTCCGTGGCAATGCTGTTGCGGATGGCGTCCTTAGCGATTTGCAGGTTGGCCTCGGCGGCGGGCATGTCGTTGAGCAGGGTGTTCATGCCGGCCATGGCCTCGGGCAGCTTGTCGCTCTGGGTGCCGATGTAGCTGAGGTTGTAGGAGCTGCGGCCGGCCTTGTCGGCCGAGGCGAAGCGCGAGGAAGCCGAGTAAGCCAGGGCCTTCGACTCGCGCAACTCCTGGAACACGATGCTGCCCATCGAGCCGCCAAAGTACTCGTTGTAGAGGCTGGTGGTGGGCACCAGGCCCTTGTCGTACACGGGGCCTTTGCTCAGGAACAGGATTTCGGCCTGCACCATGTTGTAATCCACCCAGTACACCTTGCGCTCCGTCAGCGGCTGCTCGGCAAAGTCCTTAGCGGCTGGGGTAGGGGTGAGCTTGGCAGGTACGCGGTGCAGTTGATTTAAGGTATTTACGATACCTGTAGCCGATTCCCATTCCCGTCGTCCTTTCTCGTCACCGTTAGTGGAAACAGTTGCAGTGGCTATTCCCTCCACTTTACGCGGCCCGTAGTACAGCACGCGGTGCTGGTAGGTCGGGAGTTTCTGGATGAGGCTGGTGAGCTGCTCGGGTTTCAGGGCCTTTAGCTCTTTCTCGCTTAGCTGCGTGGTGAAGGGGTTTTTCGCGCCGTACTTGGCGTAGTTCACCAGGGCCTGGTTCAGAATTACGCCTTTGTTGAGCTTGGCATCCTGACGGGCTTTCAGCACCCCGGCCACCATGTTCTGCAAAGCGGCGGCATCGGGCTTGGGTGCGGCCAGCAGGCTCTCGAACAATTGCAGGGCCTTCTCGAAGTTGCTGTCGAGGCCGGAGAGGCTCACGAAGGTGCGGTCCTGGCCGCTTTGTACGGCGAAGGAGCAGCCCAGCTTGTAGAACTCCTGCTGGAGCTGGGCGGCGGTGTACTTGCCAGTGCCCAGGTACTGCAGGTAGTCGGTGGCGAGGCCCAGCTTGGGGTCGTTGTTCGTGCCCAGGTCGAGCACGTAGTACAGGTTGAAGAGGTTGTTCTCCGAGTTGTGGGTGTAGTACACCGGCACCCCCGAGGCCAGCTTGGTTTCCTGAATATCCTTTTTGTAGTCGAGAAACACCGGCTGCAGCGCGGGGGCGGGCTTGGCCGTTACCTCTTTATAGAAGTCGGAGGCCACCTCGCGGTTCACGGGGACGGGCGTAATGGCGGGCTTCACCACCTTCACCTTGTTGGGGTCCTGGCCGGTGCGCTTGTACACCAGCGCGTAGCCAGGGCCGTAGTACTGATTCGCCACGCGCATCACTTCTTCCTTGGTGATGGTGCCGAAGTCGTCCGTCTGCTTGAGGTAATCCTTCCAGTCCTCGCGCGCCACGAAAGCCGCCACGAACGCGCCGGCGCGGGCCTCGTTGCTCTCGTAGCTCTTGGTGCGCTGGAGCTGCTCGTTGTTGATGATGGCCGGAATCAGCCACTCCGGGAAGTTGCCCTGCTTCACCTTGTTCAGCTCGGCCAGCAGCAGGTCACGCACTTGCTCCAGCTTCTGGCCCTGGCGGGGCGTGGCGTAGAGGATGTGCGAGGAGTAGTCGTTGTTGATGTCGGTGAACGAGGCGGCGCTCAGCACGGCCTGCTTCTGGTTCAGGTCGAGGTCGATGAGGCCGGCCTGGCCGTTGCTCAGGATCTTGTCGATCATGCGCAGCACTAAGGCGTCGCGGGTAGTAGTACCAGGCAGGCGGAAACCGAGCATCACGTTTTCGGCGTCGGGCCCAAGCACCTGCTTCACGATGGGCGCGGTAATGGGCGCTTCCTGGGCGGCCACAAAGGCCTCCACCGGCTTGCTCTGCAGCTTGCCGAAGTACTGGTCGATGATGCGGATGGTCTGGTCGTAGTCCAGGTCGCCCGAGAGGCACAGGGCCACGTTATTCGGCACGTAGTACTTCTCGAAATACCGCTTAATCTCCGTAATGGACGGGTTTTGCAGGTGGTCGATGGTCCCGATGGTGGTCTGGGTGCCGTACTCGTGCTGCTGGTAGAGGCTGGCGCTCAGGGCCTCGTATTCCTTACGAAAATCAGAGTCGAGGCCACGGTTTTTCTCCTCGTACACGGCCTCCAGCTCGGTGTGGAACAGGCGTGGTACCATCTCGCCGAGGCGCTCGGCCTGCACAGCGGCCCACTTCTCCAGCTGGTTGCTCGGAATGTCCTCCTGGTACACCGTCTGCTCCACCGAGGTGTAGGCGTTGGAACCCTTGGCCCCGATGGCCCCCATCACCTTGTCGTACTCGTTGGCCACGGCATATTTGGCCGCCACGCCCGAAATGGAGTCGATCTGGTGGTAGGTGCGCTTGCGGGCGGCGGGGTCGTTGCGCTGGGCGCGGTACTGCTCGTAGAGGGCCTCAATCTTGTCCAGCTCTACTTTCTCGGCGGCCCAGTTCTGCGTGCCCAGCCGGGAGGTACCCTTAAACACCATGTGCTCCAGGTAGTGGGCCAGGCCGGTGGCGGTGCTGGGGTCGTTTTTGGAGCCGGCCCGCACGGCCAGGTAGGTCTGAATGCGGGGAGCGTCCTTGTAATCGGAGAGATAAACCGTCAGGCCGTTATCCAGGGTATAGATGCGGGCCTTAAGCGGGTCGCCTTCCACTGTCTGGTAGGCGTATTCCTTTGGTTTGGAGGCTTCTGCGCTGGTGGCCGGGGCCGTAACTGCTGCCGTGGCGGCGGGCTTACTGGTCTGGCATTGGGTCAGACCGAGTGAAGCCAAGGCCGGAAGTAGAAGCAGAAGAGGTTTTTTCACGGGAGGACCAGTGCGGAACGCAGAGCAGAAAGGAATAAGGAATCAAAGATAGGCGGACCCCCCGGGAATAAAAAGCCCCATCGAACCCCTGGCGCCGCGAAGTGCGAAAAAATGCGTATGAGTGAACAATGTCGGCTGGTCGGACAGCGGTTAATAGCCTAAGCCGTTTTATAACATTGCCCCGGCCAAACTCAGATGGTGGCTTTCCTGCTCAACACAAAAAACCTACATTAGCCTCTCCCGCAAGTAGTTTTCCTCGTTAGCTGGGATGGTGTTTTATGTATAGCTGAACAGTAGTGGCAATGGCTTATATGTGGCGGGTGCTTTGGTGGTTAAGCGGTGGGATGACAGCTGTTAGTCTGGCTGGCTGCATTGAGTTGTTCGAACCGGTGGTGCCCGGTAGTTCCAGGGATTTTCTGGTAGTGGATGGCTTCATTAATATCCAGGGCCGCACCCGTATCCGGCTTTCACATACTTCGGATATAAACAGCACAACAGCCAACGCTGCTGAAGCTAAGGCAGCCTTATATATTGAGGAGGAAATGGGTGTCCAGTACGCTATGCGTGATGCTGGTAACGGAAATTATGTTTCTGATTCTCTATTATTAAATCCAGCAAAACGCTACAGACTGCGAATTAAAACAGCCCTGCAACGGGAATATACTTCAGCATTTGTTGATGCCAGGGTAACGCCTCCCATCGATGCAGTTACCTGGAAAAATCGGCCTCTGGGTATTCAAGTGTATGTCAGCGCACACGATAATGACAGCCGGACGCATTATTATCGGTGGGAATATATTGAAACCTGGGAGTACATCAGCCCTTGGAATTCTTTGTATGAATATTCGCCGCCCGGTCCTTTGCCGCCCGGTAATTATATATTGCCCCTGGGAGTAATTACCGTCAGAACAAAGCCTATTAACCGTTGCTGGGCTACGGAATATTCCAACGATATCCAGCTGGGTTCCAGTGTGCGGCTGGCGCAGGATGTAATAGCCGATTACCCTTTGCGTTTATTGCCCGCCTCATCTGCCAATAAATTGCAGGAAAAATACAGTGTATTAGTCAGGCAATACGGGCAGACCGCTGAGGAATACGCCTATTGGGAAAAGCTTAAAAAAAATACGGAAGTTTTAGGGACGCTTTTTGATCCGCAGCCTTCACAATTAACCGGAAACATACAGAATATAGTGGAGCCCGGCGAAGTAGTAATCGGGTATATAGGTGCGCACTCAGTTGCGGAAAAGCGCCTCTTTATCAGCCGGGCCGAACTGCCGGCAGATTTTTCGAATTTTACGGGATATGAACAGTGTGTGAAACAGGATTCGGTAACTAATCCCGGGCTGCTGCCTTATTATTTATATCCGGGCACGCAGATGCTTATAGATGTAGTTGAGGTTAATCAGACTAAAAATTACCTGATAGCAAAAACTGAGTGCGTCGACTGCCAGAAACGCGGGGGCGTCACTCAGAAGCCCGCATTCTGGAGATAAACCGGCAAAGTGCTGCTGCCGGGCTCTACCATGGCTGGTCTTAGTCCACGTCGAGGCCCAGCTTTTGCTTCATCTCGCCCAGCATCGGGTACTTCTCCATCAGGTAGTCCATCTTGTCGGTGGAGGTGTAGAGCTTGCGGCCGGTTTCTACCCGTTCTACCACTTCCACCGTCACGTTCAGGCGCGGGTAGCCGGTACGGCGGCGTAGCTCCCCCAGAAACTCGGCCCGCAGCTCACTGAACAGGTCTTCCTGCACGGGGTTATCCACGCGGAGCAGAATCATGTGCTGCTCGTTGGCCTGCACCGGGCGGTTGAGCAGGCTGTAGTGCATCATGCTGATGGGCTTGCGCTCCTCAGTCAACTCCTTCCACACGCGCTGTAACACCTCGTCGTTGATGGCAGGCAGGCCGGTGGTGGGGCCGGTGGGCTCGGCATCAGTAGCGGCTTTGCCGGCGGCAGCTTTCTGCTCCATCTGAGCCTTCATGGCACTCAGGCTGCCCAGGCCGGGCAGCTTTGTGCCAAGACCTAGCGGCTTGCCGGCCGGAGGCATACCGGGGCGCGGTGGGGGCATGGGCGCGGCCGTCACGGCCATTTGGCCCGGCTCGTGGCCGGCAATGCTGGGCGCCCCGATTTCCACATGCGGCACGGTGTCGCGCAGCTGCCGGGTAGTGGGCACCTGGGTAGCCGCTTCGTCTTCGATGCTGGGCGTGTCGTGCAGCTCTTCCACGCCGCTTTCCACTGGCACAATGGGCTCGGGGTCAGCGGGGGCGTGGATGAGTGGTTGTTGGTTGTTAGTTGTTGGTTGTTGGGCCGCTGGAGCCGCGTTGTATACCGCCGGGGTTTCGGCGGTGCCGTCGGCTACGAGGCGGCCATTGGCGGCTGGTGGCGCGGTAACCGGAGCTGGGGCAGGTATTACGCTACTTTTTTTTTTCGCCTCGCCGTTGTCGGCTGAGGCGGGCGCACCTTGCAGGTCGCGGGCAAACTGCACCGCACCATTGAGGTAGGCCAGCTTCATCAGCGTCAGCTCCACATGCAGACGCTGGTTCTTGGCCTGCTTGAACTCCCGGTCGCATAGGCTGACCAGGTTCAGAGCAGAGAGCAGAAAAGCCAGCGGCGCGGCTTGGGCCTGCTGCACGTAGCGCGCCCGAATGTTGTCGGATACTTCCAGCAGCTGCACCGTCACGGGGTCTTTGCACACCAACAGCCCGCGCAGGTGCTCGGCGGCGCCCACCACAAAGTTGTGCAGGTCGAAGCCCTGTTGCATCACCTCATCCAGCAGTAGCAGCGTGGCCGATAGGTTCTCGGTCAACAGCGCGTCAATCAGTCGGAAATAGTACTCGTAGTCCAGAATGTGCAGGTTCTGCACCACGTCCTGGTAGCGCAGGTTGTGGCCCGAGAAGGTCACCATCTGGTCGAACATGCTCAGGGCGTCGCGCAGGCCGCCGTCGGCCTTTTGGGCCAGCAGGTGCAGGGCGTCGTCCTCGGCCTGAATCTGCTCCTGGGTGGCCACGTAGCGCAGATGGTTGCGCATGTCGTCCACCTTGATGCGGTTGAAGTCGAAAATCTGACACCGCGACAAGATGGTAGGGATAATCTTGTGCCGCTCGGTGGTGGCCAGGATGAAGATGGCGTAGCTCGGTGGCTCCTCCAGCGTCTTGAGAAAGGCGTTGAAGGCCGCATTCGAGAGCATGTGCACTTCGTCGATGATGTACACCTTGAAGCGGCCCTGCTGCGGGGCGTAGCGCACCTGCTCCACTAGGCTGCGGATGTCCTCGACGGAGTTGTTGGAGGCCGCATCCAGCTCGTGGACGTTGAACGAGGCGTTTTCCTGGAAGGCCCGGCACGACGAGCATTTGCCGCAGGCCTCCAGGTCGAAGGGCGTGTTGTCGGGGTCAGCGGCGGCCAGCAGCGCGTCGGGCACGATGTCAGGCTGGGTTTTGATCAGCTCCGAAACCGGCCGGCTTTTGCGCACGTGCTCTTCCACGAACTCGCAGTTGATGGTTTTGGCCAGGATCCGGGCGCAGGTGGTTTTGCCCACGCCCCGGGGACCGCAGAACAGAAACGCTTGGGCCAAGTGCTGGGAGGCAATGGCGTTCTGCAGGGTGGTGGTTACGTGCTGCTGCCCCACCACGCTGCGAAACGTGGCCGGGCGGTACTTCCGGGCCGAAACGACAAAATTTTCCATACGAGCTAGGGGCAAAGATACGCAACCGCCCGCCCGATTCCGCCCGACTGCCGCCACCGACTGCCGGATTTGCTGCCGGATTACAGCCACCCGGCGAGTCACACAATGATGTGATTATGTTTATATTTAATAGAATTTATTTTCTATTTGTGCGCCGATCCGCAGCAGGTTTTGAAGTGCCTGCTAGGTACGCTGCCTTTTCTCTTTGAAAGTAGTAACCAGCTGATTCGGTAGGATTTGGGGCAATGCAGCCGGCCCCACGGTGAAGGTGCTGCTGACTGTTTTGTTTCCCTACTCGTTTTCCCCATGAAACACCCCGTTCTGTTGCCGCTGCTGGGCGGCCTGCTGCTGACCACCGCCGCCCTGGCCCAGCCATCCGTGCCCGCCGCGCCCACGGGGGCGGCTTCCGATACCTATTTTGGGGTGAAGGTGGACGACCCGTACCGCAACCTCGAAAACCTGCAGGACCCCGCCGTGGCTTCCTGGATGAAAGCCCAGAGCGAATACGCGCGCCGCACCCTCAACGCCATTCCAGGCCGGCAGGGGCTGATTGATAAAATGGTGGAAATCGACAAGCGCAAGGCGGCCCGCGTATCCGACCTGCGTGTGGCCGACAACGACCGGTATTTCTACTACAAATCCCGCCCCCAGGATCAGCAGCCCAAGCTCTACTGCCGCGACGGGTACAAGGGTCAGGAAGTGCTGCTCTTCGACCCTGAAGCCTACGAAAAAGGCAAGGTGTACAACATCAACGGCTTTGCGCCCAGCCCCGATGGCTCCAAGGTGTCGTTCGGCATCAGCGAGAAAGGCACCGAGTTGGGCCGCACGCTGATTATGGATGTGAAAACTCGTAAGCTCTTCCCCGAGCAGATTCCGCTGAACCGGGGCGGCGGCGAGTGGCTGCCCGACAACCAGACCCTGGCCTACATGCCCTACAATAACGGCGACCTGAAGGACATGGCCGCCCGCCAGAACATGCAGTGCCGCCTGCACCGCCTGGGCACGCCCGTGGCCCAGGACCAGGCAGTCTTTTCCAGCCAGCTCTACCCCAAGCTCGGCATCAAACCTTCCGACTACCCCTATGCGGGCATCGACCGGGACACCAAGCTGGCCTACGGTTTTCTGTACTCCGTGGACCGCTACATGAACGTGTTCTACGCCCCGGCGGCGGCCCTCACCAAGCCCAATATCCCGTGGCAGCCCCTGTTTCGGCCCACTGATGAGGTGACCAACTTCGTGACCGACGAGCAACACATCTACTTCGTGACGTCGCGCAACACGCCCCGCCAGAAGCTCATGCGCATGCCCGCCGCCCGGCCCAACGTAGCCACGGCTGAAGTGCTGGTGCCCGAAAGCGCCGACGAGTCGATTATGGACGAGCAGCTGAAATCCACCAAAGACGGCGTGTACTTTGTGCGCAGTCGCAACGGGGTGGAGGCGCGACTGTACTTCGTACCCCGGGGCAGGAAGGCGGCGCAGGAGCTGAAGCTGCCCCGTGCCGCCGGCCGGATCGAGCTGACCAGCAAAAACGCGCAGTCCTCGGACCTGTGGGTGACGCTGGGCGGCTGGACCACCGACCGGCAGCGCTACCGCTACAGCCCGGCCAGCGGCAAGTTCACGCCTGAGCCATTGTCGTCGGAGGCGCAATATCCGGAGTTTGCCGGGCTGGTGGTGGAGGAAGTGCTGGTGCCCTCGCACGACGGGGTGCAGGTGCCGCTGTCGTTAGTGTATAAAAAAGGCCTGAAGCGCGACGGGTCGGCGCCCACACTCATGGTGGGGTATGGTGCGTATTCCATTTCCATGGAGCCCACATTTATGCCGCCGTTCCTGCTGTGGACGCAGCAGGGCGGTATTTTGGCCGTGCCCCACGTGCGGGGTGGCGGCGAGTTGGGCGAGGCTTGGCACAAGGCCGGCCAGAAAGCTACCAAGCCCAACACCTGGAAAGACCTCATTGCCTGCGCTGAGTACCTGACCAAAAACAGCTACACCGCGCCCGGCAAAATTGCCATCAACGGCGGCAGCGCCGGGGGCATCCTCATCGGCCGCGCCATGACGGAGCGGCCCGACCTGTTCGCCGCCGCCATTCCAGAAGTGGGCTGCTTAAACGCCGTGCGCATGGAAAACTCGCCCAACGGCCCCGTGAACGTGCCTGAATTCGGCACTATGACCAAGGAAGACGAAGCCAAGGCCCTGCTGGAAATGGATGCCTACCATCATCTGAAAGCCGGCACCAGCTACCCCGCCACGCTCATTACGGCCGGCTTCAACGACCCGCGCGTTATTGCCTGGCAGCCGGCCAAATTTGCCGCCCGGCTGCAAGCCAGCAACATCGGCAGCAAACCTGTCCTGTTCTTCACCGACTACGAGGCCGGCCACGGCATGGGCGACTCCCGCCTCAAGCAGTTCGAGGCCATTGCCGACCTGATGGCCTTCGGTTTGTGGCAAACTAGTTCCTTTGGCTTTCAGCCCGATAAAGTAGCCGTGAAGTAAGGTGTCATTCCGAATGGAGTGAGGAATCTGGGTTCAACTTCTACGTTTTACCCCAGATTCCTCACTGCTTTCAAAACAACAAACGGGAACATTTTCGGGTGTCAGCAACGTTTACCGGCTGATGTGCGTACATTCGCACCCCGCTACCTCGGTGGCGGGTTTGTTCTTTCTCAATTGGGGCCGACCGGAATTGACAGCTTGTGCATGTCGCGAGTAAGCGTGTCGGGAGTTGGATGAATCTCCCGTAAAAAAAGCCGTCCAAACAATAACTGGCGAGTATAGCTACGCCATGGCTGCCTAGTTTAGAACTAAGCACTGTCATCGTCCCGCACCCGTATTCCTTCTCACGGGTGAGTTCGGGGCGTCGTAAGAGTTAGGATAGTGCAGGTGGCACTGTGACGCCTGCGCGAAACTCAAACAGATAAGGGGAAATCAAGGGCCTGATGTGCGCCTGGTTTCCTTCGAAAATCCAAGCATAGATACACACGTAGAAAGCTCGACGCCTTCCTTGTCTGGACCAGGGTTCGAATCCCTGCGGCTCCACTTTATTGCAAAAGTGAAAGGATAGAAGTGAGAAGTTAGACTTCTGTTCTTCTTTTCCTGTCTTCTGAACTTTTGAAACCCGATTCAGCACTGCTGAGTCGGGTTTTTTTTGTAAACGACTACTACTGCCATTCCGGGCAGCACGTGGCATCTGAAACGCGGATTGTGTGGATTACCGGATTGCGACTATCCAACATCCGTGTAATCTGAGCAATCTGCATAATCCGCGTTTCAGATTCCTCCTGCGTCGGAATGACAGATAGCCCAGGCCACCCCGCCCATGCCCAACGGAACCCTGCTGCTCATCGATGACGAAACCAGCCTGCGCCAGATGCTGGCCCGGGTGCTGGAGCTGGAAGACTACACCGTGCTGCAGGCCCCCGACGCCCGTCGCGGCCTAGAAATGCTGCGCCAGCACGCCGAGGACGTGCTGGTGGTGCTGAGCGACGTGAAGCTGCCCGACGGCTACGGCCTCGATTTGCTGCCGCGCTACAAGCAGGTGGCCCCGCTGGCCGAAGTCATTCTGATGACGGCCTACGGCACCATCCCCGACGGTGTGCGGGCCATGAAGGAAGGCGCTTTCGACTACCTCACCAAGGGCGACTCCGACGACCAACTGCTGGTGGTAGTAGACCGCGCCGCCGAAAAAGCCCGTCTGCAGCGTCGCGTGGCCGACCTCGAAAAGAAAGTAGGCGCTCAGTACAGCTTCGACAGCATGATTGGCCGCTCCGGGGCGCTGCTGCAGGCCCGCAAGCTGGCCGAACGCGCCGCCCCCACCGACAGCACCGTGCTGCTGGAAGGCCCCACCGGGGCGGGCAAGGAGCTGTTTGCCCAGGCCATTCACCAGGCCAGTCCGCGCCGCAGCAAGCCGTTTGTTGCCGTGAACTGCTCGGCCTTCCCCAAGGACTTGCTGGAATCGGAGCTGTTTGGCTACAAGAAGGGCGCGTTTACGGGGGCGTTGACGGATAAGAAGGGCCTGCTGGAAGAGGCCAACGGCGGCACCTTGTTCCTGGACGAAATCGGGGAGCTGGAGCTGAACGTGCAGGCCAAGTTCCTTAGGGTGCTGGAAACCCAGCAGTTCACCAAGCTCGGCGACACCCGGCCTACCAGCGTGAACGTGCGCATTGTGGCGGCCACCAACCGCAACCTGCGCCAGGAAGCCGAGGCCGGCCACTTCCGGCCTGATTTGTACTACCGCTTGGCCGTGTTTACGGTGCCGGTGCCGGGCCTGAACGAGCGGCGCGAGGACGTGCCGCTGCTGGCCGAATACTTCCTCCAATTCTTTGCCGGCAAGCTGCGCCGCCGCCTACGCGGCCTCGAGCCTGAGGTGCTGGAGCAGCTGCGCCGCCACGACTGGCGCGGCAACGTGCGGGAGCTGAAAAACGTGCTGGAGCGCGCCGCCATCCTCGCCGATGGCGACACGCTCACTACCGACGACCTGCCCGCCGAGTTCCACTATCTGCCCGCCGCCCCCACTACCGACGAAGCCTCCGATAACAGCCTGCGCACCATCGAAAAGCGCCAGATCCGGCAGGTGCTCCACGACACCGGCGGCAACAAAATGGAAGCCGCCCGCCAGCTCGGCATCGGCACCAAAACCCTCTACCGCAAAATTCAGGAGTACGGGCTGTAGAGTAGAGACGCAACAGTTGGAGTCTCGTCGTTGAACGATGCCGCCTGCGTCCCAGGGCTGAAGCCCTGGGCTACGTAGCGTCCGCCCGTTCTCTCTCACTCTCACTATCCCAGGGCTGAAGCCCTGGGATGCAAGCACCCTACCAAACCGGGTTATTCTGACCAGCGCACCGGGTCAAAATGACCCGGTTTCTTTGTGAGCGGGGAGTGGGGTAAGAGAAGTTTAAAAATATTTTAATCTGATAATCAAGTAGATAAAATAAGAATAAGAAACAGCATCCGGATGTGGGCCCTGATTGGCAAGAAGCCGCCCGAGCCATTCGTCGATTCGGCAAACGGACCGAACCGGGGCCGGTGCTGGGGTGCCTGACAACCAGCCCAGCGCCATGCCCCGCCGACGCACGGCTCACTCACGGACCCGTTCCACTTCTTTTCATCTCGTCAGATGACTTCTTCTTCCGAAACCGCCACCCTGTTGCTGGAAAGCTTCCCCGAACTGGGGGCGGAACTGCAGGTGCCGGCCACGCGCCAGAGCCTGTACCGGCAGCTGAGCTGCTTTGCCACCTTCACCCGCGAAGCCGCCGAGGCCGGCCAGCTGGCCCTGCTCAAGCGCTGCTTCGAGGTAGCCGACCGCCTGCTGCGCCAGGGCGACGCCTACCTGGCCCGCGCCATCGAAAACGTGTACCTGCACTGCCTGCACCTCGATGGCAGCACCTACGGCAACCAGCTGGCCCGCCAACTCATGCCCAGCCGCCTCTACCAGACCTATCACTATCCGCACACCACCATGCTGCCCTAGGGCCGCTGCTTTTTCGCTTTGCCAATGGCTCCGCTCCTGATGATTCCCGTGCTCACGGCCGCCGGCCTGGCCGGTTTCTGGCTCTTCTCCAAGTCCGTCGATTTCTTCGACCAGATCTAACCCCGTCGCGCCATGATGGTCACCCTGTTTTTCCTCTCCCTCGCCACGTTCGGCTACCTCTGCTACGTGCTGCTGCGCCCGGAGAAATTCTAATTCTGTTGCCCGTTACCCGTTGCCCGTTGTCAGGTCGTTCGACGATTGACAACTGGTAACTGGCAACCGGCAACCGGCAACTCAACCAAGATGAACAACGAACTACTCAGCATCGGCGGAATCTACCTCATCACGCTGGTGCTGGCCCTGCCGCTGGGCGCGTATCTGGCCCGGGTGTTCCGGGGCGAAAAGAACCTGCTCGACTTCATGCGGCCCGTCGAGAATGGCATCTACCGGCTCTCAGGCATTGATGCCCGCCGCGAGATGACGTGGCAGCAGCACATGGTGGCGCTGCTCACCATCAACCTAGTGTGGTTCCTGCTGGCCATGCTAGTGCTGTGCACCCAGGGCAGCCTGCCGCTCAACCCCGACGGCAACCCTTCGATGTCGCCCGACCTGGCCTTCAACACGGCCATTTCCTTCCTGGTGAACTGCAACCTGCAGCACTACTCCGGCGAGTCGGGCCTGTCGTATCTCTCCCAGATTGTGGTGATTACCTTCCTACAGTTTGTGAGTGCCGCCACCGGCATTGCGGCGGCCGTGGTGGTGTTCAACGCCCTCCAGACGCGCACCACCGAGAAGCTGGGCAACTTCTACGACTACTTCGTGAAGAGCCTCACCCGCCTGTTGCTGCCCGGTTCGCTGCTGATTGCCCTCATCCTGGCCTTCAACGGCACGCCCATGACGCTGCAGGGCAAGCAGGAGCTGATTTCTTTGCAGGGCGATTCGGTGGCCGTGAGCCGCGGGCCGGTGGCCGCCATGGTGGCCATTAAGGAGCTGGGCACCAACGGGGGCGGGTTTTACGGGGCCAACTCGGCTCATCCGCTCGAAAACCCCAACTTTATCACCAACGCCGTCGAGAACATTGCCCTGGTGATTATCCCGATTGCCATGGTGTTTGCGCTGGGCTTCTACCTAAAGCGCCGCAAGCTGGCCTACATGATTTTTGGGGTGATGACCGTGGGCTTCGTGGCCCTGCTGGCTCCCACGGTGTACTACGAGATGCACGGCAACCCCGCCATTTCCAAACTCGGCGTCGATCAGGCGCTGGGGGCCATGGAGGGCAAAGAAATCCGCCTCGGGGCGGCGGCTTCGGCCTACTGGAGCATCACCAACACCATCATCAGCTGCGGCTCGGTGAACTCCATGCACGACTCGTTTATGCCGATTTCGGGCATGAGCCAGATGCTGGGCATGATGACCAACGCCTTCTACGGCGGCTGCGGGGTGGGTTTGCTCAACTTCTTCGCCTACCTCATCATTGCCGTGTTCATTGCCGGCCTGATGGTGGGCCGCACGCCCGAGCTGCTGGGCAAGAAGATTGAGGCCCGCGAGATGAAAATTGCCGTCATCGTGACGCTGCTGCACCCGCTGCTGATTCTGGCGGGCACGGCCCTCACGGCTCACCTCTACGCCGGCAACCCCACCGAGTACGCCGGCTGGCTGGCCAACCCCGGCTACCACGGCTTCTCCGAAATCCTCTATGAGTTCACCTCCGCCTCGGCCAACAACGGCTCCGGCTTCGAAGGCCTCGGCGACAACACGCCCTGGTGGAACATCAGCACCGGCGTGGTGCTGCTGCTGGCCCGCTTCCTGCCCATTGTGGGCCCGGTAGCCATTGCCGGCCTGCTGGCCCGCAAGAAGTACGTGCCCGAAAGCGCCGGCACCCTGCCTGCCGACACGGCCACCTTCGGGGTGATGGTGCTGGCCGTCATCGTCATCATTGCCGCCCTGGCCTTCTTCCCGGCCCTGGCCCTGGGCCCCCTGGCCGAGCATTTCTCGCTGTACTAATCTGCTTTAGAGCTTAGAGGTGAGAGCTGAGAACCTAGCTCTCGCCCATTGCCAAGCTCTCACTTCTAAGCTCTGAGTTCTAAAATCTCATGTCAACTAAATCTCAATCTCTCTTTCAACCCGCGCTGGTGTCGGAGGCCGTGAAACAGGCGTTCGTGAAGCTCGACCCGCGCATCATGTTCCGCAACCCGGTGATGTTCACCGTGGAAATCGGGACGGTGGTGATGCTGCTCGTGACGCTGGGGCTGCTGGTGAAGCCCGATGCCGCCCAGGGCTCGTTCGGCTACAACTTCACCGTGTTTGTGGTGCTGTTCCTGACGCTGCTGTTCGCCAACTTCGCCGAGGCCATTGCCGAGGCCCGCGGCAAGGCCCAGGCCGAAAGCCTGCGCAAAACCCGGGAGGAAACGCCCGCCCGCGTGCTCGATGCCAACGGCCAGGAGTCGTCGGTTTCTTCGTCGCAGCTCCAGAAAGGCCAGATTTTCCTGGTGGAAGCCGGCGAAATCATCCCCACTGATGGCGAAATCATCGAGGGCCTGGCTACCATTGATGAGTCGGCCATTACGGGCGAGTCGGCCCCGGTGATTCGGGAGGCCGGCGGGGACAAATCCTCCGTGACGGGCGGGACCAAGGTGCTGTCGGACCGCATTAAGGTGGTGGTGACGACGGCCCCCGGCGAGTCGTTCCTGGACAAGATGATTGCCCTGGTGGAAGGCGCGTCGCGGCAGAAAACGCCCAACGAAATTGCCCTCACCATTCTGCTGGCCGGGTTTACGCTGGTGTTCGTGCTGGTGTGCGTGACGCTGGCCCCGTTTGCCGAGTACTCCAATACGCCCATTGCCATTTCGGCCTTCATTGCCCTGTTCGTGTGTCTGATTCCGACCACCATCGGCGGGCTGCTCTCGGCCATCGGCATTGCGGGCATGGACCGCGCCCTGCGCGCCAACGTCATCACCAAAAGCGGCAAAGCCGTGGAAACGGCCGGCGACATCGACGTGCTGCTGCTCGATAAAACCGGCACCATCACCATCGGCAACCGCAAAGCCACCCACTTCTGGCCCGCGCCCGGCATCACGGAGGCTCAGATGGTAGAGGCTGCTACCCTGGCCTCGCTCACCGACGAAACGCCCGAGGGCAAGAGCATTGTGGAGCTGGCCGGCGAAACCCGCCGCTCCGACGTGGCCGGCCTGCGCACTCGCCTTCAAGGAGCCGAGCTGATTAAGTTCACGGCCGAAACCCGCAGCTCGGGCGTGACGCTGCCCGACGGCACCCGCCTGCGCAAGGGCGCTTCCGACGCCATCCGGCAGCTGGCCGCCCGCGCCAACCAGCCTTTCCCCCAGGAAACCACCCAGCGCGTGGAAGCCATTGCCAGCAACGGCGGCACCCCCCTGGTGGTCAGCCAGAACGACCAGGTGCTGGGCGTGGTGGAGCTGCAGGACATCATCAAGCCCGGCATTCAGGAGCGGTTTGAGCGCCTGCGCAAAATGGGCATCAAAACGGTGATGGTAACCGGCGACAACCCGCTCACGGCCAAGTTTATTGCTGAAAAAGCCGGCGTGGATGACTTCATTGCCGAGGCCAAGCCCGAGGACAAAATGCAGTACATCCGCCGCGAGCAGCAACAAGGCAAGCTGGTAGCCATGATGGGCGACGGCACCAACGACGCCCCCGCCCTGGCCCAGGCCGACGTGGGAGTGGCCATGAACTCGGGCACCCAGGCCGCCAAAGAGGCCGGCAACATGGTGGACCTCGACAACGACCCCACCAAGCTCATTGAGGTGGTGGAAATCGGGAAGCAGCTGCTCATGACGCGCGGCACGCTCACCACCTTCAGCATTGCCAACGACGTGGCCAAGTACTTCGCCATTGTGCCCGCGCTGTTCATGGTGGCCATTCCGGCCCTGGGCGCGCTCAACATCATGAGCCTGAAGTCGCCGCAGTCGGCCATCCTCTCGGCCGTTATTTTCAACGCCGTAATTATTCCGCTGCTGGTGCCGCTGGCGCTGCGCGGGGTAGCCTACAAGCCCATCGGGGCCTCGGCCCTGCTGCGCCGCAACCTGCTGGTGTACGGCCTGGGCGGCGTCATCGTCCCCTTCATCGGCATCAAGGTGATTGACCTGGTGGTAGGACTGTTTTTGTAGAAATCAGAAAGAAAAATCCCCTCCTCAGATGAGGAGGGGACGCGGCGGCGCAGCCGACGCTGGGGTGGTTGACCCGCGTGCTGATGTTGTTTACCGGAACGACTTAACTCCGAATCCTTCAACGAATCAACCACCCCTAGCCCCTCCTTTCCAAAGAGGGGAACTAGCTCTAGACTTAGCTTTTTAGCTCCCTTTTCCATGAAACAGAACCTGCTTCCCGCATTCCGCCTGACCCTTGTGCTGCTGGTGGTATGCTGCCTGATTTACCCCGCTTTGGTGTGGGCCGGCGCTCAGCTGGCCCCGGCCGGCGGGCAGGGCGAAACCATCAGCCACAAGGGCCGCGTGGTGGGCTACGATAACGTGGGCCAGAACTTCACCCGGCCCGAGTACTTCCAGGGCCGCCCCTCGGCCGTGGACTACAACGCCGCCGGCTCGGCCGGCTCCAACAAAGGCCCCAGCAACCCCGATTACCTAGCCACCGTGCAGGTCCGCCTCGATACGTTTCTGGTGCAGAACCCCGGCGTAACCAAGGCCCAGGTGCCGGCCGAGCTGCTCACCGCCTCCGGCTCCGGCCTCGACCCGCACCTCTCGCCGGCCGCCGCCGCCGTGCAGGTGGGCCGCGTGGCCAAAGCCCGCAACCTCGATGCTGCCAAGGTGCAGGCCCTGGTGACGGAGCACACCCAGCACAGCGCCTTCGGCCCCGACCGGGTGAACGTGCTGCGCCTGAACGCGGCCCTCGACGCCCTGCAGAACCGCTAGCCGGTGGCTGCTTCCGCGCACCGGGCCCGCGCCCATTATCGGCTGCGGGCCCACCGGCACCGCGGCCGCCGCTTCCGCCCCGGCTACACTCTGCTGGCTCTGGCGCTGCTGTGGCTACTGCTGCAACTGGTAGCCTGAGGCAGTAGCGCGAACTGTGTAGTTCGCGTCCCCGCGCCGTTGCAACGATTGTCGTTCTGGGGCGCGAACTACACAGTTCGCGCTACTACCTCCCGGCTCGTTTTCGTTGCTTTACATCCTCAATTCTGTATTACTTCCCCGCCATCCGCCTGATCAAAAATCGTCAGGTTCCCCCTCTCCCCGTGGCTTCGCGCATCAAGCGAACCGGGGGCCGGGGGGTGAGGTTCCTCGGCCTTCTTTCTCTCCCAATGAAACCACTGGTTCTTTTTACCGCTACGGCACTGCTCACGGCTTCGGCTGCTATGGCCCAAACCACGCCCGATTCCACAGCAGCTGCGGCGGATCCGGCCAATCCGCTGACTACCTACGGGTTTGTGGATGGCTACTACGGCTATGATTTCAAGCACGCGGCCACCAACCAGCGGCCCGGCTTCCTGTACTCGCACAACCGCCAGAACGAGTTTACGGTGAACAACGCCGTTATCGGCCTGCGCTACGACAACGGGCAGGTGCGCGGGGCCCTGGGCCTGCACGCGGGCACCTACGTATCGGCCAACTACGCGGCCGAGGACCAGGTGCTCAAGCATCTGTACGAAGCCTACGCGGGCTTCCGGCCCTTCCAAAAAGCCTGGCTCGACGTGGGTATTTTCGGCTCGCACATCGGGTTTGAGTCGGCCCTGAGCAAGGACAACTGGACGCTGACCCGCTCCCTGATGGCCGAAAACTCGCCGTACTACGAAGCCGGGGCGCGGCTGACCTACGAGGTGGCCCCGAAGCTGACGCTGACCGGGCTGGTACTCAACGGCTGGCAGAACATCCGCGAAAACAACCAGGCCAAGGCCCTGGGTACCCAGATTCAGTGGAAACCCACCGATAAGCTGCTCATCAACAGCAGCACTTTTTACGGCAATGAGCAGCCCCAGGACTCGGTGCGCCGCCGCCGCTACTTCCACGATTTCTACGTGAGCTACGCCGCCACCGACCGCCTCAGCCTGGCTTTGGTGTTCGACGTGGGCAAGCAGGAAAGCGAGCAGCGCGGCGGCAAGGCCGATACCTGGCACACCGGCGCGGCCTTCGTGCGCTACAAGCTGGCCGATAAGTGGACCGCCGCCGCCCGCGCCGAGTACTACAACGCCGACCGGGGCGTCATCATCAGCACCATTTCGCCGGTAGCCGCCGCCACCGATTTCAAGGTGCAGGCCGCCTCGCTCAACCTCGACTACGCGCCCACCAGCAACGTGACGTTCCGGGTAGAAGGCCGCACCTTCCACGGCCGCCAGCCCTTCCTGACGGACCGCAACGGCAACCCCACGCGCAACTACGGCAACCTCACCAGCAGCATCGCGCTGTCGTTTTAGAGTACTCAGCCAGCACGACAACATAGCACGTCATTCCGAGCAGCGCGAGGAATCTCGCGTGCTGACGTTGCCAAGCTACCTGTCATGCTGAGCGTAGCCGAAGCATCTCTCCCGCTTCGTTGAGCTACCATTTCAAGAGTCAGCACGCGAGATTCCTCGCGCTGCTCGGAATGACGTTCTACCGAAGCGGTAGAGATGCTTCGACTGCGCTCAGCATGACGTTCTAACATTCCCTTCGACCATGTCAACTCCAGCCAACGACGACCAACAGCGCGACCAATCGGCCGAGCGGTTTCTGCGGCTGGTGCAGCAGCGGCGGCGCGGGCGGCTGAAGGTGTACCTGGGGCTGGCCGCCGGCGTGGGCAAAACCTACCGCCTGCTGCAGGAGGCCCACGATCTGCGCGCCCACGGCGTGGATGTGGTGCTGGGCTACGTGGAAACCCACGGCCGCCCCGGCACCGTGGCCCAGCTCCGCGACCTGCCCACCGTGCCGCGCAAGCACATATTCTACAAGGGCCGCATGCTGGAGGAGCTGGACGTGCAGGGCATTCTGCAGCGCCGGCCCTCGGTGGTGGTGGTGGATGAGCTGGCCCACACCAACGTACCCGGCTCCGAAAACGAAAAACGCTGGCAGGACGTGGAGCAGCTGGTGCGGGCCGGTATTTCGGTGCTTACGGCCGTCAATATTCAGCACCTCGAAAGCCTGCACGACCAAGTGCTGCGCATCACCGGCACCGACGTGACGGAACGCGTGCCCGACCAGGTGCTGAAGCAGGCCGATGAAGTGGTGAACGTGGACCTGACCGTGGGCGAGCTGCGCGCCCGCCTGGAGGAAGGCAAAATCTACGACGCGGCCAAGGTGCCCACGGCTTTGCAGAACTTCTTTCAGGCCGAAAACCTGCTGCAGTTGCGCCAGCTGGCCGTGCGCGAAACCGCCAACCTCATCAGCCGCCAGATTGAAACCGACGGCGGCGGGGCCGCGCCCGTGGCCCCCGAGCGCCGCAACCAGGACCGGCTGCTGGCCTGCATCAACGCCAACGCCCCCGCCGCCCGGGAAATCATCCGCAAAACCAGCCGCCTCGCCGACCGCCTCTCGGCCGCCTCCTGGGCCGTGCTCTACGTGCAGACGCCCCGCGAATCGGCCGACCGCATCAACCTGGCTACCCAGCGCCACCTGCTCAATAACCTGCAGCTCACCACTGAGCTGGGCGGCCAGATTCTGCGCGTGAAGGCCACCGACGCGGTGCCCGAAATCCTGCGCGTGGCCCAGGAAAAAGGCGTCACGCTGCTGATTTGCGGCGTAACCAGCGAGAAAAGCTGGTGGCAGCGCCTGCTGCGCCCCGGCGTCACGCGCCGCCTCATCCGCGCCGTAGCCCGCTCTCCGCTGGACGTGGACGTGTTTTTGGTGAGTTATTGATGTAGCGCGAAGCTAGAAACTAGCTCCCCTCCTCAGATGAGGAGGGGTTGGGGGTGGTTGATTCTCCCAGAACGGTTTTAGAGCTAGTTTTTTAATAGATGTTCAACGATTGTCAACCACCCCCAACCCCTCCTTTCCAAGGAGGGGAGCTAGTTTCTAGCCCTGATACTGCCCGCCCATGAACCTCAAAACCAAAATCACCCTGGCCTTCGTCACCATGCTGCTGCTGCTGCTGGGCGTGAGTGCGTTTACCCTGTTCTCGCTCAACCGCCTTGACCGCACGGCGCGCAACGTGCTGCAGGACAATTTCTACTCCGTAGAGCTGGGTCAGCGCATGCTGCGCGCCCTCGACAGCGTGCAGACCGCGCCGCCCGTGGCATTGTCCAGCTTCCGGGAGGCTCTCACCCGCGAGGCCGGCAACGTGACGGAAGTGGGTGAGCAGGCGGTGGTAGACAGCCTCACCGCCACGCTGGCCCGCTACGAGCGGCTGCCCCAGGCCGCTACCGCCGCCCGGCTCCGCACGCTCACCTACCGCATGATTGACCTGAACACCCAGGCCCTCACCCGCAAAAACGAAGCCGCCAACCGAACCGCCACCCAGCAGCAGCGCTACGTGCTGGCGTTGCTCACCTTCGCGCTGCTGACCTCCCTGCTATTCGTACTGAGCGTGCCCGAGGCGGCCGTGGGGGGCCTGCGCAAGCTCACGGCCAGCATCGAAAACGCCACTAATCAGGATTATTCGTCCTCCATTCCGGTGGAAAGCCACGACGAGTTTGGCACCGTGGCGCGGGCTTTCAACCGCATGCTGGTGCAGCTGCAGGACTACCGCACCTCCACGCTGGCCCAGCTGATGGCCGAGCGCAACCGCGCCGCCAGCATCGTGAACAACCTCGATGAGGGCCTGCTACTGGTGGATGAGCACCGCCGGGTGCTGCTGGTGAACCCCGTAGCCGCCGAGCTGCTGGGCCAGCCCGCCGCCGGACTGCTGGGCCAGCCGGCCGACGAAGTAGCCCGCCACAACGACCTGTTCCGGGAACTGCTGCGCCACCTCGATACGCCCGCCGCCCAGCGCCCCCAGGAGGCTGCCCCGGTGCTCACCCTGGCCCGCAACGGCGAGGAAGTGTACTACCGCGTAGCCGTGAACGACGTCATCAGCTTCAACGAGGCGCTGGATAAGATGGAATTCGTGGGCTCTATCCTCACCCTGCACAACGTGTCGGAGTTCAAGAAGCTGGATCAGGCCAAGTCGAACTTCCTGGCTACCGTGTCGCACGAGCTGAAAACGCCGCTGTCCAGCATCAATTTCAGCCTGAAGCTGCTGCAGAATGGCAAAGTGGGCTCCGTAAACGAGGAGCAGCAGCGGATTCTGGCCACCATCAAGCAGGAAAACCAGCGGCTACTGAAGCTGGTGGGCGAGCTGATTGACGTGTCGAGGCTGGAATCGGGCAACATCCAGCTCAACTTCCAGCCCACCCAGGTGCGCGACATCGTGCAGTTCGCGGCCGATACCATCCAGCTCCAGCTCCAGCCCAAGCAGCTCACCCTCGACATCCAGGTGCCCGCCGAGCTGCCCCCCGTGCGCGCTGACATCGAGAAAACCACCTGGGTGCTGCTGAACCTGCTGGCCAACGGCATCCGCTACTCGCCCGAGCAGGGACAGCTGCACATCCGGGCGGCGTTGGCTGCGGGTGGGCAGCAGGTGGAGGTGCTGGTGCAGGACCACGGCCCCGGCATTGCGCCCCAATACCAGGAAAAGATCTTCCAGCGCTTTGTGCAGATTCCCGATAAAACCGGCTACCGGGGCGGCTCGGGTTTAGGCCTGAGCATTGCCCGCGAGTTTATCGGCAGCCAGGGCGGGCAGCTGTGGGTGGAAAGCGAACTGGGCAGCGGCAGCACCTTCCGGTTCACGCTGCCAGTGGCGGGGTGAAAAGTCAAAAAAACAAGCTCAACAGCGTGTAAACAAGATTTGGGGTTTATCCGGCGGCTGGTTGACGGCTCGCGTACAAGCAAATACGAAGCCCCAATAATGGGGCATCCGTTTACTACCAGACCTCCTGTACTATGAAACTTTCCTTGCTTGCTGCCGCCGCGTTGCTATTCACTGCTACCGCCGCCACTGCTCAAATTTCACCTTCTGAGCCCCAGCGGGGCGGAACGCTCAATCAGACCACCGTGCAGCCGCAGAATCCGGCTAACCCCACTACCAATCCTGGTAACCTCGACCAGCGTACTCCTACTTCCACTAACCCTACGCAAACCGTACCCGGCACCATCGACCAGCGGCCTACTACGTCGCCTATGGTAACGCCCGGTGGGGTGCGCCGTGCCACTCAGCCTACTACGGCTCCCAGCCGCACCACTACTAACGGCCGCCGCGTGAGAACTGTACGCGGTACCTCCACCACGCCAATGGGTACCACTCCCGCCGGGACCACCACTCCGGCCGGTACTATTCGTCCGTAACGCAAGATAATACCACATAAAAAGGCCGCTCCGTATCATACGGAGCGGCCTTTTTATGTGACGCGGAGTAGGTGGGTTAGCGGCTTTGTTCCAACTGCCCGCCAGCCTTCAGCAGCGTATCCGACAGGCTCGACAGACCGCTACGGACTTCGTCAGGAGCCGTGCGTACAATTTCGGCGGTTTGCGCGCCCAGCATGCTCAGAGAACGGCCAATGGCCTGCGCGTCGAGGCCCGCGTCGCCGGCGCTGAGCAAGGATTGTAAGTTGCCCAGCTCGCGGCCAATATCCTGCAGAGCCGGCTCGCCGCTTTGTAACAGGTGCTGCTGCCAGGTTTCGGTGTTGTCCATTGCCCCGCTGAGGGGAATGCCCGTCAGGCCGTTGCTGAGAGAGTGATTAGTGGCATTCAGCAGATCAGAGAATATCATCGGAAGGGGAGAAGTAAGTGAAGACAAGCGGTGTGGCTTATCGGAGGGCTGTACGGCAGGGAAGCGCCAGGGGTTGAACTTTACTGTGCTGCAGGCAACGACACCGCCAGTCGGCCCACGTCACGCAGAATACCGCAGGCCCGGCCGGCGCTGGCTTCCTTGTCCTTTATTTCCAGCATGATATCCACGTCTAGGTCACCTAACTCGGGCAGAAAGGCCCGGAATAGGTCTTCCTCCATGCTGGCCGTGTGCTTGCCTTTCCGCTCACCGTGGGCCTGCGAGCTGTAGTCCATCATCATCACCCCATCGCGCGCAGGATGCCAGGTGGCGGCAGCCAGGCGCAGGGCTTCGGCCATTGGCTCGCCGTGGTTGAGGCACTCGTGGTGGAAGTTGTCGAACAAGATGGGGATGCCCACGGCCTGATGCACGCGCAGGCAGTCCTGCAGGCTGAATAGCCGGTCGTCGTTTTCGATGACGAGGCGGGCGCGCACGGCCTCGGGCAACTGCCGATAGGTGGCAATAAAGCGGCTGATAGCTAGGTCCCGGTCGCCGTAGAGGCCGCCCACGTGAATCTGGAGCTTGTGGGTGCTGTCGAGGCCCATCAGGTCCAGCATTGAGCCCTGGTACACTAGCTCCTGCACGCTACGCTCCACAATACCGGCATCGGGTGAGTTCAGCACCACAAACTGGTCGGGGTGGAAGGAGATGCGCATGTCGTGGGCTTTCACGAAGTCGCCCACCTGCCGGAACTCTGCCGCAAAGCGCGTCTGCCAGGGAAAGGTGTTGATGGGGTGGGAGCCAAACGGCACCACCCCCGAGCCAATCCGGAAAAACAGCAGCTGCCTCTCCACGTTCCAGGCCAGAATTCGCAGCAAGCAGCGCAGGTTGTTTCCCACGGCCAACTCTACCCGCTCGTCAGAATAAGAAGCCAGCCGGAATGTGCTGGTCGTGGTGCAGTCCAGGGATTCGTTTACGCAAGGATATCCAATCTTCATACCCCGGTATACGGTGATTTAGTGATTTAGTGAGTCGGTGATTTTGCCGTTCTGCAGGCATTTTTACTGCAAATTGAACGGCAAACTCACTGGATCGACTTACTAAATCACCATTATTCCACCTCGTAGCCGCGGTTGTCCTTGAAGTTCTTGTTGTAGCGGCGGCGGTTCAGGCGGTCCAGCTCGGCGGCTTTGGCGGCGGCTTCTTCTTTGTTGATTTCCTCCATTTTGCGGCGCTGCTTGCCCTCGCGCGAGAACTGCTCATAGAGTAAACTCACGGGGCTGGCCAGCGTGGGAACTGGAGCCTTGGGCGCGGCCGAATCGACGGGGAACAGGGGTTTGGGCGCGGGCGGGCGCTTAACGGCGCTGGTAGGAGCCGTGCTGGGCCGCTTAATATTGCGCAAAGCCCGGTTGATAACGGCGCGGTCGGGGCGGCCTTCCGTGATTCGAACCTCGCCTAGCTGCACGGTGTCCTGCACCAGTTTGATCTGCACGATGAGCTGAGAAAGGCCGGTGCCGCCCAGCGGCAGGCGCTGCGCCTTGAAACCCACGGCCCGGAAAATGAGCGTGTCGGTATTGTTGGCCGTGATGCTGAAGTCGCCCTCGGCGGTGGCAGTGGTGCCCAGGCGGGTGCGCTGCACAATAACGGAGGCCCCCGGAATGGGCCGGCGGTTGCTGGCATCCGACACGCTGCCGGTTACCCGCAGCTGGGCCGTGGCGGCTCCGGCCAGCAGTAGCAAAACCAGCAGCCACCCGGCGCGCAACAAACCCATAGGCAAACGAAAAGGCATCATCAGATAGCAAACTAACGCACCACGGCCGGAGAAAGCCAATTAAAACCGATCAGGCCCCCGGCATTATCGACGCAGCCACGCCGGAAGGAGACAAAAAGAGCCCGCACCGTTGCAGGTGCGGGCTCTTTGGTTGTAAGCAAATTCGCGGCCGGATTAGATCGGCCAGCCAAACAGCTTACTTGATGACGGATTTGTCGCCTTCTTCCGGTTTCATTTTTACGGTGCCGTCGTCGCCGTCCATCTTCATTTTGTTGCCTTCGGCGTCCTTGATTTTTACGTCGCCGTCGGCCTTTACTTTTACCTTCGAGCCGTCACCCATCTCAGCCGAGGAAGCCGATGCGTCAGCGCTGCTCATATCGGAAGTCGCCATGTTGGAATCGTCCTCCATGTAGCGGTCTTCCATGTAGTCTGTACGGCTCGACTCATAGGCCGAGTACTGCGTGGGGTCGGTGAAAATGGTTTTCATCTCCGTGTCGGTGTCGGTGTATACGCCCTGCATGGCGGCGGCCATACCTACGGTGTCGGTGGCATACTTCGTCTGGAGTTCAGCAATGCGCTGGCCGCGCGTCACGTACGCCGTCCGGATTTTGGTACGGGTGGCGTCGTCGAATTTCATTTTGGCAGCCATATCTGCCGCAATCCGGTCGGCGCGGCGCTCAATGGCTTCGGGCGTGTAGGCCGTCTGCGCCGTGGTAGTGGTTGTGGTAGTGGTTGTGCCGTCGGCCGAGGTAGTGGTTTCGGCGGTTTTATTTTCCGAGCATGAGGCCGTCATAAATGCAGCCGCAGCCGAAAGGATTAACAGGGTCTTTTTCATGGCGTTGAGAGAAGGTAAAGGGAGAGAAGAGGATGGGAAAAATGTAATGCGACCTATACGGAGTGCAAGCGCGGCCGGTTACCGACGGGGCAAACAAAAGCCCGCTGCGGTAATCCGCAACGGGCTCAGGTAGGATGCAGAACGTTAGTGGCTTACCCCCGGCGCAACTCAAACACGGTAATTTCGGGCAGGAAGCCCACCCGGCCGTGGTAGCCGATAAAGCCCAGCCCGGCATTCACGTAGAGGTACTGCTTGCCGCGCTGGTACAAACCGGCCCACTGCTTGTAGGCATACTGCACCGGGCTCCACTTCAGAAACGACAGGTTCACACCGAACTGCATGCCATGGGTATGGCCCGCCAGCATTAGGTCAATGTCGTCATACTGATGTACCTGTCCGTCCCAGTGCGAAGGGTCGTGCGAAAGCAGGATTTTGAAGGGTGCGGCAGCATCAGCAGCGGCGTGAGCCTGGGCCAGCTTGCCGTACTGCGTAAATCCCCGGGCCCCCCAGTTCTGCACGCCCAGAATGACAATCTTCTCGCCGTTGCGCTCCACCGTACGGGCCTCGTCCAGCAGCAGCTCCCAGCCAATTTTGGCGTGATTCTGCTTCAGCCGCGCTAAGTTGGCCTCCCACAAAGAACGATCCTCCTTGAATTCAGGCACGTAGTCGCCGTAGTCGTGGTTGCCGAGCACGGAGTAGATGGGCAGCTTCGATTGGATGCCAGCCAGCGTGTCGATGTGCTCTTCTACCTCAGTGGCGTAGTTGTTCACTAGGTCACCGGTCATGAAAATCTGGTCGGCCTGCTGCTCGTTGATGAGCTGCACAGCCCGCTGCAACGGCTCTTTGGAGTGGAAGGAGCCTGTGTGCAGATCAGAAATCTGAAGCAGCTTAAACCCATCGAAGGAGGCCGGCAGGTTGGGAAAGCGCAGCGTCACGCGGCGCACGGTGTAATCGGTGCCGCCCTTGGCCATGCCCCATAGCAGCGACACGAACGGAATGGCGCCCAGCACCAGAGCGGCCTTGCTCAGAAACTCACTGCGCGAGATGCCCGCGCCGCTGGGCGTGCCGGCGGTCCGGGTGCCGCTCTGGAAAGCCCAGCGGGCCAGCCGCGTGAGGTCTTCCAGCAGTAGTGGAATCAGAATGACGATTTTGGCCGCAATCATGGCCAGCAGTAGCCCACCCAGGTAGGACTTAAAGGAGGCATGTTCCTGGCGGTTGCGCATGGCCCAGAATCCGAGGACCCAAATCAGCACCGAAACGCCCCAGTACAGAGTGGCCGTTAGCCGGCGGGTACTGGAGTCAGCATGTTGAAAAATGGTGCGAAATGCCTGGTAGCCATACCACTCGGCCACGGCTATCAAGCCGAAAAAGAAAACGAGAAATGAGGGGTTGCGCATAGAGAAAGTACAAACCAGCGGGCCGTAAAGTAGTTCGGGGCCGGTTGCTACGGGAAAAGACGTGGTTGCGGAGTTTTTGCTTTAAATTCCGGAGCTAACAACAACGGTGCCCTATGCAAGAGTTTGACAATCTGACGGAAAATATGCCAGTGCAGGCTCCCGAATCGGCAGCCGTTCCTTATGAAACGCCCGCTTCGTTCGGTATCAAGAGCTGGGCCGAAGAAGACCGGCCGCGCGAAAAACTGATGCAGAAGGGCCGCGCCGCCCTATCAGATGCCGAACTGCTGGCCATTCTGCTGGGTTCAGGTACGGCCAAACTCTCGGCCGTGGATGTAGCCAAGCTGGTACTCAGCGCCGCTCAGAATGACCTGAACGCCCTGGCCCGCTTTTCCCTGAAGGAGCTGATGCGCCAAAAGGGAATAGGGGAAGCCAAAGCCATTACCATTGTGGCGGCCCTGGAGCTGGGCCGCCGCCGCAAAGAGGCCGATGCGCCCGCCCGTGCTACCATCACCTGCTCCCGCGACATTTACCGCGTGGTACGTCCCTACCTGCAGGACTTGCCCCACGAGGAGTTCTGGGTGGTGCTGCTGAACCGGGCCAACGTGGTAATGCGCACCGTGAGCATCAGCCGCGGCGGCGTGGCCGGCACCGTCGCCGACCCCAAGCTCATCTTCAAGGAAGCTTTGGAGCAACTGGCCAGCAGCGTAATTCTGGTGCATAACCACCCCAGCGGCAATAAGAACCCCTCCGCCGCCGACATTGCTCTCACCCGCAAGCTCAAGGAAGCCGGTCAGTTCCTGGATTTGCCCATCCTCGACCACCTCATCTACACCGACAACGGCTACTACAGCTTCGCCGATGAAAGTATGCTGTGAGGGGAAGCAGAAGCTGCACGTTACTTTTGCGCTATGCGCTTAAATCCCAAACTACTCATTGCCCTCGGTTTACTACTCGTCTTCGGCTACTTCGTGCAGGACTTGGTGCTGGGCAGCGACCAGTACGCCGCCCAGTTGCGCAAAGCCCGCGAGGCCAAGGACAACGGTTTCCGTCGGGCCGAAGACTCGCCCCTGAGCACCGAGCAGCGCCAGACCTTCGACAGCCTCAAGTACTTCGTTCCCGATAAAGCCTACCGCTTCGACGCCCAGCTGGAGCAGTTTTCCCAGCGCGACACCGTAGAAATGCCCCTCACCGATGGCAAGGCCGATAAGTACCTGCGCTGGGGCCGGGCCAGCTTCCTGTTCAACAAGCAGGAGTACAAGCTGACCCTGTTCCTGAAAGCCGACGGCCAAGATACTACGCTGTTCGTGCCCTTCACCGACCGCACCAACGGCTTTGCCACCTACGGCGGCGGCCGCTACCTCGACGCACCCCTGCCCGCCGCCGGCGACACGGAAGTAATCCTCGACTTCAACGAGGCCTACAACCCCTACTGCGCCTACGCCGACGGCTTCGCCTGTCCCGTCCCGCCCGCCGACAACCGCCTGACCGTGGAAATCAAGGCCGGGGAAAAAGCCTTCAAGTAGCGGTACGCCGCCAACAACTGTTATTCCTCGCTCCGCTCGGAATGACACACGCGGCTATTTCGGCCCGTTTTCCGCCGCCCCGCCGAATCCGTACCTTTGTAGTCAGTTGGTTGCTCGCGGCCAGTTACCAACACAATCCTGACAACTGACCACGAGCAACCAACTGACAACTCGCAACTCGTAACTGATGAAAATATCCCTCGACTGGCTCCGCACGCTCATTCCTACCGATAAACCCGCCGAGGAGATTGGCAAGCTGCTCACCGGCTCCGGGCTGGAGGTAGAAGGCATTGAGGAGCTGGAAAGTGTGCCCGGCGGCCTGCGCGGCGTGGTGCTGGGCACCGTACTCACCCGCGAAAAGCACCCCGACGCCGACAAGCTCAGCGTTACTACCGTGGACGTGGGCGACGGCACCATCCGCCAGATTGTGTGCGGCGCCCCCAACGTAGCCGCCGGCCAGCGCGTGGTAGTGGCCCTCGACGGGGCCGTGCTGCACCCTTCCGAAGGCGAGCCGTTCAAAATCAAGAAGTCCAAAATCCGGGGCCTGGCCTCCGAGGGCATGATCTGCGCCGAGGACGAAATCGGCTTGGGCCAGTCGCACGCCGGCATTATGGTCCTGACCACCGACCTGCCCAACGGTACGCCTGCCGCCGAGTACTTCGGCTTGGGTTCTGATTCGGTATTCGAAATCGGCCTGACCCCGAACCGCGCCGACGCCGCCTCGCACTACGGCGTGGCCCGCGAGCTGCGCGCCCTGCTGCGCCATCCCTGCCACCTGCCCGATATCAGCGACTTCCACGCCCCGGCGGCGGCCGCGCCCATCAGCGTAACCATCGAAGACGCCGCCGCGGCCCCGCGCTACGCCGGTTTGCTGCTTGAAAACGTGCAAGTAGGCCCCTCGCCCGAGTGGCTGCAGCGCCGCCTGCGCAGCATCGGCCTTTCGCCAATCAATAACGTGGTGGATGTGACCAACTTCGTGCTGCACGAGTTGGGCCAGCCCCTACATGCCTTCGACGCTGACCAGATCAGCGGCAACCAGATACGCGTGAAGCGGGCCGCCGAAGGGGAGAAGTTCACCACCCTCGACGGTACCGAGCGCACTCTGCGCGTTGAGGACTTAGTTATTGCCGATGCCCACGGCACGCCGATGGCGCTGGCGGGCGTGTTTGGGGGCAAAACCTCAGGCGTGAACGAGGCCACTACCCGCGTGTTCCTAGAAAGCGCCTACTTCGCGCCGGCCGTGGTGCGCAAAACCGGCCAGACCCACCAGCTCAAAACCGATGCCTCCTTCCGGTTTGAGCGGGGCACCGACCCCAATATGGTGCTCATGGGATTGAAGCGGGCAGCTTTGCTGTTGCAGGAAGTGGCTGGCGCCACCGTGGCCGCGCCCGTGGTAGACGAGTACCCCGCGCACATCGGCCACGCAGCCGTGCGCCTGCGTCTGCCCCGCGTGGAGAAGCTGGTGGGCCAGTTCATTGCCCCCGAGCGCATCCGCCAGATCCTCACCGACCTCGACATCCTCATCTCGGAAGAGCTGACCGACGAAGCCGGTCACGCCGAGTGGATGCTGTCGGTGCCACCGCATAAAGTGGACGTGACCCGCGAGGCCGATGTGATTGAGGAAATCCTGCGCATCTATGGCTACAACCATGTGGCTTTGCGTCCGCATAACTCGGCTTCTTACCTGGCCCAGTTTCCCAACCCCGACCCCGAAATCATCCGCCAGAATACGGCCCGGCTGCTCAGCGGCCAGGGCTTCTCGGAAATCATTACCAATTCCATCACCAACTCGCTCTACTTCGAGAAGGAAGGGGAGACGGATGAAACACTGGTGCGCCTGCTCAACTTCAATAGCGCCGAGCTGAACGTGATGCGCCCCAGCCTGCTGCCCAGCGGCCTGGAGGTAATCCGCCATAACGTGAACCGCCGCCAGCGCGACCTGAAGCTGTACGAGTTCGGCAAAGCCTACCGCCAGAAGGCCGGCGGCCAGTACGAAGAGCACAACAAGCTGGTCATTTACCTCACCGGCAACACCGCCGCCGAAACCTGGCAGCAGAAGTCGGACAAGAGCAGCTTCCACCAGCTGGCCGGCGCGGTGCAGCAGGTACTAGCCTCGCTGGGCTTCCCGCAGCCTACTTCGCAGCCGGTGCAGCACCCGTACCTAGCCGGCGGCCTCACGCTGCTGGCCCAAAACCAGCCGGTAGCCCAACTGGGCGCGGTATCAACGGCCATCCTGAAGCGCCTCGACGTGAGCCAGCCGGTGTGGTACGCCGAGCTGGACTGGGACTGGCTGATGCGCAAGTACAAAAACGCGCTAGTAGCCCGCGAATTACCCAAGTTCCCGGAAGTGCGCCGCGACCTGTCGTTGGTGGTTGATAAAACCGTGACCTTCGACCAACTCCAGCAGATTGCCCGTCGCACCGAGAAGAAACTCCTGCAGCAGGTGAACGTGTTCGACGTGTACGAGGGCGAGAATCTGGGCCAGGGCAAGAAGTCGTACTCCGTAAGCTTCCTGCTCCAAGACCCCACCCAGACGCTCACCGACCAAGCCATCGACTCCGTGATGAACCGCCTCATCCAGCAGTTCGAGCAGCAGGCCGGCGCTGTAATTCGCAGGTAAATTGGTTTTTGGTTGGTGGTTTTTGGTTATTGGCTTGCTGACCACAGACTACCGTATGTCATTCCGAGCTTGCCGAGGAATCTCGCGTGCTGGCGTTTAGGTTACTATTGCAACATCAGCACGCGAGATTCCTCGGCAAGCTTGGAATGACGTGCTGATAAAAAACCACCAACCAAAAACGAATAACCAAAAACCAAAAAATGGCCTCCACCCAGCAGCTTGCGCAACTCGACCGCCTGGAGCGGCAGGTGACGACCTTAGTGACTGCCTATCAGCAGTTGCGCGAGGAGCTGGCCGATTCGCAAACCACCATTCAGCAGCTGCAGGCCGACGTGCGCGACCGGGAGCGGCAGCTGAAGGATTTCCAGAATCAGGAGAATATCACTAAACTTGTCAATACCATAGCCGGGGAACCGGCCAATGTCAACGAGCTGAAACTTCGCCTCAACGAATACATCCGAGAAATAGATAAGTGCCTTGCCTATTTGAGGGAGTAACCACCACCACCCCAACCCCACCGACCACTGGCTGCTGATGTCCGATTTATCCATCAAAATCCGCGTTGCCGACCGGGATTACCCTATGCGGGTAAGCCCCGAGGACGAGGAACGCCTGCGCCTGGCAGGCCGGCTGCTAAACGAGCGGCTGAAGGAATTTCGGGAACAGTACGGCATTCAGGATAAGCAGGATCTGCTGGCCATGATTGCATTATCAACAATGGCTGACCGCCTCAAGGTCAGCAAGGAAAAGGACGGAACCGATGCGGCCCTGACCGAGCGCCTCGCGCGCTTGGACACGCTGTTGTCGGGAATGGTGCTGGTGTAGCCGAGAGCGGCTTGCCGCAACGCGAAGTAGCAGCCCGAGCAGGGCGGGGTAATCGGCCCCGCTGCCTGCGCGGGCATTGGCGTTTCTACGGAGCTATGGGTTTCTTCCTTCCTTTAACCCCCCTCTATAGCTCATGTCCGAAACTCTTTATATTGTCCTGGCTGCCGTGCTTGCCCTTGTGGTGGGCGTGGTACTAGGGCGCCAGCTGGCTGGTAAAGCCCGGCAGGACCATGAAGCCGACGCCAAAGCCCGCGCCCAGCAGCTGCTGGCCGAGGCCGAAGCCCAGGCCACCCGCACCCGCGACGAGCGGATTCAGCAGTCGAAAGATAAATTCCGCACCCTCAAGCAGGAATTCGAGCAGGAAAGCCGCCGCCAAAAGCAGGCCCTCGATCAGGAGTTGACCGAGCGCCGGGCCGCCGTGGTGGAGCAGGAGCAGAGCATCAAGCAGCTCAGCCTGACCACCCAGAAGCAGCTGGAAACCATTCAGCGTAAGGAAAAAGACCTGGATGCCACCCGCGAAAAAGTGGAGCTGCAGGCCCAGCAGCAGCGCGAGAAGCTGGAAGCCCAGGAGGAAAAGCGCCGCGCTACCCTCGAAAATCAGTTGGCCAAACTGGAGCAGCGCGAGCAGGAAGTAGAGCAGGAGCTGGAGGAAACCCGCCAGAGCCTCAGCGAGAAAATCCAGCTGGTAACCACCCAGCTCGAAACCATTTCGGGCCTCACGGCCGCCGAAGCCCGCGAGCAGCTGGTGGAAAGCCTCAAGAACGAAGCCCAGATCCAGGCCAGCTCCTACATCAAGGACGTGGTGGCCCAGGCCAAGCTCACGGCCACTAAGGACGCCAAGAAAGTAGTGCTGGAAACCATTCAGCGCACCGCCGCCGAGCACGCCATTGAAAACTGCGTGAGCATTTTCAACATCGAGTCGGACGACGTGAAGGGCAAGATCATCGGCCGCGAGGGTCGCAACATCCGGGCCCTGGAAGCCGCTACCGGCGTCGAAATCATCGTGGATGATACGCCCGAGGCCATCATCATTTCAGGCTTTGACCCCGTGCGCCGCGAGGTGGCCCGCCTGAGCCTGCACCTGCTGGTGAAGGACGGCCGGATTCACCCGGCCCGCATCGAGGAGATTGTGGCCAAAACCCGCAAGAACATCGATGAGGAAATCGTGGAAATCGGGGAGAAAACCATCATCGACCTGGGCATTCACGGCCTGCACCCCGAGCTGATCAAGATGGTGGGCCGTATGCGCTTCCGCAGCTCATACGGTCAAAACCTGCTCCAGCATAGCCGCGAAGTGGCTAACCTCTGCGCCACCATGGCCGCTGAAATGGGACTTGACGTGAAAAAAGCCAAGCGAGCTGGCCTGCTCCACGACATCGGGAAAGTAAGCACCGAGGAGCCCGAGCTACCCCACGCCATCCTGGGTATGGAGATGGCCAAGAAGTACAAGGAGCACCCCGACGTGGTCAACGCCATCGGTGCCCACCACGACGAGATGGAAATGACGGCCATGATTTCGCCCCTGGTGCAGGCCTGCGACGCCATTTCTGGCTCGCGTCCCGGTGCCCGCCGCGAGATGATGGAGAGCTATATCAAGCGTCTCAAGCAGCTGGAAGAAACCGCCAACGGCTTCAAGGGCGTCAACCAGTGCTTCGCCATCCAGGCCGGCCGCGAGCTGCGCGTGATGGTAGACGCCGAGAACGTAACCGATGAGCGAGCCCAGGAGTTGAGCTACGAAATCTCGCAGAAAATCGAGAAGGAGATGCAGTATCCCGGCCAGATCAAAATCACCGTTATCCGCGAAATGCGCGCCGTGGCCTACGCCAAGTAGTACGATACTTCCTCAACGTAAAACCGCCCCCGTAGCTTTGGCTGCGGGGGCGGTTTTGCTATTAGGGCTGCAACGTTTGCGCTGCTTGGCAACTCTGGTTTAGTGAGTACTACTAACAAGGAGAATTTATGGATCGATTCATACGCTCTATAACTGTATCAGGCAGTGTGATGGTGATACTAACAGGCTGCTCCTTGTATGCCCCATTACAACCCAGTGCCCCGCTAATTCATATCAAGGGCGAAGCCGAGGTAGTGGCCAGCGGCTACTTCAGCGGCCGAGTAGAGGGCTCAGCTGCGTACTCACCACTGAAATATGTGGTGGTAAGAGCAGCTGGGGGCCTGAAAACCAATGGCACTGATTCCCTGTACTACCGCATCCGGCAACTGGAATCTAGCATAGGTACGTACCGTCGTTTGGGCGATGGCTGGCTGCTAGGAGCCATGATGGGTTATGGCTTGGGTAAGGGCGGCGCACGGTATTATGATGACTTCCAGAAAGCCTTGCCGGATTCTGTTCCGTTGCGCCTGTACCGTTATAGCTTTCGCAAGCCCCACGTAGAAGCTTACGTCAGCCACCAGTCCCGGTGGACAACTGTTGGAGCAAGTTGCCGCTTTTCGCAGGTACGGTTTGCCAACTTCACGGATCGGGGTCAGCCAGTGCCATTGCACCGGATGTCTCGCCTGGAGCCGTCAGTCTTTCTGCGGTTGGGTGGGGCTGATGTGCTGCCCTGGCTGCAAGGACAGGTAGTGCTCAGTCTTTCAATGGCCGCCGGAGGGCGCACGCATTCACCCGACAAGGCTATATATGCCATGAAGATGGAGCCCGCCTTTACCTCTTTCGGTTTCGTAATTTACCCGCATCGGTTCAAGGAGTAGCTTTCCTATGCCGCCTTCACCAGCTTGGCAAACAGATTATTCAGCGCTTCAGCCCATGTTGGGTGGGCAAACACGGTATTCTGTAGATCGTCGCAGGTGAGGCCGCCGGCCATGGCCAGCTGAATCATTGACATGATTTCGCCGCCCTGCTCGCAGAAGATGGTGGCCCCGATGATGTGGCTTTTTTCGTCTACCAGTACCTTCATGAAACCGGTGGTGAAGCCCGTTTCCTGGGCCCGGCCCACTACGCGCACCGGCATGGTGGCCACGCGGTACTCCAGTTTTTCGTGGCGGGCCTGCTTTTCGCTGAGCCCGATGCGGCCCAGCTGGGGCTGGGTGAACACCACGTAGGGCAGCGGACGGGCTTTGGCTGAACGGCGCTTGCGGTGCAGAATATTGTCGCGCACCACGCGGTAGTCGTCGTAGGCCAGATGGGTGAACTGGGGGCCGGGATGCACATCACCGAGGGCGTAGATACCGCGCACATTGGTCTGCAGCCGCTCATTGACTAGCACGTAGCCTTTCTCGTCGGTTTCTACGCCGGTGGTTTCCAGGCCCAGGTCGTCGGTGTTGGGCTCCCGGCCCACAGCCACCAGCAGGTGGGAGCCGCGCAGGCGTCGCTCTCCGGCAGACGTGCCGGCCGTGAGGGTGTACTCGCCGTCGGCGTTGCGCGACACGCGGCGCACCTCGGCTTCCAGCACAAACTCCACGCCGTCGGCTTCCAGCTGCGCACGCATGGCCTGGCATACGTCGTCGTCTTCGCGCTCCAGCAGGTTCTTGGCGGCGTCGATGATGGTGACGCGGCTGCCGAAGCGGCGAAACATCTGCCCGAACTCCAGCCCGATGTAGCCGCCGCCCAGAATCAGCAGGTGTTCGGGTAGCTGCTTGAGGTCGAGAATATCCACGTTGGTGAGGAAGCCGCTTTCGGTCAGGCCCTCGATGGGCGGTACGGCAGCCCGGGTGCCGGTATTGATGAAGATGAGCGGGGCCGTCAGCTCCTGCTCGCCCCCGGTATTCAGCTGCACGTGCAACACACGCGCACTGCGGAAGCGGGCATGGCCCATAAACACAGTAATGCCACTCTGCTCTTGGGTGAGATTGTCACGCACCCCGTCACGTTTTTGCTGGATGATGGCATCCTTACGTGCCACAATGGCGCGAAAATCTGGTTTCGGCGCGCTGGCTTTGACGCCGTAGTCGGCGGCGGTGGCAACCTGGTGGACTCGCTCAGCCGAAGACAGCAGAGCTTTTACCGGCGAGCAGCCGTAGTTAATGCAGGAGCCACCCAGCAGGTATTTTTCGATGACGGCTACCTTGCGGCCAGCTTTGGCCAACGCCGTGGCCAAGGGGTTGCCCGCCTGGCCGGAGCCGATAATGAGGACATCAAAACGAGTAGGACGGGGCATACGATGGGTAAATCAGGCAGCCGGACAGTAAGCCGCACCGGCTATACGGGAATTCATCCGGAACCGTCGGGCTAATACTGGCCCGATTGGCCGCTGCACAACGAAACCCGGCTGCCGACGTTCTGAGGCCAACTCCCTACCTTCCGCTGCCTATGCTGTACCTGCTTCGTCGCGTTGCGTTTCTGCTGTTTCTGCCGCTGCTGGCGGGCTGTTCATCGTTATACTTTCCGCCGCCGCCCCAGGTGCCGCTGCTCACGCAGAAGGGTGAGTGGAGCGGGGGTATTCATACCAACTTCAGCCAGAACACCGCCGTGCAGGGCGCCTACGCCGTCACCGACCACCTGGGGGTAATGGGCTCGGCTTCGTTTCTGCACACCGATAAAAAGAAGCGGGCCGAGGACCATGACTTCGGCGAACTGGGCCTGGGATACTACACCCGTCTGCGCGACTCCCGCGTGCTGGAAGTGTACGGAGGCTACGGCCTGGGCCGCACCAAGCGGGTGGAGCGTACGCCGGCCGAAGGCATCACCCGCACCCTCGAAGGCAGCCTCGATAAATACTTCGTGCAGGTCAACTATACCTCCAAGGACAAGAAAACCTACCACGTACTGGGCCGCGACTGGCCCGTGACCTACGGCACGGCCCTGCGCGCCAGTTACGTCACGCTCACCAATTTCCGTCTCGACGGCCAGGCCCAGGCACCCGAAGACAATGTATTCCTGGAGCCCATCACCTACACCCGCATCAATCTGGTTGGTCCGCTGGATTTTCAGCTTATCAGCGGCAGCAACTTCGGGCTGCGGCACCGCAAGTTTCTGAAAGCCGCCAACTCTGTGTTTCAGTTCGGGCTGGTGGTGAACGTGGGTGGGCAACAGGGGGGGAAGTAAGAAAAAGAGGCGACGGATTGCTAGCGTACGTCCCAGCGGTATAACCGCAGGTTGCCGGTTTCGGCTACGAGGGTGAGCTGTTGCTGAGCGGGCAGGGCGGCCCCGGCCTCAATGAGCTGCCGGGCCTGGGGGTTGGTTTGCTGCCTGCTTAACAGGTTGGTTCCATCATAATAGCTCTGGTCGAATAACACCAGAATTGGCTTGCCTGCCGCGCGAAGCTGCTGGCGCAGCTTTGGAGTCGGGCCCTGGGGGCTGAAGATGCTGCGAAGCTGCTGAATATGCGCCTGCGGCGTGCGGGAAAGCTTGCTGGCCATCAGGGGTAGGTTGGTGTGCAGGGCCAGCTGGTAAGCGTGGAGGGAATGCGCATTGTCATCATCCACGGTCAGGGCCATATCCTCGCTGCCTACGTGGAAAAACGGTACCGGCAAAATGGCCTGATACTGCTCGGGGTGTAGCTGCTGCAACAGTGGCTGCAGCTCCGGAAACTCCTTTTCGTTGGTGAGTACATCGGGCAGTAATGATTTGCGGTAGTGCTTCACCGTGTCGCGGGTATCGAGCAAGGCCAGTGCTACCAGTGCCACCATCACGGCCCAGCGTCCGGGCCAGCGGCTGAAGCGCAGCCAGAAATCGAGGCTTGCCAACACGAGCAGGTTAACGGCCCAGAAGAACGGCCAACTGAATCGCGCCACCGCCCGAAAATGGGTAACGGCAGCAGTCAGCTTCTGCAGGTAGTAAAATGCGCTGAAGTAGTTCTGAAAAGTATACTGGCCGTCCGCTACACTATATTCAGTTCCGATTGACACCGCCAGCCCAACCAGGGCCGCGCCCAAGAGCACGCCCAGGAAAGCCCGCTCGGGCGTTGCCCGCCAAGCCGCCTGAAAGCGTTGAACGGCTGGCCTGCGTACTACGCAGGCCCCGGCAAAAAACGTCAGTCCGAACAGGGCAAACGCCCCCAGGTATGCCACCGATTCGTAGGTTGGTTGCTCCCGGGGTGCCAGCCAGAAATGCACGGTTTCATAGCTGTTCGTCCGGATTAGGGCGGAAAGCTGGAGCTTCCAGGGTGCAAAATTGAAGCCCGTTGCCTCCATGCTGCGCAACGCGTAATAGCCATCGGAAAGGCGAATTGCCAGAAAGCATACGGCAAACGGTACCAACGTAAGCAGCAACCCGGCTCCGCTGAGCGACCAGGACCGCCATTGCTGGCGCGGGAGCAGCCACCACGCAAAAAAACCGGCCGTGGTAAGCGCCAGCAAAGGCAGGTAGTACAGGTGAGCCAGGCCGGCCGCAATAAAGCCCAGTAACAGCCCCAGCACCCACCGCCAGATAGGCCGGCCAGTCTGCGCCCGCTCGTAGAGACCCAGCAGGCCCCAGATGGCCAGTAGTACCACCCAGCTGTACGACAGGTTAAAATGGCCCACCAGCAGGCGGCTGGTTTGTGGATTCAGCCAGGGCAAAACCACGGCAAAAATGAGCACCAGCCCCCAATGCTGCACCAGGCGGCGTAGAATGGCTACCAGTAGCGCCGTACTTACGAAGAAGCCCAGCAGCAGCAGCCAGTGGTACACATCCAGCGCGTAGGGCGTGAGGTCGAAGATATAATGTGACCAGAGCCGAACCGGAATGGCCAGCAAAGGGGTGTTATCGGTATAGAAGACATAGTCTCCGAACGGGTAATTCATCAGGCCAAACCAGCCCAAACCGTTCTGCCAGGGCTGCTGAATGTAGGCCTGAAAGGTGAAGTAGTTTTTGGCTCCGTCCTGTGTGGTGACCAGCAGATGCTGGCCCGGCTGCAGCACCAATTGCCCAAAAGCCCGCATAACCAGCAGGGCTTGAAACAGCAGGGCCAGGGCCAGCAAAAGGTTATGGGAGGGCCGCCAGCGCCAAACCGCCGCGAATGAAGTACGCATACTGGAAGTGCGGAGCGTGAAGAGAAGCTCACGCCGAAGAAATGATGAACAGATTATTCGGGCGGCAACTACCGCACTACTGACACGGTGCGCAGCCGCCTGTGGTGGCCAACCCGCAACTCAGTTACATAGGTACCGGCCGCCGGAAAGCGTTGGACGTCCAGCCAGACCTCATGCTGGCCAGCTGGCTGGGTAGTGCCATTTTGCAGCAGCAGAATTTCGCGACCCTGCATATCCAGCACCCGCAGCCACACGGCGGCTGGTAGGGGTAGCTGATACACCAGTAAACTGGATTGAGCAAAAGGATTCGGATAGTTGGGCAACAGATTCAGCTTTTCATCCAGGAGCGCGTCCTCATCTTTCGCCACTTCCTCATCGGAGATGGAAGAGGCAACAACGGGCCGTTCGGGCTGCAGCACCTGGCCGGTCTGGTGTTTTACCTGCACGTACTGATGTCCAATAAAAGCCAGATGCTTCGCATCCCAGGGGTCGCCCTGGCGCTGATCGGTCATCGTCTGGCAGTAGGCCTTATACACTTGACGCTGATTGTTCTGCTGACTGGCCGTCAGATTGACGGGCCGGCGGCTTACATCGTAGCCCACGTACTTAAAAAACCGGCATTCCTGCTGCTGCATAGCATGCTGGGCTAATGCGCCGGCCAAGTAATGGTCGGAATGGTCGCCGGGGTTACACCGCGCCTCTGCCTGCGGAATGTGTAGGGTGAGCTGGCCTTTGATGGCCTCACGCATCAGCAGGCCGCGAATCGTCTGGCTCAGATCATTCCACGAAACGTAAGGCGCGCCGCCGTTCAGCGGAGTAAGCGGGCGGCCGTAATCCCGCAGTTGCTGCAGACTCTGGAAATTACCGCGCGCCAGCCCCCGGCCATGTACTCCACCATCCGGCAGGTGCAGATAGTAGGCTACCGTATTCTGATAGCGGTACACATCAAGGCTATGTCCATTGATAACCAAGCGGGTAACAGCCGGAACAATGCTGGCGGCCGGGGTAGCCAAGTCAGCAGCTTGCCGTACGGATGCCCGGTGACCTGCTTCGCGGCTTTGCCAGTAGGCATCAGCCGGCTCATTGGCCTGTCCTCCCGTCAGACAGATGAAAACTGTTTTGCGGCGCGTGTGGCGTACTTCCTCGCACACGGCAGCCCCCATAAACAACTGCCAGTCATCGGGGTGCGCCGTTAGAACAGCCGTCCATTTGGGTGTGGCCTGGGTAGTGGAGCAGGCCGGCGGCATGGGGCTACCTATTTGGGCATAAGTGGTTGCCGGGCGTTGACAAACTATTCCTAGTAGAAGAATCCAGAGTATGGTTTTTCTCATCTGGTAGCAGTGGGAGCAGGGTGAGGGAGTCCCTGTACTTCCAAAGTTATCGGTTCAGCTGCGGGAATTTTTCCTTCGCGGTTTATTCTTTAGACCAACGGCGGAATCGAGCTAGTCAATGGCCTGTATAAAACGGCAGAACGCCTCATTCAGCGGATTTTTAGACTGAATAACCGGGCGTAAATAACTAGCAACAAGGTAAGCAGAGTGCTCTGCCAAGTATGCTAAACCGCCACCTGAAAACGCCGCTACATGGAGGCAACAGAACTGTAAAATACAGTGAAAGTCTGCACCAGATCCGGGTTTTCTGCTTTACAGCCTGCTTCCCGGTTCTGCGGAAAGCAGGCTGTAAAGCAGAAAACCCGGATCTGGTGCAGAAATGATTTTGCGGCTTGCTGCCGGATGAGTACTCTTGCTGAAAGTATCCTTTGTGCTATATGTGGTATTCGTATCTGCTGCCTGTCATCGGCCTGATTTTGGGAGGCTGCACCGTTTATGCTCCCGTGCAGCCAACCATGCCGTTGCTGACGGAGGTTGGACAAGCTGAAATTCACGCCAGTATGCAGCTTTCGGGGCGGCTGGAAGCGGTGGGAGCGTATTCGCCGGCTCCGCACATGCTGCTGACCGGGGCCGGAACGGTAGGAGTAAAAACGGGCGGTGATACGTACCTGCGCACCCGTCAGGCCGAGTTCGGTATTGGCGGCTACCGGGAGTTCGGAACCAATGGGCTGCTGACGGTCATCGGTGGGGGCGGCCTGGGCGTCACGCGCCGGCGCACCTGCCTCTGGGGCTGCGACGACGTGCAGGGGCGTACCAGTAAGCTGTTCGGGCAGGTTGGGGCGGCCTGGGAACTACCCAACAGCTGGCTGGGCCTGACGTACCGGCTGGCGTACGTGGAGTTCTACCAGGTTAGCCAGGATGCGGTGGGGCTGGCCGACTTCGGGTCCTTCCGGCATGAAATCATGCTGTTTCGGCGGCAATGGTTGTTTGGGAGTGAGCAGTGGTTTGCCCAGAGCACGCTCGGCTTATCCATTAGCTCTCTGCGCAACTCCGCCCGCTCCTTAGCCATTCCAGATAGGGTGGCCGATGCCCGTTGGGAGGTTGCCGGGGTGCCCACGCCGCTGCTGAGTATCGGTATCGGTTGGCAGCCCGCTATGCGGCCAAAGAAACGCTAACTCCTCGTAGCGTTGCTGTTTCATTCAATCGGCTCCAGTTCCAACATGACCACCGTATCAAACGCCTGCACCGATTTACCCCGGAACGTCTGCAGGCCTTCCCGCTTATAGGGCAGATGTGGTGCCCAGCGCATCCAGGTATTCGAAACGTAGCCCGCCGGACTCTGGCGCAGCTTCGGAAATGCATCGGTAGGGGTCCAGATGGTAGTAGTGTCAGTGCCGCGCTGGGTAAGAATGTACGGCTGCACTACGGCTGAACCGTCCTTCTTGGTTTTGCGTCGTTGGATGTAATCACGCCGGATAAACACTTCATCCGCAACTGTCGGCAGGCTCTCCAATACCACATATATCCCGGCTGCAGGCAACTGTATGCGCTGATTGCGCAAGTCGAGCCGCAACTGCGTCCGGCGCTTGGGGATAGAATCAGGTGGCGCAAACAAAAAAGGCTGTTTCAGCAGTTCCGGCCCCAGCATTTCCGCTCCCGCTCCCCGTTGGTGGAGGCTCACCTGTAAACGCCCCGCCGTAAAGCGACAGTGCAACGGTATCACCAGCGAAGCCAAAGTGTATGTCTGGCCGGAATCGGGAGCCGGCAGCCACACAACGCAGCGCTGCTGAGGCACCAGGGGGCGCGTACCCCGGATGTAGCTGCCGTGAAACGTACCCGTCACCGACCTTGCTACATGCCCCCGTACCGCTACTTCTGGCAAGGCAATAGTGCGGGCTGAGTCGGTGATTGTCAGTTGGGCGTGGGCAATAACGGGGCTGAGCAATAGCAGCAGCAGAGGTAAATGCAGGTTCATAATTCTTCCACTTCCAGTTCCAGCTCATAATTGTAGTCGCTCACCGATTCCCGGGGCAGTGCCCGGCGCATCGGGGCCAGGTCCTGCGGTACCGACTGCCAACTCGGGGGCTGGCCCCGCCGGCCGACCAGCAGCCAGGAATGACAATCCGCTGCCGTATTCACCAGCCGGTAAGCCAGGGTCGGGAAAGTTGTTGTTGCTACCAGCCGTGTGCTACCATCGGGGCGGCGCAGCTCCTCGTAGCCATAGGAGCGGGTACTCGTGCCGGGTTGTATTTTCCGAAAATCCAGGTCCTGCGGAGGCGTTTTGCCGTCGTACGTGGCGGCCAGAATCCGGTGGCGCACGAAGGTTTCCTCTGGGATGGTAGGTAGGCCAGCGGCTACCACAAATACGCCGGCCCGGGGCAGGAGCAGCCGCTGGCTTGAAACATCAAACCGGAGCCAGCCCTTTTTCTCCACTGCTGTTTCGGCCGTGAGCAGCAGCGGCTGCGTCAGCAGATTCCGGGCGGTTTCGGGGCCGGCAGTAAGGGTTCCCGGACTAAGCCAGAGCTGCAGACGGCCTTCGGGCAGGTTGCGACGGTGTTTGGGCAGGTCCTGCACCGTTTCAGGCATGCGCGCACCCAGCCGCAGCCGTACGGCCCGCACCACGTACACCCGCGCTGTATCGGGCGGCCCGTGCCACACGGCTACGGCGCGCCCAGGCGTCAGTTCCCGCCCAAAAGCGGTGCGCAGGCCTCTGGTTTCGCCGGGCGGACTTAGCGTCAGCAGGCGGGGCTGAGCATGCACGTTTACTTCCGGCAGGTGCTGGCGCAGGCGGGCAGTGTCGGGGGATGCGGTAAGCAGCAGAAGCGAGGAGGATAATAGCAAAAACATAAGAAAGTAGTCGGATAACCCGGCGGGCCGCTGCCAGGCCGAGGGCACAAGTATATAGCGTATATCGAATAAGATACGATCCGGCGCAAAAAAACCGGCCGCCTCTGCGTAGCAGAAGCGGCCGGTCAGGCAAACAGGCAGGCGAAGATTACTTCGCGCCCAGTACGCGTAGCATGGTGTCACCGATTTCAGCGGGCGAATCCACCACGTGGATACCGCACTCGCGCATGATGGCCATTTTAGCGGCAGCCGTATCGTCGGCACCACCTACGATGGCACCGGCGTGGCCCATGCGGCGGCCGGGAGGTGCGGTCTGGCCGGCGATGAAGCCTACCACGGGCTTCTTGTTGCCGGTTTCCTTGATCCAGCGAGCAGCTTCGGCTTCCATGCCGCCGCCAATTTCGCCAATCATCACGATGCCCTCGGTTTCGGGGTCGTTCATGAGCAGTTCTACGGCTTCCTTGGTGGTGGTCCCGATGATGGGGTCACCGCCGATGCCGATAGCCGTGGTCTGGCCCAGGCCGGCTTTGGTGAGCTGGTCAACGGCCTCGTAGGTCAGCGTGCCCGATTTCGACACGATGCCCACGCGGCCTTTCTGGAAGATGAAGCCGGGCATGATGCCCACTTTGCACTCGCCGGCGGTCATCACGCCGGGGCAGTTCGGCCCAATCATGCGCAGACCCTCGCGGCCCTTCAGGTATTCCTTCACCGCAATCATATCCTTGGTTGGAATGCCTTCGGTGATGGTTACGATAACTTTAATGCCCGCGTCGGCAGCTTCCATGATGGCGTCGGCGGCGAAAGCCGGCGGCACGAAGATGATGCTGGTATCGGCGCCGGTTTCGGCTACGGCCTCGGCCACGGTGTTGAACACGGGACGCTCCAGGTGCTGCGAACCGCCTTTGCCAGGCGTTACGCCACCCACCACGTTGGTGCCGTACTCAATCATCTGTTGGGCGTGAAACGAGCCTTCGGAGCCGGTGAAGCCCTGCACAATCACTTTGGAATTCTTGTTTACCAGAACACTCATAGAAGTGGGGTTAGCGGAAGATGCGGGTTGAGGGTGGGGTACTAGGCCGCCGGGCAAAACCGACGGTGCGCAAAAGTAGGCTTTTTTGCCTGTTGGGCGAAGCATTGTTTGTCATTCCCGCGGAAACACGGTATCTGAGCGGCGCGGGGCTGTTGGTGTCACTTACTGCGGGCGGCACCCTGCCGCTCCCACCCGAAATCCGTACCTTTGCGGCCCTCTCTCTCAAAACCGCTTACCCTTCTCACCCATGTACTTTAATAACATCGTTGAGGCCATCGGCAATACGCCGCTGGTGAAACTCAACCGCGTCGCCGACGGCATCAAAGGCACCGTGCTGGCCAAGGTAGAATACTTCAACCCCGGCAACTCGGTGAAAGACCGCATGGCCGTGAAAATGGTGGAAGACGCCGAAAAAGCTGGTCTGCTCAAGCCCGGCGGCACCATCATCGAGGGCACCAGCGGCAACACCGGCATGGGCCTGGCCCTGGCCGCCATTGCCAAAGGCTACAGCTGCATCTTCGTGATGAGCGACAAGCAGAGCAAGGAAAAGCAGGACATTCTGCGGGCCGTGGGTGCGCAGGTGGTGGTCTGCCCCGTAGATGTGGCCCCCGAAGACCCGCGCTCTTACTACTCGGTGGCCAAGCGCCTGAGCGAGGAAACGCCCAACTCGTTCTACCCCAACCAGTACGACAACATGTCGAACACGGCGGCGCACTACGAAAGCACCGGCCCCGAAATCTGGAAGCAGACGGAAGGCACCATCACGCACCTGGCCTGTGGCGTAGGAACCGGCGGCACCATCTGCGGCACGGCCAAGTACCTGAAGGAGCAGAACCCGGCCGTGGTAACGGTGGGCCTCGATACGTACGGCTCGGTGTTCAAGAAATACAAGGAGACGGGGATTTTCGATGAGAACGAAATCTATCCTTATAAGACGGAAGGCATTGGGGAAGATATTCTGCCCAAGAATGTTAACTTCGACTTGATTGACCTGTTCATTAAAGTAACCGATCAGGACGCTGCCGTCATGACGCGTCGCTTAGCCAAAGAAGAAGGCCTGTTCGTAGGCTGGTCGTGCGGCTCGGCAGTGCATGGGGCCTTGGAATATGCTAAAGAATACCTGCAGGAAGGCGACACGATGGTCATCATTTTGCCTGACCACGGTACGCGCTACCTGGGGAAAATCTATAACGACGACTGGATGCGGGCGCAGGGCTGGTTATAAGCCCGAGGCCGCAGCTGCTTGTCTTACTTCATCAATACACCCCAATTATGGCCCGAAAGCTGCGGAACGTCGTGCTGGTAGACGATAACGAAACGACCAGCTTCCTGAATAACCGGCTGCTGAGCCGGCTGGAAGTGGCCGATCAGGTACACACTTTCTCCAAAGCCGAACAGGCCTACCAGCAGATCTGGGGCGGCTCCAAAGGCGAAGTGCCGGCCGAGGACGCGCCCGACCTGGTATTTGTAGACCTGAAAATGCCAGGCATGGATGGCTTCGAGTTTCTAAAGCTCTACAGTGCCCTGCCTGATTCAGTGCGGGAGCAAACTGTTATGGCCGTACTCACCACCTCCATGCACGCCGCTGACACCGCCCGCGTGGCCCAGTAACGAAGGCGTAGAGTATCTGGCTAAGCCCCTGACCGAGGAAAAGATGGAGAAACTACTCAAAAAGCGGTTTTAAGTAATAGAAGCGAGACTAGTAGAAGTGAGAGGAGAGACTTTCGTTCAATGGCACATTGCCAGAACGAAAGTCTCTCCTCTCACTTCTCTAGTCTCGCTTCTCCATTTTACACCACGTTTTCCACGAAGCGGAAGGCTTCGCCGTCGAACAGACCTTTGTCGCTGAGCTTGAGGCTGGGGATGACGAGCAGGGCCATAAAGGAAAGCGTCATAAACGGAGCCTGGAGCGGGGAGCCCAGCTCCTTTGCCAACGCATCTACGGCGGCGTAGGCTTCAGCTACGTGGTAGCCTTCCTGGTCCGACATGAGGCCGGCCACGGGCAGGGGAAGCACCAATTCCCGCCCATCAGCCGTAACGACGGCCAAACCGCCCCGGGCCGCAATGACTAGGTTTACGGCGCGCGCTAGGCTGGCATCGTCGCAGCCAACGGCAGTAATGTTGTGCGAATCGTGGCCGACGCTGCTGGCCAGGGCACCGCCTTGCAACCCGAAGCCCTGGATGAAAGCCACGGCCGGCGGGGCAGCATGGTAGCGGTTCACCACCGTTAGCTTGAGTACGTCCTGCGCTATGTCGGGCAGGACGAGGCCGTTTTCCACGCGGGCAGGCAGGTCGTGGCGGGCCGTGATGAGCTGGCCGTCGAAGCACTCGATAACGCGCACGGTGGCCGCCGCCTGTGGGGCGGGCAGCGCGAAATCGGTTGGGGCGGTGGGGTTGGTGTCGAAGTTATTGACCACGGCCACCGGCACGGCCGGAATCAGGGTTCGGCCGTTTTCGGCTACCAACTCCCCGTTGAGGTATGTCTGGCGCACCGGGAAATCAGTCAGGTTGTCCACCACGATAAAGTCAGCCGGGTCGTCCTCGCGGAGCAGGCCCACGGGCAGGTTGTAATGCTCCACGGGGTTGCGGCAGGCCACGCGCAGCACTTTCAGCACTTCCTGGCCCCGCGCCACGGCCCGCTGTACCAGTTGGTTAATGTGGCCCAGCAACAAAGTGTCGGGGTGCTTGTCGTCGGAGCAGAACATCAGGTTCTCGTAGTGCTCCGGCAGCAGGTCGATGAGAGCTTCGAAGTTGCGGGCCGCCGAGCCTTCTCGGATTAGCACCTTCATCCCCACGGCCAGCTTATCAAGCGCTTCTTCGGCCGTGAAACACTCGTGGTCGGTGCTGATGCCGGCCGAGGCGTAACGGGCCGCGTCCTCGCCCCGCAGGCCGGGGGCGTGGCCATCCACGGGGCGGCCGTGCTGCTGGGCCAGCCGGATTTTCTCCATCACCTGCTCGTCGCGGTTCAGCACGCCCGGCCAGTTCATCATTTCGGCCAGGTAGCCGATTTCAGGGTGCTCCTGAAACAGATGCTCGATGTCCTGGGCGGTGATTTCAGCCCCGGCGGTTTCAAAAGGCGTAGCGGGTACGCAGGATGGCGCGCCGAAGCAGAACTTAAACGGCACCTGCGCCCCGTTCTGCAGCATGTACTTTACCCCGGCCACACCCAGTACGTTGCCAATTTCGTGGGGGTCGGAAACGGTAGCGACGGTGCCGTGCACCACGGCCAGACGGGCAAACTCGGAGGGCACCAGCAAAGAGCTTTCCACGTGCACATGGGCATCCACAAAACCGGGCAGGGCGTAGGGGAGCGTGGGGTCGGGAGCCGAAGCACCGGTAGGTTCAATGCGCTGGATACGGCCGGCGGCAATATGAAGGGTGGCTGGGGTTATCGTGTTCTGAAAGAGGTTGATAACGTTGGCCTGAAGCGAAAAATCGGCGGGCATAGGGCAGGAGGGAAGCACGGTGAAAAGTACGGTCGCCGGGCGGCTAACGGGTAAAGAACCGTATATTTGCCGAAAATCCGCGCCGTGAGAAAGATTGTGACTTTGCTACTGGCCGCCCTGCTCGGGGGCTCAGGCCTGCTGACGGCGGGCTGTGCTACCCGCTCGCCGCAGCAGAAAAAAACGGCCTCCATCAAGCGGAAAGCCAAGTTCGGCAAGATTCCCTGTCCCTGCGAAAGTCACTAACGCTCTGTTCATGCCCGACCAAAATCCCGTTGCCGCGCTGGTAGCCGCCGCCGAAGCCGTGCGCCAGACGCTGCACGTCAACCAGTATGATGCTGCCGCCGTGCAGCGTCTGGCCGAGTTCATCGAAGCGCAGCGCACTACGGTGAAAGAAGCCGACCGCCAGGGCGTAATTACAGCTCTGGGCTGCTTCTTGGGCCAGTGCCTCGTGACGGAGTACGGCGGTGAGTGGGCCAAGGGCCCCGATGGCAGCACCGGCGTGGGCCTCAACGGCACCAGCTTTTTCAATCCATTTTACCGCGTAAGCGAGCAACTGACCAAGGGCCTGGCCCAGTCGGTAGCCACGTTTTTCGCGGGTGTACCCGAGCGTCTGGCCGCCAAGCCGGGCCGTAAATCCTGGATTTAGTGAGTCCTTTCCGTCAGTCTGAGCCCAGCAGCGAACCTGTCATGCGAAAAATCGTCATTGCCATCGACGGCTATTCTTCCTGCGGCAAAAGCACGACGGCCAAGGCCGTGGCTGCCGAGCTGGGCTACGCCTACATTGATACCGGGGCCATGTACCGGGGCGTGACGCTGCACTTATTGGAGCACAACATTGATTTTGCGGACCTGCCCCGCGTGGAGCAGGCCCTGCACGAAATGCAGATTGCCTTCAAGCGCAACCGCAAAACCGGCCGTAATGAGTTGTGCCTCGATGGCGTGGTGCGGGAGGACGAAATCCGGCAGATGCGCATTTCCAACCTCGTAAGCGAGGTGTCGGGAATTCCAGCAGTGCGCCACGCCATGGTGCGCCAGCAGCAGCGCATGGCCCGCAAGCGCGGCGTGGTGATGGATGGCCGCGACATTGGTACCACCGTTTTCCCCGATGCCGAAGTGAAAGTGTTCATGACGGCCGAGGTGCTCACCCGCGCCCTGCGCCGGCAGGAGGAGCTGGCTACCAAAAACGAGCACGTGCCGGTGGAAGACATTGTAGAAAACCTACGCAAGCGCGACCACCTCGACTCTACCCGCACCGAAAGCCCCCTGCGCCGCGCCCCCGATGCCGTGCTGCTCGATACCACCCACATGATGATTGACGAGCAGGTGGATTTCGTGCTTGAGCGCGTGTCGGCTAAGCTATTTTCTCTGGCGTCGGCCGGCTGGGAACCGAAGGAAATAAAATAGGTAGCAGCCGGGTGCAGGGAAGAAAATTTCGGCTTTCACCTGTTGTAACTAGAGTTGAGGCACAGGATTCGCTAGAGGCGCATTCGGCCGCGCGGTAGGGGAAGGATTCTTGCCGGGTAGCCCTAAATTAAGGAGCTCATGAACGTCACCATCGATAAGAATTCCGGCTACTGTTTCGGCGTTGAGTTTGCCATTCAGATGGCCGAAGACGAGCTGGCCCAGCAGGATACCCTGTATTGCCTCGGCGACATTGTGCACAACCGCATGGAGGTGGAACGCCTCCACGCGCTGGGCCTGCGCATTATTGACCGGGAGCAGCTAGAGGAACTGCACGACGCCAAGGTGCTCATCCGGGCGCACGGTGAGCCGCCGGCCACTTACGAGTTGGCCCTGCGCAACAACATCGAGCTGATTGACGCCTCCTGCCCCGTAGTGCTCAAGCTGCAAAACCGTGTGAAGCACGCCTTCGACACCAGCACCCGCCAGAACGGCCAGATTGTCATTTACGGCCAGCCCGGCCACGCGGAAGTAACCGGCCTCGCGGGCCAGACGCTCAACCAAGCCATCATTGTCATGACCGAGCAGGACCTCGACCAGGTGGATTTCTCCCGGCCCGTGACCCTGTTCAGCCAGACCACTAAGAGCACGGCCGGCTTCTACCACATGAAAGCGGTGATAGAGGACCGGATCCGGGCCGCCGGTGGCTCCCTGGAGTCGTTTGATGCCAACGACAGCATTTGCCGGCAGGTGAGCAACCGGGAGCCGGCTCTGGCCAGGTTTGCTGAACAGCATGATGTTGTCATCTTCGTGAGCGGCCGTAAAAGCTCCAACGGAAAGGCCCTGTTCTCGGTGGTCAACAAAACCAATCCGCGCAGCTACTTCGTGGAAAACGAGGAGGAAATGCAGGACGAATGGTTCCACGGAGCTGACTCGGTTGGTATCTGCGGGGCCACCAGTACCCCCATGTGGCTGATGCAGCGCGTGAAGGACCGGATTGAGGAAGTAGCCGAGCACGTAGCGTAACTCATAACTCATCCGCATAAAGCCCCGAAGAGGCAGCCGGCGCATTTGGTGCGCCGGCTGCCTCTTCGGGGCTTTATGCAGGTAGCGGGGGCCGGCCTACAGCATCATGCCACCCGTTACTTCTATGCGCTGCCCGTTGATCCAGCGGGCTTCTTCGGTGCACAGGAAAGCTACCACGCCGCCCACATCATCGGCGAGGCCTACCCGGCCTAAAGCCGTCATCTGGGCGACGTAGGTGCGCATTTCCGGCGTGTCCGGCATAGCGCCGCCGCCAAACACGGCCCCCGGTGCTACCACATTGGCTGCAATGCCCCGGGCACCCAACTCCAGCGCCAGGTAGCGCGTGAATACATCCACCGCACCTTTCATAATACCGTAGGCCGAAGCGCCGGCAAATGAATACCGCGTCACACCCGAGGAAATATTGATGATGCGGCCGCCATCCTGCAGAAAAGGCAGGGCCTTCTGGGTCAGGAAAAATACGCCCCTGAGGTGCACGTTAAGCATTTCCTCAAACTGCACTTCGGTGGTTTCGGCGAAGGGCACAGTCAGACCCGTGCCGGCGTTGTTGATGAGAAAATCGAACCGGTCGGTGCCAAAGGTGACGTGTAACGTGCTGGTCAGCTGTGTGTAAAAAGCGTCGAAGCTGCCAGTTTCCGCCGTGTTCAGCTGCAGAGCTACAGCCTTGCGGCCGAGGGCTTCAATTTCGGCCACAGTAGCGGCGGCTTCGGCTTGCTGACTGTGGTAGGTGAGTACAATGTCAATGCCTTTGCGGGCGAGGCTCAGCGCCATGTTTTTGCCCCTATTACCGGCTGCCGCCGGTAATAGGGGCAATTTTGGTGGTTGTCATCGGGTAGAGTTGACGTGATGTAAGAACACGACAAAGGTCCGTCAGACCACCGGCAGGGGAATTGTGAGGGTCAATCCGTTTTATGTAGAAATCAAACTATTTCCTGCAGCCGGTAAGTGCCGGGCGCAAGAGCCATCTGGCGCTTGAAGAAGTTGGAAAAGTGCGCTACATCGGCAAACACCAGGCTATCCGCAATTTCTGTCATAGTCCAGTTGGTTTGCCGGAGCAGGGCTTTGGCTTCCTGAGCAATCCGGCTGCTGATCAGTTCGGTGGTTGTGCGGCCAGTGCTTTTCTTGAGCACTTTGCTGAGGTGATTGACGTGCACGGACAAGTGCTCAGGTCAGCGCCGGTGCAGGCCGTCAGGTCATGGTAAAACTTGGCTAACGGAGGCGTTTTTATGAATTCGTGGTTGTGAAATTCAAAGATACGGCAACCGGAGGCTATACCCGCTGCTACGCTACGCTGACGCGCTATTCGGCCCGGATAGTACAGCTTCTTCGGTAATGCCGATAGGGGAGCTGTTACTTGTATGCGGGTACCGGTATCTTGCGGTGCACGGCGGCTGGTAGCACCGCCGCCTTATTCTGCTCTGCATGCGTCGTCTTCTTAACTACTTCCTCAGCGGATTTCTCATTGTGGCCCCCATAGGGCTCACCATTTATATTCTGTACGCGCTACTGCGCTGGCTTAATGAGCTGTTTGCCGGCCTGAGCTTTGATGTGCCGGGCCTGGGGCTGGTGGTGGCTATTCTGCTGATAACGGCGGTGGGCTTCGTGGCCAAATCGTTTCTGGTAAGGCCTTTTCTCATCATCACGGAGCGGCTGCTGCACCGTACGCCGCTGGTGAGTATTATTTACTCCAGCCTCAAAGACCTGTTCGATGCCTTCGTGGGCGACAATCAGAAGTTCAACCGGCCGGTGCTGGTGCGCACAAGTGCCCAGGAACAAACCTTCAAAATGGGCTTCGTAACCCAGCCCAGCATGCAGGCTATTCACCGCGACGACCTGCTGGCCGTGTATTTTCCGCACTCCTATAACTTTTCGGGGGAGCTGGTGCTGGTACCCATTCAGAGTATTACCTACCTCGACCTGCCCAGCTCCGAAGTCATGAAGTTCATTGTCTCCGGCGGCGTCTCGCGGCTGGGATGAGTGGTGACAGAAACTCTACCATTTGAACTTTCACAACTTCACCACTGCTCCACAGTTCGGGTGGGTTTTTTGACGGTTCAAGTACGCGAAACGGCCGTTTGGGTAACCTGGGTTTTCAGTATCTTCCTGAAAAGGATAGGTTTGTTTCATCCTACTACCTAAACACCCCCCACATCATGGAAACTCCGGCTCGTGACCCCCAATTATGGCGCATTGCAAAGGCTCGTGCCAAATTCAAGTCGCATCTGTTCACGTACTTCGCTGTAAACGCGCTGCTCTGGACTATCTGGCTGCTGACGGACCGTCACAGCGCCAATGGTATTCCGTGGCCCGTTTGGTCGACAGTGTTCTGGGGCATCGGCGTGTTTATGAACGGGGTGGGCGTGTACGGTGGCTTCGGCAAGGCCCACCTCTCGGAGCGAGAGTATGAGCGCCTGCTCCGTCAGCGGGCGAATGAGGGATGAGTTATCAGTTGCTGGTTGTCAGTTGTTCGTCATTGCAACACAACCCAAAACTGACACTTGGCAACTGCCAACTAAATAAGCAACCTTCGGCGGCAGAAGCGGGTTAGTGGCAGTATGAATACGCGCCTTCTCCTTCCGCTGCTGCTGGCTCCGCTGGCCGCCTTTGTGCCCGAGCCGAAACCCGTCCCGGCTCCCGATGCTAACCTGACTAAGATTAAGCTGCCGGCCGGCTTCGCCATCAGTTACTTCGCGCAGGGCGTGAAAAGTGCCCGGGAGTTGGCCGTGGGCCCCGATGGTACCGTGTACGTAGGTACCAAGGACGATAAAGTGTACGCCCTGCCTGACCGTAACAAGGATGGTCGGGCCGACGAAGTAGTGACGGTAGCCACCGGCCTGAACGCGCCCAACGGCGTGGCTGTGCGCAACGGTGCTCTCTACGTGGCCGAAATCAACCGCATTCTGCGCTACGACAACATTGCCACCCGCCTCCGGCAAAAGCCCAAGCCGGTGGTCGTGTATGGCAAGCTGCCCAATAAGGAGTGGCACGGCTACCGCTACATCGCCTTCGGGCCCGATGGCAAGCTGTACGTGCCGGTGGGCGCGCCCTGCAATACCTGTTTGCCCGAGGAGCCCATTTATGCCACCATCAACCGCATGAATGCCGACGGAACCGGGCTTGAAACCTTTGCCTACGGGGTGCGCAATACGGTAGGGTTCGACTGGAGCCCCCAGGACAAGGCTCTGTGGTTTACCGATAATGGCCGCGACCAGTTGGGCGACAACCTGCCCGCCGACGAGCTGAACCGCGCCGCTGGCCCCGGCCAACACTTTGGCTTTCCGTATTTCTTTGCCGGCGACGTAGCCGACCCCGAGCTGGGCAAAGGCAAATCGGCGGCTACCTACGTGAAGCCTGCCCGTAAGCTAGGGCCGCACGTAGCGGCCCTGGGCATGAAATTCTACACCGGCAAGCAGTTTCCGGGAACCTACCGCAACCAGATTTTTATTCCTGAGCACGGCTCCTGGAACCGTAGCAGCAAAGTAGGTTACCGCATTAGCCTCGTGAAGCTCGATGCCACCGGCAAGCAGGCCCTCAGTTACGAAACTTTCGCTGAAGGCTGGCTGCAGGGCCAGACGCCCTGGGGACGCCCCGTGTGTCTGCTAGTGCTCCCTGACGGCTCTCTGCTTGTTTCCGACGACCAGAATGATGCTGTATACCGCATCAGCTATAAAGGCTAGCGGTGAAATGGTGAATTAGTGAAAGGGTGAGTTTGCCGTTCTATTAACGCTGCCTGTGCATATTGCGCCGGTAGCACGGCAAACTCACCTTTTCACTAATTCACCATTTCACCTTTGCTATGAAACAGCGCGCACCGAAACGCACCGTAGGACGGCGGGAACTGGTTGATTTTCCGAAGTTTCAGCTGTGGGGCGTGGAGGCCAAGGTGGATACTGGTGCCTACACCGGGGCTATTCACTGCTCCAACATTCACGTAGAAACCGATGCTGCGGGCCGGCAGCGGCTGCATGTGCAGCTCCTCGACCCCTCACACCCTAACTTCGACGGCTCCCCGATGCAGTTTGAGGAATTCACGCTGCGCGACATCCGTTCCTCCAACGGGGAGGTGCAGGAGCGGTACGTTATCCGGGCCAGCATCCGGCTGTTTGGGGAGGATTTCGAAACTGAATTCTCCCTTTCTGACCGGTCCGATATGCGCTATCCGGTGCTGCTGGGTCGCGTGCTGCTGCGGCAGGCCCGGCTGGTGGTCGACGTGGCCCGGCGCAACGTTTCGTATAAAAATCAGCTGGCCGCGCGCTAAACCGCGCCGGGTGCCACCGGGGCCGCTTATCTTTGAGCCGCGCTTCTGCTCCTATCTTCTCTCCTAAGTACCCCTCCCATGAAATTGGCGATTCTGTCGCGTGAGCCGAAGCTGTACTCCACCGCCCGGCTGGTGGAAGCCGCTGAGCAACGTGGCCACGAGGCCGTGGTGGTGGACCATCTGCACTGCAACCTGGTGCTGGAAAAAGGCAAGCCGGGCATCATCTATCAGGGCCGGAAGCTGGAAGGCTTCGACGCCATTATCCCGCGCATTGGGGCCTCCGTGACGTTTTACGGCTGCGCTGTGGTGCGTCAGTTTGAGATGATGAAGGTGCGCACGGCCGTGGAAAGCCAGGCTATTGTGCGCAGCCGCGACAAACTCCGCTCCATGCAGATTCTGGCTCGGGCCGGCGTAGGTATGCCCAAAACGGCCTTCACCAACTACTCCAACGAGGTGCCCGAAATGATCCAGCAGGTGGGCGGGGCGCCCGTCATCATCAAGCTGCTGGAGGGTACCCAGGGCCTGGGCGTGGTGTTGGCCGAGTCGGAAAAGGCGGCCCAGTCGGTGATTGAGGCCTTCCACAACCTGAAGGCCCGCATCATTGTGCAGGAGTTCATTGCCGAAAGCAAGGGCGCCGACCTGCGGGCCTTCGTGGTAAACGGCGAGGTAGTGGGAGCCATGAAGCGGCAGGGCAAGGAAGGCGAGTTCCGCTCGAACCTGCACCGGGGCGGCTCCGGCACGCTGGTGAAGCTCACCCGCGCCGAAAAAGCCGCCGCTTTGCTGGCTACCAAAGCCCTGGGCCTGGGCATTGCCGGCGTAGATATGCTGCAGAGCAAGCGCGGTCCGCTAGTGCTGGAAGTCAACTCCTCGCCCGGTCTGGAGGGCATCGAAAAAGCCACCGGCCTCGATATTGCCGGTAAAATCATCGACTACACCGCCCAGCTGGCCCTGAAAAAGACCAAAAAGGTGGCGGACCCCGCCACCTCGGCTGCCGTCCGGCCCGATACCCAGGCCGACTGACCCGACGCGGGCCGGTAGCCATGCAGGCCGTCCGGACGACGCCGTGCTGACATCCGCTGGCGACAACCAACCCGATGACTGTCAGCTGCCGGATCAGGGGCGGGGCGAGTTGCGTATCTTCCGACGTGAGCGTGCCGGCTGGAAGAGGGAGCAGGGAGCAGGGGCCGGGTGCTTGTGTATTGTTCTGCCACCGGGCCCGCTGCGCAGGGCCACAACTGCTGCCTGCCTTTGCTGCCTTCCGCCGCCCCCGATTTGCTTTGTCTGAATGGCCTCACCATTGCTCCCGGCGAGCAGGTGCTCACGCGGCTGGTAATTTCGCGCCTGCCCTCGGGTACGGTTATCGACATCCCGGTGCACGTATTCCGGGCCCACGAGCCCGGGCCTACGGTGCTGCTGCTGGCCGGCATGCACGGCGACGAAGTGAACGGCATCGAGGTCATCCGGCGCATGATCCGCCGCGACATGCTGCGGCCTTTGCGCGGCACCATCTTGGCCATTCCCATCCTCAACATCTACGGCTTTCTGAACTTCTCGCGGGAAGTGCCCGATGGCAAGGATGTGAACCGCTCGTTTCCCGGCAACCCGCGCGGGTCCCTAGCCAGCCGCGTGGCCGCTCGCTTCATGCGCGAAATCATGCCCCTGATTGACTACGGCATTGATTTTCACACGGGCGGTGCGGCGCGGGCCAACATTCCGCAGTTGCGCTGCCTGTTGCACCAAGATGAGGAAACTGATGCGCTGGCCGCTGCCTTTGGGGCGCCGTTTACCCTGCACGCCGGTCTGCGCTCGGGCTCCCTGCGCGAAACCGCCATGCAGGAGGGCCGCCGGATTATCGTGTACGAAACCGGCGAGTCATTGCGGCTGGATGAGGAAGGCATTGATTTAGGCATTGCGGGCGCGCTCCGGGTACTGCATCACTTGGAGATGCTGCCCGAGGCCCCACCGCCTGCCCGACCAACTGTAGTATGCATGCGTTCCACTTGGCTGCGGGCCAAGTATGCTGGCCTGTTCCGGAGCATCGTGAAACCGGGCCAGTACATCGAGAAAGGGGAGGTTTTCGGCTCCGTAGCCGACCCGTACGGAGAACATTCCGTGCGGCTGGAGTCGCCGGTAGCCGGGTACATTATTGGCCTCAACCATATGCCGGTCGTTAACCAAGGGGATGCCTTAGTACATGTAGGCCGTACCGATACCGCCCTCAGCCGTACCGACCTCACGGCTCCGTTCGACGAAAAACCCACCAAACCCACCGAAATCGAAACCGAGGAAGATGAAGAAGCCGGGGAGGAAGTGGTGAACTAATGGGTGCCGGAGCAAGGGAAGAAGAACAGCGTCATTCCGGCATCTGCCCAACTTTCCCGTACTTTGGCCGCCCGCCCGACGGCGGTTTGTATCCTTTCCTAGTTTCTGAATGAAAAACTCTCTTCAACTGGCCATCAATGTAGTGTTGGCCATTGCCGTGGCCGTGCTGTTCTACCTGCACTTCGCCACTAAACCCGCCACTACGGCCCGCAAACCGGTAGCCGTCGTGCAAACCACTGACTCCACGGGTACCGTAACCACCGCGCCGGCCGAGGAAACCGACGACTTGGTAGCCGTAGCTGACACCGAAAAAGTAGCCTACGTGGAATCGGGGCGGATGCTGGATGGCTATCAGGGCATGAAAGACGCCCGCAAAACCTTCGAGACGAAAGCCCGCCGCTGGGAAGCCCAGAACCAGACGCTGGTGCGCGGTTTCCAGACGGCCGTGCAGCAGTACCAGCAGAAGGCTGAGGGCATGACGCAGGAGCAGCGCGCCACCACCGAGCAGCAGCTCCAGCAGCGCCAGGCCCAGGTAGCTCAGGAACAGGAAAAGCTGCAGCGCCAAGCTCAGGAAGAAGAAGCTAAAATGACCCAACAGGTGCTGGAGCGCATCAATAAGCAGATTGAGAAGTACGGCAAAAGCAACGGCTACCGCCTCATCCTCATTGCTGCTCCCAGCGGCACTATTGCCTACGGCCGCAAAGACCTGGACATTACCAACGCCGTGCTCAAACACCTCAACGACGAGTACCGCGGCGCGAAAAAATAGCGTCCTGCAAACCCTATTTCTCGCGGCGGCCCGATTGTCTTAATCGGGCCGCCGCTGTTTTTGGGCTGCAACGGCTACTCGGTAAACACAAACAGAACAGGCTTTTTAAACCTGGCCGGTTGGCGGGCGTCCAACCTACGACCCGGCCGCGCTGCCCAGGCGCCGGCTTTTACCTGTTCCGACTATGAAAAGCTTCCTGAAACTACCGGCTCTGATAGCCCTGTTGCTGATAACCGCCGCTTCTTTCCTGACGAGTTGCGTGGCTACTGCGCCTAATACGGCGGTGGTGGTACGGCCGCGCCCGTATCCGCCGCAGCCTTATTACCGCCCGTACCGAACCTATTACCGCCCGGCCCCGGCTGTTATTGTGCGGCCCCGGCCAGTTATTGTGGCCCCGGCCCCGCGCCCATATTACGGCGGCCGGCCCCACCGCTACGTGCGGGTCCGGTAAACCACTGGCACAGTAGCCCGAACATGGCAGTTCGCGTTCAGGCCCGGCAATCATCAAAATAAATGACCAGGCAAAAGGCCCCGTAACATTCGTTATGGCGCCTTTTGCTTTTCATAACTGTATGTCAACCTACTCCCGTACGAAACGCTGTACCACGCGGCCTTGGTTGGTGGGCAGGTAAAGCAGATAGGTGCCGGAGGCCAGCGCGGGCAACGGTATCCGCAATGTGCCGCGTTGCGTTGTGACCGTGGCGCGCTGCACCAGCTGCCCGGTCAGTGTCCGGATTTCCAGCGGGCCGGTTAACGTGCCGGGGGAGCCGGCCGCTTCCACATACAGCACCTCGGTAGCCGGCACGGGGTAGAGGTGGAGAGGCGCAGCCAATTGGCGGGCCAGGCTAGCCGTGATGATATCCTGAAAGTTGCCGTAGTTGATGCGCTGTCGGTTGGCAAATTGCGCGGTAATGGGCGAATACAGCTGCTCCGTCCGGCGCGTGAGGCGGTTCTGGGCGTCGTAGCGCAGCTGGGCGCGCAGCTCATTGGTAAGCACCCAGCCGCCATTGAGCCAGTCCTCCTGTCGGTAGCCTAGGTCGTTGCCCTGCGTGTCGTAGGGCTCGGTGTAGCGGCTGAAATTCTGCCAGGTGCCGGCGGGCTGGGCTTCTTCAATGAGCTGCGTTACGGTGCCGGTAGCCCCGTAGCTGAGCGTGTGGCGCTGAAAATCGGCCCACTGCCCGCTGTTCAGCCACGCCTGCACCTGGAAGGCGGCTGGTTGCCGGGCAGGCCAGTTGTGCCAAGTCAGGTCCGTCAGGTGCTCCTCATTCACCCAGCCCGTACCGTCCCAGCGTTGGGCCACCACTTCCGACCACTGCCCGTTGCTGAGCGTGTATTGAAACCGGGCATCGTTCTGGTAGCTGCCAGCGTTGAGGACCTGCACAGTTTGCTCCGTGAGCAGTGCGCCGGCGTAGGTGTTCTGGTAGCGGTACCCATCGGTGGTTTGCCAGGCATTGCCGTTCCAGTCCTGGCTAAGCTCTTCCGTCAGCTGGTTTTGGGCATCGTAGGTGCTCACGTACCGAAACTCATTGATCCAGGGCGCACCGTTGCCGGTTTGGGTAATTTCCTCCGTCGGGTGGCCCTGCGCGTCGTAGAAGTACTGCGTCCGCCGAAAGGCGGTAGCGGTGGCCGAATCGGCCGTGATGATTTCGGTAGGGCGGCCCTGGGCATCGTACGTGAACTGGTCGAGGAGCGGGTTGCTCCAGGTGGCAGTAACTGCGTCCCAGCCGTAGCGTACCGCCTGCCGGGGCCGGTAGGCAGTAGTCTGGCGGGCCTGTGGCGCGGGCGTTGCGTTGGCAGTGGTATAGTGCGTGGCGCGGGAAAGGGCTTTGGGCAGCAGCTGACCGGTGGTGGAAGTCGCAACCGCCAGCAACCCCGGCAGTAAAAGCAAGCGGAACGGTATCATGGGCGTATGCTTGAGCGGGCCGGGGTCGGCTGAATCCCAACCGACCTGGGAAGATACAGAATTGAGCGCATATTGTATAGTGGAAAATTCATATAAAAACCCGGCCCCACCAAAGCGGAGCCGGGTTCTGAGTATGCCTGATCGAAAGGCGTCAGCTGAAACCTAAAACGCGAAGCGTAAGCTTACGGCCGCATCATTATAGAAGCCCGTGTAGCCATCAAACACTTCAAAGAAGGGCTTGTAATCAACGCCAACAGTGAAGGGCAGATCTTCCATTTTGTATTCCAAGCCCAGAATCAGGTCGGCTCCGCCCACGATGTAATTGGCATCATCGTACCAGTACTGCCGGTAGTAGTATTTGTCTTTGTTGCGACGGAAGCGGACGTCCTCAAAGTAGTAACGGCCCCGATAGGAACCGATATGGGCCCCGGCCCCGTAGTAAAACTGCAGCCCTTTGAAATCGGAAACCGGCAGATGCTTTTCCAGTAATAAGGTCAGGCGGCCTCCACGGGCGGCATACTCCCGGGTCAGCAGTCCCTCGAAGGCCACGTTGTTCTTGCCGCTCAGGAAGTGCTTTACCGTCAGGCCCGACGACCAGCCGCCGCCCCGCAGGCCAATGCCGGTGGTGTAGCCGGCCCCGGAGCCGCCCTTCTTCTTACTCTGGGCCTGCGCGCCTTCACTGGCCGTCAGCAACCCGAACGCCACCGCACCCAAAAACAAATACTTCATGCTGGAAAGAAAATGGTATAACTCGATTTCCGGCAAAAGTACAAACCTGCTGGCAATATTACTGCCCCCTGGCTCCTAGCCGCGCAATGGCATCCGACGAATATACTTGCAGACCCGCAGCATCGGCCTCGGCGGCGTGAAGCATGGCGCGGGCGACGGTAGCGGCCTCGATGGCGCGGTATTTCCGTAGCGGCCCGCGCAGGGCCGGCCGTAATGCCCGCAGCACCATAGCCCCTAATTGCTCCCCAAAACGTTTTTCAGTCCGGTCGCCCAGCAGCAAAGAAGGCCGGAAGAAATGGATGGCCCGGAAGGGCGTCTGGCGCACGGTCGTTTCCATTTCGCCCTTCACGCGGCTGTAATACACCCGCGAACCGGCATCGGCCCCCATGGACGAGACGACCAGCAGCTGAGAAGCAAAATTGGCAGCCGTAAGGGCCGCCAGCTTCACCACGTACAGGTAATCGACTTTATAAAAGGCCTCCCGGGAGCCAGCCTGCCGCAGCGTAGTGCCCAGGCAGCAGAACACGTCGTCGGCAATGAGCTGGAGGCGGTGGTCTTCCAGCTGGTCGAAATCAAGCAGGCGCTGCTCCAGCTTGGGGTGCACCAACGGCACCGGGCGACGGCCCACGGCAATTACCCGGTCGTAGCGGTTGGAGGCCAGCAGCAGCGGCAACAGTTGGGAGCCGATGAGGCCACTGGCGCCGGCAATAAGGGCAGTTTTAGACATGGGGGCGGCGTAAACGGGTGATTTGGTTGGGGCAGAATAGCGGGCAGAAACTTCCCGCTCTACGTAGCGGCGCACCAAACTGCCGCCTGCCCCGCAAATCAGATGCGCAATACCCCCGTCACGTTGCCTGCGGGCTGCTGCCAGCCTGGTGTAGAGACGCGTATTCGCGGCGCGTCGTTGCTGACGTTGCATACCGGGCGCAGTGCCGGTCGTTCAACAACGAGACGCGAATACGCCTCTTTACAGCTACTCGGCGGCGTTCAGCAGCTGGGTGTGTTCGGGGGCGAGCTGCACCAGGCCCTGCTTGTAGAGGGTGCCCAGGGCCTTTTTGAAGACTTTCTTGCTCATGCCCAGACGGCGGTAAATGTCGTCGGGCTCACTTTTGTCGCCGAGTGGGAGCAGGCCGTTGGGGGCCTGGCGCAGGAAGGTGAGCAGGGTTTCGGAGGCGGCTAGGGCCTCATCGTAGCCCTGGCGCTGGAGGCTCAGATCCAGCTTGCCATCGGGGCGCACCTGCTTGATAAAGCCGGAATGCACATCCCCGAGGCGCAGCGGCTTGAATACCTCATTGTGGTACAGAATGCCCTGGTGGGTGCCATCGACAATGACTTTATAGCCCAGGTCGGTTTCCTCGGCCACGAACAGCTCGGCCGGGTCGCCGGCTTTGCCGGCAAAGGGCTGGTCGCTGAGAAACCATTCCCACTTGGCCGAGGCCACGATGCGGTCGGAGGTTTCATCGAGGTAGGCGAAGATGGTGACCCGCTCGCCGGGGCGCAGGTTGCGGCGCTGGTTGCGGTAGGGCAGCAGCAGGTCCTTTTCCAGGCCCCAATCAAGGAAAGCCCCGGTGGTGGAGACGTCGCGCACGGTGAGGGTGGCAAACTGGCCCACCAGCACGAAGGGCTCCAGGTTGGTGGCAATGAGACGGTCCTCCGAGTCGCGGTACACAAACACGCGCACCACGTCGCCCACGCGGGTACCCGGGGCAATGTACTTGCGCGGCAGCAGCAGGTCGCCGTCATCGGAGGTCAGGTACATCCCGAAATCTACCTCGCGGGCTACTTCCAGCTCGTTGAAATCACCAAGATTCATGGGAAAAGGGCAAAAAAGGAAACGTCAGAAATCAGCCGGCCGGGACCACCGCCGGGCCGCAAAGCTACGCAATCAGGCGTGGTCGGGGAGTATCCAAGGCCGGCAGAGTAAATCTGACTTCTATCCCTTACCGATACTGAATAATCCCCGGCTGGCCGAAGCTGAAATCGGAGAAGTCGTAGTAGGCGCGGGAGTTTTCGAAGATGCGGATGCCGTTGGGTGAGGTCATACCGCGCGGGTAGAAGCCGAACGTAATCTGGAAGGTGCGCAGGGCCGCGTACTCGTTGCGGAAGCGCAGACCCAGGCCGAAGCCGGTGTAGGGCGCCTCGTGGAAGGGCAGCACGCGATTGAGGGTGCGGGCGTTCAGCCAGGCCACGTCGGCAAAGGCCACGGCCGCCATCCGGAAGCCCAGAAACGAGACGGGCGTAAACACGGTAGCCTCGTAGTTGAGCGTCACGCGGCTGGTGCCCGTGAGCAGGCCATTAGGCTGGAAGCCGCGCAGGCCCCGCTCCCCGTCAATACCCAGCGGTTGCTCGCCAGGCCGGCGGTTGAGGCCCAGACTGTTGCGCTGCCACAGAAAATGCCGCCACTGGTAGTTGCCGGTGTGGTAGAGGCGCGTGAAGTACAGCAGCTCCCCGCTCACCAGGCCCTGCTGCCAGTCGTTGCCGCGCCCGCGCAGGTAAGAGCCAAATTCGCCGTTCAGGTACAGGTAGCCACGCTGGGGGTGGTAGCCGGCGTAGGCCAGCCGGAAGCCGTAGTAGCGGCGGTTTTCCAGCTCGTTGAACTCGTAGCCGGTAGTCAGGCTGGCCAGCGTACCCGTCGGAATGTCCTCGGTGCGCCCGAAGCCGAACAGGTACTTATCCTTATAATACCGCCGCACGCTGTACCCGAAGGTGCCCAGCAACAGACTGGCGTTCTGGTAGTCGGTAGTGGGCTTCCGGTCGTAGCTGGTCCGGATGACGCGACCCGCAACAATCATGCGGCCGGGGCTTTCGTAGCCTAGGTCGTAGCTTTTGGGGCGTAGGGCGCGGCCCAGCCAGGCATCCTGCACGTTGTAGCGCAGGTCGCGGAAAATGTAGGGGTCTTCCACGCCGCCACTGCCCGCAATAGCCACCAGCCGGTCCGCGTAATCGTAGCTCAGGGCCCCGGCGTAGCGGGTGTTGATGGAGTAAAAGTCGCGGCTCAGGCGCACGTTGGCTTCCCGGTTGCGGGTTTCCTCCCGGTAGCGGGCCTGCCCGTAGAAGAAGCTGCGAAACGGTACCAGGTAGCTGCCGTCGTAGCGGAAGGGGCGGGCTCCGGGGCCTTCGTCGCGGCGGCCGTACTCCAGGCGGTTGCGCAGCTGGTGGCCCTGGCCCAGGAAGTTCACGTCGCGTAGCCCGATTACGCCCGCCTGCACGTCGCGCAGCTGAAACGAGCCGCTGATGCTGAAAATATCCTTGGTAATCACCTGCACGTCCACGCTGTCGGGGGTGCTGGTGCGCTCATTCACGAACACGCGCGCATCCAGCAGCTCCGCCGTCTGGCGCAGCAAACGCTCCGATTCGGCCAGGTCCTGCGGCTCCAGCTCGTCGCCCTCCCGGAACAGTAGCACCTGCCGCACCCGGGCCTTGGTGGTTTTGATGTGGAACGTGTTGCCGGCCTTCTCCAGAATATTGCGCGGCACCCTGGTCGAGTCGGAAATGCTGAACCCGAAGGCATCCAGCGTGCGGATATTGATGCGCCGCACGATTTTATAGTTGTGGCGGTCGAACTGCCGGTCCAGCAGCGTGGCATCCAGACCAGCCTGGTCCTCGCGCCGCTCCGTGAAATTGAACAAGGCCGAGGCCGCCTTGCCGGCAATGGTCTTGCGCTTGGTGTACGCCTTCAGCCCCTTCAGCATCCGTTCCTGGTCAAAGCGGCGGCGCAGGGAATCGGGCCGGACGCCGGCCGTGCGGGCCGTATCGGGCAGGGAAGCACGCGGGGTCTGGGCGGTGGCCGGGGCCACGCCGCTCAACCACCACAGCAATCCTCCAAACCACCACAGATACTTCATATAGCAGACCAAGCCAAGGCAGGCAAGTTACAACGCAATAGGAGCATTTGCTGGTTTCCGGCGCTAAGTCCGGTTCCGGTAATCCGGCGGGCTGGTTTCCCTGTCTCGTTAGTAATAAGGCACCCGCAGGCCGCAAACTATAAGTTGCGACGCGGGAACAATTCTAAAAAAATTAGTCTTATAATCTGTTGTCTTTTGAAGTGTAAGCTTCTATTTTTAAGCCGAGAAAGCACCCTATGAACGACCAGCGCATTCAGGAGAAGCTAAGTATTTTGGCAGACGCCGCGAAGTACGATGTATCGTGCTCCAGCAGCGGCGGCAAGCGCAAAAACGTGGATAAAGGCCTGGGCAATGCTGAGGGTATGGGTATCTGCCACAGCTACACCGAGGATGGCCGCTGCGTGAGTCTGCTCAAGATTCTGCTCACCAACCATTGCATTTTCGACTGCGCCTACTGCGTATCGCGCCGCTCCAACGACGTGAAGCGCGCTGCTTTCACGGTGGACGAGGTGGTGGATCTGACCATGAATTTTTACCGCCGCAACTACATTGAGGGCCTGTTCCTGAGCAGCGGCATCTTTTCCTCGCCCGATTACACAATGGAGCGGCTGGTACGCATCATCAAAAAGCTGCGCACCGAGCACCGCTTCAATGGCTACATTCATGTAAAGGCCATTCCGGGTGCGTCGGAGGAGCTGATTCAGGAGGCCGGCCTGTATGCTGACCGCCTCAGCGTGAACATCGAGCTGCCTTCGGAAATGGCGCTGCAAAATCTGGCCCCTGAGAAAAACTACGCCGAAATTCTGACGCCGATGGCCCAGATCCGGGACGGCATCACCCAGAATAAGGAGGAGAAGGCACTGTTCAAGAAGGTGCCGCAATTTGCCACCGCCGGCCAAAGCACCCAACTCATCGTGGGCGCGTCGCAGGAAAACGACCTGCAAATCATCAACCTGAGTGACTCGCTCTACAAGGGCTACGGCCTCAAGCGGGTGTACTACTCCGGCTACATCCCCATCACCGACGATGCCCGCCTGCCCCAAGTGACGCAGCCGCCCCTTATCCGGGAGCACCGCCTCTACCAAACCGACTGGCTCATGCGCTTCTACGGCTTTCAGGCCGATGAAATCCTGGACCCCACGCACCCGTTCCTTGATCTGGAAATCGACCCCAAGCTGGCCTGGGCCCTGCGCAACCGCCACGTATTCCCGGTGGACGTGAATACGGCCGATTACGAGATGATTTTACGGATTCCCGGCGTGGGTTCACGCTCGGCCAAACGAATCGTGGCCGCCCGCCGCTTCGGTCCGCTCAGCCTCGACCATCTGCACAAGTTTGGGGTGGTGCTCAAGCGGGCCAAGTTCTTCCTCACCTGCCGGGGGCAGGCCCTCTCAACGCGTGACTACGACGAGCAGACCATTCGCCGCCAGATTTTGTTTGGGGCCGGTTCCGTCCGCTCCGCCTTGGTTACCCAACAGTTAGACCTTTTTGCTCAAGCCTCCTGAAATGCGTTGCCAGTTGTGAGTTAAGAGTTGCCAGTATCGTGCTGGCAACTCTTAACTCACAACTGGCAACTGAAAACCAAACTGCCATGACCGTGTCACATCGCGCTGCCGCCGCGTCGGCTTCTTCCGCCGCCGCTTCCCATCCGTCGCCCCTGAAAGTTGCCCGCGTGGCCTGCTGCTGCAGACTGGCTGATTTGTTGCCTATGGTCCAGCAGATGCACCGCGAGGTGGCACGCCGTTCGGTAAGCAAAGCCGCCCAATCGTCGGAGGCTGCCTGAAACCCAGCCGCACGTCATTCCAAGCTGGCCGAGGAATCTCGCGTGCTGATGTTATAGCGGTACCCAAACCTCGAAACGTTATTCCAAACAAAGCCTAGGAGCCTAGCTCGGTTGCCGTTGTTTCACTAGCCTAGGGTTTAAACCCTGGGCTACGGAGCGGTGGTCGTTGGAATAGTTTGGCGACGTCAGCACGCGAGATTCCTCGGCCAGTTCGGAATGACGTTCTAAGGGTTCTTTGCAAAACAGTTCTAAGCATGGCCGTTTCCCGTTTTTCCGCGTCATCGTTGCCGACTATTGCCGCTGCTGCGCAAACCCGGCGGCCGGCTCCGGTCCTCAGAAATCCGCCCCTCGATTACGCCTACGATGGCACGTTTGAGGGGCTGTTGACGGTGCTGTTTTCTATTTATGACCGGAAGGCGGCACCTAACAGCATCCAGCCGCTGGGTGCGGTACAGGGCGGGCTGTTTGCGCAGCCGGTGGAAATCAGTACTAATGAAGCCACGGCGGCCCGGGTGTGGGATGGTTTGCTGCGGTATTTGGATAAGGAAGCGCGCACCCGGTTGTTTCACACGTTTCTGAGCGAGCAGCCCGACCGGGAACTGCTTATTTTCCGGTACACCGATCTGGCCATGCGTACCGGCCGCGACATCTCGGAGCATTACGCCGACGACAACGTACGCCGGGTGCAGCGCGTGGCTCAGCAGATGTACCGCGAAAAGCACCGCATGGAGGCCTTCGTGCGCTTCGAGAAAACCCGAGACGGCCTGTTTCACGCCACCATTGAGCCCGATTTCGATGTGCTGCCGCTCATTGCCGCGCACTTCACCAAGCGCTACGCCGACCAGCGCTGGCTAATCTACGACCAGCGCCGCCATTACGGACTCTACTATGACCTGCACCGCACCGACATTGTGCAGTTCGACAATGAGGCCGCGCCGCGCCGGCACGCGGGCGTGTCGGCCACGGTACTGGATGAGCGGGAACCCCTGTTTCAGGTGCTCTGGCAGGCCTATTTCGACCATGTGAACATTCCAGAGCGCAAAAACCTGAAGCTGCACCGCCGCCACATGCCGCTGCGCTACTGGAAGTATCTGAGCGAAAAACAGCCCCGCACTCAGCCCTTCCAACCCATCCAGAACAAGCGCCCCGTGCAACCTGGTGGCCCCGCACTGGCGGCATCGCCCATCGAAAAGGAGTAGGAGGGAGGCGGGAAAGCCGTAATTTGCAGCCGTACCGTTTCCGCCTGTCATCCTGAGGGGAGTGAAGGGCTTTATTTCGCCTGAACAGTTTGTGCTTGAATGAAGTCATTTTAGCGCAAACCAAGCAAGCGGGATAAGGTCCTTCGCCATATGTTCAGGATGACAGCTGGGACTTCTTCCGCTTATTCTATGGGTTCAATTCTTGTTTTTGGTGGAGCCGGCCAGTTGGGTCAGTGCCTGCAACTGGTAGCGCAGCAGCGCAGCATCTCCAACATTGTGTTCCTGCCCGAGGAGCAGGCCAACATTCTCAACACCGACACGCTGCGGGGAGTTTTTGCCGAACACCAGCCGGCCTACATTATCAACTGTGCCGCCTACACGGCTGTGGATAAGGCCGAGGAAGAGGTGGACATAGCCCGCCGCGTAAACCGCGACGGGGTGGAAAACCTGGCCCGCCTCTGCGGCGAGTTTGGCACCACGCTGCTACACGTTTCCACCGATTTCGTGTTTGCTGGCACCGGCAACGAGCCCCTGCTGGAAACCGACGCGGCCGAGCCCATCAGCGTGTATGGCCTCACCAAGCTGGAAGGCGAACAGGTGATTCCGCCGCATACCAGCCAGTATTTCATCCTGCGCACCAGCTGGCTGTACTCCGAGTATGCCGGCAACTTCGTGAAAACGATGCTGCGCTTCGGTAAGGAGCGGGAAGAAATGCGCGTCATCTGGGACCAGCTGGGCACCCCCACTTACGCTATTGATCTGGCCGGGGCCCTGCTCCACATCATCCAGACCGGCAGCACCGCCTACGGCATCTACCACTACAGCAACGAGGGCGTGACGTCTTGGTACGATTTCGCGGTGGCTATTTTCGAGCTGGGCGGCCTGCCCACCCGCACCGTACCCATCCGCACCGCCGAGTACCCCACCAAAGCCACCCGCCCGACCTTCTCGGTGATGGATAAAACCAAGGCAAAAACTGCCCTGGGCCTTGCCATTCCGCACTGGCGCGAGAGTTTGAAGGTGTGTATGGGGCGGTTGGCGGAGTAAAGCTAGGCTATAATGCCTATCACATTTGATAGTGCATTTTTATGATTAGGGCAATTATGTTATCGAGGCTTATATGAAATGGAAGCGCACCCGGATTCGTGGTTTAAGACGCCACTTCCGAAACTTGCGGCAGCGAGCTAAGAAGCCAAGCGAAATGGGGCTAGGAAGTTTGGAATGGCTCACACGCTTTCAACAAACCTATCACAAAGTAATTGCTGACCCCTGGGCCAACTGTAATAAAGTGCCCCAGAAGCCGGAGTTCCGCGCCCTTTGGGTAAAGCGTTTCTTATGCACCTTCCCTTATTGGCAAGCGCAGTTAAGGAGAAGGTATTCTGATTTCTACTTAGCTATTTGGTTGTACGAGCCAACTGCTGAAGACTTCTGTGAATCTCGACTCATGGTTGCCGTGAATGAGCGTACGCTATTTTATGAAAACTACTTTGTTGCAGCAGAAGACATTCCGTTACCCGCAGAATACTTAGCCCTACCTGGAATTGAAACGCTCAACTGGCAAGCGTATCCTCGATTGGGGTCATTCTCTCCTGAAGAATTTGAGGAGGCGGCTACTTGGGTAGCTAATAAGCCCTATCATCTAAGTGTGACGGAGCAAGGCGAATCCTGCATCATCGTGCATTTCGGCTGGCATTGGGTCGGTCAAGCACATAAGCACCAATAAGTAGCTACCTCACTGAGTATGCTGCTTATCATTTGATAGGAGGTTTTTTTACTGTTTCACTTCGCCCATAAAACCGATTCGCCAGATACGCCAGCACCACCAGCGCCAGGCCCACGGAGCAGACGCCCATCCACTGAAAATGGTCCCAGGCGAGGCCGCCGAGGAAGGAGCCGGCGGAGGCCCCGATAAAACAGGCCGTCATGTACACGGTGTTGAGGCGGCTGCGGGCTTCGGGGCGGAGGCTGAAAATGCGCGTCTGGTTGGAAATATGGGTCATCTGCTGGCCCACATCCAGCACCACTACGCCGGCAATGAGCCCCAGCAGGTAAGTGCCGCCGAAGCCCAGCAGCACGTAAGCCCCCAGAAACAGCAGAATCCCGAGGTTCAGGGCGTAATCGGCTCCTTTGCGGTCGGCTGATTTGCCGGCGAAGGACGCGGCGAAGGCCCCGGTAGCCCCGATGAGTCCGAACAAACCGGCCACTTCGGCTCCGTAACGGTAGGCCGGGCTTTCCAGGAAGAACACCAGCGTGGTCCAGAACGCGCTGAAGCCCCCGAACATGCACGCGCCCACCAGAGCCGAGCGGCGTAGCACCGGCAGTTCCCGCACCAGCGTGCCCAGGGAGCGAAGCAGACTGCCATAGCTGCCCGCGTACTGCGGCTGGTTGCGCGGCAGCATCCGGGCCAGCACGGCGGTGAGTGCCACCATCACACCCGCACCCACCCAGAACATGGTGCGCCACCCGAAATGCGCCCCCACGTAGCCACTGATGGTGCGGGAGAGGAGCACACCAATCAGCAAGCCGCTCATTACCCGGCCCACTACCCGCCCCCGCTCTTCGTCGGCGGCCAGGGAGGCGGCCATGGGAATGAGCAGCTGCGGCACCGCCGAAAACAGTCCGATAAGCAGACTGGCCGCCGCCAGCATCCCGAACGAAGGGGCCAGCGCGGCTACGGCCATGCAGGCGGCCGAGCACAGCAGCAGCCCCAGCGTCAGGCTTTTTCTCTCCCGTTTGTCGCCCAGCGGCACCACCAACAGCAGGCCCAGGGTGTAGCCAACCTGTGTAATAGTAGCCACCAGGCTCGCACGGCTTTCCGACAGCCCAAACGTGCGCCCGATTTCGGCCAGCAGCGGCTGGTTGTAGTAGATGTTGGCCACTACCAGGCCACAGGTCACGGCCATTAGCCACACCAGCCTGGGAGCCATGCGGGCCGGTACTTTTGGCGCCGCTACCACTGGCTGCGCCCCTCCACTCAGGTCTGTCATGCAAGCAAAAGCCGCCGGACAAATCGTGCGGCGGCATAAGTACGAACAGCAGAAACCGATAAACACGCCGGAAGGTTACGGCGGGAGTGAGTGAGTGAGTGAGTTGCAAGCAGCGCGAAGCAATCCTTCCTCTCCAAAGTGATAGACCTCGAAGAAACAGAAAGCCTCTGACGGCCATGTTGGTATCAGAGGCTTTTTGCAGGGTTACTGTTTGCGCTTCGAAAAGGAAGGATTGCTTCGCGTTGCTCGCAATGACAGCCGTTCATGCTCTCACCCCAGTAACTGGCGCTTGTACATGCCGGGCGTCACGCCTTCGTACTGCTTGAAGAGCTTCTGGAAATAGGCCGTATTGTTGAAGCCGGCCCGGAAGCAGACGTCGGCTACTTTACTCAAGGGGTTGCGCAACAGGCGCTTGGCCTCGGCTATGCGCTCCTGAATGATGAATTCCACCGGCGTGAGGCCCAGCTCGCGCTTAAACACGCGGAAGAAAGTGGCCTTGCTCATGCAGGCCAGCTCCGAGAGCTTCTCCACGGTAATCTGCTCCGTGAGGTGCTGCTTGATGTACTGCACCACCGCCGCAAACCGGTGGGAGGTGGCGTGCTGCTGGTAGTTATGAAACAGCAGCTGCCGGGCCTGGGTCTGCATCAGGCGCACCAGCATTTCCTGAATGGTGAAGCCTGCCAGTACATCCTTTACCCGGCCCGTGTCGCGGGAAAGCTGCACCAAGCGCTCCAGGGTACTGGTGAGTTCGGGCGTGTTCTGGAAGTGGGCGTGGTCCAGGGTATCAAGGTGCCAGGGGAGGTGAGCTTCGGAACGGGGCTGCTCCTCATTCAGCAAATCCACGGTTTGGCGGATGGTATCGGTGGGGATGGCCACGGCCAAACACTGGGTGGGGTGCTGCTCATCGGCCTCAGGGAAGTCGATAACCATCGTTTCGTTTTCGCCCACAATCACCGACTCGCCGGGTAGGTACTCAAAGGCGGGCTGGCCGGGCAAGTGCATCACCTTTTTGCCGCGCAGCATGGTGGTAAGCACCACGTGGCCCATGTTCAGGGGCACCTGGTGGGCCGTCTGGTGGGTTTCAAACACGTTCAGCTCGAAGGCATCCAGCGCGTACACCGTGCGGTTTTCGACCAGTGTGGTCAGCTGTTGGGGCGGGCGCAGGGCGACGGGAGCGGGCAGATGCGGCATAAGCTAGGAAGGCATATGGCGCCGGTGCCCGCAAGGGCCCCGACGGGTGGGAGAAACAGCTAAAGCTAAAAACCGGCGGAGCAAAACTCAACCTCCGGCCCACTTGGTAACCTTTCTACAACCCGCTGAGTCAGGGGAGAGTTGCAGAATGAGGTGAGTGAGTGCTTACATTTTGCGAGAATAGGTGGCTTTTATTGCGACGATAAGATACCTGTTTCGCCGTAATCGGCCCTTAGCTTGGAGTATTGAATTAACCCACCAATTCTACTCCCGAATGGAAACGCTCGAAAAACCCACCACGCTCGTTGAACGCCCCAAATTCAAATCCCACTACGATAACTTCATCGGGGGCAAGTGGGTAGCCCCGGTGAAAGGGCAGTATTTCGAGAATATTTCGCCCATCGACGGGCAGGCGTTCTGCAAAGTAGCCCGTAGCTCGAAGGAGGATATTGACCTGGCCCTCGACGCGGCCCACGAAGCCTTTAAAACCTGGAAAAAAACCTCGGCCACGGAGCGCAGCAATATGCTGCTTAAAATTGCCGACATCATCGAGCAAAACCTCCCGCACCTGGCCGCTGTGGAGTGCGTGGAAAACGGCAAGCCCATCCGCGAAACCACCCTGGCCGATTTGCCGCTGTGCGTGGACCATTTTCGCTACTTCGCCAGCGTCATCCGGGCCGAGGAAGGCTCCGCCACTGAGCTGAACGCCACCACCTTGTCGCTCAATATTCAGGAGCCGCTGGGCGTGGTGGGCCAGATTATTCCCTGGAACTTCCCGCTGCTGATGGCTACCTGGAAGCTGGCCCCGGCCCTGGCTGCCGGCTGCTGCGTGGTGATGAAGCCCGCCGAGCAGACGCCTGCTTCTATTATGGTACTGATGGAGCTGATTCAGGACGTGCTGCCCGGGGGCGTGCTCAACGTGGTGAATGGCTTCGGGCTAGAAGCCGGCAAGCCGCTGGCCTCGTCGCCGCGCATTCAGAAGGCGTCCTTCACTGGCGAAACCACCACAGGCCGCCTGATCATGCAGTACGCCGCCGAAAACCTGATTCCGGTGACGATGGAGCTGGGCGGCAAGTCGCCGAACATCTTCTTCAAATCGGTGATGGATGCCGACGACGACTTCCTCGACAAGGCCCTGGAAGGCGCGGCCATGTTTGCCCTAAATCAGGGCGAAATCTGCACCTGTCCCTCGCGCATGCTGGTGCAGGAGGATATCTATGATGAGTTCATTGAGCGGGTAATTGCCCGGGTGAAGGCCATTAAGCTGGGCAACCCGCTGGATATGGAAACCATGATGGGCGCTCAGGCCAGCAACGACCAGTTCGAGAAAATCCTGAGCTACCTGGAAATAGGGAAGGCCGAAGGGGCGGAGGTGCTGTGCGGCGGCGAGGCTTACTCGCAGCAGGATGGGGCTCTGGCCGAGGGCTACTACATCCAGCCGACCATTTTCCGGGGGCACAACAAAATGCGCATCTTCCAAGAGGAAATCTTCGGGCCGGTGCTGTCGGTGACCACCTTCAAAACGGTGGAGGAAGCCCTGGAAATTGCCAACGACACGCTCTATGGCCTTGGCGCCGGCGTCTGGACCCGCGACGCGCACGAGCTGTATGAGGTGCCCCGCGCCATTCAGGCTGGCCGCGTGTGGGTGAACTGCTACCACGACTACCCCGCCGGGGCGCCCTTTGGTGGCTACAAAGCATCCGGTTTCGGCCGCGAGAACCACAAGATGATGCTGAGCCACTACCGCCAGAACAAGAACATGCTCATCAGCTACAGCCAGCAGAAACTGGGTTTCTTTTAGTAGATACGTGAAGGAGGCAGATGGTGAGTTGCGGTTCCGCTGGCCCGAGTTGTGCCGCCGGAAAAGCAGCTCACCATTTGCTGTTTCGCGCAACCTCGGTTAGCCGGCGTATATCTCTGGAATGGTCGGTTATCATGCTGTCGATATGGGAATTACAACGTTGTTGCGTTGCTTACTGCCGGGGTTGATGCTTGCCGTCGGGGCCAATGCGGCTTCGGCTCAGAAGCTTCCGCTGCCCGGCCACAAAAACCCCGACTGGACGCTGCTCAAAACGGAGCCTTTATACAGCAGCCCCGACGCCGCGCCTAATCAGCCCCAGCCGGTGCCCATGCCCAACATTGACGCCCGTGGCGGCATGAAGGACAGCAGCGGCCAGTGGATCATCTATTACGACCCGCTCCGCAACGTGCGCTACAATATGGCCGACCTGAAAAAGAACCGCTTGCGGGTGCAGGACCTTCGCACGGGCATCGTGTACACCTACGCACCTAAGAAAGGAGCCTCCCCCAAACCATTGCACTAACCGGTTCCGTCAGTTACTGCCCTGAACCTTCTCCCGCCCATGTCCACTGAACTTACTGCCCGCGTGCTGGTCACGCCCGCCGCCGAGGCCACCATCGACCTGCTGCGCGACGAGCACGGCCCGCTCATGTTTCACCAGAGCGGCGGCTGCTGCGACGGTTCCTCGCCCATGTGCTTCGCCAAAGGCGAATTCCGGGTGGGTAGTAACGATGTGTGGCTGGGCCGCATTTACGGCTGCGACTTTTTCATGAGTGCCTCGCAATTTGCCTACTGGAAACACACCCAGCTTACCGTAGACGTGGTGAAGGGTCGGGGAGCCAGCTTCTCGCTGGAAATCCCGCTGGGCGTCCGGTTTCTCATTCGGTCCCGGCTGTTCACCAAGGAAGAGGAAGAAAATATGGCCCCGGTGTATGATGGGGAGGAATACCCGCAAGCCACTGAGGCCTGAAACGACTCAAACGCACAACGTCCCCGGCAACCAGGTTGCCGGGGACGTTGTGCGTATAGAGAGGATGGCCGGAGCTACTTCACTTTCACGGGCAGGCCTTCGAGTTGCACATAGCTGAGCTTCCAGGCATTTTTCTTGTTTTTCTTCCAGAGCAGGATGAAGTTTCCCTCTCCTTCGCCGGTTGGCTGACCGGGGCCTTCGGGTACTACCTCCGTGGAGAACGTGCCGGCTTCGTAAGCCGTGCTGGCATCGGTACCGGAAGAGGTAGAGTACAGCTTCAGGTCGGCAATGGTGCCCATGGTGGCGCGTACCCACTTATCGGCTACTTCCGATTTGCCATTGAAGCGCGTGGCGCCCTGGGCGTACTGCACATCATCAGCCAGCAGCGTATCCAGCTGGGCAGTATTTTTTGCATTCCAGGCACCAATGAACTGCTGGTTAAGCGTTTTCACGTCAACAGCGGCAGCCTCATCGGCTTTGGGTGCGGAGCAGGAAGCCAGTAGCGTACCGGCGAGCAGAAAACCAAAAATGGGTTTCATGGAAACAAGAGTTAGGTGGAGGCTGAACGGGAGAAAGTAAGGAACAAAAAGCCCAGGCCCGGAGGCCTGGGCTTTGAAGCTAAGCGAAACGAATCGGACTACCAGCTTTTCCGACGCACTTCCGAGGTCGGATAGGCTTCGTCGCGGGCACCGTAAGCGGTATTAGGCAAATAGGCTGAGCTCATGGCTAAAGTAGCCGGCGCAGCGCCGGGAGCCGAGAAGCTGCTCATCATGGCCGGAGCAGCCGGGGCGGCGGCTACCGAGGCGGCGCGGGCAGCGGCCTGGCTGCGGCCTTGGGCAATACCGGAGCGGTAAGCGGCAGCACGACGAGCTTCGGCCTGACGGGCGGCAGCTACGCGGGCCGCTTCGGCGCGACGCTTGTTATCGGCGTTGCGGCCCACCGAATACCCAATAACTCCACCAGCAGCACCCCCTACGGCACCACCTACTACGCGGTTCTTTTTGTTGATGAGGGCACCGGCAGCGGCACCACCCAAACCACCAATAATGGCCCCTTTGGCACTGGAGCTAACCTTGCGGTCCTGAGCAAAGCTGCTGGCAATGGTGGTAAAGAACATCACAAGAGCGAGAAGCAAACTTACCTTTTTCATAACGAGGAAATGTTAGGTTCAGTAGGCCGGTTGTGTCGTGGCCCTGAACTTCGTTTTACAAGCACCATGCCAATACGGGCAGAGGCAGGTCCGGGTTTAGCTCAACACTAGCGACGACGACGGGGCTTTCTGTGAGACGGTAGTCGATGTAAAATAGCCTGTATTCACCTGATTAGTGGCGTTTTTCGTAGGAGAAAAAGATGGAAGAAAAATTCTTATTTCGGGTGGCGGAAAGTTTTTTTCTGACCGGACTGGGCGTACTCCTGCTGCCCGAAAACCAGGTGCCGGAACTCCGGCCATTCAACCTGCACACCGCTTGGCGGATTACGTTGCAGTATCCCGGGCTGGAGCAGCAGGTGGCCGTTGCCAGCCTAGAGGAAATAGCGCGCCCCAATGAGCCGGAAACCCGCGCCCTGCTGCTTACGCAGGAAGGAGCCGCCCTCGTACCACCCGGCACAGAAGTATGGTGGACAGGCCGGGAAGCTACTTGGGAGGAGTTGAGCTAGCGCAGCCAGCCACCTGCGTCCAGCCAGTTGTGCAGTCGGTCCATCCAGTGGTCCGGGGTGGTGGGGTTATGCATTCCGAATCCGTGGCTGCCTTTCGGGTACAAGTGCATTTCAACCGGGACTTTGTGTTGTAGACAAGCCTCATAGAAACGCAGGCTGTTCTGCACCTTCACTACCTCATCGTCCTGAGCATGCAGAAGGAAAACGGGCGGCGTTTGGGCCGTAACCTGCTCATCGGCGGAATACAGCCGGATTTGCGCGGCTGTGGGACGCTCGCCCAGCAAATTGGTGCGGGAACCCAGGTGCGCCAGACTATCGGAGAAGCTGATAACCGGATAAAGCAGCACCAAAAAATCGGGGGTGGCGGAAGTGGTGCTGAGGGTACCGGCCGGGTAGCCGGGTATTCCACGGCGACTAGCACCAACCCAAGCCGCCAGGTGTCCACCCGCTGAGAAACCCATCAGCCCGATACGCGTCGGGTTCAGGCCGAATGCCTGACTACGCTGCCGCACCAGCCGCAGGGCCTGTTGCGCATCCAGTAGCGGAGCGGTGGTTTTATCGAGCTGGGTTTCGGAGTTGGGGAGGCGGTATTTCAGCACGAAAGCGGTAATACCCCACTCGTTAAGGCGGCGGGCCACGTCGTAGCCTTCGTGGTCTATGGCCAGCCGGGCGTAGCCACCGCCAGGACAGATGATAACAGCGGTGCCGTTGGCTTTGGCGGGTCTGAAGACGGTGAGGGTTGGCTGCAGGACGTTGGAAACCCGGATGCTGCCATTGGCCTGGGTGACGACTACTTCCCGCTCGTTGCTGGGTCTGGCATTTGGTACGGGGCCTTCGTACAGCGGAATGACGGGCTGAGGCTGGGCGTGAAGCACGGGAGAGGAAAAGCCGAGGAAAATCGTGAACAGCAACGCTTTCATACGGCACAGGTGAGATGATACGGGCTGCAAATACGCGAAGTGCAGCCGTAAGTTAAGCCTCTGCCAAGGTGCCGGCGGCCTTTTTCAGGGTAGCAGAGCTACTCCAGTCGCGGAGTTGCTGCTGTACCAGTGCCGGCACCGCCCGGCGGGTGCGCCCCTGTACATCGGCGTACGCTTCAACCAGCTTCCGGGTGTTGCGCAGAGGGGTAGCTGGCAACAGGGGCAGCACTGCTTCCAGCAGTTGGCGCAACGCATCATCGGTACGCGGGCTGATGGCGCGGGCCTGGGCTAAGGTATCAGTAAGGCGCTGCACGGGCACAAATTCGGCGGCCAGAAGTTTTCCCAGAGCTTCGCCTAGCGTTGCCGAATCTAACCGCCCGTTTTCCACTGCCGCCAGTAGCGCCTCCAGGGCCACCGCCCGACATACCGGCGCTCCGTGCGTGAGCCCCAATGCCAGCAGCAGGGTAGCCGGTTCCGTGAGTACAGGGCCGGGAGCCAACAGGCCCTGCAGTACGGTTTGTAGAGCCGTCTGAGAGCTGGACTCCTTATCATCGGTGCGGCAGCCAATCCGAATCAGATGCCAGTAAAGAGCGTCAGCGTTGTTCGGGAGCAGGGTGAGCAGAAAGGGAAGGTCAGCGTTCAGCGTCCAGAGCGAGTAGGCATTTGTCTCGCTGGCATGCAAGGAGTATAGCAACAGGCCCGAGGGAAGCGGCAGACCGGGCTTATTGCCCGACACAACCAGCTCCTGCCAGGAAGTAGTTACGACGGGGCGCTCCTTGTTCCACTTTTGATAATAGGTGTGCGACTTCCGCTCAAAAGCCCAGGTAGGCTGCCAGGCGTGCTCCAGGCCCGGATAATTGGCCAGGGAGCGTAGGGCGGGGAGGGTGGCAGCCGGTTGCTGCGTACGCGCTGCCACCGACCACAGCCAGGGTAGTGCCGTGGTGAGGCTGGCAGCCGGCTCTGTGGCTGGGGGACGGCGCAGAAAGGGAATGAGTTTGCTTAACCGCTCAGTGAAGCTGCGCTCAATAGTCTTTGCTGCAACAACTGAAGCCGGCAGCGTAAGAGCCGAAGGGCCCAGAAACGATTCAAGAAGGGGGTACAGGCCAGGGTTGTGAAAAAGGGGCAGCAGACGACGCGCGGCGGCTACGTCTTCGGGGGCCGTAACGGCCGTACGGGCCAGGGCCAGGCACAGGTCGGCGGGGTTGGGCTCTTGGCCGGCGTCTTCATAAGCAAGTAGGCGGCGCATCAGCACTGAGGGGGCTACCCAGTGGGGGGCATGCGTGGGGGTGCTCAGCAAAGGCAGAGGAGTTCCTGCGGCTTGTAAAGCGGCTTCCACGGCCGCCAGCCGCTGTTGCTCCACCCGCAGCAATGGGTCGTAGTGGCTGTACTGCTGGTTGTGCGTAGGCACTGCCGCTACCTTGAGGTGCGGAAAGCCCAGGTACCAGCTCATAAGTAAAGCCAGCAGCATTTCGCGTTGCCCATTGTGGTTGCTGCCAAAGGAATAGCTGAACAGGCCGGTCCAGGTTTCGTCTTCTGATTTGCTTTTCAGAGCCCAGGGCAATGCCTGAACCAAGTACGGATGCAGCTGCCGGGCGTAATCTTTGGGAAACTCGCTTTGCAGGCGCAACAGGCCATCAAGCCAGCGTTCCACATCGGCAGGAGTATTGTGCTGTAATACCTGACCGGTCAGGAAAAGCAGCTCATGCCAGTCACGCACCGGCGCAATAGCCGTGGCGGCAGAAATATCCGGTACAAAATCTGCCTGAGGCACGTACACGGCGGCTTCACTCAAGGATACGTCTTCCTCCTCGCCGGGCAGATACGGTAGCAGCAGCATACGGGCAGCGGGAGCCAGGAAGTCGGCGTACAGGCAGAGGTTGGTGGTCGTGTCGGCGGTGGCTGCGGCAGAAAGCAGGGGTTTTCTCGCGCCCAGAATAGTTTTTAGCAATTTGGCCGCGCGTTCCTGCACGGTGGCATCTGCATTGGCCAGGGCAGTGGTACTGAGGCTGGCCAGAAGCGGAGCAAGCGTCGTGTCGCGCTTCAGAAGCTTCTCAAACCCGCTGAACAAGGTGCGCAAACCGGTTTTCACGTCCTGGCGGGTCAGCAGGCCTTCGGCATACAGCAACAGGGGCGCGGCGGCAAACTCAGGCTCAGTCCACAGGGGCTTAAGTTGATCGAGTGCAAAGTTGACTACCAGCGGGAGGGGGTGCGCCAGTAAATCTACCACCTCATTCTGGCGGGCCAGGCACTCGGTAGGAGTGGGCGTAAGGGCCAGAAAGAGGTTTTTGAACCACGTCAGCAAGGGACGCCGGAAGTCGCGGCGCAGGGCCAACAAGCAGCGGTTGAGCAAATCTGCCCGCTCCAGATGGCCCGATTCCACTAGCCGAGGTAGCAGGAGCAACCAAGTAACGTGCGGCTCATTCTGCTGATAAATGGCGGCCGAATCGACGGGAGTATCGAAATCAAACAACAGTGGCAGGTCGCGTTCCAGCAAGGTGACATCCGTCTGCAGGAAGCGTAGCACGTCTGCCGTCGTTTCCTGATTTTGCTGTTGGGTATTGCGGCTGTACGCGTTCAGCTGTTGCGCCAGGGACTGCGCAAACAGCCACGCATCATACTCAACCAATCCGGCATCGGCTAATTGCCGCAGCCGGGAGTAGCCGATAACTTGCCACGGTGAGCTTCGCGTAACGCGTAGCAGCCAATCAGTAAGCCACGTCGGGCGGGTGTGTTGTAACAGCTGCAGCAGCAGCTCCCAGTGGCCGTAGTCGTGTTTCGGGTGTTGGTGTTGGAAATTCCAGGGCAGATCGAAGGTGCGAGCAGCAGCCTCTTTGCGCGAGTAGCACGCCACGCCGGCCAGAAACAGCAGCGGCCCCCGCTCAAACGGAAACCGGGAGTTGCCCAGGTTCCAGTTGTTCATTTCACGATACAGAGCCTTCGTTTTCGGCCGGATGGCCAGCAATTCCTGCTTAGTGAGGCGGAGCAGAAAATCAACCATTGCCTGCGCCTTACCATGGCGGGCAATGTGCTCGAACGTTTCAAGAGTAGTCATAAACCGACGGATAATTTGTGTTAAACATCACGCAATTCAGCTGTGTACAGGGGGCTATTGCTTCACGAAGCGCATCTGAGCGGCCAGAATATGCTTGCAGGGGCCGCGCTGGCCTTGGTTGCCGCTAAACCAGGGGCAGGTGCAGCGGAGTTGTTCAGGGCCGCCCACCAATACCGTGTGCCATACGCTGGTGCCTCGTACCCGCGCCTCCGTAAGGCCACCGGGACCCACGCTCACCAGCTGCACATCATCAGCGGCTGCCAACAGGGCGCGGGCATTCTTCAGGCGCGGATTCAGGCTGATGATACGCTGCATTCTGAAGGGCAGGCGGCGGTAGAAGAAGTGGTTCTCCGTCAGATCGAAGCCCAGCAGGCCCATGGCCGAGAGGCTGGCGCAAAGCCGGTCCACGGTGTCGGGAGCAAGGCCGTTTTCGAGGGCGAACAGGGTGGGGTTAAAGGTTTCATTGCCCCGGAACAGGGCGTTGGCCCCGGCCACCCACTCGGCGGGCAGCTCGTCTACCAGGGCTTCCAGCTGGTTGCCCTCACCCGAAAACCCGCGCCACGCATCCGCCGACAGCGCCAGCACAAACTGCTGACCGCCGCCCAGTTCCAGCACGAAAGCCGCTGCCTGCCCATCAGGAGTAGCGTATACGCGCAGAGTCTCACACAGCGGCAGTAACCCTTCCAGCAGCCGCAGCCTGTGCACGCCGCCCACCCGTACCGCGCCGGGGCCGCCCACTGGCGCAAAGCTGGGCCGGGGGCCGCGCAGTACCAGAAAAAAATCGGTGCGGGCAATGCCGGCGGGCAGGTTCTGCACCAGCTGCACAGCTTGCAGGCGCGTGAGGCGCAGCTTTTCCTCCATCTGGGCCAGGTAGCCCTGCACGGTGGTCAGTCCCTTGATCCAGCGCTCCGGCAGCGCCACTTTGCGCTCCGTCACGCGTCCCTCAGCCCGCTCCAGCACCACTTCCTGCTCACCCACCGATAACAGCACTGGCTCGGTGCGCGAAATACGGGCCAGGGCATTTACCATCGGCTCGTTGAAGTCCACGTTGGTAGTGCCGCTGCGCAGAAACTCGCCATCCAGTGCCTCCGGTCCCAAATCGAGGCGGGCGTACACGCCATTGCACGATGAAAACGCTTCAAACCGCAGCATGCCGGACCCGGCCGTTACAATCGGGTCGCGAAGCACAGCGCTCTGGGGTACGAAGCGGGCCGCTACCACTTTGGCCAGCGTACTCAGGCCCCGCGCCGCCAGCCAGGAGTCGCGCAGCCGGCCCTGAAAGAAGCAGGCTGTGCCCGCCTCTACAGTGTCTTCAGCAAAGGCCGATAACAGCAGCGCATTTCCTTCCGGACGAGCCTCCAGCGCCGACGGCCGGGCGTAAGCATAAGCAAAATCAGTCATAACAGTGGCAGTTGGTTATGATGCCAAGTAAGCGAATTATTTTGGCATGTGCTAATTATATTAGTAGAAAGCATATTCGATATGCTCTGCAGTGAACTAAATTATTTAGCTGAATATTTTGGCTAGTAAGTGCGCTGGAATGGCCGTGGAGATGCGTATTGTGCGTCTTACAGTTGCTAAATGTGTTGTGTCTGCGCGGTGCCGGGTCGTTCAACACCGAGGCGCGAATACGTTTCTTTAAACTGGGCACGAAAAAGCCCCGGCAGCGGGGGCTGTCGGGGCTTTCATAAAGGCAAAACAAACCGAACTACGCCGGTTGCGGGGCGGCAGAATGGTCACCTTCGCCGGGGCCTGCTTCTTGGGGGCCGCCGTGTTCTTCGTCGGGTTTGTAGTTGGCTTCCAGCTCGGCTAGTTTCTCTTTGCCGTAGGCGAAGCGGGTGATGAGCACGTAGAGCACCGGCACGATGAAGATGGCCAGCAGCGTTGCCGAAATCATGCCACCGAGCACCGTCCAGCCGATGGTCTGGCGGCTTTGGGCGCCGGCCCCGGAGGCGAATACCAGCGGCAGCACGCCCAGAATAAAGGCCAGCGAGGTCATGATGATAGGGCGCAGGCGCAGACGCACGGCCTCCAGCGTGGCATCTACCAGCGGCATGCCTTTATCTACCCGCTCCTTGGCAAACTCGATGATCAGAATGGCGTTCTTGGCCGACAAACCGATCAGCGTAATCAAGCCAATCTGGGCGTAGACGTTGTTGGTGAGCTTGGGCAGGAAAATCAGCGCTAGGATGGCCCCGAACGCGCCCAGCGGCACGGCCAGCAGCACCGAGAAAGGCACCGACCAGCTTTCATACAACGCCGCTAGGAACAGGAACACGAACGTGAGCGACAAGGCGAAGATGTACACCGTCTGCCCGCCGGCTAGCTGCTCCTCGCGGGTCAGGCCCGAAAACTCGAAGCCATAGCCGGCCGGCAACGACTGGGCCGCCGTTTCCTGCAGGGCCTTGATGGCGTCGCCGGAGGAGTAGCCGGGGGCCGCGTTGCCGTTGATTTCGGCCGAGCGGAACAGGTTGTAGTGCGAGATAAGCGGGGCCGACTCGTTGCGCTTGTAGCTGGTAAGTGTGCTCAGGGGTACCATGCCGCCGCTGCTGTTGCGCACGTAATACTGGCCCAGGTTGCTGATGTCGCCGCGGTACATGCTGTCGGCCTGGGTTACCACGCGGAAGTTGCGACCGTACACCGTGAAGTCGTTCACGTAGGCCGAGCCCAGGTAGGTGCGCAGCGCAGTGCCGATGTCGGAGATGGATACGCCCAGCTTCTTGGCCTTTTCGCGGTCAATGGTCAGCTCGTAGCCGGGCGTGTTGGCGGTGAAGAACGAGAAGGCGCCGGTGATTTCGGGCCGCTTGCGCAGGGCGCCGAGGAAGTTCTGCAGCTGCGCGTCGAAGTTCTTGATGTCGCCGCCCGCCTCACGTTCCTGGAGCACGAACGAGAAGCCGCCGGTGTTGCCCAGGCCCGGAATGGCCGGCGGCGAAATCACCACCACGTTGGCTTCCTTGAAGCGGCTCATGCGCTTCTGGATGGTGGCAATCAGGCCCTGCAACTGCAACTCTTTGTCCTCGCGCTCTTCCCAGGGCTGCAGCTGGCAGAACACGGTGCCGCTGTTCGATTTGGAAGAGAAGTTGACGGCGTTCAGGCCGCCCAGGCCGGCGTAGTGCCGAATGCCCTTCACCTCGCTCAGCTCCTTCATAATGCCCTTGAGCGTACTCACGGTGCGCTCGGTAGAGGCGGCCTCGGGCAGGTTGAAGGTGATGATGATGCGGCCTTCGTCCTCGGTGGGAATGAAGCCGCCGGGCTTCTTGGCGAACAGCAACCCGGTGCCGGCAATGATGCAGACCAGAATCACGACCACGAAGCGGCTGTGCTTGATGCCGCGCTGCACGCCCCGGCCGTATTTGCTGGTCACCTTATCGAACCAGGTATTGAACTTGTAGAAGAGCTTGTCGAGCCCCGTGGAATTCTCGTCGCGCTTGTGGGGCTTGAGCAGCAGCACGCACAAAGCCGGCGTGAGCGACAAGGCCACGAAAGCCGAGATAATCACGGAAATGGCGATGGTGATGGCGAACTGCTGGTACAGCCGCCCGGTGATGCCCGGAATGAAGCCCACCGGCACGAACACCGCCGCCAGAATCAGGGCAATGGCAATAACCGGGGCCGAAATTTCGCGCATGGCGGCCAGCGTGGCATCCAGGGGGCTCATGCCCCGCTCGTTCATGTTGTGCTCCACGGCTTCCACTACCACAATGGCGTCATCCACCACAATGCCAATGGCCAGCACGAAGCCGAACATGGTGAGCGTGTTGATGGTGAAGCCCAGCGGGATAAACATGATGAACGTGCCGATGATGGACACCGGAATGGCTAGCACCGGAATGAGCGTGGAGCGCCAGCTCTGCAGGAACAGGAACACCACGATAATCACCAGCACCAGGGCTTCCACCAGCGTGTGCAGCACTTCCTCGATGGATACTTTCACCACCGAGGCGGCCTCAAACGGCACCACGTAGTCGAGGTCGGCGGGGAACTGCTTTTTGAGCTGATCCATGGTCGCCACCACGTTTTCGTAGGTTTCGAGGGCGTTGGCGCCGGGGGCCTGGTACACAAGCAGGTAGGCCGAGCGTTTGCCGTCCACGAAGGAGTTGTTGGCGTAGTTGAACTTGCCCAGCTCCAGCCGCGCCACGTCCTTGAGGTACACCACAGTGCCGTCGTCGGGACGGGTTTTCACGATGACGTTGCCGAACTCTTCGGTGTTGGTCAGGCGGCCTTTCACGAACACGATGTACTCAAACGTCTGGCCCGTCTGGGCCGGGGGCGCGCCGATGGAGCCGGCCGCAATCTGGGCGTTCTGCTCTTGAATGGCGGCCGTGACTTCCTGGGCCGTTACGCCGAGCTGGCTGAGCTTATCAGGCTTGAGCCACACGCGCATCGAGAAGTCGTCGGCGCGGCTCACGATGTCGCCCACACCCTTGGTGCGCAGCAGGGCGTCCTTCACGAACACGTTGGCGTAGTTGTCGAGGAAGGTGGTGTTGTGGGTGCCTTTGGGGGCGTACATGGCCACCAGCATCAGAATGCTGGGGTTCCGCTTGCGTACCACCAGGCCCAGGCGCTGTACTTCCTGCGGCAGGGTCGGCTGGGCAATGCCCACCCGGTTCTGCACGTCGAGGGCGGCAATGTTGATGTCGGTGCCGACTTCGAAGTTCACCGTCATGCTCATCTGCCCGTTGCTGGTGCTGTTGCTTTGCAGGTAGGTCATGCCGGGTGTGCCGTTCACCTGCACTTCCACGGGTGTGGCCACGGTCTGCTCCACGGTCTGAGCGTCGGCCCCGGTGTAGGTGCCGCTCACGGATACGGTGGGCGGCGTAATCTCCGGATACTGCCCCACGGGCAGATTCAGGATGGCCAGCACGCCCACCAGCACAATCACCAGGGAGGTGACAATGGCCGTAACGGGACGCCGGATAAAGGTTTCTGCAATCATTTTCTTATAGCTGTTAGCTAATAGCTGCTGGCTGTTAGCTGATGTTCGGAAAGGAGAAGGAAGCTGGCTAGGCGCTGCTGAGGAAAAAAGCGAACAGCTACTAGCCAGCAGCTAACAGCTTATTTGGCGGCGGTAGGAGCCGTAGCGGGGGCGCCGGTGGTAATCTGGCCGCCGTCGCGGAGGCGGTTGAGGCCTTCGGTCACTACTTTGTCGCCGTCCTTGATGCCGTTCATTATCACAATCTGGTCGCGGAGGCGGGGGCCGAGTTGCACTTTGCGCTGGTAGGCCTTGCTGCTGTCGCCGGCGATGAACACGAAGTTCTCGCCCATCTGCTCCACCACGGCCTTAAACGGCACCACCAGCCGGCGGCCCGACTGCCGGTTGAGCACGTTGAGCACGGTGCTCATGCCGTCCTTCAGCTCCCGCTTGGGGTTTGGGAACTGCACCCGAATCTGCACGGTGGCCGTCTGCTGGTCCACGCCCCGGTCGATGGCCAGCATCTTGCCGGGCTGGGCGTAGCGCGTGCCATTGGGCAGCATGAGGCGGAACGTGGAATCCTGACGGCCGCCGCTTTGGCGCTGCAAATCAGCGAAGCGGCTCAGGTCGGCATCCGGAATCACGAAGTCCACGCCCATCGGGTCTTCGGCGCTGATGGTGTTGAGCAGCGTGGTGCCGGGGCTCACCTGCGCCCCCAGCCGCACCTGCGAAATGCCAATGCGGCCTGTAAACGGCGCGTTAATTACGGAATAGTCGAGGTCGGTGCGGGCCAGGGCCACGTTGGCCTGGGCCTGGGCCACCTGGGCCTGGGCGGTGGAGTAGCTGGTGGCGGCGTTGTCGACAATCTGCTTGGCAATGGCGTCCTGCTGGGCTAGCCGCTGGTAGCGGTTCAGGTTCACCTGAGCGTTCTGCACCACGGCCTGGGCGCTACGCAAACCGGCCAGGGCCTGCTGGTAGGCGGCCTGGTACTTGCGGCGGTCAATCTCATAGAGCGGCTTACCCTTCTGCACCAGGTCGCCATCCTTGAAGTATATCTGGGTAATGAATCCGGCCACCTGGCTGCGCAGCTCCACGTTGTTGAGGGCTACTACGGTGGCGGGGTACTCATCGTAGTACACCGCGTCGGTGGTGCGGGCGGCTACCAGCGTAACGGGCGTGGCCGGCGGCGGACCGGCAGCTTTTTCGTCTTCTTTCTGGCCGCAGCTGGCCAACGCCAGCAGGCCGGCGGCGAAGGAAAGGCGGAGGAGGGTATGTGTCATATGAAAAGCAGGAGCAGCGGAAAGGATGAGGGTGCAGCGGCGGGCGGCGCGGGTGCCCAGGGTTGAAACCCTGGGCTATGGATGGGTTGATATATGTCTCAGGACGTTATGCTGAGCGAAGCTGGAGGCGTAGTCGAAGCATCTCAGCCTCTGGACTATCAAAAGCCTTACAACGAAGCGGTAGAGATGCTTCCGCTTCGCTCAGCATGACGGGGTAAAACGGACGCTTAATACTCTGTGGGCAGCTCGCCGAGGGCACGGAGCAGGTCTACTTTGCTGCTCAGGAGCTGGAAGAGGGCGGTATAATAGTTGAGCTGGGAAGTGCGCAGGGTGGTTTGGGCCACAATCAGATCGATATAGGCCCGGATGCCTTCCCGGTACTGCAGGTTGATGACGTTGTACACTTCCTTGGAGGCTTCCAGATTGCGCTTGCCCAGCATGTATTGCGTGTAGTAGCCCTTGTAGTTGGCCAGTGCCGTGGCGTACTCCGTGTTGATCTGGTTGCGGGTGTTGTTCACGTCCTCATCCAGGCGGGTGTTTTCGAGGCGGGCACGCCGCATGTTCTGGGTGCGCCGGAAACCGGTGAAAATGGGTAAGCCAAGCTGCAAACCGGCGTAGGAGTTCGGGAAGCGCATGCGGTACTGGTCGCTCACCGAATTATTCTGATAGACTGAGTTGTAATTGCCAAACGCCGACAACGACGGCAGGAAACCCAGGCGGTAGTAATCCACTGTAATATCCTGCAACGACTTCTGCGTCTGAAGCTGCTGGATTTCGATGCGGTTGTTAATATTCAGGGCCACGGCTGTGTCCATGGTGGCATCCATTTCCAGCTTCAGCGTGTCGTATTGCAGGGCCAACGGACGTTCCGGCGGCAGGCCCATCAGCTGCTTGAGGTAAGCCAGCCGCGCCTTAATGGCTTCCTGCGACTGTTTGCGGCCGGCCAGGGAGTTGTTGAGCGAAATTTCGGCCTGCAGGTACTCCGTTTTGTCGGCAATGCCGGTTTCGTAGCGGGCCCGGGCGTCGCGGTAATTGCGCTGGAGGCGGGCAATATCCTGGCTGAATACGTCGAGCTGACGTTGGGCCAGCAGTACATCGTAGAAGCCCTTGCTCACGTCTGAAACCGTGGCAATCTTGACATTCACGGCATTTTGGGCGGCAGCCTGGTTGTTGAACCGCTTGCTGCGGGCGGCTAGGTACACGTCGTTGTTATAAATTACCTGCGTCCCGCTCAGCCCCACAGTCGTCACGTTGCGCACGCCCAGCTGGCGCGGGGTGGCAATGCCGGTGGTTGGGTCAGGGAAAACAGTGAAAGGCAGCTGGAAATAATGCTGGGCCGTGCCCTGGAGCCCTACCTGGGGCAGCCAAGCGGCCAACGCTACCTGGTTGTTGGCCTGCGTGATTTCCTGGTCGATGCGGGCCTGGCGTACCAGGGGCTGGTTTACCAGGGCCACATTCAGGCACTGCGCAAGGGTAAACTCCTGGTTTGGCGGCAAAGAAGGAGTGACCGTCTGGGCCACGCTTACGCTGGGAGCAAGCCACAGAAAGCCCAGCAGCAGCCGGAGCGTCTGGTGTACGTAGTTCATAGGAAGGAAAAAGCAGTTACTCCGATACGTAACTGGACGGTTCAGGGCTGGGCGACCCAAGACAAGCGGATAGAGCGGATGCCCCGATGGACACATACGGCCGGGGGAGGCTGCACGAAGGGCAAAGGCCGAAGCCGGTGGGCGGACTCCGAGTAGTAGCAGGGCGGAAGCTGGTTAAACCTGCCGGCCGCCGAAAGGTTTTGCAGAGTTTTTACGAAACGGCCTGACAGTGCCGCCTGGCTCATGGCAAGTAGAAGCAGCCGCTGGACCGGAGCCGTTCGGTTGCTTGGACTCAATTCGCGCTGCTGCGTGAGCGGCTTATTCCAGTTCCGTCACCGTCACCAGCACATCGGTGTTGCGGCCGTGGTCATCGGCACAGGATATTTTGAGCGGACCGGCCGACGGGCGGAAGAATACTCGTTCGGTGGCTTTGGCGGTGCGCAGAAATTGGTCGTTGATGTACCAGTGCACCTGGCGTACCTCGTTGTCGGTGGTGCAGCTAAGCAGGAGCTGCTGTTGCTCGCGCCGGTTGAGCACGTACTCGGTGTTGGCGGTGGGCGAGGTGATAGTGGGGGCCAGCTCCTGGCCGCCGCGCACCCGCTGGCACTGCGGATTGTGGGGCGGCAGGCGGCGGTACGGAATGCCCTGGGCCTCCTTATAGGCCGCTACCTCCGGCAGCAGATTCGGATATAGCTCCCGACGGTAGCCGGCCGCCGGCGCGCACGCCCGGCAATACGTGAAGCTGCCATCTTCTGACACCAGCACCTCGCGCTGATGCTGGCACCGCTGCCCGCTGCTCACGCTGGGTAAAAAGTAGTCGATGATTTGATTGGGGCAGTTTTCACCGGGTACCAAGCCGCTTTCGGCGCATACCAGCCGAAAATCCAGCGCGGCCGGGGGCGCAAACCAGTCGTTGGGCGAGTTGTAGGCCAGGGCGTTGAACAGGTCGAACAGCAAAGGCGTGGCCACGTCGGCGCCTGTCAGGGCCGGGCTGCCCTGCCCGCTGAAGTTGCCCAGCCACACGCCAATGGTGTACTCTCGGTTGTAGCCGATGCTCCAAGCGTCGCGGCGGCCGTAGCTGGTGCCGGTTTTCCAGGCCACTTTGGGCAACCGCATGCTGCTGGCGGTGCCCAGCGGCAGGTCAGGGCGGGTAAGCTGGGCCAGAATATCAGTGGTTAGAAAAGCTGCCGACTCCGTAATTAGAGGTGTGGTGGATTGGTGTTGCTTCGTGGATACGAACTGCAACGGCGCAAACTGTCCGGCATCGGCCAGCGTCACATACAGATTTGTCAGTTCTTCCAAACTAGCCCCGCAGCCGCCCAAAATGCTGCTCAAACCCAGCTGGGTGCGGTTGCGCGTGACGCTGCGGAAGCCAGCCTGGCGGAGCTTGTCGGTGAAGGCGGGCACGCCGAGTTGGTTGAGCACGCGCACAGCCGGGATGTTGAGGGAGTAGGCCAGAGCGCGCTCCAGCGTCACTTCGCCGTTGCAGTGCTTGTCGAAGTTCTCGGGGCGGTAGCCCTGGAAATTGGTGGGCACGTCAGGCAGCAGCTGTTTGGGCGTGACGAGGCCCCGGTCCATGGCCAGCGCATACAGAAACGGCTTGAGCGTGCTGCCCGGCGAGCGAACCGCCACCACGCCGTCGTTCTGGCCCTGGCCCACGAAGTCGCGGAAATCGGCCGAGCCCACGTAGGCTTCCACCTGCCGGGTGCGGTTGTTTACCACCAGCACGGCGGCCTGCGAGATACCCAATTCGCGCAGACGGCGCACGTAATTGCGGGTGAGGTCCTCGGCCTTGCTTTGCTTTGCGCGCTGCAGGCTGCTACGGATGATGGCCGCGTGCGGAAACTGCCGCACCAGCCGCCGCGCCAGGTGCGGGGCCTGGGTGGGGGCAGGGTGGCGCTGCACGTCCAGCGGCTCCAGCAGCGCATCTGCTACGTCTTGTGCTGGAAATAGTCGCGCTGCTCCGAAACGCCGCAGCCACCGGTTACGCTCCCGCAGCACAGCCGCGTTGTTCTTGCCCAGTACCAGCCCCCGCGGCCGGTTCGGGATGATGGCCAGCGTCACGGTCTGGGCCAAAGAGAGGTAGTCGGGTGTTTGCTGGAAGTAGAGCAGCGCGGCCGATTTTACGCCTTCCACGTTGCCGCCGTAGGGCACTAGGTTCAGGTAGAGCTGCAGAATCTCGTCTTTGCTATAGTGGGCTTCCAACTGCACGGCTCGGGCCATTTCCAGCAGCTTGTTGGGGAACGTGCGCTCCTTGGGTTCCAGCAGTCGGGCCACCTGCATGGTGATGGTGCTGGCTCCAGTGGTGCGCCCCGTGCCAAACACATTGCGCCCGGCCGCCTGCACCAGCGCCAGCGGGTTCACCCCAAAATGCCACCGAAACCACCGGTCTTCCTTCTCAATGATGGCCGCCCGCAGCACCGGCGTAATCTCGCGCAGCTCCGTCTTCATCCGCCACTTCTGGGTGGGGTTGAGGTAGGCATGCAGCACTGATCCATCGGCGGCCAGCACAATGGGCGAGTACTGCGGCGTCGGCGGCACCGGAAACGCCCAGTCCAGCCCCAGCAAAAGCAGCAGCAACAGGCCGAAACCCGCCAGAACACGCCATCGGATGCGGTAATGCATAGCAGCGGCAAGATAAGGGCTTCGGCTCGGGCTCCGTGAGCCGAGTAGTGGTGTAAACGAGCTTACTGTGCGGCCTGGTCGCGGCGGCGGCGGGCCCGGAGCGTATTAAAGCGTTGTTCCAAATCCTCAGTGCTGATGAAAAAAGCTGGGTTAGCATCAGCATCCCGCAGGGAATCCAGCAAGGCTTTAGCCGGGGTGTACTGCCGCTGATTGATAAGCGCATCGGCCCGTTGCAACGTCTGCTGACCCCGGACAGCGGCTTCCGGACTATCGGCTTCCCGCGTCACGTTTCCCCGGCCATCAGTACGGAAATAAAAGTAGTAGCCCATCCACAGAATCATCCCGAAGAACATGACTAGGATGGAAATCAGAATAAGACGAAAGTTGATCATTGTTGAGGAAAGAATGAGTTATAAAAGGATTGGGCGTACTACTGAGTTAGCTACAGTCTTGAATTTTGACAGTGCATTTTACAACGTGGAAACCCTGTTTAAGAGAAGTATAAGTGGTTAAGGTCGAATTAATTCATGGCGTGAAATCTGACCATGCTCGAAGTAGATGGTAAGCATGGCAGGACTGCTACCAAGAAAGCTCGGTTCCTCTCCTAACTCATACGTCCATGCGTCAGTGTTTTCACCAACATCCGGCTTTCCCAACAGAGACAGCGCCTGTGACTTGGGAAGATTTCGTAGGATACCAGAATCTACAAGATCCTGTACCTTGGTGTACCGAGCGGTTGGTTGAGCTACCCAGTGCTGAGGGATGAATGACTGTCGGGGATAAGAATAGGCTACCCAGCCGAAAGTGGCAATTCCACCGATGAAAATTAGCAGCGTCAGTAAAAAGCTATTGGCAAGAATAACCGCTTTCCTGTGCCAGCCTGAGAACGGAAATCTGCGAGTAAGCACATAGCCCGCCCAAATACCTCCAGCAAGAGAAAAAGGTAGCCAGATCAGTAGAATGCTAATCATCTAAAAAGTAGATAGTACGGTGTGAAATATATTCATCCTGAGCTGAGCAAGGGACCTTATCATGTCACGTCTGGATTATGACGTAACATGATAAGGTCCTTTACTCTGCTCAGGATGACAACTTCTGTTTACCGCACCCGCACCACGCCGCTGCCGGCGTAGCTGTGGTACTCGGCATTGTACATGGCGTCGGCGCTGACGGGGCCTAGCTTGAAGGTGCCTTTTGAGACGGCGCGGCAGAGGTAGTAGAACGATTTGGGCTGGGGCGTGACGGTGGTGAAGAGGTTGATTCGGTCGTCGCGCACGTCGAGGTAGTCGGGTTGGGCGGCGTCGGTGGCCCAGGTGATGTCGCGCACGGCGCCGATGCGCGGGTTTTCGATTTCCAGGCCGGCGGGGAGCAGGTCGGTGATGGCTACGTTCTTGACTTCCCCGGCCGACTCGGCCGACTGGATGGTGATTTTCACCACTACTAAATCATTCTGGCGGAAGCTGGTGCTGCCTACGGGCTGGCCGGTGCGGTTGAGGAACTGGCGGCGCACTTGCAGGTAGGCATCTTCCTCGCGCACTTGGCCGGTGGGCGAGATACCCTCGGTTTCCCAGAAGTAGTAGAGGCTGCCTTTGCCGCTGGTGCGCAGGGCCAGCTGGCGGTTGGCCACGTTGCTTACCGTGAGGTCCTTGCCCGAGAAGTTGCCGATGGCCTTACCATCCGCCAGCAGACTGGCCGTGACGGTGCTGCCGGCGTTTTTCTTAGCCAGCTTGCCCAGGGCCAGCAGCGCGAAGGCGCGTTCCTGGGTGCTGAGCCAGCCGGCCTGCTTCACCTGGCGGCTGAGCTGGCGGGCCAGGATGTTTACCTGGGCATTGGCCGGGTCGGCGGCGAGCAGGGCGTTGAGCACCAAAGCCTCGTCGCGGATGGGGGAGGAGAAAGCGCCATCGAGCTGGCGGCCGGCAATGGACTGCACCCCGAAGCGGGTGGGCAGGGCCTCCCGGTAGCTGCGCTGGTTGCCGCTCAGGGCGAAGGCCGCCGCCAGGAGGTAGCGGGAGTCTTCGGGCAGCAGCTTGCGGTTGGCTTTGTAATAGTTCAGGCCCACGGCATCGGGGCGGCCAGCCAGGGCCAGCACGTAGAGCGAATAGGCAATTTCCTTCTTGGCCAGCGTCACGGGTTGAATCACGCCGCCGGTCTGGATGATGTTGTAGGTGTCGGTTTCGCGCTTACGGACGCGGGCCTGCAGGTAGCGAAGCACCCGGTCCAGCACGTTCTTGTTCACGTCGAAGCCGGCTTGTTGGGCTTCCAGCAGGAAGTGGGCGGCGTAGGCGGTGGCCCACCAGTTGTCGTAGTCGCCGCCGGGCCAGTAGCTGAGGCTGCCGTTGTACATCTGCTGGGCTTCCACCTTGCGGATGGCTTCCTGCACGTGGTAGTTGGGGTTGAACAGACCGGCCTTGCCCGTTTTGCCGGTTTTCTGACCCAAAGAAGCGGCCAAATCACCGTAGTACAGCTGCGGGAAAGCGGCCGACACGGTTTGCTCCAGGCAGCCGTAGGGGTATTGTAGCAGGTAGCGCAGGTCCTTGGCAAACTCCGTCATCGGCGAGCGGCTCACCACCAGTTGGCTCCGCAGGGAGGAAGGCAGGAAGTCGGTGCGCAGGTTCAGCTGCTGGGCCGCGCCGCCCGCCACCACGCCCGCCCCCGTGCGCTTCTGCAGCGGCGAAGCGGGGCGGATGGGTAGTTCGATGGTTTCGGTGAAGGTTTCGTTTGTTTTTGAATTCTTAACTGTAATTACAACGCTACCAGTGCCAATAGATGGCTTGGCATTAACCCGGAAGCTAATGCGTTTCTCTGTGTTGGGAGGAAGCTTAACAGCATATCCAGCCGGTTCTACCTTGTTTGGCAAAGAGCCATCTTGAATTAAGGATTCAGCTGATGCAAGAGGGCCAGTGAGCTGTTTCTTGACCATAACCCACATTTCCTTACCCGTCGTATTCGTCAGCGTTATGGGCACGTCAATCGTATCGCCGGGGCTGAGGAAGCGGGGGAGGGTCGTTGAAATAACCACCGGGTCGGCCACTTTCATGGTATGTTCGGCCGAGCCGAAGGCGTCGCCTTTGTAGGCCACGGCCATGATGCGGATGGCCCCGCTGAACTGCGGGATTTGCAGCTTGTAGCGCACCTTGCCGCTGGCGTCGGCGGTGAGCACGCCGCTCCATTTGGCCAGCAGGCGCACGCGGCGGTTGGGCACGGGCGTGGTGCGGCGCGAGAGGTCGTAGCCGTCGCCGCCGGTGCTGCTGGTGCCCAGCTCGGGCAGCAGGAAGGGGTACACGTCGTAGGCCTGCACTTCCAGGGCGCGCTTCTGGTAGAAGTAGCCGTAGGGGTCGGGCGTGCGGTAGTCCTTCATCTGCAGAATGCCCTCGTCCACCATGGCCAGCGTCACCTGCGCGCCGGGGGCGGTGGTCACTTCAATGGTCTGGGCGGTCTGGGAGCGGCTTTGGGCGGGGGCTTTGATGGCGACTTGCAGGCGCGCGCCGGGCTTTTCCACCGTGAGCGGCACGAAGCCCCGGGCCACGGTGAGGGGCAGGCGGTTGTCCTTGATTTCGCGGATGGCGGTGGCCGTCACGTAGATGTTGGGCACGTGGTTGCCTCGGATGGGCACGTCCACCTTGGCCGATTTCTCGTCGGTGGTCACGTAGAAATGGTCGAGCACCCTGTCTCGCTCCACGGTTACGAGCACGCGGCCGGAGAAGGGCGTTTTCAGCAGCAGGTGGGCCACGTCGCCGGGCTGGTACTTGGGCTTGTCAGCCTCAATGGTCACCTCGCCCTCGTTGTTCACCTCGAAGGAGTTGCTCTGGGTGTCGCCGTAGCCGTAGGCGTACACGCGCCGGGCCACGTAGGTGCTGGCCCCGGGCCGCGCCACCCGGATTTCGTACTCGCCGGAGTAGGTGGGCGAGAAGCCTAAGTTGGCATCGGACGTACTGCTGCCGTACACCGGAATGGTGCGGTTGAGCACCACTTCCTCGCGCTTCTGCGAGTTGTACACGTAGCGGCCGCCCTGGCGCTCAATCACCGTTTCCCAGAGCAGGCGCACGATTTGCACCTGTGCCTGGGCCTGGGTGGGCTTGCCGGCCGGCGTGAGGGCCACCAGCTGCACGGCCAGCGGCTTGCCGGTGCTCACCAGATCATCGGCGCTCCGAATGCCGAACAGCACCGGCTGGGTCTGCACCTCGAAGGTGGCCAGGCGGTTTACCGGGCGGCCGGTTTCGTCGAATACCGTGGTGAAGGCCGCGCCTTCCAGGGTGCCGAGGTCGGTGTAGTCGGGTACCTGGTAGGTGGCGGTGCCGCGGCCGGCAGCGTCGGTGGTGCCTTCGCGAGTGGTCTTCTCGAAACGGTCGGAAATGGGCGTCGATTCCAGGTCGCCGTAGCTGCCGCGCCGTTTGTCGCCGCTGTTGATGGCGAAGGTGTACTGATCGTAGCCTTTCGGCTTGAAGGCCTTTTCCTTCAGCGAAAACTCGACTTCAAACTTGCGGTCGGCGGCGGGCGGGCCAAACAGGTTCTGGGCCGTAATCAGGGCCGAAACCGACTGGCTGGGCTTCACCACGGCGCGGTCGGCCTTCACGTTCACTTTCATGCGGTCCGGAATAAACTCCTCCACCGAGAGCTGGCGCGAAGTCAGCAGCACGTCGTTGCCGGTCAGGACTTCCAGGGTGTAGAGGCCGGTCATCACGGCCGGGGGCAGAATGAAGCGCGCTTCGAAGGAGCCGGCCGTGTTCAGCTGCTTCTGCAGGCTGGCGTACTCCTTGCCGGTGGGCAGCAGCAGCCGGATTTTCACCGGCAAGCCCTTGGGCGGGGCCTGCCAGGCATCGGTGCGCAGTACGGTGTTGGTCTGGATGGTGTCGCCGGGGCGGTATAGGTCCCGGTCGCCGTAGAGGAAGGCCTGGTAGCGGGCGGCGTTGGTTTGCAGGCCGCCCACCTCAAAGCGGGAGGTTTCCACGCGGCTGCGGCTCAGGTCGAGGAAGGTGAAATCGTTGCCCTGCTGGGCCATCACCATACCCAGCTTGAAGCGGCCGTTGGCAGCCGTGCTGTCGAAGCGGGCCACGCCGTCGCCGTTGGAAAGGCCGGTGCCCATCACCTGGTTGTTGGTGCTGATGTAGCGCAGCTCCACGCCGGCAAGCGGCTTGGCGTTGCGGATGGAGTTGGTGAAAACCAGCGTGCTGCCGCCTTTGCCCTGCTTCACAATCAGTCCGATATCCGACACGGCCACCAGCTTGCTCACCTGCAGCCACTGCCGCTCGGTGTCCTGTACTTTGATGATGTAGAGCCCCTTCAGACCGCCCGCAAACTCCAGGTCCTTCAGGTTCAGGTTCAGCAGCCGCAGCCCCTGCGCCTTCGGCAGCCCCGACACGGTGTAGGTGCGCTCGGTGAGGACGTTGCCGAGGTTTTCCACGTCGTAGTACTGGAAGGAGCGGTCCACGTATTCGCCGCCGTCGCCTTCTTCCTCGTTGCCTTCCTCGCCGTCGTACTCGGGGTAGCCGTACTGGCTGCCGCCGCGCAGTAGTTGCTGGATGTTGTTGGCGTAGACTTTGGCAATGGTCACCTTCACCTGGCCCACCTCGTTGATGCGCACGCCCAGGTTGCGCGAGCCCAGCGCGTCGAGGTACATGGCCTTCTCGGCGCTGCCGAAGCTGATGGTGGGCCGCTCGTCGGAGAAGCTCACCGACTGCGTTACGCCCTCCCCGAGCATCCCGCCCAGCGCCCCTCGCAGGCCCTGGTTCACGCCAATCTGGTAAGTGCGGCCCACCTCGAAGCCGCCTTTCAGCCGCACCCCGTTTTCCGTTTCCTCCACCTCGTAGGCCACCTGCGGCGACACGCTGAGGTAGCTCTGCAAATCGGTGGCCGTGACGGGCTGGTTGGTGGTGATGAGCACCATTGGGTCAGCGTTTTTCAGCGAGCCTTCGATGGTAGTTACCTGCAGGGCCTCGGGGTCGGGCACCGTTACCTGGGTTTCGTAGTCGGCGGTGCTGGGCTGGTCGCTGCCCACGGCGTGCAGGCCCTGGGCCAGCGCCACGGTGAGCGGCGTGCCGGGGCGCACCTGCTGGTTGAGGCTCACGCGCACCACCTCGCCCGGCTCGCCGCTCACCTCAAAGGCCACGGGCTGGGCGTCCTGGGTCACGCGTAGCAGCGGCTTCACGTCGGCGGGCTTTACGGCGTAGTTGAAGGGCAGCTCCACGCGCATCTCGGCGGTGCCGGCGGCCCGACTGGAGCGGCCCCAGAACGCCTGCGGCTCCTGCAGCTCTAGGTAGGGCGTGTGGAATTTCTGGCGGTTCTCGGGCAGCTCGGCGTTGCGCTTGCCCTCGGGCAGTGCCTCCTTGCGCAGCGTGGCCTTGAAGTTGGTGCTAGGCTTAAACGGCGTGCTGGGCGAGAAAATCAGCTCCCGGTCCGACGTCCACTTGAACTTGCCGCGCAAGGCTGGCTCGAAGCTCACCACCTGCACCGTATCCCAGCGGTCCTGCAGCTCAGGCGTCACCACGGCATCGGCAAACTGAAACACGAGGTTCTGGTACGGGTCAATTTCCTCGCCGTTGGGGTCCTGGCCGGCATCGGAACCGGACCTGGAGCAGGCGCACAGCACCGCCAGCAACACCAGCAACGGCAGGCGGGAAAAGGAGCGAAACAGCATGGAAGGGGGAGGAGTTAGGAAAGACGCCGGAAGGTATAGAAAAACGGCGTTTCTACTAGGTTTTGTATAGGTTTGAATGGGAATAAATCTATAAAGCAGAAGCTGTTCAAATGAGCGAAGTGACTAACCTGCTGATTACGTTCGGATCAGAGAATGAGGAAGCGGTGCTGAAACAGCTTGGCGAATACAAACACAGAGGATTGTCCTTCCATATTGTTTCGGTAAAGGATAAAAGCCTTCCACAAGGTTGGTATGGGGGATCAAAGAATTTGGAGTGCTCCGTTTTACTGGGAGCTTACAACCATCTTCACCTGAAGTCGCTGGTAGAGTTTATGCGTGGAATGGTATGGGAAGCTCCGGAAGATGTGCAATTGATCATTCGGAAACAGTGGGAATCTAAGTTTCGGATAATTGATCTGTTCCCGGAAGAGCAATAAAACCCGCTATACCCCAACTGGCGCGAGTTTAGCGCCGCCATAACTCGTGACCAGATACTGATGTGAAGGCTGAGCCTCCACTGCCGCGACGCGGCAAGTCGGTGCCGCGCCGCCTGAGTTGGTTGTTCCTACGGGCGAGTTAAAAACTCGCGGCATGAGTTGGTACGAGTTTTCAACTCGCCCGCCAGTTACAGGGAATAATCACGTCTGGTTTATATTATACCTTATCTTCAACAGACCCTAAATAATGCTTACGTATGGAAGAGAAGATACAGTTAGATATCTGCTGTTGCGCTCTGGCGAAAGTTCGCGCTAAGGCGGTAATCTATTCCGTGCTGAGTGAATTCACGCCAAATCATACGCCCTTACGTGGTGACTATGGGTGTTGGCATGTTCCCTATAGTAACCCCGATTACGAATTTATTTCGGAGGGTGCAATGCTGGAATATTACGCCTAGCATCCCACAGCAACGTGCTCTTTCTTCTGGGAATCAAAAACGGATTGGGCTTACAGTCCTACAGTTGGGGCATTTTTCACCTCAGATGGATTCCTGATAATAAGTGTAACTATCAATGGCAGTGCGGCAGATGCCCAGCGCTTTCTGGGTAGATTAAAAGCTTGTCTGGGTTCAGAGGTAGGGGTGATTAGCTACATTGATCCACCTGACTTTATAGATGGTCAGAGCTTTCTCACCAGATATAACTAGCTCTTACACCCCCTCAAACACCTCCGCCCACTCAATGCCGAACCCCGGCAGGGTGTGTAGAAGTCGCTACGGGCTGGTAGCGGCCCTCGAGTAACACGGATACCGAAAGGTTTTTTACAAAATGATTAAGAAATACAACGGGCTCCATATGCAGCATCTGGAGCCCGTTACGTGTATACTTATCTATTCTACTGGTTCCATGGAAGCCGAAGGCTCGAGAGGAAACTCAGGACCAGGCTCTTTAGGCGTTGGCTGCGGCTCAAACCGGCTCTTGAAGCGGGCGTACAGCGCGTTCATGCCCAGCAGCAGCAACCCCATCAGAATAAAGACTACCGCCCGCGTGATAGTACCTGTCTGGCGCAAATCGAAGAAGAGCAGCCGGGCCAGGCTGAGCGCCATGCCGGCCAGGGCCACGTAGCGCAAATCGGGGCGGCGCAGGAGCAGGCTGCACACGAAAGCAGCCACTACTTCCAGCATCAGCAGTACCGTGAGCACAGAGTGGTCGAAGGACTGGACTAGCAGCAGCGTAAGGGCTCCGAAAGCCGGGTAGAGCAGCAGCGGAACAAGAAGAGCAGGCGAGATATGACCCAGGCCGGCCAACGGGGCCAGCATCGGGGGCCAGTAGGCCGGGCGTACGGCGGCGGTTTGCAGCCGGACAGCGGCATAGGCAAACAGCAGCGCCACCGCCCCAAACGATACCATCCACGGCACCGTCAGCAGTTGACCGGGAGCCAGGTAGCGCACCGACACGTAGCCGCTACACAGCACCGCTGCCCCAAAAAACAGCAGCCCGTACACTTGCACCCGGCGCAGGTGCCAGGGCAGGCGGGCCCCGCCCAGCGTCAGCCCAAACGCCCCAGCTACCCAGAGTAGTGGCAGCCATTCGGTCCGGATTTCATAGCCGATGGTAAAGCCGGCGAACAGCAGCAGCGCCTCCGGCAGCAACGGCTGCAGATACCGCCAGGAGCGGTAAAGAGGTTCCGACGCGGGAGTCCGTTGCCAGGCCAGCCCCCCGAGCAGTAGCAACGTTGCGCCGGCCGTGAGGCGGCGGTCCGGCAGCCCCGGCAGCAGGTCGGTCGGGTTATCCAGCAGCACATGAAAGTGCCCCAGCAGCCCCAGTGCAAGCAGAGCGTAGGTGAGGTGAAGCAGGAACCGGTCGGGGGAACCGGCGCGGTGCAGGGTTTCGGGAGTAGCGTAGTGGCGGCGGGCCCGGTGGGCGGCGGTGGCGGTCAGCGCTGCCAGCAGCAGCCAGAGCAGCGCCGGCAACGCCTCGGCCCGCGGGGCAAAGGCCACCCAGCTGAGCAGCGTAGCTTGTACGCCCAGCAGATACAGCCACGGCGCGCGCACCTGCTGGCTAGCCGCCGGCCACCACGAGGTAAACAGCCCCGTAGCCGCCACCAGCAGCAGCGGCAGCAGGTAGCTCATTACCTGTAGCGGCTGGAAAACTGCCGTTGCCGGCAAGGCGTGGTTCCACTGCAGCACCTGGTAGCCGATGGTGGTCAGCACCACGCCCAGCCACAGGCCGGGCACGGCAAACCGGCGGCGCACCAGCAGCAAGCCGGCCAACAGGCCCGCCGCCACCCAGCCGGCCCAGGTATGCGCATACACCAGGCCGCCCGCCGCCAGCAGCTGCCCGGCCGGCAACAGCCCCAGGAGCCGCACCCGGTGCCGTGGGTCATCGGAAAGTGGCACGGCATCAAGCACCGGGGCCTGTTGCCAGTGCAGCCAGCGCTGAGTTGCTACCGTAGCCAATGCCGCCCCCACCAGCAGGGCCGCCCGTTGCAGATCAGCAAGCGAATCCAGCCGGCATACCAGGAACGGCAATGCTACGGCCAGCGCCATGGTAAACAGCAGCAGCCCGCGGTACAGACCGGTTTCCTGCTGCCAGGCCAGCGCTATGGTAAACAGCAGCAGCTCCGCATATAGCAGCGTAACGGTGGCGGGCCAGCTTAGCCCCAGCTCGTGCAGCCCCATCATACTAACGGCCAGCACCAGCTGTCCCAGCAGCAGGTGCGCCGGCCGGAACCAGCCCCGCTGCCCGCGCCACCAGTACGCCAGCCCGAACAGCAAGCCGGCCGCCGCGCTGCCGCCGCCCAATAAAGCCCCCAGTGGTGGTTGAGCTTGTCCGAATACGGCCTGCACAAACAGGCCCGTCGCGCCCAGGTAGAGCAGCAGCGTAAGGCCAAACAAGGTCTGTTGCAGGGAGGTAGTGTGAGCGGGAGCCAGCAGCCGCTGCCAGCCAGTGCGCAGCACGGGCAGCATCAGCAGTACGGAGCTGCTGAGGCCGGCCGCTGATAGCAGCAGCAGGCGGCGGTGCAGCTCACCGGCTTCCAGCTCGCGGACCGTGCCGGTACACGTCAGCAGGAAAATAATGCCGCTGAGCAGCGTAGCACCCAGCAAAGCACGATAGGCGTTGGCTTCGCGGACCCAGCCGCAGGCTCCGGCCAGCAGCAGGGTTTCCAGGTACAGCAGCAGGAGCGTGGCGGGCCAGCCCAGCCCCGCTTCGTGCAGCCCGAGCAGGGCTACTACCAGCAATGCCTGACCACACAGCAGATGCAGCGTGCGGAACCAGCCGCCCGTAGCGCGCAGCCACCACGCCACCCCAAAAACGGCCCCGGCCGCGGCCAGCGTACCGCTTAGCAGGGCAAACAGGGGCGGCTGCGCGAAACCGAAAACAGCCTTGGCCAGCAGTGCGCCCGCCCCGAGGTAGAGCGCCCCCACAACCCCGCCGAACGTCTGCTGCATGTCGCGGCTCCGGCTTTCGGAATCATTCTGCAGCCAGGCCGTTTGTTGCAGCAGCAGGTAGTAGGCCGCGCCCAGCAAACCGGCCAGCAGCAGCAGAAACGCGTTGCGGGGCAGCTCGGCCGCGGTGTAGGTGCCGAGTTGCGTCAGGTTGAGCAGCACCAGGCCCAGCCCGGCCAGCAGGGCACCCACCGATGCCACCTGGAATACTACTTTCTCCTGCTCCCGTGCCATCACAAACGCTACCAGCAGGGTTTCCAGCAGCATAAACAACAGAATGAGCGTTCCGGACGCGTGCCAGCCCTGCAGCGAAAAGGCTGCGAATAAGGCCAGCATCAGGGAAATGATGCTATCCGTGCGGAACAGCCACCCGATGCCCAGTTGCCGGGCCTGCCGCGCCACCCAGAACGTAAACAGTGCCCCCAGCCCCAACGGTATCGTTTTCCAGGGCGAGCCGGTGCTGTAACGGTACAGGTTGATGCCCAAACAGGTCCAGTTGAGGACATGAGCCGCAAACAGCAGCGCATCGAAGCGGACGGTGGCGTACACCTTCCGGTACTGTACCACGGCTCCCGCCACCCCCACCAGCAGCACCAGGGCCATTGCGGGCAGCCGCACCGCCGTCGGCAGCACACCCGTTGCCACCTCCGTAACTCCCTGATGCCAGTACTGGTGAAACGCGAAAAAGCTTAGAATGCTCAACAGCAGCTGGTATTTCCAGCGTTGCCGGTACGTGATTCCGATGCTGAATACCGTAACGCCAGCCGTCGCTGCCAGCGTCAGCAGGTTGTGCGGTAATACGGCCAGGGCCACCAGACTCAGCACGCCGTGCAAGGTGGCTACGGTTTCCCGGCGGGCATCCCAGGCCAGCCACAGATTCACGGCCACGCCCGCCAGCAGCAGCAGATAGCTTAGCGGCGGTTCGGCCCACTGCAGCCCCGGTACGCTCACGGCCCCCACGCAGGCAAATAGGAATATTGCCGCCGCGCTGCTTTGTAGCCACACGTGCAGCTTCGCCGCAAACGGCCGGGGCCGCAGGTAATAGTGCAGCCCCAGCAGCACCGCCGCAAAGCCGGTAATCATGCCGAAGCGAGCCGGGGCACTTACCCGCAAGGCCGTGTAGATGCCCAGAAACCCAATGCCGGTCACGAGTACCATGGCTCCCAGCACGCCCGTCCAGTTGTCGAGCAAAAGCTGCTCGGTTCGGTCCCACCACGTAGGGCCGGCTGGCTGGGTAGGCTGGGGACGCGCCGGAGTTGGTCGTAAAGCCGGTACCCGATCCGGCTGCGGAGCCGGGGCCGGCCGGGGCATTGGCGGTGTAACCGGGGGCTGCGTAGTTGGTGGTGGTGTAACCGGCGCCGGGCTGGCAACCGCAGGCGTCGGTGTAACTAATGCTGCCTCGGCAACGGGTGATGCGGCTGCGGCCGGGGCGGGTGGAACGGCCGCCACCACCGGAGCCGGAATCGGTAAGGCGGGCGCAACGGGCGGCGTAACTGGTGTAGGCGGCGTAACGACTGGAACCACGGTTAGGGCCGGCGGCACTGGCTCCCGGCGCGTAACCAGAGCCGCCTCAACTGGGACGGGGGCGGGTGAAGCAGTAGCGGCGACGCGCGGCAGCCGGAGTAACTCCTGGCGCAGCTGTTCCACCGTAATCTGCAGTTCGGTGTGGGCCTCTTCGCGCTGCTGTAACTGGTCGGTCAGGTCGCGCAGCCGTTTGCTGATGTTCTGATACAGTACGGCCAGTACAATGACCGTCAGCATCAGCAGGGAGGTGCTCATAGGGGAAATCCGTAAGAGATAAAACACAAAGTGGCCGTGGTCAGACAGCCGATAATAGGGCGGTGGGGGCGCTGAAGAATCCGGCAGCCACCTGCAATCCGCTATAGCTAATGGACCGAAAAGTACCGGATCCGCAACGGATAATCCTAATTAAAATGACAAAATTTTGTACGTTGTGCCTTGCGCGACGTGATTAGGCCACATCGGCTACCTTGCCGGTTGCTTCCTGACCCTGTTTTTATCGTCTGTTTGCACTTGCTGCTGATCGGCAGCTGGTTAGGCAACGGACCCTTCGTTTTTTTCTTCGCTATCAGCCGCCATGCTTTCCCACGCCCACGAAGTTTTTCTGGAAGTTGCCCGGCAGTTGAGCTTCACCAAGGCGGGGCAGACGCTGTTTCTGAGCCAGTCGGCGGTGAGCAAGCGGGTGCGGGCGCTGGAGGAACACTACAAAACGGGTTTGTTCGAGCGACTCGGCAATGCAGTGCAGCTTACGGCAGCCGGCGAGCTGCTATACCGCAAGCTGCTGCTGGCCCGGCAGCTGCAACACGAGCTAGAGCAGGAGTTTACGGAGTTGAGCCCCGAGTTTCAGCCCCGCCAGCAGATGGTGATTGGGGCCAGCACCACCATTTCGCTCTACGTCATTCCGCCGGTGCTGTCGGCCTACCTGGGCCGCTACCCGCACACCCAGCTCACGCTCAAAAACCGCAATTCCGAAAACATCCTCAAGGCCCTGCTGGAGCACGAAATCGACCTGGGCATTATTGAGGGCATCCACAAAGTCAGTCACGTTACCTACACCCCGCTGCTCACCGATGAGGTAGTGGCCGTGTGCTCGGCCCGCAACCCGCTGCACCGCCGCGAGCTGGAAGCCCAGGACCTGCGCCGCACCCCCGTGGCCCTGCGCGAAACCGGCTCCGGCACCCTGGCCGTGCTGGAAGAAGCCCTGCAGACCCACGGTATCCGCCTCACCGATTTGCAGGTGAAAGTGCGCCTGGGCGGTACCGAGGCCCTCAAGAACTTCGTGCGGGTAGATACCTGCCTGGCGTTTCTGCCCCGGCAGTCGGTGATGAAGGAGCTGGCCGCCGGCGAGCTGGTGGAAGTGCCCGTGCGCGACCTGAACCTGGTGCGCCACTTCGATTTCGTGCAGCGCAAAGGCACCGAAAATAACCTGCCCTACAAAACCTTCGTGCAGTTCGCCCGGCGGTATTACGGCAACGCGAAGCGGTAGTAAAGCAGGGGCAAACCCAGAACGTCATTCCGAGCCTGCGACGAATCTCGTGTGCTGATGTTGCTTGCACCACACGGTGTAGAGACGCGACACTTCGCGTCTCGCCGTTGAACGACCGGAGCCGCACCAACCAAACAACCTCAGCAACGGCGAGATGCGAAGTGTCGCGTCTCTACATCATCCGGCTATCATTCCAAACGGGCATAGGCTATTCCAAGAAGGCGTTTGGTTTGGGCATAGGGCGGCGGGAGCTTTGCGTTCAACTCCCTGCTATGACCACCCTCGAAACCACTACCCACTCCCGTTTGCACGCGCTGCACTGCGCCGCCTGCCACGCCCCCCACGATGCCTTTACGCTGCAGTATGTTTCTACCTGCTGCGCCCAGCCGCTGCTGGCCCGCTACGACCTCACTGCCCCGCTCACCCCCGCCGACGTCATCAACCCCACTGATAACTCCATGTGGCGCTACCGGGCTTTGCTGCCCTTGCTCGATGATGCCAACCTCGTGACGCTGGGCGAGGGCTGGACGCCGCTGCTGCCACTGCCGCGCCTGGCCGCCCGCCACGGTTTGCGCAGTTTGCTGCTCAAAGACGAAGGCCAGAACCCCACCGGCTCGTTCAAGGCCCGGGGCCTGAGCATGGCGGTTTCCAAGGCCAAAGAGCTGGGCGTAACCGGCTGCATCATCCCCACGGCCGGCAACGCGGGCGTGGCGCTGGCGGCCTACTGTGCCCGGGCCGGCCTGCGCTGCGTAGTGGTAATGCCCCGCCACACGCCCACGGCCTTCAAGGAGGAATGCTACTGGTACGGGGCCGAAGTCCACCTCGTAGACGGCCTCATCAACGACTGCGCCACCCGGGTACGGGAGTTGAACGCCGCCGGCGAGCTGCTCGACGTCTCGACCCTCAAGGAGCCCTACCGCCTCGAAGGCAAGAAAACAATGGGCTACGAGCTGGCCGAGCAACTCAACTGGACGCTGCCCGACGTGCTGCTATACCCCGCCGGGGGCGGCACCGGCCTCATCGGTATCTGGAAGGCCCTGCGCGAAATGCAGGAGCTGGGCTGGCTGCCGCGCCACGCCAAGCTGCCCCGCATGATAGCCGTGCAGGCCGCCAGCTGCTGCCCGCTGGTGGAAACCCGCGCCGGCCGTCAGCCCAACTGCCACGCCTACGTGGGCCAGCCCTCTATTGCCAACGGCCTGGCCGTGCCCCGCCCCCTGGGCGAACCGCTCATGCTGGATGTGCTGGATGAGTCCAACGGCCTGGCCCTGGCCATCACCGACGAGCAGATGCTGGCCGGCATGCGCGAGCTGAGCCACCTGGAAGGTCTGTTCGTGGCCCCCGAAGGCGGGGCGCTGTGGAGCGCAGCGTTACAGCTGCTGCACACTGGTCAGATTCGGCCCGAGGAGCAGATTCTGCTGCTCAATACCGGTTCGGCCCAGAAGTACCTGGACAACGTGCTGGGTAGGGCAAACGGGTAATGGCTGGCGCGGTGTAGAGACGCGACACTTCGCGTCTCGTCGTTGCTGACGTTAGGTTGCTGAATAGTTGCTTACGTTGGGTTTATGAACGGTGTAGAGACGCAATATTTTGCGTCTTGGCGTTGCTGATGTTGTTATCGTTCAACGACGAGACGCAAGATATTGCGTCTCTACAGCCGGGCAACGAAGTGGTAGAGATGCTTCGACAAGCTCAGCATGACGTTCTAGGGTCCCACTTCCTAGCCAACCTCGACAACTAACTCCGCAGGCCCATCACCCACACGTATACCAGCGTGCCGCCCAGGAACGTCATAAACAGCGGCCCCTCAGCCGGCAGCGCCAGCGCATCGAAGCCGATAGCCAGCACACCCGCAGCCACCAGGCCCCAGCCAAACCACTTCGACTGCTGCCGCCGTTTCGGGAGCCACTGGCGCTGGGTGCCCACCAGCGGAAATAGCAGCCCCAGCCCCACAATGCCGGCCGTAGTTAGCGGACTGAGGTGGCCGTAGCGGCCCGCGCCCAGTAGGGCCAGGGCACTCAACAGCAAGGCCAGAAACTGGTTGGAATAGCGCGTGTCGGCTTCGCTGAGGGCAAAGCGGCCGTAGCGGTTGAAGCGTAATAGGGAGTTGAACAGCGGCTCGGCAAACCAGCTCATATAGACCAGCACTAGGTATAGCGGCAACAGACCCGGCACCACCCGCGAGAGCAGAAACAGCCCGATAAATAGGCCTTGCCGCGTGCCGGGGCTCAGCGTCTGGGTCCAGACCATGAAGCGGTAGAAGCCATTGTAGAGCCAGAAACGGGCTTTCAGGGCCGATACCAAGCCTTCGCGGGCGTAGTCGGAGGTGGGGTTGAGGTGCAGGGCTTCGCGGAAGTGGCCGGCGGCTTCTTTGGCGCGGCCGCGCTCCAAGGCCACCCAGCCCATGTCGGCGTGGGTGCCGGCGTCGGAAGGGCTGTGACGCAGGGCCTCATCAAGGTCGGCAGAGGCTTCGTCGTGGCGGCCGAGGCGGGCCAAGCAGCGCGCCCGTAAGCCCAAGCAGTCGACGTGGGTCGGGTCGACCTGAAGGCCGGCTTCGGCGGCGCGCAACGCGGCGTGCAATTGCCCCTGCTGAAACCGGAGCTGGCCCAATACGTGCTGGTAATCGGCGTCCTCGGGGTCAAGAGCCAGAGCTTCCTCAATTGCTTTTAAGGCCGCTGGCAGTTCATGCTGGCGCTGTAGCGTGGCGCTCAGCACGTAGAAGGCAAAGCTGTTTTCGGGGTCGAGGTGAATAGCCTGCTGCGCGGTGGTCTGAGCTTCAGGTAGGCGGGCCAGTTCCATTAAAGCCAGGGCCAGCATGCACTGCAGGTAGCTGTTGTCGGGGTCGTCGCGGAGTTGGCGGCGGGCTTCCTGCTCGGCCTCCTGGGGGCGTTTATGCTGCAACAACAGTTGCACGCGGCTAATCGACTGGTAGGAATCCATGGTATAAGGTAGAGAGCGGAAGGGAAACAACTAAAGCCAGGCCGGTGGTTACTGCCCGGCAGCCCAAGCGTGGCGAATGAAGTAAACCCCCACGCCAGAGGTTAAAATGAACAGCGTCACCGGTCCGAATGGCCAGGTATCTTCCCAGCACACGCAGGTAATGGTGGTGACCAGCACCAACAGGCTGCCGAGCACCTCTGCCAGGGGCGAGGTTTCGGGAATGGACCGCTCGGAAGCCTGCTTGAATGCTGCCCCAATGGCTAGGGCTACTGACGTGAGGCCGCCCGTGAGCCCCGGCCCCAGACTGCTTTCTGGTACGCCAAGCCAGACCAGCAGCCAGATGAAACCTGTCGCCCAGGCCAGCAGCAACAACGAAAACGCCGCTACCGGACCGTACCGCCGAAACGTTTGCTGCGCGTAGGGCCGGGTGGCAGCGGGGCGGTTGCGGAGCTGCCGCACCTGCGGGTGCAAGCGCCAGTACACGGCCTCGAACCCCATGAACAGCAGAATGGGCACACACAGCAGACTAAGCGGAATCAGAATCAGTAGAAAGTGCCCCCACGCTTTCAACTGCCGCTGTTTCGTTCCTTCCGAAATGAACGTAAGGTAGTTGTCCAGCCACGTTGCCCACCGGCCCAGCCAGAGTTGCTGCCGAATAGCCTGGCTGGCTCCTTGCAGAGCCGTGGCATCATTGGGGGCCAGGCGCAACGCCTCCTGAAAATGCGCCTGGGCCATTGCAAACCGCTTCTGCCGCATAGCTTCGCGGCCTAAGAGCTGGTGCGCTTTAGGTAGATTCGGGTGGGCGGCTACCAATTGCTGCAGCGTTGCGGCCAACTCCGGCCAGTGCTGCAGCGCATGCAGCGCACCCGCGCGCACTACCAGACACCCTGCATGCGTCGGGTTGTGGGAAAGTCCCAGCTCCGCGGCTCGTTGTGCCGCCGTCGGCTCGCCTTGGTGCAGATGCAGCTGGGCCTGAATGCTGAGATATTTCGGATTGGTGGGCTGTAGCCGAAGGGCTTCCTGCAGAGCCGTTTGCATAGCCTCCTGCTGCCCGGCCTGATCCTCAATGAGGCATAGCACATACAGGGCCTCACTGGCGGCCGGATTCAGCGCCAGTGCTTCCTGCACCACACTCCGCGCTTCGGGCAGACGGTTCTGCTGATACAGCGCAAAGCCCAGCATGATATATGCCTGCCCCTCCCGCGGATTGCGGACCAGCTGCTGCCGGAGCAGCTGCTCGGCCTGCACGGGGCGGCGCATATCCAGCAGATTCTGCACCGCGTCCTGCCACCGCGCTGCGGGGGAGTTGGGTGTCATGGGAAGGCTACTTTTTGATGCCCAGGTAAGTCAGAATGTCGTCGTAGGTACCGCCTTCATTGGAATAGAGGGCGTAATTTTTGGCCGTGGCAAACCACTCCTTGGTGCTGGGGCGCACCTGTTTGGCGGCGGCCAGCAAATGACTCTGCTGCACCGGCAGCGGTTTGCCGCCTTTCATCGACTCACGCAAGCAGGCTTCCACGGCCGTATCCACCACGGCCTGCAGGTCGGCACCGGAGAGGCCGGCGGTCTGGGCAGCCAGGGCGGGCAGGCGTAGGTCGTCGGCTACGGGCTTGCCGCGCAGCAGCACTTCCAAGATGGCCACGCGGGCGGGCTCATCGGGCGGGGTTACCAGCACAATCCGGTCGAAGCGGCCGGGGCGGCGGAAGGCGGGGTCGAGCTGCCAGGGGGCGTTGGTGGCGGCCAGAATGAGCACGCCGTCGTTGGAGCTGCGGGCCCCGTCCAGCTCCTCCAGAAACTGGTTGATGAGGGTGCGGCCGGCGCTCTGGCGCAGGTCGTGGCGGTTGGCAGCCAGGGCATCCACCTCGTCGAAAAACAGCACGCAGGGCGCCTGCATGCGGGCCAGCTCAAACAGCTCGTGCAGCTTCTTCTCGCTCTGGCCCATCCACATGTCCAGAATGTCGTTGATGCCGACGTGGATGAAAGAGGCCTTTACCTCGCCGGCCGTGGCGCGGGCCAGGTAGGTTTTGCCGCAGCCGGGCGGGCCGTACAGCAACAGCCCGCCCCCGGCCGCCTTACCATAGGCTTTGTAGAGGTCGGGGTGCAGCAATGGCTGAATCATTTTCATGCCGATTTCCTCTTTCACCACCTCCATGCCGCCCACGTCCTGGAACGTGATTTTCGGCTTCTCCAGGCCCGCAAACAGGGCGCGCTCGTCTAGGCCCTGGGCCGAAACGTGGGTGGCGTTGTAGTCGGCGGGGGCGCCGCCGCCAGCGGGCTGAGCGGCCGGGCGCAACCCCAGCTGCTCGTCGAGGTCCTGGTCGCGCAGGCTGCTGTCGAGCTGCAGCGCCTGCTGGTAGGCGGCGCGGGCTTCGTCGGGCGGGCCGCCGGCTCCGGCCAGCACCCGGGCGTGCAGCAGGTGGGCGCGGGCGTGGTCGGGGTGGGCACGCAGCACTTCTTCCAGCACCACCAAGGCCGCTGAAGTCTTTTGTAAGGCCGCGTAGGTTTCAGCTAGGCCCAGCTGCAGCTCCTCATCGTCGGGGGCCTGGCGCAGGCCGAGGCGGTAGTGGTCTTCAGCTTCGGTAAAGCGACCCACCTGGCGCAGCAAGCTGGCTACGTGGCGGCGCAACGGCACGTTTTCGGGCGAAAACTGTAGCGCGTCGAGTAAGGGTTGTATATCGGAGGAATTGGGCAGAGTCGCCATATAAATAGACTAAGATGAGGGCCGCAAGCTACAGGTTTCGCACGCAACTATGCTTCGTCAGCCCGGTAATGCCAGCCACTACGCTTTCTTAATCGGATTGTATGAATTGCTAATAGTGCCTATGAAACGAAAGGGGTGTATTCTGTTATATTCTGTGTAAATAGATAATTGGCCCTCTATTGGATAGGGATTTTAGAAAAAAATACCATGCTTGTGGTATATTGACCTCTGAAAATAAGGTGCAGTTACCCAATAAGCTTGTCATGACTCCTACATCTTCCTCCCTGAAACCTAGCAAGAGTCTGTTCGCGTTGGGCACACTGCTGGTGCTGGCACTGCTGGCAGCCTTTGTGCAGGTGCCGCACCCGGCTGCCGTGCCCGGCTCCCTCAACGGAGCCGATGTAGCCTGGATGCTCACGGCCACGGCTTTTGTGCTGATTATGACGCCGGGTCTGTCGTTCTTCTACGGGGGCATGGTACGGCCCAAAAATGTCATCAGTACCATGCTGCAGAGCTTTGTGGCGCTGGGCGTGATTTCAGTGCTGTTCTATTTTGTGGGCTTTTCGCTGTGCTACGGCGACTCCTGGCACGGGCTCATTGGCAATCCGCTCACGTTTGCGCTGCTGCGCAATGTGGGCACCGCCCCTAATCCGGCCTTTGCTGCTACCATTCCGTTCATCCTGTTCTTCGCCTTTCAGCTCAAGTTTGCCATCATCACTCCGGCCTTGATTACCGGCTCGTTTGCCGAGCGGGTGCGGTTCAAGGGCTATCTGGCCTTCATGGTGCTGTTCAGCCTGTTTATCTACTGCCCGCTGGCCCACTGGACCTGGCACCCCGAGGGCTTCCTGCGCAAATGGGGCGTGCTCGATTTTGCCGGTGGCACGGTAGTACATATTTCGGCAGGCGTGGCGGCCCTGGCGGGGGCAATGGTATTAGGCAGGCGCTCGGCCAACCTGCGGCCGACTTCATTTTCCACGCCCAACGTGCCATACGTGCTGCTGGGAACCGGCCTGCTGTGGTTTGGGTGGTTTGGCTTCAATGCCGGCTCGGCGCTGGGAGCCAATGAGCTGGCGGCATTGTCCTTTGTGAATACCAACCTGGCCTCGGCGGCGGCCCTCATTGCCTGGGTGCTGATTGAGGTAGTGCGCGGCGGCAAACCTACGGCCGTGGGGGCCTGCACCGGCGCAGTAGTGGGGCTGGTGGCCATTACGCCCGCTGCCGGCTACGTCGATTATGGTCAGAGCATCCTGTTTGGGGTGCTGTCGGCTATTATCAGCCACGCGGCCGTGCACTGGCAGAACTCCCGCACCACCATCGATGATACGCTGGATGTCTTTCCCTGCCACGGATTGGGCGGTATTGTGGGCATGCTGCTCACGGGTGTGTTTGCTGATAAGGTGGGCCTGATTCATGGCACCTTCACCACCTTCGGCTACCACCTGCTGGGCCTGCTCATCGTGATAACCTACTCATTCGTGGGGGCCTGGATCCTCCTTAAAATAACTGACCGTATCTTCGGATTGCGCGTAAAGCTGCAGGAAGAGGAGCTTGGTCTCGACCTAAGCCAGCACGAAGAATCCACTTACCACATCGACGAAGAATTTGAGCGCACATACCGTCGCGAACTGGCCACGGAAAACGCGTAACAGCAACACCGGCCACTGTAAGCCTCATACTCCGGAAAGTTGAGGTGCTCCCCTCTGGTGGTCGGTGGGTTAGAGAAGGGAATGAGGGGTACCCTAGTAGTAAGAAGGCCACCGGCGGGGAATCCGGTGGCCTTCTCTGCTTTTTACAGAACGTCATTACTTCACTCGCCCAGCTTGCTGAGCACAAACGACACCAGAAAGCCCAGTACGGTAATCAGCCCCGTAAAATTGTGGGCCACTTCGAAGGCCTCCGGAATCATGGTATCGGCAATCATGGCCAGGACTGCGCCGGCGGCCACGGCGGTAGTAGCGGCCACTACCTCGGGCGAGAAGCCGCTGAAAACCGTGTAGCCAACCAGGGACGCCACCCCCGAAATAACTGCAATGCCGGCCCAGAGCCCCAGCACATAGGCGGGCCGCCGGCCGGCTTTGCGCATGCCGGCGGCACTGCTCAGGCCCTCGGGTAGGTTGCTCAGAAAAATGGCCACTACCGCTACCATGCTAACGCCTCCTCCGGCCAGCATGCTTAGCCCAATAACAATGCTTTCGGGAATACCATCCAGCAGCGCCCCCATGGCCAGGGCCATGCCGTTGTCGTCGCCCGCATCAGTGCCTTCGGTTTTACCCTGCTGCACGGCGGTGCGTTCCTGGCCCTGAAGGTGGCCGGAGCGTTTGCGGTGCTTGGCTCCGTAGCGCGCCAGTAGCCAATTAGCCAGCGTATACACGGCCGCACCGCCCACAAATCCCAGCCCGGTAGAGTCGAAACCACCTTTTTTGTAGGCTTCCTCCATCAGTTCCAAAGAAAGCGTGGAAATAAGCACACCGCTGCCAAACGCCATAATGGCGGCAATAAGCCGCTGCGGTACTTTGGCAAAATAGCCAATGGCCGCGCCCAGCAACAGCGCGGAGCCCGAAACCAGGCCCCAGAAGCCGGCCACGGCCCAGGTGGGAAAAGCGTACATAAGCAGAGGGGAGAAAGGGCGGAAAACCGCCAGCCCAACGCCAGCGGTGACCGTTCAACGCCGGAATCTCCGCAAAGGATACCGTTAGGCGGCCCGGAACCGCATCAGCACTGCCGCACACTCGCTTTCGGTGAGGCCCGCTACTTCCACTTTCTTAAAGGGAGCCGTGTGGCCGCTCAGGAGTGTAACGCTGGATTTACTCACGCCGAACACTTCGGCCAGATACCCCAGCAGGCAGGCGTTGGCTTTACCATCCTGAGCCGGGGCGTTCAGCCGGACCGTTACGGTGCCGTCAGCCGCTATTTCCAGCTGGTTGCGGCGGCCGTTGGGTTTGGCTTTCAGATGCAGAATGGGCACGCGCTAGGCCGGATCGTTGTAGGCGTCGTACACGTTCCAGGCCCAGATAACGAAGGGCACGATAAGCGTCCAGGCCAGTAGAAAGCCGATGGTGCCGCCTACGGCCCAGATCAGAAAGGCCTTCAGAATCTGACCCTTGATAAGCTGACCCAGGCCTGGGACGAAGATGGAAAGCAAAGCGGGCAGGCCGTACGTGGTTTTCATAGCAGAGAGGAGTAGGAGGTGAGAAAGATGCAGAAAATTACGAAACCCGGCTCTGGCCGAACGGGCACCGTGCCAGCACCACGCACCGCCCGCAGGCCGGCGTGTGGAAGTAGCAGCACTTCTGCCCGTGAAACATCAGGGCTTCGTGGTGGTCATACACCAGCTGGGCGTCCCAGTCGGGTGGGAGCAGGGCCGCCAGCTGGGTATGAGCCGCCGCCTCGCCTACTTTGGGGCCGATGAGCCCCAGCCGCTGGGCCACGCGGTGGTGGTGGCTATCCACGGGCATGGCGGGGCGGCGCAGGGTGCTGAACAGCAGCACGGCCGCGCTGGTTTTGGGCCCCACGCCGGGTAGCTGCTCCAGCCACGCCCGGGCCTCCGGAATGGGTAAATCGGCCAGAAATTCCAGCTCGCAGGGGCCGCCGTCGCAGCGCTGGCTTACTTCGCGCAGTACCTGCTGGAGACGGGGTGCTTTCTGCTCGGGCCAGGTGCAGGGGCTGATGGCGGCCTCTACTTCGGCTACCGGGGCGTCGCGCACTTCCTCCCAGGTCGGGAAGCGGGCCCGCAGCTGCTGGTAGGCCCGGTGCGAATCCTGGTTGCGGGTGCGGTGGGAAAGCAGGGAGCTGATCAACTCACTAAGCGGGTCCTTGGTGCTGAAAAAAGGGAAAGGGGCTCCATACTCGGCGCATAGCTTTGCATGTACCCAAAGGGCTAACTCCTGACGCTCGGTCAGCGAATCGGAAAAAACAGACGGCTTCACCTGCCTGCCTACGCGAAGCAACGTCCTCATGGCTGTCTGAGCAGCAAACAAAATGCCCCGCTAGTGGGCCGGCGGGGCATTGAAGTAAACTACATCTGCCAGAACTACTGCCCTCGGTTATAGAGCAGAATGGCCTGTTTGATGCTGTTCTGCTGCTTACCGCCAATCACCAGCGGCACGATGGCCAGCGGAATAGCCGCGTACACCAGCGGCGACACCGAAAACCCGTTGCTGCCGCCAAAGCTGGAAAGTACCCCAGCCAGCAGCAGGCCGCCGGCTCCCACATAGCTGAGCGTGGTGTAGGTCTGGTAGCGGCGAGCGTTGGCCAGGAGCTGCTGCGAGCCAGGGCTGTCCTGGGTGGCCAGCTGCAGATTCTTGATGCTCAGGTCCTCAATGGGGCCGTTATCCTTGCTGAAATACTCTGTGCGCACCGTGCGGTAGCCACCGTAACCGCCGCCATAAGGGTAGCCCCCAAACCCGCCGTATCGGCCGTAGCCGTAAGGCGAGCCGAAGCCGCCATTATTCATGTATTGCTGGCTGGTGATGGAGTACAGGCTGATGCGGCCCACCCGGTCGCGGCGCAGGGTACTTTCGCGCTTGGAGCGGCCTGGCAGCGTGGTGCGCACGTAAAACCCGGTTTCGTCCTCATAGTAGCGCACATCATTCAGCTCGAACCGCTGCTGCCCATCAACGAGCAGGAAAGGGCGGCCCAGTAGCGGCTGCTTCAGCTCCACATCGTAGCCGCGCAGCACCTGGCCCGACTTCAACCCCACGGCGTAGCGGGTGGTATTGGCTGGCGGCAGCACCTGGCGCTGAGTACGGGCCGAATCGGGCAGGGCGGGTGGCGCGGCCAGCGTACGGGGCGCAGGCGCGCGGCGGGTGGTATCCGCCACGGGCGCGACGACGGTAGCCGGAGCCGGCGTAACGGGAGCCGGAGCGGCAGGACTGGGAGCAGGAGCACCGGGCAGGGTATTCAGCTCGCGGGGCGTTTGCTGGGCTAAAGCCGGAGCCGCCAGGGCGCACAGAGCCAGAAGGGGGAGGGAGCGGAGCAACATACAGGCAAGTAAGCAGAATGGCCGCAAATAGCCGGCCGGAAGATGAGGAAGAAGTGAGTTTTCAGCCCGCCCATGCACGTGCTGCTGAATGCCGTTGCAACAGCCGCCGCCGCCGGAAGGTGCCCGACAACTGACACGGCCGATACCTGAACGCAGCCGCCTCAGTTTCTGGTGTGCAACAGGGCAGCGGAACACTCAAAACGCCGCCCGACACGCACGGGCCACCCCACAGAGAGCAGCCCGTTCGTGTCGGGCGAAGAGCAATACTCATTCAGGAGCCGACAAGGCCGCCGCAGGTTGCACCCGGGGCCGGGTAAGCCACGTTGCTACAAGCCGGCTTAGCGCAGGAGCTTCTCCAGCAGGTTCATGCTGTCTACCATGTCGGGGCTGGATTCGAAGTCCAGGGGTTTGAGAATGTAGCCGCTCACGCCCAGGTTCTGGGCGTTCAGGCGGTCTACATCCATTCCTGAGGTGGTAATGATGAACACCGGAATTTCGCTCAGTTCGGGATGGGTACGAATTTCGGCCAGAAACTCATGACCGTTCATTTTGGGCATGTTCAGATCCAGCAGAATCACTTCGGGCAGCGGCCGGATGGCCTCTACGCCGTTGCTGCCCAGCAGCATATCCAACGCCTCCAAGCCATTGAAAGCCGTGTGCAGTTGGTGGGGCACGCTGAATTTCTCGAAGGCCTTTTTAGCCGTCATCGTATCAAAAAAGTCGTCTTCAACAAGCAGAACGGAGCGCATGAGAGTAGAGGTGAGAGGGTTTGGGGGTAAGAGAGTATGGGGGGCGAGAGGGTTTGGGGTAGGAGGATGTGAGCAATAACTCTTACCCTCCTACCCCAAACCCTCTCGCTCTAATTCTTCTGCCAGGTGAAGATAAAGGCTGCGCCCCGGCCTTCCTGGGATTCGATGTGGATGGTGCCTTTTTGCTCCTCCACAATGCGCTTCACAATGCTGAGCCCAATGCCGGTACTTTCAGCCGTGTTCCGGTCGCGCAGGGTCTGGAACATCAGGAATACCTTCTGCTGAAACTGGGGCGCAATGCCGGGGCCGTCGTCCTGCACCCGAAACTCGTAGCACTCGCCCAAGTCGCGGCAGCTCACGGTGATGAGGCCATCAGGGCGGTTGTGGTACTTGGCGGCGTTGCCCATCAGGTTGGTAAATACCTGCTGCAAACTAAGCCGGTCGGTTACCAGCACGGGCAAAAGAGTAGGGGTTTCTACCCGAAACGTGGGCGGAATAACCAGCTCCGTTACTTCACTCACCAGCTGCTGCACGTTCACTTGTTCCAGCTTGCGCTCGGTGCGGCCGGCGCGGGCATAGGCCAGCAGCCCGTTGATGAGGTCTTCGAGACGGTGCAGGCGGCCTTTCATCATGTCCAAGTACTGGCGCATCTGGTCACTGAGCTCGTGGGGCAGCTCGTCCTCAATCCACTTCACTACCGTGACTACCCCGCGCAAAGGGGCTTTGAGGTCGTGGGAAGCCACGTAGGCAAACTGGTCCAGTTCCCGGTTGCGGTTTTCGAGGGCCGTGAAGCTGTTGTCCAGCGTCTGGGTCATGTGGTTGAGGGACGTTGCAAGGTTGCCCAGCGTGTCCTGTTCCTGGTCCGAAATCTTCACGGTATAATCGCCCTGCACTACCCGGTTGGCCAGGCTCTCAATCAACTGAATGCGGCGGGCTACGTCCGCGTTGGTACGGGCCAGTTCGGCCTGCAGCTCTTCATTGGCCCGCAGCTCCTGGGTGATTTTGGTAAACAGCCAGAGCACAATAATAGCCGCCAGCACGGCCGATACCACAATGGCGGCCGGGGTAGTATTCTCGAAGAAATCCTGCCGCCGCCGCCGTTCCTTCAGCAGTTCCTGCTCCTCTTTCTGCACACGCATGATAAGCTGGCGCAGCTCCAGCTGACGTGCCTGGTCTAGGCGCACTAACCGGCGTACCGCCTCGCTGGATGGGGGCAGCATTGTCCAGCGCCGTAGGTAGGCAAACTCATCCTCGATGCTGGTAGCCAGCGTGTCGAGGCGTCTCTGCTGGCCAGCGTTGTCGATGGTCAGGCCCTGCAGCGCCGACAGGTCGGAACGGGCAGCGGGGATGCTGCTTTCGAAGCCTGGCAGGTAGGTGCTGTCATCGAGCAGCAGATACCCACGCACCTGGCTCTGGGCGTCGCGCATATGGCCGCGCAGGCTGGAGGCATTTTCCAGTACCTGGTACGTATGCTCTACCTGGCGCGTGTAGAACCCCAGCTGCTGAATACTGTACCAGGAAATAGCCGAGGTCAGCAGCAATACGCCCACGGCAATAACGAAACCCAGAATAATTTTGGTGTTGAGCTTGAGGCCCATAGGCAGGAGCAGGAACAGAAGGAGCGGAAAACGGCCGTAAGGTACGGCGGGTAGTTAGCTGCGCCTACAACGGCCGGCCGAGGCGGCGGGTTGGCTTCCGTATCTTTGCCCGAAATCCGGCTGGCTCCTTTGCCGCCGGTATCTGCTGCCATGCCCCTCTTCGACCCGATTACCTCGCCCCAGAATCCGCGCATCAAGAACCTGCTCAAGCTGCAGCAAAAGTCGTCGGAGCGCCGGGCGCAGGGGCTGACAATCATTGAAGGCCTGCGGGAACTCACCATTGCCCACGGCGCGGGCGTGGTCATTCCGGCTTTGTTCGTGTGCCCTGATCTGGCCGGCGCGGCATGGCAACAACAGCTGCAGGAGCTATTTGGCGGCGGTACTACCGAGTGGTTTGAGGTATCGAAGGCGGTGTTTGAAAAAGTAGCCTACCGGGAAGGCTCCGACGGCGTGCTGGCCCTGGCCCGCCCGCCCCAGCTCACGCTGGAGGAGCTGCTGCTGCCGGCCGCGCCGCTGCTGCTGGTGCTGGAAGCCGTGGAGAAACCCGGTAACCTGGGTGCCATCCTGCGCACTGCCGATGCCGCGCAGGCTACGGCCGTCATCGTCTGCGACCCGCGCACCGATTTGTTTAACCCCAACGCTATCCGCAGCAGCATCGGGTGCTCTTTCACGGTACCTACCATTGCCACCACCCGCGAGGCCCTGCTGACCTGGTGCCGCAAGCACGGTATCCGCACCTACGCCGCCGCCCTCACGGAGCATGCCGTGGCCTATACCACCTGCGACTTTCGGGGCCCCACGGCTTTGGTCATGGGCACCGAGGCCGACGGCCTCACGCCCGAACTTATGCAGGCCTGCGACCAGACCATCATCATTCCCATGCGCGGGGCCATTGATTCGCTTAACGTGAGCACTGCCACGGCCATTCTCACGTTTGAAGCCGTTCGGCAGCGGGAGTAGCTGGCCTTAGGGTGGATCCGGTTGCTGAGTTCTTATTTGATTGTCCGCTGCCAGCTCCATATACTGGCTCCCAGCACCAGAGCAGTACCCAAAGCCATAATGCTCAGCATCATGGTTAACGACCACGCATAAAGCAGACTGCCGGTAAGCACTACGCCCAGGCCCAGCCACCAGAGGGCTTCGGGGCCGGGGCCGGCGGTGTGCCAGACCGGCAGCGGTGCCGTCTGCCGGGGCGGGTACAGCACAAATTTGAGGCGCTGAAAATCATGGAGCAGCAGGCCCAGCGTCAGAATCAGAAAGCCGGTGGTAAAAAACGGCGTGCCCGTCCAGTTCAGCGACCAGGTAAGGAAAATGATGTTGAGCCACATGGGCACCAGCAGCACGGCCCCCAGCAGCGCAAAGCGGCCCGTCAGGAGCAGAAAGCCAATCAGCAGCTGGGCTACGCCAATAAACTGCGCGTATAAAACCAGCCCGTTTTCCGTGAGAAACGCGTGGTCCATAGGTGGCCCCATCAGGCCGGGCAGATGATTATCGGAGAGTTTGTACAGGCCTCCGCCCAGCATAAACGCCCCTAGCAGCAGGCGGCAGCCCAGCACGTATGCGCGCCGCCGCCACCCACCCAGCCGCAGGGCCAGTATCGTAGCTAGCAGGGGAAGGAGCAGGATAAGCCCATAGACTATAACAGGTGGCATAACGAAGGAAAGTTAAGGACGGCGAAAGATGGTCTTCCCAGTCTTTTGCTTCTCATCTAATCAACCAACTACTGCCCGGACGCCCGGAAACCCGCATTTCCCCGGGCTTTTGCCCGCCGCTTGTTCTCTTTAGCGCAGCAGACAAGTAGCTTACCACCAGATTAGTTCTCCGCCGCGCGCGGTAGCATGCACGTTCAACTGCTCATCGAACAGCCAGAAGTCGGCCGCGTAGCCGGCTTCCAGGTAGCCTAGCCGGTTATCGAAGCCTAATACGCGGGCCGGGTAGAGGGACGCCATCCGCAGGGCTTCATCCAGTGGAATGCCCACTTGCTGCACGCAGTTGCGGATGGCTACTGGCAGGGTCAGAGCCGAGCCGGCCAGAATGCCCTGCGCATTCACAAAATGGTTGGCCTGCTGCTGAAACCGGTAAGCGCCCTGCCAGCTGTCGGTCACGGCATCAGTAATCAGAAACAGTCGTTCCCCCAGAATCCGTTTGCTGATGCGCACCGAGGCAAAATCACAGTGTACGCCATCGGCAATGATGCTGGCCTCGGCTGCCGCGTCATCGTATACGGCCCCCACCAGCCCCGGCTCCCGGCCCTGTAGCGCCGACATAGCGTTAAACAGGTGCGTGGCGGCGGTAAAGCCCTGTTGGAAGCCGGCCGCCGCCTGCGAATAGGTAGCATTGGAGTGCCCCGCCGACAGCACCACGCCGGCTTCGCGCAATCGGGCCAGGACGGGGGCGGGGGCCATTTCCGGGGCCAGCGTCATCATCTTCAGCACACCATCGGCCTGTTGCAACAGTTCTTCGACTTCCGCCACGGTGGGCGTGCGGATGAACTCAGCCTGGTGCGCGCCTTTTTTGGCGGGGTTGATATACGGCCCTTCCAGGTGAATGCCCAGCAGCCCCGGCTGCTGCCGCTGAAACTCCCGGCCTGCTTCCAGGGCAGCCAGCATCATCTGCCAGGAGTTGGTGGGCATGGTGGCCAGTACCCCCGTGGTACCGTGCCGGAAAGAGTGGCTGCACAAAGTGGCAAGCGCCTCGGGCGTGGGCGTCACAGAAAAAAGCTCCCCTGCGGCCCCGTACACCTGCAAATCCAGCAGGCCGGGGGCTAAGCTCAGACCCCTGACGTCCACGGTGGGTACGTCGGTGGGGGCGGCCTCCTCGGGCAGTACTGCCTCGATCAGCCCATCCTTCACTAGCAGCGTATGGTGGGGCAGCAGGGTGGAACCGGTGTACACAAGGCAGTTGCGAAGCAGGTAGCGCATGAGGGCGGGAAAAGCCAGAGGCAAGGAGAGACGCGAAGTTGGCAGGTTCCCGGCAAACGTCCGCTGCTTATCTTGTCTCGGTTTCTGCCGCCGCCATTCTCATGCCGTTCCTAGCGCCTCTTTTCGTCCGTAAGTCATGGTGGCCCCGCCTGCTGCTGGGCGCGTTGCTGGTGGTACTGGGGTTTGGGGCCTGTTCCACCTCTGAGTTTATCACCGAAAATGCCTCTCTGCAGGCTCCGTTGGTACTGCGTTACCGCATCCAGAAGAATACCCGGCTACTGTTTAGCTACTACGATACGCTGGCTACCGAAGTGCTCTACCACGGCCGGCCCCTACTCCCCATTACTCTCTGTCAGCCCGATTCGGGTTTGCCTACGCTGGGACGGTTGCAGCGGCTGCCAGCGTATCCGGCCCGGTGGCTGCTGCGGGTGCAGTGCCTGGTGGGGCAGGAGCCGGTCAACATCGTGTATTTGCTGCGCCTGACTACCGCCGGGCCGCGCCTCTACCGCGTCGGGGCTGACAACTCCGGCTACTACTCGCCGCCTTTCAACCTGGCGGCCGATACCGGGGCCGTATGGGTACCGCGCACCGATACTTCCGGCACGCTCTTCGACCTGAAGCAGCTCCGGGGCTTTCCAGTGTGGTTTCCGGCTTTCCCCGATTCCATCAGGGGTAAGTTTGATGAGCCGACGGAAGTGCACTCCCTGGCCCCCGACCGGCGGACGCTGGCCCGCTTGTTCAGCCCAGATACGACCACCTCAATTCTCACAGACAATGGCCCGGCGCGTCGTACCACGGCCCACGCGCCGGCTGTGTACCTTGATGAACGTGACGTTACAACCGGCCGCCTGCATCGGCAGCATCTGCCCGGACGAGTGCTATCGGCCGAAAATCCTTTCCACAATACCCGCTGGCAGCAGGATTCCCAGGACCGCTGGCACATACAGTTTATCCCGTGAGTTCACCCATTGAACATCGTATCATGCACGTCCGAGGCCGGGTACAGGGCGTTTTCTTTCGCCAGAGTACCCAGCACGAAGCCCGCCGCCTGGGCCTTACCGGCACCGTGCGCAACAACCCCGACGGTACCGTCACCATCGAAGCCGAAGGTCCGGCCGCTGCCCTCGACGCGCTGGAAGCTTGGTGCCATACAGGCCCGCCGGCGGCCCGGGTAGACCAAGTAACGGCCACGCCGGGTGCGGTGCAGGGCCATCAAGAATTTAGCGTTCAGCGCTAAGTATACCTTCTCTACTATGAAAAACTGGCTGATTCTGCTGCTGGCCATTGTGGCCGAAACCATTGGCACCTCAGCCCTGAAAGCCTCGGAGGGATTTACCCGACTCTGGCCCAGTGTAGTAGTAGTGGCCGGGTACGCACTGGCCTTCTATTGCCTCAGCCTAACGCTCAAGGCCATTCCTATTGGCATTGCCTATGCCGTATGGTCGGGCGTGGGTATTGTGCTCATTACGCTGGTAGGAGTGGTGCTGTACAAACAGATTCCCGACCTGCCCGCCATTATTGGCCTGCTCCTGATTCTGACGGGGATTATCGTCATCAACGTCTTCTCCAAAACCTCCGCGCACTGAACCGAGTAAGATTGCCGGAAGTACGGGTGGTACCAGTTGCTATATGACCAGCCAGCACAGCTGCCCGTCTTTCATCACCAACCTGTTCATTATATCGGTATTGTACTGTCTTTACTACAGTTTCCGATATGAAGCCTACGCTTCGGCTGAAGCGGAGTGATTCAACCTCGGCGTCAGACGCGCCGCAACTCCTCCACCCACACGTCCAGCTTATCGGCAGCGTGCAGCAGGGGTGGGCCGGCCGGTGTGGACAGACCGTGACTTTCGACTAGTGTGGATTCCCAACGCGTAAGGGTGGCCTCGCGCAATGCCCAGGGCGCGTGCCAGAGCTGCCCCCGCCACAAACTATTCCCATGCTGCCCGGCGCGTACCGTATGGCCGGCCGTATAGAGGTGATACCGCTCAGTAAGGAAATGGGCCAAAGTGTTGGGCTGGGCCAGGGGCAGCGCGGCCCCCGGCTGCCAGGAGGCCGCAAACGTAGCCGCTGGCTCGCTGCGGTGCGTGCGCGTGGCCGTGGCGTGCAGCGTGCCGTCGGGTGTGTGGGTGAGCTGCATGCGGGCGTGCAGGTAAGGCAGATGAAACAGGGTGCGGGCGGCCCACACGCCCAGTGGCTGGGTAGCATCCAACGACAAAAACCACACGCCCGGCACCCCGTCGAGGCGGGCGTAGGTGCGCACGTTCAGCTCGTGCAGCGCGCTCAGGCCCGGCACGGCCGGCAAGCCCAGCGGCCGGATGTGACTCATGGTAAACGGCACTACGCCCAGCCACGCCTGCCCGTCGAACAAGTCCAGCTCCAGGCGCGGCGGCAGGTAAGGGCGCAGCACTTCCGGGCTTACAGGCCAGTGCGCAAACAGCAGGTTGCTCCACCGTTGCCGCATCAGGGGCCAGCGGGACGAGCGGACGGGAGGCAGATAATCGGACAAGGGAAGCAGGTGGGGAAGCGTGAGGCTCAGGTTGTGCGTACAACCGTGCGGCCGGTAAAACCTCCCGCAAGAATTCAACAATAAAGCCGGGATGTAGCTCAACACTACAACCCGGCTCATATCGTTGCCGAAATCAATATGAATCTAGCCAGCCTGCCGGTATACTACTCTTCCCGGTTTTCCAGCCGCTGCCGCAACTCCCGTACTTCGCTTTTCTACGTGGTTTGGATGTTCTGCACTGTATCATTAGCTCAGCAGCAGACAGTGGCGGCAACAAAAAAGGGACGCAGCCATCGGCTACGCCCCTTTTTACGGGCTGACAGCTACCAGCCACCAGCTTAGAAAAACCTAGTCGGATTTCTTGGCCGAGCGCAGGCGCTCGTTTTCGTCCAGCAGGATCTTGCGCATCCGCGTCGACTTCGGGGTTACTTCCAGGTACTCATCCTTCTGGATGTATTCCATGGCTTCTTCCAGCGAAAACTGACGCTTGGGCACGATTTTTACGTTGTCATCCGTACCTGAGGCACGCATGTTGGTGAGCTTCTTGCCTTTCTGAATGTTGATGGTCAAGTCGTTCGGGCGGGTATGCTCTCCGATAACCTGGCCAGCGTATACTTCCTCACCGGGCTCCACGAAGAACTCGCCGCGGTCCTGCATCTTATCGATGGTGTAGGCGGTGCCGGGACCGGTTTCCATGGCAATCAGCGAACCGCTGATCCGGCCGGGAATGGTGCCTTTGTAAGGCTCGTAGGAAGCAAAGCGGTGGTTCATGATGGCCTCACCAGCGGTGGCGGTCAGCACGTTGTTCCGCAGGCCGATCAGGCCCCGGGCCGGAATGTTGAACTCCAGGTGCTGCAGGTCGCCTTTCGGCTCCATGATGGTCAGCTCGCCTTTGCGCATCGTTACCAGTTCGATAACCTTCCCGGCCGTTTCTTCCGGCACGTCCACTACCAAGTGCTCGATGGGCTCGGTGCGGTTGCCATTCTCGTCTTCACGGAACAGTACCTGCGGCTGGCCTACCTGCAGCTCAAACCCTTCGCGGCGCATCGTTTCGATGAGTACCGACAAGTGAAGAATACCGCGGCCGTACACCAAGAATGTATCCTCCTTATCGGTTTCCTTCACGCGCAAAGCGAGGTTTTTCTCCGTTTCCTTGAACAGACGGTCACGCAGGTGGCGCGAGGTCACGAACTTACCTTCCTTACCGAAGAACGGCGAGTTGTTGATGGTGAACAGCATGTTCATCGTCGGCTCGTCGATGCTGATAACGGCGAGGCCCTCGGGGTTGTCGGCGTCAGCCAGCGTATCTCCGATGTCGAAGCCTTCGATGCCGGTCACGGCGCAGATTTCGCCGGAGCTAACCTCCGAAACCTTCGTGCGGCCGAGGCCTTCGAACACCTGCAGCTCTTTGATTTTTACTTTCTTGATGGTGCCGTCGCGCTTCACCAGGCTCATGTTAGCGCCTTCACGCAGCGTACCGCGGTGCACGCGGCCAATGGCGATACGACCCACGAACGACGAGTAGTCGAGCGAAGTAACCTGCATCTGCGGCGTGCCGTCCAGGGTAGGAGCGGGAGGAATGGAAGCCACCACGGCGTCAAGCAGCGGAATGATGCTGTCGGTTTTTACTTTCCAGTCGGTGCTCATCCAGCCCTGCTTCGAAGAGCCGTACAGCGTCACGAAGTCCAGCTGGTCTTCGTTGGCACCCAGGTTGAACATCAGGTCGAACACCTGCTCGTGCACCTCGTCGGGACGGCAGTTTTCTTTGTCGACTTTGTTCACCACTACAATGGGCTTCAGGCCCAGGTCGATGGCTTTGCCCAGTACGAAGCGCGTCTGGGGCATGGCACCTTCGAAAGCATCGACGAGCAGCAATACGCCGTCGGCCATCTTCAGTACCCGCTCCACCTCGCCGCCGAAGTCGGCGTGACCAGGGGTGTCGATGATGTTGATTTTAACGTCTTTGTACCGGACCGATACGTTCTTGGAGACGATGGTGATGCCCCGCTCACGCTCCAGGTCATTGTTGTCCAGAATCAGGTCGTCGAACTGCTGGTGTTCGTCGAACAGCTTGGAGGCGTGGATGATCTTGTCCACGAGCGTGGTCTTGCCGTGGTCAACGTGGGCGATGATGGCGATATTCCGAATGTTCTGCATACAAAGGTTTTTCCGGGCGCAAAGGTACGGAATGTTTAGCGCAAAAACGTGCAGTAATCAATTGTGACTGAGTGAGGAAGAAACAGCGCGTGCGCAGACAGACAACTTATTGGGCTGCTGAGGTTCCCGAAAGTATAGAGGAAATGCTATTCAGCCGGGTAAGACCGAACCTAGGCGTGGTTGCGTATGTTGTAATTGGCCGCCCAGGCACACCGGCCGGCTCACCTGTATTTTCTTCTTTTTATCTCCCTCATGCGCTTTTCTCTGCTTTTTCTGCTTCTCTCCGGAGCTACGCTGAACACGGCCTGCTCGCAAAATAAGCCCGCCCGCGACGCCAAAATGGACCTGGCCGATTCGCCCCGACCCGTAACCAGCCCATCAGCTGCCGCCAAGGCGTATCCCAAGCCAAAGGTCGTGACCGGAAAGCCCGACGAGTTTCCTGTGCGCAAAACCGATGCGCAATGGAAGGCGCAGCTTACGCCGGCCCAGTATTTTATTCTGCGCCAGCAGGGAACCGAGCGGCCTTTCGTGAATAAATATGCCAACAACCACGAGAAGGGAAATTACTACTGCGCGGCCGACCACAACCTGCTGTTTTCCTCCGAAACCAAGTTTGAGTCGGGTACGGGCTGGCCGAGTTTCTGGGCTCCGGCCTCGGAAAACAGCCTGAAAGTAACCGCCGACAACAGCTTGGGCATGAGTCGCGACGAGTTGGTGTGCGCCAAGTGCGGCGGCCACCTCGGCCACGTTTTCGATGATGGTCCCAAGCCTACTGGCCAGCGCTATTGCATGGATTCCGACGGAATGCTATTCGAAAAAGCAAAGTAGGCACGCGTCATTCCGATGGCAGCCCGAGGAATGCTGGTTCACCCGTAATTTTGCTTACCGGCCCCCTGGAAATCCATGCCAGGGGGCCTTTTCGTTTGTTGTGCCTGCGGGGTGCAGGCTCCGCCGTACTTTTTCTTTCTGCTTTATGTCAACTCAGTATCATTCAGATTCCATTGCCGAGCTTCAGGAAGCTCTTGCGCCCGCCCGGCAGCAGTTGGTGGCCCACAGCGTGTACCAGTCCCTTCATTCGCTCGATGATTTGCGCGTGTTCATGCAGCATCATGTGTTTGCGGTGTGGGATTTTATGTCGTTGCTGAAGGCGTTGCAGCGGGAGCTGACGTGCGTTGAAATTCCGTGGGTGCCGCGTGGCAATGCGGCCACCCGCCGCCTCATCAACGATATTGTGCTGGAAGAAGAAACCGACGTGGACCCCCAAGGCCGGCCGGCCAGCCACTTCGAGCTGTACCTGCGCGCCATGCAGGAATGCGGTGCCGATACCGCTCCCATCGAACGGTTGCTGGATGCCTTGGCCGCCGGCCACACGGTAGCCGAGGCACTGGAAGCGGCCAACGCGCCGGTATCAGTGCGAGAGTTCGTGTTGGGTACGTTTGCCATCATTGAGTCGGGCAAGCCCCACGCCGTGGCCGCCGCCTTCACCTTCGGCCGCGAAGACGTAATTCCCGACATGTTCCGCCACCTAGTAGCCGACCTCAACCACCGCTTCCCCGGCCAACTCGACACGTTCAGCTACTACCTCAACCGTCATATTGAGCTGGATGAGGAGGTGCATACACCCCTGGCGCAGCAGATGGTGCGCGACCTGTGCGGTCAGGACGCCCGGCGCTGGGAAGAAAGCCGCGTGGTAGCGGCCCAGTGCATGCAGGCCCGCGTGGGCCTTTGGAACGGCATCCAGGCCGATCTGCACCTGATTCACGCGTAAAACTCAACTTACCCTGCGTAAGGCTCGTTAACCACGGAAGCTGGCTTGCATTGGGCTGGCTTCTGTGGTTTTTGCTATGAAACGGTATCTTCTTTTGCCTGCTCTGTTGTTACTAGGAGCCTGTACTACGTCGGAAACGGTAACGGAGGAAGCCGCTGTGCGCCGCCCACCGGCCCGCATCCTCACCGATGCTGACCGCCAGGCTGCATATAATAGTAACGCCGGTTACGGCGGCTCCGTGCCCGATGCCACACCCGGCCGGGTACTCGTCCGGGAGCAGGCCAGTGGTATCAATTCCCGTAAGCGCCCCGAAACCCTCAATACCAACGACAACAACACGACCACGCCCGAGACCCGCCTGCGCCGCGTAAACGGGGCCCCCGCCGACACCTTGCGGCTGCCGAATTAAACATCAGCCGGATAGTTTTTAATTACTTCTCATAAGCTAACGGCCCGCGGGCCGTTAGCTTATGAGAAGGGGGAGAGCCGCCTACGCAGTAACCTCGCTGGAACTGTCGGCAGAAGCTGATGGGGTAGGGACGGGTTTCTTGGCCGTTGGGCGCGAGCGGCTGGGCGTGGCCGGTTTGGCCGCTGGTTTAGCCGCCGTCGGAGTTGCTGGTTTGGCAGCCGTTGCGGCTGGGCGGCTGACAGTGCTGCGGGAGCGAGCGGGGCGGGCCGTTGCGGGCTTAGCAGCCGGGGCAGGGCCTTCTGAAGTAGTAGAAATGCTGTCGGAAGCGGCGGGAGTGCCGTTTTCATGGTGGCGCACTATCGTGTGCAGGGCCTGCTCGAAAAGATGCTCCATATCCACATCCAGCCGCTGGGTGGCATCTTTCACTACCTCCTTCAGCTTGGCTTTGGTTTCCTTACGGATGCGCTTTACCACTTCGCTGATGCGGCCGTCCAGCTCTTTCTGTAGCTGCTTGGCGGCCGTTTTCAGGGCTTTTTTCTGGTTGGACTTCTTGGCGGAGCGCGCGTCAGAAATGGCGCTGGAGGTCGATTTAGCAGCTTTAGCGGCCTTCTTCTGGGCTTTCTCGGCTGGGTCTTTCTCCTTCTTGATCTTTTTGGCCGGTTTTTCCTGTTCGGTGTTTTTCATGACGTAAGCAGATGGGAAGAGAAGTGACTGAACCGTATTACGTAGGCCGCCGCCGTAAGTAGTCGAAATATAGAAGGATTTATAGGTGAAGTTGCTTATCCCGCCGACAAGCCTGCGCGAAACCGGCGCGGCGGTTGTTGGTTACGGGAGTCGGCCGCAGGTGCGGTAGCTGTGCGGTCGGCCGGGTGTTTCCTCTTTTTACTCGTTCCTTTGCACTCCCGTTGCCGAATCCGGCGATGCTCACGTTGCTTTTTTGCTTGCTTATATGGCCTCTCTTCCCCAACGCTACACCGTTACGGCCGCGCTGCCCTACGCCAACGGCCCCGTGCACATCGGCCACCTGGCCGGCGTGTACCTGCCCGCCGACATCTACGTGCGCTACCTACGCGCCCAGCAGCGCGACGTAAAATTCATCTGCGGCTCCGATGAGCACGGCGTGCCCATCACTATCCGGGCCCAGAAGGAAGGCGTCACGCCCCAGCAGGTGGTGGACAAGTACCACGCCATCATCCGCGACTCGTTCCAGGATTTCGGCGTGTCGTTCGATGTCTACTCGCGCACGTCCTCCCAAACGCACGCCGAGGTAGCCAGCGGCTTTTTCAAGAAGCTCTACGAGGAAGGCAAGTTCATCGAGCAGACTTCCGAGCAGTACTATGATGAGAAGGCCGACCAGTTTCTGGCCGACCGCTACATCGTGGGTACCTGCCCCAACTGCGGCAACGAAAACGCCTACGGCGACCAATGCGAGAAGTGCGGTACCTCGCTCAGCCCCACCGAGCTCATCAACCCCCGCTCCATGCTCTCGGGCAACCACCCCGTGCTGCGCGAAACCAAGCACTGGTACCTCCCGCTGGATCAGTACGAACCCTGGCTGCGCGAGTGGATTGTGGAAGGCCACAAGCAGGACTGGAAGGCCAATGTGTACGGCCAGTGCAAAAGCTGGATTGACCAGGGCCTGCATCCCCGCGCCGTGACTCGCGACCTGGACTGGGGCGTGCCCGTGCCGGTAGCTGGGGCCGAGGGTAAGGTGCTGTACGTATGGTTTGATGCGCCCATCGGCTACATTTCGGCCACTAAAGACCTGCTGCCCGACACCTGGGAAACCTACTGGAAAGACCCCGAAACCAAGCTGGTACACTTCATCGGCAAGGACAACATCGTGTTCCACTGCATCATCTTCCCCACGATGCTCAAGGCCCACGGCGACTACATCCTGCCCGATAACGTGCCCGCCAACGAGTTCCTGAACCTGGAAGGCGACAAAATCAGCACGAGCCGCAACTGGGCCGTGTGGCTGCACGAGTACCTGCAGGATTTCCCCGGCCAGGCCGATGTGCTGCGCTACGTGCTCTGCGCCAACGCTCCCGAAACCAAGGACAACGATTTCACCTGGAAAGACTTCCAGGCGCGCAACAACAACGAGCTGGTGGCCAACCTCGGCAACTTCGTGAACCGGGCCGTAGTGCTGACGCATAAGTTCTTCGCGGGCAAAGTACCCGCCGCCGTGGGCTTCACTACCGAAGACGAGGACGTGCTGCGGCAGCTGCAGGAGTTCCCGGCGCGCATCGGGGAGCTGATCGACAACTACCGTTTCCGCGACGCGCTGAACGAGCTGATGAACCTCTCGCGCCTCGGCAACAAGTACCTGGCCGATCAGGAACCCTGGAAGCTCATCAAAACCGACGAGGCCCGCACCGGCACCGTGCTGCACGTGTCGCTGCAGCTGGCTGCTGCCCTCGTGACACTGCTGGAGCCCTTTCTGCCCGAAGCCGCCGCCCGTCTGGGTGGCATGCTGAACACCAAGAAAGGCACCTGGCCCCAGGCCGGCCGTCCCGACGCGCTGCCCGCCGGTCACCAGCTGGCCGAGGGCGCCCTGCTATTCACCAAAATCGAGGATGCCACCGTGGAAGCCCAGGTGCAAAAGCTGCTCGACACCAAGAAAGCCAACGAGCTGGCCGCCGCCGTATCGGCCCCCGCGAAAGAGGATGTCAGCTTCGAACAGTTCCAGCAGATGGATCTGCGCATCGGCACCATCTTGGCCGCCGAGAAGGTCGCCAAAACCAAAAAGCTGCTGAAGCTCAGTGTTGACCTTGGTTTCGACGAGCCCCGCACTATCGTCTCGGGCATTGCCGAGCACTTCCTGCCCGAGGCCCTCATCGGCCAGCAGGTGCAGGTGCTGCTCAACCTCGCCCCCCGCGAAATCAAAGGTATCCAGAGCCAAGGCATGCTCCTAATGGCCGAAAACGCCGACGGCGTGCTCGGCCTCATGCAGCCCAGCAGCCCCGTGCGCCCTGGTTCCGGCGTAGCGTAAGTTGCAATAGGGTGTCTGGCTGCGAAAAGGACGAAGCAATCCGTCCTTTTCGCAGCCAGACACTTCCTTCAACCAGAAAGCCCTTGACGTACCATACGTCAAGGGCTTTCTGCTTATTCATGGTTTCGCGCTTTGGTCAGGACAGATTGCTTCGTCGTGCCTCCTCGCAATGACAAACCGGCTACTTTACGTTTACCACGTTCATAGCCCGTTCCACGCCCATAGCGCCGAAGGCCAGCACCGCTTCGGCGGCTTTTTCTAGGCGGCCTTCCAGGTCGATGTTCTCATCGGCGGAGAAGGGGCTGAGCACGTAATCCACCTGCCGGCCCTTCGAGAAGCTGGAGTCGATGCCGAAGCGCAGGCGGGCGTACTCGTCGGAGCCAAGCGTTTCCTGGATGTGCTTGAGGCCGTTCTGGCCGCCGGCCGAGCCTTTAGCTTTCAGCCGCAGCTTGCCAAAGGGCAAAGCCAGGTCGTCGGTGACAACCACCATGTTTTCCTTGGTGAGCTTGAGGGTGCTCAGCCAGTGGGCGGCGGCCTTGCCGCTCAGGTTCATGTAGGTGGTGGGCTTCACCAGCACGTAGGTGTGGCCTTTGTGCTTGATTTCGGTGGTGAAGGCGTGGCGGCCCAGCTGCCAGGGCGCGGCTTCATGCTTGCGGGCCAGGTAGTCGCCTACCATAAAGCCTACGTTGTGACGCGTATCAGCATATTCCGGCCCGATGTTGCCCAGGCACAGCACAAGAAACTTGCTCACGGATTTGTAGCGGATTAGAGTCGGGTTTTCGCGGATTTGGTAGCCGAAAGATATTCAGCCAGCCGCAATCAAACAGCACGTAACGGATGCTGCGTGCCTATAAAAAAAGGCTGCCCTGCGAACAGGACAGCCTTTTTGAAAAGATTTTTACGGAAAATCGTCCACAAAATATGTGGAAATTCGACGCTAATCCGCTAAAATCTGGAAGCCTTACTTGTCGGCCGACATCTGGCCTTTCAGGGCACGTGGGATGGCCACGGTAGCAATGGGAGCCTGCTCACTGGTCAGGATGGTGTAGTTGTTCGGAACAACTTTGCTCACCTTGATCGACTTGCCGAGGCCCAGCTCCGAAATATCTACTTCCACGGAATCGGGCAGGTTCTCGGGGGTAGCACGTACTTTGATTTTGCGCAGCTTGCTTACCAGTTTGCCACCGGCCAGTACACCCGGCGAAACGCCAACGTACTTCACGGGAACGTCCATCTTCACTTCTTTGCCTTCCTGCAGCTCCAAGAAGTCAACGTGCAGCAGCATTTCGTTCACGGGGTGAAACTGCGAGTCCTGCACAATGGCGCGACGGATGTCGCCTTCAATGTTCAGCTCAACTACGTGCACCTCGGGGGTGTACAGCAGCTCGCGGAACAGGATGGCCGGTACGGAGAAGTGAATTTGCTCAGCGCCGCCGTACAGTACGCAAGGTACGTACGAGTCGAGGCGGAGCGCCTTGGCGTCCTTCTTACCGAGATTCGCTCTTTTAAACCCTACAATCTCGAGGCTTTTCATAAATGGGTGCTTTTGAGGAAAAAACGCATGCCCAAAGCAGGCAAACGGGCCGCAAAGATAGGCGGATTGTTTGGGAGTTAAAAGCTAGGCTGCATAATCACTCCCTCGTTCTGATAATCCTGACTCGTCTGCCACTTGTGGGCTCCTCAACATTATTGGAAAGTTACCCAAACGACAAAACGAATGAAGGCCAGCAGCGCCAAGCCGTCAAATAAGCGCAACAGACCTTTACTGACAGATTTAGCAGCAAATGCCCATCCGCCAACACTTATCAAGGAAGCAAGAATTATTGCGCCAGCTATTACTGCTGATACAGAGTGCTTCGGCATGATGCAATTATGAGAAGAGAGCTACATTGAGCTTACACGAACAATGAGCTGATGCTTTCGTGCGAGACTACGTTGTGGATAGCCTGCGCGAATAGCGGAGCCAGCGAGATAACCCGGATTTTGGGGTTTTCTTCCTTCAGCGGCAGCGTGTCAGTGATGACCAGCTCTTCCAGGGCCGAGTTGCGGATCCGCTCGTGGGCCGGACCGCTCAGCACCCCGTGCGTAATCACGGCGCGTACTGATTTGGCTCCGCGCTCCATCAGCAGCTCGGCGGCTTTGCAGATGGTGCCGGCCGTATCCACGATGTCGTCCACCAGCACCACGTTCATGCCCGTCACGTCGCCGATTACCTGCATGGAGGCAATTTCGTTGGCCCGCAGGCGCATTTTATCGCACACCACAATTTCAGCCCCGAACTTCTTGGCGAAGGCCCGGGTACGTACCACGCCGCCCACGTCAGGTGAGGCGAAAATGAGGTTATCGAGATTCAGGCTCTTGATGTAGGGAGCCGTCACGGTAGCGCCGTCGAGGTGGTCCACCGGAATATCGTAGAAGCCCTGAATCTGGCCGGCGTGCAGGTCGCAGGTCATCAGGCGGTCGGCCCCCACGCTCTGAATCATGTTGGCCACCACTTTTGCCCCGATGCTCACGCGCGGCTTGTCTTTACGGTCCTGACGGGCATAGCCCATGTAGGGCATCACAATGTTTACCTTATACGCCGAAGCCCGTTTGGCCGCGTCCACCATCAGGGCCAGCTCCATCAGGTTTTCGGCTGGCGGATTGGTGCTCTGAATCAGGAATACGGCGCAGCCCCGCACGCTTTCGTTGAAGCTGGGCCCGAGCTCCGTATCGGCGAAACGCTGGATGCTCAGGTCGCCGAGCGGAATGCCGTAAGCGGCGGCAATCTGGGCACCTAGCTCGTGAGACGCATTGCCGGCGAAAATTTTAACCTGCTGTGACATGAAAAGGGGGAAAGGGAAAAGGGAAAAAGAATCCCGGCTCCGGTCAGCTCGTTGGGGTGTTGCTGCCACAGGGTGTTGGGGCAGTCAGCAAACCAGGAGCCGGCCAAGGCCGGGATGAAAAAGACAGAAACTGAAAAAGCGAAAGGCGCCGACTCTTCCGGATGAGGAAGAATCAGCGCCTTTCGCGTTGGGATAGTCGGTTGTCCGACCAGGGCTCGAACCTGGACTTTCTTGAATCAAAATCAAGCGTGTTGCCAGTTACACCATCGGACAATTTCAAGCGGCTGCCGGTGTAAGCGTGCCGTTTGGTTGTGCAAATGTACGGCGAGTTTTATTCGAGGCAAATTTCCGGGTAAATATTTTTTGCGGGTCTGGCACTTCAGTAGGGCTAAATTGAGGTTTTAAACCTGATTTTCAGAAGCTCAGCTTCTGAAAAAAAAGTTGAAAGACGTGTGCTGCGTCCTGCTTTGGCAATGCCGGGATTAAGCCGTAGTTTTGCGCCCTGAAAAGATGCACCCCATCCAACCATACAACGCAATGGCGAATACCGGCAAAATCACCCAGGTTATTGGTCCCGTCGTGGACGTGAGCTTCGCGGGTGAAGGCTCCAAGCTTCCCAATATTCTCGACGCTCTCGAAGTCACGAAAGACAACGGCCAGGTGGTCGTGCTGGAAGTCCAGCAACACTTAGGTGAAGACCGGGTGCGCACTATCGCCATGGACTCGACCGAGGGCCTGACCCGCGGTGCCGCCGTGCGCGACCTGGGCGCTCCCATGTCGATGCCCACGGGCGAAGGCATTAAAGGCCGCCTGTTCAACGTTATCGGCCAAGCCATCGACGGCATTCCGCAGCCCAAGAGCGACGGCGCCCTGCCGATTCACCGTCAGGCCCCGCCTTTCGAAGACCTCGCTACCTCGTCGGAGATTCTCTACACGGGTATCAAAGTAATTGACCTGCTCGCTCCTTATGTAAAGGGTGGCAAAATTGGTTTGTTCGGTGGTGCCGGCGTAGGAAAAACCGTACTCATCATGGAGCTGGTAAACAACATCGCCAAGGCCTACGCTGGTCTGTCGGTGTTTGCCGGTGTGGGTGAGCGTACCCGCGAAGGCAATGACCTGCTGCGCGAATTCATCGAGTCGGATATCATTAAGTACGGCGACGAGTTCAAGCATTCGATGGAAGCCGGTGGCTGGGACCTGACCAAGGTTGACCAGAACGAGCTGCTCAAGTCGCAGGCAACCCTCGTGTTCGGCCAGATGAATGAGCCTCCCGGAGCCCGGGCCCGCGTAGCCCTCTCGGGCCTCACGGTAGCCGAGAACTTCCGTGACGGCGACGGCACCGGTGCCGGCCGCGACATCCTGTTCTTCATCGACAACATCTTCCGCTTCACGCAGGCGGGCTCGGAAGTATCGGCTCTGCTGGGCCGGATGCCTTCGGCTGTAGGGTACCAGCCCACGCTGGCTACCGAAATGGGTGCCATGCAGGAGCGCATTACCTCCACCAAGCGCGGTTCCATCACGTCGGTACAGGCCGTATATGTGCCAGCCGATGACTTGACTGACCCGGCTCCGTCGACGACGTTTGCCCACTTGGATGCTACTACCGTACTGAGCCGCAAAATTTCCGAGCTGGGTATCTACCCCGCCGTGGATCCGCTGGACTCCACTTCCCGCATTCTGTCGGTAGAAGTACTGGGCGAGGAGCACTACAACACCGCTCAGCGCGTGAAAGAGATTCTGCAGCGCTACAAGGAACTGCAGGACATCATCGCCATTCTGGGTATGGACGAACTCTCGGAGGAAGACAAGCTGACCGTAACGCGTGCCCGTCGGGTGCAGCGCTTCCTGTCGCAGCCCTTCCACGTAGCCGAGCAGTTCACCGGTCTGAAAGGCGTATTGGTTGACATCAAGGAGACCATCATCGGCTTCAACGGCATCATCGACGGCAAATACGACCACCTCCCCGAGGCGGCCTTCAACCTGGTGGGCAACATTGATGATGCCGTAGCCAAGGGTGCCAAACTGATGGCCGAAGCCAAGTAATTTCTTCTAATGTGAGGAATGTACTGATGAGAGAAATGTGAGTACGCTCCGGCGGCACACTCTCAGCAGCACATTCAGCACATTTTCACATTGCTCACATTAGAAAAGATGCATCTGGAAATCATCACGCCCGACCGTAAGGTGTTTGAAGGCGAGGTTACATCGGCCCGGTTTCCGGGGGTTGATGGCCTGTTTGAGGTTTTAAACAACCACGCCCCGCTAATTTCGGCCCTGAAAGCCGGCGACGTGGTGCTCAACGGCGGTACTACTTCCTTCCACATTGAGGGCGGAGTAGTAGAAGTGCTGCGTAACAACGTAATCGTGCTGGCTGAAGGCGCTTCGGCGTAAGGCTACCCCGGTTTCATACTTGCTTTGAAAAGCCTTTCCTTTGCGGGAAAGGCTTTTTCTTTTTTCACGCAGTGTTTCGGGGTGCCGTCCACTGCGAACTACTGCGCGAAATTCACCCTATGCATATCCACCCCAAAATCACCCCGATTTACCAGACCTCCGTTTTCAAGTTTGAGGATTTGAACGAGCTAGAGCTGTACTTCGGGGAGCCTGGCAGCCGTTACCTGTACTCGCGCAACGGCAACCCCAACTCCGACGAGTTGGCCGAGGCCGTAAACCGACTGGAAGGCGGGGTTGGGGCAGTGGCTACAGGCTCGGGAATGGCGGCCATTTTCGCGGCCCTGCTGGCGTTCTGCCAAGCCGGGGACCATGTGCTGTGCGCGGCCGATATCTACGGCGGGTCGTCGTCGTTGCTGAACCAGGAATTGAGCCGAATGGGCATTACGGTGACGTACGTGCCATTTGAGGAACTGTACGCGCTGGACCGCTTCGTGCAGCCCACCACCCGACTGCTGCTCTGCGAAACCATGAGCAACCCGCTGTTGCGCGTAGCCGACCTGCGCCGCCTGGCCGACGGTTGCCACGGCCTGGGTCTGAAGCTGGTAGTGGACAATACCTTTGCCTCACCCATTATCACCCGGCCGCTGGCGCTGGGGGCCGACGTAGTGTTGCACAGCGTGACGAAGTATATTTCCGGCCACTCCGATGTAACGGCCGGCGTCACTGTGGCCGCCGATGCGGCCGTAGCTGCCCGGCTGAAGCAAGTGGGGGTATTGTATGGCCTTACGTTGAGCCCAATGGAAAGCTGGCTGGCCGTGCGGGGCCTCAAAACGCTGCACTTGCGTATGCCTGCCCACAGCCATAACGCCCTGGCTATTGCCAAGTTTCTGCAGCAGCAACCTGCTGTGCGGGCTGTTTACTATCCTGGCCTGCCCGATCATCCGCAGCACGTGCTGGCACAGGAGCAGGGCGGCGGGCTGTTCGGCGGCATGATGTCGATTCTGCTGGCTGATGATGCAACGGTGGTGAACCGTTTTATGCAGCGGAGCCAGCGGTTCCCGTTTGCGCCTTCCCTGGCCGGCGTTGACTCGTCGCTGTCGTATCCACTTGGTACTTCGCACCGCTACCTCACACCCGAGCAGCAGGCCGAGCTAGGTATCACGGTGGGGTTGGTGCGGCTGTCGGTAGGTATTGAGCCGGTGGAGGAGTTGCTGGCCGACTTGGCGCAGGCGCTGGCATAAACTATAGACCGCTGTTGCCCGAATCCGAATAAAAGGTATATATGGACCAGAGAAGATGTGAAACTCGTTGAAAAACTAGTTGTATGCGTTTGACAGGCAGATTTGCGTTAAACTACTGCGTGTAGGTTTTGTGCGTTGAATACCCTCTTTGGAACTTTATATACTAAAAAGAGTCAGCAATTCTGCTTATTTTGGCATAAGTAGGTCGTGTATAGCTCCGGCAACCCGCTGTAAATCAACTTCCGTCATGGCCGAGCCAGAGGGCAGGCAGAGGCCACGAGTAAACAGATGAGTGCATACCTCACCGCCGTAGGAAGGTACAGTAGCAAACAGCGGCTGTAGGTGCAGCGGCTTCCAGAGCGGACGGCTTTCGATGTTGTGGGTTTCTAGGTGCAGGCGCAGCTGTTCCGGTGTAATGGCGGTTTCAATGGGGTTGAGCAGCAGGCAGGTGAGCCAGCGGTTCGAGTGGCTGCCGGCCGGCTCGATGGGGCCGAAGGATAGGCCGGGAATAGCAGCAAGGTGCTGCCGGTACCACGCGTAGATTTCACGGCGCTTCTTGACCCGGTCTTCCAGCAGTTCCATCTGGCCCCGCCCGATGCCGGCCAATACGTTGCTGAGGCGGTAGTTATAGCCCAGTTCCGAGTGCTGATAATACGGGGCGTCGTCTTTGGCCTGGGTGGCCCAGAACCGGGCCTTCCGGGCCCATTCGGCCGAGTTGGTTACCAAGGCCCCGCCGCCGCTGGTAGTCAGGATTTTGTTGCCATTGAAGGAGAAAACGCCTACATCACCAAAACTGCCCAGCGGCTGACCTTCGTAACGGCTGCCCAGCGCCTCGGCGGCATCCTCCAGTATGGGTACGCCAAATTCAGCGGCCAGCGCCAGAATTTCGCGCAGTCGGCAGGGCATGCCATACAGATGCACGATGATTAGGGCTTTAGGTAAGCGGTTCTGATGTTTGCGTGCCTCTAGGGCTTCGCGGAGTCGTTCTGGGCAAAGATTCCAGGTTTCGGCCTCGCTATCAATGAAAACAGGCGTGGCCCCCAGATACAGAATAGGGTTGGCAGTGGCTACGAAGGTAAACGAAGGACACAGCACCTCGTCGCCGGGACCAACGCCCAAGAGCCGCAGCCCCAAATGAATGGCGGCCGTACCTGAGGTGAGAGCCACGCAATACCACGCCCCGGTAAACTCGCAGATGTCGCGCTCAAACCCATCCAGATTAGGGCCTACGGGCGCTACCCAGTTGTCTTCGATAGCCTTACTCACGTAGTTAAGCTCGTGGCGGCCCAGGTGGGGTGGGGAAAGAAACAGCCGGTCGTAATCCTGACTACGCATGAAAAAGCGGGAACTGAAAGCGAATACGGGGACAAGATGTGAAAACTACCGTTTGCCGGAGCGTTTTCGATCTAGCGGTTCCGAAAAATCGACTACTTCTACCGCTATGTGCTCCCGATTCGGCGAGCCAAGACCCTGGCCGGCACACCTACCGCCGTGCAGTCAGCCGGTAAATCACGCACGGCTACGGCCCCGGCTCCCACTACGGTTTGCGCTCCTACCCGCACCTGGTTGATGACGGTGGCATTAGTGCCCAGATACACACCGGTTTCGAGGTAGGCCTCACCGCCAACATTGGCATGCGGCATGAGGGAGCAGAAATCCTCCAGTACGGCATCATGGCCAATTGTACAGCCAAGGTTGAGCAGAACGTGCTGCCCCAGCGCAATATCGCAGGTTAGAATACAGCCCTGACTGATGATGCTGCCCGCCCCGATGGTAACGCGTTGGTAAGGCTGCAGTGCTACGCTGGGGTGAATGAGCGTAGCAAATGTGAGTTGAGACGACATGATACGTGCCACCACGGCGGCCCGGCTTTGGCTGCTGCCTACTGCTACCACCACCTGCTGCGGTTCTGGCCGGGCGTTCAGGTCGGCCACGGAGCCGAGGTAGGGCAGCCCGTGCACGGTAGCGGCAGCTGGGGGCCGGTCATCGTAAAAGCCGGTCACGTTCCACCGGGGCGCTACCTCATTGATCTGGCGAATCAGGACCAGCACTTCCCGGCCCAGCCCACCCGCGCCCACAATAACCAGACGGGGCAACGTGGCCAGAGTAGCAGGTGAAGCAGCAGGGACGGGACGATTCATGGAGCGGAAGAGGAGGGAGGCGTGCCCGTAAAAGCCGACATGGTGGCTTGGCCTGGGGCGGCAATATCGCGCGCACCCAGCACGCGGCCTACGGTATGCAGCAAAATTCGTATATCCAGCCCAAACGACAGGTTATCGACATACCACACGTCGTAGGCAAATTTCTGTTCCCAGCTGATGGCATTGCGGCCGTTTACCTGCGCCCAGCCCGTGATGCCCGGCCGCACGGCGTGGCGGCGGGCCTGCGTGGGTGAATAAAGCGGTAGGTATTGCTCTAATAGCGGCCGGGGACCTACTAAGCTAATGTCGCCGCGTAGCACGTTCCACAGCTGGGGCAGCTCATCGAGGCTGGTGGCACGCACCCAGCGGCCCAGACGCGGCAGGCGCGCGGCATCGGGCAGCAGTTGGCTGGCCGCGTCGCGCTGAGTGGTCATGGTCTGGAGCTTGAAGAAGGTAAATACCTGGCCATGTAAACCCGGTCGGGGTTGTCGGAACAGCCAGGAACCGCCGTTCTGCCAGGCCAGCAATGGGGCCAGCACCGCTAGTACCGGCAGCGACAGCAGCAGCGCGGGCGCAGCCAACGCCACATCGAGCAGGCGTTTACCGTGGCGGGCGTACCAGGAAGTGACGGCGGTGGACATAGCGGCAAAAATACGGGGAAATGTAGGGCGCGTTTGACTTCGGCGGTCAGGGGTTTAGCTTGCGCCATATTTTACCGCTTCGTATGCTCGTTTTTCCCAACGCTAAGCTCAACCTCGGCCTGTACGTTACCAGCCAGCGGCCCGACGGCTTTCGTAACCTCGAATCGGTGTTTGTGCCCTTACCGTGGTGCGATGCGCTGGAAGTGCTGCCGGCCCCGGCCGGTACTGATACGACGTTGACACTAACGGGTATCCCCATTCCCGGCGAGCCGACTACTAATCTGTGTTTGCGTGCCTACGAGTTGTTAAAGGCCGATTTCGCGTTGCCGGCCATTCGGATGCACCTGCACAAAGTAGTGCCCATCGGGGCCGGACTGGGCGGCGGCTCCGGGGATGCGGCGTTTGCCCTGCGCGCCCTCAATGACCTGTTTACATTGAATCTATCGGCCGAAACGCTGGAAGCCTACGCCCGTCGCCTGGGCTCCGACTGTGCCTTTTTCATCCGTAATCAGCCGGTTTTTGCCTACGAGAAGGGCGACGTATTTGAGCTGGTGGCACTGAACCTGACGGGTACGGCCTGCCTGGTGATTTATCCCGGCCTGCACATCAGCACCGCCGAAGCGTACAGCCGCGTGCACCCCCGTACCCCGCGCCACGACCTGCGCACCGCCCTCAGCCAACCCCTGGAGACGTGGCGCCACACTATTAGCAACGACTTTGAGGAAGCCCTGACGCCGTATTATCCGGTGCTGGCCGACCTCAAAGCGCAACTCTACGCTGCCGGAGCCGCCTACGCCAGCCTCTCGGGTTCCGGCTCGGCCGTGTACGGCCTGTTTCCGGGCCTGGAAATACCCCCGCAGCTGCCGCTGCCCGCCGAATATCAGGTGTGGGCCGGACGGCTGTAAATGGTGAGATAGTGAACTGGTGAGTTTGACGTTCAATATGCGCAGTTGGCGCAAACAGGACGTCAAACCCACCAGTTCACCACTAGCCCACCAGCACATCAACGGCCTCAGCCTGACGCTGGCGGCGCTTCATCCACTGGTCGAGGACGGGGTGAATGAGTACGCTGAGCAGGATAACCACGGTGCCTAGGTAGAAGCCGGTAGACAGCTTCTCCTGACCGAAGCCGGGGATGTGCAGCGTGTACATCAGCACGGCCAGCAGAATGCCGTACACCGGCTCCAGGTTGATGGTCAGGTTCACCACGAAGGCCGAAATGCGCTTCATCAGCTCTACCGAAGAAGAAAACGCATACACCGTGCACACGCCCGCCAGTAGCAGCAGCCACAGCCAGTCATAGCCCTGCCAGGCCAGCTGCAGGCCTTGGCCCTCGGTGAAGTAGTGGCCGTATACAGGCATGAACAGGACGATACTCAGGCAGGCCCCGGTCATTTCATACAGCGTGAGCTGAAACGGGGTGTGGCGCTTCACCAGCTTAGAGTTGAACACGCTGAACAACGCCGACAGCCCCGCCGACACAATAGCGACCAGTAAGCCGGCCATCTGGTCCAGTTCGGCCTGCGACACCAGGTACAGGCCCACCATCGTCAGCAGGCCTAGGCCCACCTCATAGGGGCGTACTCGCCGCCACAACACCAGCGGCTCCAGCAGGGAAGTCCAGAGGGCCAGTGTGGCCAGCCCGGCCAGACACACACTTACTGAGGAGAGGCGGGCGGCTAGGAAAAAGGTAATCCAGTGCGCCGCCACCAGCACCCCGATACCCAGCATCTTGAGCGCCTCGGTACCAGCTACGCGCCAGGGCTGCCGACGTACTATCAACAGTACTGCCAACCCCGCTGCCGCCAGCAATGTGCGCCAGAATACCAGCTCCACCGGCGGTACCGATATCAGCTTGCCCAGAATGGCCGTGAAGCCCCAGAGCAACACAATAAAATGCAGACGCAGGTAGTCTTTTAGCATGAGGTAAAATGGTGATTCGGTGAGTTGATGATTTAGTGAGGTGGTGAGCTTGACGTTCAGTCCGCGCAGTTGGCGCAGGCAGAACGTCAAGCTCACCACCTCACTAAATCATCAACTCACCGTTATTGCGGTATTACCCGGTACAGAATGGCTCCGACGGCGGTGAATACGATGCTGGGGACCCAGGCCGCCAACATAGGCGAGAGAGTGCCCACGGCCGCCAGGTTGCGGCTCAGAATCACGAAGATGATGAATACAAAAGCCAGCACGAAGCCCAGCGCAATCTGCCCGCCCACGCCGGCCCGGCTCTTGCGCGCGCTCATAATCACCCCAATGACGGTGAGGATAAACATGGCGTAGGGATAAGCGAATCGCTCGTGTTTTTCGCTGAGGTACACCTGCGTATCATCGGAGCCGCGCGCTATTTTCTGGTTGATGTAGCGGTTCAGCTCCGGCAGCGTGAGGGTTTCGGCCAGGCGGTAGGTGCTGGCGAAGTCCTTCGGGTACAGGTTGAACACCGTATCGCGGGCGGGCATGGTTTTGAGGGTTTCCTTTTCGCCATCAAAGGTGCGAATGAGCTGGGGCGTGAGGTGCCAGGCCCGCTTGGTAGAATCCCAGGTAATGGCCTCGGCCGTTATGCGCCGCTTGAGCAGCTGCCCGTCAATGGTTTCCAGCGCAAACTTGTAGCCCACGTTGTTCACATTGTCGTAGCTCTCCATGAAGGCATAGTCACGGGGGCCGATTTTGATGTGCACGTTACGGCCGCTGAACCGATAGGGGTTCTTGATATAGGCCTTCTCGAACTGCACCCGCGTCTTGTTGGCAATGGGAATCAGCCAGCCCGTCATGGCCATCGTGAGAATCCCCAGAATGGCGCTGCCCATGATGTAGGGTAGCAGAAACCGCTTGAAGCTGATGCCCGAGGCCAGCATGGCTACTACTTCGGTTCGCTCGGCCAGCTGGGCCGTCACGAATACCACGGCAATGAATACCGTGATGGGGGAAAGCAGGTTGGCGAAGTACGGAAACAGGTTCACGTAATACTCCGACAGAATCTGCCACGCCCCCAAATCGTGCTTGAGAAAGTCGTCGTTCTTCTCTGTGAAGTCAATCACGCAGATAACCGACACGAGCAGCACCACCGCGAAGAAAAACGCGGTGAGAAACTTCTTGAGGATGTATTTATCGAGGAGCCGCACGGGTCGTGTTGAGTTGTTGGTTTTTCGTTTTTTGAAGCAGATTACCCCGCTGTATTGTGAAAGAATAGATGGGGGCAAGACGCTTTGCGCAGGTCATTGGCAGATCGAAAAACGAAAAACCAACAACGAAAAACGAACCTACAATCTTGTCATCACCTGCTTCACCATTCGGTCCTTCCACTCGCGGAAGGTGCCAGCCAGAATCTGCTGGCGGGCCTGCTTCACCAGCCACAGGTAGAAGGTAAGGTTGTGGATGGAGGCAATCTGCGGGCCCAGCATTTCCTTGCTGTGGAACAGGTGGCGCACGTAGCTGCGCGAGTAAAAGGTGCTCACGTAGCCGCCCAACTCCTCGTCAATCGGCGTGAAGTCGTCGGCCCATTTCTTGTTGGCAATGTTCATGATGCCTTGCGTGGTGAACAGCATGCCGTTGCGGGCGTTACGGGTCGGCATCACACAGTCGAACATATCTACGCCCAGCGCAATGTTTTCGAGGATGTTAGCCGGCGTGCCCACGCCCATCAGGTAGCGCGGCTTATCCTTGGGCAGGATGTCGCACACAATTTCCGTCATCTCATACATCATGTCGGCCGGCTCGCCTACGCTCAGGCCCCCGATGGCGTTGCCCTCGCGGCCCTGCTCGGCAATAAACTCCGCCGATTTCACGCGCAGATCCTTGAACGTGGAGCCCTGCACAATCGGGAACAGCGTCTGGGAGTAGCCGTAGTGGCCCTCGGTGCCGTCGAAGCGCGTGATGCAGCGCTTGAGCCAGCGGTGCGTCATATCCAGGGAGCGGGCGGCGTAGCTGTACTCGCAGGGCCAGGGCGTGCACTCATCGAAAGCCATGATGATGTCGGCCCCGATAGTGCGCTGGATGTCCATCACGCCCTCGGGCGAAAACAGGTGCTGCGAGCCATCAATGTGGGAACGGAACTTCACGCCTTCCTCCTTGATTTTGCGCGTGCCCGACAACGAGTACACCTGGTACCCACCCGAGTCGGTGAGGATGGGCCGGTCCCAGCCGTTGAACTTGTGCAGCCCGCCGGCCTTACCGATGACTTCCAGCCCGGGGCGCAGGTACAGGTGGTAGGTATTACCGAGAATGATCTGGGCGTTGATATCGTCTTTCAGGTCGCGCTGCTGTACGGCTTTCACGGTGCCGGCCGTGCCCACGGGCATAAAAATGGGCGTTTCAATGGCACCGTGGTCGGTGTGCACTACGCCGGCGCGGGCTTTGGAGTGCGGGTCTTTGGCTACGAGGTCGAAGGTCATGCGGAGGTTGAGTTGTCAGTTGCCGGTTGGCAGTTGCCAGTCAGCATTCCAAAAAGAACCATCTGATAACTGACAACCAGCAACTGCTACAAGCGCAAAGGTACTCCGAATGCCTACTTTTGCCCTCCGAAACCCCGTGCTGCTTTGTCTTTCTCCCTTTCCCCCGCCATGTGGCTCCTGCTGGCCGTTGTGCTGGTGCAGCTCTATTACGCGGCCTACTACTTTCTGCCCTTTGCCCACCGCCCTCCGGAGCCCGCCACCGGCCCCGACGACGAGCCCGTATCGGTGCTGGTGTGCGCCCACAACGAGCTGGAGAACCTGCGCCGCCTGCTGCCCCTGATTCTGCAGCAGGACTACCCCGCCGGCTTCGAACTGGTACTCATCGACGACAGGTCCGACGACGACACCTACCTCTACGTGCAGCAACTCACCCAGTACTACCCGCATGTACGGCTGGTATCGGTGGCGCGCACACCTGACGGTTTGTCACCTAAAAAGTATGCCCTGACACTGGGCATCAAATCGGCCCGCTACGAGCGGCTGCTCTTCACCGATGCTGACTGTATTCCGGCCACCAATCAGTGGATCAGATATATGCAGCGAGGCTTCAATCGGCCCGCCGATATGGTTCTTGGGTACTCCGCCTACGCGGAGGAACCGGGTTTTTTGAATAAATTAATCCGGTTTGAAACCTTGCTGACGGGGGCACAGTATTTGTCCTTCGCGTGGCGTGGCCAGCCTTACATGGGCGTTGGGCGCAACCTGGCCTACACCCAGCCGGTCTTTTACCAGACAAAAGGATTTGCCTCCCATATCCGCAGCCTCAGCGGCGACGATGACCTGCTGGTGCAGGACGCCGTGCAGCAACAGGCGCGGGTGGCGGTGGCAGCGGAGCCGGGAGCCCACACGCTCAGCGAACCAGCCCACACCTGGGGCGAGTGGTGGCGGCAGAAACGGCGGCATCTTTCGGCCGGTCGGCAGTACCGCCTCGCCGACCGGATCCGCATCGGAACGTTTATCGGCGCGAATCTGCTGTATTACTGCATGGCAATCGGCCTGCTGTTTTCCCGCCCCGATTGGGTACCTTTGGCTACGGTGTGCCTCGTGCGCACCGGCGCTATTCTGGCCGTGTACTATCAGCTCGGCCGCCGGCTTGAGGAGCGGTTGCCCGTAGCGTGGCTGCCTTTTCTCGATGCTGTGTATTTTTTTTATTATCTCGCTCTGGGAATCTCGCTGTTCCTCTACCGTACGCTCCGATGGAAGTAAATCAGGAAAAACAGTTCTCCGCCAAAGCCAAGCACGACTTCAAGCTGATTCGGGCCGCTGTGGAAAAGAACGATGGCAAGGCGTACGCCGAGCTGATGCAGATCTACAAGAAGCCCGTGTACCACGTGGTGTTGAAGATGGTGCGTAACCCCGACGACGCCGAGGACCTCACCATCGAAGCCTTCGCCAAGGCCTTCCGCAACCTGCATAAGTTCAACCCCGAGTTTGCCTTCAGCACCTGGTTGTTCCGCATTGCCACCAATAACTGCATCGACTTTATTCGCAAGAATAAAATCAAGACGATGTCGATTGATTCGGCCATCAAGATTGACAACGGTGACGAAATAACCATCGACTTCCGCGACCAGAACCTGAACCCGCAGGAGACGGCCATCAAAAACCAGAAAATCGAAATTATGCAGCACGTGGTGTCCCGGCTGCCCGATAAGTACCAGCGCCTCGTGACGCTGCGCTACTTCGATGAACTGAGCTACGAGGAAATTGCGCAGGAGTTGAAAGCGCCCCTCGGCACCGTGAAAGCCCAGCTACACCGCGCCCGGGAGCTGCTCTATGACATGGTGAAAAACAAAAAGGAAATCATCTAGTGTAAAGCCCCGCCGCAAGTCGGGGCTTTTTTTGTGTTATCCTGAGTGGAGCGAAGGATGACAGACGTGTTTACCTTTGCCCCACGATGAACCTGATCAACCACTACTTCCCGCACCTCTCCGACCACCAGCGCCAGCAGTTCCAGCAACTTGATACCGAGTTCCGGGACTGGAATGAGCGCCTCAACCTGGTAGCCCGCACCGATGTGGACAACCTGGAAGAGCGTCATTTTCTGCACTCCCTGGCCATTGCCAAAGTGGTGGAATTTGCCCCCGGCTCTTCGGTGCTGGATGTTGGTACGGGCGGTGGCCTGCCGGGGCTGCCGCTGGCCATTTTGTTCCCGGAGGTGAAGTTTCACCTAGTGGACAGCATTGGCAAGAAGATTCGGGCGGTACAGGAAATGGCTCATTCGCTCCACCTAACCAACCTCACCGCCGAGCAAATCCGCGCCGAGCAGTTGCGCCCCAAGTACGACTACGTGGTGAGCCGCGCCGTGGCCCGCCTGGCCACCTTCCACACCTGGATTGCCCACCGCTACAAGCCCCGCCACGAAGCCGCTCCCAACAGCGGCCTCTACTACCTCAAAGGCGGCGACCTGACCGAGGAAATCCAGGAATCCGGTCTGCAAGCCACCGTCATCGACTTGCCGGACTTCTTCCAAGAGCCGTTCTTTGAAACCAAGAAGGTAGTAGTGGTGCCCGCGTAGGGCGCAAGCACTTGCTGCCCCACCGTTTGCACTACACAAGAAAGCGCAATACAACATAGCTTGCTACTGTTGTATTGCGCTTTTTGGCTTGCTATGGCTTCCTGCTACTTAGCTGAATCAGCCGCAGAAATCAGTTCTTCCGTTTGGGGCAGTTATATACTCTCGGCCTGCGCTTGTGTAGACAATATGGCGCTAAGCGCCTGCGCGGCGGCTACCACCTGTGCCGGGTAGTGTAGGCGCGCCAGCAACCGGATGGCGTTGCGCGTGGTCAGTGGCCCGGCTTTGAGGCGGTAGTCGAAATACCAGTCTTCCGCCGTGACCGTCTCGCAAAAGTGGTATTCGGCAAAGCATGACTGCAATAGCGCGCCCAACTCTCCATCGTGGGTGGCCGCCATTACCCAGCTGCGGGGCTGCAGGTATTCCAGCACGGCTTTGTTAGCCGCAATGCGCTCCTGGGTATTCGTGCCTTTGAACAGCTCATCCAGCAGCAGCAGGTAGCTGTTGGGAGCCGCGTCGCAGGCCAGCAGCAACTGCCGCATGGTTTCGGCCTCCACTAAGTAGTAACTCTTGCCCGTGGGCAGGCTATCAGCCAGACTGAGGCTGGTGAGCACCCTGCAAAAAGGGGCATGGTAGGCGGTAGCCGGGCAGGTGGCTATGGTCTGGGCCAGCAGGGAACTCACGCCCAATGTGCGCATAAAGGTGGTCTTACCCGACATATTCGAGCCGGTAAGTAGTACGCCTGACCCGGCCAGAGTCAGGTCATTCGGCACGCACCCCAGTACCAGCGGGTGGTAACCGGCCTGCAGCCGGATGCCCTCGGCCGTCGGCCCGAAGTGGGGCACGCAGGTGGCGTGGCGCTGGCGGAAGCTGGCCACCGCCAAGGCACAATCGACGTAGCCAACTGCCTCAAAGACCGTCCGGATGGCGGGCGCGTGTTGCTGCACAGCCACCCGGCAACGGGCATACAGCAACACGTCGAGCAGCAGTAGCATCTTGAGCAGTTCCAGCAGCCAGCTGTCTGCTACCTGAAAGAACGCTACCTGCCGCACGAAAGCCCCCAGCTGGACCAGGGGCGCTGCCAGTTGCTGAAGCGGCCGAAAGGGTAGGTCCGCCTGCTGCAACTCCCGCCCCGCCCGGTGCAAGCGGCCCAGTTGCAGCAGCGGGCGAACACAGTGCTCAATCCACTGACGCTGCCAGAAATGAAACACCGCATTGGTGAGGGCCAACGAGAGTGTCCCTACCCAGAGCAAGGGCAGCCAAAAGCCCCCCAGCAACGTGGCCACCAGCCCCAGCGCGAGCAGCGGCGCGAAGCGGGCGCCGGGCACTGTGGGGAGCGGTTCGCCACTAATCAAATCGACCTGGTAGTACGCCTCGTGAGCAGTCAGCTGGCCGAGGGCGAGCAGGGCTTGCCCGCGCGCGCCGGGTTGCTGCGCCAGTAGCGTTGCGGCGGCATCAAACTCGCGTAAGGCGGCCTCGTCGGCGAGCGGGCTGCGCAGGCGGTGGTACAAGCACTGCTGACCTATTCGGCTCACCGTGGTATCAAGCAATTCGAAGAGCAGGTCGCCGTTCAGGTCCGCCCAGGTTTGGTCCGGCAGGCGGTGGTAGGTAGACTCGTGCTGTACGAGGTCGTAGTAGCGGGTTACCAAGGGAAAGTGGGCGGAGCGCGTAGCTGGCTGCTGCCAGGCCGCCTCCAAGCGGGCTAAGCGCTTGCGGGAAGAAGTCCACATAAGAAACAGGAGCCGCTACCAGAGCGTGGGCAGTTCCCCCTAGTAGTTGCGGACATCATGAAAGGTAGCTAGATAGCGAGGATAAGAAAACTTCCCGCGTCGGTGTTAGGAGCGGCAGGTGTAAAACTGGTGCGATTCTGAAATAGAGGCTGTAACAGGGGTGGGGGAATGAGGAATAGGAGAAGAAAGAGCTGCAAGCGTTACAGCGCCTTGGGCACAAACGCCTGCCGGTACGCAGCTGCGCACCAGCAGTAGAAGGCGTGCAATCTAAGCAGATGCAGTTATAGCTGTTTCGTGAACAGTGTATGGCTGTTATAGAGATGCGACACTTTGCGTCTCTGCGTTGAACGGCATCGTTGAATCGGCCCGACTAGAAGACGTGAAGTTTCGCATCTCTACACTGTTCGTGAAACCACTATAGCATGCTTTATCGGTTGTCAGGCATCTGTTGACCAGGTTTCAGAGCACTACAAAAAGCAAATCAAACCGGAACAGGCGGAAAACGTCAAACAATCCGCCGCTCCGACTCCATCATCCCGGCACTTCCGCCGTCAGAAACTGCACCGCCCGCCGCTCGGAATAATAGTCGCCGTCCGGCGTGCCCTCGCCGAAGCCGACGTGGCCGCCGTCCGTGGGCGTTTCCAAGAACAGGTAGGGGCTGCCGCTGGCCGCGTCGCGCGGGAAGCAGGAGGGTGGCAGAAACGGGTCGTTCTGGGCGTTTACCAGCAGGGTGGGTATCCGGATGCCACTCAGGTACTGGCCGGAGCTGGCATGCGCGTAGTACGCATCTGCCGACTTGAAGCCGTGCATGGGTGCCGTAAACCGGTCGTCGAATTGGGGGAAGTCGAGAAGCGCGTCGAGGTCGGTGAGGTCTACCTGGCCGGGGAGGAGAGCCGCTTTCTGGCGCATTTTGGCGCGCAGGGTTTTCATGAAGCGGTTGAGGTACACCCGGTTCTCGAAGCGGCCGATCTGGTAAGAACTGGCTTTCAGGTCAGTCGGCACCGAAAACACGGCCGCCCGCTGCACTTCCTTCGGCACCCGGGCCGCATTTTCGCCCAAGTACTTGAGTGTGACGTTGCCGCCGGCCGAGAAGCCCGTGAGGAAGACGCGGCGGTAGCGGGCCGTGCCCAACGCGTAGCGCACTACAAAATCCAGGTCGTCGGTGTCGCCGAGATGGTAGGAGCGGAGCAGGCGGTTCATTTCGCCGCTGCAGCTGCGGTAGTTCCAGGCCAGCGCATCAAGGCCGGCGTGGTTGAGGGCCCGTACCATTCCGCGCACGTAGGGCCGGCCAGCGTCACCCTCCAAACCGTGCGATACAATGGCCAGTGTATCGCACGGTTGCCCGACGGGCCGGCGCGACCAGTCTAGGTCCAGAAAGTCGCCGTCGTCAGTTTCCACCCGTTCGCGCTGGTAGCGCACCTCCGGCACCGTGCGCCAGAGGCTGGGAATGATGGTTTGCAGGTGGCCGTTGAACTGGTAGAACGGCGCTTGGTAAGGGGAGTCGGCAATAAGTGGCATGGCGAAAACGGCTAGGGATGCGCAATCAGAAATGCCCGGCAGGAACGGCAAATAAGATACGCAAAACAGACTTCAGCAGCACAAATAACCGCCGAAAAGTTCGACCGACCGGGAAAGCGGAAACGGCTGTGCTGCTCCAGCTATTGGTTGTGACTTCCATTTGCAATTTCCAATCAAAGCCTTACCTTTGCACTCCTCAATTGAACTGAATTCGAGCAGAAGACCTTTTTCATATCCTCATGGCAAACCACAAGTCGGCCCTCAAGCGCATCCGTTCCAACGAAGCAAAGCGCGTATTGAACCGTTACCAGGCTAAATCTACCCGCACCGCCGTTAAGAAACTGCGTGCTACCACCGACGTTTCGGCTGCTCAGGAGCTGCTGAAGAAAGTATCGTCGATGCTGGACCGTCTGGCCAAAAAGAACATCATTCACAAGAACAAAGCCGCCAACAACAAATCGAAGCTGGCTAAGTTCGTGAAGTCGCTGGCTGCGTAAGTAGTTCATCGGCTTTCTGCTCTTGATAGATGAAGGCTCCGGGCGCAAGCTCGGAGCCTTTCTACATTGGCATAAAGCCAAGCTGCTGCCGGTGTGCGGGTCAGCTGTCGGGCCATATGTCCTCGTTCGGATGTCAGCTAACGATGAACGGCCCAATGACTTTCAGCCGCCGGACCGAAAAAGCCCTATTCAGTCGCAAAGAAAAGCCCGCGTAACAGCTGTTACGCGGGCTTTTTGCTTCAGTCAAAACGTTGCTTACGCCACGCTCACTTTTACCATATTTGTCTTGCCCTTCTCATTGATGGGCATGGAAGCGGTGTTGATGAAGATGTCGCCTTTCTGCAGGTGGCCGGTGGTCGTTAGGGCGTATTTGATGTCCGAAACGGTGCTGTCGGTACTCACCATCCGGTCGTAGTAGAAACCCCGCACGCCCCACACCAGGCTCAAGGTAGTGAGCAGGGAACGATTATCGGTGAAGATGAAGATGTGTGCCTTGGGGCGGTATTTGGCAATCTGGAATGCGGTGTAGCCCCGGTGCGTCATGCCGGTAATGGCCTTAGCCCCTGTGTTCTTGGCCAAATGGCAGGCCGCCGACAGCACGCTGTCAACCATGAAGGTCGGCGCCTCGGAGGAAATGGGGTGCCAGTGGTGAAACAGCGCGGGCATCTGGGTTTCCACGCTCATAATCGTGCCCACCATCGAGCGGATTACCTCGGCCGGGTAAGCACCCACGGCCGTTTCGGCCGAGAGCATCACGGCATCGGCCCCGTCGATAACGGCGTTGGCCACGTCGCTGGTTTCGGCGCGGGTGGGGCGGGGAGCCGTAATCATGCTTTCCATCATTTGGGTAGCCACGATTACCGGCTTGCCGGCCTTGTTGCACTTGTCCACAATCATTTTCTGGGCCATCGGCACCTCTTCCATCTTCACCTCCACGCCCAGGTCGCCGCGGGCAACCATTACGGCGTCGGTCATGGCAATGATTTCGTCGAGGTTCTTAAGCCCTTCGGGCGTCTCGATTTTGGCAATCACGCGGGCCGTTTTGCCACTCTCAGCAATCAGGCTCTTGATAAAGCGGATGTCCTCGGCGCGGCGGGCAAACGACAGCGCAATCCAGTCCACGTCGTTTTCCAGTCCGAATTTCAGATCCTCAATATCCTTTTCCGTCATCGACGGGGCCGATACCTCGGAGTCGGGTAGGTTGATGCCTTTGCGGGGCTTCACCAGGCCGCCGTAGATAACTTCCACGTCCACTTCCGTGTCCCGGTCGGTGGCCAGCACACGCAGTTCAATCTTGCCGTCGTCAATGAGGATCATGTCACCGGCCTTCACGTCGCGGGCCAGGCCCAGGTAAATCGTGCTCAGGCGCGTGGCCGTGCTGATTTCCTTCTCGCCGCATACCAGCTTGATTTTGTCGCCGGCTTTGATTTCTACGCCGCCGCCTTCTACTTCGCCGAGGCGAATTTTGGGGCCCTGCAAATCCTGCAGCAGGCCCACGTTGGTGCGCATATCTTTATTGAGGCGGCGCACTGTATTAATCACCGAGAGGTGATCTTCGTGGCTGCCGTGGGAGAAGTTGAGCCTGAATACGTCCACGCCTTCCCGCATCAGCATACCCAGCTTCTCATACGTGTTGGAGGCGGGGCCAACGGTGGCAATAATCTTGGTTCTATTAAAGTGTGGGCGAGATTCCATGAGGTGTTGTATGGTCAAAAATTCGTGACTGCAGTAGGCGATATTCCCGGTTTTCTGAGCACGGCGAAGGACCTTAACCCGGTAGAAAGCAAGCGTCATAACGACTTGCGCCAGCGGAATAAGGTCCTTCGCAGGACTCGGGACGAGAATCTATTTCAAAACTCAAAAGAGCAGATTTTCTTTGAATTTAAGGTCATTCGGGTCAAACTGACTGATTAGCTGTACCTCGGGCAACGCGGCTAGCTGCCCAAGCAGGGCCTCTGGCGGCAGGCTGCTGGTACCGGTGCTGACCTGAAGCAGGTAGTCGTACTCTTTGATATCGGGGGCTAGGAAGGGCTTTTTCAGGGGCGAGGGGTCAACGGAGCGGTTGCGCAGCAGGCGCATGGTGTAGTGCTCGGTGGCGTGCAGGTAGTTGCTGATGACGAGGCGGCCCTTGTGCAGCAGGTCGTAAATCAGGTCCTGCTGCTTCACCAGGCGCAGGTGCAACGTGCGGTTAAGCACCCAGGCCAGCGTGTGCTCCCGGCTCGACGAAACAAGCCCGAACAGGTCGAAGTCGCACTCGTAGTCCACCTCCAGCGTGAGGGTTTTCATGGGCAAGGGCAAAAGGAAGGAAACGCAAAAATACGCACCGCAGTACCCGCGTGGAACTCTGCGGGCCATAATCTTGCACCCGGAAGATTCAAGAGGCGAAGTTTGACAATGTTAGCGAAGATGGTGTTATTTGTGCCGAGTTTTCCTTAAACCCCCACGGAAATGTCTGAAATTGCAGAAAAAGTAAAAGCCATCATCATCGATAAACTCGGCGTAGAGGCTTCGGAAGTAACGCCGGAGGCTTCTTTCACCAACGACCTGGGCGCTGACTCGCTCGATACCGTTGAGCTGATCATGGAATTCGAAAAAGAATTCAACGTGTCTATCCCAGACGATCAGGCTGAAAACATCGGCACCGTGGGCCAGGCTATCAGCTACCTCGAAGAGCACGCCAAGTAGTCCAGTATTGAGTAAATGGTATTGAGTAGTTAGATTCCGCTGAGCTGTCAGACATTCCGGCATACTCAATACCACTTACTCACTACCGAAGTACTACCCAAGTGCTTACCGGCCGGCCTGCCGCCGGCCGTTTTGCTTTTCCAGTGATTTCCTTTCTTTCGCTTCTCTGAGCCAGCCTATGTCTCTTCGGAGAGTTGTCGTGACCGGCCTGGGTGCCATTACCCCGCTGGGCAACACCGTACCCGCTTATTGGGAAGGCCTGCGAGCCGGCGTGAGTGGGGCCGCCCCCATCACCCGCTTCGACGCCAGCAAGTTCAAGACCCGCTTCGCCTGCGAAGTGAAGAACTACTCCCCCGACACGTACTTTCCCACCAAGGAAGGTCGGAAAATGGACATCTTCACCCAGTTTGCCCTGATTGCCGCCGATGAGGCCATTCAGGATGCCAACCTGGAGGGAGTGGACAAGGACCGGGTGGGCGTTATTTGGGGTTCCGGTATCGGGGGGCTCACGTCTCTGCAAGCCGAGTGCATTGCCTTCGCCAACGGCGACGGCACGCCCCGCTTCAACCCGTTCTTTATTCCGAAGATGATTGCCGACAGCGCGTCGGGCAACATCTCCATCCGCCACAAATTCCGGGGCCCGAACTTCGTGACCACCTCGGCCTGCGCGTCCTCTTCTGACTCCATCATCTCGGCCTTCAACTACATCCGCCTGAACATGGCCGATGTGATGGTGACTGGGGGCTCGGAGGCGGCCATCACCGAATCGGGGGTGGGCGGCTTCAATGCCCTTAAGGCCATGAGCGAGCGGAACGACGCCCCCGAGCAAGCCTCCCGCCCCTACGACAAGGAGCGTGACGGTTTTGTACTGGGGGAAGGGGCTGCCTCGCTGATTCTGGAGGAATATGAGCACGCCAAGGCGCGCGGGGCCAAAATTTACGCCGAGCTGATTGGTGGCGGTATGTCGGCCGATGCGTACCACATTACGGCCCCCGACCCCGAGGGCAACGGCGTAGTGCTGGTGATGCAGAATGCGCTGCGCGACGCCGGTATCACGCCCGCCGATGTGGACTACATCAACACCCACGGCACCAGCACCCCGCTGGGCGACGGGGCCGAGGTGAAGGCCATTCAGAAAGTATTCGGCGAAGACGCCTACAACCTGAACATCAGCTCTACCAAGAGCATGACGGGCCACCTGTTGGGGGGAGCCGGCGCCATTGAGGCCGTGGCCTGCATCCTGGCTATGCAGCATAGCTTGGTGCCGCCCACTATTAACCACTTCACCGACGACCCCGAACTGGACCCCAAGCTGAACTTCACGTTTAACAAGGCCCAGTCCCGCGAGGTGAACGTGGCCATGAGTAATACCTTCGGATTTGGCGGCCACAATACGTCGGTCATCTTCCGCAAAATCGCTTCGTAATGTGGAAAATGTGATTGAATGTGCTAAATGTGAAAAAGAGGGCTGATTTGCTGCTACGGTCAGTCCGGTAATTACATTTCGCACATTCAACACATTCAACTACATTTCTCACATTTGAAAAAAATGCCCAAGCCCGGTCAGCCCCTGCCGTTATTCGGTTTTTTTCGCCGACTGCTGGGCCGTGACCGGGCTTTTCGGCAGGCTATTGCCACGCTTACGGGCCACTCGCCCGATAACGTGCGCCTGTACCAGTTGGCCTTTACGCACTCCTCGGTGGTGCGGCAACAGGGCGAACAGGCCCGCCACCAGAGCAACGAGCGGCTGGAATTCCTCGGCGACGCGGTGCTGGGCACGGCCGTGGCGGAGTACCTGTTCCGCAAGTTTCCGTACGAGCAGGAAGGCTTTCTGACGGAGATGCGCAGTCGCATCGTGAACCGGGAAAGTCTCAACGCCATTGCCCTCAAAATCGGGCTGGATAAGCTGGTGCAGCTGGACGCCGCCCAAGGCCGGGCCGCCCGGTCGCGCTCCGTGAACGGCAACGCCCTGGAGGCACTGGTAGGGGCCGTGTACCTCGACCAAGGCTACAAAACAGCCCGCAAGTTTGTGCTCCATCGCCTCATCAAGCCCTACGTGGACGTGAAGGCCATGACCCAGACGACCACCAACTTCAAGAGCAAGCTGATTGAGTGGGCCCAGCGCAACGGCAAAAACCTGCGCTACGACCTCACCGGCGAAGCCCGCCCCGGCGGCGTGATGGAGTTTTCGGCCACGGTAGTGGTGGATGAAAACCCGGTGGCCGTCGGCATGGGCCTCTCCAAAAAACAGGCCGAGCAGCTCGCCGCCGAGCGGGCTCTGGAGACGTTGGGGGTGTAAGAATCTGGTTGATTTAGCCGTGAACGATGTAGAGATACAATATTTTGCGTCTCATCGTTGAACGGTTGGCATCAAATGGTAGCGGATTCAGCAACGACGAGACGCAAAATATTGCGTCTCTACACTGTGCCGACAGTTTCAACACTTAACTCAAACGGCTTCTAAGAAAACTGCGCCTTCTGCGTAAACCACCGCGTCCTCTTTGGGCTAACCTCGTACCAACGACGTAGTCCGCAGAGGACGCGGTGGTTTCGTAGAGGGCGCAGTGGTTACTTAATCTGGGGAAATGGAGTTGTTTTGCAGAACGAACCTTCCCCGAACCCATGCGAATAGCCGGCGCCGCCCTCAACCAGATACCCTTCGACTGGACCCATAACCTGCGCACCATTCAGGAGGCCATTACCCAGGCCAAGACCGCCGGGGTGGAGCTGCTGTGCCTGCCCGAGCTGTGCCTCACCGGCTACGGCTGCGAGGACCTGTTTCTGAGTGATTGGCTACCCGAGGCCGCGCTGGGGTATCTGCAGCAGGTGCGTCCTTGGACGGACGGGATTTGCGTGGTGGTGGGCCTGCCCATTCGCCTCAATCACCGCACCTACAACACGGCTGCCGTGCTGCGCGACGGGCAGATTCTGGGCTTCGCGGCCAAGCAGTTTCTGGCCAACGACGGCGTGCACTACGAGCCACGCTTTTTCCACCCCTGGCCAGCCGGCGAAACCACCACGGTGCAGTGGGAAGGGGAGGAGTGGACCCTGGGCGACATGATTTTCGAGCACCAGGGCGTAAAGTTCGGGTTTGAAATCTGCGAGGATGCGTGGCGGCCCGACGACGTGCGGCCCGCCTGCCGCCTCGTGGGCCGGGTAGATTTGATTGTGAACCCCTCGGCCTCGCACTTCGCCATGAGCAAGACCGACGTGCGCTACCACCTCGTCACGGAGGCCTCGCGCAACTTCCGCTGCACTTACCTCTACGCTAACCTGCTAGGCAACGAGGCCGGCCGCATGATTTACGACGGCGAAATTCTGGTGGCCCGCAACGGCCATCTGCTGCTGCGCAACCAGCTCATGAGCTTCAAGGAAGTGGACATGGAGTTTGTGGACGTGGATTTCAGCCAGCCCCTGGAGCCCGCTGCCGAAATTGCCGCCCAGCCTGTCCCCGACGAGTACCGGGAGCTGAATCAGGCCCTGAGCCTAGCCCTGTTCGACTACCTGCGCAAGGCCCGCAGCCGGGGCTTCGTGCTGAGCCTCAGCGGCGGGGCCGACTCGGTGATGTGCGCCGTGGCCGTGGCCGAGCTGGTGCGCCTGGGTACTGCCGAACTGGGTACCGCCGAGTTCATGCGGCGGGCCGGCTGCTTCACGGCCGAGGAAATTCAACAACTAGCCGGCCCCGTGGCTTCGGTGTCAGACCAGCAAGCCCCCGGACCGCAGGATGCTTCGGTATCGGACCCGGACCAACAACAAAAAACCATCAACCAAAAACTAACCAACCGGCTGCTCACCTGTGCCTACCAGGGCACCGTCAACTCCTCCGACGACACGTTCAACTCGGCCAAGGAGCTGGCCGATTCCATCGGGGCCGTGTTTTACGACTGGACCATTGACGAGGAAGTAACCGGCTACGTGGGCAAGATTGAACATGCCCTGGGCCGGGAGCTGACCTGGCAAACCGACGATTTGGCCCTGCAGAACATTCAGGCCCGGGTGCGGGCGCCCGGCATCTGGCTGCTGGCCAACGTGCAGAACTGCCTGCTGATGACGACCTCCAACCGCTCGGAGGCCAGCGTGGGCTATTGCACCATGGACGGCGACACGGCCGGTTCCATCTCGCCCATTGCCGGCGTGGACAAGGCCTTCGTGAAGCAGTGGCTGCGCTGGGCCGAAACGGAGCTAAACTACCCGGCCCTGCGCCACGTGAATAACCTGGAGCCCACCGCCGAGCTGCGCCCCCTCGAAGACAAGCAAACCGACGAGCGGGACCTGATGCCCTACCCGCTACTCAACCGCATCGAACGGTTGGCCTTCTACGACCGGCTCAGCCCTCGGCAGGTGCTGGCCACGCTGGTGCAGGAAGACCCCGTCGCCGACGCCGAGCAGCTCAAAACCTACGTAAAGCGCTTCTACTCGCTCTGGAGCCGCAACCAGTGGAAGCGCGAGCGGTACGCCCCGGCCTTCCACCTCGACGACTACAACGTGGACCCGCGCTCCTGGCTGCGTTTCCCCATCCTGAGCGGCGGCTTCACCCAGGAGCTGAATGCGCTGTAAAAACAGGCCGAAAGTACCGACCCAAGAACGTCATTCCGAGCTTGCCAAGGAATCTCGCGAGCTGATGTTGAAGTGGTAACCCAACGTCAGTACGCGAGATTCCTTGGCAAGCTCGGAATGACGTTCTGGAATAATTTAAGCAGTGGCTCTTTATTACTTCTGAAAATGCTTGTTCGCTCCCTATCTCACATGGGCAGGCTGCGAGTACCGGTTCTGCGGTAAACCCTGTACTTTCGTAGCCTCAACTCCCAACAGCACCGTGGCGGCAAGCATTCTGACTCAACTATACCAGGAACGCGAGGCCTACCGGCTGCCGGTGTACTCGGCGCGGCAGGTAGCACACCTCACGGGGCTTGCGGCCACTACGGTGCAGGCCTGGACGCGCGCCGACGATGCCCTGGTGCAGCCGGCCAGCGCCGAGGGCCTGTCGTTTCTGAACTTGGTGGAAGTACACGTGCTGGCCGCCATCCGGCACCAGCACGGTATTTCGCTGCAGCGGGTGCGCCACGCGGTGCAGTTTGTGCGCCAGGAGCTGCAGGCCGAGCACCCGCTGGCCCAACACCAGTTTGAAACCGACGGCGTGGATTTGTTTGTGCGGGCGCTGGAAGATGAAAACCTGCTCATCAATGCCTCCCGCCGCGGCCAGATGACCATTCGCCAGCTGGTGGAAGCCTATCTACGCCGCATCGAGCGGGCGCCCGACGGGTTTCCGCTGCGCCTGTTTCCGGTGTACGGCACCGGGTCGGGCTTCGCGCCGGAAGGTCTGCCCACCCTCATTGCCGTCGACCCCACCATTGCCTTCGGCCGGCCCGTGCTCACCGAAAACTACGTGCCCGTGGACGTGGTGGTGGGCCTGTACCGCGCCGGTGATTCGGTGCGCGCCATTGCCGAGGAATTCGGCCTGACTACCCGCGCCGTGGAAGAAGCAATTCGTTATGAGCTTGGAGCCGCAGCCTGACCCCGTATTTTTTCTCGACCGCACCGTGGCCACGCCGCGGGTGCAGGCCGCCCTGCGCGAGCAGCAGACGGCCTTCGTGAGCCACGCCGACCTGTTTCGCCCCGAAACGCCCGACACCGAGTGGCTGCCGGCCGTGGCGGCCCGGGGTCTGTGTGTGCTCACCCAGGAGCGCCGCATCCGCTACAACCCGCTGGAGCAGCAGGCGTTGCTGGCCAGCGGGGCGGGCACGTTTATCATTGTGGCCAAGGGCCTCACCAGCGCCGAGCTGGCGGCCTGCGTGGTGCGGGCCTTGCCGCGCCTGCACCGGTTTGCCAGCCGCACGCCGCGGCCGTTTCTGGCCAAAGTGTACGTGGATGGCAGCGTGCAGCTGCTTTCTTCTCCTTCTTAACCCTCCCCCGACGACCTTTTACTTTCCCTGCGTATGAGTTTGCTAAGTGCCATTCTTTGGAATCAAAACCCCATCATTGCTGAGCTGGGGCCCCTCACGCTGCGCTGGTACGGCCTGCTGTTCATGTCGGGCTTCGTGGTGGGTACCTTCATCCTGGGTCACGTGTACAAGTCGGAGAAGGTGTCGCCGCGCTGGGTGGATGTCATCACCATTTACGTGCTGGTGGGCACGGTGCTGGGCGCGCGCCTGGGCCACGTGTTTTTCTACGACTGGGCCCAGTACAAGGATGATTTGCTGAGCATCTTCAAGATCTGGGAAGGCGGGCTGGCCTCGCACGGGGCCACCATCGGCATCATCTTCGCCGTGTGGCTGTTCAGCCGCAACAACAAGTTCGATGTGCTCTGGACCCTCGACCGGATTGTGCTGGTAGTGGCCGTGGGCGGCGCGCTCATCCGCATCGGCAACCTGATGAACTCCGAAATTGTGGGCCAGCCCACCACCGCGCCCTGGGCCTTCGTGTTCCCCCGCGACACCGAGCACCTGCAGGAGCCGCGCCCCGACCAGCCTGTGCCCGCCGGCTCAGTGGCCGTGCAGCGCGTGCGCCCGCCCGATGGCAAGGTGGCCTACGAAACCCAGCCCGTAACGGGTAGCGTGGCCCCCGGCACCGAGGTAGCCGTGCCGCGCCACCCCACCCAGATCTACGAGTCGCTGTTCTGCGTGTTCCTGTTTGTGGTGCTGTATTCCATGTGGAACCGCACCAAGGAGCATACGCCCCGCGGCCAGCTGTTCGGGCTGTTCGTGGTGCTGCTGTTCTCGTTCCGCATTACGGTGGAGTTCTTTAAAGAAGCCCAGGTGGATTTTGAGAAGGGCATGACCCTGAATATGGGCCAGTGGCTGAGCATCCCGCTGGTGTTCATAGGCCTCTACGTGCTGTTCACGGCCCGCAACCGCCCCGGCCGCCCCCATGATGCCCCCCGCGACCTGCACGAGCAGGAAGCCCGCGAAGCCGCCCTGGCCGCTGCCAAACGGTAATTTCAACGCATACACCGCGTGTCATTCCGAGTGGAGTTAGGAATCTGAGTGAATCAGGTAAGGCTACTCACGCCGCAATCCAGATTCCTCGCTTCACTCGGAATGACAATCACGCAAAACGGCCCCGTGCTCTGGTTGAGCACGGGGCCGTTTTGTATTAGGGCGCGAACTACAAAGCTCGCGCTACAGCCACTTAGGGGCGACGGTTTACGGCGTTGAGGTCTTCGAAAGCCGATTTGAGGCGGGTTACGAAGCTTTCCTCGCCCTTACGCAGCCACACGCGCGGGTCGTAGTACTTCTTGTTGGGCGAATCCTCGCCGGTGGGGTTGCCGATCTGGCTTTGCAGGAAGCCTTCGTTCTTCTGGTAGTACCCGCGGATACCGTCCCAGAATGCCCACTGCATGTCGGTGTCGATGTTCATCTTGATGGCACCGTAGCTGATTGCCTCGCGGATTTCCTCCTGCGTGGAGCCCGAGCCGCCGTGGAATACGAAGTTGATGGGACGCTCGGCGGTGAGGCCGAATTTCTCCTTCACGAAATCCTGCGAGTTTTTCAGGATAACGGGCTGCAGCTTCACGTTGCCGGGCTTGTACACGCCGTGCACGTTGCCGAAAGCAGCGGCAATGGTGAAGCGGGGGCTCACTTTGCTCAGCTCCTCGTAGGCGTAGGCCACTTCTGAAGGCTGGGTGTAGAGCTTGCTAGAATCCACGTCCGAGTTGTCCACGCCGTCTTCCTCGCCGCCGGTTACGCCCAGCTCAATTTCCAGCGTCATGCCAATTTTGGCCATGCGCTCCAGGTACTCTTTGCAGATTTCGATGTTCTCCTCGATGGGCTCCTCCGAGAGGTCGAGCATGTGGGAGGAGTACAGGGGCTGGCCGTGCTCGGCGTAGAATTTCTCGCCGGCTTCCAGCAGGCCGTCAATCCAGGGCAGCAGCTTTTTGGCGGCGTGGTCGGTGTGCAGAATCACGGGTACGCCGTAGGCCTTGGCCATCAGGTGCACGTGGTGCGCGCCCGAAATACCGCCGGCAATGCTGGCCTGCTGCTTATCGTTGGCCAGGCCTTTGCCGGCAAAGAACTGGGCACCCCCGTTCGAGAACTGAATAATAACCGGCGAGTTCAGGTCGCGGGCGGCTTCCAGCACGGCGTTTACCGTGTCGGTGCCGGTTACGTTCACGGCGGGCAGGGCGTAGCCGTGGGCTTTAGCGTGTTCGAAAAGCTGCTGCACTTCGTCGCCGTGCAGCACGCCGGCGCGCAGGCCGGTGAGAGTGGTTTGTTCAGCCATTTGCTGGAAGATGGTGGCGCTGGTCGGGGAAAGGCCGCGCCGGGTTTCGGAATCTTAGGTCAAACATACTCAAAAGAAAAAGGTCCTGCTACACGCAAAAGCGGGCCCTTGGCGAAAATTCGCTAAGGGCCCGCTCAACGCTGCGCTTCGGTCCGCCTGCGGCTGGGCCGGCGATGGTTTTACTGGAACGAGTACGTGTAGAGCGCGCCCTGCTCGTTGCTGATGTAGAGCGTATTGTTATCGGTGAATACGGCACCCTCGGTCTGGCCGGCCCCTTTCAGGGAAATCTGGCGGGGCGTGGCCTTCAGAATTTCCTCGAAGCTGTTGCCTTCCAGCACAAACATTTCCTGGCGGGCCAGCAGCACTAGGCGGCGGCCATTGGGGCTCAGGGCGGCATCGGTTACCTGGCCGGGGATGGCCAGGCGGGTAATTTGCTGGGCGGTGTAGTTACCGGGCTGGTCGGGCACGGCATACACCTTGCTGGTTTGCTCCTGGGCGCGGTCCTTGGTGAACAGGTACACCTTGCCGGCGTGCCAGAGCGTGGCCTCGCAGTCGAAATTCCGTTCTTCCTTGGCTGGCGGGAAGTCCTTCTGGTCGGGGTATTTCAGGTGGATTTCCTGCACCTGCTGCACGTTGGCAGGGTTGAGGCGATAAATCACCAGGTCCTGGCGGCTGTTGTTGTTATTGCCCACGTCGCCGATGTACACGTGGCCGTTGGTGTCGCGGGTGATGCTTTCCCAGTCGTGGCTTTTCACCGGAATATCCAGCTGGGCCAGCGTTTTGCCGGTAGTGCTGATTTTGTAGAGGATGGGCTGGGTGCCGTCGTCGCCGTGGGTGAAGAACGAGCCGGCCTCGCCGGTCAGGGCCAGGCCCGAACTTTCCGGCACACCGCTCATGGTGCCCACTTCCGTCAGGTTGGCAATGGCAGCGGCTCCTTTACTGCCTTTCTTCCCCTTCTTCTTGCCCGATTTTTCTTCCTTCGGTTTACCGCCGGTTTCCTGGGTCTGGGCTTCGGAGCAGCTGCTCAGCAACGTGCCGGCCAAAGCGGCGGCAAAAAACAATACGCGCATACAAGGCTTCGTCAATCTGAAAAAAAGCTGCCCGGCCAAGGCCGCAGCAGCAACAGAATGCCTTATACGGGGAAAGTGAGTTAGTGAATTGGTGATTGAGTGATTTAGTGAATCGGTGAGTTTGATGTTCTGGCGAAGCTGCTTGTGCAGGTTGAACATCAAAACTCACTAAATCACCAAATCACCTTACGGTACCGGGTCGTAGCCGTGGCCGCCCCAGGGGTGGCAGCGGCCGATGCGGCGCAGGGCCAGACGGCCGCCGCGCCAGGGGCCGTACTTGGTGACGGCCTCCACGGCGTAGGCCGAGCAGGTGGGCACGTAGCGGCAACTGGCCGGCGTGAGGGGCGAAATCAGGCGGCGGTACACCCAGAGCAGGCCCAGCATCAGCTGGCGGAACAGGTAGGTCATGATGGCGGCAAAGATCGGGAAAGTACGGGTCAGGGCCGGCCGATGAGCAGCGCAGGTAGAGCAGAACACGGAAACGCCCGGATTTGTACCTTCGCCGACAGATCCTCATTTCCCCAAACCCACCCACCAGACCATGCAAAAACAACACTGGGCCAAGGCCCTGCTGCTGACGCTGCTGCTGCCCCTGGCCGCCCACGCCGACGAAGGCATGTGGCTGCCGCTGTTCGTGAAGCGCCTCAACCAGGCCGACATGCAGAAGAAAGGCCTCAAGCTCACCGCCGAGGAAATTTACGACGTCAACAATGCCAGCCTTAAGGATGCCGTAGTGCAGCTGGGCGGCTTCTGCACCGGTGAGTTTGTGAGCAGCCAAGGCCTGCTGCTGACTAACCACCACTGCGGCTACGACGCCATCCAGAGCCACAGCACCCCCGAAAACAACATCCTGCAGAACGGCTTCTACGCCGCCACCAAGCGCGACGAGAAGAAGAACCCGGGCCTGTTCGTGGATATTCTGGTGCGCATGGAGGACGTGACCGGCAAGGTGCTGGAAGGCATTACGGCCACCACGCCCGAGCAGGAGCGTATGGCTACCATCCAGAAGCGCCAGCGCGAAATGGCCGATAATGCCAAGGAAAACGGCAAATACGTGGCCTATGTGCGCGACATGTTCGGGGGCAACGAGTACTACCTGTTCATTTATCAGCGCTTCGGCGACGTGCGTCTAGTAGGGGCTCCGCCAGAAGCTGTGGGCAAATTCGGGGGCGACACCGACAACTGGATGTGGCCCCGCCACACCGGCGACTTCTCGATGTTCCGGGTGTACGCCGATAAAAACAACCAGCCCACCGCCACGCCCCAGGAAGGCAACGTGCCCTACGTGCCCAAAAAGCACCTGCCCGTAGCTATGCAGGGCATCAATGAGGGCGACTTCGCCATGGTGTTCGGCTTTCCCGGCCGCACCCAGCGCTTCCTGCCCGCCGCCGGCCTCCAGCTGACGCTCGACCAGACCAACCCCGCCCGCATCAAGCTGCGCGATACCCGCCTGAAGCTCTGGAAAGAGGATATGGACCAGGACGCGGCCTTGCGCCTGAAGTACGCCTCCAAATACGCCAACATTGCCAACTACTGGAAGTACTTCATTGGCCAGAATGAAGGTATGAAGCGGCTGAAAACCGTGGACGCCAAGAAGGCCGAGGAAAACGCCCTGATGCAGTGGATTGCCCAGGATCAGACCCGCGCCCAGCAGTACGGCGAGGCTCTGAACACCATCAACCAGGCTTACGCCGGCATCCGCCAGTTCAACCTCAGCACGCAGTACGTGAACGAGGGCGCCTTCGGCACCGAAATCGTGACGCTGGCCGCCCGCATGATGCCGCTGGCAACGGCCCTGAAAGCCGGCGACAAAGCCGGTATCGACAAAGCCGTGGCCGAGTTGCAGGAGCCCGTGGCCGACTACTTCAAGGACTACAGCGCCCCCACCGACAAAAAGGTGTTTGCCGCCCTCATGGGCCTGTACATGCAGGACGTGCCCAAAGACCAGCAGCCCAACGTGTTCCAGACGGTGCAGCAGCAATACGGCGGCTCGATGACGAAGTACGCCGACTACGTGTTCAGCAACTCCTTCCTGACTTCCGAAGCCAAAGTGAAAGCCTTCCTGGCCGCGCCCACCCTGGCCAAGCTGGAAGCCGACCCGGGCTACAAAACGTACCAGTCGGTGTACTCGAACTACGTGCAGAACATTGTGCCCAAGCTGCAGGGGCTGCAGGCCGGCCTGGGCCGCGCCAACCGCCAGTACGTGGCCGCCCTGCGCGAGAAGAACAGCACCAAAGTGTACTCGCCCGATGCCAACTCCACCATCCGGCTGAGCTACGGCACGGTGCGCCCCTACCAGGGCCGCGACGCGGTAGCCTACGACTTCAAAACCACGGCCCAGGGCATTCTGGAGAAGGAAGACGCCACCAACCCCGAGTTTGTGGTGCCGCAGAAAGAGCTGGAACTGCTCAAAATGAAGGATTACGGCCGCTTCGCCGACAAGCAGGGCAACCTGCCCGTGGCCTTCATCACCGATAACGACATCACCGGCGGCAACTCCGGCTCGCCCGTTATCAACGGCCGCGGTGAGCTAATTGGGCTGGCCTTCGATGGCAACTGGGAAGCCATGACCGGCGACCTGGCCTACGACCCCGACCTGAAGCGCTGCATCAACGCCGACATACGCTATGTGCTCTGGTGCATCGAGAAGCTGGGCGGTGCCAAGCACATCGTGGATGAAATGACGCTGGTCAACAACGGCCCCAACCCCGGCGTCGGCCCCGCCACCGGTGCTGACATGAGCGACGTGGAAAAGATGAAGGTGAAAACCGACAAAGGCAAAACCAAAATCAAGCGCAAAAAGGAAGCGGCCATGCTGTAAGCCCCGTCTTTGTCATTCCGAGCAGAGCGAGGAATCTGAGTGCAACATCCGGTGAATTGTCGCGGATTCCTCGCTCCACTCGGAATAAAAAACCCTGAAAAAAGACCCGATGCCAGTTGGCACCGGGTCTTTTTTTTTGACCCGGTGGGAAGGTATTGTACGGTTCAGTTGGAGTAGCTATTTTCCAGCAATAGAATCCTTTATCCTTCTCTATGCTGAAACGTTACCTACTATCAGGAGTGCTTATTGCTCTTGCCGCTACTGCCCACGCCCAGGGCAACGGCCCCGGTTTGTGGGGTGCCCGCGCCGCCGGCTTGGGCCACATCGGGAGCGTGCTGGAACAGGACGGCTGGGCCGGTGCCGCCAATGCCGCCGCCCTGGGCGCCCTGAGTCGGCCCACGGTAGGCGTGGGGGCCGAAAATCGTTACCTGCTGCCCGTGCTGAATACGGTTTCTCTCATGGTTGCCATGCCCATTGGGTACCGTGCCCCACAGCCGGCTGCGGCGGTGACGGGCGTGTCGGCGGCGGTGGCGGCAGTGGAAGCGCCGCGTTATGGGGTAATCGGTTTCACGGCCCAGCGGTTTGGTGGCAAGCTGTACTCCGAGCAGCGGCTGGGACTGGGCTACGGCTACCAGTTGGGTACCGTGCGGGTAGGGGCACGGGTGGAAGTGCTGCAAACCAGCTTCGAGGGGCTGGGAAGCCGGCGGGTGGTGGCCGCGTCGTTGGGCGGGCAGGCCGATATCATTCCGCGCAAGCTCACCTTCGGGGCCACCCTGTACAACCTCAACCAGGCCCGCCTCTACGAGTATCAGGATGAACGTCTGCCCACCGTGCTGCGGGCCGGTCTGGCCTGGCGCGCCTCCGAAAAAGTGCTGCTGCTGGCCGAAACCGAAAAGGACGTGGAGCAGGACGCCGATTTTAAGGCGGGCCTGGAGTACCGGCCGGTGCCAGTGCTGGCCGTGCGGGCGGGCCTGGCTTCGCTCACCAGTCAGCTGACGGGCGGAGTAGGGCTGAAAATCGGGGCGTTGCAGGTAGACTACGCCGCCGTCTGGCACGAAACGCTGGGCCTGAGTCAGCAGCTGAGCGTGGCCTACGTGTGGGCGAAACCCGCGCTACCATGAGCCGCCACTGCGTGCTGACAGGGGCGTTGCTGCTGGCTGTCGGGGCCGCGCAGGCCCAGGAGTACCCGCGCCCCGCCGTACCCGACCTCGACCGGCTCACCCAGGAGCTGTTTGCCGAAATTCAGAGCGAGCAGGTGCCCTACGAGGACCTCTACGAAACGCTACTGCAATATTACCAGACGCCGCTCAACCTGAATACCGCCACGCGCGAGGACCTGCGTGGCCTGCTGCTGCTCTCCGAAACCCAGATTACCAATCTGCTGGAACACCGCCAGCGGAATGGCGTGCTGCTGAGCCTGTACGAACTGCAAAGTATTCCTGGCTTCGAGCTGCGCACAATTTACCGGGTGGCGCCCTTCGTGGCGGTACTGACCCTTGACCCCAACGCCGCCCGTGGGCCGTTGTGGCAGCGTGTGTGGCAGGAAGACAACAACGCCCTGTTTCTGCGCTACGAGCGCACAGTGCAGGGCCGCCCCGGCTACCTCCCGCCCGATACCACCAGCACCGGCGCGCCCGCCTCGCGCTACCTGGGCTCCCCCGATAAGCTGCTGGTGCGCTACCGCGTAAGCCGCAGCAAGGATTTTAGTCTGGGCTTCACGGCCGAAAAGGACGCCGGCGAGCAGTTTGCCTGGGACCCTGCCCGCCGCCGCTACGGGGCGGATTTCTACTCCGGCCACTTTATGGTGCAGGAGCGAGGCCGGCTCAAAACCCTAGCCCTGGGCGACTACCAGCTGCAATTCGGGCAGGGGCTGTTGCTGTCCTCGGGGCTGGCGGTGGGCAAGGGGGCCGAAACCATTACCACCCTGCGCCGCAGCTCGGTGGGCGTACGGCCGTATTCCTCGGTGCTGGAAAGCACGTTTTTCCGGGGCGCGGCGGCTACGGTGGCCGTAACCAGCACCGTGCGGGCCACGGCTTTCGTTTCGCGCAAGCGGGTGGACGCCTCCGTACAAACCGCCCGCGACTCCCTGGCCGATTTCAGCGAGTTTACCTCGGGCCTGCTGCTGACGGGCTTCCACCGCACGCCCACCGAGCTGGCCAACCGCCAGGCCCTGCGCGAGACTGTGCTGGGCGGCAACGTCAGCTACGCCAGCCGCGGCGGCGACCTGCAGGCTGGTCTCACGGCGGTAAATACCCAATTCAACAAGCCCTTGCTGCGCCGCGACGAGCCCTACAACGCCTTCGAACTGCGGGGCCGCCGCAACCTGGCCCTGAGTGCGCACTACAGCTACGTGTGGCGCAACCTGCTGCTGTTCGGCGAAACGGCCCGCAGCAGCGGCGGCGGCTTGGGTACTGTGAACGGCTTGCTGGCCAGCCTCGCGCCCAACGTGGATATATCGGCCCTGTACCGGCATTACGCCCGCGACTTCCACACCATCTACGGGAATGCCCTGAGCGAAAACACCCGTAACATCAATGAAAGCGGGCTGTACCTGGGGCTGAAGTTGCGGCCCGCCGCGCGGTGGGAGGTGTCGGCATACTATGACCGGTTCCGGTTTCCGTGGCTGCGGTACCAGGCCGGCGCGCCCGGCGCGGGCCACGACTGGCTGGTGCGGCTCACCTTCAGTCCTACCAAAACCAGCCTGCTCTACGCACAACTGCGGCAGCGCACCAAACCCTACGACGCCGATACGCTGCGCCCTATGCCGCTGCCGGTTCCCACCCAGCGCCGAAGTTTGCTGCTGTTCTACGATGCCAGCCCCACGCCGGGCCTGAGTTTGCGCACCCGGGTGCAGGGCACCGCCTACCGCGAAGATGGCGGCCCCGCCCGCCACGGCTACGTGCTGGCTCAGGACGTAACGGTGCAGCCACTGCGCCATCTGCGCCTCTTGGCCCGCTATGCTCTTTTCGACACCGACGATTATGATACCCGCCAGTACGTGTTCGAGCAAGATGTGCTGTATGCGTTTTCGGTGCCGGTGCTCTACGGCCAGGGCACCCGCGCCTACGTGCTGGCGCAGGTCGAAGTCAACCGCCACCTTACGCTCTGGCTGCGCTACGCCGATACGCACTACCGCCACCAAACCACCGTCGGCTCCGGCCTGGAGGAGATTCAGGGTGCCCGCCGCTCCGATGTGAAAGCCCAGCTGCGGTACCGGTTCTAAACTTGAAAAAAGAGTCAACGCATACAAGCAAAAAGCCAGTTCCTGAATCAGGAACTGGCTTTTTGCTTGTATAAGCGAGAAGCACAGCAACGGCTATGCTTCTCGCTTACAATCTGGCTATTGCTTCAGCAGGCGTACTACCGTCGAGCCGTTGGGCATATCGAAGTGCAGGTTGTACACGCCGGTACGCAGCGCGCTCAAATCGAGCGGCAGTTGCAGGGCAGTGCTGCCTTTCGTCAGCGTCTGGGTCAGCACCTGACGACCAACCGCATCGGTAACCCGCAGCGTAATGGGCCCACGCTGAGCGTTGTCCACTCTTACGTTGAAGACACTGGTGCTGGGGTTCGGTGATACCTCGATGCCCTGCAGCAGGGCGGCGTTGTGCGTAGCCGTTACCCCGGCTACCGTCTGGCAGCTTTCATTGGTGTAACCCGAAGCGCCGGTAGCGTTTACCGCCCGCACGCGGTAGCAATACGGGCCGTTGGCGGTTACCTGGTCGGTGTAGAACGTGGTGTTGGCCGGTACGGTGGCAATCCGGGCAAATGCCGCAGTGCCGGTACGGGCGCGCTCAATCTCAAAGCCGGTTTCGTTCCCCGAGTTGTCCAGCCAGATCATATCGATGGTGGCGGCGGTAGCGGTAACGGTGGGAGCCAGGGTAGTGAGGGAGCCGGGAGCCGCAGGAATTTCGCCTACGGTGCACAGCTCAAGCGTCCAGCCGGTGAGGGTACCGCCATTGGCCGCCGTGTTATCCGAAATAGTCAGCGTCCAGTTGCCGTTGGCCGGATCGTTGAGCAGGTCACCGAGGGCATTGGCCGGGCGTACAGTAGCACCGCTGGTCAATGGGCAGGCAAGCGCAGCGGTGGCGGCGTCGTCAAACGTCAGGTTCAGGTTGGCCGTGCCGGGGCATGCCCGGGAGAACAGTACCACCCGCCGACCTGCCGGATTCGTGAGCGAAATTTCCAGCTCGCTTACATCCGGATGGGTAATAGCCAGGCCCCGGATGCGAATATCCGACACCCGCTCAGTGTTCGTAACGTTGATAACGGACGTTACCGATGAGGCGGAGCCGGTTGGGATGGTACGCGGTACGTTGGTTGCCACAATATTCTGGCAAGCCTGAATACCGGTAGTAAACTGCGTAACTGCCGAATACGGTGCCGTGCCACAGGGGCTCAGGCCGCGCACCCGCACGTAGTACACGGTGCCGGGCTGTAGCGCAGCCAGCGGCGTGAAGCTGGTGCCGGTGAGGTTAGTCTGGGTTTGAACGCCGGTGGTAAAGGCCGCGTCCGTCGCAATCTGCACCTCGTAGGCCGTCGCATTTGGTACCGTGGTCCAAGTGATGCGGGGGCGTAGCGTAGTGATGCCGCCGGTGCCAGGCGCATTGATGGTCGCGGCCTGCGTAGCCGAGGGCTGCACTGTCACGGACACATCCAAGAGGCGCGTTACGCCGCCACTGGTGCCGGTAAGGCGAATAGTGTACGTGCCGGCTGCTGTCGTGCTGGCCGCGCTGATGGTGGCCGTGGTGCCGGAACCGGCCTGTACTGTCGCGTTAGCATAGGTAACTGTTACACCCGCTGGCAGGTTAGTGGCCGAGAGGGTAACGGCACCGGTAAAGTTCTGCAGCTGACTCACTGTTATAGCCCGTGTGCCGGAAGCTCCGGGGCAGAATGACAGCGCAGTGGCCGCGCAGCCCGGTCCCTGCAGGAAGAACGTAGGGCCGGTGGGCGTTTCCAGCGTGAAGTTCTGGTTCGATACATCAAAGAAGATGCTGCCCGTGGCTTGCACCCGAATACGGGCCTGGGTAGAGCTGCCGACGCTGGCCGGTACCGTTACTGCCTCGCACCCGTCGTTGGGCGTGTTGGCAAGCAGAGTGGTAGGATAGGTCAGGCCGCCATCAGTGGAAAGCAGAATGTCCACATTCGTCGCGCTAATGGGGGCCTGGGTAGTGTTGGCCACGTCCCAGTTCACCTGCTGCGGAGCGCCCACCAGCCAGGTAGTAGCCGTGTTGGGAGCCGTCACGACAAAGGGACCAGCCGTGGAAACTACTACCACGTTCATGGAGTCGTAGTCCACGCCACCCCCACCCACGCGGTTGTCGCGGGTTACGAGCCGGAATACCAGCCGCCGCCCGTAGGTAGGCAGCAGCTCGCCCTTGGTGGTGATGTTGCTGAGAATATCCGATAACCGGGGAAACGTGCGCGAAGGGCTGGTAGTGGGCGAGAAGGCCCGGAACAGCGGCGCGTCGCCGGTAGCGGCGGCCGGAGCCCCGGCCGCACCCAGGTTGTACTGCTCCCAGGAATAAGTCAGGGCGTCAGCGTTGGCATCCGTGGCCGAACCCGTCAGGACAAAGGGTGTGCTGACCGGAATGGCGTAGTTGCGGCCGGCATTCACTACGGGCGGCGTGTTGCCGGTAGCTGTATTTACCGAGCAATTGCCCAGCCCGGTGATGTGGGCCACAATCTGGTCGAAGCTGCGCGAATGGAAATACGGGTCGGAGTTAGGCTGAATGTCGTCGGCTCCGCAGATACCGGCGTAGGCCATGATGGTAGTACCTGAGCCCGGCTCGTAGGCCGATGTAGCTGCGCGGTTACCGCCGCCGCAGCTGCCGGTCTGGCTGTTGAAGGTATGGTCGGCCCCAAACTGGTGCCCTATTTCGTGAGCAACGTAATCTACATCGAAGGCGTCGTTGACGGGGGCCGGAGAACCGGTTACACCCCGGGCTTTGCCAGAGGCAATACACACGGAAGGCTTCTGGGCAACACCGCCGCCACCGGTGCTGAATACGTGGCCGATATCGTAGTTCGCGGCTCCAATCCGTTCCGTAACAGTCGTCTGGTTCTGGTTGAGCATTGCCGAACCACTGTTGTTGGTGTAGGGGTCGGTGGTGGCGTCCAGGAAAATCAGGGTATCATTCTTGGGAACGATGACCAGTCGTACGGCCAGTTCCTTCTCATAAATGCCACTCACCCGGTTCACCGAGGCCACCATGCCGGCCATTGCGCCAACTTTAGTCCCGCCGTGGAAGGTGGTGTACTCGCCGGTGCAGGCCAGGGCCAGCCGGTACGTACGCAGCGTGGTGCCGTTGGCTACTGCGGCGCGCTGGGCCGCCGTTACCTGGGGCAGCTCTTCGGTACCATCGGGCGAGGGGGTGGCGCACACAAATGGAAAGGCACCCCGGTTCATGGAACGGCGCTCAAATACCAGGTGGGTATCGAGGCCCCGCGTGGCCGGATCAATGTACACCGTGGAGTTGGCCGCCAGTATCATGGCATGGAAGCCATCCGGACTCACATCAAGGCGGGCCGAGGCCGAGGGGTCATCAATGCCCTGCGCCGCATAGGTGCGGATGCTGGGGTACTTGGCCGCCAGCTGCGGAGCCATTACCGGCACCTGCACCACCCGGAAGCGTTGCGAAGTGCCATCGGGCATCGGCAGGGAAATCACCGTCGCCGAGCCTTTGGCTCCGGCTCCGCGCTCTAATGGAGCGGTGCGGAGAGCATCACGTACGGCATCCAGCTGGAACGTAACCGCGCGGAAATGGGATAAAGGCTGGGTAGCCTGCCGGGCTGCTGCAGGTACCTGGGGCGCATCGGCCCACAACACCCGCTGAGCCGAAGCGGTGGTAACCGTCCCGAGGCCGGCTATCAGCGCGCCGCCAGCCAGCAGCGGCCGCCAGGCCCGACGGAACAAAGTAGAGGTTTCAAGCATATGGTAGAAGAATGAAAAGAAGGAAAGAAAGAAAGGAGGATAGGTGCTGAGAGGCAGGAATAGAGCGCCTCAAGTTAGAATTTTTGCCTGCGGAAGCTGCTGTTTCCCATAGATATATTTTGTGCAACTGGCAATTATTTGCCCATAAATAAGGCCTTTGAACAAGTTAATAAGGTATTCATTGGAATTGTGGGGCAGGTTTTCAAAGGATATATAGACTTGTTTTTATATTGAAAATCCAGATTGGCTGAAAAACGAGAAACCCACTGCCTGTTGACAGTGGGTTTCTGCCACAAGGCAGCTGGATGAAATAAGCATCATCGGGAAACAATGCGCCCGGTACTTGTCCTGGCCACTCGGTAAAGTATCCGGGGCTTACGCGTCGGTTTTCAGCAGCACGATCTGGGCCTTATCGGCCGCGCTGATCTTCCGCCGAAACTCCAGGTAGGCCGGGTAATCGGTACGGGCGAAGCGGGTGCGGGGCAGCTCCAGGCGACGGATGTAGCGGATGGTCCCGTCAGGCAGGGTCTGGAGGTGGCTGGAATAGGTGCCGAACCGGGTGCTAAGCTGCACCGGTGCCGGCAGCTGCTCGGGGCGCAGACTGGCGGGCAGATGCAGGTGCACCGTATCCATCTGGGTAAGGGCATGATCCAGCCACAGTTCGCCCTGCCGCTCCCCTACCGTTGCCTGCGGCGCGGGCAACCGGCTGAGCAGGTTGGGGGCTAGAAATACCCGCTTGCCGCTGGGAGGGGCCAGGCCGGGTAGCGTGAGCGTCAGATTTTCAGTGAGGCCCGGCACGGCCGCGCCGGGTACCGAGTGCCGGAATGATACCTTGTTCAGGGTGAAATTGGCCAGCGCCAGCCGGTTGCCGATGTACTTCTTCTGCTCGGCCAACTCCAGGCCCGGTACTCCCGATACGGCATCATACTCCAGGCCTGTACGCAGGGTGCGCAGCGTGGCCGTGGCGTTGCCATTGGCATCCAGCACTACATCAGCCAGCCGCTCCCGGCGGTTTTCGGCCGCGCCGTAGCGGGGCGTAGGAATGAGCTTACCACCTTCGGGCAGCAGCAGCAGCGCGTGGCGGTTGCCCGTGAAGCCGCCCATGTAGCCAAACGGGTTGGTCTGGCTGGTGCATTCCAGCCACACGGTATCTGGCCTGGCCGCCTTCGTCAGCGGCACGCACAGCACTACGTGGTTGAACTGGGAGCTGGGAAAATCAGTGCGGATATCCTGCTCATCAGAACCGGCGCGTACCAGGGCGGCGTAGGCCTGAATGCCCGCCGCGCCTAGCAGGGCCTTGCAGTAGTTGGTCAGAGCCTTGCAGTCACCGTAGCCGTTGGCTGCCACCGAGGAGGCTGGGAACGTCTGCCAGCCACCCAGGCCCAACTGCACCGAGATGTAGCGGGTGTTGGCCTGCAAAAACTGATACACCTTCCGGATTCGGGCCCGCTCGTCGGTTTCACCCTGTACCAGAGCAACCATTCCGGCCTTGAGGGCCGGCGGTAGCTCGTCGCGGCCGGCATTCAGCTCATAGGTCCAGCGGCTCAGGTCGGCCCAGGTGCTCAGGCGGCCGGCGTGACCCTGTACCTCAAATTCGGCCGGCGCGGTGAATACGGCGGGCGTCAGCTCGGCTACCGGCGGGGCATCGGCTTCTTCCTCACGGGCGGCCAGATCATGTACCTGCCACTCATAGATTTCCTGGCTGCCTTGGGTGTGTTTGGCCTGTGCAGTACCGGCCGGCAGGCGCGCCTCCTGGTAGCGCAGCGCCAGTCCGGCGGGCATTAGCACCTTAAATGAAGCCTGCTCTACACTAAGCTGCTCTACCGGCTGGGGCCGCCAGGTAGAGTAGAACAGTGGGTTGTCGGACACCACTTCGTACTCAAACTCCACCGTGTAGGGGTAGGTAGGCTGGCTGAGGTCGGCTACCCGGCCCCGGGCATCGGAGGCCAGGCTGAAACCATCGGACAAGCTGATATCACGAATATCCTGCGCCCGCAACTGGCGCAGCTGCCGGCCGGTGGCATCATACACCGCGCCTCGGAAGTAGCTGATGCTGTTGAGCTGGCTGTAGTACACCAACTCCGAAGCCCAGCGGGACCCGGCCTCATCCAGAATCGTTACGGCGCGGCGAGTGGTTTCCACCGTGCGGCCCACCGACTTCACCAGCAGGATTTCTTCCTGCTGGCGCACCACGGCGTGGGCATTTTCCCGCAGGCCTGCCGCCAGATCAGCTACGGCATACTTGGAGGCGGGCCCGGGGGCAGCATAGGCCGGAGCGGCTCCCGTAGCCGCCACCCAGCCGGCAGTCAGAGCAAAAAACAGATTGCGCATAGCCGTTATACTTTCTTTTTGAGGACCAGCCGCTCACTCTGCTTGGCCATCATGCGGGCAAAGAACTCCCGCAGGTACGCGTATTCCTCCGCTGAGTATACCGGCCGGCTCAGGTTCATGCGGCTCACAATCTGGATGATGCCGGTGCCCGGCTGGATGGCGTAGGTGAAGCGGCCCCCGCTTTCCGGCAGCTCCATGGTCATGGGCTTGGGCGTTTCCTCCAGCTCGTAGCCGGCCGGCAGCGTGATGTTTACCATAACGGTTTCGTCCAGCGCCGTCCCGAAGTCCACGGGGAAGCGGCGACCTTCGTGCAGGAAGGGGTTTTTATCGGTACCGAAGTCGCGCAGCGGGTTCAGGTAAATAGTGCCGGCGGGCGCATCGCCTCCGGCGCTGGCAAACTCATATTCCAGCGTGAGCGGCCGGTGCAGCGCGTCACGCTCCTTGAAGGTATAAGCCGGAATATTCCAGCCCTCATGACTGGCTGCCAGCTCTTCCACGTACTTCTTTTCCCCCAGCTTGCGCAGCTTTTCCCGCTGACTCAGGGCCAGATAGCCGGCATGCTCCTGGTGGACTTTACCGCTGAAGCCACCTTTTTCATCCACAGTCAGGCTGATCTGGCGGTAGGAGAGCAGCCGGTCATTGGTTTTAAGCTCTACCCAGCGCGAGGCCCCGGCTTTGGGCAGCACTAGGCGGCCCACTCCGTTGAGGCAGCGGTGAGGCAGCATGCCGCAGGGAGCCAGCTCCTCCGTGGCATCCAGCAGCATTTCCTTCCCTTCGGGCAAAGCTACGTGGGCCAGCACGTAGTTGAAGCGCGAGAGGAGCGGCACGCCAGTTTCCATGCGGCCGTGGTTGCGGGTGCTCAGCAGCACGGGGCTGGCCTGGAAGCCGGCTTCGCGCAGGGCCGCTACCAGCAGCAAGTTGACGTCGGCCGCGCTGCCGGTTTTCTGGTCGTAGGCCCGGCGCACGGTGCTGGAGGCATATATGCCGTTGTTGCCGTTGTGCTTCACGCTGCGGCGCACTAGGTCATGAATGGCGGCCACGCGGCCGGCCGGGTCGGTGGTCTGGGCCAGCAGCGGGGTCAGCTGCTCTTTCAGAAAGCCACCTTTGTTGAGCTGGCTGCCAAACTGCTCATCATTGAGCAGGTCAGTGTCAATTTTCTCCCAGGAGTTGGCTACGGCTTTGTACGGCTCATCGGGCCACTTGATACCAGCCAGCTCAAAGTCGATTTTGGAAATATAGTCGTTGGTGGTGGTCATGTAGGGCTCCTCGCGCATGGCGGGCACCGCTTTCATGGCCCAGCGGTGGTTGGTCACGCGCGGGGTTACCACCGTCGAGCCGCCGGAGGTACGCTCCCCGTACTCCATCTTCGATGACCAGCTGATGGTGTACTGGGTAGTCGCTTCGTTGCGCTCCTGCACTTCCAGCGGCTCATAGCCCTGCATGAGCATTTTGTAGTCGAAATACTCCGGAATAGCCGCCCGGTACTCGCTCCAGCGTACCGGGATATCGCGCTGGAACGTCCAGTCCTGGAAGTTGAAGGTGAAAGGCGAAACCACCGAGTACGTGTATTCTATCACGGAGCCTACCCGTACGTTGGGCAGCGTAAACTTGCGAATGGTAATGTTAGGGGTGCTTTCCTCCCGGAAAATAGCGTCGGAATTCAACTTTTCCTTTACCACTTGGCCGTTCACCAGATTGTAAGTGAAGCCCCGCAGACCGGTGAGCTTTTCTTCGTTGGTGGCTTTATGGTACAGCGGCACCTGCACGGTAGCCTCATCGTACCCCGATTTTTTCAGGATTTTGATGCGGGTCACGCGCTCAAATACCACCCGGAACTGCCCGTCGTTGTACTCGAAGCGGGAGCGGCCAAAGTCGCACAGCACTACGGCCGAAGCGGCACTATCGGCCGCGAAGTTTTGCGCCGTAAGGTCCAGCTCGTCAATCTTGCCGAATTTGATAGGGTCGGCCTGGGCGTGGGCCAGTGATACGGACGCCGTACCGCAGATACCGGCCAGCAGCAGCCGGCGGAGTAAAGGTGAAATCATACCAGCAAGGGGTAGAAGATGGAAATATCAGGGGAAAATACTATTTCCGGCTCCAGCAACAGAGCAGGCAACAAAGCACTACAAATAGGTGTAGAGAAGTATGGACAGAGAAGCGGAACCGAAATATCCTGTTTATCCGGCTCCTGTACAACCCCCGCTGCGCAACTTATTGCCGCTGCAGCACAATTGGTTCAGCCAGCTTGGCAAGGGCCTTGGTGTATAGCTCCCGCAAGGCATGATACTCCTCGGCCGAATAATGCGTTTTGGTCAGCTGCAGCCGGCCCAGCAGCGCAATGGTCTGCGGGTTTGGCTGGCTGACATTGAACAGAAAGCGGCCACCCTCGTTGGGTAGCACCAGTTGCATGGTAGCCGGCAGCTCGGTAGCGGCATAGCCGGCGGGTAGGGTAATATTCACTATGCATTCCAGCCGCCGGGCGGTAGTAAAATCGACGGGATAGAGGCGCTCCGCCTGTGTGAATGGGTTCGTCGGCAGAATCAGCTGCTGCAATGGCCGCAGGTAGAGGGTGGCGGCCGGAGCTTCGGCGCCGGGCAGGCTGGCTTTCAGCTCCAGCACCACCGGCCGGGCCACGTCGGGCGCCGATGCTTCTATCGTGGTAATCTGCCAGTCGGGGTGGGCCTGTTGCCACTGCTGGCGCAGGGCTGGCAGCGGCCGGCGGTGCTCGGCGGCGGCGTAACCAGCATATTCCTGACGGATGTTGCCTTGAATTTCGCCCCGGGCGTTTACCATCAGCTGCGCATTGGTATAGAGCAGATGCGGTGCGTTATCGGCCAGGTTTACCCATTTGCCTGCTGGCCCCAGCAGCCGGCCCTGGCCATTCAGGCAATAGTCGGGGAGCAGAGTGTGGGGCAGGCTGGCATCAGTAGCATCCAGGAGCAGCTCTTTTCCCTCGGGCAGCGCTACGTGGGCCACCACGTAGTTGAACTGACTCACCACAGGCAGCTCCGTCTGGATACGGCCGTGGGCGCGGGTGCTCAACAGCAAGGGCTGGGCGTCTAGGCCGGCGGCCCGCAACGCCGCGACCAGCAGTAGGTTTACCTCGGCCGCGTTGCCCTGGCGCAGCTCCACCACCCGTTTGGCTGTGTTCCGAACGTGAGTGCCAGTGCTGCCGCTGTAGCCTACGGCCGCCAGCACCTGCTGCCGGACGGCTGCGGCCCGCTCCGTGGGGTCGGGGAGGGTGCGCAGAGGTGCGGCGGCGGTACTCACGGCGGTAGTGGCGCGCAGATACTGCCCGAAACTCTCTTTTTCCAGCAGTTCCTTCTCAATTTCGGCCCAGTTGCCGACGATGAACTGCGGCGGGCGTTTTTCATCAAACTGAATGCGCTCCAGCTCAAAATCAACCCGGCTCAGGTAGTCGCGCTCCGTGGTCATGAACGACTCGGGGTGGAAAGCGGGTAGGTTTTTCTGCACCCAGCGGCGCGTGAGGGCCTGGGTGGTAATGGTGTAGCTGTTGCCGCTGCCCGTCGGGATGGAGCCGTAGGAGGTGCGGGTGTCCTCGCGGTAGGTGGTGGCGTAGGCCTTGGCCCCGGTTTCGTTGAGGGCGAAAGGCCAGTACGTGCGCGTCAGCTCCTTATAGCGGTAAAAGCTGGGAATGGTCGTGCGGTACTCACTCCAGCGCACGGGTATGTCCTGCTGAAACTGCCAGTCTTGGAGGTTAAACAGGAAGGGCGACTTAATCACGTAGGTAAATTCCACGATGGAGCCTTCGCGCACGTTGGGCAGCGTGAAAGCATACTCATCCAGGCGCTCATCCACTTTGCGGCTGAACACGGCTTCCGTGCGCAGGGGCTCTTTGCTGAGCGTAGTGCCCGTTAAATTGTACGTCAGGCCTTTCAGCTGCAGCAGCTCTTCCCGGCCCCCACCTTTAGGATCGTGGTACAGCAGCACGCGCACGGTGGCGTGGTCGTAACCGGCCCGGCGGCGGATAAGCAGGCGGGCCGTGCGTTCAAACTTGAGCTCGAAACCCTCGTTTTTGCCCTGGATGCTGGACTGGCCAAAGTCGCAGAGAACTTCAGCGGCAGCTGAATCAGCTGTGGGCACGGCCAGTAGGGCGGTGGCTTCTTTGGCCTCCAGCTTACCGAATTTCAGGGGTGCTTCCTGCGCCCGGACAGTGCCTGCCAGCAGTAAACCGGTGGATAAAGCCAGCGCAAACACTGGTCGTGAATAGAGAGAAGCCACGGAAATAGGGAAAAGAAGGTCCGGCCGTTGGGGCGGGTTGTATAAAATTCGGCACTAAAGATAACAGGTTCCGGAGAGAAGATTAAAAGTCCGCTGTCAGGACTTATAAAATCGGGAAGTCGCCACCGGTTATGCTTTCTGATGCTCCGTAACGGCAAAAAAAGCACGCCCGGCTCCTTACGCCGTCCGTGCCTTGCGCCGGCTCAAGATCAGCAGATACCCCAGGCCTGCCAGTACGCTGAGCGCGCTGAGCCCGTGGACGAAGGGCAGGTGAGCGGGCTCGTTGGCAAATACCCAGCCCGCCAGCAAAGCCCCCAGCCCGATACCGGCCTCCAGAGCAATGTACATGGTAGCCACGGCCCGGCCGCGCCGTTCGGGGTGGCTCAAATCCACCGTCCAGGCGTACAGGGTTGGCGAGTTCAGCCCGGTTCCCAACCCAAACAGCACCGCGCCCGCCAGAAACATGGGGGCCGACTGCGCCAGCGCCAGCAGCACCAGGGCCGCCACAATTACCATGGAGGAACCGATGAGCACCGGTACACGGCCATACCGGTCGGAAGTGCGGCCGGCCACCAGCCGCACCACCAGCGAGGCCCCGGTGTAGCAGGTATAAAACAGGCCCTTATCTTCCCCAATGAGGCCCAGTACCCGGCTCTGGTCGGGAATGACGGTGAGTACGGCCCCGAACGGGAACAGGCACAGCAGCGTGACCAGGGCCGGGGCCAGCACCCGGGGCTCGAATACCTCCTCCCAGCTTTCAATGCGCAGTAGCCGCCAGCTGAACCGCTGCCGCTGGGCGCGGGGCAGGGTTTCCGTCATAGTGCCCTGCACCACCAAGCTCAGCAGGGCCAGGCCCGAGGAGCAGTAGAACATGGTATCAAGGGAGAAGTGCAGGGCCAGCCAAGAGCCCAGCATAGGGCCGGCCGCCATGCCCACCGAGCCCGCCACACCCAGCAGGCCCATGGCCTCGCCTCGCCGCTCCAGCGGAATAATATCGGCAATGAAGGCGGCCGTGCCGGTGGGCTTAAAGCCGGTACTGAAGCCGTGCAGCAGCCGCAACCCCATAAACGCCGCCACCGTGGCCGTAAACGGGTAAAAGAAGCCGCACACGAAGCACACCAGTGAGCCGAACACCATCACCGGAATGCGGCCCACAGTATCGGCCAGCTTGCCACTGAACGGGCGGGAAAGGCCGGCTGTGAGCGTGAACAGGGCAATGATGAAGCCCTTGTACTCGGCCCCGCCCAGGCGCGTGAGGTAGTCGGGCAGCTCCGGCAGCAGCATGTTGAAGCTCATGAAAAACAGCAGCGACGACAAACACATCAGCCAGAAGCCAACGGTGTACACGCGAACGGGGGCAAGGGCGGAAGGGGCAGACATCAGGCCGCAAAGGTAGCCCCGGATGCTTCGGCCGGACGCACGAAAAGTGGTTTTTTGACTTGCCTCCTGAGTGGCCGGAGTGTAGGGACAGCATGGGAAAAAGTAAAATGCCAAAATCCTAGTGGAGAAAAATTCTCCACTAACTCTAACTTCCAGCCACCTCACGAAGTACTATACTTATCACTCACCCGACATCAGACAATGGAAGACAAGGAGAATCAACCGCACAACAGCCAGCCTGGCAATGGTACAGGCACCGCCGTAACGGGCGCCGGCACCGCGCACGATGGCCGCACGGCCGCCGGCGAGCAGGCCCAGACGCTGACTACCCGCCAGGGCCACCCCGTTACCGACAACCAGAACTCGCGCACGGTAGGCAACCGCGGCCCCGTAACGCTGGAAAATTATCAGCTGCTCGAGAAAATCAGTCACTTTGACCGGGAGCGAATTCCGGAGCGGGTGGTACACGCACGCGGGGCTGGGGCCCACGGCGTATTCACGGCCTACGGCACAGTGGGCGGTGAATCAATTGAAAAGTACACCCGTGCCAAGCTGTTTAATACGAAAGGCAAGGAAACGCCGGTATTCGTGCGCTTTTCCAGCGTAATCCATGGCGGACACTCACCCGAAACCCTGCGTGACCCGCGTGGTTTTGCGGTGAAATTCTACACCGAAGACGGAAACTGGGACTTGGTGGGCAACAACCTGAAGGTGTTCTTTATCCGCGACGCCCTCAAGTTTCCGGACATGGTGCACTCACTTAAGCCCGATCCGGTGACCAACCGCCAGGACGGCGGCCGCATCTTCGACTTCATGAGCAATACGCCCGAGTCGGTGCACATGCTCACGTTCCTGTTTTCGCCCTGGGGCATTCCGGCTAATTACCGCCAGATGGAAGGCTCAGGCGTAAATACCTATAAGTGGGTAAATAAGGAGGGCGAGGCCCAGCTGATCAAGTACCACTGGGTACCCAAGCAAGGCGTGAAAAACCTCACCCAGCCCGAAGCTGATGCCATTCAGGCCACCAATTTCAACCATGCTACCCAGGATCTGTACGACGCCATTGAGGCCGGTAATTTTCCCGAGTGGGAGTTCCAGGTGCAGATGATGCCCGACGGGGAGCACCCGGAGCTGGATTTCGACCCGCTCGACGACACCAAGATCTGGCCCGAAGATCAGTTCCCGATGCTGCCCGTGGGCAAAATGGTACTTAACCGCAACCCCGAAAATTACTTCGCCGAAGTAGAGCAGGTGGCTTTTGGTACCGGCGTACTTGTAGATGGTCTCGACTTCTCCGATGACAAGATGCTGCAGGGCCGTACGTTCTCGTACTCCGATACGCAGCGCTACCGTGTGGGCACCAATTACCTGCAGTTGCCTATCAACGCGCCTAAAAAGCATGTAGCCACCAACCAGCGCGACGGCCAGATGACGTTCCATGTGGATACGGCTCCCAACCAGAACCCGCATGTCAACTATGAGCCATCCTCGCTGAATGGTCTGACGGAGTCGTCGAAGGCGGGCAAAGACCACGAGCCGATGTACAACGCGCCGCTGATCCGTCAGAAAATCAGCCGCCACGGCGAGGTTGATTTTGCCCAGGCTGGGGCCCGGTGGCGTAAGCATGATGAGCGGGAGAAAACCGACCTCATCAATAACCTGACTGACGCACTGAGTGCTGCTACCACCGAGATTCAAAACCGGATGGTGGAGCTGTTCACCAAATGCGACTCTGATTACGGCCAGCGCCTGCGCCAGAGCCTCGACAAGGCCGCCAAAAACCCTAGCCCAGCTACCAGCCGCTACATGGGTCGGCGCGTAACCAATGGCCAGAATGGTCAAGCCACAACTGGTGCGGCCGTTTCTCAGCCGGAAATGGCTTCGCAGGAAAAGTAAATCAGGACTGACACCCTATAAGCAGCCAACGACCCCGTCTCAGGAGAGGCGGGGTCGTTGTGCATTGGGGGCGGAGCGGTTGAGAAGCACTCTAAATATCGCCTTCCGGGGTTTCGGCGGCTACGGAGTCCAGGATTTCGCCGGGGTGGGCCTGTTGCTCCAAAGAGTCGGCGGCAATGATATGCTCCTCGGCCGGGGTGAGTGGCGCATCCTCCGCCGTCGAATCGAGGGCCACGGTATCGGGCTGAATGTCGAACAGAGTGGGGGCGGCGGCTTCTGTGTTGTCGTCGGCGGGTTCAACGGGTGTGTTAGTCTGGCCGGCGGCCGGCCGCTGGGTGCCCAGCCACACCGGCAACTGGGTAACGGCCCACAAACCGCCGCCCAGCGCCGCAATGGAAGCCACCACTACCGCACCCCGTTGCCACTGCAGCCGCCACAACACTGCCGGGCTAACAGGCCGCCCAGCCACGGGGCGGGTTGTGGTGAGCGGCGTACTGTCGAAGGCAGTCGGCATAGCAGCGGCCACTGGTGGCTGGGCCTGGAGTTGGGCCAATTGCTGTCCGAGCTGTTGAATGCGGGCGTCGAGGGCTTGGTTGCGGGTTTCCGCTTCGGTACGAGAGGCCTGGATAGCGGCTTGTAGCTGCTGTTTCTCCTGAGTTTCGGCTGTCAGTCGGGCCTGTAGGGCTGCTACTTCGGCGGTGGCGGAGGGGGCCTGGGTGAGTTGGGCCCGGAGCTGGGCAATGCTTTCTTCCCGCTCGGCTTCGCGGGCTTCCATTTCCCGGCGCTGCTGCTGCAGCTCCTGCACTACCTGTTGCCGCAGCTGCTCCAGCCGCTGTTTTTCCTCCTGGCCAGCGGCCACGGCAGCAGCCGGTGCGTTGCCATAGGGTGGGTCGGCGGGGACGTCCTCCGCCCCGAGCCAACCCCAGATCTGTCGGGCCTTCTGCCCCCAAAAAGTGCTCGGAGCTTCTTCCGGGGTACTTTCCTCCGCTTCAGCCTGAGGTGGCTCGGGACCATATTGCACCAACGCCTCCGCCCACTCGGCTAGCGCGGCGGCGGGCAGCCGCAGCCGCGTGGGCAGCTGGGCTAGCCGGCGAGGCAGTTGGCCCACCTGCGGCACCAGCTGAAACTGGTCGGCAGCGAGCAGCTGGTCCAGCTGATACTCAACTTCCGCCGCGAAACGAACCAATTGATCAAATACCAGCAGGCCCGCCACGTCGACTTCCCCGATAGGCTGGGGCAGTTCGGGCTGTTGCGCCAGCCAGCCGGCCAGGGTGGCACGCTGCCGCCGGAACAGGCGAAGCGGGTTGTCATCGGCTTCAAAACCTGCCAGTTGCTGGTCTTCCAGTCGCCAGGGCTCGGTTTCCAACATCGGAATAGAAAGCTGGCCGCCGCCTGCCGCCAGTAGAAGGATGACCGCTCCGCCCTGCTGCACCAGCACGGCGGGCAGCACCATGCTGGCTACCGGCAGGTTGCCCAGCAGTACGCCCTCGGTGCCGGCTGCCGTGAGGGTGGCCAGCGCGGCCTCGTAGCGGGCCTGTAGGGCCGCATCAGTAAAAGGAGCGAACAGAATGCTATGCAGCATAAGTGGAGCAACGACGAGTAGAACGGTAAAAGTACGTTTCTGGTCCAGAACGGGTATCCGTCCGCCCGGGTGTCCTCCGGAGGCCCCAATTTCACCTGCCAAAAAGGCTGCCTGCGCACTCCGGCCCGAAGTGTGCCGTGCAACCGGTTCTATGGCTCGTTCTGATTCGTTTTTCTCTACTATTTCCGCCAAAAAGCCCCGGCCCGACGGCAAACCCAGCCTCTCGGTGCGGGAGCGGTTCTCGGCCCTCAAAAATCTGCCGGAGTTTCTGCGCCTGGTGTGGCAGACCAGTCCGGGCCTCACCTTGGGCAACGTGGCGCTGCGCCTGCTGCGGGCGGCCCTGCCGGTGGCCATGCTCTACGTGGCCCAGCTGATTCTCGACGCGGTGGTGCAACTCAGCCGACAGCCCGCGCCGGAGCGGGTGTTGGCCCCGGTGCTCACGCTGGTGGCCCTGGAATTTGGGCTGGCGGTGCTGTCGGATGCGCTGGGCCGGGGCGTGGCCCTGCTCGATTCATTGCTCGGGGACTTATTCGCCAACCAGACGTCTATCCGGCTGATGCAGCACGCGGCCGAACTGGACCTCGACCAGTTTGAGGACAGTGCCTTTTACGACAAGCTGGAACGGGCCCGCCGCCAGACACTTTCCCGCACCGTGCTCATGTCGCAGGTGCTCAGTCAGGCCCAGGATGTTATTACGATGGGGTTTCTGGCCGTGGGGCTGGTGGCCTTCAACCCGTGGCTGCTGCTGCTGTTGCTGGTGGCCGTGGTGCCGGCATTTCTGGGCGAGAGTCATTTCAATGAACGGAGTTACTCACTGGTGCATGGCTGGACACCCGAGCGGCGCGAGCTGGACTACCTGCGCCAGACCGGCGCTTCCGACGAAACGGCCAAGGAAGTCAAGATTTTCGGCCTCTCGGGGTTTCTCATTGACCGGTTCCGGACGCTGTCGGATGGGTTTTACCAGCAGAACAAAAGCTTGGTAATCAAGCGGGCGGGGTGGGGTACGTTCTTCGCGGCGGTGGGCGCGGCGGGCTACTACGCGGCCTATGTATATATCATCAGCCAGACAGTGTACGGGCAGGTGAGCATTGGGCAGCTCACGTTTCTAGCCGGCTCGTTTGCTCGTATGCGGGGGCTACTGGAAGGCATTCTGAGCCGCTTCAGCGCGGTGGCCGAAGGTGCGCTGTACCTGCAGGATTTCTTCGACTTCTTCCACCTGCAGCCGAAAATCCGGCGCGACGAGGCCCGGCCGGTGCTGCCGTTTCCGCGCCCCATCCGCTGGGGCTTCACCTTTGAAAACGTGGGCTTTAAGTACCGCAATGCTGAAAAATGGGCGCTACGCAACCTCAGCTTCGAGCTGCAGGCCGGCGAGAAGCTGGCTCTGGTGGGCGAAAACGGAGCCGGTAAAACCACGCTCGTCAAGCTGCTCTCCCGTCTCTACGACCCCACCGAGGGCCGCATCCTGCTCGATGGCCACGACCTGCGCGACTACGACCCCCAGGAGCTGCGCCAGGAAATCGGGGTGATTTTCCAGGATTTCGTGCGCTTCCAGCTGCCGGCCGGCCAGAACTTGGCCGTGGGCCGCATCGATCAGAAAGACAACCAGCCGCGCATTGAGCAAGCCGCCCAGCAAAGCCTCGCCGACTCGGTAATTGCCAAGCTACCCGGCGGCTACGAGCAGATGATTGGTCGCCGCTTTAATGGCGGCGTGGATTTGAGTGGGGGCGAGTGGCAGAAAATTGCCCTCGGCCGCGCCTACATGCGCGACGCCCAGCTGCTCATCCTCGATGAGCCCACCGCCGCCCTCGACGCCCGCGCCGAGTATGAAGTGTTCCAGCGCTTTAAAGAACTCACGCAGGGCAAAACCGCCGTGCTCATCAGCCACCGCTTCAGCACCGTGCGCATGGCCGACCGGATTCTGGTCATCGAGAACGGCCAGTTCCAGGAAATCGGGAGCCACGAGCAGCTGCTGGCACGCGGCGGCCGTTACGCCGAGCTATTCCGGCTACAGGCCGCCGGGTATCAGTAACTGGGTAGCGGGAAGTAGGGGTTTTGGAGCGTTGCCGAGTTGATTAAAAGAAGGTAATTTGTTGTCCTGTTACTTGCTTATTCCGGTGCCTGTTTCCGGTTGAGACGCCGGCAAACCTTAGCGCCACGTATGCAGGCTGCGCTACGCCTGAATTGCCCGGAAAGGTGTACAATCCCTCCTTCTTTAATCATCCGAATTATGCCGCTACCCAACCTCCGCCGAACGACTACTACCCTGTTGCTGGCCCTAGGGCTGGCGATGAACGGACCCGGCCCGATACCGGCTGCCGGCGCGGGTAAAGTGGCTGCAGCAGTTACCCCTACACGCTACTGCATCAACCGGGCCGGTACGGCGGTGTATGGCCAGCCCAGCCTCCGGGCCGCAGTACGGCAGTACCTGCCGGTAGGGCGCGCTATCGGGGTGCTGGAAGTGCGGCCTTCGGCGGATACCCGGCTTATTGGTAAGTCTCTGGTGCTGCCGGGCGACTGGCTGCGGATAGAGTTGAATGGCACTCCGGGCTACGTATTCAGCTCCGATGTGACGGCGCATCGGCCACAGGTGCTGCACAGCTCCGATGGCCGGCCATACGTTGTACTGCTGGGCGCAAAGAAGAGTAGCTACAGCAAAAAGCATAAGGTGCGCGTGGCCAATCACAACGAAACGATTACCGATGACATCACGCAATACGCGCATTGCACCTACACCTACACGGCCTTCGACGGATGCTTCGACCATTCATACCGGTTTTCCGGGCTTTCTCTGGCCGAAGTATATCACCACCTGGCCAACGGCTACTCCGGATACCAGAATGGCAAGTTGGTGCTGCCGAAGGTCCTGACTCACCAGGGCCGGACGTTCAGCTTTACGCCGGGGCTGGGCGATGCTGATGCCACCCAGGAAATCAAGCTCATTATTCATCCCGATAACCGCATCGAGCTTCAAACGGCCGATTGCACCTGATGCTTGCGTTAGAAGGCTATCAGACTATCCGGGGCTTTTCGTTGCTTGATCTTGTGCCGTTTACTCCGCTGTAGCGAGATGTTGAGCTGCGTTACTACCTGCCAGGTACCAGTAGAAAGATAACATAGCCGCGGTGCAACCAGAAGTTGGTCGCGCTTCTCTACAAGAAGAACCCGAACTCGACCTGTAACGGCTATGAAACGACTTTTCCTTTTTACCTCGCTGGTGCTGGGGTTGCCCGCCTGTGGTGACCTGTTTTGTGCCGATTCCTGCGGCTGCAACCCCGCGCCCAATGCTGGCAACTACGATATTACGGGCACCACCGTCACGGCCATTGCCAATGCCAGCAACTCGGTAACGGTGCTGGCGGCGGCCGAGCCGGTTTCCCGCAGCCAATTTGCGTTGCGCTTTGGCCTCGATACCCGCCTGGTAGCAGCACACCGGGTTGGGTGGGGAGCGGCCTACGCGTGTTCTCCAGTCGAGCCAAAATTTACGGAACTGGTAACGGCCATCACCGTCACCAGCAACAATGCGCTGGATGCTCAGCACCCCGCCGGCAGTTCACTCAATGATCTGCTGAGCGTGTATGAGGTGGTGGGTAACCCGGTAGCCGACGGACTGCTTAGTGACTACGTACAGCGGCGGGCGCAACAGCCGGCGCTGGTGCTGGAGTTGCGGCTGGCCAATCCGGCCGCCGCCAGTACCGGCCCGCAGCAGTTTACCGTGGTATACCAGCTCAGCAACGGGGAGACCTATACTGCCCAAACTTCTCCGCTGACGCTCACGCAGTAAGCCGCTGGTTAGTATTCGACACGTTAGACAGACATATGGCACCTGCGTTTTACTTAGTAGCCAACTTACTGCCAGAGTCTGCCGAATACGGCCAGGTTGTTGAATTATTAGTCGCTGCCCTGGAAAGCACGGCCCCCGAACTGGAAGCCGACCTACGCTACCAGCAGGTGCGCGGCCCGGTACAAGCGTGGCTTACCTTGGCCGATGGCAACGTGATAGGCTGCAAGCTGGGCTACGAGCGGAAGCCAGGTCACTACTACAGCTGGCTGGGCGGCGTGCATCCTGATTTTCGGGGCCGGGGTATGGCGGCGGAGCTGATGTGCCGCCAGCACGCATGGTGCCGGGCGCAGAACTATCGGCGCATCCGCACCCAGACCTACAACCGTTGGCGCGCCATGCTGTTGCTGAACCTGCGCCACGGCTTCGATATTATCGGGACTTTGCAGGGTGCCCACGGGCTGACTATCGTGCTGGAAAAAGAGCTGCTGCCAGCTACTTGAACCGGGCCTGTGCGCTGCCGCTTAACTTATAGCTCAACAGGGGAAATCTTATACGAATTATTTAAGTCGGACCCAATCGAATAGCGCCGGTAGTTTCGTATTTTAGTGAGTACGACCTTCTTACTTCCCCAGCGCCTATGAAATGGTATGTTACTCTGCTGGCCGGCAGCGGCCTGTTGCTTTCCGGTTGCCTCATGTCACGCGAGGCCCGCGTAGAATCGGATTATAGCTATGCCGGGCAGTTCCGGCGGTACCGGACGTACGAGTTCATCAGCGGCGACGGAATTAACTCCGACACCAGCCGGCTGGGCAAGGCCGTGCGTGATGCCATCCGCAGCCGGCTTAAGATACAGGGCTACCGCTCCGCCGCTATCCGCCGCCGCCCCGATCTGCTGGTGAATTTCCGGCTGTTTGAAGGGGATATGCGCTTTCGGGGATACGCCCAGGACGATTTCAGCAGGTGGGTAAAAGCGGGCTATGCTGAAGATGAAGAAACCCCTAAAGAGGCCCGCAAAGGCTACCAGCCCGTGCGCCTGATTCTGGCCGAAGGCACGCTGCTGGTCACGCTCATCGACAACCGTACCAACCGGGCCGTGTGGAACGGCTACGCCTCGGGCGTGTCGGTACCCTCGGGGCCGCAGGGCGAAATTGTGCTGCGTCGCTCTGTCCGCTCCATTTTTGATCAGTACCACGTCTTCACCGAAGGTTACCTCAGCGGCCAGAACACGACCAGCGAAGCCGACGACTAGCGTAACTGTTATGCGTTTCGCTCCCGGATCAGCTCGGCGGCAATGCTGATGGCTATTTCCTCCGGTGTGCGGCTGTTGATAGGCAGCCCAATGGGGGCGTGTACGCGGGCCAGCAACTCCTCAGAAACACCTTCAGCACGCAGCGTAGCCAGCAGCTCGGCTATTTTGGCAGCACTGCCCATCACGCCCAGGTAACGCACCGGGTGGCGCAGTAAGGTGCGCAGCGCAAGCAAATCGGTGCGGTAGCCAAACGTCATCAGGATGACATATTGATGTGGCCCGGTGGGAATTTCCTCCCGCAGAGCCGCGTAGTTTACCGTGCGTTTATGGTGGGCAAACGGGTTCAGCAAATGCGTGTTCAGGCCGGGCCGGTCATCCAGTACCGTCAGTTCAAACTCCAGCGAAGCCAGCACCCGGGAAAGGGCTAGGGCTACGTGCCCGGCTCCCACAATGGTGGCGTGGTCCCGGAAACCCAGCTGCTCGGAGTACGCCCAGTCAGCACCGGGCTGCCAGGTATAGTGAGAGGCTGCGGCGTTCTGGCCTTGTTGCAGCCGCAGCCCCTCGGAGACCGATACCTGCAGCTGGCCGCTGCTATGCTCCCGCAGCAGCTGCTTAATGGCGACGATGACCGGCAGGTCAGTGTTCCGCAACGGCTGCACCAGCACCCACTGCTCTCCTGAGCAGATCATGCCGGAACGATCAGCCGGGGCATCCTTGCGGTGAATCTGCTGGCGCAAAATAGGCGCGGTGGTAGCGTCGCGCAGCAGGGCCCGGGCTACTTCCACAAACTTGTGTTCCATGATGCCTCCGCCAATGGAGCCCGCCAGGCTGTTGGCCGTCACACTCATTTTGAAACCCTGCCGGCCGGGGCTGCTTCCCTCGCTGGCCAGCACACAGAGCAACGCCACCGGAATACCGGCGCGCAGATTGGCTGCCGCGTGTTGCCACACCAGCATATCGCGCGGAGCCGGTGGTGAGGCGTTCAGGATATCCACGGAAGGATAACTAGGAGAAGTAAAGGGTAGTTCTTGCTCCGGCAATATAGTATTTTTTATATGTTTTTTTGGGTGTTAGGATGGTTTATATGAACGGCAAATTCCGTTACAGCCACGTAGCACTGAGGGCGTAGTACACCGCCATAATGCCTGAAAAAAGCGCGCTGGCTACAAAGCGCCAGTCCGGAGCTACTTTGTTCTGGATATAGTAGTTCACGACCAGGGCCACCGGAACATTCACCAGGAACGAGCGGCCCGCCAGCGGCAGCAGGGCCCAGGAAATCTGCTCGACCTGGCCCCCGAACAGCCGCAGAAACACGTAGTGCCGCACAATCCAGAGCGGGTTGAAGTATACCTGCGACAGCGCCGCCCGGAGCCACTGCCGGCCCAAGCCGCCGTCGGGGCGCTCGGGTACCTGCCGGTCAATCCAACGGAAAAAGGCGGGCACTTCCCAGGAGTACAGCACGCCACCCACCAGGGCCATGCCCAGCAGGCGCGTCCAGGAAAACTGGTGAAGCAAAAGGGCAGCCAGCGTGTCGCCGACGGCGTAAATCAGGAATCCGCGGAGGTGGTTGCGAAGGTGGGTTGAGCGGGTGAGTTCCAAGCGTCAGAAGGGGTGGTCGTAAAATGGGGGTGCAAATTTACGAGAACCTTTTCCGGCGTCATAGGAGCGGAGAAAGAAATAGTTGCCTGCGGATTAAACGCCCGCACTGCGTCGCGCAAAGCAAAGTAGGTCCCGATGCCGTACATCAGCGGCGGCTCGCCCACGGCTTTGGAGCGCAGCACGGCGCGCGGGTGGCCCGGGGTATCCAGGAAATGCACATCCAGCACCTTGGGGGCCGAGTACAGGTCGGGAATCTTGTAAGAGTTGAGCGAATTGCTGAGCAGGCGGCCTTCGTTGTTGAACACCAGTTCCTCCAGCGTCATCCAGCCGATACCCTGCACTAGGCCCCCCTCAATCTGTCCCCGGTCGATGGCCGGGTGCATGCTCTGGCCGAAGTCGTGGGCAATCTGCACGGCTTCCACCTCGTAGGTGCCCCGGCGGCAATCCACGCGCACGGTGGTCAGGGCCGTGCCGTACACGTGGTAGGCGAAGGGGTAGCCCTGGTTGGTGGTGGCATCGAAATGCAGGTCGGGGGTGGCGTAGTGGGCGTTTTCCGTGAGGCTGATGCGCTGCCAGTAGGCCGCCGAAACGAGCTTCTCCCAGGTGGTATCGGCAGGCTTGCCGGCGGCCAGTACCTGCTCGTTCTCGATGTGCATGCCCTCGTAGTCTATGCTCAGCTCCGTGGATGCCAGCCGGAGCAGCCGCTCCCGCAGGGCCCGGCAGGCCAGCTCGGTGGCTTTGCCGTTCAGGTCGGCGGTGGCGGAGGCAGCCGAGGGGGACGTGTTGGCCACGCGGGTGGTATTAGTACTTTCCACCTTAATGCGGTGCACAGAAATGCCCAGCGTCTGGGCCGCTACCTGAGCAATTTTGGTGTTCACGCCCTGGCCCATCTCCACGGCTCCGGTGCTCACGCCCACCGAGCCATCAGTGTAAATGTGCACCAGCGCCCGGGCCTGGTTCATGGCGGTTTTGGTGAAGGAAATGCCGAAGCAGATAGGCATTACGGCCAGGCCCTTCTTCTCCCAGCGGTGGGTGCGGTTGAACTCTGCCACCTCGCGGCGGCGGCCGGCCAAGTCGAACAACTCGGCGGCTGTATCCCAGGCCTGCTCGGCGTGGCATCCCTCGGTGGGTTGGCGGTACGGAAACAGGTTCCCTTCGCGCAGCAAATTGCGGCGCTGAATATCGGTGGCGGGCACGCCCAAGTGCTCGGCCGCGCAGGCAATGGCCGACTCAATCACAAACATGCCCTGCGGCCCGCCGAAGCCCCGGAAGGCGGTGTTGGGCGGTAGATTAGTGCGGCAGCTGTAGGCCGTAGCTGTCACGTTCGGGATGAAGTACGTGTTGGTGCTGTGGAACAACGTGCGCTCCAGCACGGCCGGCGACAAGTCGGCGGCGGCCCCGGCGTTCTGGTAGAACGTAGCCTCGTAGGCCACAATTTTCAGGTCGGCATCCAGCCCGATTTTGAAGTCGGAGGAGTAGGGGTGCCGCTTGCCGGTCATGCGCATGTCGGCCATGCGGTCGAGCACCAGCTTCACAGGCCGCTGGGTCATGAAAGCCCCCAGGGCGGCCAAGGCGCCCCAGGTAGTGGCTTGGTCCTCCTTACCGCCGAAGCCGCCGCCCAGGCGCGTCACGTCTACTTCCACCTGGTGCATGCCCAGCCCCAGTACGTGGGCCGTGTGGCGCTGCACGGCCGTGGGGCCCTGGGTAGAGGAAATGAGGCGCACCCCACCCATTTCGGTCGGGAAGGCATACGCACCCTGGGTTTCGATGTACAAGTGCTCCTGCCCACCCGACTCGGCCACCCCCTCAACTACGTGTGCGCACCCGGCCCAGGCCCCGGCAGAGTCGCCGATGCGGAAGGTACGGGGCGGCACAATCAGCTCGTTCTGAGCGGCGGCCACGCGCGGATCGGTGATGATAGGTAGGGCCTCCACCGAGACGCGCACCTGGGCCAGGGCCGCGTGTGCCGCGTGTTCCGAGTCGGCCAGGACCAAGGCCACCGGCTGGCCCCGGAAGTGGACGTGGCCCTCGGCCAGCAGCGGCTCATCGGGCACGATGCCGCCAATCTGGTTTTCGCCGGGAATGTCCTGGGCCGTAAGAATGCGCACCACGCCGGGCAGCTGCAGCGCCGCTATGGCATCAACGCCCAGCAGCTTGCCATGCGCCACCGGCGACTCCACCACGGCCGCGTACAGCGTGCCCTGCTGCACCGGCACGTCATCCAGATACTGAGATTCGCCGCGCACGTGGCGGATGGGGTCGAGGTGGTTCACGGGAGCGGTGACTTGGTGACGTAGTGGTTGAGTGAGCGGGGCAGCTGTAGAGACGCGACCCTTCGTGTCTTGTTCGTTGAACGACTATAATTGAGCGGATCGAATAACGCCAGCAACGATTGGGACGCGAAGGAGCGGAGCCCTACAATTGTTCTTCGATGAGCAGGCCGGTTTCCACGAAGTGCGCTTCCAGCAGCTGGTGCAGCAGCAGACGCTTGTAGTGCTCGGTGCCGCGCACGTCGCTGATGGGGCTGATTTCCTGCTGGGCCAACTGCTGGGCGAGGCGCACGGTTTCCAGCGAAACCGGCCGGCCCACCAGCGCAGCGGCCGTCTGGCGCAACAGCAGCGGAATGGGTCCCACGCCGCCAGCCGACAGCCGGGCTTCCCGGATAACGCCGTTGTCCACCCGCAGCCAGGCGGCGGTGTTCACGCTGGCAATATCCAGATGGGTGCGCTTCGATACCTTCTCGAAGTTGAAGGCGTCGGTGGCAGTCGGGGCCTCGAACCGGATTTCGGTTACCTGCTCGTCGGCGGTTTTGGTGAGCTGCTTGTAGCCCAGGTACAGCTCCGCCAGCGGCAGCGTGCGGTGCTGGCCGGCGACCGTAGAAAGCCCAATTTCGGCTCCCAAGGCCAGAAATAGGATGGTCAGGTCGCCGATTGGGGAGGCGTTGATGAAGTTGCCGGCCACCGTGCCCATCTGGCGGATGGGCGTGCTGCTGACCAGCTTCAGATACCGGGGCAGCTGCGGCAGCACCGCCAGCAATACTTCCGATTCCAGCAGTTGCTGGGCCGTGGTGGTACCACCCAGAATTACCAAGTTGCCCTCGCGCCGGATGCCGCGCAGCTGCGGCTGGTTGTAGAGCAACTGCACCGGCGTAGCCCGGAGCTGCTCGGGCTGCTGCACCAGTAAATCGGTTCCGCCCCCGAGGATGCGGGCCTGCGCGGCGGCCGGCGCATCCAGCACCGGGACTGGAGCCACAACCGGGTTGGTTGCTTCGGAGCCACCGGTGGCGGCAGCGCGGGCGGCCTCGTGCAGCGCGGTAAGTCGGGCGGGCATATCGGCAAAGTACGGCGGCACGAAGCCCTCGGCGGCCAGCCAGCTCACGGCGGCGGCGGCGGGCCGCTGTTGGAGCTGCGCGGTAAGGTGTTGAGCGGCCCGCTCCAGGCTCTTGTAGCCGGTGCAGCGGCAGATGTTCCCATCAATAGAAGCCAGAGCCGAGGTGGGGGTGCTGGTTTTTTCGCTGAGGGCGTGGCCGGTCAGGCTCATCACGAAGCCCACGGTGCAGAACCCGCATTGCGAGCCACCTTCCTGGACAATGGCCTGCTGCACCGGCGTGAGCGTACCCCGGGCCGCGTTAATACCCTCTACCGTAACAACGTGCTTGCCGTGGGCATTACCCAAAGGCGTGAGGCAGGAGGTCATGGCCTGGTACTGCACCATTGCACCGGCCGCGTCCAGCTCGCCCACCAGCACTGTGCAGGCCCCGCAGTCACCTTCCCGGCAGCCGATTTTGGTGCCTTTCAGGTGCTGGTGGTAACGCACGAAATCGAGCAGGGTGCTGCCCGCTGGCTGGTCAGTGCGGATGAGCTGGTTATTGAGGTAAAACTGAAGCATACGGGAGCAAAAAGGCATAAGCGGAAAGGAAAGTTACGGGATTTTCACTTTCGGCGTAACAATTCGGTAATGTTCGTAATCAGGGACGGCTACCCGGTCTGGTGGGAAAATCAGCACTCGACGGAAAATATATTATAGAGCTAATAATTGTGGCCAGACGGCTGTCATACAACGTAATTGCCGCGCCTTGCCAGTCTATGGGTGGCGGCTGACGGCTACTTCTGCCCAGCCGCAACGAACTGAACAGGTGGCCTGCCGGTTGAGGGAGCAAGTTAGGTGCCACGCAGGTGCCGCTGGCGGCGTATGGCGCAATGCTGTTACCTTGCCGGCCTCGAAACTCATCTGTGGACAGGCGGCCCGGGCTGCTGTACTGCATCATTACTATATCAGTATGGCCAAAACATTGAAATTCACGAATGTTCGGAAAACCACTTTTTTCGCCACGGTGCGCGAGCGGGTGGATGCCTACTTTGTAGCTGAGGGAATTTCGCGCCACGCCAACGGGACTATGTGGGCCAAAACCATCTTCTTCCTGAGTGGCTACGTGGGCCTGTACGTGCTGATTCTTTCGAACCAGTTCGGGTTGCTGGCTATGGCCGGGCTGGCGGCCCTGATGGGCGCGTTTGCCGCTTTTATCGGCTTCAACGTGTGTCACGACGCGCTGCACGGTGCGTTTTCAGCCAATAAGAACGTGAATAAGTGGCTGGGCATGGTATTCAACCTGATTGGGGCCAGCCCTTATGTGTGGAATATCACCCACAACATCGTACACCACACCTACACCAACATTGCCGGCCACGATGAGGACATTGAAGTGGCCCCCGGCCTGATCCGGCTGTCGGAGGAGGAGCCGGTGCGCTGGATTCAGCAGTTTCAGCATTGGTACGCGTTTCCGGTGTATGGGCTGGCTTCGCTCTCGTGGGTACTGCGCAAGGATTACGTGAAGTTTTTCCAGGGCAAGATTGGGGAGCACGTCACCAAGCACCCGCGCCGCGAGTACGTGAATTTGTTTCTGTACAAAGCCGTGTATTACGCTTTGTTCATTGTGCTGCCGCTGGTGGTGCTGGATGTTACGTGGTGGCAGTTTGCGCTGGGCTTCGTCTGGATGCACTTCGTGGAAGGGCTGGTGCTGGGCCTCGTGTTTCAGCTGGCCCACGTGGTAGAAGGCACTGCCTTCCCACTGCCCGATGACCAGGGCGACATGCGCGAGGCCTGGGCCGTGCATCAGATGCAGACCACGGCCAACTTCTCGCCCGACAGCAAGCTGGCTAGTTTCCTGTGCGGCGGCTTGAACCGGCAGGTGGAGCACCACTTGTTCCCGAAGGTTTGCCATATTCATTATCCGGCCCTGGCTCCTATCCTGCGCCAGACGGCCCTGGAGTTCGGGGTGCCCTACATTGAGAACAAGACGTTCTTCGGGGCCTTGCAGTCACACTACCGAATGCTGCGCCAGATGGGTCCGGAGGCTTACCGGCAGGCGCGTACGGAGCGGGTGGCGGTGGCGGCCTAGGGGCGAAATTATTAGCCTATCATATAGAAGCGCAGTTGGGCAAGATGCCCCGGCTGCGCTTTTGTATGATGGGCGGATGGGTGCCGTTGGCAAAATCCCAAGCCAAGGTTACGGGGGAGTTGGCTACTTTCGGCCCGGTTTTGGCCGTGGCCGGCCGTCGCAACTTCCCTCTTATGCTTCGTATGACTACTTTTTCCCCGTTTCGTGCCGCGTTGAACCTGTTGGCTGGGGCCGGTTTGCTGTTTTCGGCCTCGTGCACCGCGCCGCGCGCCATTGTGAGTACCGGTAAGGTCACGCCGCGCGGCGAATTCCGAGTAGGTGGCAACATGGCCTTCAACGTACCCACCGAAACCCTTGGTAAAACCGGCACGGCGCTGCTGGATGCGGCCAAAGCGGCGGCTAACAAAGACACCATCCGCTATAACCAGAGCATCGAAAATATCCAGGTAGCAGCCCTGGCCTACGTGCTCGATCCGGTGCGGCCGACCTCAGACGTGTATGTACGCTACGGCGTAATTGACCGGCTCGACGTGGGGTACAAGTACGGCTTCGGCTCCCACGTTTTTGATGCCATGTACCAGTTTCTAGGGCCGACGGGCACGGTGGAAAACCCCGGTACGCGGCAGCCAGGCGCTACGTACGGCAGCATCGGGCTGCAGTTTGCCACCCAGCGGGCCAAGCTGCCTAGCATTCCGTTTCTGGATAACGTGACGGACTTCCTGAACTTTCGGGCCAGTCGGCAGGATATCCTGATTCCACTGGTATTCAGCAAGTCGCTCGGGGTAGAGGAGGAAATCGGAGCCATTTCCTACGGCGTGGTGTACGCGCACAGCTTCTTCAAATATGGCTTCCAGCCACAGAATCTGTACAATGGCGTCGGCAGCTCACTGCTTCCTTCTCTGCCCACAGCCAAGCAGAACTTCAGCTCGTTCGGGGCGTTCTTCAATGCCAAGCTGGGCTACAAGTATGCCTACTTTATCCCGGCACTATCGGTGTACTACCAGAATTATGGCGAGTATCAGCTGCTGAACAACCGCACCGCCAAACTCAGCGGCCTCACCTTCATTCCCAGCCTGGGCCTGCAGTTCCGCATTCCCGGCGCGCGGCGCTAACGGCAGTCTCGAGCGTATGAATATTCTCTACGGAGTGCCCGGCGAAGGGCTGGGGCACGCGACGCGCAGTAAGGTGATAATCGGGCATCTGCTCAGTCAGGGCCATGAGGTATGCGTGGTGAGTAGCTCGCGAGCTTACCAGATGCTGGCCGCCAACTTCCCCGGGCGGGTGCACGAAATCCGGGGCTTTCACCTGGCGTATAAACACCTCACCGTTTCGAAGTCGCGCACGGCGGCCCTGACATTGCGCTCGGCGCCGGAAAACCTGCGGGTGAACTTCCGCAAGTATCGGGAGCTGCTCTGCGACTTCGAGCCCGAGGTGGTGATTTCCGATTTCGAGTCGTTCAGCTTTCTGTTCGCCAAGTGGAAAAATCTGCCCGTCATCAGCATTGATAACATGCAGATTATCAGCCGGGCTGCCTTGGATGTGCCCATACCGGCGGCGGAGCGCGGCAACCTGGCCTTGGCTCGCCAGATTGTACGCGCCAAACTGCCCGGTAGTCAGCACTACTTCATCAGCACCTTCTTCCCGCTGCCGCTCATCAAGGAGCGCACCACGCTGGTGCCGCCCATTCTGCGGCCCGAGGTGCTGGCCCTGCGCCCTACGCATGGCGCGCACATACTGGTGTATCAATCGGCTACCACGCAGAAGGATTTGGTGGCGCAGCTGCAGCAGTTGCCGGGGCAGGAGTTTCGGGTGTATGGCTTCAACAAGGAAGAAAACCACGGCAACGTGCAGCTGCGGGCCTTCAGTGAGGCCGGCTTTCTGGCCGACTTAGCCAGTGCCCGGGCGGTGGTCACCAACGGCGGCTTCTCTCTCATCAGCGAAGCAGTGTACCTGCGCAAGCCGATGTGCGCGGTGCCCATTCCGGCCCAGTTCGAGCAGTTTCTCAACGCGGCCGAAATCGAGAAGCTGGGCTACGGCCGCCACTTCTCCGCCATCACTCCTGATAACCTCAAAGCCTTTCTCTACGACCTGTCCGGCTTCGAAACCGCTCTGCAAGGGTACACGCAGCAGGGCAACGACGAGCTGTTTGCGGCTCTGGAGCAGGTGCTGACTGCTTTGGTCGTGTCGCGCTAGAGCCGCGCCAACTGCTCCCGCACTTCGGCTAGTCGGGCCTGCTTGGCGGCCTCGCGGCGGGCGGTGGCGGTGGGTGTCCAGTAGCGGTGGCCGCTCAGGAAGTCAACCTGCAGGCGTAACCAGGCTTCCTCTCCTGCTATCATATTGCGCACCGTCAGCTCCTCGTACAAAGTTGAACTGATGGGCCAGAAATCGGAGCGGCCGAGGTAATCCAGGTCGGCGTCGCAGAGGATCCGGGCCAAGTGAAGCGGCCCAGGGCTTTGGGGCATCTGCGTCGCCAGGATGAGCTGGCAAATCAGTTCGATGTGGGCCGGCTCGTAACCGAAGCCGGGCAGGACCTGGCGCGCCAAGGCACAGCCGGCGGCCTCGTGGCCTTGGTAGGTAGTCAGGAAACCGGCATCGTGGTAGTGGGCGGCGGTGCGCAGCAGAGCCAGTTCGGTGGGGTCGGAAACGCCTTCGGCCAGGGCCAGAGACTGGGCCTGCTCAACCACGTCGAGGGTGTGATGTAGGCCGTGGTAGAACAGGGTAGGAGCAAGGTGCTGACGGAGCTGGTCGAGGACGTAGGTTTCGGCGCGAAGGCAATCCATGAGGAGCAAACGAGGCTTAGAAGGTGTAAGTAGCGGAAAAATCCGGCATCAAGCCGCCGCCGGCTCCTATCTTGCACCCGTGGTAGTGCTTAGTGCCCAAGCCCTGGTACCCAGGTGAACCGGCAGAAGTTACCTCTGTCAGCTACGCGCTACCACCCAGGCACTAAGCATTACACAATGACATTACTTGCGCGTTGGCAGCAGCTGTTGGGCATCCGACCCGAAGAGGGGCGTACGGTGGGGCTGTTCTTTCTGCACAACTTTCTGCTGGGCATCGGGACCATTCTGGTGTACGTGGCGGCCAACGTGATTCTGCTCGAAAATCAGCCGGAACGCAACCTGCCGCTGGCCTACGGGGTGGCCGCGCTGGCTATGGTAGCTGCCGGCCAGGTATACGCGCACTATGAGCACCATCTGGGCCTGCAGCGGGTAGCCGTGCGGGTGCTGCTGGCCGTGGTGGTCCTGATGACGGTGATTGGGGTGCTGGTTGCCGTGGGCCACTCGGTGTGGGCGGCAGTGGCCATCATGACGGGCTACCGCGTGATTTACCTACTCACCAACCTGGAATTCTGGGGCGTGTCGGCAGTGGTGTTTGATGTGCGGCAGGGGCGGCGGCTGTTCAGCGTCATCAGCTCCGGCGACATGCCCGCCAAGGCCCTGGGTGCTGTGCTGGCGTTGCTGGTGCACCATCACGCGGAGCTGCTGTGGCTGCTGCTGCTGGCTTTCGGGGCCTATGTGGGGGCGTTGCTGGTGCTGCGTACTACGGGTCGGGAACATCTGGTGGAAGCGCGTTCCGGCGGCCGGGCCGCGCGGGCGCAAGCCGTGGCCGCACCGCTGCAACGCTGGTTCGGCAGCAGCCGCCTGGTCCTGAGCATGTGCCTGAGCATGCTGGCTATTGCGGCCGTTACTACCGGCGTGGAATATTCCTTTTTTGTCAACGTCAAGCATCAGTTTCACGACCAGACGCTGGTGATGCGCTACGTCAGCACCGTGCTGGCCCTCACCTACTTGGTGGCACTGGTGGTGAAGCTGCTGGTAACCGGCAAGCTGCTTGATGTGCTGGGCGTACGAACGATTTTACTGGCCCTGCCGGCCCTCGTATTGCTGGGCCTGGGGCTGTTCAGTCAGCATAGCAGCTGGGGGCCGGGTGGCGTCATGCTTTACTTCTGCGCCTTATTCCTGACAATGGAAATCTTGCGGCGGGCTTTCTTCGACCCAGTGTTTCTGGTGCTGTTTCAGCCGCTGCCCGCTGCCGAGCGGTTGCAGGCGCATACCCTCTCGAAGGGCGTGTATGAGCCCTTGGGCATGGGTCTGGCTGGTCTGTTGCTGCTGGTGCCTCACTTCTGGCCTAAGCTGGACGCCAACTTTACCTTCGGGTGGATGGCGGTACTGCTAACCGGCGCAATTTTCATGCTTTACCGTACCTACGGGCACTACCTCGATGAGCTGCACCACGCCGTGAGCCGCCGGTTTGCCCTGCCCCATGAGCTGCCCGCCGCCGGGCAACCCAACAGCAATAACACGGTATCGGAGGCGGAAACAGAGGCGTTGGTGGCGGCATTAGCCGATAAGCCCACGCGGGCTGCTGCCTTCACGGAGCTGCAGCACCTGGGCTTGGCCGCACTATCAGTGCTGGTTCGTACGCTGCAAAGCAGTACCGATGCGGTGGTAACGCGGCGGGTGGCGCAACTGTGCGGCCGTCTGCCCACCGCTCAGAGCCGCGTTACGCTGGTGGCGCTGGCACAGCGGCCCGATTTGGGGCAGCGCGAAGATGCCCTGCGCGCCCTCCGCAACTTTGCCCCGGAGCCAGCCACTACGCCTGTTTTTCAGGCATTGGTGCAACAGGAGCTACAACTGGCCCGCGAGCTACTGCACGGGCAGGCTACTACGGCAAATCAGCCCGTGCAGGATGCGCTGGCGTACGAGCTGACGCGGGTGCAGCAGCGCCTGTTTGGGGAGTTGCAGCAGCTCTACGCGCCCCAGGCCATTGCCGATGCGCAGCGCAGCGTGGCGCACGCCACCCGGGAGCGGCAGGCCAATGCCCTCGAAATCCTGGATAACATCATTCCCCGCCCCATGTACCAAGGGCTCCAGACGCTGCTGGAAGTGGGCACACCCGCTGCCAAAGCGGCCCGTTTCGACCGGCTGTTGTCAGCTGCTACCACTCCTGGGCCTATTGTGGCCACTATTGTGGAGCGGGGCGAAACGGCCTTTTCCGATTGGACCGTGAGCCTGGCCCTGCGCTACTGGTCGGCCACTGAGGTGCATTTTGCCCTGCTTCGGCCCCACTTGCATAGTACCAGCCCACTGGTGCGAGAAAGTGCCTTAGCGGTGCTGGCCCGCTGGGCCGAAACCCAGCCAGCGGCCTACCAGGCGGCCGTTACGCAAGAACCTTCCCTGCCCGATTTACTTATGAGCCATTCTGCCACTACTGCCCACGTTTCTGCCGCCGACCGGGTGGCTATTCTCCAGCGCACCGCGTTGTTTGCCGCTACGCCCGCCAACGTCCTCAGCAGCATTGTGCCCATCATGAAAGAGGTGAGTTTTGGCGCCGGAGAGCAGATCTTTGCCAAGGGCGACTTGGGTACTTCCCTCTTCATCGTGTCGGAAGGGGAGGTGGGCATTTTTACCGGTTCGCAGCTGCTGGCTACTTTCCGTCCCGGCGACTTTTTTGGGGAACTCGCCCTGCTCGATGCTGAGCCACGTTCGGCTACTGCCGTGGCCCAAAGCCCCGTTACAGCCTTCCGCCTCGACCAGGACGATTTCTATGATGTGATGGAGGAGCGGAGCGAAGTGCTGCGCAATATTCTGCGCGTCCTCTGCCAACGCCTGCGCAAGCAGAATGAAGCAAGTGAAGTCAAAGCGCAGAAGTAAAAAGACACAGAGTTGTGCCTTTTTACTTCTGCGCTTTGACTTCACCACTACGCCACTACCTCGTAAATCATCATGGGCTGGGCCTTATTCTTGAGGGTTACCTCGTGGAGCGGGCGGCATTGGAACGACTCCTTTACCCGCTCGTAGGTGGCTTCCGTGATAATAATCTGACCGGGCTGGGCCACGGATTGCAACCGTTGACTCACGTTCACATTGTCGCCGATGACGGTGTAGTCGAGACGCTTGAGGGAAGCTGAGCCGATGTTACCCGACACCATTTCGCCGGTATTGATACCGATGCTGACCAACGGTTGGTAGGGTCGGCCATCGGGTAACACGTCCTCGTTGGCCTGCACCACGGCGCGCACGGCTAGGGCTGCGTCCACGGCCCGGTCGAGGTGGTACTCGCCCCGAAAAACGGCCATTACCGCATCGCCCATAAACTTGTCGATGTAGCCACCCTGCGCAATAACCTCCTTCACCATCTGGTCGAAGTAACGGTTGAGCATGGTGACAATGTCGGCGGGCGGCAGTACTTCGGAGAGAGACGTAAAGCCGCAGATGTCGATGAAAACCACCGAGGCATCGACCGTTTCGGAGGCCATCAGCGTGTTTTCGAACTCCGGCCGCCCCACAAAGTTGAGTACGGTTTCATCCACGTACATGCGCAGAATGTTGTTTTCCTGGATGGCCCGTAGCGTCTCGCGCAGCTGCTGTACGTGCTGGGCGGTCTTGTCCATTGTCAGCTCCAGGTCCAGGAAGTCCACGGGCTTGGTCACGAAATCAAACGCCCCCCGGTTCATGGCCGTGCGGATGTTCTGCATGTCGCCGTAGGCTGATACCATCACGGTTTTGAGGACTGGATTGGCCTCCTGTAGCTTGCTGAGCAGCGTGAGGCCATCCATTACCGGCATGTTGATGTCGGAGAGAATGATGTCGAGGTCGGGGTGCTGCTGCAGGGTGTTCAGGGCCTCTTGGCCATTGCTGGCAAACACGAATTCGTACACACTTTCCCGAATCTTGCGCCGGAACTTCTGCTTGATGAGCAGCTCCAAGTCTGCCTCATCATCAACTACCAGAATCTTAGTTTTCATGCTCGGTGAGGTGCAGTAGTTTTTCCTTGAGGGCCACAAAATCCACGGGCTTCGAGAGGAAGTCGTTGGCACCCAGGGCCAGGGCCTGCTGGCGGCTGTCGTCGTCGCCGTACGCGGTAATCATCATTACCTGAGGCGGGGTAGGCGGCGGCGCGCCGTACTCCTGCCGGATGTGGCGCAGCAGTTCCAGCCCACTCATGCCGGGCATGTTGATATCAGATAAAATCAGCACTACTTCGGAGGCATGGTCGTGCAGGTAATCCAGCGCTTCCTCACCCGAGTAGGCAAACGAAAAGGTAAATAGCCCGTTGCGGATTTCACGCCGGAACCGTTGCTCGAACAGCGTCCGCACGTCCTGCTCGTCGTCAACTACCAGTATTTTCATGGGGCTAAAGGTACGGGGTGGAAGATGATAGCGTAACCGTTTTCTAGCTACAAGGCGTTACTGCCCCGCTGGCAACGTAATAATAAACTCGGTACCCTGGCCTTCCTCCGTTTCCACGGCAAGGGTGCCGGCGTGGCCTTTCGTTACAATATCGTAGCTGAGAGAAAGGCCCAGGCCGGTGCCTTCGCCGGTGGGCTTGGTGGTGAAGAAGGGCTGGAAAATTTTCTGGCGCACAGCTTCCGGAATACCGGTGCCATTGTCGTGTACGCGCACCTCCACGCCGCCGCCGGGCAGGGCGCGGGTGGCCACGCGTACGGTAGGGGCATAGCCGGTTTCGCCCTGCTCTTTACGCTTCTGTACGGCATAAAAGGCATTGGTGAACAGATTGAGCAGCACCCGGCCCAGGTCCTGGGCCACGGCCTCAATTTTGGGGAGGGGAGAAGCAAAATCGGTTGTGAGCGTGGCATTAAAGGATTTGTCCTTTGCTCGCAGGCCGTGGTAAGCCAGGCGCAGGTATTCGTCGGCCAGCACGTTGAGGTCGGTGGGTTGCCGCTCGCCGGTACTGGCGCGGGAGTGTTCCAGCATGCCCCGCACGATACTGGCGGCACGCTGTCCGTGGTGGGTAATCTTTTGCAGGTTTTGCTTGAGGTCGGCCAGCAGCTCGGCTTCCAACTCCTGGTCCCGCTCGGGGCGTTGCTGCTCTTCCTCCAGCTCCATTACCAGCTCGGCACTCACATCGGAAAAGTTGGTGACGAAGTTGAGCGGATTCTGAATCTCGTGGGCAATACCGGCCGTCAGCTCGCCCAATGAAGCCATTTTCTCGGCCTGAATCAGTTGGGCCTGGGTGGTTTTGAGCTCTTCCAGCGCGTGTTGCAACTCCTCGGTCTGCAGGGTGAGCGAAGACGTGCGCTCGGCCACCATGCTCTCCAATACCGCATTCTGGGCCGCTATTTCGCGTCGTTCCTTTTCCTCCGCTTCCCGCTGCACCCGTTCGGCTTCCAGCTGCTTCTTCTGCTTTCTGGCAATGAGCACGAAGGTCACCAGCCAGATGACGGCAAACCCCTGACTATTGCTGAACAGGTTTTTGTACTCGCGCATAAAGCTACTGCTCAAGGTCCCTGACAGCAGTTCAATAGCCGAATATGCCACATAGGGTACCACGGCCAGCAGGATGGTCCGGGCCGGCCGGTAATCCTGCACCCGTACCAGCACCAGCACCACCATGGCCATCAGGAACAGCGTGTATATCTCATCCAACTGGTCCGTCTTCCACTGAATGAGTAGGGAAAACAGGTAGAGCAACAGCCCCGGCACCCAGAAATACCCAATCAGCCGGTTCAGGTGGGGCATCCGGGTGGGCAAATCCAGAAACTGCCGCATACTCCGCACTATTACAGCGGCTATGCCCACGGAAATTAAAATAGACGCGTTTACTTCCATGCGGGGAAAGAGGAGGAGGAACGGGAAATAAAAAAGTGCCTACGGCTTGCGCGGAGCTGCCGGCTTGTCATCGGAGCCGCTCAGAAACCGGGGCAAGGGCACAGCCAGCGTGACAACCGGGTTATCAGTAGAAGTCTGGCGACTGGTTTTGGAGGTGCGCGGCAGTACGCCGGCCAGCTCGCCCAGCTTGCCCAGCACCGTAGGCAGCGTCAAATGCACGGTCAGGACCTTCTGCGGCGGCGTTTTTGGGGGCTCCGGGGCTTGGCTGTAGCCGGGTAGTCCGACCAATAGCAACGCCAGCGTAAGCCAGATACAGTAGGAGCGAGGCATGGGAAAGGGGAGATGCGCGGGTAAATATAGGAGTTGCCGGTGGTGCGGCGGCACGGGTGGGCAGTCAGCTGAAAAACAGGTACGGCCTCTGTCCGCCGCGTCGGCTGCAAACCAACGGCAACGCATACGCCAGATGCTTTTTGCGGGAGGGGCGTTGCCTTCCCTGCCGGAGTATTTACCTTAGGCCAACCATGACCTACTCTGCTCTTTGTCGGGCTGCGGCTCTTGCGGCTACTGCCGGCGCGGCCTTGCTTACCGCCTGCGCCCCGCGTCCGGCCGCTTCCTCAGCCGCGGCTGCCACCCAACTCAACCAGTTTGCCACCGACAGCGTCCGGCGGCGCATTGCCACGTTGCAGGACGAGCGTCGGACGGCGGACCTGCTGCCTTATCTGATCCGCTCCGAAGCTCCTTACCGCCAGGCTGCTGCTGAGGCCCTGGCTTCGGTCCAGGATAAAAAGGCCACTCCACAGCTGCTGGTTGCGTTGCAGGACCCGGAGTGGCGCGTCCGGCAGCTGGCCGCCTACGCCCTAGGCCAGACGGCCGACTCGACGGCCGAAGCCGGCCTGTTTCAGCGCCTGCCTCTGGAACCCGAGGCTATGGTGCGGAGCTACGTGCTGGAAGCCCTGGGTCGCTGCACCTCCCGTTCCGGGCTCAATGCGCTTACCCGCCTGCCCAGTTCTCTGGCTACCGATACGGCTGCCCTCAATGGGCAGGCCTGGGGCCTGTACCGCGCCGGCCTGCGTGGCCTGACATCGGAGGCTGCCGTGGCCCGGCTGGTGCAGCTGCTGAGCCGCCCAAACCCGGCGGGTGCCCGGCTGGCGGCGGCCAATGCCTTGGCCCGAACCCGGGGGCTGAATCTGGCTCCGTACGCGGCGGCCATCGGGGCGGCGGCCCAGCAGGATGCCAGCTACGCCGTGCGCAGCGGCGCGGCCTCGGCCCTTGGCAAAGCTGCCACCGAACCGACGGTGCCCGGGATGCTGGCCGGCCTCGCCCGCCGCGACCCGGACTACCGCGTGCGGGTGAGTGCCTTGCGGGCAATGAATGCCGCCATGTACGCGCCGGTGAAGGAAGCTGCCTGGGCTGCCCTCACCGACGACAATGCGCAGGTAGCCCTGGCTGCCGCTGAGTTTTTTCTGGCCCACGCCACCAATGAGCCCGGAATGGTATTTTTGGAAAAGGCCAACCGACTGAGCCAGTGGCGGGTGCGGGCTACGCTGCTGGCGGCCGCCCTGCGCCAGCCCGGCGAGGAGCGGGCCGCTATCCGGAATGCCGTACAGGAGCGGTACGCAGCAGCTACTGATAACTATGAGAAAGGCTATCTGCTGAAGGCGCTGGGCGAGGATCCTACCGCATTTGATTTCGTGCAGCGGGCCACGTTTGCCCCCAATCAGGCCGTTGTTATTGGCACTTACGGAATGGAAGCGTTGGTTGCCATGCGTCACCACGCGGATTTCCCGGCGGCCCGCTACCCTGAGTTTGCTCTGACGCTGCGCCGGGGCGTGCTCAGTAATGACGTGGCCGTGATGGGTACCGCCGCCGAAGCCATTCGGGACCCGAAGCTGAATCTGCGCCGCCTGCTGCCTAGTGCTGACTTTCTGGTGCAGGCTCGCAACCGGCTGGTGCTGCCCCGCGACCTGGAAGCCTGGCAGTCATTGCAGCAAACCATCGACTTTCTGCAGAACCGCCCGGCCACGCCTTCACCCGTTGCGGCCGCCGCCACCCACCCCATCGACTGGGCCGTGGTGGCTACTATTCCGGCCGCTCAGCGGGTGGTGGTGCGTACCAGCAAGGGCGACGTGTTTATGCAACTGCTGGTAGAGCAAGCCCCTGGCTCCGTGGCCAGCTTTGTCACGCTCACGCAGCAGGGATTCTACAACGGCAAAAACTTCCACCGCGTAGTGCCCAATTTTGTGGCCCAGGGCGGCTGTCCGCGCGGCGACGGGTGGGGCAGTTCCGACTATAACCTGCGCTCCGAATTTGCTGATCTGCACTACGGGACCGGTGCCGTGGGTCTCGCCTCTGCTGGCAAAGACACCGAAAGCTGCCAGTGGTTTATCACCCACTCGCCCACGCCTCACCTGGATGGCCGCTACACCATTTTTGCCCAAGTGGTGCAGGGAATGGACGTCGTGAGTCGTCTCGAAATTGGGGACCGGATAGAGAAGGTGGAGTTGGTGAAATAAACCTGAAGAGATATACCGCTGTTGCAACGCCCCACTCCATTATGCAGCAGTAGGGTGCGACGCTTACCCTACTGCTGCGTAATGGAGTGGAGTACATATAGAAAAGGTTTAATGCACGGTCAGCCGCTTAGTAACCACACCGTCTACTGTGTACAGGCGCAGTATGTACAGGCCGGGTACTTGTGCAGGGGCTGAGAAAGCAATGGTTCCCGGATGGGCGGTGGCCACCGGTGTGAGTTGGGCCAGCACCTTGCCGGTATTATCCACCAGTTCGGCGCGGCTGGTCCTAAAATCTGCTGCCGGATTCTGCACGGTAATAGTAAAGGCCCCGCGTACCGGATTCGGGTAAATACTCACGGATCCGGGGTGGGCCTGGCGGTTGGCCGTTAGGGAGGTTACGGTGAAAGGCTGTGTGCTGCTGGTTGTGCCACCAGCTGCCAGCAGGGTAATGGGGCCGGTGGTGGCTCCGGCGGGCACCGTTAGCTCCAGGGCGGTGGGAGTGACAAGAGTAAAGGCAACCACCTTTGTGCCATTCAGCAGAATGGTTGTTACCTCATCCAGCTTCGTGCCGGTAAGCGTAACGGTAGTGCCCACCGGGCCGCTGCGCGGGGCAAAGCCCGTCAGCGTAAAGGCAGCTGCCTGGTTTAGGCGGACATGCACGCCCCCAAAACCGAAGTCAGCAACTGCCATATCCAAGTCGCCATCCTTATCCAGATCAGCCAGGGCAACCCCACTCATCATGGGGAAGCTGGCCGTTGAAAGCAGAAGTTCGGTAGCGGCTGAGAACTGCCCCTGGCCATTATTGAGCCGCAGCTGAACCCGCCCGCCCGTGGAACCCCCGGCCATTAATAAATCCAGGTCGCCGTCGCCGTCAACGTCCCCGGTTGTAACTCCTTCTGGGGCTAAAAAGCCGCTCCGGGTGATAGGGAAGGAGGCATTCAGGGTGAACTCACCCCTACCGTTGTTGCGGTATACGCAAACGCTTTCCGCTATAGTCACCAAGTCGACGTCCCCGTCGTTGTCCAGGTCGGCAGTTATAATGCGGGTGGCCGCTTTAGTCAGGGCCTGTGGGCTGTTGGGGGCGGCGGAAAATTGTCCTCGACCGTTGTTTAGGAAGAAATTCAGGCCGTTGCCAGTTGCCGCCGCCACATCCAGGTCACCGTCGTTGTCTAAATCGGCCAGTGCCAAGCTGGTGATGTTGTTGCTTGTGGGCACGCTGCTCATCCAATCAAAGATGCCGTCACCCCGATTAAGTGCTACCGAGAGGGAGGCAAAGTCGCCGATAAGTACGGCATCAGGGTATCCGTCCCCGTTCAAATCGCCGGTGGCGATGCTGCGGGCTTCCCGGCCGATGTAGGTGGCCGTTCCGTTAGTAAAACGCCCCTTGCCATCGTTCAGCAGCACGCGCACGTAGCCCGCAACGCTAAAGGCCGGGTCTGCCGTGCGGCTGCTCACCAGGTCTAGGTCGCCATCCTGATCCACATCTTCTGCCCGGGTCATATCGGCCCCGGCTCCGAGAGAGTTAGTCGGGCCAAAGTCAGCATTCCCAAGGTTGAAAGAAACATTCGGGCCATCCGAAATCAGGTCCAGGTATCCATCCCCGTTCAAATCCGCAGCCGATACGTAGGTTTTCCGTGCTCCCAGACCGTACAGGCCGGCGGCATCAAGCTGGGTGCCGCCGGTAAACGTGCCGGGCCCGGGTTGGGTAGCCGCCGTGAACTGATAAACGAGCGGGGCCAGTAGCGGCGCATTGCGGCTGCTGCGGGCGGCCGTGGTTACGGTCATGGACACCTGCTCACCGGCGCTGAACGGCACCGTGGGTCGTAGCGTGAGCACCGAGTCCGTTACGGTACCCGGCACCTGCGCCTGGCTAACCCGCTGCCCCAGCAGTTTAACGGAGGAGCGTGTGGCGCTGGCCTGGCTAAGGGGTTGGTTGAACGTAACTTGCAATGCGCCCTGTACAGGAACATAAAGGCCATTAGGGGCCGGGCGCGTGCCCATTACCCGCAGGGCGGGACCGGTACTGCGGTTGATGTTGCGGAACAGCTTGAAGGCTGTGCCGATGGTTTGCTGCAGGGCCACAATGTCCAGGTCCAAGTCCTGATCCAGGTCGGCGAGCAGCACGGAATGGCCGCTGGCGTCCGCAGGCAGGCTGGCACCCCGCGAAAACTGCCCGGTGCCATCATTATGGTACACCAGCAGAGCATTATTACCGGAAACGACAAAGTCAAGGTCTCCATCTCCATCCACGTCGCCGGTGTCCAGAGTCTGCATGTTATCTATTGCTGCCACCTTCTGCTCCGGGGCAAACTTTCCGCCCCCATTGTTGCGGAACAGGCTGATGGTGCCAGGTGCGCTGCCGGTGCCCAGCAGGTAGTCTAGGTCCCCATCTTTGTCTACGTCAATTGCCTTGAACAGCCGAAAGCTATACGGGCTGAAGAAAAATGAAGTGCCGGCGGAAAAATTGCCGCGCCCATCATTCAGCCAGAATTCCGGCCGATAGTTTATGCCACTGCTGGCCAGAAAGTCAATGTCGCCATCCTCATCCGCGTCGGCAAGCAGAATATCTAGGTCAGAGAAGCCTGCCAATTTCATCTGGACGCTGCTACTCGTGCTGAACCCGCCGCGGCCGTTATTTTTCAGAATTGTAACTAGCTGAGAAGTGGCCGAGAAGCTTTCGGAAGTAATAACCAGTAAATCCGTGTCCCCGTCACCATCTACGTCGGCTGCTTTGGTGCTGCGGGTAAAAGCAGTTATGGGTAGCGGCGTGGCGGCCCCAAACCGTCCCTGCCCGTCATTGAGCAGCGCCGTTACATAGGGCTGCTCCGAGGAGGTAACTACCATATCCGGGCTGCCATCCTGGTTGAGGTCGGCTACGTTAATGCCACGGGTAGAAGACGTGGTGGATACCGTAAACGAGCGAGTAAAGGCGCCGTCGCCCTCATTCAGGGCCACCGTGATGCTGTTTGTGGTAGTGGAGGAGGATCTTCCCGCCAGCAGATCCAGGTCGCCATCAGCATCCACATCTGCCACCGCCATGACCGACGGTGTTTCGCCCGCCGTTACTTTGTAGTAGGGCGCGTAGGTACCCGTTCCATCCTCGGCAGCAGCGGTAAATTCGTACACGAATCCGGTAGTGGAGGCTGTTCCGTTGGTACTCGGCAAGCCGGCGGGAACGGTGACGGTCACCACCTCGCCCGGGGCAAATTTTCTGGATGGCTGCACGGTCAGGGTGTTGCCGGCGGTGGTGGCGGCGCCCCCAAGCTGCCCGCTCTGCCGGCTATGTATCCCAATCTTGCCCCCTGATTGCATCGGTTGTGAAAACGTAGCACTTACTGCCGCCGTTGCGGGCACGGCAATGGCATTCTGCTGCGGCGACAAGCCCGTGAGGGCAGGCGTTTGTGCAAAAAGTGCCAGCGGGATACTGTAAATAGCAAAGCAGAATAAACGTTTCTTCATTTCCCAGGATTAATAATGCGCTTGAATCAAATGTTTGTAAACAAAGTTGCGGAGAATTATTCTGAATAGTAACCAGGAAGTGTATTGATAGATACAGGCCGCATCGGCTATTTGTGGTCCTTTGTTCTGAGTACATGCAAAAGCCAGGGCTTTTGCATGTACTCAGAAAAAAGGAGTCGGCTTATTCCTCGTCGCGGCCGTGTACCTGGGCCGGTGGTGAAGTAGCCTCTACCGCCGAAAAGGCTTCTAGTACTTTGTAGGTATGGGAGGTACCCCTAGGAACTACCCAGGAGTTGCCGGGCTCCAGCAACACCATCTGGCCTTCCAGATGCAGTTCGGCCCGGCCCTGGAGCACATAGCCTACGGTTTCATAGGGGCGGACGGAGGGTTCCTTCGCTTCGCCGGGCTGTTCATTTTCCCACATCCGCATAGCTATGTGAATGCCGGAGGCCAGGTATTTCTCGCCATCAGGACCGGTTGGAGAGTATCGGGAATCAATTTTGGTGAGGGTGGTGTCAGCCATAATCAGGAGGAAAGAAAGTGGAATAGTAAGCAGATGAAGAGCTAACGCGGCCCCCGGGCAATGGGTTATCCGGGCGTGGGGTCCAAACCTTACGAGGCGCGGCTGGTTACAAAACGTCCCGGCCGCTTTATCTTCCGCCGTTGCGGCCGGTGGCTGCTTTTCCTTCGCCCATGTCTGCTTACGAATCCGACTTTCTACATACCCTCGCGCAGGCTCACCGGTACACGGCGGCTCCGTTGCCGGCGGCGGCATTCTGCCAGCTGGCCGAGCAGTTGCTGGAACTGCTGTTCCCGGAGCGGGCGGCCCGGCCCTTGCGCGACGCCGATGCCATTGCCGCTACCCTGCGCCTGCTGCAGGATGATCTGGCCTATCTGCTTCGCGCCGTTGCCGCCACCCCGTCCGCCACGGAGCTGGCCGTGGCCCTGATGGCGGGACTACCCGTGCTGCGCGAAACACTGTTGCTTGATGCTGCCGCCATTGTCGCCGCCGACCCCGCCGCCCAGGGCGTGGAGGAAGTGATAAGCACGTACCCGGGCTTCTATGCCATTGCCATGCACCGCTTCGCGCATGGGCTGTACCTGCGCGGAGTGCCGCGGGTACCCCGCCTGCTAAGTGAATATGCCCATCAGCGCACCGGCATCGATATTCATCCGGGAGCCCGCATCGGCCCTTCGTTCTGCATCGACCACGGTACGGGGCTGGTAATTGGGGAAACCTGCGTAATCGGGGCGGGCGTCAAGATTTTCCAGGGCGTTACGCTGGGCGCGCTCAGTGTTGCCAAGCATTTGCAGGGCATCAAGCGCCATCCTACCATTGAGGATAACGTGGTGATTTACGCCGGGGCCACTATTTTGGGGGGCAGTACCACGGTGGGCAGTCACAGCATCATAGGCGGCAATGTGTGGCTCACGGAAAGCGTCCCGTCGCACTCCCGCGTATACCATCAGGCCCATATTACCGTAACCCGTTCCCAGGACCCCAGGGAGGATATTATGTTTTCCATTTGAACGGAAATACACGGCATCTGTAAGGCTTTGCGGCTTTGCCAGATAGAGCCTATGTACGGCTCACTACTCACGTCTCACTACTCAGTACTAAAAAATGAAAGCGAATTCCATTCTGGATACCATCGGCAACACGCCGCTCCTACGCCTCAACAAGCTGTTTGCCCATCGCCCCGATGTAGAAGTATGGGTGAAGCTGGAACGCGCCAATCCCGGCGGAAGCATCAAGGACCGCATTGCGCTGAGCATGATTGAGCAGGCCGAAAAAGACGGCCTGCTCACGCCCGACAGCACCATTGTGGAGCCGACTTCCGGTAACACCGGTGTGGGGCTGGCCATGGTAGCCGCCGTGAAGGGCTACAAAATCATTCTGGTGATGCCCGAAAGCATGAGCATTGAGCGTCGCCGCCTGATGGCTGCTTACGGGGCTAATCTGGAACTAACGCCGCGCGAGAAAGGTATGAAAGGCGCCATCGAGAAAGCCCACGAACTGGTGCAGAGCACGCCCGGTGCCTGGATGCCCATGCAGTTCGAAAACGCGGCCAATATCAAAGTACACCAGGAAACCACCGCTCAGGAACTGCTGGCCGACGTGCCCGAAGGCTTCGACTTCTACATTACCGGCGTAGGCACCGGCGGCCACCTCACTGGCGTAGCCGAAGTGCTGAAGCCGAAATTCCCGGCCATGAAAGTGTTTGCCGTAGAGCCCGAGCTGTCGCCCGTTATCAGCGGCGGCGCGCCCGGTCCGCACCCCATCCAAGGCATCGGTGCGGGCTTCATCCCCGCCAACCTGCACCAGGATGTCTTGGATGGCACCATTCAGGTCAGCCAGCAAGAAGCCTTCGATATGGCGCGCCGGGCGGCCCGGGAAGAAGGCATCTTTATGGGCGTATCGTCAGGTGCTTCTCTGGCCGCCGTGGCTAAAAAGCTGGATGAATTGCCCCAGGGCGGCCGCGTGCTCACCTTCTGCTACGATACCGGTGAGCGGTACCTTTCGGTGGAAGGTCTGTTCGTCTAAATCAAGGATCTGAACAAGGTTTTCCGGATTGCACGGATTAGCTCCGCACAAATACCAGACAGTACCCGCGTAAAGCAAACAGGCCGTCCTATCCGGGCGGCCTGTTTGCTTTCGGGATGTAGACAGCAGTAGAGCAAATCCATACAATTCGCTGAATCTGTTTCACTCGGTGATAAAACAAAAAAGCCCAACCAGTAGGTTGGGCTTTCAGGAACAGGAGTGGAGAATATCGGAGTCGAACCGATGACCTCTTGCATGCCATGCAAGCGCTCTAGCCAGCTGAGCTAATCCCCCGTTGTAAGTTGAAATATTCGCCTGTCACGAATAGGAGTGGAGAATATCGGAGTCGAACCGATGACCTCTTGCATGCCATGCAAGCGCTCTAGCCAGCTGAGCTAATCCCCCCTGTTATTTCAATAACCAAATCACCGGTTGTGTTTGGTCTGGCAAAAGTACGACGCCTTTTCGAATCCGCAAGGAATCAATAAAAAAAAGTGGGCTGACGATACCGCCAGCCCACTTTTCAAGCAGCTAAGTGGTTGATGCTTAGTTGAAGATGTAGCGTATGCCTACCTGTGCCTGCCACCGCGAACCAATGGTGGTTACGTTGTCGCGGAAGGTGCGGCTAAGCGGAACACCCGGCGTGACCGTGGTAGTAGTACCGCTGGTGGAAGACGAGGGGTTCGTCAGGTAAGGGAACTGGAACACCGGGCGGAAATTCGTGTCGTACCCGGCGAAGCTGATGGGGTTATTCTTGTTGGTGGCTTTAATCGTGCCCCAGTCGCTGTTCAGTAAATTGCCCAGGTTGAAGATATCGAAGCTCACTTGCAGCGTGTGCTTGTTCTTCTGGTTGATGAAAATATCCTGAATCAGCTTAGCATCCACTTGGTGCAGCCAAGGGAATTCAGCCCCGTTACGCTCGGCATACTCTCCCCGATGCTCCTTGAGATAGTCATCCTGGTTGATAAATGCATCCAGATCGGCCCATTGCTGAGCAGCGGTGTAAGTGCCACCACCTTGCGCAGCAGTCAGCGTGATGTCGCGCAGATTGATGTCGCCCTGGTTGCGAGGAATGTACATCAGGTCGTTCGAGGTCTGTCCGTCGCCGTTCATGTCGCCGCCGTACACGTAGCTGAAGCGACCCTGGGGTGCCCCGGTGTAGAACAGCGAAATAGTAGTGCCCAGGTTGCCCAGATATTCTTTGCGGTACGAACCCACGGCCACAATGCGGTGGCGCTGGAAGAACTGCGAGTAGCCCAGCACGTTGGCGTTCGGGTCGCCGGATACCTGCCGGTCGCGCCACTGCGACTGCGCAATGGAGCCGCCATCGTTCACCGAGCGGGCATCGGTGTAGGTGTAAGCCAGGCTGGAATAGATACCATTGCTGAACGACTTCTGCAGCTGCCCGGTAACAGCGTACGAATAGCCTTTATTGGTATTGCGCAGCACAATGGCATCCGAAATATTTGGTCGGGCTACCGTGTTGCCGCCCTGGTTGGCCGGTACCGAGCCATATATGCGGTTGTTGGCTACCAGCGAAGTAGGCGTGCCGGTAGGTACGCTGGCCGAGTAGAAGCCCTGGTACAGCGTGCCCGGCGTGTAGAAGATGGGACGGTTATCCGGCCCGGCTGCCCGCGCAAACGGTGCCGACTCGGAGCCGGGCAGGTTCACGTTCTGCAGGTACACCGCGTTCAGGTCACGGGTATAGAAGGCTTCCAACGTACCCACGATACCACCGGGTAGCTGCTGGTCAACGGCCAGGTTGGTGCGCCATACCTGCGGAAACTTGAAGTTCTGGTCGGTAACAGCCAGGTTGTAGGCCGTATTGGCCTGGGCCGGGCCGGCAACAGGGCCACCCGAGCCGGGCACGTAGTAAGTGGGGCTGGGGTTGAAGCGGTTGTACACTGCCCCGGCCCCCGTGAAGTTGCTGATCGACTGGGAACCAAACAATACCCCATTGTTGCTGGCTTGGTTGGAAATCCACACGAACGGCACCCGGCCGGTGAAGATGCCCGTCCCACCGCGCAGCTGCGTGGTTTTGTCGTCTTTCACGTCCCAGTTAAAGCCCACCCGGGGCGAAAACAGCACCTGACGCTTAGGCAACCGGCTCGTGTTGATCTTTTCGCCGTCACGGAAGGTCAGGCCGGGGTAGGTGACGCCATTGTCGGGATTCTGCCCACCCGAAACGGCGTAGTTCTGGGCTACATCCGAAGTGATGATGGGCAAGTCAGCGCGGATACCAGCCGTAATGCGCAGGTTGCTGACCGGCGTGTACTCGTCCTGCGCGTACAGGCCCAGCTGCGCCGCCTGAATCTTGGCGAAGGGAAATTCGTTGTTGGCGTTGGCGCCGTACTGAATCTGGAACAAAGAAGGATTGGACCGCGAGGCATTGGCCGCCAGCGGCGTAAGGGCCTGCGTCGCGCGGTTGTAGCCGAATCCTACGTTGCTGTAGAAGTCTTCCAGCGAGTTGAAGCGGTAGAAGCTGTTGTAGTTCGGCGCAAAACCGTTTTTGAAGGTATAGTACTCATTGTACGTGCCCACCGTCACGTTGTGCTTGCCCAGGAAAGCCGTGAAGTTGTCGCCCACCTGATACACATCCGTATTCAGGATGTTGCCCGCCGTGAAGGGCTCATACCCCAGCGAGGTAAGGGTAGCATTAGGGTTAGTGGTACCCTGAGCACCCGCCAGCCCGACGCCGTTGCCGATTTCCACGAAGGGAAACAGAGAGGAAAAAGGCGTCCGGAAGTCGCGGAAGGCCGTGTAGCCCGCTGTGAAGTTGTTGGAGTAGCGCGAGCCGAACGTGCTGTTCAACTCAGCAATGAACGAGTTGAGGTTGTTATTGATAGTATAGTACGACGACTGGTAAGGCAAGCCGAACTGGTTGCCGCTGCGTCCCAGTGTGGTATTAATAGCTCCGCTGCCGCTCGGTGGTACATCGGCGTACGACTTCAGGAAGTTGTACTTGATGTTGAAGCGGTGGTTGGGGCTGATGTTCCAGTCAATCTTAGCCGTAATCTTGTCGCTGTTCTGACGCTGGCTGTATCCTTGATAAGGACCTGTATTGTAGCCGTACTGCGACTGTAAAAAGCTGCTCAGCGTGTTCAGCGTCGCCTCGCTCACCTGCGATACGCTGGTGCCGTTGGGCGTCTGGGTGGCGCTGCTGGCCACGAAGTTGCCCGCCGGCGGGTCCGTGCGCCGCTCCCGCTCGCCGTTGACGAAGAAGAACACCTTGTCTTTGATGATGGGACCACCCAACCGGAAACCGTAGTTCTGCAACCGGAATTCCGTAATGGGCACCTCCTGGTCGCCTACTTTACGGCCCAGGAACAGCTTCCGCTCATTGCGGTTGAAGAAGTAGGCCGAGCCGGTTACTGTGTTAGAGCCCGAGCGGGTTACGGCATTGATGCCCGCACCCGTGAAGGAGCCCTGCCGCACGTCATACGGGGCCAGGTTAACCTGAATCTGCTCAATAGCATCAACGGAAATTGGCTGCGCATTGGTCTGACCACCTACTGCGCCCGAGAGGCCGAAGGCGTTGTTGAACACCGCTCCGTCAATAGTCACGTTGTTGAAAGAACTGCTGCGGCCGCCAAAGCTGTTGGTCGGGCCGGCCTGCGGCGTCAGGCGGGTAAAGTCAGCAAACGAGCGGTTCAGCGTGGGTAGCCGCTCAATTTGCTCACGTTGCACGGTGGTGGCCGCACCGGTACGGCCGGCGTTGATAACCGGATCTTGGCGGCCCGTTACCACTACCTCGCCCAGCGTCTGTTCCGATTCGCTCAGGTTGATGTCGAGGCGCTGGTTCTGGCCCAAGCTCAGGAAGATGTTCTCCCGCACCGCCTCTTTAAAACCTACAAACGTAACGCGAATGGTGTAAGGGCCGCCCACGCGCATGTTCTGAATATTGAAACGACCCTCCGAGTTGGTAGGGGCCACGTACTGCGTATTCGTGGGGTTGTGAATGGCAATAACTGTTGCACCAGGTAGGCCCTCACCCGCCTTGTCGGTGATGACACCGTTCATGGCAGAAGTAGTGGTACCCTGTGCCCAACTCAACTGCGCCGACATGACCGCCAGTGGAACCAAGGCCACAGAAGCGTAAATATTACGTTTCATAAAAGAGGGGAATGGTGAAAAACCGGTGCAAAAGTACTTTACAGTTGACCTTGGGTAAGTTATTAAAATGTTATTAAAATAAGTCTCTATTACTTCAATTACGGTTGAGTAAGAGAAAGTCACGACTAACCTGTGGGTACAAAAAAAGCGGACGGAGAATATCTCCGTCCGCTTTCAAAACAATGTGTTGCGTAACAGTTAAGCCACGCTTAGTTAAAGCTATACCGTACGCCTAACTGACCCTGCCACCGTGAAGCGAAGGGAGCAACGTCCCAAGCCCGGTTTGTGGTAGCAAAGCTGTTAGGGAAAGTAAAGGTAGGTTGCGTGTTAGCCCCGGTAGAACTCACGCGTAGCAGTTCAGTGGCGTTGTTCGCCACGGTGTACTGACGGCCCCACTCATTGTTGATGAGGTTGCCTACGTTCGTAATGTCAAACGTAATCTGAAGCGTGTTCTTCTTTCCACCAGCTTGGAAGTTGAAGTCCTGGGCTACCCGGATATCAACTTGGTGCGTCCAGGGCAGACGAGCCGCGAAACGCTCGGCGTACTGGCCGCGGTGGCTGCGCAAGTACGGGTCGTTTTCAATGAAGGCATCCAACTGCTGACGAACTACTGCCTCAGTACGGCCTTCGCTAGCCGCAATGCGAATTTCGTTGGCATCAAACGTATTGCGTGGGATGTACAACAAGTCGTTGCCGGTGTTGCCATCACTATTCAAGTCAGTGTTCTGCCCATAAATATAGGTGAGAGGCTGACCCGACAGGCCTTCGTACACGGCGGAGATGGTAGTAGCGAATTTATCACCACCATAGCGGAACGTGTAACCGGCAGTAGCCAGAAAGCGGTGCCGCTGGTCGTTGCGGGAGAAGCCCAGTTCGGGGTTGTTCGGATCGGCTACAATCTGGTTGAAGCCAAAGTTAGACGAAGCCGTGCTGCTGGAGCCGCTGTTGATTTCCTTGGCTACGCCGTAGTTATAAGATACAGATGTATTAAGGCCGTTTACGAACTGCTTCTGCAACTGAGCCGTTGCGTTATAGCGATAGCCCTTGCTGGTGTTATCAAGCAGGTATACGTTCGTAAACCGGTCGTTTACGCGGCGCGCGGTTTGGTTGCTGCTGTATACAGGGCGCTGGTCGGGGCCGGCGAGGCGGCCAACCGGAGCATTTAGGTTGATATCCTGGTAGTAGATATCATTGAAGGTTTTCGAATAGGCACCTTCCAGGGTAGCTACTACGTCACCCGGCAGGCGGAAATCCACGGCTAAGTTGGAGCGCCACACCTGCGGCAGCTTAAAGTCCTTGTCCAGCACGTTTACCTGCGTGCGGGGGTTAGTACCTGATTGATAAGCCGTTGGAATGTTATCGATGTTGGTCTCGATGCGGTCCAGGTAGCGGGGCTGCTGACCGGTAGGAGTATTCAGGTAGTTGATATCCAACGCGCCCTGAATTACACCGCTGTTGGTGTAGCTGTTGGAAATCCACACATACGGTACCCGGCCGGTGAAAACACCCGTACCACCGCGCAACTGTACTTTCTGGTCGTTGTTCACGTCCCAGTTGAAGCCCACACGTGGCGACCAGAGCAGTTGGCCGCTGGGCACGTTGGTGGTGCTGATGTCGCCGTAGGCGGCGTAGGCTTGTTTGCTGTCTTCCAGGGTTTGGTTGAAAGCCGGCTTATCTACAAATACCGGAATATCCAAGCGGATACCACCCGTCAGACGCAGGTTCTCAATAGGTGAGAACTGATCCTGAGCGTAGAAGCCCAGCTGCATAGCTTTGAACGCAGCTTCTCCGTTGTCGGCAGTAGCGAAAGCGGCCTGCACCCGGCTGGCCCGGTTGTTATAGAAGTTGTTGAGCGAGTTGAAGGAGTAGTAGCCGTTCCCGTTGTTGATGAACAGGTTGCGGAATTTGAAGCCCTCATTATGCGTGCCCACCGTAACGGTGTGCTTGCCGAAGCTGGCCGTCAGGTTATCCGTAACTTCAACGATGTCCTGATCCAGGGAGTTGAAGCCGGAACTGCGCTCCGTGCCGAAGGTGAAGCGGTTAGCGCCCTGGTTGATTTCAATGGTGGGGAACAGGTTGCCCGGAATAGTGCGCGAGTCTCGGATGCTGCTGTAGCTCAGCAGCAACTTGTTGGAGAAACGGCCCAGAATGCTGTTCAATTCAATTACCGAGCTGTTGGTAACGTTGTCGAACTTGTACCCGTTGCTACCGAACCGGATAGTGCGGGAGCCCCGGGACAGGTTGTCGTCAAATGCCTTTACGTAGTTGTGCCGTACCGTCAGCTGGTTGTTGTTGGACAAGTTGAAATCCAAACGAGCGAACAGACGGTTGCTTTCCCGACGGATAGTTTCACCTCCTACATTTCCCACCTCATAGTTGCGGTACACGTCGCTCCCTCGTACGAAGTTGGCAATAGAGTCGATAGTAGCCTGACGAATCTGGGAAGTTGACGTGCCGGGGTCAAAGCCCAGCGGAGTAGCCTGGCGGCTGATTTCGGCGTTGGCGAAGAAGAAGATCTTATCCTTCACGATGGGGCCGCCCACCCGTACACCAGTCTGGTAGTTATAGAACTCATCGGCCTTTACGCGCGGTTCAGTAACGCTCTTGCCAATGGTGTTCTGGTTACGGCCGAAACCGTAGATAGAGGCCGAAATGTCGTTGGTGCCGGAGCGCGTAACGGCGTTTACGCCAGCGCCGGTGAAGTTGCCCTGCGTTACATCGTAAGGTGCCAGTACTACCTGAATTTCCTGAATAGCGTCCAGGGAAATAGGGTTTGTACCTGCTTGACCGCCAGGAGTACCTGTAGGAGCAAGACCAAAAACGTCGTTGTTTACCGCGCCGTCAATGGTGATGTTGTTGTAGCGGTTGTTGGAACCTCCGAAGGAACTGCTACCCCCGCCGTTAGCCTGAGGGGTCAGGCGCGTGAAGTCGTTCAACGAACGACTTAGCGTGGGCAGGCGCTGAATCTGCTCGCGCGAAATGGTAGTTTCAGCGCCAGTGCGACCCGAGTTGATAACGGGGTCCCGACGGCCACTTACTACTACTTCACCCAGCGTCTGCTCTGTCTCGCTCAGATTGATATCTAAACGTTGGTTCTGCCCCAGTGTCAGGAAGATGTTTTCACGTACAGACTCCTTGTAGCCCACGAAGGAAACCCGGATAGTATAAGGGCCGCCTACCCGCATGTTTTGCAAGTTGAAGCGGCCCTCCGAGTTTGTCGGTGCAACATATTGGGTATTGGTTGGCGTGTGAACGGCAATTACCGTAGCGCCCGGCAGACCCTCACCGCTTTTGTCGGTAATAATACCGTTCATAGCGGAAGTCGTCACCTGTGCCCAGCTCAGTTGCGCTGACATGACCGCTAGGGGCACAATAGCCACCGAAGCGTAAAGATTGCGTTTCATAACAAAGGGGGGATTGGTGAAAATGAGTGTTTTCTATGCCGAGAAAAACGCCGCAAAAGTACTGGTTCCAGCAGCTGGTTGCGTTACCGCAATGTTACGCTTTGAGGAAAATTACGTGCTTTTCGGACGCAAAGGTAAGAGGGAAATTCACAATCTGGGACGTACGGCCTTAATGAATCTACTGAGGTAGTAGTCCGTCTCTAGGGCGTTTTCAATAACACCTAAGGAGCTGGAAGAGTGAATGAACTGAACGCTTTCCGGCGAAGCTTCCGTTACCATTCCGACATGGGTAATAGTGCTGCTGCCAGGTGAAGCTCCGAAAAATACCAAATCACCCGGCCGTAAATCCTGTGGTTTGATGGGTTCACCCCACACAGCCTGCTCATTGCTGGAGCGCGGAATGTTCAGATTAATGGCGGCAAACGACTCGTGCAAAAGTCCGGAGCAGTCCATTCCGAGGCGGGAGGTGCCCCCGTATTTGTAGGGAGTGCCCTGGTAAGAGCGGGCGGTTTCGATGACGGCCGCCAACTGGGCGGGCACGTTGGCCGGTAGCGCTTTGCCGGTGGGGCGGCGGGCTACCGTCTTGCTTTTACCGGCCGCCGTGGAGGTCTTGACTTTCGATTTTGTAGTGGCCGGAGCAGCGCCCCGGCTGCGGGCGGTAGCCTTCATCCGGGCCATATCCCGCGCCGAGTAGTACCGGCCGTTTCGGTAGTTTACCTTGCTGGTAGTGCCACAGGCGGCCAGCCAACTCACCAGTAGCAGCAGCAACGCTGTAGAGAGTGGCCGGTGCCACTGCGTTGAATGCCGTACCTTCGCAACGTGTTCCCGCATTGGGGCAAAGATACGTGAAGCAGTCATTTTACTCCTCATTTTTCTATGGACTTTCAACCCCTGACTCCTGCGCTGGTGGCCGAATTTGAGGCTATTGTTGGCCCGGTGCACGTTCTCACGGCCCAGCGTGTGGAGGCCGATGTGTACGCCGACTATGGTCGTGACCACACCGAAGACCTGTATTTTGCCCCCGATGTAGTGCTGCGTCCCGGCAACGCTGAGGAAATCAGTCGTATTGTGCGCCTCTGCCACGAGCACCATATTCCCATAACGCCGCGCGGGGCCGGTACCGGGCTGTCGGGGGGGGCGTTACCCATTCACCACGGGGTAGTGCTGAGTACCGAGCGGCTCAACCGCATCCTGGAAATAGATGAGCGGAATCTGCAGGCTACCGTAGAGCCGGGCGTGGTAAACGAGGCATTTCAGCAGGCCGTGCAGGCTGTAGGGCTGTTCTACCCACCCGACCCCGCCAGCAAAGGCAGCTGCTTCCTGGGCGGCAACCTGGCGCACAGCAGTGGCGGCCCAAAAGCCGTAAAATACGGCACGACTCGTGACTATGTGCTGAACCTGCAGGTGGTGCTGCCCACCGGAGAAGTCATCTGGACGGCGGCCAATACGCTCAAAAACTCCACCGGCTACAACCTCACTCAGCTGATGGTTGGCTCGGAAGGTACGCTGGGCATCATTACCAAAGTAGTGTTCCGGTTGCTGCCGTATCCCAAGCACAATATCCTGATGCTGGTGCCCTTTCGTCAGGAGGCGCAGGCGGCCGAGGCCGTGTCGGCGGTGTTCCGGGCCGGGATTATCCCGTCGGGCATGGAGTTTATGGAACGGGAGGCCATTGCCTGGTCGTCGGATTACCTGAAAATCCCGCTTACGCTGCCCGAGGACATTACCGCTCACCTGCTCATTGAACTGGATGGCCAGGACCTCGATGAGCTATATAAGGAAGCGGAGCAGGTGTACGCCGTGCTGGAATGCTACGACGTGGGCGAAATCCTCCTGGCCGATAACGCTACTCAAAAGGATGAGCTCTGGAAAATCCGCCGCAATATTGGCAATTCGGTGCGCTACAACTCCGTATACAAGGAGGAAGATACCGTGGTGCCCCGCGCCGAACTGCCTACGCTGCTCAAGGGCGTGAAGGAAATAGGAGCCCGTTACGGCTTCAAAAGCGTGTGCTACGGCCACGCCGGCGACGGTAATCTACACGTCAACATCATCCGGGGCGACCTGGACGACGAAATGTGGAACGTAGGCCTGCGCCAGCCCATCACCGAGATATTCGAGCTGTGCGTGAAGCTGGGCGGCACCATTTCGGGAGAGCACGGCATCGGGCTGGTGCAAAAAGGTTACATCGGCATTGCCCTGCAGGAAGCTAATCTGAACCTGATGCGCGGTATCAAAGGCGTCTTTGACCCCCACGGTATTCTGAATCCGGGCAAAATATTCTGATTCACAAAGCACAGATGTAACCGGATAACCGATAATAAAAAAGGCCTCCCGTACGGGAGGCCTTTTTTATGCGGCAAAGATGGCAAAACGAATTCAGCTGAATCCGTGGCTACTGGTTGTTTTTCAACTTGTCTTCACCGCCGTAGGGCGTACCGGCGTTCAAGTCGCCCTGGAGGCCACCTTGCGGGCTTTGGCCAGCCTGGCTTTGCGCTTGGGCCGCAGGGCTGGCTTCGGCGGTACCGGGAGTCGCATTGCCGTTCACTTCCGAGCCAGTGGCCGGCTGACCGTTGCCAGTAATAACGGTGGTTTTCTCCTTAACCGGGCCGGCAAGGCTGTTCACCTTCTCAATGTACTGGCGGCGGGCCTCGTCTTGGTCAGTACCTTTAAACTTGCTCCAGGCGTCCCACTGAGCCTGTGACAAGCCTTTGGGGCCGTTCGGGTTATCGGGCGTGTCGTCGCCTACTTCGTCGCGCTTGGTGTCATGGTCGCCTTCGGTGGCTTGCTTGTAGAGGCCGTACAAATCGGTCATGTGGGCGGCGGCCTGGTCGCCGGGCAGCCCGTCTACGCGGGATACGGCGGCTTCAAAATCGTGCTGGAGGCTCATTTTATCTTGCAGATTCATGGTGGGTAGAAAGTAGTGGAGGCAGAGAGTATAGAGGGTGTACTAAGGTGGCACGGCTTTGGTTGCGGGCGTGCGCGGTAGTTTTTAAGAACTCAAGTCCCGATAGTTCGTACTTTTGCCCGCCTTATGTGTGGAATCTCCGGAGTATTCGCTTTTACCGACGCAGGTCGCAATTCGCTGGCCTCGCTACGCGCCTCAACCGACGCCATCGTCAGCCGTGGCCCTGACTCTCAGGGACATTTTATATACGAGCGGTGCGGCCTGGGCTTCCGGCGCCTGGCCATCCTCGACCTCTCGGCCGATGGCAACCAGCCCATGACCGATGAGTCGGGCCGCTATACCATCGTCTTCAACGGCGAAATTTTCAATTTTAAAGAGCTACGGCAGAAGCTGGTAGCCAAAGGCCACCGCTTCCACTCCCAGACCGATACCGAAGTCGTGCTGCACCTCTACATATCGGAGGGTCGTAACTTTCTGAAAAAGCTTAACGGTTTTTTCGACTTCGCTATCTATGATAAGGAGGAAGATTCCATCTTCCTGGCCCGCGACCGGATGGGGGAGAAGCCCCTGTTGGTGTACCGCGACGAGGACAAGCTGCTGTTTGCCTCCGAGATGAAGTCGTTGCTGGCGTTGGGCATTCCGCGCAAGCTAGATTATGTGGCGCTGAGTCATTATTTGCAGCTCAACTACATTCCCGGTCCCGCCACCATCTTCAAAGGCGTGAAGAAATTGTTGCCCGGCCATTACCTGTTTGTGAAGGGCAAGAAGGTAGTAAAGAAGCGCTGGTACAAGATTCCCTACGACCCCAAGAAGGTTGAGAAAAACAAAACCAGCTACGAGCAGCAGCAGAAAAAGCTGGTGGAGCTACTCGATGACGCTACCGCTCGCCGCCTCGTGGCAGACGTGCCCGTGGGCGCATTCCTGAGCGGGGGCATTGACTCTTCGGTGGTGGTGGCCCTGGCCACGCGCCATACCCAGCACCTGAATACGTTCAGCATCGGCTTTGCCGACGAGCCATTCTTCGACGAAACCAAGTACGCCAAGCTGGTAGCTGACCGGTACAAAACCAACCACACGGTTTTCTCGCTCAAGAATCAGGACCTCTACGACCACATCTTCGACGTCCTTAACTACCTCGACGAACCGTTTGCCGATTCTTCGGCTCTGGCGGTGTACATTCTCAGCAAGCGCACCCGTGAGAAAGCCACTGTGGCTCTGAGCGGCGACGGAGCCGACGAAATCTTTGCTGGCTACAACAAGCATATGGGCGAGTTCCAGGTGAGGCAAGGTGGCTTTAAGGCCGAAGCCGTAACCGGCCTCAACTTGCTCTGGGACGTGCTGCCCAAGTCGCGCAACTCGTTTTTCGGCAACAAAATTCGCCAGTTCCAGCGGTTCTCGCGCGGCATGCTCAGTGGCCCCAAAGACCGGTACTGGGACTGGGCCTCGTTTGCCTCCGAGAAGGATACCCGGGGGCTGCTGAGTGCCGCCTCCCGCCGTAAAGTGGGCAAAAAGCTGGCCGAGAAGCGCCGCCGCGACATTCTGGAGGACCTGCACGCCGACGGCGACTTGAACGAGGTACTGCTCACCGATACCAAACTGGTGCTGCCCTACGACATGCTGGCCAAAGTGGACCTGATGAGTATGGCCAACTCCCTAGAGGTGCGCCCGCCCTTCCTCGACCCCAACGTGGTGCGTTTCGCCTTCTCCCTGCCCGTCAGCAGCAAGATTGACGCAAACATGAAGAAGAAGATTGTGCAGGATGCCTTCCGGCCTATGCTGCCCGAGGAACTGTACAAGCGCCCCAAACACGGCTTCGAAGTGCCGCTGCTCAAGTGGTTCCGCGGCGAGTTGCGCCCCTTAATTGAAGATGATTTGCTTTCCGATGGTTTCATCGAGGCGCAGGGCGTATTCGACGTAGATGCCATCCGGGGCCTGAAAAAGCAGCTCTTCAGCAGCAGCCCCGGCGACGTGCACGCCCGCATCTGGGCCCTCATTGTGTTTCAGTGGTGGTGGAAGCGGTGGATGGTGGCATAACCGCTTCGTTTTTTACCACTTTATCTCCTGATTTTACCTTCTGCTTTTCCTTCTACTATGTCGGCACCCGTTCCCCCGCGTAAGCTTTCCATCATCATCCCGGCTTACAATGAAGGAGCAACCATTCATCTGATTCTGGATCAGGTGAAAGCAGTGGAGCTGATAGGAGGCTTTACCAAGGAGGTAATCATTGTGAATGACTGCTCCCGCGACAATACGGAGCAAGCCATTCAGCAGTACATGGTGGCCAACCCCGACCTGCCCATTCAGTACCGCAAGCACGAGGTGAACCAAGGCAAAGGGGCGGCGCTGCACACCGGCATCCGGGAAGCCACCGGCGACTACCTCATCATTCAGGACGCCGACCTAGAGTACGACCCCGAGGAATACAACGTGCTGCTGCGGCCCGTGCTGCGCGGCATGGCCGATGTGGTGTACGGCTCCCGCTTCATGGGCGGCAAGCCTCACCGGATCCTGTTTTTCTGGCACAGCATCGGCAACAAGTGGCTAACTTCGCTATGCAATGCGTTTTCCAACCTTAACCTCACGGATATGGAAACCTGCTACAAGCTGTTCCGCCGCGACATTGTGCAGGGCCTGACGCTGGAGGAAAAACGCTTCGGCTTCGAGCCGGAGGTGACGCTCAAAATGGCGCGCGTCCCCAACGTACGGATTTACGAAGTGGGCATCAGCTACTACGGCCGCACTTACGCCGAGGGCAAGAAGATAGGCTGGCGCGACGGATTCCGCGCCATCTATTGCATCGTCAAATACGGCCTATTTAGCTAACCAATAGCCAAATTAGCCGTGTGCCCTGACGGCACACATGACCATTTTCTGACACTCTACCGATAGACTTCTTCATATGAAAATTGCAGTAGTAGGCACTGGCTACGTAGGCCTCGTGACGGGCACCTGCTTCGCTGAGGTGGGCATTGATGTAACCTGCATCGACATCGACCAACGCAAGATTGACAACCTGCACCAGGGCATTCTGCCCATTTATGAGCCGGGACTGGAGGAAATGGTGTCGCGCAACGTGGCTGCCGGCCGCCTGCACTTTTCCACTAAACTCAGCGAGGCCATTAAAGACTGCGACGTGGCCTTCATTGCAGTGGGTACGCCTCCCGGCGAGGATGGCTCCGCCGACCTGAAGTACGTGCTGGGTGTGGCCCGGGAGATTGGCGAAAATATGACCAACTACGGTGTTATCGTGACCAAAAGCACGGTTCCGGTAGGTACGGCCGCTAAGGTGCGTAAGGAAATTACCGATGCCCTGGCCAAACGCGGTGAAGCCATTGACTTCGATGTGGCCTCCAACCCCGAGTTCCTGAAGGAAGGTGCTGCTATTGATGATTTTCTGAAGCCTGACCGCATTGTGGTAGGCGTGGCTTCTGAACGCGCCGAGGAAGTAATGACCAAGCTCTACAAGCCATTCCTGCTCAACGGCCACCCGATTATCTTCATGGATATTCCCTCGGCAGAAATGACGAAATACGCGGCCAACTCCATGCTGGCTACCAAAATTTCGTTCATGAACGACATTGCCAACCTCTGTGAAATCATGGGGGCTGATGTAAACATGGTACGTAAGGGCATCGGCTCCGATGCTCGTATTGGTACCAAGTTCATTTATCCTGGCATCGGCTACGGCGGCTCCTGCTTCCCCAAAGACGTGAAGGCCCTCATTAAAACGGCCCAGGAAAACGGCTATCAGATGCAGGTGCTCCAGGCCGTGGAAAGCGTGAACGATGCCCAGAAAGAGGTGCTGTTCGATAAGGTGAAAAAGCACTTTGGCGGCGAGCTGCAAGGCAAAAAAATGGCCGTATGGGGCCTGTCGTTCAAGCCTAAAACCGACGACATGCGCGAAGCCCCGTCGCTGGTAATCATCGAGAAGCTGCTGGCCGAAGGCTGCACCGTAACGGCCTACGACCCGGTGGCCATGCCCGAGGCTAAACACTCACTGGGTGATACCATCACCTACGCCAAGGATCAGATGGAAGCCCTTATTGATGCCGACGCCCTGCTCATCGTGACGGAGTGGCCTGAGTTTCGGGTGCCTAACTTTGAGGTAATGAGCCGGTTACTCAAGCAGAAGGTGATCTTCGATGGCCGCAACATCTACGATGCTGCCGAGCTGCAGGAAGCTGGTTTCGCCTACCACTGCATCGGTATCCGGACGGCTCACCACGAGCCCGCCTAATGGAGCGAACCGCTGATAGCTGCTGGCTATTGGCTTGGCTCTCCTGATTTCGCTTCTGTCACAGAAAAGCTACTAGTTAACTGCTACTAGCCAAAATATCAACGTAGTATGGCTGACAAAAAAAGAATTCTGATAACCGGCGGCGCTGGTTTTCTCGGCTCGCACCTCTGCGACAGGTTCATGGCCGAAGGGTACCACGTCATTGCCATGGACAACCTGGTAACCGGCGACCTGAAGAACATTGAGCACCTGTTCGGCAAGGAAAACTTTGAGTTTCATCACCATGATGTATCGAAGTTTGTTTTCGTGCCCGGTAAGCTGGACTACATCCTGCACTTTGCCTCCCCCGCGTCTCCCATCGACTACCTGAAGATTCCGATTCAGACGCTGAAGGTAGGCTCGCTGGGTACCCACAACCTGCTGGGTCTGGCCCGCGTGAAAAACGCCCGTGTCCTGATTGCCAGCACCTCAGAGGTGTACGGCGACCCGGAAGTACACCCCCAGGTGGAGGAGTACTACGGCAACGTGAACCCCGTAGGCCCGCGCGGCTGTTACGATGAGGCTAAGCGTTTTCAGGAAGCTATTACCATGGCCTACCACACGCACCACGGCCTGGAAACCCGCATTATCCGCATCTTCAACACCTACGGCCCCCGCATGCGCCTCAACGACGGTCGGGTGCTGCCAGCTTTCCTCTCGCAGGCACTGCGGGGAGAAAACCTGACGGTTTTCGGTGATGGTTCTCAAACCCGGGCTTTCTGCTACGTCGATGATCTGGTGGAAGGAATCTACCGGTTGCTGCTGTCTGATTACCCGTTGCCTGTCAACATCGGTAACCCCGATGAAATTACCATCAAGGAGTTCGGGGAGGAAATTGCCCGTCTCACTGGTGTAGAGTTCAAGCCCGATTACCGTCCGCTGCCCACTAACGACCCCATGAAGCGGCGGCCGGATATCACCAAGGCAAAAGAAATTCTAGGCTGGGAACCCAAGGTTGACCGCGCGGAAGGCCTGCGCCGTACGCTGGAATACTTCAAAGAAAACGTGCCCGGCGTAGTGAACGGGCAGGTCGACAATACGCCCCGAACGTTTTAGTAGGTGTGTTGCGTAATTCTCCCCCGCACAGTATTTCCCGGACCTGTTACCCTCCGGAAAACACTGTGCGGGGGAGAATTGCATACTACCCCACGCAGTAAGCCTGTGCCCGGCATGCAGCACTCAACGGGTACCGTACAACCGATGCTGGCATCCGCCACTTGCAATCCGACGAATTGTACTCGGTAATTTCAGGTATTCAGGAGGGTCTGCAAGTGATAATTGGGCTGTTGCTTTCACGCGCTTTTACATTTATGAGTTGGCTGTACCGCAATCCGGCGTGGGTGTTTACGGCGCTGTTGCTGCTGGTATCGGGCTGGTTTATGATATTCCCGGATATCATTCCAGTAAACCACGGGTTCGGTTTCGAAGGCGCCTACTTCTATAAAGCTGTAGCTACGGATTTCTACCAGACAGTCTTCGTGCGGGGCGTCAATTCGTACAGCATTCAGCGGATTCTGCCTTTTGGACTGCTGCATTACACGTTTCGGCTACTGGGTCTACCGTTTACAGATGCAGCTATGCTCCGCTATTTTGAACTGTACAACGTGGTGGTGGCGGGGCTGTTGGTATATTACTGGCACCGCATATCCCACCTGCTGCATCTGAACCGGGCTGCTACCTGGAGTGGGTATCTGGGGTTACTGCTCAACTTCGCCACGCTGAAGTACGATACCTACGTACCGTTTACCTACGACCGCACGGCGTTGCTGGTGGGCCTGATGAGCGTGTACTATCATCTGGCCCGGCAACCAGTCCGGCTGCTGCTGACGGCCCTGGTGTCCTTGCTGGTCTGGCCTACTGCTGTGTACTACAACGTGTGCCTGCTGCTGCTGCCGCCTTTTCTGCAGGCCAATCCGCAGGGCAACCGGCCGTTGAGCCTGTTGTGGGCCGCTGCCAGTAGTCTGTCCCTGGCCGGGCTGTGCATCGGCACGGTGTATGTTAAGCACATCAGCCTGGGTATGCTGGTTGCCCCGACGGAAGAAGCCTTGGTGCCGCTCAGTATTGCCTTGATTACCGCTTACTGCGCCTTCACCCAATACACGCTGGCCCGGGCATTGCTGGGTAGCCCGCAGGAACTGTGGCGGATTGCCGAACAGGTACTTTGGCAATCCAAGACTTGGGGGCTGGTGGCCGTGCTGGTAGCCGCGTATCTGGGCCTGACCCGAGGCCTCGGCACGCAGGGCAACGAGCACCTGAACGGGGCCACCTTTCTGGTGAATGTGGTGTATGGGGCTATTAGCCGGCCGTTGCAGGCGGTGGTGGCGCACAGCAACTATTATGGTTTGCCGGTGGTACTGGCTATGCTACACTGGCGGCGTGTGTGCAATGCTCTACGCGAACTGGGCTTGGGTATAGGGGGCCTGTTTGTGCTGCTGCTGCTGCTGTCAGTAAACTGCGAAACGCGGCAGCTGGCTAATCTGCTGCCGGTGCTGGTGGTGGTGGTGGCCGTGGTGGTGCAGCAGCTGAAGCCGCGCCCATGGGCGGTGGCCATCACTGCCGGGCTGTGCCTCGTGCAGTCGAAGGTATGGCTGCGCATCAACGACTTCGACCCCACCTTCGGGCAACCCAACGACCAGTTCCCGCTGGGAGATAGTGCCGGTAACGAATACGTCTGGAATTCTCCTTTCCAAGCCTACTGGATGAACGTTGGCCCCTGGACCAGCAACCAGTATCTATTGTGGCAGACTCTGATTCTGTTGCTTCTGTTGGGCTTGGTCCGCTGGCTATACGGCCCCGCCCGCTGGTCAATGCCTGCTGCGGAAGTGTCGGAAACTGCAAAGGTTACTTCGGGAGGCCGGGTTTGATTCCGCATCTTTGCGTTCCGGTTCTGGTTGCAGCGCCGGGTTGTCTTCTGCTGCTGTCCTCGTTATGCCCAAGCTCTCCGTCATTGTTCCCTGTTACTACAATGAGCTGAACATCCCCATCACCGGGCCCGAGCTGATTGCCAACGAGCAGAATTTCCCCCCGGAAGTCAGCTTCGAGTACGTACTGGTGGATGACGGCTCGCGCGACGGTACTTGGAAGGCACTGCTGCACCTGCAAGCCCAGTATCCGGAGCGGGTGACGCTGGTGAAGCTGGCCGGCAACGTGGGCTCCTACAACGCCATTGTAGCCGGTATGGCCGCCGCTACGGGCGACTGTATGGCCGTCATTACGGCCGATTTGCAGGACCCGCCGGAGCTGCTGGCCCAGATGTATACTTACTGGCAGCAGGGCCTGAAGCTGGTGCTGGCCAACCGCGCCGACCGGGAAGAAGGCTTTGGCCAACGGCTGGTAGCTAACACCTTTCACTGGCTCATGCGGCGCATTGCACTGCCCGGCATTCCCTCCGGCGGGTTCGATATGGTCTTTTTTGACCGGCAGCTGCGCGACCAGGTGGTGCGCATGCAGGAACGCAACGGCAACGTGTTCTACCTGCTGGTATGGCTGGGCTACCCTTACGTGAGCATCCCGTACCGCCGCCGCCGCCGCCAGGTAGGCAAGTCGCGCTGGACGCTAAGCAAAAAGGTCAAGCTGTTTGTCGATTCGCTGCTGTCCTTTTCCTTCTTTCCGGTGCGTGCTATATCGGTGCTGGGAATGCTGCTGGGCGGTATAGCCACGCTGTATGGTGTTTTTCTGGTGGTCTTGCGCCTGGGTGGGGCCCCGGAACCGCAGGGCTGGACTACCCTCATGCTGGTTGTGCTGTTCGTTTCCGCTTTCCAGATGATAGCCCTGGGCGTCATTGGGGAGTACGTCTGGCGCAGCCTCGACGCCGCACGTCGCCGCCCCATGTACGTGGTGGAGGAGCAACGGCCGGCGGCGTCACCGGGCGCCTGACGGAGGCGCGAACCATGGCAGATTGCGCGTATAATGTTCTGTAAAGGGCAAGTGAGTAAGTAGCTGCCCGCCGGGAGTGTCTCAGAGAAAAAACTGGTAGCGAAGCTTTGGCTATCTTTGCCGTGGCGTATGTGCTAAATGGCGCACGGCTGTAGGATGTTTTCTGGAAGCAGAAGAGCGAAACCTTAACCTCATACTTTGTGCAAACCGTAGAAGCCCCGCCGGTGGCGAATAAGTCTGTGAGCAACTCCCGCTTGGCAGAGGAAGAGTGGACCGAAGTCATCCAGCCCCGTACCCGCCTACTCGATTTGGGCCTGGCCGACGTTTGGCGCTACCGCGACCTAGTGCTACTATTTGTGCGGCGCGACTTCGTATCCACCTATAAGCAAACCGTGCTGGGGCCTATCTGGTTTTTTATCCAGCCTTTGCTCACCACCATCATGTTTATGGTGGTATTCAACGGCATTGCCAAAATTCCTATTGGCGATGCGCCGCCGCTGGTATTCTATCTGGCTGGCGTCACCATCTGGAACTACTTCGCGCAGGCCCTGACCTCCACCTCCACGGTATTTACCACCAATGCCGCCATCTTCGGCAAGGTGTACTTTCCGCGCCTAACCATGCCGCTGTCCATCGTGCTGTCTAACCTGGTGCGCTTCGGGATTCAGCTGACGTTGTTTCTGCTGGTGTGGGCCTACTACATGCTCACTACCGATGTGCTGCACCCCAACGCCTGCCTGCTCCTGACGCCGGTGCTGGTAGTGCTGATGGGCCTGTTGGCCCTGGGCTTGGGCATGATCTTCAGTGCCCTCACCACTAAGTACCGCGACTTGGCCATGCTGCTGGCCTTCGGGATTCAATTGCTGATGTACGCCACGCCGGTTATCTATCCGCTGGCTACCATCAACGCTCGCACCGGCTGGTTGCGCTGGGCGCTGCTGGCCAATCCGCTGAATTCCATTGTCGAAACGTTCCGCTACGGGTTCCTCGGGTCCGGTACGTTCAGCTGGGGGTACCTAGGATACAGCGCGGCCGCCACGCTCATCATCCTGCTCGTTGGCACCATCGTTTTCAATAAAGTAGAAAAGAGCTTCACCGATACCGTCTGATTTGGTCAGGTTGATGTATTGGTGCGCTGTAAGCTGAATGTATGAGTGATATTGCCATTCAAGTTGAAAACCTGGGCAAGCTGTACCGCTTGGGCGAAATCGGGACGGGTACGCTGAGCCACGATCTGAACCGGGCCTGGGCGCGGCTGCGGGGCAAGGAAGACCCGTTTGCCAAAATCGGGGAAACCAACGACCGTACTACCAAGGGCGACAGTGACTTTGTCTGGTCGCTGAAGGACATCAACTTTGAGGTGCGCCAGGGTGAGGTGCTAGGCATCATCGGCCGCAACGGCGCCGGTAAGTCTACGCTGCTCAAAGTGCTGTCGAAGGTAACGGCTCCTACCACGGGCCGCGTGAAAGTGCGCGGGCGCATTGCCTCGCTGCTGGAAGTAGGCACCGGGTTTCACCCGGAGCTGACGGGCCGGGAAAACATCTTCCTGAACGGGGCCATTCTGGGCATGACCAAAGCTGAAATCCGCAGCAAATTCGACGAAATTGTGGATTTCTCGGGCGTGGAGCGCTACATCGATACGCCGGTGAAACGCTACAGCAGCGGCATGTACGTGCGTCTGGCCTTCGCTGTTTCCGCTTTCCTGGAACCCGAAATACTCATCGTAGACGAGGTACTGGCGGTGGGCGACGCTGAGTTTCAGAAGAAGTGCCTGGGCCGGATGAAGGATGCCAGTAGCAACGAAGGCCGCACGGTGCTGTTCGTTAGTCACCACCTGCCGTCCGTCAAGAATTTGTGTGAAAAGGGACTTTTGATGTCGAACGGGACAGTGAAGGCATTTGGTGGCATTACTCAAGTGCTGGAACAATACCAAAGCATTGACTCTAGTCAGCAGGACGGTGGTAGAGAGACTATTCCGCAGAATACGCCGGTGTGCTTTACTGGCTGGTCACTGACAAGCGGCACCTCAGAGAACGTACACGCCACGTATTCTAAAGAGTCAGTTATATTCAAGCTGAATGTTAGATGCAGCCAAGATTCCGATAGAGTGGAATTTGGCTTTATCCTGCGAGATGCTGAGAATAATATTATTGTCGGTATTAATAGCCGGGATAATAATGAGGATTTTTTGACAATTAAGGAGGGAGAACATAGTTACCTATTCGAGATGAATTTGCCTTTGAAGCCAGCACAATATGAAGTCGATATTGCAATTGCTGTTAATGGTGCTATAGTGGATCATTGGGTTAGTGATACTAAGCTTCGTGTTTTAAGCAGGTATGAAACGGTACTTGATGACAGGTGGTCAGGTGTAGTGAATCTTGACTTTAAATTTCTGGAAAAATGTTAGGCTTTGTAAAGAATAAGATAAATTCCTTTCTATTTAATAGAATAGAGTCTTATTTGAAACAAAAGTTTACTTCAGGAAATAAATGGGGAGTGTCTCTGCCATATACTTCATGGTTTGAGCTTCCAATGGATGTAGAAGGCGGTAATAAGATTATTATTGGTGATTACTCTTCTATTGGAAAAATGGCTTGGTTAGGAGCATTTAGTTCCTATCTGCCTGGCGATACATTTCAACCGAGTATCAAAATCGGGAATCAAGTAAGAATTGGAAATTATGCCTGCATAGTCAGTGTGAAATCGGTTGAGATAGAGGATAATACGCTTATAAGTGAATATTTTTATGTTTCAGATCATGGACATGGATACAATCCAATATTAGGAATTCCACCGGCTAAGCAGCCATTAGAAGTCAAAGGTGAAGGAGTCCGAATAGGTAAAAATTGCTTCATAGGATATCGGGTGACTATTTTGCCCGGTGTTATACTAGGTAATAACTGTGTAGTTGGTAGCCATTCGGTAGTAACTAAATCATTTCCTAATTATAGTATGATTGCCGGAGTGCCTGCTAAGCTGATAAAAAAGTATGATGCAGGCTTGAATGATTGGGTTTCTGTTTAAATTACATACATGACCAACCTGAAAAGAACAATTCATCAAAACACGTTGGCTAGATTTCAATATATGAAATCTTTCCAAAAGCTGGGTGTTACGTTTGATGAGTATTGTGACTTTCTGTATTTTAATACGGAAACTGGCTTCGCATTACAGAATGCTACACTTTTTGGTAAATCGATTAAGCGTAACAACGCTTTTTGGTTTGTTCAAAATGTGGAGGAAGTATTTATTCAGGAGGTGTACCGCTTTCAGGCCAAAACATCCACGCCGTATATTCTGGATTGTGGCTCCAATATTGGCCTGAGCCTGATTTATTTTAAGCGGCAGTTTCCGCAGGCGCGGGTAGTTGGCTTTGAGCCCGACCCGATTATCCACGAAACCTGCCGATACAACCTCAAGGCATTTGGCTTTGATGATGTGGAGGTACTGAACGCGGCCGTGTGGAAGCAGGCGGGATCTATTCACTTCCTGCCCGATAACTGCCTGGGCGGCAAAATTGTGGAGGGCGAGCTGCCCGCCGGCGTGGATGCGGCCCAGGTGACCAGCCTGAAGGCCGTGCGGCTGAAATCGTACCTGACGGAGAAAATCGATTTCATGAAAATCGATATTGAAGGGGCCGAGATGGATGTGCTGCGCGACTGCCAGGACGAGCTGCACTGGGTAGAAAACCTATTTATTGAATACCACAGCGCAGGCAATAAGCCCCAGGAGCTGCCGGAGTTGCTGAGTATGCTGTCGGCTGCCGGCTTCCGGTACTACATCAACTCTGCTTGGCAGAAGATGAAACACCCGTTCGTGGAGCACCCGATTCATACGACCAGCTCCTACGATTTGCAGCTCAATATATTCGCTTACCGCCGGTAGCCTGCCGGCAGAAGCCCACCGCCTAACCCCGCCCTGAATGTTGCGCACCAAGTGGAACATTGATGACATAGAAGAAACGCGCCAACACCTCAACCAGCTCCAGCAGCAGGCCGAGGACTACGTGGGCGTGAAAAAGCTGGGTAGCGCCTTTGTGCAGGCAGTGGTGGCCGCCGTGAAGGCCCGCCTGCCTCAGAAGGCCGCCGCTCCATCATCGGCTTCCAATCCTTCGGCCGATTTCTTTGCGCGCAACCCCGGCTTCAAGCCCTACCAGATTCAGCTCAACGCGCCGATGGATGGCCGGAAACGGCCGAAGATCCTGCACGTTATTCCGTATTTCGTAACCGGCGGCTCCCAGCAGCTTGTTGTTGACTTGATTGAAGGCCTGAGCGACGAGTATGAGCACGAGGTAGCTCTGTCGGCCATTCACGCGGAGCAGGGCTATGTGGGCGTAAAAGTTCACGACTGTTCGGGAATGCGTGATCCGGCCGCCTTTACGGCCCTGCTTCAGCAGGTGCAGCCCGCGCTGGTGCACGTGCACTACTACGGCCGCTGGCCCTACGCCTTTTGGTACTGGTACCACGTCATATTCCAGGGCGCATTCGCCTATGGCTGCCCGGTGATTGAGAACTGCAACATCCCGTACATGCCTTACTATCACCGCCAGATTGCGCGGTACGTGTACGTGAGTCAGTATGCACAGGACACCTACGGCATCCGCAGCATGCCCAACCAGGTAATTCACCCAGGCTCCAACTTCTCGTTCTTCGAGCGCAACGGCGTGGCCCCCGACCCCGACACCATCGGGATGGTGTACCGGCTGGACAACGACAAACTCAATGAACGCGCCATTGAGCCGTTTATCCGGGCGGTGCAGAAGCGGCCCCGCACCAAAGTGCTGATTGTGGGCGGCGGGCAGTTTCTGGAGCTGTTCCAGCAAAAGGTAGCCGCCGCCGGGGTGGAAAGTCAGTTCACATTCACCGGCTACGTGGCCTACGAAAAGCTGGCCGACCTCTACCGGCAGATGGCGGTGTTCGTGGCTCCGGTATTCAGCGAGAGTTTCGGTCAAGTCACGCCGTTCGCCATGAATATGGGTATTGCAGTGGCCGCCTACAACATGGGTGCCCTGGAAGAAATCCTCGACAACCCCACGGTGCTGGCTCCCGGCGACGACGCAGAAGCCCTGTCCGATATCATTGTGGACCTGCTCAATGACCCGGTGCGCCGCGCCGAGGTAGGGGCCCACAACCGCCAGCGTGCCCTCGATTTGTTCACGGTGCAAACCATGAATGCGAGCTACCGGGCTGTGTACCATTCGTTGGTGCCGGTAGTCGGCGCGCCCGCTCACTAATCTTAACTCCCCGACTTTTCCGCGCTTATGGCCCGAATACTGTGCGTCCTGCATGAGGCATCCCGAACGGGAGCCCCCTTCACTCAACTGCACCTGATGCGCTGGCTCCGGCAGCATTCCGGCCACGAGCTGATGCTGGTGCTGCTACGGGGGGGGGCGCTGGAGCCGGAATTCGCACAGGTTTCCCAGGTAGAGGTAATTACGCCTACGTACGTGCCCGGCCGCAGCCTGGCGGCCCGCGCCTTTTCACGCTTGGGTCAGGTAGTAGCGTCGAATGAAAAACGGGTGCTGAAGGCCGCGCAGCAGTTTGCTCCCGATGTTATTTATGCCAATACGGCCGTGGTAGTGGAGTTTGCCGCGCAGCTCAAGCGCCTGTTGCGGGTGCCGCTCATCAGCAACCTGCACGAGCTGGAAACCACCTTCTATTACCATTCCAAGGCCGAATTTGCCAACTCGGCGGCGCAGGTTGATGCCTTCGTGATGGGCTCAGAGGCGGTGCGGCAGTATTATCTACAGGAATTCGGCGTTGCGCCGGAACGCGCCCACCGCATCTACGACTTCACCGGTCCGGTGCCCACAGCCGCCCCGGTTCTGCGCGACATCCGGGCAGAGTTAGGGTTGGCACCCGGTACCCGTCTGGTAGGTGGCATGGCCTCGTTGGGTTGGCGTAAGGGGCCTGATCTGTTCGTGGACGTTGCCCGCCGGATTGCGGCCCAGACGGAGGACGTGCATTGCCTGTGGGTAGGAGGGAACACGCTGTCGGGCACGTACCAGGAGTTGCGGCGCGACGTGCGCCTGCTGGGCTTGGAGCACCGCGTGACCCTGGCCGGTGAGCAGGCTGATATTGCCAGCTACTACGCCGCCTTCGACGTGTTCCTGCTTACCTCCCGCGAAGACCCGTTTCCGCTGGTGTGCCTGGAAGCGGCCCTCTCCGAAACCCCCGTGCTGTGCTTCGCCAATTCCGGCGGCATGCCCGAGTTTGTGCGGGACGATGCCGGCGTGGTAGTGCCTTATCTGGATACAGCCGCCATGGCCCAGCAGGCTCTGAACCTGCTGAATGATGAAAGCCGCCGCCGCCAGCTGGGCTACACGGCCCAGCAGCGCGTGCTTAGCTCCCACACCATTGATGCCGTGGGACCGGCCATTCTTCAACTCATCGAAGCTACCATTGCCACCCGCCCGGTGGGCGCTTAATTGCCTATGTCTGTTTCGTCGCCCACGGTTTCTGTCATCATTCCCAATTACAATCACGCCCGCTACCTGCCCGAACGGCTGGATAGCGTGCTAAACCAGACGTACCGGCAGCTGGAAGTGATTCTGCTGGACGACTGCTCTACGGATGAGAGCCGTTCGATTCTGGAAGAATACGCGCGGCAGGATTCCCGCATCCGGCTGGTGTTCAATGAGCAGAACAGTGGCAGCACGTTTCGGCAGTGGAACAAGGGCCTGGGGCTGGCCACGGGCGAGTACGTCTGGATTGCAGAAAGCGACGATGCCGCCGAACTGACGCTGGTGGAGCAACTGCTGGGCCAGCTGGAAACTCACCCCGATGCCGGTCTGGCCTACTGTCAGTCCTGTTACATTGATGCCGAAAGCAAGCGGGCCGGTGTGGCCTTGCTGTTTGAGGACGGCTTGGGTAGCGCCGACTACTACCGCCCCGGTCCTGAGCTGGTACGCCGGTATATGCCCATCACCAACATCGTTCCGAACGCCAGTGCCGTGCTGCTGCGCCGCAGCACTGTAACGTCCGTAGGGCCGGCCCCAGAGGATATGCGTCTGGCCGGCGACTGGCTCTACTGGATCCGATTCATGTTGCAGACCAACGTCTGCTACCTTGCTGCCCCACTGAATTACTTCCGCTCCCACGGCCAGAACGTGCGCTCCCATACCTTGGCGGAAGGCCGGAACCTGATAGAAATGGCCCGCGTGCTGGGCTACGTGCGAGCCCAGGTGGAACTGACGCCGGTCGTGTACCGGCAGGCGCTGCACATGCTGGTGGAGCGGTGGTTTCACACCTTTATTTATTCGCCGCTTACCTGGCGCGGGCATCAGGCCTTTATGCACGAAATGCAGCGTACGGAACCCGGCTTTCCCCGTATCTTTGCGGGTCTGGTACTGGCCCGGCTTGCACAAAACCGGTTCAGCGGCCTGAAAATGCTCGTGGCTGATAAGCTGCTGGGGTAGATTCATTGATTTTCAGCTTCCGGCCCGTCCGGAAGGTTCATTGTCCAGAATAAGCGTTCATGATGGGAGATTCTACTGCCGCGGCCAGTCCGGTTACCTGCGTAATTGGCGGTAACGGCTTTATTGGGCGGGCGGTAGTGGCCGAACTGCTGGCCCGGGGGCGTCAAGTAATTGTGGTGGGTCGGGAAAACGGGCCGGTGAATCTACCGGCCGGAGTCCGCTACCTGGAAAACGCACCCGACGCCGGTATAAGCGTAGTACGCGAAGCCCTGCAGGCCGCCACCGAAGTGGTGGACCTAGCTTATGCCACCAGTCCCGGCACCAGCTTCCAGGACCCCGTAAACGATATTCTGGTCAACGTGCCCGAAACCGTACGGCTGTTTGAGCTGGCCGCGTCCATGACCCATCTGCGCAAATTCGTGTGGATTTCTTCGGGCGGCACCGTGTATGGCCGTACCCCGGCCGTGCCCATTACCGAGAATCACCCGACGCTGCCGCTGTCCCCGTACGGCATCACCAAGCTGGCGCTGGAGAAATACGCGCACATGTACTTTGAAACCCGGCAGCTGCCCATCGTGTGCGTGCGGCCTGCCAACGCGTACGGTGAAGGGCAGCGGCCCTATGGCGGGCAGGGCTTTGTGGCCACCGCCATTGCCTCTATTCTCGACGGCAAGTCCCTAACTTTATTCGGGGAGCAGGGCACCGTGCGCGACTACCTGCATGTAGCGGACATGGCTACCGGTATTGTAGCGGCGCTGGATGGCGGCCTGCCCGGCGAGGTGTATAATCTGGGCAGCGGCCAAGGCCTAACCAACCGACAGATTCTGGACTTGCTGGTTCCGCTGGCAGCAGCAGCGGGCCGGCCCATGCACCTGCTCCGGCAGCCCGTCCGCCCTTTTGATGTGCCCGCCAACATTCTGGACTGCAGTAAATTGCGTGTCACCACCGGCTGGCAGCCGCAAGTGAGCATTACGGCCGGACTAGCGCGCACCTGGGCTTGGATGGCCTCTGCCCAGCCTATCAATATGCCCTTGCAGGGCCAAGCGGCAGAGTAATGGCGAACCTTCCTGCTTTGCCCCGCATTGGTTTTCTCACCAGTACCGACCCCTTGAACCGCCGGTCCTGGTCGGGAGTACACTACTCCATCTTCCGGGCGGCCGAACGGGTGCTGGGGCCGGTAACGGCGCTGGGGCCAGTGCCCATGACCTGGCCAATCCGCATCGGCAATAAACTCAACCAACACCTGATTACGCCCCTCACCGGTAAGCGTTACCATCATGCCTGGAGCGTCGTGTTGTCGCGGCTGTATGCACGTCGGTTTGCCCGCCAGCTCCAGGCTCAACAGTTTGATTTGTTATTGGCTCCGGCTTCCTTCACGGAAATTGCTTATCTGAGCACCACGGCCCCAATTGTCTACATCGAGGACTCCACGTTGCGGCAGCTGATCGACTTCTACCCCGGCCTGATGGGGCTGCTGAATGTATCGAAGCAGGAACTGAACCACATTGAAAAGCGGGCCCTCGACGCAGCTTCGCTGGTTTGCTATTCCTCTGAGTGGGCCGCCCAGTCAGCTATTCAAGATTACGGTGCCGATCCGGCTAAAGTGGTAGTCATTCCGTTCGGAGCCAATTATCCGTCGCCGCCTGTGCGCGCGGAAGTGGCCGATAAGGTCCGTGGGGCCGAGTGCCGGCTGTTTCTGCTGGGCGGCGAGTGGGGCCGCAAGGGCGGGGCCATTGCCTACGATGCCATGGTGGCCCTCAACGAAATGGGTGTGCCCGCCACGCTGACGGTGGTAGGCTGCGCGCCCCCGGTCCATGAGGCGGCCCGATACCAGCACCCGGGCTTCACCACTATTCCGTACCTAAACATGGGCGAGCCGGCCGACTTAGCCCGGCTGGATATGCTCTTCCGGACGGCGGACTTTTTTATCCTGCCGTCCCGGGCCGAATGCGCGGCTATTGCTTTCGCGGATGCCAACTCTTTCGGGCTTCCCGTCGTAACGACCGACGTCGGCGGAATTGCCAGCTTTGTGGAGCAGGGCAAAACCGGGCTGATGCTGCCGCTGAGCGCTACCGGCCCGGATTTTGCGGCGGCTATTCTGGCACTGTTCCAGGATGAGGCCACCTATCAGCAGATGCGGGCCGCCGCCCGGCAGCGCTACGAAACTGTTTTAAACTGGGACCAATGGGCTACGCAACTCCGCCGAGAGCTGGTAAACCGTAAGCTCTGGCCGCCGGTTGATACAGGGTTACCGCTTGCGCATTCCTGATTTGGCCGGACAATCCCGTACCTTTGCCCTCCGATTTTTAACCGCCCATGCAGATTCCCTTCCTCTCTTTCTCGTCCCAGCATCATCCCATCCGGGAAGAAGTGCTGGCTGCTATTGCTCGTGTCTACGATAGCCAATGGTACGTACTGGGCCAGTCCGTAACCGATTTTGAAGCGGCGTATGCGGCTTTTAATCAGGTAGAAAACTGCATTGGCGTGGCCAACGGACTGGATGCACTACATCTGTCCCTCATTGCACTCAACATTGGCCCCGGCGACGAAGTAATCGTGCCTTCCAATACCTACATTGCTACTTGGCTGGCAGTATCGTTCGTGGGCGCTACGCCGGTGCCCGTAGAGCCAAACGCGGCTACCTACAACCTCGATCCGGCGCTGATTGAAGCCGCCATTACGCCCCGTACCAAAGCCATCATGCCGGTACACCTGTATGGGCAGGCCTGTGAGATGACGGCCATTATGGACATTGCGCGCCGCCATAACCTAGTGGTGGTGGAAGACAACGCCCAAGCCCAGGGTGCCACCGCCGATGGGGGCGTGACCGGCAGCTTCGGTAACGCCAACGGCACAAGCTTCTACCCCGGCAAAAACCTGGGTGCCCTCGGCGACGGTGGAGCCATTACTACCAACGACGCCGAAGTAGCCCAGCGTCTGCGCAGCTTGCGCAACTACGGCTCCCAGAAGAAATACTACAACGAAGTAATCGGCTATAACTCTCGGCTCGATGAATTGCAGGCGGCCGTGCTATCGGTGAAGCTGCCATACTTGCCCGACTGGACTGCCCAGCGCCAGCAGGTAGCTGCCCGGTACACAGAATTGCTGGCCGGTGTCGAGGGGCTGCAACTGCCCATAGTTGCTGCCGGTAGTACCCACGTCTACCACCTCTACGTAGTACGCACGGCCCGCCGCGACGCTTTGCAACAGCATTTGACGGCGCAGGGCATTGGTACGCTCATTCATTATCCGGTGCCGCCGCACCTGCAACAGGCGTATGCTCACCTGCAGATGACAGCCGGCCAATACCCGATTGCGGAAGAACTGGCCGCTACCAGCCTCAGCCTGCCCATGTGGCCCGGCATGACGGAGGAGCACGTACTGGTAGTTGCCGAAGCAGTCCGGTCGTTTTTTAATTAGATCATGGTGCCTACTCCCCAATTATTTCCGCTTAAAAAGCTAGGCGATGATTCCATCGGCTTTCTCAGCATAGCAGAAAATAAGGCTTTACCCTTCCCTGTTAAGCGTGTCTACTGGACTTACCTGACGCCTACTACTATTGTCCGGGGCCATCACGCGCACTATGAGCTGGACCAGTTGATTTTTGCGGTGAGTGGTTCTATCCGCTTTGAGTTGGAGTGGCCCGGTGGCCATAAGGCTTCCGTAGAGTTGACGGACCCGAGCCAAGGGTTACTGGTACCTCGGTTGTGCTGGCACACGATGACCTTTACCGAAGGCGCAGTGCTGCTTAGCCTCGCCTCAGAAGAATACCAGGAAGCCGATTACATCCGTGACTACGAGGTGTTCCGCGCATTGCCCCCTATCACTCAGTAAGCCTTTCCTATGGCCGATAAAACGCCTTATTACATTCATCCCAGCTCTATAGTCGATACCAAAGACATTGGCTCCGGAACTACTATCTGGGCGTTTGTGCACGTACTAGATGGAGTTCGGATTGGCGCAGACTGCAATATCTGCGACCATTGCTTCATTGAAAACGGGGTGGTAATCGGCTCCAACGTGACGCTTAAATGCGGCGTCTACCTCTGGACTGGTATTACAACCGAAGACAATGTATTCATTGGTCCTAACGTGGTGTTCACCAATGATGTACGGCCGCGTAGTAAAAACAAGGACTTTGTCTTGGCTAAAACCGTTCTCAAATATGGCTGCTCTTTGGGTGCCAATTCCACTATTCTGGCGGGCGTCACGGTGGGGCGCTACGCGCTTACCGGCATTGCCTCGGCGGTTACGCGGGACGTGAAAGATTATGCTTTGGTGTACGGTAACCCCGCCCGGCAACATGGCTGGATCGATGAGCAGGGGCAGAAACTAGTGGCGGCCGAGGAGTCCGGCTATTGGGTGTCGCCGGCTACGGGCCGGCGCTATCGTGAAGCTGCGCATGGCCTAGTTCCAGAAAGTCTGTAAATGATGAATTATCCCGTTGTCAGTATTGGTATTGGCTCTTATAACAACGCACGCTATTTAGTAACGTTACTGGATAGCGTACAGGCGCAAACCTATCCGGCAATTGAGCTGATTGTGGTGGATGATTGCTCTACTGATGATTCTGCTGAAGTAATAGAAAACTGGATCAAGCAAACCGGCTATCCGGTCATCTTCGTTCAGCACGAAAAAAACCAGGGCGTAGTCCGCACATTCAGCGACTGCACCCAATTAGCAAACGGGCAATACGTTTCGCTGGTGGGTTCCGATGATGTGCTTGATCCGGACCTTATTGCGCAGACGGTTGCGGAATTTGACCGCCGGGGCCCAAAATGCGGCGCTGTATACGCTGATTGCCGCTTGATTGATGCTACCGGTCAGGAAATAGCACCTAGCTTCCTGCGCTACTTTAATCCGACTTATGCTGATTCGCCACCCGAAGGCAATCTGATCGTGCCATTGCTACGGGGGCTGTATCTGCCTACGCTTACCACCACTGTGCGGCGGGAGGCATTAGAAGCGGTGGGGCCGCATGATGAGACGCTGTTTTCAGAGGACTTGGATATGTGGTTGCGCATTTCCCGCTCCTTTGATTTTGCTTACCTGCCGGCGGTACTGGGAGCGTATCGGGTACATGACCGTTCGGCTATTCATACTAACAAACTAGCCCTCAACGAAACTTATTTCCGGATCTACCGGAAAGGCTATTTTGAAGGTCCGGAAGAGTGGGCCGCTGCCCGGCACAGCTTGGCGGATCATGCCGAGCATTACTACGCCAGCCAGGGGCCGGAAGCCCCAGCCCGCCTGTGGTTTGCCTTCCAAGAAACCCGCCTGCCCAAAACGGCACTATTCTGGCTGATGGCGCGGCTTGGCGTAAAATACACGGCCCTGCGCCGCGCAACGGGCCGTTGAGGTCCGGTTGGGCTTCTGATTGTTACCAGTAGTTTTTCATGGCTGAAATTTCCCGTACCAAATCTGCCTTCTGGGGTACTGTCTCGACGCAGGCCTTCACCATCATTTCGATGGTGGTGTCTATCGTCAGCACACCTCTGATGGTAAAATACCTGGATAAGGATGCCTATGGGTTGTCTATTATCTTTTTTCAGATTGTTAACTATCTGGCCTTGTTTGACTTTGGTCTTTCCTCGGCCGTCATCCGCAACCTGGCTCTGCACCGGGGCGACGATGAGCACAACCGCCTGATGGTGAACCGCATTATGTCGACGGGGGTGCTAGTGGCGGCGGGATTCGGACTGCTGGTGGCCGTTCTGGGGATTAGTCTGGCGCCGTTGCTGCCCAAAGCTTACGACCTGCGGCCCGAACTGGCTGCCCCGGCCGTGCCCATCGTCATTACCCTGAGTTTGCTCGTGGGCGGACAGTTCATCCAGCGTGGTCTGGGCGGTATATTCTTTGCCCATCATCGGCAGGCGCTCATTGCCACGCCCATCTTTGCCGTCAACCTGCTCACCACTGGCCTGACACTGCTGCTACTGTGGCGCGGTGTGGGCCTGTGGACCTTCGTGTATGCCAACCTGTTTCAGCTGTTCGGTAACGGCGTAGTACAGATCTGGCTGCTGAAGCGGTACTATCCCAACGTGCGCATCAGCCCCAAGTTCTACGACAAGGCCCTGACACACTCCATGCTGGGCTACGGCTTCTTTATGTTTCTGCACGGACTGGCAACGCAGGTTATTCTGTACACCGACCGGCTGGTAATTGGTAAGGTGCTTTCCTTGACACTAGTGGCCGTGTTTTCGCTTACGGTACGGATTCCGGAAGTAGGGATGAACCTGCTGGGTCGCGTGACCGAAAATGCGCTGCCTGCCGTAGCCGAAATTGTGGTGCACGAAGGTTCCGCCCGGGCCCGCGTGTATTTCCACCGCATGATGCTGCTGATTGTGGTGATGAGTCTGGCGGCGTTCTGGCTAATGCTGGCCCTGGATGAGTGGTTTATCCGGTTATGGGTAGGGCCTGATTTTTTTGCCGGGCAGCAGGTGCTGGTGCTGGCGCTGATTATCATGGTGCAGCAGACTATCACCCGTACCGGGGTGTTTTTTCTGAACGCCAAAGGCATTGCCCGCCCTTTGAGCTTCGCCGCCATGATAGAAGCCGCCCTCAACCTGGTCTTGTCCATTGGGCTGGGTTACAAGATGGGCATGAGTGGCATTTTGCTCGGTACCATTCTGGCTGCTTTGTTTACCTCGGTGTGGTACGTGCCGTATCTGCTGCGCAAACACCTCGAAATTTCGATGATGGATTCCTTGGTACGCCCTATTCTGGGGCCTACGGTGGGTGTCAGCGCGGCAGGCATAGCCATTTACTTTCTGATCAGGGCGCTGGATGCGGTACCGTTCTTCAATAACTGGCTGTGGTTCCTGCCTATCGGGGCAGTCGTGTCGTTGCTAATGGGCATATTCGTGTGGCTGGTGTACCTGCGCAAGCCGATGGGCGAATACGTGCCGTTGCGTTTCCGCCGCTACCTGCTCGTTCAATCTTAACCATAACGGCCGCTCACGCGGCCGTTTTCTCGCCTGCTATGACCTCCGTTTCCAGCTTCCTCAACAAAGCCACCCGTACCGTACTCTGGCGTACCGGCCTGGGCCGCAAGGCGGCAGCCAGTTACTGGACCAACCGGGCCGAAGGCGCGGGCTTCCGCTACCTGTACCGCGAAACCGACGACGTATTTGCCAACGTGCCCACCCAGTTCGCCGATCCGGTGTTCACCAAGTTCATTGCCGAGGACAACAAGCGCTGGACTATGCAGGAAAGTTCTGTGGTGGAAGTGGACGATGTGCTGCTAGAGCCGGAACGGCTGCTGGGCATTCGGGCGGGGCGGGAAGTGGTGGAGCAAACCGTGGTGTACAAGCACGACCGGCAGTACCCGTACATTCTGCCCTACCTGCTGCGGCCGAGCAAAACCACGCAGCTGGCCACGGCCATCTGGTATGATGGCTCGGCAACGCGCAACTACTTCCACCATCTGGTAGATGCCCTCATCAGCCTGCAACAGCTGGAACGCAGCAAGCTGCCGCTGGATACACCCGTGCTCATCACCAAGAAGATGTACGACACAGTGTATTTTCAGTATCTGTACCAACGGAGCACCCAGTTGCGGCAGCTGAACTGGTACGTGGTGGGAGACCAGGAGTGGGTGCAGGTGAAAAAGCTCTACAAGCTGCAAACCGCGCCTTACAGTCCGGCCGCCTGGCGCACTATGCGCGAGCTGTACGCCATGCCCGACGTAAAGCCCTGGCGCAAGGTATTCCTGAACCGGGACCGGAACCGCTACGGCCGCTACCTCGACAACGAGCGGGAAGTGGTGGACATGCTCAAGCGCCACGGTTTCGAGGAAATGTTTGCCGAAAACCTCACTATCGAGCAGCAGGCCCAATTATTTCAGGAGACTGAGTACTTAGTAGCGCTGCACGGGGCCGGCATGATCCAGCAGTTCTTCATGAACTACGCCCACAGCCACGTCATCGAAATAATGCCCGGCAACTACCTGCAGCCGCTGTATTACTGGCAGGCCTACACGATGGGCCTGAAGTACTACGATGTGATTGTGGGCGGTACCATGCGCGACGGTAAAGAATACCCGGTGGATGTAGCAGCCGTGGAAGCGGCCGTGGAGCGGATGTTGAATAACCAGCACCCCGGGCGCGTGTATGGCCTCACGGAACTCCCGGCGGCCCCAGCTGTTTCCTAAGGCTATGAAAATCCTCATCGTTCTGGAAGATCTGCGCACCGGTGGCGCCCAGACTTTTGCCTTACGCCTGGCCCAGGCCCTGCACGTGGCCGGCCACCAGGTGCATTTGTATGACCAGTACGCGCACTTGGTTAACCAGAACCTGGTGCGGCAACTGGCCCCGGATGTGCCGGTGGTTTCCTACGGAGCCGCGTCGCCGGGACTGGATGCGGTGTTGCGCAAAGCCGCCGGGCTGGGCCGCCGCCTCGGTCGCCCCGACTGGCTGCGGGAGGAGCAGGTTATCCGCCACCTGCGCCAGACGATTCAGCGCCTGCAACCCGACGTGGTTAACAGCCACACCATTAAGGCCGATTACGTGGCCGCCAAGGCGGTGCAGGGGCTGGCGGTTCCGCTGGTCATCACCATGCATGGCTGCTACGAGCTGTTTCTGCACAAAACCGACGCGCCGGAAGTCACGCCCAAGGGCAACTTCGCGTTGCAGCAGGCGGCAGCGGTGGTGTATCTCACAGCCAAAAACCTGGAAATATTCGAACAGCAGGGCGTCCGGCCGTTGAATAAGCTGCTGAACCGCAAAATCTACAACGGCTTCGACGGCCAGTTCTCGGCCGAAAAGCCTCAGCACACCCGCGCCGCGCTGGGTATTCCGGCCGAAGCCAAAGTGTTCGGGATGGTAGCGCGGGGCATTCCGGAGAAAGGCTGGGCCCATGCCGTCAACTCATTTCTGGCCCTGGAGGCTGCCCACCCCGAGCTGCATCTGGTGCTGGTAGGGGAGAGTGACTACCTCACCCAACTGCGCGCCGAGCACCCGCACGAGCGGATTCACTTCACGGGCTTCTCGCGCAACCCCATTGATTGGGTTGATTTGTTCGATGTGGGGCTGCTGCCTAGCTACTTCCACGCCGAAAGCCTGCCCAACTCCATTGCCGAATACCTCTCGTGCGGCAAGCCCGTTATTGCCAGTCGCATTGGTGAGGTGCCGGCCATGCTGGAATCCGAGGCTGGTCTGGCTGGGGTAGTGCTGGACCAGGCCAACTGGCAGCTCACCGACCCCAACCAACTCACGGAAGCCATGCGCGCCTACCTGACGCAGCCGGCGCTGCTGGTTGAGCATCAGCACCGCGCGCCCCTGGCTTTCGAGAAATTCCGCATGAAGCACTGTCTGGCCGCTTACGAAGACCTTTTCCAGCAGGCCCGCGCCGCCCAACCCCAATCCGCATGAGTACACCTGCCTCCCCAAAGCCGGCCCGCAACCTGCTCCTTCTGATTTCGAACCTGGGCCTGGGCGGGGCGCAGCGCGTTTTCCACGACCACAGCGTGGAACTGGCCAAGCACTACCACGTCACGGAGGCCGTATTCAACATAGAAGGCGGCAATATGTACCCCAGCGGCAATGAAATGCTGAGTCTGGAGGTGGATGGCGGCGGCAGTCCGGCTGATAAAATCCGCAACTTCGGCCGCCGCATCGGGCGGCTGCGGGCCCTCAAGCGCCGCCTGCGCGCCGATGTGTGCGTGAGTCACCTGGAAGGCGCCGACTACGTGAATCTGCTCAGCAAAGGCTCCGAGAAAGTGGTGCTCTGCATTCACGGCTCCAAGCTGCACGACGGCAACATAACCGGCCTGGTGGGCTGGCTGCGCAAGAAAGTGCTCATGCCCGGCCTTTACAACCGCGCCGATAAAATCGTGACGGTGAGCCGCGACATCAACCCGGAGTTGATTGAGGGTTTCGGGGTGAAACCCGAAAAGCTGGTCACCATCAATAACTTCTTCGAGGTAGCCCAGATTGAGGCGAAGTCACGGGAGCCGCTGACGGTCCAGGAGCAGGCCGTGTACGATGCCGCGCCGGTCCTCGTCACCTCCGGCCGCCTCACCATCCAGAAAAACCAGGCCCCGCTGCTCGATTCGTTTGCCGCCCTCATCAAGCGGCGGCCGGCCAAGCTGGTGTTCGTAGGCGACGGGGAGTTGCGCGAAGACCTTACCCGCCATGCCCGCCAACTGGGTCTGCGCGTGTACGAAGCCTGGAACAAGGACGCCCTCACGCCCGACTACGACGTGTATTTTCTGGGCCTCCAGCAGAACCCGTTCAAGTACATCCGGCCGGCTTCTCTGTTCGTGTTTCCCTCGGCCTGGGAAGGCTTCCCGATGGCGCTCGGCGAAGCTATGATTTGCGGTGTCCCAGCCGTAACTACCGACTGCCCCACCGGGCCCCGCGAAATTCTGGCTCCCAGCACCGGCACGCCCCGCACCGGCATCCGGGCCGCCGAAAAGGCCGAGTTCGGAATGCTGATGCCTATGCTCAACCAGCCCGCCACGCTGGCCGCCGACCAGCGCGTGTGGACCGAAATGCTCTACCAGCTGCTCGGCGACGAAGCTGAGCGGGAACGGCTGGGCCGCTTGGCCAGCCTGCGCATGCAGGATTTCACCCGGGAAAAGATTTTCCGCCAGTGGGTGGCCGTACTCGAAGACGTACTCGCGAACTAATGCCTCAGCTGACTACCAAGCCCATTATTCTCATTGCCGATAACTCCACGGCCGTAACCGGGGCCCTCATGGCCATCCGCAACGCTACCGACCGGCTGCGCGACCAGTACGAGTTTGTGTACGTGCTGCCCACCGGGAGCCGGGGCCGCCCCGTGCTGGAGGCAGCGGGCTACCGGGTGCAGGAGTTGCCGTTCGTGGAAATCAGCAAGCGGGTGCGTAACCTGCTGCTGTACGTGCCCATGCTGCTGTTGAACGGCTGGCGGCTGGCCGCGCTAGTCCGCCGGGAGCGGGCGGCGGCCATCCACATGAACGACTTCTACAACCTGACCGGCGTAGTAGCCCGGCTGCTCACCGGCCGGCCGCTAATTACGCACGTGCGGTTTTTGCCCCACACCCAGATGCAGCCGTTGGCCCGCACCTGGCGCTGGGTAGCCGAGCATCTGGCCCAGCGGGTGGTGTGCGTGTCGCAGGCGGTGTATTCGTATTTTCAGCCGCTGCCGCACATCAGCGTTATTTTCGATCCGGTACCGGAGGGCGAAAAATATCCGCCCACCGACCTCACGCCCCGGCCCGATGGGAGCGTGCGGGTGCTGTTTCTGGGCAACTACATTCCCGGCAAAGGCCAGAATTTTGCCGTGGAGGCCTTCAAAACTGCATATGCCCAGCAGCCCAACCTGCGGCTGCACTTTGCCGGCGGCGACATGGGCCTGGAGAAAAACCGCGCGTATCGGCAGCAGCTGGAAACGGCCGTAGCCGCCGCTGGCCTGCAGGAAGTCGTGACGTTCGGCAGTTTCGTGCAGGATGTGGAAGCGGCCATCAAGCAGGCCGATATCGTGCTGAACTTCTCCGAGTCGGAGTCCTTTTCGCTCACCTGCCTTGATGCCCTGTATTTCGGTACGCCCCTGATTGCCACCGACTGCGGGGGACCCGCCGAACTGTTCGAGTCGGGCCGCTCCGGCCTGCTGGTACCCAACCGCGACGTGCCCGCTATGACGCAGGCCCTATTGCAACTGGCCGCCGATGCCGGGCTGCGCCAGCGGTTCGCCGCCGCCGGCCGGGAGTTCGTGCGCCACAAGTTCCGGCCGGAATCCAGCTATAAGCAACTCGGCCGGCTGTATGCCGAGGTGCTTAACTAGCTATCTGAAGGAAGTCGGAGGACTGATAAAATGCGTGAATAGCGGCCACTACTCGTTGTTGCTGCTCCGGGTGCAGATCATGGTAGAGCGGAAGTCGCACAAGCGTCTGGCCGAAACGGATGGCGTGGGGGAGGGGGCGTCCGTCGTGCCGGGCGGTGTAGTAAGGGCTGCTGTGGAGCGGCAGGTAATGGAAAACCGCTAGGATGTGCCGGGCCCGTAAATATGCCAGAAGCGCTTCCCGTTCGGTTTCCGTGCGGCAGAGCAACGCAAACAGGTGCCAGTTCGGCTGGCCTTCAGCAGAAACCGGGAGTAACTGAAAACAGCCAGCGGCTGCCAGCGGAGTCAGGGCCGACTCATACGTTTTCCATAGCCGTTGCCGCTGCTGCTGAATAGCCTGCCGGTTTTCCAGCTGTGCCCACAGATACGCTGCGTTCAGTTCGGAGGGCAGAAAGGAGGAACCCACATCCACCCACTCATAACGGGCGGCCTCGCCCCGGGCGAAGGCAGCGCGGTTGGTCCCTTTCTCCCAGATGATTTCGGCACGAGCGGCCAACTCCGGGTCGTTGACGGCCAACAGACCGCCTTCCCCGGCGCTCAGGTTTTTAGTTTCGTGGAAGGAAAACGCCGCTAGGTGCCCGAAGGTACCCAGTGGCCGGTTGTGGTAAGTAGCCTCAATAGCCTGGGCAGCATCTTCCACCACCCACAGACCGTGTTGCGCTGCCAAGGCCATAATCCCGGCCATGTTGCAGGCCGTGCCGCCGTAATGCACCGGCACGATGGCCCGCGTGCGGGGCGTAATGAGGGCCTCCAGGCAAGCTACATCCAGGTTAGGATGCTCGGGCAGGCTGTCGGCGAAGACAATACGAGCCCCGCGCAGGACAAAGGCGTTGGCCGTGGAGGTGAACGTGTAGCTGGGAACAATTACCTCGTCGCCGGGCTGAATATTGAGCAGTAACGCGGCCATTTCCAGAGCATCGGTGCCGCTGGTAGTCAGCAACGCTTTAGGGATACCGTACTGCTGCTCGAAAAACTGCTGGCACCGTTGGGTAAACCAGCCGTTGCCGGAAAGCTTGCCCGCTGCTACCGCTTGCCGGATATACTCCAGTTCCGGTCCTGCCAGGTGCGGCTGGTTGAAAGGAATGAAATCGGGTGGCAGGGGAGTGGGAATCATGCAGGCGTGGTGGTTTCGGCTACGACATACAGCGGTCGGTTACGCACGCCTTCAAACGTTTTGCCCACGTACAGCCCTACGATGCCCAGCACCGAGATAATAATGCCCGAAAACAGGCTGATGGACACGATGAGGCTGGCGTAGCCGGGCACCGTAATCTGGCCCAGCAGGTAGCGGCCCATCATTATAAGGCCCAGCAGAAAGGCACCACCCGAAAGTAACAACCCAAAATACACCGCCAGCCGCAGGGGTTTATCGGAGTACGTCAGTAGAATATCGAGGGCCAGCTGCAGGCGGCGCGCCAAAGAATAGGAGGAAGGCCGGCTGCCCGCTCCGTGGGTAACCGCCAGCGTAGTTTGCCGGAACCCGGCCCAGCGCACCATGGTAGGGAAGTAGCGCGTGCTTTCGCGCAGGCGCAATACCGTATCAATCAGCCGCCGGTGGTAGATGCCAAAGTTGCCGATTTCGGGGTCCTGTGGTTCGCCGGTTAGGTAGGCCAGTACCTGGTAAAATAACCGCGAACCGCCCCGTACAGGGGCTGTGTCGGTGCGGTGGCCGCGACGAGCCAGCACGGCTTCATAACCTTCCCGGGCCATAGCCAGCAGGCGCGGAATTTCCTCAGGCTGGTCCTGCAGGTCACAGTCCATCACCACTATCCACTCGCCCCGGCTGGTTTCCAGACCGGCCGTCAGGGCATGATGCTGGCCAAAATTCCGCGACAGACGCAGCCCCCGTACGCGGGTGTCCTGGGCGGCGTACGCCTGCACGAGCGGCCAGTCGGCGGGGTCAGGACTGGCATCGTCTACCAGCACAATTTCATACGCTTCTGTCAGCGGCTGCAGGGCTTGCTGCAGGCGTTGTAGCAGTACCGCCAGCACCGCACCGGCCCGATACACAGGTATCACAACGGAAAGCAGCGGGACGTGAGCAGGCATGGAGTAGGGTAAATAGGGCCAAATATAGCCACTCCGGCGTGGCAGCGTGCCTGACGGCTCCGCAGGACGCGGGAATAGTTTCGTACTTTTGTGGCGGGGTATCGTAAGAAGACCCCATTCTGTACCGGCTGAGTGTGAGCCGGCTACTCAGGTCTGCGGACTATTATCAGGTATGTTTTTCGAATGAAGATTCTTTTTTTGACCCCGTACCCGGCCGGGGAGGCACCGTCGCAACGTTTTCGGTTTGAGCAGTATTTCCCGGCTCTGCGGGAACGGGGTATTGCGTACACCGAGCGTTCCTTCCTCGATCTGGCTACCTGGCGAATTTTATACAAGCCTGGGCATCAGGCCGCCAAAATCTGGGGCATCGTGAAGGGCTTCGGACGGCGTGTGAAACACATGCTAGAAGTGCCCGGCTATGATTACGTGTTCATCCACCGGGAAATAACGCCCATCGGTCCGCCCGTTTTTGAGTGGATTGTGGCCAAGCTGCTGGGCAAGAAAATCATCTACGACTTCGACGATGCCATCTGGATGGCCCTCACCTCGAAGCATAACCAGATGGCCGCCATTGTGAAGTGGCACAGCAAAGTGGCTTCCATCTGTGGCTGGAGCTACAAGGTGAGCTGCGGCAATGACTTCCTCTGCGACTACGCCCGGCAGTTCAACCCCAGCGTGGTGCTCAACCCCACTACCATCGACACGGTACACCTGCATAACCGTACCAACCCGCAAACCAGCGAAAAAGTAGTGCTGGGCTGGACGGGTACGCACTCCAACATGGTGTATCTGGCTTCGTTGCTGCCCGTGCTGCGCCGCTTGGAGGAAAAGTACGACTTCACGTTCCGCGTCATCTCCAACCAGGATCCGCAGCTGGAACTCAAGAGCTTCGATTACGTGCCCTGGCAGAAGGCCACCGAAATTGCCGACTTGGTGCAGTTCAACGCGGGCGTGATGCCGCTGGAGGAGAAAGTCAGCCCGTTGTCGTTGGGCAAGTGTGGGTTCAAGGCCTTGCAGTACATGTCGTTGGGTATTCCGGCTGTGGCTTCGCCAGTGGGCGTGAATACCAAAATCGTGACCGACAACGTGAATGGCTTCCTCTGCGAAACTGAGGAAGACTGGTACCAGGCCCTGGCCCGGCTGATTGAGGATGCCGAGTTGCGCCGCCGCCTGGGAGCCAACGCCCAGCGCACAGTGCAGGAGCGGTATTCCGTGCTGTCGAACACCGAGAATTTTATCCGGCTGTTTTCAGCTGCTGGTGTCAGCTTGCCTCTAATAGCCGCCAGTGCAGCCCCCACGTCGGCAACTGCCCATCGGTAGCTGCGTAAGCGGGCCGGCTGCCGGCTGATAGTTCCCTTGGCGGCGCGTCCGTACCTTGCTGCTTCATTTTTCTCCGCTATGTTAGAAATCGGCCAGAAAGCCCAGCTTTCCAAAACCATTACCGACGCCGACGTGCGCGCCTTCGCCCAACTTTCCCTCGATACTAACCCAGTGCATCTGGATGAGGAGTACGCGCAGCAAAGTCTGTTCGGGCAGCGCATCAGCCACGGCATGCTCTATGGCTCGTTGATTAGTGCCGTATTGGGCACGCAACTGCCGGGGCCGGGTGCCATCTATATGGGTCAGACCTTCAAATTTCTGAAGCCGGTGTATCTGAACGACACCATCACCGCCCAGGTAGAAGTGCTGACGCTCAACGAAGAAAAGCACATTGCCACTCTGCAAACTACCTGCGTAAACCAGGATGGTAAGCTCGTCCTGACGGGTGAAGCCACCATGAAATACGCCTGATTCACCTGATTTACCCCTGGCCGGCTCCTTGGATGGATCCAGCCGTTGCTTGCATATATGCGCAAAGTCATTATCAACGCCGACGATTTTGGGCTTTGCAGCTCGGTTAACGCGGCTATTGTTGCCTGCTACCAGGCCGGCAACCTCACCAGCACTACCTGCATGGTAAATATGCCGGGAACAGTGGAAGCAGCCCAATTGGCTGCCGCCAACCCTGGCTTGGCAATCGGGCTGCATTTCTGCCTTACGGAAGGAAAGCCGCTTACGAGCAGTCCTTCTCTTACAGCTGCCAACGGTGAGTTTTATGATCGGGGGACGCTCATGCGCCGGATTGTGCGCGGCCAAGTGAAAACGCAGGAAATAGCGGCGGAATTCGCGGCCCAACTCGCCAAGCTGCGTAGCCTAGGTATTGCGCCTACCCACACCGATTCGCATCAGCACACCCACATGAACCCGTTTGTATTCCGGGCTATCCTGCCTCACATCCGGCAGCAAAAACTGCCTGTCCGGCTGGCCACGCCTCCGCAACTATCGACCAGTTTGCTGTTTACGCGGCCGGCTCGCTATGCCAAACAATGGGTGCTGCAGCAGATGAGCAACCTGTTCCGGAAGCAACTAAGCGTGGCTACGAATGATTGTCTGGTTTCGGTACACCAGCTGCCGGCTGCCGTGGTTCCGACGGCTGATACGTTCCGTCAGTTGGTAGCCACCGCCCCCGATGACTGTGTGGTGGAGTTGATGGTGCATCCCTACATTATGGGACCCGACGTGGCCGCTCTTTACCCGCACGATGCCGCTGCCCGGGAGCCCTTCTTCGCCAAGTGCGTGCAGGAATTCGAGGTACTTCGGCAGGTACCTGTTTTCAAAGACGACGCGCAGGTGCAACTCACTACTTTTCAATCATACTGAACGGCGCAGTTATAGCTACCTGCTTCGTTTCCCCTTTCGTAATTCATTGCCTTTCCCCATGGAACAGAATCTGCTTTTCAGAAGCATGCACAAGGATCCGCAGGATTACCGGCGCTTCAAGGAATGTTTTGACCGCAACGACTCGCCACGCGCCCTGGATAAGGTAGAGTGGCAGTACGACACTGGTTTCGCTGATGAACTGCTGGTAAATGTAGCCGTGGAGCCGACGCCCACCGACGAGGAAATTGCGGCTATTTACGCGGTGTTTCCGGTGCCGTTTTCCTTGCAGGGACAGGCAGTAAAAGCGGCTCAGTCGCTGGATACTATGACCGATACCCGGCACCAGGGTAAGGGCCTGTTCAAAAAGCTGGCCCAGCAGGTGTACACCCGGTGTCGGGAAGGGAATTACCGGCTGGTATATGGCTTTCCGAACGGTAATTCCGCGTATGCTTTCTTCAATCGGCTGGGCTGGAAGGAAGTAGCCGAAGTTCCCTTCATGATAGCTCCGCTGCGTACCAAGTATTTCCTGCAGCGCCTACCGGTTCTGAAGCACTTGGCGGCTGTGCTGCCGGATATCCAGTGGCGGGGTAAAAAGAGCGTGCCCTCTGTGTACAAAGAAGGTATCCGCCCCATTGAGCGGTTTGACGAGCAGGCAGAAACTCTATGGAAAAAGTTTGCGGCCAACATTCCGCTGGCCGTTACCCGCAACGCACAGTACCTCAACTGGCGGTTTCTGCAGAAGCCCGGCGAGAAATATGAGATGCGCGGATACTGGGAGAAAGGGGTGCTGACTGGCTACGTAATCTACGTGGTGAAGGAAAAGCATGGAGGCCGTATCGGCTACCTCATGGAACTGATTACCGATCCGGCCCAGCCAGCCTGTGGCGACGCCCTGTTGCGCACTGCCCTCAATGATATGGTAGCGCAGAAAGCCGATGCATGCCTAGCCTGGAACTTTGCACACTCGCCTAACAATGCGCTGCACAAGCAGAATGGCTTTTATCCCATGCCACCCAAATTACGGCCTATCGAACTGCACTTTGGGGTACTGGCTATGCAGGCCGAGGATGAACCGTTGCTGGCGGAGGAAAAGAACTGGTACCTGAGCTACTGTGATTCTGACACAGTATAACTAAGCCAGCCAGAACCTCAATAAAACGGTTTCCGCCCCAAACGCATTCGTTGTTTGGGGCGGAAACCGTTTTATTGAGGTCCTGATGTTCAACCCGGCTGACTAGCCAGCCGAAGCAATAGTCAGCTCTGGCCGCCGTATGGGCTGAACGACCCGGCGACGCTTTTTGCGGGCCACCGGAATGCCATCCTGCAAAACCATTAGACCCGTGACGTAGAAAGGCCACATGGGAATGCGGTAGCGCACCAGATTGCCAAAATTACCCGCGGTAGCAGCTGTCCCGATGGCAAATATTACGGAGAAAATTATGCAGAATAATGCCAGTGGTGTACTACCGATTCGCCCAAATGTGCGCAGGAAACCGGTTTTACGAAAGACTTGAAATGTGAGGTACGTAATCCACAGAATCTCAAATCCTGACAATAGCATTACGGGGTTGTTCACTTCCCACATAAAAGGCCGGAACAGACCAATAACAAATGCCTTGGGCGCTATTTTGGGAATATCCTGCGGCCCGGTAAAGTCTTCCATAGCATAGCCGGAGTTGCCCATGCCGCGGCCCTTATTAACCTCTGTATGGCTGATACTATTGTGGTAAGTGGAGGCAACGGTAGCGCGGTCCTCAATTTTGTCAAAGTCGTAGTTTTGGTTGCCCGCTGCTACTGATTGGCTGACTATGAACCCAATAGCTCCTCCCAATACAATCATGATGGGCATCGCCAACGCCCGTAACACCCCCGATTTAATACGGGCACTGTATTGCGTAGTGACCCACAGCATAACCGGCGGAATAAAGCTGATGAGGATGTAAATCTTTACCGATTTCAACACGAAGCCGGCAACGAGAATAGCTATAGCTGCCTGCAGCATCTGAGTGCGGGCTACCAGCAGGTTATAGAAGGCATAGAACATCCATCCCAAAGAACCCATGCATAGTGCATCTTTGGAAATGCCTGATCCCCAGAAGAATACGGAGGGAACGAAGAACACAGCAATGGCTAATTGCTTGTACAGACGTGGGTACAAGCGCAGGAACGTGGTGTATAACGCCCACACTCCACTAAAGCTGACAAAGGCAAACATCAATGCAATAACGGAATAGGTGTGAAAGCAGAACAGGCCGAAAAGGCCGGTTACTTTTACCACAAAGTATTCGGTTTCCGAGTGGAACCAGTGCATCTGGGCCACATACTTGGCCATCGATGCATCATACACGTTGTTGCTGGAAAGCAGAAGTTTGATGCCTATAGTCGGCGATTCAAAAAAAGCTTCGTGAATGGTTTTGCTCTCGTTATAGTAATTGAAAGTATCGCCGCCCCCGTAGTAAAACTGGTAAATAAGTCCCAGAGAAATAGCCCCCAAAAACTTTACTGAGAGGGCAGGAATAAAGTACTTTCGGGTAAGTGGATTAGTAAAGCGCTTGCGCAGGGCGAAGGCTAGGGCATAGAACAGGCCCAGATATAGCGGCGTCAGAAATAGATCTTTGAGTTCCATGCGCAGCGGGGCTTACTTCGTCTTCAAATATGCTTTGGCCTCCCGGTACTGCTCCGATTTGCGCTCGGATTTATCCAAGACCACTGTGTAGTAGCGGCGGGCTGCCGGAGCATCTTTGGCCTTATCGGCTAGGCGGGCCAAGGCCAGATTGGCAAACACGTAAAAACCGTACTTAGTTTCCCCATTCAGTTCCGCAAACACGATGCACCGCTGGTAGTATTCCTTGGCCTTGGTATAGTTCTTATACCTGTTCTGCATCAGATACCCCAGGAAATAGGTAGCATAGCGGCCACTGTTGGCTTCGTAGCCGGGCAGGCCCTGGTTCAGCTTCTCCAGCATATCCCGGCTTACCCGCTCACATTCCCGAAACTCACCCTGGCGGAAGCAGATGTTGGCATAGATTCGCTGGAAATAACCGTTGTCGGGATACGTGGTGGCTAGGTAGCGGGCCAGTGGCATGGCTTGCTCGGGCTTATCTTCTTCGTTGAGCAGAATGCGCATCAGGAATACGCGCGCTTCCGGCCCCACGTAGAAGCCGTTGTCGGCCACGTTACGGAGCTGCTGCAGCCCCAGCTGCTTATTACCTTTTGGGAAAAACAGCAATACCGGCTTGAGGAGTGGATAATTATCGGGAATCCAGACGGCGTAGTAGTTGAACAATGCCTGTCCGAACAGAAACTCCGGACTGAGGCCGTTAGCTTCTTTGCTTTTGTCGAGGTAATCCAAGGCCCGCTTGGCACTGACGGTGGCTTTGCGCCAGTCGTGGCGCTCGGCGTGCAGGCGGCCGTCGAAACCATAACCAGCCGCCAAGAAAAAACTGGCTTCGTAGTTCTGATTATCGGCTTTGTACATGGCTTCCCCCTTGGCAATGGTGGTATCCATGTAGGCGAAAAACTGCTTGTCGTAAAGCGTCGTTTGGATGCCGCTCGGCATAATTTTCCACCACGTACTCAGGCCCAGCAGAAAGTAGGGCATGGGGTGGTTGGGGTAGCGGCGGCGCAGGCTGCGGAACTGCCGCTCGGCCTTATCATACTTGAAATTGTACAGGTTATATACCGCTCCTTCCAGTTCCGTCTGGATATCCTTATCCATGAGCAGCCAGCCCTTGGTATCCACAGCGGCAGGAGCCACATCCACGTTTTCCAGGCGTACTTGCCGCACCGAATCGGGTAGGGCAGCGGGCCTAGCAGTGTCAGGTTGCTGGGCCCGGACTGCCAGCGGCAGCAACAGGAGAAGCAACAGGACAAATTGAACGCGTGGGAGCATAGGTATACTAAAGTTGCGGCTACAAACACTAACTGGATTATGCCCTACACCGCCCATACAGGCAGCTAAAGTAGGACATTTGTCCTAGTTTTGGACAAATAAGATACTACGTATGCAGCTTTTACAAGCCCTTTGTCAGATTTCCGCGCCTTCCGGTCACGAAGCTCCACTTACGGAATACTTACTTGACTACATCCGGACGCATCAGGCCGGCTGGCGCATCCAGCCAACCGTACTGGCGGGGGGAGAGTTCCAGGATTGCATTATTCTGGTATTCGGAAAGCCCCGTACGACTGTGTTTGCCCACCTTGACAGTATAGGCTTTACGGTCCGCTACGGTCGGCAGCTTGTGCGCATCGGTGGCCCTAACGTAGAAACCGGCTACCGGTTGGTGGGGCGGGATTTGCAAGGTGAAATCGACTGCACCTTGGTGGTGGATGAGGAAACCGGAGCGCTTAGCTACGACTTTCACCGTGACGTGGAGCGAGGCACGGAGCTAACGTTTTACTGTGACTTTCGGGAAACTCAAACAACGGTGCAAAGCTGCTACCTCGATAACCGCCTAGGCGTCTGGAACGCGCTGCGCCTGTGCGAAACCCTCGAAGACGGCATTGTGGCCTTCAGTTGCTGGGAGGAGCACGGCGGGGGCTCAGTAGCGTATCTGGCAAAATACATCTACAAAACCTACGGGGTGCGGCAGGCCCTAATTTCGGACATCACCTGGGTAACAGAAGGCGTGCGACCCGGCCAGGGCGTGGCTATTTCCCTGCGCGACTCCCTAATTCCGCGCCGCAGCTACGTGGAGCGCATCAGGTGTATTGCCGAGGCCGCCGGCATCCCGCACCAGCTGGAAGTGGAAAGCAGCGGCGGCTCCGATGCCAAAGAGCTGCAGCACGGTGCCCAGCCCTGGGACTGGTGCTTCATCGGGGCACCCGAGGACAACGTACATTCCCCGCACGAAATCGTGGATAAGCGCGACATCAGCAGTATGCTGGCATTGTATCAGGTGTTGATGCAGCAACTGTAGTTGTCGAATAAACTCAGACCTTTGCAGGGCATCAACAGTTCAGAATACGGCGTGAATCTTTCTACCCAACCGGTGGCCGAAAAGGCCCCTTTGCAGCACCTTACCTATCAGGAGCTAGATATTCTGCATGCATTGCGGGGCTTCTGCGCTTTTTATGTGGTGATTTTTCACGCCAAATTTATCCTGTGGTCGGGAGGGCGGCAGTACCTACAGGTGCATCCCCGAGCCACCTGGGGGGCGCTGGATTATCTGGCTTTTGGGGCCGATATGCTCAGCTCGGCCGGTTACGAAATGGTGATTTTCTTTTTCGTGCTGTCGGGCTTTTTTATCCGGTACGCGCAACTGCGTAAGCACCGGAAACCGGTGGCGTTTTACATCAACCGAATCGTGCGGATCTACCCACCGTTCCTGTTCGCCTCAGTACTGGCGGCTGTGGGGCTGTGGTGCGTGGCGCGTGGCATTCCGGTGGCAGTAGCTGCGGATAATGGCCGTGAGCTGAACACCACCCTAGCAGAAGCTTGGCATGAGCTGAGTACGCTAAACCTGGGCGGCGTGGTCCGGACGCTAGGTTTTTTGCAGGTTAATAAGGTGTACATCGGCTACAACGACGTGTACTGGTCGTTGCTGCCGGAGGCCATTTTCTACCTGGCCGTTCCCTTGGCGTTCTGGCGGATCTGGGTATACTACGGCCTTTCAATAGCTATACATGCGGTGGGCCTGCTCTGGACCCAGCACGGTCCGCTGAACCCGTTCATCGATTACCTGCTGACGTTCAACTTTTACTTCGCGGTAGGGGCCATGTTCTACGATGCGGTGGTACGCACGCCCTGGCTGACGTGGGCCCGCCGGGTGCCCGGTTGGTTGCTGCTGCTGCTGATGGGTGCTCTGTTTGGGGCCTTGTTGCTGCTGGCCGTGCTGAAGCTCAAGCCTATTTCCGGACTGGTGGCTACGCTGCTGGCCGTGCTGAGCATGACCACACTGCTGGCCGGCAAAGTCTCCGCGCAGAATCCGCTGATTCGGGGCTTGCACAAACTGGGTGTATTTAGCTTTTCGCTGTACCTCTACCATTTTCCGCTGCTGCTGCTCTGCTACGGCGGCCTAGTGTACCTCACGGGTGAAACCGTGTTCTATGCCCGCTATTACTGGCTGGCTCTGCCGCTGGTAACACTGGTGGCCTACGCCCTGTACTGGGTTACGGAGCGGGCTTCTGTGAATTATTTCCGCAAAGTATAAACGGCGGCGCAGGCAGTTCTGGGTCAGAGAGTTGGAGTTGCTGGTAAAACCTCTATTTTACCAGCAACTCTTGTGCTTTTTACTCTCCCCACCAAAACTCCATTCCCACCGTTTATGATGAACATTCTCTACGTAGTGCCGGTGCTGGGCGTACTGGCGTTGCTCTACACTTGGTTACGCGCGGGCTGGGTGAGTCGGCAGGATGCCGGCGACGCCAAAATGCAGACTATTGCCGGCTACATTGCCGATGGGGCCATTGCCTTCCTCAAAGCCGAGTACCGGGTGATGATGATTTTCGGGCTGATTGCCTCCGCTTTCCTGTTTTATCTGGGAAGCACCGGCGAGAAGTCGAGCCCGGTTATCGTCATTGCCTTTCTGATCGGGGCGGTTTTCTCGGCGCTGGCGGGTTTTATCGGGATGAAGATTGCCACCAAGGCCAACGTGCGCACGGCCCAAGCTGCCCGCACCAGCCTGAGCCAGGCCCTGAACGTGTCGTTTTCGGGGGGCTCGGTAATGGGGATGGGTGTGGCCGGCTTGGCGGTGCTGGGACTGGGCTCCTTGTTCATTGTGTTCTACCAGCTTTTCGTCGTTAGCAAAGGCGGCGGGGCCAACGGCATTGAGATGGAAACGGCCTTGGAAGTACTAACTGGCTTCTCTCTCGGGGCTGAAAGCATTGCGCTGTTTGCCCGCGTGGGTGGCGGCATCTATACCAAAGCCGCCGACGTGGGAGCCGACCTCGTGGGCAAAGTGGAAGCCGGCATCCCCGAAGATGACCCCCGCAACCCCGCCACAATTGCCGACAACGTGGGCGACAACGTGGGCGACGTGGCCGGCATGGGCGCCGATTTGTTCGGCTCCTACGTGGCTACCATTCTGGCCACTATGGTGCTGGGCCGGGAGGTAATAGCCACCGGCGACCAGTTTCAGGGCCTTTCGCCCATTCTGCTGCCGATGGTGATTGCCGGAATGGGCATTGTGGCCTCGCTGATCGGTATTCTGTGCGTGCGGGTGAAGGAGGGTGGCAACGTGCAGGCGGCCCTGAACCTGGGCAATTACGTGTCGGTGCTGGTGTCGGCGGTGGCTTCCTACTTCATCATCCGCTGGATGCTGCCTGCCGAGGACCTCACCATCCGGGGCATCACCTTTAGCGCCATGAGCGTGTTTTACGCCGTGCTGGTGGGGTTGGTAGTGGGTACGCTGATGAGCATCATCACCGAGTACTACACAGCCATGGGCAAACGGCCGGTGCTCAGTATTGTGCGCCAGAGCAGCACGGGCCACGCCACCACCGTTATCGGCGGGCTGGCTGTGGGCATGGAAAGTACCGTGCTGCCCATCATTGTGCTGGCGGCGGGGATTATCCTGAGCTTCGAGTGCGCCGGCCTCTACGGCGTGGCCATTGCGGCGGCCGGCATGATGGCCACTACCGCCATGCAGCTCGCCATTGATGCCTTCGGGCCCATTGCTGATAACGCCGGCGGCATTGCCGAGATGAGCGAGCTGCCCAAGGAAGTGCGCGAACGGACCGATATCCTGGACGCCGTGGGTAATACCACTGCCGCCACCGGTAAAGGTTTCGCCATTGCCTCGGCCGCGCTTACCTCTCTGGCCCTGTTTGCCGCCTTCATGGGCACGGCCAACATCACATCCATTGATATCAGTAATGCCCGCGTGCTGGGCGGGCTGTTTGTGGGGGCCATGATTCCGTTCATCTTCTCGGCCCTGGCTATTTCGGCGGTGGGGCGCGCCGCCATGGCCATGGTGCAGGAAGTGCGCCGTCAGTTCCGCGAAATTCCGGGCATCATGGAAGGCACCGGACGGCCCGAGTACGAGAAGTGTGTGGCCATTTCTACTCAGGCCGCTATCCGCGAAATGATGCTGCCTGGTGCTATTGCGCTGGTGGTGCCGGTGCTGGTAGGCTTCACCTTCGGGCCCGAGGTGCTGGGTGGTACGCTGGCAGGCGTCACCGTATCGGGTGTGCTGATGGCCATGTTCCAGAGCAACGCCGGCGGGGCTTGGGATAACGCCAAGAAGTCGTTTGAGAAAGGGGTGATGATTGACGGCAAAATGGAGTACAAAGGCTCCGAGGCACACAAAGCCTCCGTCACGGGCGACACGGTAGGGGACCCCTTCAAGGATACCTCTGGCCCCAGCATGAACATCCTCATCAAGCTCATGAGCATTGTTTCGCTGGTTATTGCGCCCCACATTGCCGCGCCCGAACGGGGTGTGGCGCAGCAGCCGGAGCAGTTGCCGGTGGTGAAATACGAGCTGACGGTTGATAGTCAGGAGGTGCTGGTAGGTTTTACCGCGAACAACCGCTAGGTACTGACGCCACGGCCAGCAACGATTCACCCACATTGCAAGAAGCCGCTTTCCTACCGGGAGGGCGGCTTTTTTCTGCTACCTTTGCCCCGCCCGCTCACCCACGGCCCAACCCCAAACGGATGAACCCGGACCATATTTCGCTGCATAACAAGCAGTTCGAACCGTACTTGTCGGCCGCTCAGCTTACGGCGGCCATCCGCGAGGTTGCTGCCCGCATCAATCAGGATTACGCCGGCCAGCAGGTGCTCTTCGTGGTGGTGCTCAACGGCTCCTTCATGTTCGCCGCCGATTTGCTGAAGGAAATTTCCCTGGATTGTGAAATCTGCTTTATCCGGGTGGCCTCGTACCAAGGCACCAGCAGCACCGGCGAAGTCAAGGAAGTGCTGGGCCTCACCGAGGAAATCCAAGGCCGCCACGCCATCATCCTCGAAGATATTGTGGACACCGGCCACACCATGCGGATGCTGCTGGATACGCTGGGTGCCCGGCAGCCGGCCTCGCTGGAAGTGGCCACACTGTTTCTCAAGCCCGAATGCCTGCAGCACGAACTGCCGTTGCGCTATATAGGCTTGAGCATTCCCAATGATTTTATTGTAGGCTACGGCCTCGATTTCGACGGGCTGGGCCGCAATTACCCCGATGTATACAAGGCGGTGTAACGCCCGACGAGCCGGATAGCGCAGCTAAAATTCGCCGGTCCGCGTAAAGGCTTTCCCGTTCCTTGCGTATCTTACCAAAACCCTCCCGTTTTCTCCTTCCCGCGTACTTGCGCGTAACCCCCCTAGCTACTCATGCTGAATCTCGTGCTCTTCGGCCCGCCCGGTGCCGGCAAAGGAACGCAAAGCCAGAAGCTGATTGCCCGCTATAATCTGGTTCATTTGTCCACCGGCGACCTGCTGCGCGCCCAGATTACCCAGGGCACGGAACTGGGTCTGCGGGCCAAAAAACTCATGGATGAAGGTCTGCTCGTACCCGATGAAGTGGTGATTGGCATGATCGGCTCGGCGCTGAAAACCAACAAACAGGCTTCCGGCTTCATCTTCGACGGTTTCCCGCGCACCGTGCCCCAGGCCGAAAGCCTCGACCGGCTGCTGGCCGAGCACGAAACCAAGGTATCGTGCATGGTGGCCCTGGAAGTGGCCGAGGAAGAGCTGGTGAAACGCCTGCTGGAGCGCGGCAAAACCTCCGGCCGCCCCGACGACCAGGACGAAACCAAAATCCGCAAGCGCGTAACGGTGTACAACACCGAAACCGCCCAGGTGGCTGGCTACTACGCCACCCAACAGAAATTCCACGCCCTGAACGGCATTGGTGCCATCGAAGACATCTTCGGCCAAATCTGTGGCATCCTCGACCAGCACCAGCCTGCCGCCACTGAAGGCAGCCGGCAGGCAACCGACGAAGTAAAAGCGTAACTTTGCCGCTGCTACCCGCCTGGGTAGTGGCAGAACCATCTGTCATCCTGAGCGGAGCGAAGGATCTTATCCCATCTGAGCGAGTCGTTACCACGACTATCGTTCAACCGGCATAAGGTCCTTCGCTTCGCTCAGGATGACAGCTGTTTTTCAGACAATTCACGATCTGCAGGCTGAACAATGGAGCACATCGGCTTCTGACTTCTAGCTTCTAATTTCTAACTTCTCAGAAGTGGCTTCCAATAATTTCATCGACTACGTCAAAATCAACTGTCGCTCAGGTAAGGGCGGGGCGGGTTCGCACCACTTTTTCCGGGCCAAGGGCCTGCCCAACGGCGGCCCCGATGGTGGCGACGGTGGCCGGGGCGGCCACATTATCCTGGAAGGCAGCACCCAACTCTGGACGCTGTTGCACCTGCAATACCAGAAGCACCTAATTGCCCAGGCCGGCGAAAACGGCGGCGAAAACCTGCGTTCCGGCAAGCAGGGTGAAGATATCATCATTCAGGTGCCCCTGGGCACGGTAGCCCGCGACGCTGAAACCGGCGAGAAAAAGCTGGAAATTACGGAGGAGGGCCAGCGCCTGATCCTGACGCCCGGCGGCCGGGGCGGCCTCGGCAACGACCACTTCAAATCGGCCACCAACCAGGCCCCGCAGTACGCCCAGCCCGGCGAGCCGGGTATTGACGAGTGGGTGATTCTGGAACTGAAGCTGCTGGCCGATGTAGGCCTGGTGGGCTTCCCGAACGCGGGCAAAAGCACGCTGCTGTCGGTGGTATCGGCCGCCAAACCCAAAATTGCCGACTACGCCTTCACCACCCTCACGCCTAACCTGGGCGTAGTGGCCTACCGCGACTACAAATCCTTCGTGATGGCCGATATTCCGGGTATTATTGAGGGCGCGGCCGAGGGTAAAGGGCTAGGTACCCGCTTCCTGCGCCACATCGAGCGGAACTCTATCCTGCTGTTTATGATCAGCTGCGACTCGCCCGACATCAACGCCGAGTACGGCGTGCTGCTCAACGAGTTGGAACAGTTCAACCCCGAGCTACTGGAGAAGCGCCGCCTACTGGCCGTTACCAAGTCCGACATGCTGGATGAGGAGCTGGAAGACGAAATCCGGGCATCGTTGCCCACGGACCTGCCGACGGTGTTCATTTCCAGCCTTGCCAACAAGAACATCCAGAAGCTGAAGGACTTGATCTGGGAGGCGCTGCACACGCAGGGGTAATATTCAGTATAGCTGCTAAAGCAGAATGTTGATGAGTCCGGCCACTGTCACGGCCGCCACGGCGAGTAGCTGGAAGCGCCTGGTCCCATTTCGGACTGCCAAGGCAAACACAGCAGTCAACGGCAAGCAAACGAAAACGGCAGTACGAAGTGCCGCCGCCGCGTAAGCTGCCGCTGAGGTGTAATGACTGCCGCCTTCTCCAAGCATTGATTCCGTTTCAAACTGGTAGTCGGCAATCTTTTCCTGATCGGCTATAATGCCGATAGTGTACCATTCCCACAGGAGGTAGAGCAGTCCGAAAGAGCATAGCACCAGTCCGAGTTGAGTGAACCAACGCAGATAAGGAGTTGCTTCAGCAGGTGAAACAGGTCGGTGCTTGCTGACTTCCATCGTTTGCTGCTCAGGTTCTGGTTGGAGGAAACATTTGGTATGAGGGTGGGAAGATACTCCGTAAGTCCGTGCCAAACTGACAGCCGCCGTGCCTTTGGCAAACTCCTTGCGCCTTATTGCTAGCCCAACGGCAAATCCCGTGAAAAACCCATTTCGACGAATATTTAACAAGATGGCTGACGATAACAACCTGCCCCAGGACGACAACCTGTCGGTAGATGCCGACCTGACGGCTGGCGAAACGACCGAGGAAACCACCGATGCACCCGAAACGTCGGAGGAGGCTACCGGCTCTAAAACCGAAGCTGAGCTGGCCGACCTGAAGGACAAGTACCTGCGTCTGGCCGCCGAGTTTGAGAACTACAAGCGCCGCACCACCAAGGAGCGCGCCGACCTGTTCAAAACCGCCAACCAGGAGTTGATGGTGGCTTTGCTGCCGGTTCTCGATGACTTCGACCGCGCCCGTCACCACACCAAGGATACCGAAGATGCCGGGGCCGTGCGCGAGAGTGTGGAAATTATTTACAACAAGCTCAGCAAAACTCTGAGCCAGAAAGGCTTGGTGACGATGGAAGCCAAAGGCGGCGACTTCGACCCCGAACTGCATGAGGCCATTACCCAGATTCCGGCCCCGTCGGAAGACCTGAAGGGCAAGATTGTGGACGAAGTGGAGCGCGGCTACTACCTCGGCGACAAGGTAATCCGCCACGCTAAAGTGGTGTTGGGCAACTAGTATTGAGTAGTAAGTACTGCGTAGTGAGATGCCTTGGTGTGTCAAGCTGCGCAGTATTTGTCTCACTACTCACTACATAATACTCTGTACTGAGAACCATGGCAACGAAGCGAGATTATTACGAGGTGTTGGGCGTAGCCAAAAACGCGGCGGCCGATGAGCTGAAGTCGGCTTACCGCAAGCTGGCTATCAAGTATCACCCCGATAAAAACCCCGATGACCCGTCGGCGGAGGACAAGTTCAAGGAAGCCGCCGAGGCCTACGAGGCGCTTTCGGACCCCAATAAGCGTGCCCGCTACGACCAGTACGGCCACCAGGGCATGGGCGGCAACGGCGGGGGTGGCGGCCCCAGCATGGAGGACATCTTCAGTCACTTCGGCGACATTTTCGGGGGCGGTGGCAGCTTCTTCGGCGGGGGTGGCCAGGGCGGCCGGCGCGTGCGTAAGGGCTCCAACCTGCGCATCAAGCTGAAGCTGGACCTGGAGGAAGTGGCCAACGGCGTCGAGAAGAAGATTAAGGTGAAGCGCTACGTGGCCTGCAACACCTGCTCGGGCACCGGCGCCAAAAACGGCACCGACCTTAAAACCTGCGGCACCTGCCAGGGCCAGGGCCAGGTAAAGCGCGTGGTAAACACCATGCTCGGCCAGATGGTGAGTGCCTCGACCTGCCCCACCTGCGAAGGCGAGGGCAAAGTGGTAACCAGCAAGTGCGACGTCTGCCACGGCGATGGCCGCCAGCTGCATGAGGAAGTCATTCCCATTAACATTCCGGCCGGCGTGGCCGAGGGTATGCAGCTGAGTATGAACGGCAAGGGCAACTTTCCGGAGCGCGGCGGCGTGCCCGGCGACCTGCTCATTCAGATTGAGGAGGAGCCGCACGAGTCACTTAAGCGCGACGGTAACAACATCATGTTCGAGCAGTATATCTCGTTCGTGGATGCTGCGCTGGGAGCCAGTATTGAGGTGCCTACCATTGAGGGCAAAGTGAAGATTAAGGTGGAGCCAGGTACCCAGCCGGGCAAAATCCTGCGTCTGCGCGGCAAAGGCATTAAGGACATCAACGGCTACGGCCGTGGCGACCAACTCATCCATCTTAGCGTATGGACGCCTAAGAACGTGACCAACGAGGAGCGGGAGTTGCTGGAAAAGCTCCGCGACGCCCGCAACTTCACGCCTAATCCCGGCAAAAACGAGAAAGGCTTCTTCGAGAAAGTGAAGGAGTATTTCCAATAAGCCCGGATTTATCGGATTGCACGGATTCGTTCCGGAGCGCCGGACCAGCCCGCCCCGCTAAAAGCGGGGCGGGCTTTTTTTGTGCTGACCAACGTTGAGCATTTTTTTGCAGCAGCTCTGTAATGCCGGGGCGCAACTCCCGATATATCCGGCAAACTTCCCCACCGTATGCCCGCCGCGTCCCCGGATTTTCTGCGCCTGTTGAACGAGCACCAGCCTTTACTGCGCCGGGTAGCGCGCCTGTACTGCGCCGATGCTGACGACCGGCAGGACCTATACCAGGAGATTGTGCTGCAGTTGTGGCGGGCGTGGCCGCAGTATCGGCCGGGCGTGGCTAAAGTCAGTACCTGGCTGTACCGGGTGGCTTTGAACGTGGCAATTACTGATCTGCGCCGCCGCACCCGCGCTCCCACGCCAGCCCGCTTCGGCGGGGTAGGGGTGCCCGATCTGCCCGCCCCGCCACCCGATGGCCCCGATGCCGACGATCTGGCCCAACTCTACCGCGCCATCGAGCGGCTTTCCCAGGTGGAAAAGGCCTTCGTGCTGCTGTACTTGGAGGAGCGCACCTACGAGGAAATGGCTGATATCCTCGGCATCACCCAGAACAATGTGCGCGTGAAAATGCACCGCGTGCAGGATAAACTCCGCCAACTTCTTCCCCTCGTTGCCTGATGGAACTCGATGATTTTCGCCGGAAGTGGCAGGCCCCGCCCGCTCATCCCACTGATTCTTTCACTACCGAACAAACCCTGCGCGCCATGCTTGCTTCTTCCACTTCCACTAATCCCTTATTTCGGCTAAGAAGAAATGCGACTAAAGAGTTAAGCTGGGTAATTATGGCCTTTATACTGAGCGGATTTAATGCATTGATCTTCGGCCGGCACGAAGTGAACCTGCAACGGTTTGCCGTATGCGTTATGCTGATGCTGGTTGTAGTGGGGGTAATTGTGTACCGGCGTCTGCAGGTACTCAAGGAAATGGAGCAGCAAAACGATAGTCTATACAGCTTTCTGAAAAGTCGGATTTCCAGATTTCGCCGGCTGATGCGCATGCATGACTATGTAGGCGTTGTATCCCTGGTTATGCTGGTCGTTATAGTACTGGTTGTTCGGGCTGAATATGTGCTGGATTACCTGAATCCGGCTCATGCCGCCTGGAACTGGCATGTGGCCACTGCGCTGGGGGTAGGGGTAGGAGTAGGGGCGGTCATCTACGCTAGCTACACCATCGGAAAAAAGGAGCACCAACGCCGCTACGGCCGCCACCTCGACCAGCTTGAGGCGGCCCTGCGCGAGCTGGAAGCGCCCGAATAACACCCGTTCAGGTAGCCTTTCCGACAGTTCAGGCTACCAAATTGCCGGTTGGTTGGAATTTCGCTGGCTTCTGTATCGGGTTCCTGTAATATTACATCAACAATCTACCTGTCTTTCTGCGCTGTGAAAACACCTATCCTCGAAGTCCGCGACGTGCGCAAGCAGTACGCCGCCCACACGGCCCTCGATGGCGTGAGCCTCGTGGTGCCCGAAGGCTCCATCTTCGGTCTGCTGGGCCCCAACGGAGCCGGCAAAACGTCCCTGATCCGCATCATCACCCAGATTACCGGGGCCGACTCGGGGCAGGTGCTGTTCCGGGGCGAGCCGCTGAACCCTTCCCACATCGGCCGCATTGGCTATCTGCCCGAGGAGCGGGGCCTGTATAAGAAGATGAAAGTGGGAGAGCAGCTGCTGTACCTAGCCCAGCTCAAGGGCATTCCGAAGGAGGAAGCCCGCGTGAAAATTAAGAGCTGGCTGGAGCGGTTCGACATCAAAGGCTGGGCCGACAAGAACATTGAGGACCTGAGCAAGGGCATGCAGCAGAAGATTCAGTTTATTGCCACCGTGGTCCACGACCCCGAGCTGGTGATTCTGGATGAGCCGTTTTCGGGTTTCGACCCCATCAACGCTAACCTGCTCAAGGACGAGATTCTGGCCATGCGCGACCGGGGTGCCAGCATCATCTTCTCTACCCATCGCATGGAATCGGTGGAGGAAATGTGCGACCATATCGCCCTCATCAACCGCTCGAAAAAGGTGCTCGACGGCCCCGTGCGTGAGGTGCGCGACGCCTACCGCACCCAGACCTACGAGGTGGAGGGCCGGGGCCGCCTGATGGTGATGCACCCCGATTTTGAGGTGATCAAGCACCAGGAGCGCGAAAACGGCCACTTCTATGACATCATCCGGCTGCACGCCGGGGCCGTGCCTAACGATTTGCTGCGCTACCTCATCGGACCGGGCAACGTGGAGGTGCACGCCTTCCGGGAGATGATTCCGAGCATCAACGACATCTTCATTCGCCGGGTGCGCGAAACCCACCCCGACTACGTGCCCACGGAGGAGGAAATGGCCGTGAAAGGGTAGAAGCCAGAAATTGTTTCTGGGCTCTGCCGCTAACTGATTTTTCTTTCCTCCTGACTTCCCGCATCTAATTTTCTCCATTCCCATGTCCAAGACCTGGCTGATTGCGCAACGCGAATACCTCACGCGGGTACGCAAAAAGAGCTTTATCATCATGTCGTTGCTGGGTCCGCTGATTACGGCCGCCATCTTCGCCGTGCCGGTGCTGATTGCCACCATGTCGGATAACAACAAGGTGGTCGCCGTGGCCGACGCCGGCGGGCTGTTCACTCAGAAGCTGCCCGAACCCAAGGACGATATCAGCTTCATTCGTGTATCGCCGGACTTGGCGACGGCCAAAACCGAGTTTAACAAGGCCAAATACGACGCCTTGCTTTATGTGCCCACGCTGGATCTGGCCACGCCAGCAGGCTTCCAGGTATTTTCGCGCAAGGGGCTGGGCATGACGTTGCAGCGGGATATTGAGCGGGCCGTGGAAAACGCTGTAGAAACCCAGCGCCTGAGCAAAGCCGGCCTCGACCGGGCCGTACTCGATAACATGAAGGCCGACGTAGACCTGCAGACCATCAGCCTGAGCGACGACGGCGAGCGAAGCTCCAGCACCGGCGTAAGCACCGGCGTGGCCTACATCTGCGGTTTCCTGATCTACATGTTCATCTTCATCTACGGCATTCAGATCATGCGTGGGGTGATGGAGGAAAAAACCAACCGCATCGTAGAAGTGGTCATTTCCTCCGTGAAACCCTTTGAGTTGATGATGGGCAAAGTGCTTGGCATTGCTGGTGTAGGCTTCACGCAACTGGCTCTGTGGGTATTGCTGTCGTTGGGGATTACCTCCGTAGTGACCGGCTCCGTGAGTCCCGAGAAAATAGCGCAGAATCGAGTGGAGCAGGTGAATAAGTCGGCTGGCACTACCACAAGCGTGAAAGCCAAAGAAACCAAGAACGAAGGCGGCGCTATGATCCAAGCCTTGAAAACTGCCGATATCAATGTGCCGCTGATAGTGGGCTGCTTCCTGTTCTATTTCCTGGGCGGCTACCTGTTCTACGGGGCGTTGTTCGGGGCCATCGGCTCGGCCGTGGATAGTGAAACCGATACTCAGCAGTTCATGCTGCCCGTGACGATGCCGCTGGTGCTGACCTTCGTCATTGCCCAGGCTACGCTCATGACCAACCCCAATGGGCAGGTGGCCTTCTGGATGTCGATGATTCCGTTTACCTCGCCCATTGCCATGATGATGCGCCTGCCCTTCGGGGGCGTGCCCATGTGGCAGCTAGGCCTCTCCATGCTGCTGCTGATTGTGGGCTTCATCGGTACCATCTGGCTGGCCGCCCGCATTTACCGCGTCGGCATCCTGATGTACGGCAAAAAGGTGACGTACGGCGAGCTGTCGAAGTGGCTGTTCTATAAAGGCTAGAAAGTCTAAATTTTCCTCCCCTCAGATTGCGCTGTAGCTGCCCCGGTCCCGCAAGGAGCCGGGGCAGTTTAGTGTCGGCTATTCCTGTATCTTCGGCACCAATACCAGGTCGGGTTTCGGCCGTTACGTTTACTAGTTATACTGCATGTTAGCACACGTAAAACACTGCGCCATGTGGCTGGGAGCCGCTGGATTACTGCTGGCGGCCACTGGCTGCCAGGATGAGGTAGAAAAGCTCAACGACACCGTGCAGTTCAAGGTGGCTTTGCGCGTGAAGGGCGAAAAGCTGCAGGGTCTCGGAGCCGGGATGGAGTATACCACGACCCGCGACACCAATACAGCCAGCCCTAAAACGGAGCCGACCGTGCGCTACACCTACGCGGCAGCCGTGGACACTACCTACCAGCTGGGCGACTACAGCCCGTACGACGATTTGGCGGCCACTATCAGTATGAACCGGGTTACGTGCGCTACTACACCCAAGCCCGGCTCCGGCAGCTACCTGCGCTTGGATATCCTGGTGAACGGTAAGGTGTACGAAACCCAAACCCTGGGTGGTACGGCCCCACCACCCAGCGTCTGTTCGCCCTTCTGGCTGATTCTGATGGGGCCCGCAGCAAGTGGGGATGACTGGGATGATTAACCGCGTACTATACATGCTGCTGGTCGGGCTGCTGGTCAGCCTGAGCCTGCACGCCCAGGACCGGCCCGCCTACCGCCTGTTCACGGCTACCGGTAAACCCGCCGGCTACGACAAGATGCTCCGGGAATTGGCCGCCGCCGACGTGGTGTTTTTCGGAGAGCAGCACAATGACCCCATTGCCCACTGGCTGGAATTGCAGCTTACCAAAGACCTGCTGCGCCTACGCCAGGGCCAACTGGTGCTGGGCCTGGAAATGTTTGAACGCGACGTGCAGCCCCTCGTGGACCAATACACGACCGGTGAGCTGGACGACAAAGGCTTTGAAGCCGATAGCCGCCCTTGGCCCAATTATGCCACCGACTATAAGCCGCTGCTGCAGCTGGCGCGGCAGCAGAAGTTCCGGGTGGTGGGTACCAACGTGCCGCGCCGCTATGCCTCCCAGGTGGCCAAAGGCGGCCTGGAAGCCCTGGATGCGCTACCCGCCGCCGAAAAAGCCTGGCTGGCCCCGCTGCCGCTGACAGTGGATTTCGCGCTGCCCGGCTACCAGAATATGGCCAAGATGTTTGGTGGCGATGCGGCCCACGCGGTGGGCGTGCAGAACATCATCCGGGCTCAGGCCCTCAAGGATGCTACCATGGCCTACTTCCTGAATCAGGCCCGCCCCGAAGGCCATTTGCTGCTCCACCTTAACGGTGCCTACCACTCCGATAACCACGACGGCATTTTGGCCTACCTGCGCCAGCAAAACCCGAAGCTGAAAGTACTTACCCTTAGCACAGTGGCCCAGGAACAGCTGGATAAGCTGGACAAAGAGCATCAGCAGCAAGCGGATTTTGTGCTGGTAGTGCCCCAGGACATGACCAAAACATATTAGGACCAGTTTACGCCAGTTTTCCGTCGCCCAGGCAGGCTGCGTCGTGCAGCGTGATAAGGGTTTCGGCTCCGGGGCAGACGTGGCTGCTGCCGTACTCACCCACCCATTGGCACACCGCAAAAGTCTCGCTCCGGGCATGGTACTGCTGCTCCCATTCCTGTTGCTGCAGGCGTTGCTCGGCCGTATCATGGGGGAAAGCGTGGGCCGGGCGCATCCAGCCAATGCGCCAGGGTTTCGGGCTCAGGCGGGCGCGGTAGCAATCCTGTTTTTCACACAGGCGCACATAGAGACTGTCGGTGCGCATTGCCGCAAAAACCGCTTGCGCCTCTGGGCTGTCGGGAGCCAGGAACTGGTGCGTAACAATGAGACGAAACCCTAGGCGAGTGCGGTACAGCCTGAAGTTCCACTCAGGATGCAGCTGAAGCCAGGACGCCAGACGTAGCTGCAGCTGGTCGTGCGCATCGGGCAGGGGCAGGGGAGCGAGTGGGGGCGGTGGGTTGAAGAGGTTGCGGAGAAAACGACTGAAACTGAACGGCACTGTACTGGGCTGCCGGGGCATTGCCTGCCGCAGGTCGTAGTCGTCCACATCCAGGATCATCAGGCGCGGTGCATTGAGCACGAGGCTGCCGTACCGGTTACGGGTTATCGCCCCTAACTCCTTACCCTGAGGGTCATATACACGCCGGATAAGCTGTTCGCGCAGGGGTACGGAGCCGGTTGGGTACTCCCCTAATTCGCCATTACCCAGCAAGCGGGCCTGCCGGGCCTGTAGCAGCTGGTCAGCTGTTTGCCGGGCGGCGTCCGGGCTGGTGTCACTACCTGCGTAAGCAACCAGGTGGTAGAAATTGCCATCGGCATCGTGGCAGTCGAGCGTGGCCCGGACCCAGTAGGAATACAGCTGCATGAAGAAATAAAAAAGCCAATGTAACGTATCAGTCCTACTTTCGGCCCACCAAACCGGCTCCCGACCTCCTTCCTCTTCTCGCCCATGATTTCCACCCTCGACCTTACCCGACTGCCCGACGCGGCCACTTTGCAACGCCTTTGCCAGTCGCTGGCCGCGCTGGATGCTATCAACTCACCCGACCCGGAGTTTCGCTATTACACCTACAACCCGGTGTGGGATGTGCAGGAGGCCCTGTTTGAAATGAGCGACGGGGAAGGCGACCAGATGCTGGTGCTGTTCCGGCCCGAAGGGTGCTGCATCAACGGCTTTCTTTCGGAGTACAACCAAGCCGAAAAAGGCCAGGTAACGCGTGGATTGCCCGAGGCCTTTGAAGAATTTATCTTCGGCGAGCCGGTCGCCTCAATTGGTACTACGTTCTGCATTTGGTACACGCCCGCCCACGGCTGGCAGACTGGCGTGGTCGACGGTGAGGATGATGGCTCCGAAGAGCTGCTTTACATCTTCGATAATGACCCCGAAACCTACGCCGATTGGGCCAACGAATACTACCTTGATGAAACCGAGCGGGAGCCGCTGGCTACCGAAGCCGTAGCCGCCGTGTACCAACACGAACCTCTCACGAAAACCGCCGCCCTGGCCCTCAACAACGAGCTGACCGACTGGCCCCAGCTGGCCGCCGACCTGATGGCTATTGGGTATCCTCAGGAGCTGAGCGAAGTGAACTAAGAAATTCCGGAACGTAGCATCGCATCACCTGCCCAGAATATGCTCTACCGCGTTGCCCATCCAGCCGATATTCCCGCCCTGACGGAAGTCCGCTTCGCCGTGCGCGAAAACGTATTGCGCAACCGCGCCCTCGTCACGGCGGCCGATTACCTGGACTATCTCACGCGCCGCGGCCAGGGCTGGGTAGCCGAAGATGCGGGCCGCATTGCGGGCTTTGCCATTGCTGATGCGCAGGACCACAGTATCTGGGCCCTGTTCGTGCATCCCTACTTTGACCGGCAGGGAATCGGTAAAACGCTGCATCAGCTTCTGCTGACGTGGTACTTTACCCAAACCGACCATTCCATCTGGCTCAGTACCGCGCCCGGCACCCGCGCCGAAGAGTTTTACCGCCGCCAGGGCTGGCAGGAAACCGGCCGTACCAGCAGCGGAGAAGTACGGTTTGAGCTGACGAAGCAGCAGTGGATACAGTAAACCCATGGAAACGACTAACTACCTACTGAAACGGGCCGCCGCTGGCGACGCCGATGCTTCGTTCCGCCTGGGGTACCGGCTGGCTTTTGGCCGGAACAATCCCAAGCCAATTCCCTGGACCAAGGTAGTGGCACATTGGCGGGCCGCAGCGGTACAAGGGCATTTCAGGGCTATGTTTTATCTAGGTACTTGCTACGACTACGGCCGAGGCGTACCCAAAGCGGTGGACCAGGCATTCGCATGCTACAAGCAGGCGGCGGAGGCAGGGGAGTTGGCTGCCGCCTACAATGTGGCATTTTGCCTGCTGCACGGCGAAGGAGTAGCACCGGATAGTAAGGCTGCGGTGGCCTGGTTACTGTATGCGGCTAAACGCGGAGACGAATCGGCGCAGCGGGACTTGGGGTATTCCTACCTGATGGGTCATGGAGTAGCAGAGGATCATCACCAAGCAGTTTACTGGTACCGAAAAGCCGCGCGCCAGGGCGATACTAAGGCTCAGTTCAATTTGGGTCTGTGCTACGTGGCGGGCGAAGGGGTGCCGACGTCAACTCGCTGGGCCCGTTATTGGCTCCAGAAAGCGGCCGGCCATAGGCACCGGGGTGCCCGTGCTGAATTGCGGAAATTGCAGGGGCAGTCTTGATTCGCAAGTGGCAAAAACTGATGCAACGGATGAAGGAACGCCCCGGCTGTCGTAACCTTACACTATGAAGAAGTTGCTTCTCCTTATACTTAGTAGCGGCTGCGCATGGGCGGCAACTGCCCAGCCCGCTTTTACCGTTATTCCCCTCGGAGTAAAGGGCGGGATGACGGAAAATAACCTCTCGGCATATCTGGTAGCCCCAGCCGGTTCTCAGTCCTACGTTTGTCTGGATGCGGGCACGGTGTATAACGGCGTGGAAAAAGCGGTAGCAAATAAGGTGCTGGCCGGCCCCGTAGGCGAAGCGGTGCGCACCAACATTAAAGCCTACCTGATTTCTCACGCCCACCTCGACCACGTAGCCGGCTTGTTGCTGGGCGCGCCCGATGATGCACCGAAAAGCATCTACGGCCTGCCTGGTTGCCTAGCGACTATTCAGAACGACTACTTCAACTGGCGGTCCTGGCCCAACTTCGGGCCCGGCGGTACCCCACCCGCGCTGGGCAAATACCAGCTGTGGGAACTAACGCCCGGCCCGGAAATGCCCCTCGAAAACACCTCATTGAGCGTGCAGACCTTCGTGCTCAGCCACGGTCGGCCTTTCCAGAGTGCCGCGTTTCTGATGCGTAGCGGCCTCAGCTACCTACTATACCTCGGCGACACCGGGGCCGATGCCGTGGAGCAGACTGATAATCTGCGTACCCTGTGGCAGATGGTGGCTCCGCTGGTAAAAGCCGGCCAGCTGAAAGCCATTTGCATAGAAGCCTCCTACGCCAATGCCCAGCCGGAAAAACAGCTGTTTGGCCATCTTACACCGGCTTTACTGATGCGTGAAATGGCGGTGTTAAGTCAGCTGGCCGGTCCCGGGGCGGTACGCGGCTTGCCCGTCGTCGTCACCCATATCAAGCCCACAGCCGGCAACGAGGAGGCCATCCGCCGGCAGCTGCAGGAGGCAAATACGCTGCAGCTCCGGCTGGTTTTTCCGGAGCAAGGACAACGACTGGATTTTTAAACGCCTCTACTTACCTGTATACCAGTAACGCATTTTTCATTTCTCCTTTTCTCATCTGTTATGGTTGATGTAGCAATTCAAGGCGACGACGTGCATTTCCACGTTAAAGGCCTGCATAAGCTCTGGGCCTTCAAAAGTCAGTTACAGATTCCGCGCCGCCACATTACCGGGGCCCGGCAGGATGCCGAGGTGCTGAAAGGCTGGTGGAAGGGCTGGCGCATGCCCGGCACCCACATTCCCGGCCTGCTGGCCGCCGGCACGTTTCTGCACGAAGACAAACGCATTTTCTGGGACGTGCACAACGCCGAGCAGGCCGTCATCATTGATCTGGAGCACGACGAGTACGACCAGCTCATCATTGAGGTAGAAGATCCGGCCGCCGTGCTGGCCCTGCTCAACGGGCCAGCCTGAAGAAAATGCTGAAAACAGAAAAAGCCCCCGACTGCAAGGTAAGGGGCTTTTTCATCAGAGCCACCATTTATCAGCAAACGATGATAGATAACCCCAGTGATACATTGCTCGGATTCTACCTCTCACACTTGGGGCGGTTCGATTTACGACTGAACTCCACCAACAGGCTGTTCGCCATCGAAAATGGAGGAGCAGAAGTCAGAACAGCAGGGCATACTGTAATGATCAGGCAAATGCCTCTTCCGCAGGAGTGGCTATCCTCTGACAGAGTAGAGGCAGCAACAGCGTGGCTGTTTTATGTCAATAAGCACAACGCAAGTGAAGAGCAGCTAACCTTCAGCATAGAATTACAACCTGAAACTGACCTTATCGGGGAGGTTGGTACAGGACAGCGGCTGTTTACCGCAGAATTTAAGAATGGTATCAGGCAGCTTCACCTAGGTACGGAGGATGAGGAAGCAATGGCACAACGAGCGTATGCGGAAGACGGGATGCCATCCCGCTTGATTTCACTACTGACTAGTCCTACTATTGAATTAGCCAAGCTTAGTCCCGATAAACGGGGAGTGCGCACCCAAATACCGCAACTGTATGCCGGCGAGCAGTTCTATTTCCATTATATCTTGGCAGAAAACCCATATCGTGAATCAGTGGACTATCCTGGGGAAATAGATATAGCCACTTGGGTCACTGTTGATCAGCCAAAGCATCGATTAGAAAAGGCTTGGCAAGAGCACACAAAAAAGCTCTGACTGTAAAGTCAGAGCTTTTTTGTGTGTTGTGAAATTGGTACTGCTTACGACGAGAATGACGAGCCGCAGCCACAGGTGCTTTTCGCCTGGGGGTTGTTGAAAACGAAGCCCCGGGCGTTGAGGCCGTCCTGGAAGTCAACTTCCATGCCCAGCACGTACATGGCGTGTTTCTTATCCATGATGAGCAGTACGCCATCCAGATCGAAGGTTTCGTCCTGATCTTTGGGCTTGTCGAAACCCAGCAGGTAGCTCATGCCCGAGCAGCCGCCGCCCTGCACGCCAACGCGCAGGCCGTATTCGCCGGGGACGTTTTTCTCAACCAGAATATTCCGTACCTCGTCCAGCGCGCGGGAAGTGAGGCTGATGGGAGCAAGTTTCGTGGAGACGGCCGTTGCCATAGTGAGTTCGTGTTTAGGAAAGTAAGGCGACAAAGATACGAAGCGGTTGGCAGTAGCAGGCGGTTAGCGGGAAAGCCATTGCCGTACTACGCCGAGCGTCTGCTGCGTTTGGTCGTATAACAACACCTTGGGGCCTCCGGTTCACGGCCTATCTTTGCTCCGGTACTGCTTCTCGCCGGCGTTTCGCCACTTCTTTTTCTTCCATGGATTCAACTGCGTATATCTTCGACCTGCTCAAAATTATTCTGCCGGCACTCATTGTGGCCGGGGCTATCTATTACCTGTTTCAGCAGTTTCTGGAGCGGGAGCAGCAGCGCCGCCTCATTGAGATGCGCCTAGAAGCCAGCAAAACTACTTTGCCGCTGCGGCTGCAGGCACTGGAACGCGTGACGCTGCTGCTGGAGCGCATCAGCCCCAACAACCTGCTGGTGCGCGTAAACAGCGCCGGCCTGCCCGCCGCCGACTACCACCGCTTGCTACTGCAGGAAATCAGGGCCGAGGTGGAACACAACCTGAGCCAGCAGCTCTACATGCAGCCCGAAACCTGGGCGGCAGTGAAACAGGCGCAGGAAACGGTAGTCAACCTTATCAGCACCCAGTTCCGCAGCTTGCCCAACCCCCAGGAAGCCCGGGGACCGGAGCTGGCCCGCCGGGTGCTGGAACGCCTCATGACCGACGAGCCCGATCCTACGGCCGCCGCACTGCAGGCCGTAAAACGCGAGGCGGTGGCGATGTTCTAAGTAACTGTCATTGCGAGCAGTCTGCCGCAAGCTGTCCTCCACGAGAGGCAAGCCTTGAAAGGCAAAAGCCCCTGACGTCCGTGCTGGCGCCAGGGGCTTTTGCATAGGACGGAGCTTTGCATTGCCTGTAGGACGGATTAGATGCGCTGTCCTCTGGGTGCTTCGCCTCCGGCTCGTAATGACCAGGTTTCTCTTCTCCCCTACGCCGTTACCAGAGCTGCCGCAATGGCGCGCTGGTAGCAGGCTTCATAGAGCGGGACGATATTCTCCACGGCGAAGGTTTCGGCGTGGGCGCGGGCAGCGGCTTTAAAGCGGGGCAGGTTCTCATCTTCCAGCACAAACAGGGCATTTTTTACCATGTCGGGCACGTCACCGATTTCGCTGGTCATGCCGGTGATACCGTGCTCGTTCAACTCCGGGATACCGCCGGCGTTGGTGCTGACTACGGGCACCTCGCAGGCCATAGCTTCCAGTGCGGCCAGCCCAAAGCTTTCCTTTTCGGAGGGCATCAGGAACAGATCGGCAATGCTGAGGACTTCCTCCACGGCCTCCAGCTTACCCAGAAACCGGATATCGTCGCAATACCCTATTTCGCGGCAGAGCTTCTCGATGCGCGGCCGGTCGGGACCGTCACCGACGAGCAGGAGCTTGGCGGGAATCTGCTTGCGTACCCCGGCAAAGATCTGTACCACGTCTTCCACCCGTTTCACCGAGCGGAAGTTGCTGGTGTGTACCAGCAGCTTCTCCCCATTCGGTGCAATGGCGGCCTTGAAATGGGCTTTGTCCTGCTTCTGAAAACGCAGCAGGTTGATGAAGTTCGGAATCACCTCAATGTCCTTCTCAATGGCGAAGTACTCGTAGGTTTCCTTGCGCAGGTCAGCCGAAACGGCCGTTACCCCGTCCGACTGGTTGATGCTGAACGTGACCACCGGCTCGTAGCTGGCATCTTTGCCCACCAGGGTAATATCGGTGCCGTGCAGGGTGGTGACGACTGGAATGCGAATGCCGCGAGTGAGCAGAATCTGCTTGGCCATGTAGGCCGCCGAGGCGTGCGGAATGGCGTAGTGCACGTGCAGCACGTCCAGCTTCTCATTCTGCACAATGTCCACCATTTTGGAGGCCAGGGCCAGCTCGTAGGGCGGGAACTGGAACAGCGGGTAGGGCGGAATGTAGACCTCGTGGTAGAACAGGTTCTCGTTAAAGAAATCGAGACGCACCGGCTGGCTGTAGGTGATAAAATGCACGCGGTGGCCGCGCTGGGCCAGGGCTTTGCCCAACTCAGTGGCCACCACGCCGGAGCCGCCGAAAGTAGGGTAACAGACAATGCCGATGTTCATGAGAGCGGTAGCTTAGGCTGAGGTGCCATTCGGCGGAGCAAACGGACCCGAGAGGAAGATGAGAGGAGGGAAGCAGGAAGCTTCAGACGAGAAGGACGACAAAATCGGCGGCAAGTCGCTCCAAGGAACGCCCTACCGCCGATTGCGGAATCAAAGAAACGGAAAAGCCGGACAACAGGTCATGTCTTCTGCAGCGACTTGTAGATGTGGCCGCTTGTCAGCGGTATTTGTCCGGTGTAAAGCCGCGAATGGGTAGTTTTGTTTTATGACTTCATCTGTATTCGTCAACCAACAAACTATCAGAATGATACCCGTGCTTAGATGCTTTTTGATAGTAGTTGGATTGATGGGCGTACAGTCTATTGCTCAGGCGCAGCAAGGATGGTTCGATGTTGATGTTGCCCGCGAAATAGGTATTGAAACCTGTGCGACTTGTGCTCCGCCTAATTATGACATAGAAACATATCGGCACAATGGTGCCGCGTTTCATTCTGTGCTTGTAGCGTATTTTGATACAACCGCTTCATGGGTGAACGGCCGAATCGTGGACCGCATTACGCACAAACCGATTTCCGGTGCGGTTATTCAACTTCGATTCGGCGACTTCCAGCCTAAATCATGCGATGTAAAAATGGCCGCTACTGATGACAAAGGCTTTTTTCGCCTAGGCTGGGTCGGAAGCGCAGGGCCGTATAAATCGGCTAACAGGCAACTAACAATTCAGGCTGAAAACTATAAGTCTGTGATGACCGACCAAGTAAAGATTGGTGCCCTCATGTATCTCCACATTGAGTTGCTACCACAGCAGAAGCGCTAGGTCTTCTGCAGCGACTTATAGATAACGTCGTGGATGCGTGTGCGGATGTTGTACTGCACCAGCTTCTTGTTGCCAGCGTCGGGATACACGCGGTTAGAAAGAAAGATGTAGAGGATTTTGTTTTCGGGGTCCATCCACACGCAGGTGCCCGTGAAGCCGGTGTGGCCGAAGGTACTGGCCGGGGAGAGGTTGCTGGTGGGGCCTTCGGGCTTAGTCGGGTCGCCCCGGTCCCAGCCCAGGCCGCGCCGGTTGCCGGCCTCGGTGTTGCGGGCAAACTCCGTTACGACGGGCGTCTGGAAGTAGCGCTGCCCACCGTAGCGGCCGTTCTGCAGGTTCATCTGCATGAGCACGGCCAGGTCGTTAGCATTGGAGAATAGGCCCGCGTGGCCACCCACGCCGCCAATCATAGCCGCCGTCTGATCGTGCACGGTGCCCTGCAGCTGAGTCCGGCGGAAGTACGTGTCATTCTCGGTGGGTGCAATGCACGACTTGGGAAATTTGCTGAGCGGGTTGTACGTCATCGTGCCCAGGCCCAGCGGCTGGAAAAAGTTCTTCTGCAGAAACTCGTCGATAGGCTGCTTCAGTACTTTTTCGGCCACCCGCTTCAGAATCATGAAGCTCAAATCGGAGTACTCCACCGGGTACTTGCCCTTTACTTTGGGCAGCAGGCCGGAGCGCTGCACCCAGGTCCAGACAGAGTCTTCGGAGGTGCGCAGGCTGTATAGGTCGGGGGTTACCTCGCGAGAAAAATCGGCCGATTCGGTGCTGGCGTAGAAGGTGGGCTTGGGGCCGGTTTTGGTGATAGTTTTCTCCCAGGTGGGAATGCCCGGCTTAAGGCCGGCCTGGTGCATGAGCACGTCGCGCACCGTCATATCCTTCTTGTTGGTGCCTTTCAGCTCGGGCAGATAAACAGCTACTTTGTCATCGAGGTTGAGCTTGCCCTGGTCCTTGAGGTACATGATGGCCTGCAAGGTGCCGGCTACTTTGGTTACCGAAGCAAGATCGTAAAGGGTAGTATTGTTAACGGGTTGCTGCTTGTCGTACGTAGCGTAGCCGTAACTTTTATCGAACACCACCATGCCATCCTTGGCCACCAGTACCTGGCAGCCGGGGGCGGCGGCATAAGCCACGGCTTCCAGCGCCACGTTGTCAATCTGGGCCAGAATGCGCGAATCCAGACCGGCTTCTTCCGGAGTGCCGTAGCGCAGGCGCTTGAAGTCGGGTGTGGGCAGGCCGGTACCGGCTTTCAGGTTCTCAGATACCGTAACGGGCAGACGGCCCCTGGCCGGCAACGCTCCAAACAGCACCTGCGGCACCACCAGTTGGGCTGGGTAATTGTCCTCGTAGCCGCACACCAAGTTGCGGTTTTCCTCCAAGTACTTCAGCGAGTAGGCGTTGCCGAAGGTGACCACCACCGTTTTGAGGTTGGGATTGGCGCGCAGCTCTTTCAGGAATTTCAGGGTGGCCTCCCCAATGCCGTAGCTGTGGGTGGGCGTGTTGTTCATATTGTGCAGGCTCACCACCACCACGTTGTAGGGCGCGAGCCGGCTGCTGATGCGGGTAAAAGTAGAATCGGGGGCGTAGCGGTTGGGCACGCTGAATACCGGTCCGCCCTGATACTTGCCCATAATTTCCTTGTAAGTAGGCGCATCGGAACCGATGGTAACGGCGGCAATCCGTAAGGTATCGAGGCGGTGGAAGGGCAGGATATCGTCCTCGTTTTTGACCACTGTGGTGGCGTGCTCATAGATTTCCTGCTGCACCATGCGGCTCAACGGCCGGTTCAGGTTCTGCATCAGGTTGGGCACATCAATGGGGCGGTACTTGTTGAGGCCGGCCCAGAACTTGGCCCGCAGAATCTTGCGCACCCGCTGGTCCACGTCGGCCTGGTCGATGGTGCCGGCGGTAATGGCCTCCTTGATTTTCGTGAGGGCCATCGGTACGTCCTCTGAGAACAGCAGCACGTCGTTGCCGGCGGCCAGGGCCAGCGCGTCCAGCTCTCCGGCCTTGTACAGGCTCGAAACGCTCTTCATGTTCAGGGCATCGGTAAACACGAGGCCCCGGTAGTTCATCTTTTCCTTCAGCAGCCCGGTCACCAGGTTTTTCGACACCGTGGCCGACAAGGTCCGCACCGTATCGAACAAGGGCATGTAGAGGTGGCCCACCATCACGCCCATCACGCCTTCCTCAATCGACTTCTGGAAAGGATATAGGTCCACGTTGGTCAGGCGCCCCATATCGGAGTTGATAACCGGTAGAGCTACGTGCGAGTCCACATCGGTGTCGCCATGGCCGGGGAAGTGCTTCACTACGGCCATTACGCCGTGGTCCTGCAAACCCCGAATGTAGCGGATGCCCCGGGTGGCTACCTGCTCCTTATTTTCGCCGAACGAGCGGTTGCCGATAACCGGGTTATCGGGGTTGGAGTTCACGTCGAGCACCGGCGAAAAGCTCACGTGCACGCCCAGCGTCTTCATCTTGAGGGCAATTTCGCGGCCCATCTGGTACACGTACTGGTCGTCATCCATAGCGCCCAGGGTCATGCCCTTAGCGAAATGCATGCTGGAGTCGAGGCGCATATCCAGACCCCATTCGGCATCCATGGCCACCAGCAGCGGTACTTTGGCGGCGGCCTGGTAGCGGTTGGTGAGGTTGGCCTGGCGGCGGGGGCCACCCTGCAGGAACATCAATCCCCCAATTCCCTGCGTACGAACCAGTCCTTCAATGGCCTGCGCGTGGCGCTTATCCTTATTGGAATAGGCGGCCACCATAAACAGCTGGCCCAGGCGCTGATCGGGGGTAAGGGAGCTGAATACGCTGTCCACCCAGTTCTGCTCGGCGGCCGACATCGGGCGAGCCCCATCTTCACGCGGTGCCGAGGAGGAAACGAGCAGGCCTGCAAAGGCCAGTACTAACAGGAAGAGGCCAATCCGAAAGTCTTTGAGCATCTGCTCCGGTGGTTCGTGCTGAGGGGTGATTGAGAAATAGAAGGCGAGCCGAAAAGCTCTACTTTTGCCCCTCCAAAAAGGGTGCCGGGTAGGCTCGTCAGCCGGGTTAGGGGCCGTTGTTGATGGCCTTTGAATCCCTGCCTGCCTCACCTTCCAACGCAGGAACCAGAGAATATGTCTCCTCTGGTACACACAAAAGTTGGCCGCAAACTTACGGATAAATTCCCGAGCCCGGTTGTTATCAGGCGGATAGCTCGCCGAAACCTATTGCTGGCTACCTTTATTTTTCTTCCGTTTTTAGCTTGTCTATGGCCGATATCATTCAACTTCTTCCTGAATACCTGGCTAACCAGATTGCCGCCGGCGAGGTGGTGCAACGGCCGGCTTCAGCCGTGAAGGAACTGCTGGAAAATGCCGTGGATGCCGGGGCCACCCAGGTGCAACTCATCGTGAAAGATGCCGGCAAACAACTAGTGCAAGTGGTGGATAACGGCCAGGGCATGAGCCCCACCGATGCCCGCATGAGCCTGGAGCGCCACGCCACCAGCAAAATCCGCACGACCGAGGACCTGTTCCGCATTCGTACCCTGGGGTTTCGGGGCGAGGCGCTGGCTTCCATTGCGGCCGTAGCCCAGGTGGAGCTGCGCACCAAGCAGCCCGATCAGGACACGGGCACCCTGCTGCTGGTGGAAGGCTCCCAGATTACCAGCCAGCAGCCCGTGGCCTGCCCCGATGGTACCAGTATTAGCATGAAGAATCTGTTCTTTAACGTGCCGGCTCGCCGTAACTTCCTCAAGAGCAACGCGGTGGAAATGCGCCATATCCTGGATGAGTTTCAGCACGTGGCGCTGGCCAACCCGCAAATTGGCTTCTCGCTGTTTCAGAATGATCTGGAGGTGTTTAATCTACCGGCTGGCAAGCTCAGCCAGCGCATTGTGGCCCTGCTGGGCAACGGGTACAAGGAGCAACTGGCCCAGGTGGAAGAGGTAACCCCGTTTTTAGCCGTACGGGGCTTTATCGGCAAGCCGGAATCGGCCAAGAAAAGCAGGGGCGACCAGTTCTTCTTCGTGAATAACCGCTTTATCCGCTCGGCCTACCTTAACCACGCGGTGCTGACGGCCTACGAGGGCCTGCTGCCCAAAGACACCCACCCGTTTTACGTGTTGTTTCTGGAGTTGGACCCCAAGTCCATCGACATCAACGTGCATCCTACCAAAACGGAAATCAAGTTTGAGGATGAGAAAACGGTGTACGCCATTGTGCGGGCCGCTGCCAAGCAAAGCCTGGGCCTGCACAACATGGCCCCCTCGCTGGATTTCGATGGCAACGTAAACTTCGCGCCCATTCAGCCGCTGCGGCTTTCGGGCAACGAGAAGAACCCGTTCGATGATAGCTACCAACCCGATGCGCTGGCTTCGGCGGCCCGGGCCGCTGCCAGTAACCCCGGCCGCCCGGCCAGTCAGGATGCCTACGAGCGGCAGTTGCCGCCCCGCCCCACCGAGCAGGCCAAGCGCGAACTGGAAGCCTTTTACAAGAGTCTGAGCCAGATCAGCGTCCCCGATGTGGAACACGAAGCCACCGCCGTGGGTGTGCCCGTACCTACTGCGCCCGACCTGCTGACCCCGGAACTGCCCGTTGCCGGGTTACTACCCGACGAAGACCTGCCCGCCGGCCTCGATCTGCTGGCCGGGCAACCCACCTCCGGGCCCGCGCCGGAATTTCAGCCGCTGGTGTTGCCAGGTACCGCTGCCACCGCCTCACCGGAGCTGCCCTTGCGGGAATCGAGCACCGGGCCGGGCAATAAGGTGCTGCAACTGCATCAGCAGTTTCTGTTAGTGCCGGTGAAATCGGGGATGATGCTCATTGACCAGGTGGCGGCCCGGGAGCGGATTCTGTTCGAGCAGTACGCCCAAAATCTGGAGCGCGAGGTGAGTGCCTCCCAGACACTGCTTTTTCCGCGCACCATCACGTTCACCCCCCAGGATTTCGCCATCCTGCGGGAGGTGGAGGAGCCGCTGCGGGCGTTGGGGTTCCGGTTTACCGATTTTGGAAAAAATACCATAGCCGTGGAAGGAATTCCGGCCGATGTACCGGCCCGCGACGAAAAGGAGTTGCTGGAAGGCCTCATTGAGCAGTTCCGTAACTCCGCTGGCTCCCTGAAGCTGGACCGCCGCGAGCAGATGGCCCGGGTCCTGGCTCGTCGGGTAGCCACGAGTGCCGCCGGGACCCGCCTTTCGGAGCGCGAAATGACGGCTATTGTGGACAAGCTGTTTGCCTGCTCCGTGCCCAACTATGCCCCCGACGGCCGCCGCACCATCGTGATGCTGGAGCTGGGCCAGTTGCAGGAGCTGTTTCGGAAGTAAGACGTGTACCCGGTCCAGCAACTGAAAGCTGTCGGGTCGGTTGTTGTTCGGTCCGTTTGAACCATATCGTAACAACGTCAGCAACCGGGGGGCACCGCCCCTGGCTTATCCATTCCAGCCGCGCTTACGTAGCTTCAGGCCGGCAATCTGCCCGCTTACCTTTTCAGCGTCAACCCGCTTTGTATGTTCCAGCTTACCCCCATGGTTCGCAATCTGCTCATCGCCAACGTGGTGGTGTTTATTGCGAGTAAGTACCTGTTGCCGCTTGATTTTCTGGCGCTGTATCCGGTCGGTTCCCCCGCGTTTGGCGTGTGGCAGGTCGTGACGTACATGTTCATGCATGCCAATGGGGCGCACATCTTCTCCAATATGATTGGCCTGGTGTCGTTGGGGCCGCTGTTGGAGCAACGCTGGGGCGCCAAGCGGTTCCTGACGTTCTGGCTGATTTGCGGGGTAGGAGCGGGCGTGCTCTACGACGGGCTGCGGACCTACGAGGTGCACCGCATGGGCCAGCAGTTGGAAGCCTTCCGTGCTGCCCCCACGGATCTGAACCTGCTAGATTTCGTGGAAACGAACATTCCGCAGTTAGTAGATACGTACAAGTCCTCGGCCTACGAGCTGCATAAAAACCCGGGCAACACGTACGTAGTCCAGCAAACCCTGGCGCAGTTCGATAGTCTGTACCAAGGCAGCCTGAACGGGCCGATGGTGGGGGCTTCAGGCGCGCTGTTCGGGATTATGCTGGCCTTTGCCTGGCTGTTTCCGAATACTGAGCTGGTTGTGTTTCCGATTCCCATTCCCATCAAGGCCAAGTACTTTGTAGTACTCTACGGGCTCTACGAATTCGCTTTCGGTATTCACCGCGTGCCCGGCGACAATGTGGCGCACTTTGCCCATCTGGGCGGAATGCTCGTTGGTTTCCTGGTGTTGCTGGTGTGGCAGCGCAACCGAAAACGCCTGTACTAGGTTGTCAGGTGTGGGCCGGGTGACGCCGCTTGCACGAAAATTGTGGACATTCCTTCCCGATTCCTTTCCACCCGGTCTGTTTTCCCTACCCGCCCTTCTCAATGAGCATTGCCAACGATATCCGAACCGCCTTTAGCCGCCGCGATAATGCCCTGAATCAGCTGCTGCTGATCAATGTGCTGGTGTTCGTGTTTCTGGTGCTGTTTCGCACGGTTATGTTTGTGCTAACCAAAAACCGGGACGCCCACCTGCTGCTCATGGATTGGTTGGCGGTGCCTTCGGTGCCGACGCTCCTGCTTACCCGCCCCTGGACGCTGCTCACGTACAGCTTCGTTCACATCAATTTCTTCCACATCCTGTTCAATCTGATTAACTTGTATTGGTTTGGCGGGCTGGTGCGGGAGTACTTGGGTGACCGGCGTCTGGTGAGCCTGTACGTGCTGGGGGCGCTGTCGGGGGCGCTGATTTACCTACTGGCGTTCAACTTTATTCCCGCCTTCCGGGTAGGGCCGGCCATCCTGTACGGGGCTTCCGGCAGCGTTACGGCTGTTATCCTGGCCGCTGCCACGCTCCTGCCCGACTACACGTTCTCCATCATTCTGCTGGGGCCGGTACGCATCAAATACATTGCGGCGGTGGTAGTGCTGGTAAGCATTGCGGGAGTGAATGGCGGTAATGCCGGGGGCGACATAGCGCACCTGGGCGGGGCCCTACTCGGCTTCCTGTTTGTGAAGCAGCTCCAGGCTGGCCGCGACTTGGGCCGCCCCATTCAGGCCGTGGGCGATTGGGTTGTCCGCCTCGTGACGGGGCGGCCTAACCTGCGCGTAACCCACCGTAGTGCCGCCGCTACAGCCGCCGCACCGGCTGTCAAGAAAGGTCCGGCCACCCAACCCGGCCAAGATGAAATCGACCTGATTCTGGACAAGATTTCGCACTCCGGCTACGAAAGTCTGTCGAAGGACGAGAAGCAGAAACTGTTCCGGGCCAGTCAGAAGTAAGCTTCAGACCCAACTCTCGGGGCAAGTAAAAAGCCCGCTGAAAACTATGCAGCGGGCTTTTTACTTGCTTAAGTGCCAGTGTCGCCGGACAGGCGGCAGCCGCTCAATGGCGTAGCGCAGGGTGGTACGGGGTAGCTGGCCCCGGTGGTCTGTCAGGAATTCTTCCAAGGCTGCTTCGTTGCGCTTGCCTACTTCCCGCAGCATCCAGCCGGTAGCTTTATGAATAAGGTCGTGGCGGTGGGACAGGAGCAGCTCCGCCATGGCAAACGTGTCCTGAAACTGGCCTTTCCGAATGAAAGCCAGCGTAGATACAATGCTCATCCTTTGGCTCCACAGGTGGTTTTCAGCCGCCAGCTCGTAGAGCGGTGCCCGGTCTTTATCCAACAGATAAGTCCCCAGAATTCCTGGGCAGGTGATGTCTACCAAATCCCAGTTGTTCACAAAGTGCCGGTTGGCCAGGTACTGCGCATAAATGGCTTTCCGCTGGCGAGCTCCAGCTTTAGCGAACTGCAATGTCCAGATAACCAGCGCCACCGATCGGCATTCGTGCCAGGGGCTATGCAGTAGCTGTAGTATCTCCGGTTGCGGTAACTGCTGAAACTCCCGGGCCAGGAGGCGTTGCTGTGGCATGGTCAGACCCAGAAACTGGTCTCCTTCGCCGTACTCACCGGGGCCTGTTTTGAAGAAGCGCGCCACCGCTACTGCCCGCTCCGGATTGGCCAGGGCATGCATGCGGGCGAGTACATCATGGGCGGTGAGCATGCTGCGGGTAGTTTATGGAATGTCGTACCTAATGTCGGAGTGGTTATGGGTGTAGAAGTAGGCGTAATTACCGCACATTTCCTCCCAACCAGCCACGGTGGCATGTTTCCGGTGCTGCACGTCCTCCCAGGCAAGGCGCATCTGGCGGGCGCATACCAAGGGTCTTACCTGTCCCACGCCCGTGCCTAGGCCCGGTATGGCTACCGTGTGCACCACCTCCTTTACCAAACGACCATCGGGCAGGCGGCCGTGCTCCAGCAAGAGCAGTAATGCTCGCATACTATGGTACACATTGGGGCCCCGCGTGATGGTCATGGGTGTGCGCATGGTAGGGGCCGCAATCAGGTAGGGAAACTGCGCGTGGCCGGTGGGCAGAATTTCGGCTTGTCCCACCAGCAGCTCCCCGTAGTACTTCTCCCGGATGATGTGCTGCAGGTCTTTTTCTAGGTGCCAGCCCAGGGTTTTGGAAATGGCGAAGTCGATGCCGCCGTTCATGTAGCCGAAGCTGTTGGCCGGACTCACCAGCGCATCGGCGGGCACCTCGAAAATGGAGCCGTGCCGGACGGTTACCTGCGGTACACCGGCGAAAACGTGATGCCAGGCGTCGGTGATTTCTGAGTTGGTATCCGTGAAGTAGAAGTGCATAGAAGGGTTTACGGCCGTAAAGTACGCATTCCGGCATCCCTTGGTCACAAAAAAACAGGCCGCCCTGCTTGCGCAGAACGGCCGGTTTCTATCGGAGGCTGGAGAAGCTTAGGCCGAAGCCTTGCTCATGTTGTCCAGCGCGTCCATTACTTCTTTTACGTGGCCGCGCGAGGTTTCCAGCAGGGCCTTCTCCTCGTCGTTGAGCTGCAGCTCGATTACTTTTTCGATGCCGTTTTTGCCCAGGATAACCGGAGCGCCCAGGTACACGCCATCAATGCCGTACTCACCTTCCAGCTTGATGCATACAGGGAATACGCGGCGCTGGTCGCGCACAATGGCTTCTACCATCTGGGCGGCAGCCGCGCCGGGCGCGTACCAGGCCGAGGTGCCCATGAGCTTCACCAGCTCGCCGCCGCCCTGCGCCGTGCGCTGCACGATGGCGTCGAGAGTGGCCTTATCAATCAGTTCGGTTACGGGAATGCCGCCCACGGTGGTGTAGCGAGGCAGGGGCACCATCGTGTCGCCGTGGCCACCCATGAGGACTGCCTGAATGTCTTTGGGGCTCACGTTGAGCGCTTCGGCCAGGAAGGCACGGTAGCGGGCCGTGTCCAGGATACCGGCCATGCCGAATACCTTTTCGCGGGGCAGGCCGGAGGTTAGGTGAGCCTGGTAGGTCATCACGTCGAGCGGGTTGCTCACGATGATGATGATGGCGTTAGGCGAGTATTTCACCACCTGCTCGGTTACCGATTTCACGATGCCGGCGTTGGTCGAAATCAGGTCGTCGCGGGTCATGCCGGGCTTGCGGGGCAGGCCGGAAGTAATCACCACCACGTCGGAATCAGCGGTGCGGGCATAGTCGCTGGTTACGCCCACGGTGCGCGAGTCGTAGCCAATGATGGGAGCCTTCTGCCAGATATCAAGCGCCTTGCCTTCGGCAAAACCTTCTTTAATGTCAACCAACACAATTTCGTTGGCAATTTCGCGGGTGGCCAGTACATCGGCGCAGGTCGCGCCTACGTTGCCGGCTCCAACTACGGTAACTTTCATCAGTGGATGGAATTGGGTGTGAACTATGGGATGCGCGTAAAGCTAAGGCATAGAAGCGAGAGGTAGGACATAGAAACGGAGACTTTTCCCATTGGCATTCTCCGCTGCCTACATCCGCTTCACCACCAGCACCCGCTCCGTATTCTCCGTTACCTTGAATCGGTCATCGGGCCGGAAACCGACAACCCAGGCAATCTTACCATCGGCTGATACCAGCACCTGCACGTTGTCTTTGAGGTTGAGGGGCACTTTCTGGTCGATGAGGAAATCGGAGAGCTTCTTTTTGCCTTTCATGCCGATGGGCATAAACCAGTCGCCTTCCTGCCAGGGGCGCACAGTGAGCGGGAATTTGAGCACGTCGGCATCCAGGGCCGCCACGGCCTTACCCTTCGGCACCTCGTAGCCCTCCGTTACTTCCAGCAGCTCGGTGCGCAGGTGCAGCCCGTCGATTTTGAGGGCTTCCTGCCCGGCCTGCAGCTGGTGGGTGCCGAACTTCTGGAGCTTGCGTGGGGTGATAACCAGCTGGTCGCGGTCCTTCACCAGCTGGTGCGTCGGCGACTCGAAGCGGCGGCCAGGCTCGGCCCCGAAGCTCTGCACAATGTCCTTGGTGACGAGGTAGCTGAAGCCGAAGGGCCGCAGCAGCTCGTGCAGGACCAAAGCCGTGGCGGCCGTTTTCTGGAGCAGGCGAATGTCGAGGTAAGTGGCTTCGGGCTCCTGGTGCTGGGCCTGGGCGGCGGTTTCCTCCACGTAGCGGCGCACAATTTCCTCGGCCGCGCCCACCCGCTCGGCCGTTACGCTCATGGTGTGGTCAAGCGAGGGGTTGATGTCGCGCAGCACGGGCAGTACCTCCAGGCGCAGGCGGTTGCGCTGGTACACCGGCGAGTCGTTACTGGCATCCTCGCGCCAGATGAGGCGGTTTTCCACCACGTAATCATACAGATCGGGCTTGCTCACGGCCAGCAAAGGGCGCACTAGGTGGCCGGTTTTGGGTCGGATGCCGTGCAGACCGGCCAGGCCGGTGCCGTGGGTAAGGTTGAGGAGCATCGTTTCGGCCGTGTCGCGCTGGTGGTGGGCGGTGGCAATGGCAGCGTAGCCCTGGCTGGCCCTGGTCCGCTCAAACCACTCATATCGCAGGGCGCGGGCCGCCATCTGCGTCGATATGCCTTCCTGTTCGGCAAACTTCTTGGTCTGGAAAAACTCCACGAAGTACGGGGCCTCATATTTATCGGCCAGCTTGCGCACGAATTGCTCGTCGGCGTCGGCTTCCTCGGCCCGCAGCCCGAAGTGGCAGTGCGCCACCGCGAATTTCACACCCAGCCGGTGCAGCACGTCGGCCAGCACCACCGAGTCGAGGCCACCGCTGACGGCTACCAGCAGTTGGTCGGTGGGGGAGAAGAGGGCGTGTTCCTGAATGAAGGCTTGAATCCGGTCGAGCATGAGGTAGAGAGGCTGTTGGCTATTAGCTGATGGCTGCTAGCTTACTTATGGAAGCGGAACGTGGGGAGGAACGTTCTGTCTAATAATTCACAAAGAAAGCCGTTATGCGGCTGATAAAAGCCGGATTGAGGTGCAAATGACCGTAATTCCTTACCCCGAAAGCTAACAGCTAACAGCCAACAGCCAGTAGCTTCCATGCTTAGCAACCGCCCTTCTGTACCTTTGCGCCGAAATGTCGTTCCCGAAGCCTCTTTTTCTTCTTTGGCTGCTGCTCCTGCCGGCCCTGGCGTGGGCCCAGCAGCGCCCGGCCGCGCGGCCCGGAAGCCAACCCGCCCCCGTTCAGGGCCAGCGGATTGAGCTGCTGACTGCCTCCGAATTGCAGGGCGGTGATTTCAACGGGGTGGAAATCCGCAAGCTGATTGGCAACGTGAGCTTCCGGCAGGGCACCACGCTGCTCTACTGCGACTCGGCCTATCAGTACACCGAGCGGAATGCGCTGGAGGCCTTCAGCAACGTGCGCATCATTCAGAACGACACCATCACCATTACCGGCGACCGGGGCACTTACGACGGCGACACCCGCAAGGCCCGCATGACCGGCAACGTGACCATGCGCGACCCGCGCATGACCCTTACCACCCAGCTGCTCGACTACGACCTGAACAACAACTTGGCTTACTACAGCACCGGCGGCCACCTCCAGGACCCCGAAAACACCCTCGACAGCCAGTTTGGCTATTACAACACGGTGAGCAAGGTGTTCAGCTTCAAGCGCAACGTGAAGCTGGTGACCAAGGAAAATACCATCGACACCGACACGCTGCAGTATAACACCGTCAGCAAGATTGCCTACTTCTTCGGGCCGACGCGCATCAAGGGCAAGCAGGGCAACCTCTACGCCGAAAACGGCACCTATAACACCGCCACCAAGATTTCCAACTTCGCCCGCAACGCCAAAATCGAAACGCCCAACTACCTGCTGGGCGGCGACAAGCTGTATTACGACGAAGCCCGGCAGTATGGCGTGGCCACCGGCCGGGTGTCGATGACCAGCAAAAAGGACAACCTCGTGATTCGGGGCGACGTGGGGCGGTACTGGCGGGCCCAAGGCCGGGCCAAGGTGTACGGCAGCCAGCCCGTAATGCGCAACATCTCGGACAAGGACACGCTGTATCTGTCGGCCGATACGCTGGTGAGCGTGGAGGGCCGTCCGCCCCAGAACAAGGCTGGCGTGATTTACGCTTACCGCAAGGTGCGCATCTTTCGCTCGGACCTGCAGGGCCGCTGCGACTCGCTCACCTACGACCGGCAGGACTCCATCATCTACCTCAGCCACGACCCGGTGCTCTGGAACAAGGGCAACCAGCTCACCGCCGACTCGATGCAGATCCAGCAGCGGCGCGGTAAAATCGACCAGATGCGGCTGTTCGGGCACGCGTTCAGCATTGGGGAGGACACGCTGGGCAACTTCAACCAAGTGAAGGGCCGCAACATGGTGGCTTACTTCGGGGAGAAGGCCATAAAAAAAATTGATGTGCTTGGCAACGCCGAGAGCCTCTACTATGCTCTTGAGGGCGACACGGCCGTGTCGGGCGTGAACAAAAGCGTCTCGGCCACCATGGCCCTGCGGTTCCAGGACAGCAAGCTCCAAACCATCAGTTTTCTCACCAACCCCGAAGCCCAATTCATCCCGCCGAACGAGTTGAAACCGGAAGATGCTAGACTAAAGGATTTCAGCTGGCGTCCCACGGAACGGCCCACCCGCCGCCAGACGTTAGGAAAACACTTTGCGCCACTGCCCAAACCCAAAAAGAAGGCGGCCCCCGCGAAAAAAACGACAACCAAAAAAGCTACTCCGGCCCGCAAAAAGCCGGTGGCTCCTAAATTGAAATCAACTTCTAAATCAGTGAAGAAATAACGCGCGGAGGCAGCTATCTACTGTGTTTTGAGCTTCCCGGGAAATATCGAAACAACGTCCTGCTGAGCCAGCAATAGTGTTTCTGCCCCGGCAACTGGCCACAGATAGCCAACAACTGATTTGCCTCGCCGATTCTTCTTACCTTTGCGCCCCTTATGCTGTCTTTCCGTCCTGCCTTCTTTGTTCTGTTATTGAGCACCTTGCTGCTCGGCTCCTGCACCGGCTATCAGAAGCTGCTCAAGAGCACCGACGTGAACAAGAAGTACGAAGCTGCCATTCAGTACTACGATAAAGGCGACTTCTTTAAGGCTGGTACCCTGCTCGAAGAGCTGATTCCGCTGCTCAAGGGCCGCCCGGAAGCGGAAAAGGCCCAGTTTTATTTCGCCAACACCAACTTCCGGCAGCGCAATTATACCCTGAGCGCCTACTACTTCAAGACGTTCTACGAAACCTACCCCAACTCTACGTACGCTGAGGAAGCCGCTTTCATGCAGGCCAAATCCCTGTTCCGCGACTCGCCGGAGTTTCAGCTTGACCAGACCAACACGTACTCGGCCATTGAGGTAATTCAGGATTTTCTGAACCGGTTTCCCGAGAGCCGCTTCCGCGCCGAAACCGAAGGTATGTCGCAGGAGTTGCAGAAGAAACTGGAAAACAAGGCGTTCAACGGCGCCCGCCTGTACTACGATTTGCGCTACTACCAATCAGCTGTAACGGCTTTCACCGGTTTTCAGCAGCAATACCCCTCGTCGGCGTACGGTGAGCAGGCGGCTTTTCTGAAGCTGAATGCCCAGTTTGATCTGGCCACCGAAAGCGTGGAGGAAAAGCAGCGGGAACGGTATCTGGAAACTATTGCGTTCTACCAGAACTTCATCGATGCTTTCCCGCAAAGCAAAAGCCTCAAGGAAGCGGAGCGGATGTACGATACGGCCCGCAATGCTGTAGCAAAGCTCAAACCCGCTGACCCCACGGCAGCTAAATAACCTGTCGATTGTATAAGTTGCTGTTGTACCGGCTAAGTGAAGAAATCATTTACGACCAGTACCATCATCTAACACTGCAAGTTGGCACAGTTCCTCATCAGTAATCAGCACATCAAACTCATATGAAGACTCCTAACAACGTTTCGGCCTCTATTGTAACCCGTAACATGTCGGATTTCACCCACGAAACCGGCAACGTGTACGAGAGCCTGGCCATCATCTCGAAGCGCGCTAACCAGATTTCGGTGAAGCTGAAGGAAGAGCTGAACGGCAAGCTGGCAGAATTTGCTACCACCGTGGATAACCTGGAAGAGGTGTTCGAGAACCGTGAGCAGATTGAAATTTCCAAGCACTACGAGCGGCTGCCCAAGCCCACCAACCTCGCTATTGAAGAGTTCCTGGAGGGCAAGGTGCATTTCCGTACGCCGGCCGAAGAAGAAGTAAAAGGCTAACCTGCTGTTTTGCCTGACCGCAAAAACGCCATGCCCAACCCACCACGCTTTTTGCAGGGTTGCGCATGGCGCTTTTGCGTTCAACTGATCCTGTTTTCACGCATCGTCCTTCACTATTGTATTTTTCCCTATGCTACAGGGGCGGAAAATTCTACTGGGAGTATGCGGCAGTATTGCTGCCTATAAATCGGCTTTGCTGGTACGGCAACTGGTAAAGGCCGGTGCCGACGTGCAGGTGATTCTAACGCCCGCTGCCGTTGCTTTCGTCACGCCCCTAACGCTGTCCACGTTATCGAAGCAGCCGGTATTGCAGGGCTTCCTGAAAGATGAACAGGCCGGCGAGTGGCACAACCATGTACACCTGGGCCTCTGGGCCGACGCGCTGGTGGTAGCTCCGGCCTCGGCCAATACGCTGGCTCATTTGGCTAACGGATTCTGCGACACGTTGCTCGATGCCGTGTACCTCTCGGCCCGCTGCCCTGTGTTCGTGGCCCCTGCCATGGACTTGGATATGTATCAGCATCCGGCCACGCAGGCTAATCTGCGCCGCCTGCGCGAGTATGGCAATACGGTGTGGGAGTCGCCGGCCGGCGAGCTGGCCAGCGGCCTGAGCGGCCCCGGCCGCATGCTGGAACCGGAGGATATTGTGCGGGAGTTGGAGCAGTTTTTTGAGTTAAAAAGGAAGAATTAAAAAGTAAAATCCGCCAAGAAATTGCCGTAGTAACGCCGCACAAGAAGATATCAAGAGCGCACTACGGAACTGCCCCTTAATTTTTAATTCTTCCCTTTTTAATTGAAAATGCGCGTCCTCATTACTGCCGGCCCTACTTACGAACCGTTGGACCCGGTGCGGTTTATCGGCAACCACAGTACCGGCAAAATGGGCTACGCGCTGGCCGAGACGTTTGCGGCGGAAGGCGCGGAGGTAGTCCTCATCAGTGGCCCAACCAACCTGCCCGACCCAACCAGCCCCACCATCCGGACGGTGCGGGTGCAGACGGCGGATGAGATGTACCGGGCGGCCGCAGCCGAAGCTGCTGCCACCGACGTATGGGTATTTGCGGCCGCCGTGGCTGATTACAAGCCGGCGCACGTTGCCGAAAACAAGATCAAGAAGGCCGGTGACACGCTTGTGCTGGAACTGGTGAAGAACGTAGACATTGCCGCCGAGCTGGGGAAAACCAAGCGGCCCGGACAATTTTCCGTGGGTTTTGCGTTGGAAACGGAGAACGAGCAGGCCCATGCCCTCGGCAAGCTACAACGTAAGAATTTTGACCTCGTGGTATTGAACTCCCTGCGCGACGCCGGGGCTGGTTTCCGTCACGATACCAACAAGATTACGTTGCTGGAAGCTGACGGGCAGGTGACTATCTTCGACCTAAAATCCAAAGCTGAAGTGGCTCGTGATATTGTCCGCGCCGTTTTGGCCCGTTTGCCCCATCCTCATGCGTAAGTTTCTGCTGTTGTTTTTGCTGCTGCCCGCTCTGTTGCTCACGCTTCCGGCACAGGCGCAGGAGCTGTTATCCGAGGTAACGGTGACCACCGAAAACGTGACCATATCGGACCGGCAGCTAGTGCAGGATATGAAGAACGCCATGCAGACGTTCCTGAATACCCGTGCCTTCACTAACCAGGTGTATCGCCCGGAAGAGAAGATTCGGTGCAAGGTTTTCGTGGGCATTACTGAAATTCCGCAGAACGGAACGTACAAAGCCACCGTCCGGATTTTGAGCACTCGCCCGGTGTACGGTACCGGTTACGAAACCAACGTGCTGAGCTTTGCCGACCGGGGCTGGATTTTCAACTACTCGCCCCAGAACCCGATTGACTACTCGCAGAACACGTTTGTCGGGAATCTGTCGTCTTTGCTGACCTTCTATGCCTACATCATCATTGGGATGGACCAAGATAGCTTTGCGCCCCTGAGCGGCTCGCCGTACTACGACCGCGCCCGCACGATTCTGGTAAATGCCGCCTCCCAGAACGTGACCAATGAGACTGATGAAGGCTGGAAGGACACCAACAACGGCAACCGGTACTGGCTGCTCAATAACCTGCAGGACCCGCAACTGGAAGCTTTCCGGAGCGCCATTTATGCTTACTACCGGCAGGGAATGGATATCTTCATCACCAAGCCCGAAGAGGCCCGCGCCGGTATGGCCACGGCGCTGCAGGGAGTGCAGCAGGCTGTGCAACGGCGGCCTGGCACACTGCTGGCCCGGGCCTTTTTCACCACGAAAGCCGCCGAAATTTCGGATGTATTCCGCACTAGTCCCAGTCAGGAGCAGAAAACTCAGGTAACCACGTTGCTCACGGAAATGGACCCAACCAACTCGGCTAAATACCAGACCATTCTGCGGCAACCCTAATTCGTGAAAATTCGTGAGCAAAATTAATTAGCATCTGACTAAATGAACTAGTAGCTTTGCTAAAGCTACTAGACCCGGTTTTGTGCAGCCGGCCCGTAGCCTCACTTTTTTGGCAGCTACGGCCGGCGCTCCGGCCTCATTTGGTTCACGTTATGCTGGTTGATCTACGAATTCAGAATTACGCCCTGATTGAAAAGCTGGAGCTTCGGCCCTCCGCTTTGCTCAACATCATTACCGGCGAAACAGGAGCTGGTAAGTCGATTATGCTGGGGGCCATTGGCCTGCTTTTGGGCAACCGCGCCGACTCCCGCATGCTCTTCGATACGGAAAAGAAGTGTGTGATTGAGGGGCAGTTTGATATCAGCGGGTATCAGCTTCAGGATATTTTCGAAGCCGAAGACCTGGACTATGACCGGCAGTGTATCCTGCGCCGTGAAATTAGTCCGGCCGGGAAAAGCCGCGCTTTCGTGAACGACACGCCCGTTACGCTGGAAGCCCTGCGTAACATTGGTGCTAATCTCATGGATATTCACTCCCAGCACGATACGCTGCTGCTGGGCGACTCTATGTTTCAGCTGAATCTGCTGGACCTATACGCTGGTTTGGTACCCACGCGGGGGCAGTACAGCAACGCCTATCGGCAGTACCGTAAGCAGGACGCCGACCTGAAGGCCCTGGAAGACCAGGTGGCTCAGGCTAATAAAGAGTTGGATTATCACAGCTTTCTGCTTAATGAGTTGGAAGAAGCCAGCTTGGATAATGAACATCAGGACGACCTGGAGCAGGAAGTAAAGCAGCTGGAACACGCCGAGGAAATCAAGTTCAAGCTGACCCACGCGCTGCAGGGCCTCTCGGAAAACGAGTACTGCGCCACCGGAGCCCTCAAGGATGCCGCCACGCTGCTGGGGCAAATTGCAGCTTATTCAGAACCGGTGCGGGAACTGAAGCTGCGCATTGACAGCTGCCTGATTGAACTGCACGATATTGCCGACGAAATTGAAGCCGTAGAGCGCCGCACCGAAGGCGACCCGGCCCGCATCGACGAGCTGCAGAGCCGCCTGAACGTACTCTACAGTCTGCAACGAAAGCACCAAGTGCGGGATGTGGTAGCGTTGCTGGCCGTGCGCGCCGACCTGCGCGACAAAGTAAGCTCCGTCCTCAACCTGGATAAGCAGATCAGCCGGCTCCGCCGCGACGTGGAAACCAGCCTGGCCGCCGTGCAGAAACAGGCCCTGCGTCTCTCGGAGGCCCGCCGTAAGGTGTTTCCGAAGTTTGAAAAAGAGCTGGCCGCTCTGCTCATGGATCTGGGAATGCCCCACGCGCGCATTGTGGTGCAGCACCAAGAATGCGCACCCAGCGCCAGCGGCACCGATGTTATCAGTATTCTGTTCACGGCCAACAAAGGTGCCCAGCCCCAGACGCTGAGCAAGGCTGCCTCGGGCGGGGAGTTTTCGCGCCTGATGCTGTGCATTAAGTACATGCTGGCCGATAAAACGGCTCTGCCGACGATAGTGTTCGATGAAATTGACACCGGCATCAGCGGCGAAATTGCGGTGAAAGTGGGCCGCATGATGCAGCAGATGGCCAAAAAGCACCAGCTCATTGCCATCAGCCACCTGCCTCAAATGGCCGCCGCCGGCGACGCGCATTACTTCGTGTACAAGGAAGACCGCGCTGACCGCACCGTGAGCCGCATCCGCCAGCTCAGCCAGGAAGAGCGTATTCAGGAAATTGCCCAGATGATTTCCGGTGCCAACCCCAGCCTGCACGCCACCCAGAGCGCCCGGGAACTGCTGGCCCTGCGTGGGGTAGAAATGGCGGGGTAAATGGTGATTTAGTGATTCAGTGATTTGGTGATTGTTTAACTTGCTGCCTCTTGCTGGTAATGCAACGGAAAGGGATGTACTACTTTCCTGCTCGCTAAATCACTAAATCACTAAATCACTCAAGATGTCAAACCTGCTCGCGGGCAAAGTCGGTATCATTTCCGGCGCGCTGAATGAAGAATCCATTGCCTGGAAAGTAGCCCTGAAGGCCCACGCCGAAGGTGCCCGCTTTGTGCTCACCAACGCCCCGCTGGCCATGCGCATGGGCGAAATCAACAAGCTCTCGGAGCAGTGCAACGCGCCCATCATCCCGGCCGATGCCACTTCTATGGAGGACCTAGAGAAGCTGTTCTCGGGGGCGCAGGAGCACCTCGGCGGCAAGCTCGATTTCGTGCTGCACAGCATTGGTATGAGTGCCAACATCCGCAAAGGCAAGCACTACGGTGAACTGAACTATGAGTGGTACCAGAAGACGCTCGATGTATCGGCGCTGTCGTTCCACAAGATGCTGGCCGTGGCGGAAAAGCAGGACGCCTTCAACGAGTGGGGCTCGGCCGTGGCCCTGAGCTACATTGCCGCCCAGCGCGCCTTCCTAGACTACACCGACATGTCGCAGGCCAAGGCCATGCTCGAAAGCATTGCCCGCAGCTACGGCCAGCGCCTCGGTAAGCTCAAGAAAGTGCGCGTGAACACCATTAGCCAGTCGCCCACCAAAACCACGGCCGGCACCGGCATCAGCGGCTTCGATGCGTTTTACGAGTACGCCAACCGCCTTTCGCCGCTGGGCAACGCCCCGGCCGAAGCCTGCGCCGACTACTGCATTTCGCTGTTCTCGGACCTGACCCGCTACGTGACCATGCAGAACCTCATGCACGACGGCGGCTTCAGCACCACCGGCATCTCGGAGGAAATCGTGGAACTGATTACGAACGCTAAGCAGTAGTCTGTGCGGATTTTCCAGTAAACGACAACGCCCGGCCGGTTTGGCTGGGCGTTGTTGCGTTCAGGGGCTAGGAGTTGTAGCTGCTGAAAACAGCGCGTCTATGGTTGTCCTGTCGTAGTCAAGAATCCAGTCGTTGTATTTTTGATATAGAGGCCGGATTGTTTCCGGGCTATTGCTGCTGATGACTAAGCCACGATCATCATACATGAAGAAAATAAGCCCCCGGGTCTGGTTGAAAAAGTAGAGCTGACCGTGGAGCGTTTGTCTGTTCTGGTCCGGGAAATCCAGGTGGCTGATGGCGGCCAGCAGCGTTCGGTGCGGTATTTGGGCTGCGACGGTGGAATAGAGCGCCTCACTCCAACGTCCTTCATGATACGTTTCCGGATTAGCTATGGCCCGTCGATTGCGAAACGTGACGTCGTGCTTGTGGATGCCCAATTGTCGGAACAAATAGCCGCTACTATGGATACGGTGGCGTTTGTAGCGGTGTTCCTGATACACCAGTAGCACCTCATCGGTCGGCGCAAAGGCCGCTTCGAACAAGGTAGTAGCCCGATGCAGAACCTGAGCAAAGTAGCCGGTATCATCAGGCGAAAGCAGGACTTGCAGGTCAAAGCGAATCCAAGCCGGCAAGTGATAAGACAGCAAGCGGGAATCCGGTGAATTAGTGGCGTGCTGCTGAAAAAACTGGGTTAGAGGCGAGGACATAAATAGAATACGCTCTGACGACATGGCAACGTTCCCGACATCGTTTGCGGCGAAATAACGACACTTTCGCTGTCATAAGCCAGTCGTTAGTAGTATCATGTAGCTTGATGCCGCTGAAGAATCAGCGGTGATTCCTCGCGAAGCAATGTCTGTTTTCGGTGGCCGCTGTTCAGTTCCGTTTATGTCTTTCCTTTCTTCAACAATCTGCTATCTAACCAGCCTTTCCAACCATATCAGCCTGAAGCGTCTGCTGCTTGTGCTGGCGTTGCTCTGGCCTGTACTGCGTCAGGCAGTAGCAGCCGCGCCCATCTACGATTTTGTGGTAGCGCAGGATGGATCGGGGCAGTTCCGGACGGTGCAGGAGGCGTTCAATGCCGTGCCTGATTTCCGGAAGAAAGTCACGACCATTTTCATTAAGAAGGGCGTGTACAAGGAGAAGCTGCTGCTGGCCGGCTCCAAGCAATTTGTGAAGCTGGTGGGCGAAGACCGGGAGCAAACCATTCTCACTTACGACGACTACAACCAGAAAAAGAACATTTTTGGGGAGGATAAGGGCACGTCGGGTTCGGCCAGTTGCTACATCTACGGCTTCGATTTCACGGCCGAAAACCTCACGTTTCAGAACTCCTCGGGGCCGGTGGGGCAGGCGGTGGCGGTATGGGTGGCCGGCGACAAAGCTCGGTTCAGAAACTGCCGCTTTCTCGGTTTCCAAGATACATTATACACCTACGGCTACGGCAGCCGCCAGTATTACCAGGACTGCTACATCGAAGGCACCGTAGATTTCATCTTCGGCAGCAGCACGGTGTGGTTTGAGAAGTGCACCATCTTCTGCAAAACCGGTGGCTTCGTCACGGCCGCTTCCACGCCCGACAGCACCCGCTACGGCTACGTGTTCAATCAGTGCCGCATAACCGGCGACGCCCCGGCCGGCAGCTTCTACCTGGGCCGGCCCTGGCGGCCCTACGCCAAAACCGTGTTTATAAGCTGCGAGCTGGGCCGGCAGATCAAGCCCGAAGGCTGGGACCATTGGGATAAGGAAAGCAACAAGCAAACCGCCCGCTACGCCGAGTTTCAGAGCCGCGGCCCCGGGGCCGCCCCAGCCAAGCGCGTCAACTGGGCTGGGCAACTCTCTGAGGCCGAAGCCCGGCAGTATACCCGCCAGAACGTGCTGCGCAACTGGGACCCCACAACCAACTGAAAATCAACTGAAATTCTCCTAACGGTCATGCTTCGAGCAGGCTCAGCATAACAGTTTTTGCCTCGTCCAGCATTGCACCGCCACCATCTAGAAATTCAGCTGGGCCTGCAGGCGCAGCAGGCCGCCGCGCTGGCGGTTGTCGGGCTTCTGGAAATCCTCGAAGCGGCGGTTGGAAAGGGTGTACATCGTCACCAACTCGAAGCTCGGGAACGGCTGCCACTCCACGCCCAACTCGGCCTCGCGCACCTGGTAGCTACGAGCGTCCCGCTCGTGTTTCTTGCCGCCGTCGTAGTACTGGGCGCGCAGGAAAGGGTAGAATTGCTGCCCTTTGTGCTGGAGGCGGTAGTTGAGCAGCAGGTAGCCGCCGTGTAGGCGTTGGGTTTCGATGCTGTCGGTGCGCGGGTTGAACTCGGGGCCGCGGCCCACGTTGTACTCGGCCTGGAAGCCGAAGGGCTGGGGATAGAGCACGAAGGTGGCGGCCATGCGCTGGTCGGGGTAGCGGAGGTCGGGGCGGTGCTTCACGCCGCTGGAAAGCTGGTCGCGGTTCACCACGTACTCGCCGGAATATGCCTGCAACGCCGGCTCGATGAGTTGCCCACCGATTTCCAGCGGATACGTGACGCGGGCCACAACGTGGCGCTGGTTGTTGAGCTCGGGGCGGTTGGCCGTCTGGCCGTTGAAGGCCCCGATGCCCACCACGCCGTAGTCGCCGGAGCCTTTCAGGCCGTCTTTCACTAAGCGGCTGAACCGCTGGCGCACGGCCGTCGGGGCCCAGTAAAGAAAGGCACCCAAATCCCGCTCGTTGGAAAAGGAGCTGTTGATCCCGTCGCTGCGGTCCAGGGCCAAACGGTTCTGGCTGGACTGCATGTTCTCGAAGCCGAACGGAATCTTGCTCTGCCCCAACCGCACCCGAAACTGGCTGGCCTTATCTAAACCCACGTCGAAGTAGGCGTCGCGCAGGAGGGTGGCGTTCAGGGAGGAACTGCCGCTGAGTGTGCTGGCGAAATCGGGCTGGAGGTAGAAGTACACCCGTTCATGCAGCTGCCCGAAGAAGATGATGCGAATCCGCCGCAAGGAAAACCCGCCATTACGGCCCCACGACCGGTCACACTGCTCGCAGGTAAGGTCGGGGTTGGTTTCCAGCAGCCGGTTGTAGCGGGCCTGCACGTAACCCCGAATGGAGACAGTTTGATACCACTTGGGCGTCGGGGCCGGCTCCGAGGAAACCGAGTCGGCGGCCTGACCGTGGGCGCTGCCGGCAGCCAGCAGCAGCAGAGGGATTAACAGTTTCTTCATGAAATGATAATGCTGGCACAAAGTGCGGCATTATCTATTACCTGAATGTGTCCGTCGTATTACGGCAGTGTTACCAATACCTGTATACGCCATTCGGCCCCCGACAACTAGAGTTATCGGGGGCCGAACGGTAGTTGCGCTATTGCCGAGCTACTAAAAGCTATTCAGCCGTTTCAGCTACTGCGTCAGCTTGGGTGGTAGCTTCGTAGGTGTCGGCGTATTTGAAGTCATCAAGCCAGTAAGCGGAACTGACCACGTCGAAGATTACGGAACTGTCCGTCTTCTTCGAGGGCATAAGTTGCCAGATGATGCTAGGTGCTTCGGGAAAGCTGGTGCCGTCCAGTTGCTCGTGGAAGAGGCGCTTGAGGAGCGTATTATGGGGCATGCCCTGGGCCAGCAGACGGAGTAGCGGGGCTTCGGGCTGCTGGTTGAAGATGGTTAGTGCCTCGGCATCTTCGGTAGTAAGCTGCACCTGGAATTGCACGGCCTCGGCGCGGGGAAATTTGCCGTTGTAGGCCGTGTACAGGAGTTGAGTAGCCTTGAAAAAGCCCTCGTGCTGCCCCAGTTCGGGGTTTTCCTCCCAGAGCTTTTCGGTGAGCATTTGGTGGGCCAGGTTTTCGATCTGGCCGGTAGTGAGTTGGTCCTCGAACAGATATTCCAGTACCAACTGAGCTGCCTCAGTGGGTTCCAGATCGGTGAGGGCCATGTGGGTCATGTCGGTCAGCTCGTTAGCAGCTATTTCGTCGGGGTTGTCGTAACCGGTTTTGGTGAGCAAAGCCTTATAATCGGCCGGCTCCCAGGAGTTGGGCAGTTGGGTGAGGGTATCGAAGGTGAGGCGTTCTACGGTGAACTTATGCATGAGAAAAGGCTGAATGGAGTACGCGGCCACAAGTGCGCCGCTGAGTTGCCGTATACGTTGCCTTGCAGTAAAGGCTCAGATAAAAAGCCAAACCGACGCTAACGGCCGCGTTAGCGTCGGTTTGGCTTAGATGGTAAAGCTGTTCAAAACCTAGTAGCACGTCATTCCGAGCTTGCCGAGGAATCTCGCGTGCTGACGTTAGAATTAGTGTCACAATATCAGCACGCGAGATTCCTCAGCAAGCTCGGAATGACGTGCTACTATCCCGAAATAACGTTCAGTTATGCATGCAGCCCTGCGAATTACGGAATCAGGCGGTCGGTACGGAGCTGCTCAAATAGGTCGAAAAAGGAATCTTCGGTGGACTGGTAGGCCAGGAAGCCCCGCTTGCGGCTGTTGGCCATATCCGTCATCACCTCAATGGGGCGGCCCAGGTCGAGGTCGGTATGCCAGGGGGAGGCGAGGCGATCGAGGGCGGGCTCTTGAAGCTGGTGCCGCTCGGCTATTTCGCGCCACACGGCGGCATCTTGGCTCAGTTCGGCCTCTAGTGGGTGAATCGTGCCATCGAAACCCAAGGCTTCCACGCCAAACCACGCAGCCAGGCGCGGCCACAGCCAGCTCCAGCGGAAAATGTCGCCGTTCACTATGTTAAATGCCTGGTCACGGGCAGTTTCGGCGGTGGCGGCCCAGCGCAATTGCTGGGCAATAATGCGGGCATCTGTCACGTCGGAGAGGCCGTTCCACTGGGCTTCCGAGCCGGGCCAGCGGAAGGGCCGGCCGGTTTCCTTGCAGATGCTGGCGTACACGGCCAGGGTAGTGCCCAGGTTCATGAGGTTGCCCACGGCCTTACCGATGATGGTGTGCGGGCGGTGGATGCTCCAGGTAAACCCGTCGCGAGCGGCGGCAATGTACACTTCATCTTCCTGGGCATAATAGAAGTTGTCGAGCGGGAGCCGGGGCTGTTCCTCGCGCAGGGGCGTGGGCGGTGGTGTGCCGCCGCTTACATAGGCCTCAAACGGTCCGAGGTAGTGCTTGAGGCCGGTTACCAATGCCACGTGCTGCACCGATTTTTGGGGCGCCAGCGCATCCAGCAGGTTGCGTACCATCAAGCTGTTGACGCGGATATTCTCGGCCTCCGTATCCTGGCGCATCCAGCTGGTGATGAAGACGTGGGTAGGCGCAAGACCAGCCAGCGCGTTTTGCAGACTGGCAGGGTCGAGCAGGTCGGCGGCTACGGGGTGCAGGCCGGCTATATCCGGGCGGGGCGAGCGGGCCAGGCCGTAGGTAGGCCAATTGTGAGCCAGCAGTTCCTGAGCTAGGTTGCTGCCGATAATGCCACTTGCGCCAACTATCAGGGCAATGTTATTCATGTTGTATGGAAAGGGTATGCAGTTGCGCCAGATGAGGCGGAAGCCTCTATAACAGTCCGGGGCAGGAATCTTCTTTTGTCGCCGTCAAATTCTGCGTCCAGCCTAGTAAAAAAGCCCGGCCTTTTAGGGCTGGGCTTTAACCGAAATGCCGGATAGCAATGCTATTTCGCGCTTTCGTTGCCGTCGACGGGCTGGCTTTCCTGGTGGACTTTGGCGGCAATCAGCTCGTTGGGCAGTACGTTGCTGGTAGTTACCTGCACTTTGTTCATGAGGCCGGAAACAATGCGGTTGTCACCCGCCATCAGGGCTTTATAGCCATCTTTGGCCACGTCTGCTGGCTGCATCATGCCGCTTTTTTCGGCTACGTTTTTGGCCCGGGTCATATCGGCTTTGTTGAAGAAGTCGGTATCGGTTAGCCCGGGCAGCAGGTTGGTGATGGTCACGCCCTTGTCCTTGTTCTCATTCTGAATCGACTCGGCAAAGGAATTCACGAAGGCTTTGGTGGCGTGATACACGGATTGCAGCGGCCCCGGCAGCTCGCCGGCAATGCTGCCCACCAGCAGAATTTTACCCTTGCCCCGGCTCAACATTTCCTGCAGGTACAGCTTGGTAAACACCACGTAGGCCCCGATATTCAGCTGAATAATATCCAGCTCCCGGTTGATGTCGGTAGTATCAAAGGTACCGTACTGGCCCTGGCCGGCATCGTTTACCAAGGCATCTACCTGTTTGCCGGTGGCTTGCACCTGCTCATACACTTCAAACGGGGCTTCCCGCTTAAACAGGTCTTTGGCAATAGTGGTGACTTCCACGCCGTATTGCTGCTTGATTTCCTGTGCGGTCTGGTCGAGCTCCTGCTGATTGCGGGCTACCAAAATGAGGTTGTATTTATCCTGCGCGAAGCAGTTGGCCAGTTCCCGGCCAATGCCGCTGGTGCCGCCGGTAATGAGGGCTGTCTGGGTTGTAGTTGCCATGTGGATGGAAAGGATAGGTTAGGCTATGGCTAACGCATCCGGCTACCGGTCGGTTATTGTCGGGCTGTGCGTTTTCGGCTTCTACGGTTCAGTTTCGCGCTTTTTCTGCCTTGTTGCGCCTGCTATGAAGTCAGCGGGCCGGGGCCGGAATCGATTTCGTCCGGAAGAACTCATCCACTTTGCGGTTGAACTCGTCGGCGTGCTCGTGCAGGGTGGCGTGGCCGCTGTTGGGCACCAGCCAGAGCCAGGCGCGGGACAGGCTCTGGTAAATGGCCACCGTGTGCTCCGGCCGGATTACGTCCCGGTCGCCGGCAATGATGAAGGCCGGCGCCTTGATGCCCGCCAGGGTTGGGAGCGGGATATGCGGGTGCCGCCAGTCGAGTAGAAATACTTTCCAGTCGTTGCGGCGCTTGGGGTCAGTGAAGGCTTGGCGGCGGCCTTCCTGGTAACCACGCCGCATCTGCTGCCACAGCTCCGGCATCAGGGCCGTGGAATCGGGCCAGAGGTTGGCGCCGGTGGCGGCCAGACGCTTCACTTTCCCGGGGTGACGCTGAGCCAGCAACAATGCCGTAATGCCTCCGTCGCTCCAGCCCAGCACGTACACCGAATCGAGGCGCAGGTGCGTGAGCAGGGCCGCGCAGTCGTCGGCCAGTAGCTCGAAGCTCAGCGAGTCGCCCGCATCCACCGATTTGCCGTGGGCCCGGCTGTCCAGCGCAATAACCCGGTACTTTTTCGCGAAGTAGGGAATGGTTTTCGTGAAATCCTGGCTGTTACCACCGTTGCCGTGCAGCAGTAGCAAGGGCGCCCCGGTGCCGTAGGTTTCGTAGTATAGCTTCATACCGCGCACTGTGGCGTACTTACCAGCGGCGGGGTTGCTGCCGTAAGCTACCGCCTGTTGCCCTAGCACCAGACGACCGAGTAGTAGAAACGACAGAAGAAGGAAGGTACGGAGCATCTGGAAACGCTTACGATGTTTTAGAGTCAATCAGGAACGTCATTCCGAGCTTGCCGAGCTACCGGATTCCTGCAGACACGCTTACTTTTTCTGAAGATACAGCAGCGTAGACTGGCCGGAGGGACCATACTTGTCGTTGATCAGAAAATATCCGCCCCGGTAGGCCGCCAGGCCTTCCCAGTTGTAAGTCATATACTCGCGCGGCAACTCAAACAGCGGCTTCCAGGTGATTTTATCGTGCCTGTAGCGCAGACTGATGAGGCGGCAGTAGTTCTGGTAGCCGCTGCCGTTCCGGAGGAACCGGGCGTTGGGGTCGGGGCTCGGGGTGCGGTACACGCTGTCGTCGGCACCGTTGTAGAAGTAGTTAATGGCTGTAAAGCGGTTTTTGCCTTTGTACGTCAGGTCTGTTACGCGGAAGGGCAGGCGGGCCACCGGTACGTAATGCGGAATGTCGTTCCGAATGGCGGCCGTGGGCAGCCGGAACGCCACGTTGTCGTGCGTGAAGTAGTTGTATTCGAAGAGAAACAGCAGACTCTGGTTGTAGCCGGTGGCAGCCTCAAACCCGGCGTTGCTGATGTGCGTGCCATCGGTGAGGGCCGGCTTGGCCAGCGGCACCAGATAGCGCGTGTCAATGGTGATGCTGGCGTTTTCTTCACTGAGCCGGCCTTTAATTAGATAACAGTAGGTAGAAGCCGTGGTGGTTTCGATGGTGAAATAGGCGTCGTCGCCCAGCATCGTCAGGCCCTCCAGGCCCTCGTAGAGCTGGCAGGCACTGTCAATCCGGGCCTTTATTCGGTCGAGGCCCAGAATGCTGTATTTCCTGTATCCTACGGTCTTCGCCTTCCCCGCCAGTTGGTTGTCGATGCTGCCCAGGTTGATGCCGTACACTTTCGCCTCGGCGCGCTCCTGCAAGCGGCTCTCCGAAAGCAGCAGCAGTTCATTGGGGCGCAGGTACAGGCCGGAAAACTGGTTGTTCTTGTCCGCAATTTCCGGGGGTAGCGGGATAGTGTGGAACGTAAACGGCGCTTTCTGAGCGTGAGCCAGCGTGGCCGTTAGGAGCAGGCAAGACAGCAGGAAGCGTTTGAAGTGTGACATCTGTTGGCGAGAACCAAAAAGCGAAGGGATGTGCAAAGGTTACCAAGGATTTTCGAACCCCACGAAACAGGAAACTGCCCAACCCCGAACACGGCCGATGCTTGTACGAGGTTCGATACAGCAAAATTTGTCCGGAGGCTGATTTCTGATGTCATACAGCCGTTTACATTTGCTGGGTATAGTTAGGGAAACTGAATACTGCCCGACTGCTTCCATGATGCCAGTACCGCAACTTCTGGCGAAAGCAACAACATGAAACGAACAAAGGCGGCCCTACTGGCACTGGTAAAATGGGGCGTAATTGGTTTGTGCGGCTATGGCCTAATCACTACGGCGGTTTTCGGGCAGGACAGTCTGGATGAAGAGGCGGGCGTGTATACCTACAGTTGGTCGGGGCTCGATGCCCTGTTCAACGAAGAAGAATTTGGCCTTTTCACGCATAAGCGGGCGCAAACTCCGCTGAATGGAACAGACGGGCCATATCTGCTGGGCACTACCCAGTTCAACATCGACGAGCACAACCAACTGACGAGCGCGCCGCTGGATATTCGTCGGCCGGTGCGCGTCCGGGTTCCTAACGCTGACCGGGACTCCTTCACCTGTGTGGTGCGCCCGGTGCATGCGCTACCGCCGCACACGTACCCCATGCCCGCCCGGCTGATTGCCCTTTCCGACATCGAAGGAAATTTCAATGCCCTGGCTGGTTTTCTGCAACGCAACGGCGTTGTTGACCGGCACTACAACTGGACGTTCGGGCAAGGGCATCTGGTGCTCAACGGTGATTTTATGGACCGGGGCGACGAGGTGACGCAGGTGCTGTGGCTGCTGTATAAGCTGGAGGGCCAAGCCGAGCAAGCGGGTGGAAAGGTACATTTCATCCTGGGTAACCACGAAATAATGAACCTCTACGGCGACGCTTCCTACGCGCAACGCAAATACATCGGGGCGGCCCAACGCATCAGCGGGGAGCCGCGCTGGGATAAAGCCGGACAGGCGCTGTATTCCCCGCAGTCGGAGTTGGGGCGCTGGCTAAGAAGCAAAAACGTTATTGAGCAGATTGGCCCTTACCTGTTCGTGCACGCCGGGCTTAAACCCAAACTGATTGAGAGCAACCTGGCGCTGGCGGACCTCAACCAGATTGCCCGTAAGTATTACGGTTTCCGAGCAGCCAAACGACTCGAGGGTTCCCGGGAAGGTATCGTCCTGAGTTCCTATGATAGCCCGTACTGGGATAGGGGTTTATCGATGAGCCTGCTGTACAAGGCCTTCTTTCTGGTGAATGATCCGTTGCACGCCGCGTACCATAGCACCACCCAGGCCGAGTTGGAGCAGGTGTTACAGTTCTATCACGCTTCCCGGCTGGTTATCGGCCATTCGGTAGTTGAGAATGTAATGACCGATTACGAAGGCAAAGTGCTGAAGATAGATGTTAAGCACGGCCAGGAAAAGCACAGCCCCCGCACCCAGGGCCTGCTGATTGAAAACGGGGCCGAATACCGGATAAACGCAAAAGGCGAGAAGGTCCGCATTGGCACTGCCGCTTAGCCCAGCACCATCCGCTTCGGACGCATTTCCTCCTCGTAATCCTGGATAACCTGCCGCAGAATCTCCATGTCGCGGGGGCAGCAGCGGGCAAATTCTTCCCAGTTCTTCATCGTGAGTACGGGCGGCATTTCCACAATAGCCACGATGGAATCCCAGAAGGCGTCCCAGCTTGGGCCGTACCATTCCTCAAAGCCCAGCTGCTCCTTGAATAGCTGGTGCAGCGCCACTTTGCTGGTAATGCCGGTCAGGTCGAGGGTCATAATGAGCATTAAAACACGGTTGAGAACTGCGTCAAACTGAACACACGCTGAATGCGCAGTTTTCAAAGGTGCCATCTAGTTTACAGGCGTAACTCGTGCACACCTCTTTTGCCATTCATTCCTAATCTTTTTATCGAAACAGCACCATGGTCGAAACTCAGCACAACTACTGCTGCAATTTTATTCTTTACCTCTTTCCACTGAAGTTTGCTATCAATATTCTCTTTTAAGCGTAGCCGTTTAGTTTTTAGGTTAGTGTCATTTTTTACACTTAGCAAACACGATTGGCCATTTTTTTCAACGATAATCTGTAGAGCTAGTGTGCCTGTTACATTTTTACCTTCCTCCGCGCTTAATGAAGCGGTAACAACGGAAATGAGAATCTGAGAATCAACCTTAGCTGTTTGGGGTGGTCCAGTAAAAATGGACAGTGCGCTAAGATAGGTTCGTTTTCAGGTCGTGTTCAAATTGGTGGGGCGAGCAGTAGCCGAGAGCGGAGTGGCGGCGGTCCAGGTTGAAGTAGGTATCTAGGTAGTGGGCCACTTCCAGACGGGCTTCTTCGAGGGAGGCAAACGCAGTGCCGTGGGGCAGCAGTTCGGTTTTGAGTGTGCTCCAGCCGGCTTCGGCCTGGGCGTTGTCGTAGGGGTTGCCCGGTCGGCTAAAGCTGGGCACGGCCCCGGCTTGGTCGATGCGGGTCCGGCAGGCGGCGCTGGTGTACTGACTGCCGCGGTCGGCGTGGATGATGAGGCCTGGTGCGGGCTGGCGCAGGGTCAGGGCCTGTTCCAGGGCTAGCAGCACGAGTTCGGTAGGCATCTGCGCGGCCAGGTGCCAGCCAACCACCCGCCGGGAACACGCGTCGCGCCACGTAGCCAGGTAACACCAGCGCCCGCCTACCAGGGGCAAGTAGGTGATATCGCCGACCCACACCTGGTCGGGGGCGGTGGGCGCGGGCCGGCCGAGCAGTTTGTTTTCGGCCACCACGGCGGCCGGGTCGGCCACGGTGGTACGGGGCCGATGCGGGCGGGTGCTCAACGCCCGCAGTTCATGCCGGTGTAGCCACGAGCGCAGCGCGTACCGGCCCACGGCATGCCCCTCGGCGTGTAGTTCAGCCCGCAAGCGCCGGGTGCCGTAGCGCCGGGCATGGCGTGTGAAAGCGGTATGTGCCGCTTCTTGCCACAGCCTAGCGGGCTGCGGCGGGCGGCGCCGCCACTGGTAATAGCCGGCCTTGCTCACGGCCAGTACCCGGCAGAGTACCTGCACCGGCCACGGCTCGGCACACCCCTCGATGAACCGGTAACGACTCATGATTGAGGCGGTTGCGCAAAGATGGTCACGACTTTTTTTAAATATCACGCTCCATTTCCACGCGCTTGAGCTCGGCGCGCAGGTGCTTGATTTCGTCACGTTCGGCGCTACTAGGCACGGCCTGCTCCAACGCCAGGCGCTGCCAGCGCCCCAGCAGGGCGGGCGAAATGCCTTGCGCGCGGGCCACATCGCTTTGCCGAGCACCGGTCGCCACTTGGCGCACGCATTCGGCCTTGAACGCCGGCGTATATTTCTTGCGGGTATCGGGTGCCCCGCCAGGATTCGATTTTTCAGTCATGGGCAGCGGAAGTTAAGACTTCGCACTGTCCGTTTTAGCTAGACCACCTCAGTTACAGTATCACTCTCAAGACTAAACTGATCAGTATTACAGCCGTTAAACTTCTCGGAAAAGAGATTTTGTCCATAGCTACTAGTTACTAGTAGACTAAATAAAATAGCTAGTACCAGTTGGGTAAAGGACAACTTTTTGAGTTGTGAAGGGCAATCCAGAGTGTGCATAACAGCAAATTTTAGAAGATAGCCAAAGATATAAGGTGACTAATTACTGGTTAGCTACTAGTGTATTTACCCCGCTGTGTCGCCCACTTCATCCTCGTCGTCCACCATCACGCGGGCTAGTTTCTCGATGTTGAGGCTGCGGGCGGAGGCGTCGAAGATTTCGCGGTAGGTGCCGCGTAGGTCGTAGAGGTACTCGTGGGTGCCGCTTTCCACCATGCGGCCCTGCTTCATCACGTAGATGCAGTCGGAATCGACAATCTGAGCGAGACTGTGGGAGATGATGACCACTGTGCGGCCCTTTTTGATGGCGTCGAGGGAGTTTTTGATCTGCTCGGTGGCAATGGCGTCGAGGGAAGCGGTGGGCTCGTCGAGGAAGATGATGGGTGGGTTTTTGAGGAATAGCCGCGCAATGGCAATGCGCTGCTGCTGCCCGCCGGATAGCTGCTGGGCGTCGGACTGGTAGCCGTTGGGCAACTCCATGATCTGCTCGTGCAGGTAGGCCTGGCGGGCGGCGGCCTTGATCTGGTCGAGGGTGGCATCCATCACGCCGTAGCGGATGTTCTCCTCGATGGTGCCCTTGAAAATGTGGTTTTTCTGGAGCACCAGCCCGATTTGCCGGCGCAGGGCGTGGGTGTCGTAGTCGGCCAGCGGGCGGCCGTCGAGCAGCATCCGGCCCGAGTCGGGGGCGTAGAACTTGCAGAGCAGGTTGATGACGGTGCTCTTGCCGGCCCCGCTCAACCCCACCAGCGCGGTGGTTTTGCCGGCCTCAATGGTCAGGCAGACGTCGTGCAGGGCCTGGGTGCCGCTGGGGTAGGTGAAGTCCACATTACAGATGTCGAAGGTGCCGCATAGGTGGTCGGGCCGGAGCGGGCCGGTGGGCTCCACGGCGTCCTCGGCGTCCAGAATGTCGAAGAAGCCCTCGGCATAGGTGAGGGCGTCGTTCATTTCATCATAAATGCGGTGCAGCTGCCGAATGGGGGCTGATACGTTATTGAACAGCAGGATGTGGAACATGATGGCCCCGATGCTGATCTGCCGATCCAGCACCAGATAGGCCGTCAGGATGATGATGAGCACCACCCCGATCTGTTCGGTGAAGGTTTTGAGGCCGTCGTAGAGGAAGTTGGTTTTGCGGGTCTGGAGTTGGGCTTCCTGGAGGTTCTGCTGCACTTGGGTCTGCTTCTGCTCCTCGTAGTCCTCGCGCACAAAGCTCTTGATGACCACGGCCGAGTCGATGAGATTCACGAGGCCCTGGCTGCGGGCTTCGCGCAGACCACGCAGGGCCCGGCGGGTTCCGTTGAGCTTATCGGCTTGGCGGTAGCTGAGCCAGAAGTACACTGGCAGCACCGCCACCGCCACCAGCCCCACGTACAGATTGTTGGCAAACATGACCACCAGGGCCACAATGGAGTTGGCAAACAGCGGCAGAATATCAATGAAGAAGTTCTGCACCAGCTTCATCAAACTCTCCACGCCTCTATCAATTCGGGTCTGAAGCTTGCCGGTCTGGTTGCCGCTGTCGGAGTAGAAGCCCAACTGGTAGCTGAGCACCTTGTGCACCGCGTCGCGCACCAGCGTGCTGGACACATTGATGCGGATTTTCTCACCGTAGAACTTCTGCCCGAACTGGATGCCGGTGTTGATGATTTCCTTGCCCAGCAGCAGCCCGCTCACCAGCAGCAGCAACTCCGCGCCCTCGGCCAGACCCTGGTTACGGTCCAGCAAACCCTGCACCGTGTCCACGGTGTAACGCAACACAAACGGATTGACTTGCGCCGCCAACGAGCCTACCAGCGTGAGGAGCAGCGTGGCAAGTACGAGTCCCCGGTACGGACGCACGTACGGCAGCAGGCGCTTAATAATTTCCCAAAGACTCATGCAGCAGCGGCTAAGTAAGCAGTAGCCGGTTAGACGAGCGGGGCGGGGTGGGGGTTATTCGTCAATGACTTCCGGCCAGAAATTGCCTTCTACATACAGATCAAAATCCAACGCTAGATTCAGATTACTGATCCGTTTCAATGTGCGCGCATCCAGAAAATGCCCACCGAGCACAGTGTTGCCGTTGTGGAAATACGAGGCCACGCGGATTATACACTCTGTTTCGTTAGCTAGGGCTCTGATGCCATCCGCATCCTGTTCCAGTAAATCAAGCAGCTTGCCGACATGATTTTCGAAGGTGTCAGGCTCATGGTGTGGTCGAAAATCAACCACACTATGTGTATACTTGAAAGTACCCCGACGGCTGTCTCCTCTTGTATATTGCCTCAGCGGAGTAAGTGAGGTAAGCTGTAACATGTGGGCCGTAGTTAGCTTCTCAGAAGTAGCCCGGAGCCAGACGTCGTGAAACGCCTCAGTGTGCACGTTGGTAATTTTAGCGGCCGTGGTATCTATGCTGATAGCCAGATAAAACCTGGTTTCCTCAACTGCTAGATACGCTGTAGCATATCCCTCTTTTGTATCTGCAATGTGCAGGACTACTGCTTCACCTTCTTGTTGTTCGATGCGGTGGATAGTCAAGAACTGCTTGGTTACTTCCCAAGTTGGGGTAGTGAGTTCCTGTGCAATTAACTGTTTAACCAGTGGTCTTATCATTCAATTGAATAGTGTCTGCTCCTCCACCATATAGTGGTTCATTTCTTGAATACTGGCGTAAAACGGCTTCACCAGCTGAAAAAACGCCCCGAACTCCGCGCTTTTGCGGAAGCCCTGCAAGTGCTGCTCCACTGAGGTCCACTCGATACGCCAGATGAATAGCTCGGCATCTTCCTCACAGTGGGCGAGTTCGTAGCGCAGGCAGTCGGGCGCGGCAGCCAATAGCTCGTTGGCACGCCGGATGGCTTCAATAAACGCCGGCTGCTGCCCGGCGGTAATACGGTAGCGGATGTATTCGACAGTCATGGCAGGAAGCGAAAAAGGTCAACTGAAGTTACCCTTTTCGCTCCGTTTTCCGCAGGAACTTGATCAAGGCCGGGAAGTAGTGCTCGGGGTCGTCCCACATGGCGTAGTGCGAGCCCTCGGGGCAGACGTAGGCCTGGCAGTTGGGAACGTGCTTTTGCATGTAGGCAATATCGGCCGGCGGCACGAAGTCGTGCTGCGCGCCGATGACCAGCGTAGGCGGCTTGATGGTGGCCAGCCGGTCGGAGAAATCCCAGGCCAGCATAAAGGGCATGAAGGTGGCCGCGTAGGTGCGGGTAATGTGGGCTTGGCTGCGCGTGAAGATGGGGTGCTCCGGCACCCGGCGCATCATATGCAGGCTGCGAAACTCCTTGGTAACGGCCGGCGTGATGTAAGCCACCAGCCGGGGCAGCCCCATCGTATCGAGGCCGGCAATGACCTTGCCCTCCTGCGCCGCCTGCCGCCGAATGATATCCGCGTATTGGCTGAATCGGTGTTTGTTGAACACCGTGGCCTTGTAGCCGATGTTGGATGTGATGAGTCCTTTGATATGTTCGGGATGCTTGGCCGCGTATTCCAGGGCCAGCATCCCACCCCAGGAGTGGCCCAGCAGGTAGAGCTGATCCAGCCCCAGGCCCTGCCGCACCTGCTCTACTTCCTCCACGAAGCGCGCAATGGTCCAGATGCTCAGGTCGTCGGTCTTATCAGAATGGAAGGAGTTGAGCTGGTCGTAGTAATAGATTTCCACCCCTTCCTTGGCCAAATACTGCGGGAAGTTCTCAAAGTACTCATGGGTGTTGCCGGGGCCGCCGTGCAGCACCAGCAGCTTGATTTTGCCCGCGCCCACCTTCTGGGTCCACACCTTGTACTTGCCGTCGATGGATATCATGTTCACCCCGGGGGCCGTCAGCTTGGCGGCGTAGCTGCTGTCGGGGGCGGGCGACTGGGCGCTGGCGAAAAGCGGGAGAATAAGCAGGAAGGGGAGTAGCAGCAAACGAAGTAGCACGGAAGGATAGGGTAAGAGTGGAAATCGGACGGGCCGAATATCCGCAAAGATTCCCTTTTCAGGGTAGCTGGCCGTGCGTGAGCCGTTGTTATCAGGCCGCCATGAAGGCTTCCAGGGCGGTTAGGGTCTCGGTGGGGGCACTTACGTGGGGGCAGTGGCCGGCTACAGGCAGCGTAATGAGGGTAGCGTTGGGCAGGCAGGCCTTCAGAAAATCACCTACCTCGAGGGGAGCAATCAGGTCCTGGGCGCACTGAAGCAGTAGGCAGGGTGTTTTCAGACGTGCAACGTCCTGGCGGTTATCCGAAAGAAACGTGACGCGCGCAAACTGCTTGGCAATGGAAGGGTCGTTCTGGCAGAAGCTATGCGCCAACTCGGCGGTAAGATTAGGCCGGTCGGGGTTGCCCATAATGAACGGCGCGAATGAATCGGCCCAGCCTACAAAGTCCTGCTCCATAAACCGCAGCATATCCTCCATATCCTGCCGGTCAAAGCCACCCCGATAGCCAGCCTCGTTAAGGTAACAGGGAGAAGGGCAAAGCATCAGGATCTGCTGAAAAAAAACAGGCTCCTTAATAGCAGCGAGCATGCCAATCATGGCTCCTACCGAATGCCCAATGAGCGTAACGTCATGCAGGTTTAGCTCCTGGCAGATGTCCAGTACATCCTGAGCGTAACTGTCGAGGGACGTGTACTTGCCTGGATCGTAGGCGGCCACGTCGGACAGGCCAGCTCCCACATGGTCGAAAAGTACCAACTGAAAATGCTCGTAAAAGGCTGGCGTAACGTAGTGCCAGATGCTTTGGTCACAGCCGAAGCCATTCACGAACAGCAATGTCCGGGAGCCCCGTCCGGTTACGCGTACATTGTTGCGTTTGAGCACGTTCATAGCATGTAACCAACTTAAGGAGTAGGAGTAAGGTAGTTACGAAAACCCGGTGGCAGAGTCAATATATTGTCAAAATAGGATATATGCTTTCGGGCTGTTTCTCCGGTTGGTGGCAAGAATGACCGAAGTCGTTTCAGAATAGGAAAAAACAGGGGTAACAAGCGTAACACGATTGTTCAGTGCAGCATTGTGCTGCCTACAGCCGTAAATACAGGCATACTTGGGCCAAATAGCCAATAAACATCAGCCCGGACCTCATTGAGCCGCAACTATAGCAATGGACGATAAACAACCTGCCGCTCCCAGTATCGGCCAGCCCCTCAGCCGCGTAGACGGCCGCCAGAAAGTAACCGGCCAAGCCCGCTACGCTGCCGAGCATGCCGTGCCCGGCGTGATACACGGTGTACTGCTGACGAGCAGTATTGCCCGGGGGCGCATCAAAACGCTGGATACGGCGGCGGCCGAAAAAGCGCCCGGCGTGCTGGCCGTTCTCACCCACCGCAACTCGCCCGGCGTGCCCGCATACCGGGATGCCCAGGCTAACAGCAACCCCCGGCTGGAAGGGCAGGAACTGCGTGTGTTCCACGACGACCAGATTCACTTCAGCAACCAACCCGTGGCCCTGGCCATTGCCGATACGCTAGAACACGCCCAGCACGCCGCCGCGCTGGTGCGGGTGCAGTACGAGGCCATAAAGCCTGAAACCGACCTCAGCGCCCACCGCAGCCGTGCCATCAAACCCAAAAAAGCCGACGACTACCTGCGCGGCCAGCCCGATGCCTACCGGCAGGCCCCGGTGCGAGTGGAGCAGGAGTACCGCACGCCGGTGCAGGTGCATAACCCCATGGAGCCGCACGCCACCATTGCCCGCTGGGACGGCCCGGAGCAACTCACGGTGTACAACAAAACCCAGGCCCCGGCCCTGGCCCGGCAGGATCTGATGCGCATGTTTCAACTGCCCGAAGCCGGTGTGCAGGTACATTCCCCGTTTGTAGGCGGCGCGTTTGGCGGGGCTTCCCGCATCTGGCCCCAGGAAGTAGCCGCTATTCTGGGGGCGAAGCTGACGGGCCGGCCGGTGAAGGTGGCCCTTCGGCGCGACCAGATGTTTAATCTGGTGGGCTACCGGCCCTATTCCATCCAGAAAGTGGCCTTGGGAGCTACGGCCGATGGACAGCTGACAGGCATCACGCATGAAGCCTTGGGACAGACTTCCCGCCATGAAGAGTTTGCGGAGCGCATCGTGGACCCCACCAAATCATCCTACCGCTGCCCTAACCTCAATACCAAATACCAGCTGGTGCCCCTTGACCTGAGCACACCCGCCTGGACGCGCGGCCCCGGCGAAGCCAGCGGCTCGTTTGCCATGGAATCGGCTATGGATGAGCTGGCCTATGCCCTAAAGATGGATCCGCTGGCGTTGCGGCTGCGGAACTTTGCCGACGTGGACCCCGTGGGCGACAAGCCGTGGTCAAGCAACCAGCTGCGCCAGTGCTACGAGCGGGGTGCCGAAAAATTCGGGTGGAGCAAGCGCCCTGCTCCGCCCCGCGCCACCCGTGACGGGGAGTGGCTGGTGGGCTGGGGCATGAGTATGGGCATCTATAAATCGGAGCGCACCAAGGCCAGTGCCCGGGCCCAGCTCTTTGCCGATAGCCGTCTGCTGGTACAAAGCGCCACCGCCGACGTAGGGCCCGGTACGGCTACCATTATGAGCCAGATTGCGGCCGATGCCAGCGGCATACCGGTGGAAAACATCCGGTTTGAATTAGGCGACTCCGCCTTGCCGCCCGCGCCGGGGCAGTTCGGCTCGCACACGGCCACTTCGGTGGGTACAGCGGTGCACGCCGTGTGCACCGCCCTGCGGCAACAGCTGCTGGACTTGGCTGTGCGCAACCCCGAATGGACGAAGCACAAGCTGCAACCCGATGACCTAACGCTGGAAAACGGAGTAGTGCGCCAGACGCGGCGGCCCAAGGAGCAGCTCACCAATTCCGACCTGTTGCGCCGACACAGCCTCATGGGCCTCGACCTCACCCGCGAAGCCGACAAAGGCCCGGAGCAGGAAAAATACTCGGGCAAGTCGTTCTGCGCCAATTTTGTGGAGGTGCGGGTGCACAAAGCCACCGGGCAGGTGCGGGTGAGCCGGGTAGTGTCGGCGCTGGACGTGGGGCGGGTGCTGAATCCCAAAACGGCCCGCTCCCAGGTGTACGGCTCAGTAGTATGGGGCATCGGCATGGCCCTGATGGAGCAGGCCCGCATGGACCACCGCTTCGGCCGTTACCTAAACAACCAGCTGGCGGAGTACCACCTGCCCGTGGCCGCCGACGCGCCAGATATTGACGTCCTTTTCATCGATGAGCCCGACCAGCACCTCGACCCAATGGGCGCGAAGGGCATGGGCGAAATCGGACTGATTGGTTTCACGGCGGCCGTCGCCAATGCTGTGTACCACGCTACCGGCAAGCGCATCCGGGAACTGCCCATCACGCCGGATAAGCTGGTGTAGGAGTAACAGGGGATAAGTGAAGAGTAACAGGTAAAGGAGTAACAGAAAGAACGTCATTCCGAGCGGAGCCGAGGAATCTCGCGTGCTGATGTTGCAATGGTAGTACATACGTCAGCACGCGAGATTCCTCGCGCTGCTCGGAATAGCGTTCTATTCGGAGTGATGTTCCCGCCGAAGTGATATTCTACCTGGAATGACGGTTTGTATGGCTCCCAACCCAGGCTTTTGCCTGAACTGGCTGGCGGCGCAACGTGGGCGGGTTTTCCGGTTCTTTAGCATCCTGAACATCCACTCTACAACCAACCCGAATGAACACATTCCGACTTCTCGCCCTGGCCGGTGGCTTGGCAGCTGCCGCTCCGGCGCTGGCCCAGCAAGGCACCAAAGCCGACCCGGCCATGCTCGCCAAAATCAAGGACGAGGGGATGAACCGCTCCAAAGTGATGGAAACGGCCTTCTACCTCACCGATGTGTGCGGCCCACGCCTAGCCAACTCCGAGGGCCTGACCCGCGCCAACCAGTGGACACAGAAGCAGCTCACCAGCTGGGGCCTCACCAAGGCCACCATTGAGCCCTGGGGCACCTTCGGCCGCGGCTGGGACATCGAGAAGTCGTACGTGGCCATGACGGCGCCGTACTACCACACCCTCATCGGGGCACCCAAAGCCTGGACGCCCAGTACCAACGGCCCGCTGAAAAAGCAAGTGATTGTGGTAAAAGCCACCACCGAGGCTGAGTTGGAGAAGTACAAAGGCCAGCTGCGCGACAAGATTGTGCTGCTGGACGTGGCCAATCCGCCCAAAACCAGCTTCGAGCCCGACGCTAAACGCTACACCGCCGAGGAACTGCAGAAAATGGCCGACTTCAAGCCTGAGCCGCCCGCAGCCAAGCCCGACGACGCCGAAATGGAGAAGCGTATGGCCCAACGCCGCACCATGATGGCCCTGCGCACGAAGATGTCGGACATGATTCTGAGTGAGGGTGCGGCGGCTATCCTGAGCACCCGTGGCGGCTCCGATGGGACCTTCTTCACCAGCAACGGCGCACCCTACGCCGCTGATGCCAAGCCCGTGCTGCCCGAGTTGGAAATGGCTCCCGAAGACCAGCTGCGCCTGATTCGGCTGGTAGATGCCGGTATTCCGGTAGAGTTGGAGCTGGAAACTCGCACCAAATTTCAGAGCCAGGATCTGAAAGGCTACAATGTGGTAGCTGAAATTCCGGGCACCGACAAAAAGCTGAAAAGCGAAGTTGTAATGCTGGGTGGCCACCTCGACTCCTGGCACGCTGCCACCGGCGCCACAGACAATGCCGCCGGCTGTGCTGTGATGATGGAAGCCGTACGCATCCTGAAAGCCAGCGGCGTACAGCCGCGCCGGACCATCCGCATTGCGCTGTGGGGGGAGGAGGAGCAGGGCTTGTTCGGCTCCAGAAACTACGTGAAAAACCACTTTGCCGACCCCGCCACTATGAAGCTGCTGCCCGACCACGAGAAGCTGGCCGCGTACTTCAACCTTGATAACGGGGCCGGTAAAATCCGGGGCATCTACGCGCAGGGCAATGAGGCCGCCGCGCCTATCTTCCGGGAGTGGCTTCAGCCCTTCGCCGACCTGGGGGCTACTACCGTGACGCTGCGCAACACCGGCGGCACCGACCACCTTTCCTTTGACGCCGTGGGCCTACCAGGCTTCCAGTTCATTCAGGACCCGCTGGACTACGGCACCCGTACCCACCACACCAACATGGACACCTACGAGCGGCTCCCCGCCGACGACCTCAAGCAGGCCTCGGTACTGGTAGCTTCCTTCGTGTACCAGGCCGCCATGCGCGACGCCAAACTGCCCCGTAAGCCCTTGCCTGCCGCCAAGCCTGAGCAGCGGATGTAGGGCAAAGGTGAAGTGGTGAAATGTAAAGGTCATTACGAGGCCGGAGGCCGAAGTAATCTGTCCTTCACGAAGTACAATACCTCTGACCTACACAAAAGCCCCTGACGCCAACTCGGACGTCAGGGGCTTTCTGCTGTGTAAGGCGTGAACCATGGAAGAGTAATGGACACTATGAGGCATATTCGAGCCTCACAAGTTCACCGCTTCACTAGTTTACTTTACCCTTGCTTCTACTGCACCACCAATTTCTTCGTGGATTTGCTGGTGGCGGTGGTTACCTGAATCAGGTAGATGCCACTGGTCAGACGCAGGCTGCGGTCCACCTCAAGGTAGGAGCCGAAAACTGTATTCTGCCACACCTGCTTCCCGCTCACATCCAGAATCTGCACGGTGGCGGGCTGAGTCTGGTCATGGTTCTGTAGTTGAATGGTGAGCGGCGCGCCGGCTATCTGCGGGTTAGGGAATACGGCTACATCCAAGGCTTCCGTTTGGGCCGGGGCTGCCGTGGTGCTAGCGGCGCGGGCACTACCGGCCGGCGTAATTCGAATCCAGTTGAGGTTCCAGCCGCCGGTCTGGGCAAATACCCCGAAGTTGTAGGTACCCGCATTCACGTAAACCGTCCGGGAAACCGTAGTCCAGTTCTGCCAGCCACCGGTGGCCGGAATGGCCATGTTGCCCAGTTGCACCGCACCCGCATTCAGGTCCGATGAGAGCGTGCCGCCCGAGGGGCTGGCCACGCGGTATTCCAGCAGATAGTTGCCGGAAGTCGGGAAGTTCACGCTGTTGTAGGCCATCCAGTCGCCGGCGTCAACATAGGCCACGTTCTGGCCCCCGCCGGCATCGGTAGTGGTTTCCAGCTGCACTCCGTTCATGGCCGAGTAGCTTTCGGCCTGAATAGTCTTGCTGGTGGCGGCGGTGGTTTTCTGGTAAACGCGCACGTAATCCACGTACATGGTGGCGGGAAGCTTGCTTTCATCCACCGTCTGCCCGGGCCAGTTGCCGGCCACGGCCAGGTTCAGGAGCAGGAAGAAGGGCCGCTGAAATTCCTCGGTGCCGCCCGCATTGTTGCTGATGTTGATTTCGTGGAACTTCACCCCATCCACAAACCAGCGGATATACGCCGGCTCCCACTCAATGGTGTAGACGTGGTAGTCCTGGGGCGTCGTCACGATGTTGCCGCCGTACTCGGCGTGGCCGTTATTGTCCCAGTGCACGGTGCCGTACACCTTGTTTTCGGCGTTGATGTGCTCCATCACGTCAATTTCGCCGCAGGCCGGCCAGCTAACCGTGTTGATGTTGCTGCCCAGCATCCAGAAAGCCGGCCACAAGCCTTGGCCCAGCGGGAGCTTCATGCGAGCCTCAATTTTGCCGTACCGGAACTCCTTGGTACCCTGCGTTTTCATGCGCGACGACGTGTACGGGTAGCCGCCCACATTTTCCTTCCGGGCCGTAATCTGCAGGATGCCGTTGGCCACGGTGGCGTTGGCGCGCTGGTAATACTGCTTCTCGTTGTTGCCCCAGCCGCCGCCGCCGGTTTCAAACACCCAACTCGGGCTGATGCCGGAGGTAAATTCATCGGCCCATACCTGCTGGTAGGTTTGAGCCTGGGAAGAGAAGGAGCCAAGCACGCACAAGGCAGCGGCTCCCAACAGGGAGGTAAACGAGTGTTTCATTGGTTGTGTGGGATTTGGTGGATAAGGAGCAGTGAAAACGCTCGGGCTGGGCCCAAACCGTCCCGTTGCTAAGGCGCTGGGATTGGCTAAGGTTTCACCCATTTTCCATCAAATGCAAGCCCTGCGCTAATGCGTAATTGCCATCTGCCGATGAGGTTATACACCTACCGCACAACGCTCAAACCGCCACACACCGGCAAAAAAGCGGCCCGCGCAGCTGGGTAGCTGGCGGGCCGGTGCGGCTAAAAAACAAGAAAAAAGTGCGGGCGTTGCAGTGCAGTAAGGGCGTCTGCTGTAGCGTTGCCGACCCACCTGTTACGGAAGCAGTTCCCGCAGCTCTACTGTCATACGAAGCAAAGCGGCTTTGTCAGCGGCAGATGATAAGCCGGAATAGTCGATGTGGCCCTGGTCGTAGCGGCGCAGGAAGTCCCGGATGGCTGGCTTGCTCAAGTACTGTAGCGACGAAGCCGCCGGATGCCAGCCACGTTGCGTTTTCCACCAAGTAAAGTCGGCCTCGGTATTTTTATCTGCAGCGGCGGCAGTACCCGTCGGAAATAGGGGCTGCTGCTGGATGTGCTCCACAAACTCGTCCGGTAGCCGTACCGCATGCTGCGCCAGGTAGTGTACCAAGCTTTCGGGCCAGTAATAGGTGCCGTCGGTGCAGCCGGTAATATGTAAGTTTTGGCCGCAGCCGAACAGGCAGGTTTCCATACCCATCCAGTAATGCAGTTTTCGCTCTTGTTGCAGATAGCGCAACGTTGCGAGACGCATTGTTTCCGGCCAGGTTTCGTCCACGAAGCAGGCTACATCCGGGTACTGTGGCCGCAGCAGACTGCGCCATTCCCCCATTCCAACCAACCCGACGGCCATTATCCCAACTGCTCCTTAAACAGTTTCAGGGTGCGGCCCCAAGCCAGCTGGGCGGCTTCGGCGTTGTAGCGAGCGGGGGAGGAGTCGTTGTTGAAGGCATGGTTGACGCCCTCATACACGTACTGCTCGTATTGCACGCCGGCCGCTTTCAGGGCGGCGGCCCAGGCGTCTTTGCCGGCGTTTACCCGCTCATCGAGGCCAGCATAGTGCAGCAGCAGATGCGCCTTGATGGCGGCGGCTTCGGGAGCGGCGGGCTGGGTGCCGTAGTAGGCCACGGCCGCATTCAGCTGGGCATCATGCACGGCGAGGCTGTTGGCCATGGCCCCGCCCCAGCAGAAGCCCACGCAGCCAGTCTTGCCGTTGGTGTCGGGGCGCTGGCGCAGGTAGCGTAAAGCCGCCAGGTAGTTATTCAGATTCTGCTGCTTATCCAGTTTGCCGATAAGCGTGCGGCCCTCGTCCTCGTTGGCGGGCGTGCCCCCGAACACCGACAGCGCATCCACGCCCAGCGCGAGGTAGCCGGCCTGGGCCACGCGCCGGGTTACGTCCTTGATGTGCGGCGTCAGGCCCCGGTTTTCGTGGATGACGACCACTGCGCCGCGCTTCTTCTTGCCCTTCGGATGCACCAAATAGCCTTTCATGGTCACGCCCGCGTCGCCGGGCCAAGTTACTTCTTCGGTTATCAGGTCGTCGGCCTGCTCGCTTACGGTAGCGGCCTGGGCGTAGCCCGGCTCCAGCACGGCCAGGGCCGCCGCTGCCAGAGCCGCGCCGCCCGCCAGCTTATGCAGCCGGTCCAGGAAGTCGCGCCGGCCGAGCGGGGCGTGGGTGTATTCGTCGAAGAGGTTGATAATGCGCTGATCCATGCGGCTGTGGGGAAGAAGTGGTGGTGGAGAAAGATAGACAAACCCGCCCGAAGCTGCACCGAAGCTGCCAGGCACTCGCGCCCCGGTTTCCGGCACTCGCATGATTTTTCCGGCACTCCCGCGAAAGGCCCTGTTTCGGGGCCGGCGAACCAGCAGCTTTGAGACATCAATCACCCGCAACCATTTCAGCTCATGGACAAGCACAAACTCGCCCGCGACGTAAAATTCCTCAAAGCCTACGCCCTGGGTGCCACCCTGGTGCCGGTGGTGGCGCTACTTTGCGCTTTTGGTAAGCCCGATAAGCCCGTGCGCTTCGGCGAAATAACGGTGGAGCGTCTCAACCTGGTGGAGCGCGACGGCACTGTAAAGATGATTATGAGCAACAAGGAGCGGTTTCCACAAGGTGTCACCATCGACGGCAAGCACATCGACTACAAGCGCCCGCACCCCGGCATGCTGTTCTACAACGCGAAAGGCGAGGAGTGCGGCGGCCTCATTTTCGGGGGTGAGAAAGGCCCCGACGGCAAGACCTCGGCCGGTGGCCACTTCTCCCTCGACCGGTTCGGGCAGGATCAGGTTATTGCCCTCAACTACCAGGAGCAGGGTGGGGGCTATAAGGCGGGCCTCACCTTCAATGATGCGCCGGAGGAATCAATAACCGCGCTGGAGGAAAAATACAGGAACGCCACGCCCGCGGAAAAGCAGAAAGCGGTGCAGGAAGGTAAGCTGGGCTTATTGACGCGCATGTACGTGGGCACTACTGCCGGCCGCTCCTCGGCCATGATTATGGCCGACCAGCGCGGGGCCACCCGCATGATGATGGTGGCCAACACCGAGCAGTCGACCCTCGATTTTAAGGATAGCCAGGGCCGCACCCGCCTCACTATCGGCGTCGATAAAAACAACCAGCCCGTACTCCGCTTCCTCGACGAAAACGGAAAGGATGTTAAGCCAGTCGGGCAGTAAGCGCCAGGCTGTAAGCCAGTCCGTGATGCTGAGCATGTGGCGCATCGGGCCAGGGTCCGGAGGCGAAGTCGAAGCATCTCTGCCGCTGGCTAATCAATGCCGTTGCAACGAAGCGGAAGCCATGCTTCGGCAAGCAGATGCCAGATGAAGTAGGAAGGACTGTATTCTACTACCCAAAACGCCTGTAGCTTGCAGCCGCAATTCCTTCCTCATGCGCAAAAAGCCCTGGTTTTACCTGTTCGTTCTGGCACTGTCGGTCATGCTGGCGCTATACACGCGGCTGACCATGGCGGTAACGGCGGCGGAATTTTACCTGTTTCCGGATGCGCCTTTCTGGCTGTTTCTCGAAGCCCTGCTGGTGGTGTCTATACTCGACCGGCTGCACGCCCGCGCCACGCGCCGGAGCCAGGTCAGCGGCCGGGCCAGCTACTACTTTGGGCTGCTGTGGCGCGGGGCTTTGCTGTTTGTGGGCGGGCTGCAGCTGCTGAACGGTGCACTGGTGCTGACCGGCGTTGCGCACGGCGACTTCGGCAGCTGGTATTCTCTAGTCCGGAGTTTATCGGCGGATGGGTTTCTGTACCTGCTGGTGGGCAGTGTATACCTGCCGTTTCTGTATCAACAGCACGCGGGCCAGGTGCGGGTGGAGGTAGAACGGCTGGAGAAAGAAGCCACCCAGGCCCGCCTGCAAGCCCTGCAGCAGCACGTTGATCCGCACTTTCTGTTCAACAACCTCAATATCCTGGCGGCGCTCATCGAGCCGGCCAATACCGCCGCCCATGACTACGTGACCCACTTGGCCAGCCTCTACCGCTACCTAGTGCGCACCCGCCAGCAGGATGCCGTGCCCGTAGCCGAGGAGCTGGCTTTCCTGCGTGATTACCAGTTTTTGTTGCAGCGGCGCTTTGGGGCGGCCTACGTGTTTGAGGAAGACGTGCAGGTACCGGCTGAGGAGCTGCAGCATTTGCTGATTCCACCCGGAGTGGGGCAGGAGTTACTCACTAATGCCCTCAAGCATAATTTGGGCAGCCGCAGCCGGCCCCTGCATGTATGCCTTACCCTCACCGCCACCAGTCTGCAGGTGTACCACGCCCATCGGCCCCGTCCGGTGCCCGCCCCTGGCGAGGGCAGCGGCCTGACGGGCCTGCGTGCCCGTTTGGCTCTGCTCCATGATACGCCTGTGCGCGTCGATGCCACCCCCACGCAGTTCAGCGTCACGCTGCCGCTGGTGCGCCGCGCCCCGGTTTCGGCGTAAAACAGGAAAGAACGTGTTTTGCTGCTTTTACTTTTACGTTTTCTACCCAGTTCCATCATCCAATACGCCTAGCTTTTCACTACTCACTACTCACTACTCACCTATGCTGCGCCTGCTGCTGATTGAAGATGAGGAACCGGCCCTCGACCAGCTCCGCCGCTTCGCCCTGCAGTATGCCCCGGCGGCTACCATTGTGGGGGAATGTCAGCAGGTAAGTGAGGCGTTGGAATTCCTGCGCCAGCACCCCGCCCCCGACCTGATTCTGTCGGACATTGAACTGCTGGATGGCAACGTCTTCCAACTGTTCGGGCAGGTGGCCGTCAGCAGCCCCGTCATCTTTGTCACGGCCTACGACTCGTTTTTGGTGCAGGCTTTCGAGCAGAACGGTATTGCGTATGTGCTCAAACCGGTACAGTACGCGCAGTTTGCCGCCGCCATGCAGAAGTTCGAGCGGCTGCGGCAGTCGTTTCAGGGGGCTGCGCTGCAACAACTGGCCACTACGCTGAGCAGCGCGCCCATGTCGGCCTATAAGCAGCGGCTGGTAAGCAAAACCCGTCAGGGCCTCTACTTGCTCGATGTGGCCGACCTGCCCTACTTTCAGCTGCGCAACGGCGTCACGCACGCCCTCGATGCCCAGGGCCGCGCCTTTGTGCTCAATGAAACCCTCAGCCAGCTTGAAGCCCAACTCGACCCGGCTGACTTCTTTCGCCTTAACCGTACTGAAATCGTGCAGCTCAGCGCCATTGAGCGACTGGAGCCTTATTTCAACGATACGCTGGTGGTGCATTTGCGCAATCAGCCGGTGAGCCTTACGGCCAGCACCCACCGTACCCCCAGGCTGCGCCACTGGCTGGGCCTGAAGTAACAACCGGCTAGCACAGAAAAGCCCGCCATTCCTCAATAAGCAAGGAATGGCGGGCTCTGGGCGTTGCCGAAACGGCCAGCCAGGCCTACTCTTCGCGGTGAACGGTAGCGGGTGAGAAGGCTGGCACGCAGAGGGACCAGTACTCGCACTCAGCATCAAACGGGTTGGAGTAGCGCACCCGGGCCCCCGCTTTAATCAGCAACGACTCGCCCGCGCCCAACTCAATTACGTCGCCATCTACCTCAAACTGCTTGCGGCCGCGCACCACAATAGTTACCTCGTCAAACTCGGGGCGCTGGTGTGGTTCGCTCCATTGGGGTGGTGCCACCATGTGCGCTACACTGTACGCGCCAGTGCCGGTGCTGGCCTGCCCGATATGCTCTTCTATGAGTTTGCCATCTGTGGTGGGCACTATGAATGGGTTCTGCTGGCGGAAATAGCGTTTTTCTGACATGATACAATGGTGGGTGCAGGGTGGAAAAGATTAGCTGCGCGCCTATTGGCCCGCACAGGCTCCCTGAGTGAATTTGGTAACGCCGGCGTTGGTAGCCTGACAGGCGTTGCCGTACGTTTTGCCGTCGCAGCCGCACACGGGCGCGTATTCCATGGTACACATGGCGTCCTTCCGGATTTTGCTGGTATCAATACAATCGGAAGTGGGAGCGGTTTCGCGCTGACAGGCGGCCAGCAACAGCGGCAGAGCCAGCAGAGAAAGGAATTTCTTCATGAGATGCGAAAGAAAGGCGGATACTGAGGCAAAATACGGTAGTCGTGCCCAGCCGGCCAGTATGGGTAGAATATTTTTGAACGCTAATTTTTACTTTGCCGCAAAACCCCGGCCGCGTGGCTTCGTATAGTTGCCCATATCCGACATCCGGCTATGCCAGCGCACAAAGCGGGCAGGCTCTGCTTCGGCAGCCTGGGGCGTCGCTACTCTTGCAAATCCTATTTTCAACCCTTTCTCTCCCCTACAGATCATGTCGTATCACGAAGAAGACAACTCCGGTAAAATTCTCCTCGCTGCTTTGGCTGGTGCTGGCGCTGGCATCATTGCCGGTCTGCTGATGGCTCCCGACAAAGGCAAGGCTACCCGCGATAAAATCGGCACGGCCGCTACCAAATACAGCGGCCAGCTGGGCGAGCAGCTTTCCAAATATGGTGAAGACCTCGACTCGAAGTTCAAAGGCTACATCGAAAAGCTGGAAGACCTGGGCCTGACCGGTGCCGGCTCTAAGCTGAAACTCCAGGGTGACTGGGATACTGCCAAGGGCAAGCTGAAGCAGCAGTATGCGCAGCTCACTGATGAGGATCTGGAGTATGCCGAAGGCAAAGGTGATGAGCTGGTAGGCCGCCTGCAGAACAAGCTGGGCAAAGCCAAAGGCGAAATCGTAAAAATGCTGAACGACCTGTAAGCCGTTTCAGTCACTGAAAACGCCGCCCCTTCCGAAGAAGGGGCGGCGTTTTTTATTAACCTCCGGGGGCTGGCCTGCGTTATAAACTACCCGGTCCGAAACCGGTGGCTTCATCCTGTCATTCAATCCTTACTCCTATGCAAAACGACACGAAAGGCAAAGTCATTCTCTCTTTGCTGGTTGGTGCCACGGCCGGTGTGGTGGCTGGCCTACTGCTGGCTCCCGAAACCGGCGACGAAACCCGCACAGGCCTCAAGAAATCGGCATCAAAACTCGGTGACGACCTCAATAAACTACTGAAGGAAGGCAAATCCCGGCTGGCATCCCTGAAAGACCAGGCCCCCGCCGACTCCGAGCAGCACTCCACCGACCGCACCACGGCCGATGATCTGCTGAGTTCCATGAATCAGCCCATTGACCACCAGCAGGACCTGACTGAGGAAGGTGATTCTGACTACGATGGGATAGGGGGCGATACCCGCCATTTTCCGGGATATAAAGCCTAAAAAAAATAGTTATGCGTAACCTTCTGCCTTGTATGTCGTTAGAAAATATACAATCGGCTTGAAAGAAGATTGGAGAAGTTACGGTGAGCAAAATTGCCGACCGTGGACGTTCTGGCAGGATATGGTCAAACAACCCGCCAGTAAAATCACACGCTGTCCATCGCACATTTCTTCTGTACACCCCAATCGGAAGGGTAAGCCAGTTGTTTTGATAGGAAAGCCTCCCGCACTGTATTTAGCGGGGGGCTTTCTTTTTTAGAAAAACCCCATAGTTGTTTACAACCTGTTAGCTATCAGCAGCGTAACAAAAAGTAGTAACCAGCCTTTCAGGCTGTTCAGTCCAGACCGGGAGCGAGAAATTGCTGATCATAGCTTTTGTTCCGTACTATTCCAACAGTCGGTCGGAGGCAGGTAGTTAGTAACTTTCAGTAAGCCTCTTTCCCGCACGTTCTGTCCATTTGGCAAGGCTTGGTAAAAGAAAAGCCTCCTGCTCATTCAGCAGGAGGCTTTTTGATATATTGGCTGACCAACCGGCCAAAACTACGCTTCTGGTTTTGGGGCGTTTTCCGATTTAGTATTTTCCGGCTTCATCTGCGGGAAGAAAAGCACATCCTGAATGGAGTTGGAGTTGGTCATAATCATGCTCAGACGGTCAATACCGATGCCCAGGCCGGCAGTGGGCGGCATACCGTACTCCAGCGCGCGCAGGAAGTCTTCATCCAGCACCATGGCCTCTGTATCACCACGCTTGCCCAGTTCCAACTGATCCTCGAAGCGCTGCCGCTGGTCGATGGGGTCGTTTAGCTCGGAGAAGGCATTGCAGATTTCCTTGCCGTTGCAGATGGCCTCGAACCGCTCCACCAAGCCCGGCTTGCTGCGGTGCTTCTTGGCCAGCGGCGACATTTCCACCGGATAGTCGGTGATGAACGTGGGCTGAATCAGCTTCGGCTCCACATGCTCTCCAAAAATTTCGTCGATGATTTTGGCTTTGCCCATGCTTGGGTCGAGGCCAACTTTCAGTTCCTTAGCAGCGGCGCGCAGTTCATCCTCACTCTTGCCATCAATGTTGAAGCCTGTAAAGTGCTCAATGGACTCGGCCATCGTGAAGCGTTTCCAGGGCCGTTGAAAGTTGATGAGATTTTCGCCCACCTGCACCTCGGTTTTGCCGTGCAGGGCCAGCGCAACTTTCTCCACCATTTCTTCCACCAAGTCCATCATCCAGTAGTAGTCCTTGTACGCCACGTACAGCTCCATCTGGGTGAACTCGGGATTGTGGAAGCGGCTCATGCCCTCGTTGCGGAAGTCCTTGCTGAACTCGTACACCCCATCAAAACCGCCCACGATGAGGCGTTTCAGGTACAGCTCGTTGGCAATGCGCAGATACAGCGTCATGTCCAGCGTGTTGTGGTGCGTTTTGAAGGGGCGGGCGGCGGCCCCACCGTACAAGGGCTGCAGGATGGGGGTTTCCACCTCCAGGTACCCCTTGTCGTTGAGGTAATTGCGCATAGCCTGCACCAGCTGGGTCCGCTTGATGAACGCCTCCCGGACGTGGGGGTTCACCACTAAGTCCACGTACCGCTGGCGGTAGCGCTGCTCAGGGTCGGAGAAGGCGTCGTAGGTTGTTTTCTCGCCGGTGGCCTCGTCAGTGCGCTCTTTCACCACGGGTAAAGGGCGCAGGCTCTTGCTGAGCACCGTGAGTCCGGTTACATGGATGGAGGTTTCTCCCACCATTGTGTTGAACACATGGCCTTTCACACCCACAAAATCCCCAAGGTCCAGGAGTTTCTTGAATACGGTGTTGTACAGTTCCTTGTCTTCACCGGGGCAGATTTCGTCGCGGTTGATGTAGAGCTGAATCCGGCCCGAAGCATCCTGCAACTCCGCAAACGACGCCTTGCCCTTCACCCGGATGGACATCAGGCGACCTGCCAGACTCACGTCCTGGAAGTTGTTGAGCTCGGGGTGGTAGTTATCCTTGATTTCCTGGGCGTAGAAGCTCACGTCGAACAGCTCCGAAGGGTAGGGCTCGATGCCGAGCTTCTGTAGCTCTTCCAGTTTGTTCCGACGGATTATCTCCTGTTCGCTGAGGTGCTGCATATGGCGAGGGGTAACGGGCCCCACTCGGGGCCGGACAAATCAAGCTGCAAAAATAATCAGGGATTCAGACGGATTTTCCGGATTGCCCGAATTAAATCACGGACCTAGTCGGATTCATCGGATTTATTTCCTGTGGCTCACCCACACAGGTAGCAGTTTGCGGGAATTGTCACAAGCAAAAAGTGCCAGCCCACAGGGCCGGCACTTACGTGTATATGAAGTCGGGAAGAAAAGAAACAGAGCAGAAAAGATCCGTTAAATCTGTGATTTAAGCGGCCATGCGCAACATGGGCGCATCATCGCGCAGGGTGGGGGCAACCCGAGTGCGCAGGCGTTCTTCCACAAAGGAGTTCTGCAAATGCCGGGGCAGTTCAGCCACCAGTTGTTGGTAACGCTCCAGCCCCATGGCCTTTGCCACGTAGGTTTCGTGGATGCCGTTGAGGTAGCTCACAATATTGAGCAGAGAATCGTGGAACAGCTTGAAGTCAATATCTGCCTCCACGAAACGCTCGATTTCCCGGCTGGTTTGGGAAATACGCAGGCGGCCCAGCAAATCAAAAATAGTCGTATAGCCCAGACGCCAGGTAATCTGCTGCCAGTGCGCCGTTGTCCATTTATCCAGCACTTTGCCGGTCTTCTGGCTGCGCAGGGCCGTATTCGGATTACTCTGCACCTGCAGGCGGGTAGCCTGCGCCTTGATCTTGCGGGTAGTGCGCAGAAACTGACCAATCTGGGCCTGTGCATCCAACTCCTTACCCGCAATGTGCAGCCCGGCCTTGTAGCCGGCCAGCGGCAGACGATGGATGCTGAAGTCGCCATGTGCTCCGGCCGCATAAAACGAAACCGGGCGCGGATACGCATTGCGCACCACCAGCCGGCCCACCTCCCGCCGAATCAACGAAGGGTTGGTGCTACGTACCCCGGCGGTGTACAGGAAGGCCTGCAAGCCAGCCAGGATAGCGTGATAAGCCTGCGGGAACGTCCAGTGCAGCGCGTTACGCAGGTAATCCTCATCGCCTAGCTCGGCGGTAGAGCGCAACGCATACTCTGTACTCCAGCAGGAGTGGAGCAGCTTGGTAACGGCCTGGATCTCCGTGTCGGTCAGCTCTGCCTGATGCGCCCGAAAAAACGGCAGGTGCTGCAGGCCGCCCATAGCGTCATTGGCTTCCTGAATGTGGTAATTAATGGCGAAGAAGTAGTTGAGAAACACCTGGGCGGGAATAGACTTGCGCCAGGTTTCCTCAGCTTGTTTCTGCTCCTCCGTAATCAGCGGAATGATGGGGGTTTCCATGTTCATCGTCGTCATGCTTTATAAACCAAGATACTAAGTATTTGGTTCTTGTTTGCTAAAAATATTGTCATTGATTTTTTGGCTGCAAAATGACGCTTTTGAGCTTAAAACGATGGTTTTTGCTAGCTGTGAAAAGCGTATTAAGTAAAAAAAAGCGGGCTATAATTAGCTTCGGAAAGAACCAAAAAAAAGCCTCTGCACATAGTGCAGAGGCTTCCATAACGGTATCTCCCTTACGAAGAAGGAGAAGGCTAGATCTGGTCTTTGAGTACAGCTACAGCTTCTCGCAGGGTGATGTCCTTTTTCAGGGGTTTCACAAAGCGCGAAGTGCGGTTTACCTTGATGGTGTCACTACCCAGCTGGCGCAGATCAAAGGCCAAAGGAGCAATGGTCATCGGCTGGGCCGCGTTCTGAATAGCTTCATACTTGTCAGCTTCAGTTTTTGCCTGCACCTGCTCAGTGCGGTAGTTTGCCAACTTCAATGACACTTTCGTATCGTCCTTGCGCTTGACCATACGCTGTACCATATCCGACAACTGCTTAAAGCTGGGGCTGGCGTTTACGCGGGCCGTGCTGGCCTGGCGGAGCTTGTCGATGGCAGGCGCGCCGTTCCAAGAGCGGTACTTGGCTGGTGTGATTTCATCCCACTTCAGCGGATAATCAGTTTCCTTCTCGCCCTGGTCGAGGTAGCTATACGCGTCGGGCAGAATGATATCCGGAATTACACCTTTGAACTGCGTAGAGCCACCGTTGATGCGGTAAAACTTCTGGGTAGTCAATTTCAGTGAACCAAAAGGTTTGATGGCATTGAATTCGGCGGGCATTGCATCATCTAGATCGAAAATGCGCTGTACCGTGCCTTTGCCATACGTGCTGGCCGAACCCATGATTACGCCGCGCTTGTAGTCCTGAATAGCTGCCGCCAGAATCTCGGAAGCCGATGCGCTGTACTTGTTCACCAGAATAACCAAGGGGCCACCGTACTGAACGCGCGGGTCCCGGTCATTGAGGATGGTAGCTGCACCCTGGCCGCCACGCACCTGCACTACCGGACCGCTGTCAATGAACAAACCGGCCATTTCCACAGCGTCCTGCAACGAGCCGCCGCCATTGAAGCGTAGATCAAGTACCACGCCCTGTACATTCTCCTGCTTCAATTTTTCTAACTCCTTCTTCACGTCAGCGGCCGAGCTACGGCCACCATTGTCGTTAAAGTCGGCGTAGAAATTAGGCAGCTTGATATAGCCCAGCTTCTTGCCGTTTTCATTGATGGTAGCCGACTGAGCGTAGGTTTCTTCGATAACCACCACGTCGCGGATGATGGGAATAACCTTGGTGCTGTTATCCGGCTTACGAACGGTAAGACGTACTTCCGTGCCCTTCTTGCCTCGGATCAGACCAATGGCCTTATCCAGACGCCAGCCTTCCACTGAAACCGGCTCCTCAGCTCCCTGAGCCACCCGAATAATGGCGTCGCCGGCTTTCAGGCCTCCCTGACGGTACGATGCTGAACCCGGAACAATGTCAGCTACTTTGATCTGACCATCCTTCTCCTGCAACGTTGCGCCAATGCCTTCGAATCGGCCAGTCATGGCAATATCGAAGTTGTCTTTGTCGCGGGGAGCAAAATATTCAGTGTGAGGGTCGTAAGTGTTAGCAATGACGTTGGCATACGTGGCCAGCCGGTCATTGGCATCTGTTTGCGAGAGGTCTTTGAAGTAGTCATCAAAGTATTTCAGCACCCGCTTGCGGGCTTCTGCTTCCATCTGTGCCGGCGTACGCGTGGGCTCGGAAGTAGTGGCAGCCGAAGGCGTGGCTGTAGTGGAAGCCAGCGGCTTGTCCTTTTTCTTCGTCTGTTCGTCCATCATTTCCGAAACGCGTACCAGCGTCTGGTACTTCAGAAACTTGCGCCACTCTTCGCGTTGCGCGGCGGCATTGGCGGCAAACGTAGCCTTATCCGGCTCCGTTTCGAAGGTTTCTTCGGTCGTGAAATCGAAAGGCTGGGCCAGGATTTCGCGGTACAAGCCCTGCACGTCTTTCACGCGCTGGCTCATGATGAGTGTGCTCTTGTCCAGAAATTCATGGGTGCCGCGCTGCACCTCATCATCAATTTCCTTCTGGTACTGGCTAAGCTGGGCTACATCCGTCTGAAGCAGGAATTTCTTGCTGCCATCCAGCCGCTTGAGATATAAATCAAATACGCGTTTCGAGAAGGCGTCATCAATACGCTCCGGCTGGTAGTGAGCAGCACTTAGGCCCTGCAACATGGCCTTAATAAGCACTTCGTCCTTCTGCGGAGAGTTGCCGTCGTTGCGCCGGTACAGCTTGTAAGAAGCCAGCACAAACACCGCCAGCAACACCGAGGCATATAAGCCTATTTTGAGTCGGGGGGAAGACATGAACTAACGGGGGTGAAAATGAAGAAAAGTCAGGTGGCAGACAGCAGCCCATCCAATGGCCTACGCACGTTGTGAGCTACCGGTTGTACCACTCAACGCAGATATCAGCCTAATAAGTGCCCTTCACGTAGTGGCGGTTACACTGATGAAGGGGTGAAAATGCGACTAAGGGTTGCACCGATATTCTGACTGCCTACTCGTGAATATAAGGGTTCAGCAAATAACCACCCAAAAATGAATTAGCGGTGAGCAATATTGTCTTCGACAACAAAAAAAGGCTCTTCCTGCGAGAGGAAGAGCCTTTTTTTAGAAGGGCCTGACTACTTGACTAGTAGCGACGAACTTTGTCACCGCTGTGGCGACGGAACTCGTCTTCGAAATAACGAGCATCATCTTCGTTGCGCGGACGCACGCCCATTACAATGTTGCCGTTCTTCACGTCAGTCTCGTATTCAGCGGCGTGCTCCTCAGGAATACCCGAACCTACCAGAGCACCTACTAAGCCACCCGTGAGGCCACCGGCACCGGCACCAGCCAGAGCAGCAGCAATAGGGCCGGCAATGATCAGACCCAAGCCTGGCAGTGCTACCGAAGTACCGATGGCAGCAATAGCACCGATAATGGCACCAGCCGTACCGCCAATGGCCGAACCTACGCCAGCACCTTCCATGGCTTTATCGCCGAGGTCTGTGTCAGGTGTGTTGTCGCCAAAATGACGGTCACGCGTCTCATTCGACATCAGCAGGTTCACATCGTCCTTGCTGTAGCCCCGTGAGGAAAGCGACTCATAGGCACGCTCGGCGCTGGCACGGTCACGGAAAGTGGCCGTGGCGTAATTGTTGCCTGAACCATACGTCTCGTTGTTGCCGGTTACAGCACGGGCGGCGTCGCCAGCCGTGTTCTGAACAGCATCAACACCAGCACCTACTGCGGCACCTACCGAACCAGCTACTGCAGCACCCTTCTGGGTTGCGCTATGGTCATGGTGCGGGTTAGAATCGGTAGAAGCACTGAGGGAAGAATCACCGCTAGTGGCATTGCCCATGTTGCCGCTGGATGTAGTATTAGCACCTGTGCCGTAGCCGGTACCAGCCGAACCGGTACCGTAGTTAGCGCCTGAACCAGTACCTGAATTAGTGGGGTTAATCGAATCGTTGTTCATGGGGTGGGGGATTAATGAATGAGTAGGAGAGAGTTACCCAACCGGCAATTTGGAAAGGAAAGCCGGGGTAGGTTTCGATGGTGCTTAACGCAGCCGCCGAAAACGGGGTTGCGGAAAAAATATCGACCCTTCCTCCCTCTAGTACTCATTATGCCCTTTTTAGAGCCCTGAACGCGGTTTTTGCTTACGCAAATTTTTCGAAATTACCATCATTCTGCCAGAACGCCCGGCATTCCCGACGCATATTTTTTAGAAAATCTTCCTGTTGCTTCAACTCACGCCATTCACCCAGGCCCAGCCGTTCGCACAGCTTATAGAAGTTGTCGCCCTGGCCCTTGGATCCTTCCACTTTTACCAGGCAGCTCAAAATTGGTCGGCCAGCCTGATACTCATTCTCAGAAATTTCGGCGAGGATTTCATTAAGCCGGGATTTTTCGTGGGAAATATCCAGATTGAGGCCAAGCTCAGCCTCCTGAACTAGGTTTAGGTAGCTGGTAGTGCCTACCTGAGTGCGGGAAAAACGAATTAAATGGCTGCGTACTCGGCCGGTCATGGGCGGGAATAATGGGAGGAAACAAAAGCGGAATGTAGCAAAAAAAGCCCGTCGTACCGGGGCTAAAACCGGCGCGACGGGCAACGGCAGCCAAAAACTGTGCCGTTCAACTATATAGGCTATTGAATTTTATCTAAGATCGAGCTTTTCGGCGGCTCATTTCCTTCTGAATCAGCATAAACTCCCGGCTGGTCTGGCCGGCAATGGCGGTGTTTTCATCGGCCCGCCGCAACAGGTAAGGCATAACCGCCTCTACCGGTCCGTAAGGCACGTACTTGGCCGTGTTGTAACCGGCGTTAGCCAAGTTGTAGCTCAGGTTGTCGCTCATGCCATAGAGCTGGGCAAACCAGATACGAGGGTCGCCGGGACGCAGGCTGTGTTCCTGCATCAGCTCGGTGAGCAGCAACGAGCTGGCTTCATTGTGCGTGCCGGCGCAGATGCTGATGCGGTCAGCGTGCTGCACGCAGTAACGGAGCGCTTGGTTATACAAGTCGTCAGTAGCTTTTTTGGTGGAATTGATGGGGTTCTCACGGCCCTGCTGTGCAGCTACCCGACCTTCTTTTTCCATGTATGCCCCGCGCACCAGCTTCCCACCCAGGTAGTAACCACCGGCCACGGCATCTGCCTGCGCCTTCTTGAGCGCCTCCAGCCGGTCGTGCCGATATAGCTGATACGTGTTCCAGACGATGGCTGACTCCCGGTTGTAGCGCTGCATCATCTCATAGGCCAGTTGGTCGATGGTATCCTGAAACCAGCTTTCCTCCGCATCTACAAATACTCGTACCCCGTGCTGATGGGCCCGGGCACAGATGGCATTTATGCGCTTCTTGGTCTTTTCGAAGCTGCTCTGCTCGGCAGGCGTTAGGGCTTTGCCGGCTTGCACCTTCTCCAGAATAGCGGCGTCGCCAACGCCGGTGACTTTAAATACGGAGAAAGGAATGTGCTGGGAGCGATGCGCCAAGTCAATGGTTGCCAATAACTCGGTAGTAGTCGCATCGAAGCTCTTGTCGTTGCCTTCGCCTTCCACTGAGTAGTCGAGGATAGTGCCGATATGGTAACGCCCCAGTTCCTGAATGACCGGCAGACATTCCTGAATGGTTTCACCGCCGCAGAACTGCTCGAAAATGGATTTCCGGATAAGAAACTTGGTGCCGGGAAGATGCCACTTCAGCGCGGCTTTCATGAGGCCGCCTCCGGTTTTTACCAGAGAGCTGTTGTTCATGGCCGCAAACAGGGCGTACATCTTGCGCAGCTCGCCATCCGACTTGGACGCAAAGGCTACGGCAGTATCATCGAAGGAAATGGGTGGGGCTTGCGTTACAGGCATGGGTGGTAGCGTTGAACGGCAACGCGGGTGGTACGCTGCCGGTGCAAAGATAACCGGTAAACAGTGCGTACAGGCAGATGGTTGCCGCAAGCTTTTCGCGCTGATTCAAGCTAACTCCCCCACTATATTATATCTGTATTCCAAGCCTAATTCTTGCGGGGCGAACTGCCTGTTTACCAATATGCAACTTATCGCAGGCTAGTGTCGAAACTGTTGGGTTTCAACACTAGCCTGCGGTAAGTTGCTTGGATACGCTGTGCGTTAGTAAGGTTTGTGGTCGGGCAACTGAGCCGATACCTCTGGAACTACCCGGGTATAGGTATGCGCCAGCAGCTTGCCGTTGGTGTCCTGAAGCTGAAGCTTATTGCCCGCAACGGAGTAATATTGGTTGTTCTGGTAGCCGCGGTAGATGATAAGGTGTTTGGATTGCTTACCGAATCCTCCCAACTCGCGCCGGACCGAAAAAGCGGCTGCACTGATCAAGGTGCCATCCTGATAGAACCGGGCCCGGCCCCGACGGTCAAACTCCACTACTACCCGATGGCCGGTGTTATCAGGAGTTAATAAGCGCTGACTTTGGGCGGCAGTCTGCTGCCATTCCCAGCGGCCCACCAGGCCTTCTTCAAAAGTGGGCAGTGCGTCCTTGCTACAGGATGTAATAAGACTGCCCACGGCAAGAAAGCTTGTGACGAATAAGCCACGAACAAAAGATTTCATAACTGAATAGAAAGTAAGTTGCGTTTTCATGAGCGGAATCAGACCATGATAGTTGCATCAAAGCAAGCTATTTTTGTCTGATTTCTTGCAACCGTTGGTCGAAAACTTTTAATAAAACTCATTTAATTTTGAATGATACCTTGTTCATCGGAGCGGATGCTCTGCCGGCATTAGCTGAATTAGTGGCTGGTAGAGCAGTAAGCCAGGTTTTCGTCCTCGTTGATGCCAATACCAGCCGGCAGTGCCTGCCAGTAGTGGCGGCTCTACTGCCGGCTGGCTACCACCTCATCGAAATTGCGGCCGGGGAAGAGTACAAAACGCTGGCTTCGTGCGAAGTGCTTTGGGCGGCTCTCACGGAGCAGTCGGCTGACCGCCATACGCTGCTGGTGAACCTGGGGGGCGGGGTGGTCACCGACCTGGGTGGTTTTGCGGCGGCTGTGTACAAGCGCGGCATCCGGTTTGTGCAGGTGCCTACCACGCTGCTGGCGCAGGTAGATGCCAGCGTGGGTGGCAAAACCGGCATCGATTTTATGGGCTTTAAAAACCAGTTGGGCGTATTTCAGGAGCCTACGGCCGTGTGTATTGAGCCTCGGTTTCTGCAGACGCTCGACCCGCGCCAGCTCAAATCGGGCTACGCGGAAGTGGTAAAGCACTGGCTAATTGCCGACGCGGAGGCTTTTAGCCGTAACCGCTACGTAGGCGTGCTGGGAATTGAGGACTGGATCCCGATCATTGAGGAGTCAGTAGCGCTGAAGAAGCGCATTGTGGCGCAGGACCCGCTGGAAAGCGGTTTGCGTAAGCTGCTCAACTTTGGGCATACCGTAGGCCACGCGCTAGAAAGCTACCTGCTACAACAGCCGGGCCGTGAGATTCTGCATGGGGAGGCCGTGGCCGCTGGTATGGTGTGCGAGGCTTGGCTGAGCCAACAGAAGGGCCTGCTGAGCGCCGAGGAACTGGATAACATCGAAACTTTCTTGTTCTCTGTATTTGAGAAAGTGCAGTTCGTGAGCTTGGAAACCGAAGCCATTGCGCAATTTGCCCTCCAAGACAAGAAAAACTCAGGCTCCATCATCAATTGCACGCTGCTGGAAGGCATCGGGCGCGGGGTGTACGACCAGCCGGTTACGCCGGCCGAAATTGCTGAGTCGTTGCGGTACTACCACCGCCTGTAGGTTGGCTGCGTGCCGGAATATTCACTTGTATCACTCGGGAGCACGGCTTCGGCTTGGCTCTGTAAGGCTTCTTCGTCATCAACTCTTCTCTGACTCTTACTTGGTCTACGGGCCAGCTTAGGGGTACGGCCCAGGTGCCGGCCTCTAAAAGTGAAAGCAACCGCGCCCTCATCATCCGTGCCCTGGCCGGTGGGGGGGAGCTGGATAACCTTTCCGATGCCAACGATACGCAGCTCATGCAGCGGCTGCTGGCCGATCCGACCGCGCCGGTATTCGACGCCGAGGATGCTGGTACCGTCATGCGCTTCCTGACGGCCTACCTGGCCATGACCGGTCGCCAGACTGAGCTGACTGGCACCGCTCGCATGCAGGAGCGCCCCATTAAGGTGCTGGCCGATGCGCTGCAGGAACTGGGTGCCCGCATCGAGTACCTGAACCAGGAAGGCTACCCGCCGCTGCGCCTGCTGGGCCGCACGCCCCAGCCGGCTATGGAGGAAGCCGATTTTACGGAGCTGAAAGTACGCGGTGACATTAGCAGCCAGTACATTTCGGCCCTGCTGATGGTGGGGCCTACGTTGCCTCATGGCCTGCGCATCTGGTTGACCGGTAAGGTAGGCTCGCGTCCGTATATCCGGATGACGCTGGCCCTGATGCAGCATTTCGGGGCTCAGTGCCGGGATTTGGGCGAAGTGCTGGAAGTCCGCCCGCAGGCCTATGAGCCCACCAATTACACGGTGGAAGGCGACTGGTCGGCGGCCAGCTATTGGTATGCTATGGTGGCGCTGGCCCCGGCCGGCTCGCACCTCACGCTGCCGACGCTGCGCCGCTACTCCTGGCAGGGCGACCAAGCCATTGTGGCCATTATGGCCCAACTGGGCGTGCACACTGAGTTTCTGGCTGATGAAACCCTGCGCCTGACCAAGCGCACGCCTACCGCCTCGCTCACCCAGGATTTCACCGACTGCCCCGATCTGGCCCAGACGGTGGCCGTAATAGCCGCCGCCCTGGGCGTGCCTGCCACCATGACCGGCCTGGAAAGCCTGCGCATCAAGGAAACCGACCGGATTGCCGCGCTGCAGGCGGAACTGGCTAAGTTTGGCGGCAGCCTGACCGACGAGGGCGAGGGCGTTTTTCGGGTAAGCTCGCAGGATTTCCACGTCAGCGGCCAGACGGTGGCCACCTATCATGACCATCGGATGGCTATGGCCTTTGCCCCCCTGGCTTTGCTGGGACCTCTCACCATTGAGGCCCCGCAGGTAGTGCGCAAGTCGTACCCGCAGTTTTGGCGGGAACTGGAGAAAATCGGGTTCGTGACTGACCCCGCCCCGGCTCCGGTGTTCTGAGTAGAGTTACCAGCAGCGCGCTGTTCTAGCAACTGCGTGCTGCTGGCAGAGTACGGAGAAAGTCCGTTGTTGTCTGGATTATACTATTAGCGCTGAACGATATGCGTATGATTTTCTTGGGGGTAATAGGCTTGCTGGGAGCGAATTACTGTGCCTATGCCCAGGAGCAAGTTTCGTATGTGCGTTCCGCCACTGAGCAAGCTGAACCGATATACTTACTTAATTCTACAATTATCATCAATGGCCTGTTCGCCGATTTTTCGCCGAATGACATTCAGGGAATTGAGGTATACAAGCCCTCGATGCGCACCGATGATAGTACTCTACTGCCTTGGCAAGTAAGTTTGGGAACTGGGGTACTAATTATTAACTCAAAGCGGCGAGTGGCTGCAGAATCTTTATCACAGTTGGCACGGCGGATGAAAATCTCTGGTCCGTTGCAGTTCGCCATTAACGGCCATTGGTTAAGTTCAGAAGCAACAAGTAATCTGCGCATAACCCCAGCGGCAATTGCGCAACTGCACATCATTCTCCCAACAGCCATTCAATCGGCAACGGTGGTTGATATCTGGCTAAAGCGGATGCCCAAGAAGGATCATCCGCCGGGCTCTATTTTTATTCGTTAACGGTCAGTGCAAAGCCTTCCTGCTCCCGCAACTGCCGGAAGTACTCGGCCGAGTGACGCAGGCGGCTGCCGTACCAACTGAACAGCTCCCCGTCAACGATGCGAATCTCGGCCGCGGGGCAGATTTCCCGGAACTCGTTTATGTGTTTTTCACCAAAAGGGTAGGGCTCTGAGGACAGCAGGATATGGCGGGGCGCAGCCTGTTGCAACTGCTCGGGCGTTATTTCGGGGTAGCGGCCCATGTTTCTGAACACATTGCGGAAGCCGGCCTGGGCCAGCATATCATCAATGAACGTGCCGCCGGCTGCCACCATATAAGGCTTACGCCAGATAAAGTACGCAGCAGGCACGGGTTCCGCCACCGACGGCAGCGCCGCGAAGGAACCGGCAATTTCAGTGCTCAGAGCTTCAGCGGCGTCCTTGCGGCCAGTAAGCAGACCCACTCGCCGGATCATACCCAGTGAATCGGCCAGGGTGCTGATGTCACTCATCCAGACGGGGTACTTCTCCGTTAGCTGCTCGATGCCAGCCTGATAGTTTTCCTCCTTGTTGCCGATGATAAGGTCGGGCCGGAGAGCCTCAATCTTCTCGAAATCGAAGTTTTTAGTACCCCCAATTACTGTGGCCGACTGGCGGGCTTCCGCCGGGTGGATACAGAATTTGGTAACGCCCACCACCCGCTTGCCCAGTCCCAGGTCAAACAGCAACTCCGTCTGTGAAGGCACCAATGACACAATGCGCTGCGGCGGGAACGGCACAGCTACTCGCCGGTCCATCTGGTCGGTTACGGTGAGCGGAAGGAAAGGTAGGGGAGGTTGCATCTGGGAAAAGAAGAGCGTCATGTTGAGCGAAGCCGAAGCATCTCTACCGCTTCGTTGTAACAGATAAGTTACTTAACGGTAAAGATGCTTCGGCTTCGCTCAACATGACGCTCTACGCCACGGTTTACGCGTTTGATTTACTTGAAATACCGAAAATCGTGCTTGTCCTCGATGCGCAGCAGGGTCTCGTAGATGAGCTGGATAACGCTCTGCACGTCGTCTTTGTGCACGGTTTCCACGGTGGTGTGCATGTACTTAAGGGGCAGCGAAATCAGGGCCGAGGCCACGCCCGAGTGGGAGTAGGCAAAGGCGTCGGTGTCGGTGCCGGTGGCGCGGGTGGCGGCGGCCCGCTGGAAGGGAATCTCGGCACTCTGGGCCGTTTCAATGATGAGCTCCCGCAGGTTGTTCTGCACGGCCGGACCGTAGGTAATTACGGGGCCTTTGCCACAGAACAGGTCGCCGGAGGTCTTTTTCTCATACATCGGCGACTGGGTATCGTGAATTACGTCCGTCACGATGGCCACATCGGGCTTGATGTGGTGGGCAATCATCTCCGCGCCCCGCAGCCCGATTTCCTCTTGCACCGCATTCACGATATAAAGGCCGAAAGGCAGTTTCTTCTTCTCCTCCTTCAGCATGCGGGCTACCTCGGCAATCATGAAGCCTCCGATGCGGTTATCAAGCGCCCGGCCCACGTAGAAGCGGTCATTGAGCACCGTGAATTCGTCCTCGAACGTCACCACCGAGCCCACATGAATGCCCATCTGCTCCACTTCTTCCTTGGAGGAAGCGCCGCAGTCCAGGAATACAGTTTCGATGGTAGGGGCTTTGTCCTGCTCCACTTTGCGCACGTGAATGGCCGGCCAACCAAATACGGCTTTCACAATACCCTTCTTGGTGTGAATGTTTACCCGCTTGCTGGGAGCCACCAGAGGGTCGGAGCCGCCGTTTTTGCGCAGGTACAGGAAACCTGATTCCGTGATGAAGTTCACGAAGTAGCTGATTTCGTCGGCGTGGGCCTCAATCACCACCTTGTATTCGGCCTCGGGGTTGACGATGCCCACCACCGTGCCGTAGGTATCCACGAAGTATTCGTCGATGTACGGTTTCAGGTAGTCGAGCCAGAGTTTCTGGCCTTCCATCTCGAAGCCGGTGGGAGAGGGGTTATTGAGGTATTTCTGGAGGAAGTCGAAGCTTTCTGGACGCATGAGTTGAAGAATCAAAAGATAAAATACAAACGCCGGGCCTGATGGTTTAATTGACCGCCACCCGCTGCGGTGCGTGCCAAGCCATCGGAATATCCGCTTCCAAGCCCCGCGCACCGGCCACCCGGCCCTCGAAGCGGCCTTCCTGCCTGAAACCCAACTGCTCGTATAGGGCAATGGCACGGGTGTTGCTTTCCCGCACCAGCAACTCTACCCGATGCACCTGCGGAAATTGAGCCTGAATCCGGGTGAGTAGCTCAATAAACAGTCGTCGCCCCAGCCCTTGGCCTTGCGCGGCGGGCGCAATGGCCACTGTCAGATCGCCGAGGACGTGGGCGAAAATCCGTAAGCCCGCCTGATAGACGTGGATTTCCGCCACCAGTTCGCCCGCCTGTTCGGCCACCAGTCCGATACCTTGGCTCACGCTCCGCGTCAGAAAGTGCTGGACATATTCCTCTGTCATCTCATCTGGCTGCCGGGCCAGCCCGCCACTCTCCGCTGACACGCGCTGGTACAGCCGCCGAATGGCGGGCGCATCCTGCAGCGTAGACGAACGAATGGTGATAGACATAGCGCGGTACTTACAGGGGAATGTTGCCGTGCTTTTTACGGGGCAGCGTGTCCACTTTATTTTCCAGCATCTTGAAGGCGCGGATCAGCTTCTGGCGCGTCTGGGAGGGCAAAATCACCTCGTCCACGAAGCCCCGGTGGGCGGCGCGGTAGGGTGTGGCGAACTTCTGCTGGTACTCGTCTACTTTCTCCTGGAGCTTGGCGGTAGGGTCTTCGGCGGCGGCAATTTCGCGCTTGAAGATGATTTCAGCCGCGCCTTTGGCACCCATTACGGCAATTTCGGCCGTGGGCCAGGCGTAGTTCATATCGGCCCCGATGTGCTTGCTGTTCATCACATCATAGGCTCCGCCGTAGGCCTTGCGGGTAATGACAGTGATGCGTGGCACGGTGGCTTCGCAGAAGGCATAGAGCAGCTTGGCCCCGTTGGTGATGATGCCGCGCCATTCCTGGTCGGTGCCGGGCAGGAAGCCGGGCACGTCCTCCAGCACCAGCAGCGGAATGTTAAACGAGTCGCAGAACCGTACGAACCGGGCGGCCTTGGTGCTGGCGTTGATGTCGAGTACGCCGGCCAGCACGGCCGGCTGGTTGCCCACAATACCAATGCTGCGGCCTCCCAGACGGGCAAAGCCTACCACGATGTTTTCGGCGAAGTTTTGATGCACCTCTAGGAAGGAACCAGCGTCGATGATGCCGTCAATCACTTCCCGCATGTCGTAGGGCTGGTTGGGATTGTCGGGGATGATGGTGTCCAGAATGGCCCGGCTTTCATCCTGGCCGGCCTCATAGGGTACCATGGGAGCGGTTTCCTCGCAGTTCTGGGGCATGTAGCTCAGCAGCTGCTTGAGGTGGTTGATGCAGGCCACCTCGTTGGCGCACGAAAAGTGCGTGACGCCGCTCTTGGCCGAGTGGGTGCTGGCCCCGCCCAGCTCCTCGCTGGTCACGTTTTCGTGGGTGACGGTTTTCACCACGTTGGGCCCGGTCACGAACATATAGCTCGTGTCCTCCACCATCAGAATAAAGTCGGTGATGGCCGGCGAGTACACCGCGCCGCCCGCGCACGGCCCCATAATGGCCGAGAGCTGCGGTACTACGCCCGAGGCCAACGTGTTTTTGTAGAAGATATCGGCGTAGCCGCCGAGGCTCACCACGCCTTCCTGAATCCGGGCCCCGCCCGAGTCGTTCAGGCCCAGAACGGGCGCGCCGTTCTTCATGGCGAGGTCCATGATCTTCACGATTTTCTCGGCGTGGGTTTCGCTTAAAGAGCCGCCAAACACCGTGAAATCCTGCGAAAACGCGTACACCAGCCGGCCGTTCACGGTGCCGTAGCCCGTTATCACGCCGTCGCCGAGGTAGTACTCCTTGTCCAGCCCGAAATCCTTGGAGCGGTGCATTACAAACTTGCCGATTTCCTCAAACGAGCCCTCATCAAACAGCAAATCAATTCGCTCCCGGGCGGTGAGCTTGCCTTTCTTATGCTGGGCATCAATGCGGGCCTGGCCGCCGCCGAGCAGGGCCTCCTCATTTTTGCGGGCGAGAATTTCGGTTTTGCTTAGTTGGGCGTCAGCGTGCGGATCAGACATCGTGGGGTGGGAAGGTCAGGGTAGCTACTTGGGAACAGGTTCAAAGGTAACGTACGGGTAAAGAAAAGCCGCACCAGAATTCTGGTGCAGCTGGGTACTATAAAGAAGGTTAGTCGCTTCCTTCATAGGTAACCTGCCCCGTGCTGCGTTCAATACTCAAGAAGCTGTGTTTCCCATAAGGGGCTTCCAGTTTCTTAGAAGTGAGCTTGAGGTAACGAACGGTTTAATGAACTGTCGTCAATCGACATTCACTGGAAGCGTTGACTCGCCATATAACTTTGTTATTGCGGCAAGCAATGATGACTGATTTGCCAGAATCAGGAACGAAGTAGATGGTCCCATCTGCTGACAAAATGCCCCGCTTATCGGTGGAAGCAAAATTGATTTTGGTTTCTTTAGTAATAAGCTTTGGATTGTACGAATACGGTGGGGGCTGCTGACAACTTACGTTTGACAGTACGATTATTAATGCGGCTGTGAAAACGGAGAAAATATGCGGACAGGTGTAAACGATACCAGGCACAATAAACAAAAACGGCCGGCTCCCTCACAGGAACCGGCCGTTTTCATTTCCAGACAAACTTAATTACTCGCCTTTCTTCTTCGAGTCTTTCGGCTCGTCGTCGCTTGGCTCGGGAGCTTCCTCGGGCCGCTCGTCGCTGGCGAGGTTGGTCTGCTCGCCGCTCTTGCTTACCGAGAAGGTCAGTTCCTCCGCGCCGGCCGTGTAGTCGGCGGTGATGACGTCACCTTGGGCAATTTCAGCCTTCAGGATTTCCTCGGCAATCGGGTCTTCAATGTACTTCTGGATGGCCCGGTTCAGCGGACGTGCGCCGTACTTGGGGTCGTAGCCTTTTTCGGCCACGAAGTCCTTGGCAGCTTCGGTCAACTCCACACGGTAACCCAGCGTCTGGATACGACCCAGCAGTTTGCTCAGGCTGATGTCGATGATCTTATGGATATCGGCTTTTTCCAGCGAATTGAACACAATGACGTCGTCCAGACGGTTCAGGAACTCGGGCGAGAAGGTTTTGCGCAGGGCGTTGGTGATGGTGCCCTTCGTCAGCTCGTCCATGTTCTCCTGCCGGGCCTTGGTACCGAAACCGATACCGGCGCCGAAGTCCTGCAAATCACGCGCCCCGATGTTCGAGGTCATGATGATGATGGTGTTCCGGAAGTCCACCTTGCGGCCCAGGCCGTCGGTCAGAATACCGTCGTCCAGCACTTGCAGCAGGATGTTGTACACGTCCGGGTGCGCCTTCTCAATCTCGTCCAGCAGGATAACCGAGTAGGGCTTACGGCGGATTTTCTCCGTCAGCTGACCGCCTTCCTCGTAGCCCACGTAGCCGGGAGGCGCGCCCACCAGGCGCGAGATGCTGAATTTCTCCATGTACTCCGACATATCAATCCGCACCAGCGAATCTTCCTTGTCGAAGAGGTAGGTAGCCAGCACTTTCGCCAGCTCCGTTTTACCTACGCCCGTGGGGCCTAGGAATACAAAGGAGCCGATAGGTTTCTTGGGGTCTTTCAGGCCTACACGGGTGCGTTGGATGGCTTTCACCAATTGCTTGATGGCCTTGTCCTGCCCGATTACCTTACCTTTCAACTCTTCGCCCATGTTCAAGAGCTTAGAGCTTTCCTTCTGGGCCACGCGCGAAACGGGAATGCCGGTCATCATGGCAATAACCTCGGCCACATTCTCCTCCTTCACGGTGTAGCGCTTCTTCTTGGTCTCCTCTTCCCAGTCCTTCTTGGCTAGTTCGAGCTGATCAATAAGCTTTTTCTCCGTGTCGCGGAGCTTGGCGGCTTCCTCGTACTTCTGCGACTTCACCACACGGTTTTTCTCGCCCTTGATGTTCTCAATCTGCTCTTCGAGCTTGAGAATATCCTCGGGCACCACGATGTTGTTGATGTGCACGCGGGCACCGGCTTCGTCGAGAATGTCGATGGCCTTATCGGGCAGGAACCGGTCTGACATATAGCGGTCCGACAGCTTTACGCAGGCCTCAATGGCCTTGTCGGTGTACACTACATGGTGGTGGTCCTGGTACTTGTCCTTGATGTTGTTCAGGATTTCAATCGTCTCCTCGGGCGTGGTGGGGTCCACCATCACCATCTGGAAACGACGGGCCAGCGCGCCGTCCTTCTCAATGTATTGACGGTACTCATCAAGCGTCGTGGCACCGATGCATTGGATTTCGCCACGGGCCAAAGCCGGCTTGAACATATTGGAGGCATCGAGCGAACCGGAGGCACCGCCGGCACCTACAATCGTGTGCAACTCGTCAATGAACAGAATCACGTCGGGCGACTTTTCCAGCTCGTTCATCACGGCCTTCATGCGTTCCTCGAACTGGCCGCGGTACTTGGTTCCAGCCACCAGCGAGGCCAGATCCAGCGTAACCACCCGCTTGCCGAACAGCACACGCGACACCTTTTTCTGGATGATGCGCAAAGCGAGGCCTTCGGCAATAGCCGTTTTACCAACGCCGGGCTCCCCGATGAGGATGGGGTTATTCTTCTTGCGGCGCGAGAGAATCTGAGCTACGCGCTCAATTTCCTTTTCGCGGCCTACAATCGGGTCGAGCTTATCTTCCTCGGCCAGCTTGGTCAGGTCGCGGCCGAAGTTGTCAAGCACCGGAGTGCGCGACTTCTCGTTGCCTTTTTTGGGTGTAGCACCGGCTCCGGCTCCGCCGCGGCCTGCACTGCCCCCAAAGAGGCGGTCGTTGTCGTCGTCATCGGCCTCAGGGCCGGAGGTGGGGTTGTTCGCCGAGTTACCGTGGTAGTCCAGCGAATCGCGGACGGATTCGTAGTTCACGTTGAATTTGCTCAGGATTTGGGACGAAATGTTGTCTTCATCACGCAGGATCGAGAGGAGTAGATGCTCCGTCCCGATAATCTCGCTCTTGAAGATTTTAGCCTCGAGGTACGTAATCTTGAGGACTTTCTCGGTCTGTTTGGTCAATGGGATAGAGCCGGTAATGCTCGTGCCCTGGGTAGCCGTGTTACGGGTGGCCTGCTCCAGGGCATACTTAAGCTCGTCAACCGATACGCCCAGCTTCTTGAGCAGACCGATGGCTGTGCCCTCCCCCTCGCGGATCATACCCAGCAGCAGATGTTCTGTACCGATATAGTCGTGCCCGAGCCGGATGGCCTCTTCCCGGCTCAGGGAGATGACCTCCTTGACTCTGTTTGAGAATTTAGCTTCCATGCAGATAAGGTAGTGAAGAAAAACGGAACCCCGCAAGGCCAAATGGGGCCCAACTTGCGGGTTTGGCCGATATAACCTGAAAACAGATTGAGTCGGGCGTTGGTTCGGGGGCGACAGTATGCACTACGAAAGAAAACTGCCGGCGGCCGGACCCTGCATAAAGAGCAGGTCTAAGATGCTGAGACCCGGTACAAAATCTTTACCAAAGCTCTGAGGGTAGGGCCGTACCGACGTCCTGTCAGGTTCAGGGGAAACAGCCGCTTTGGGGGTCAGCCAATCGCGCCGGTCCAGCAAGGGTGAGATGGTGAAGTTGTGAAGTTGTGAAGCGGCGGATGGTGCTACGTACTCCGGCGTCAGGTGAACAGGCAGGCGGAGGCGCAGGCAGCGGAAGTAGAAGCGCAATAGCAGTGTATTCAACTCAAATAGCCGCTGAGGCTTCTGGAAGTAGATATCGTGCAGATACTCGGCATAATACTCAAAGTACGGGGTGCCACCGTAAGCGGTTTGCAGGGTGCGCCAATGGCGGTGAATCCAGTTCTGACGGTAATCAATTTCAATTTCTGTAGTCAGGACTTTCTCACTGCGGTTGCCATCAATAACGGGCACGGTGAGGGCCTGGGTGCCCTGAGCGGTCAGAATCAGGCAGCGGTTACGGTAGGTTTGCTTGCGATAATGCTCGTGGGCCTCCAGCCAAAGGGCTTCGGCCCCAAGAAGCTCGGTGAAAAACGCGGCCGGTGGGTTATATTGAGATTCGAACAGAACAGCAGGCATACGAATGAAAACCGTCCCCAGGTTGGGACAAGAAAAAAAGTGAACTGCGCTAAAGAACACGCTTAATCCTGGATTTCATAGCAGAAACCGAGCTGCCGGGCTTGCGTGTCCGGTTATGGTACGGGCTGGTGCCGAAGTAGGACACCGGATTTGTGACGCGCGGACCGACGCCGCTGTTGATGGGTGAGCTAACCGAAAAATTGCCGTTTTTTGTGGTGAGTTGGCTGCCATTATTTTCTGCCGGAACTGCCAGCCGGTTTCGGCTTTACCGCCAATCTGACACTATGTGTTTCTCTAGTCGCCTTCTGCCCATTTTTTCTCTGGTGGCTGCCAGCCTTTCGGCGGGTGCTCAGCACCAGCTTCAGCTTGATGTTGCTCGATTTCGGAACGATGACATAGCGGTGAAAGGTGGGGTAGTAGAGGTGTACGCTACCGTAGCGGGCAAAAGTCTGACCTATCAGAAGCGCGGCCCAAAAATGTTTCAGGCCGGGGCTACTGTTACGCTAGAAGTAGTGCGCCCCGACGGTACAGCGGCCTATCAGGAAACTGTCACGCTGAAGCCGCCGGTGCTGCGTGATACCACGGCCGTCATTAAAAACCCCATTAGCTTTCAGAAGCGCCTGAACCTGCCGGATGGCCGCTACACGCTCCGGGGGCAGATGCGCGACCTGTACCGGGCCGGCTCTGCCGATATCGTGGAGCAGCCTCTGACGGTGGAATTCGGCGCGACGAAGCCCGTATTGAGTGATGTAATGCTGCTGGCCAAGCCAGCCAGCCGTTCGGCTGTTGAGCCGAATAATTTCATGCGCAACGGACTGAGCCTGACGCGGGCGGCCGGCGGCTTGTACGCGCGCGGCCAGGATAAGCTGTTCTTCTATACCGAACTCTACAATGCCGCCGCCAACCAACCCCTGACGGTGCGCTACCGGCTCCGGGCTGCCAAAGCGACTAAGGATGCCGCCACTGGTCAGCATACTGTGCAAGGAGCCGACGGCAAGCCCACCGTGCTGGCCGGAACGCTGGACCTGAGTAGGGTGCCCACCGGCGAATACATGCTGACTATAGAAATTCGAAACGCTAAAACCCAGTTGCTGACTACTCAGACTACCACCGTGCGCCGCAATACCGCCGATTATGCTCCAGCCGGGGCTGTTATGCCCCGATGAGTCGAAGTAAATTGTATTCCTGGTACTACCGGCCGCTGGAATGGCTGCTGATTGGAATTTCCCTGCTGCCGCTGCCGGTGCTATATGGCGTGGCGCGCGGTCTGTATTGGCTCATGGCCTACGTAGTGCGTTATCGGCAGCGGGTGGTGCTGGAAAATATGCGCAACTCGTTCCCGGAAAAGTCGGAGGCCGAAATCCGGCGGCAGGCTAACGGCTTCTACTGGCACTTTGCGCAGGTTATTGTCGAGATTCTGAAACTGCGCACGATGTCGGCACAGCAAGTGCGGCGGCGCGTACGGTTTACGAATCCGGAAGTATTAGGCCGGTTTTTTCCGGAAGGCAAGCAGGTGCTGACGCTGGGCTCACACGCGGGTAACTGGGAGTGGCTGCTGGCGGCCGCCGCCCTGGAATACCCGGGTAAGGCCGGAGGCGTGTACAAACCACTGATGAACCCGTTTTTCGAGCAGTTTATGTTACGGCTGCGGACCCGGCTGGGGGCGCATCTGGTGCCTATGCTCAATACGTTGCGCGACTTTGTAAAGCACCGGGGGCAGGGGCGTACGCTCAGCCTGCTATCGGACCAGGCGGCTGGCCCCGAGGACCACCCGTACTGGACCAACTTCCTGCATCAGGATACACCCTTTTATACCGGTGCCGATAAGCTGGCGGCTCAGTTTCAGTGCGCGGCCGTGTTTATTAGCATCCGGCGCGTCCGCCGTGGCTACTACGAAGTCACTTTTGCGGAGCTGCACGACGGTGAAAAGCCGCTGATACCGGAGCACGCTCTCATTGAAGCCTTCGCCCGCCATCTGGAGCGTGATATTCAGGCCAATCCATCGGAGTATCTATGGTCGCACCGCCGCTGGAAGCACAAGCGTCAGAAGTGAAATTGTGAAGGGTGAAGTTGTGGCGGACATTCACAACTTCACCCTTCACGATTTCATCGTTACTCACAGATACTGCTCAATGTCGCCGGCGCCTTGGCGGATGATTTCGAAGTCCTCGTTGGTACAATCCACTACGGTACTGGCAGTGTTGTTACCGAAACCGCCGTCAATGACGAGGTCAACCAAAGGACGGTACTTCTCGAAAATCAGATCGGGGTCGGTGCTGTACTCCAGAATTTCGTCGTCGTCGCGGATGGAGGTGCTGATGATGGGATTACCCAGCTCACGCACCAGCATTGTGCAGATCTGATTGTCCGGCACCCGGATGCCCACTGTTTTGCGCTTTACGCCCCCATAGCGTGGGGCTTTCGTGTTGGCTTCAAAAATGAAGGTAAAAGGTCCGGGTAACGCCTTTTTCAGAACCTTATATACCGGCGTGGTAATGCCGTTGGCGTAGTCGGTAATGTGCGAGAGGTCGGAGCAGATGAACGACAGGTTGGCCTTCTCCGGCTGTACTCCTTTGATGCGGCACAGTTTTTCCACTGCCCGGGCATTGTGAATATCACAACCCAGCCCGTAAATGGTATCGGTAGGGTAAATGACGATGCCGCCTTTGCGGATGATTTCCACGGCTTGTTGAATCCGGTTCAGCGGTGGGTTATCGGGGTGAATGCGGAGCAGCGTTGCGGACATAGCGAAAAGCAGAAATTGAATGAGCAGTTGGCCCCGCGCCGATGGACGTCAGGGGCAGTCAAGGTACAAGTGGTTGCGGTAGCCTGCTACCCTTTTCGGTAAAAAGGTCTGCGGGGTTGCTTGCCGGGAGCCAGCCAGCCGTTTTTAGAACAAAAAAAGAACCCCGACCAGTCCGGTCGGGGTTCTTTTTTAAGCATGAGGAGGCAAAATCCCTACTGCTTCACGATTTTGTGCGAAGTCAGTGTGTTAGCATCCTGCACCAGCAGAATGTACTGGCCGGCGCGCAACGAGCGCAGGCTGAACGAGCCATCGAGGGTAGAAGTGCCTTTAAGCACGGCGCGGCCCGTCAGGTCGGTTACCGTAACGGTGGCTTTGGCAGCGCGGCCGGCCACCTGAATCGTCAGGTTGTCGGTAGCGGGGTTCGGAAATACGCGCACGTTGCCGGCAGTCAGAGCCTGGCGGATACCGGTAATCACCGAGCCTACATCTTCCTTGGTGCGGGGTACAATCTGGTAGCCACCGGCGTAGGGAGCAGTGCTGGTAGTGGCGAACTGCGAGCCAATGCCCGTGAGGGAGAACGAACCGGTAGGAGCCGGCTGGTTGAACAGGGTAGAAGCCGGGTTGATGCGTACCGCGTACGAAACACCAGCGGCCGTTTGTACATCAACCGTATAGGCGGCCGTAGCAGTAGTGCTCCACTGGCTAGGGGTGGTAGCCGTTACGTTCGGCAGCACAATCAGCTGCGACTCTTCGGCTTCCGTCAGGGCGGTGGTGACTACGCGTGGGCGCATCAGCTTGCTGGTACCCAGGCGGGTAATAGCGGTAACGGTGAGCTGCGACAGACCCCGGAAGGTGCCCAGTGTACCGGTTACCTGTACGGAGTCGCCTTCAATGGGAGCAAACGACAGGTTCGTGGAGCTGAACAGGCCTAGGCCGCCGGTGCGGTCCATAATGGTGCCCTGGTAGCCCGTGGTGCGGAAGTTAGGTCCGTAAATCACGCCGGCTACGGTGAAAGAGCCGGTTTGCGTAGGTGTGCCATCCGCATTGACCGGCTTGAGGGCTGAAATAGCAGTGATAGTAGGAGCGGGGGCTGTGTCGTTGTCGGTGATGGTGATGGTGTACGAACCATTGCCGATGGTAGCCGCGCCAGCGGGCAGCACGTTTTGCAGAGACAGGATAATGGTTTCGGCCGACTCAAAAATGGCATCATCTACCACGGTCAGCGTAGCGTTCTGGGCGGCAGTAGAGCCAGCCGGGAACGTCAGGGTCTGGGTCGTGAAGGTGTAGTCGGCGGGGGAGGTAGCCGTGCCGGCCGAGGCGGCCAGGGCCACTTGCACCGTTACGCTCTGGGTTGGAGCTGCGCTCAGGCTTACCGGAATCTGAATGGTACCGGCGCTTTCGGCCACGGTAATAGCCGGCCCGAAGGAAACCGTAGGAGCGGTAGTTGTACCAGCCACTGCTGCGCCCAGGACCCGCACGTTATCAACACGCCAGCTACCTGAAGTCGCTTCGGCATTGTACCCGTAAATGCGGAACTCAACAGCCGAGTTAAGATTGGCGAAAGTTGCTGGCAGCGGCACCAGCTTGTTGGCACGGGTGTCCGTGTTGTCGGGTACATTCACCGTGATAATGTTGGTAGCGAAGTTGTCGACGCTAGAACGAATAGCCCAGTCACGAACACCCGTTCCCGAACGACGCTCATCCAACCGCAGGCTATCCAAGCGCAGGGTGTAACCAGCGCTGGGGGTAACCGAGAAGCTGAAGTAGTCGGCCGCATCCAGTGCCGTAGTGGTCCAGTCAACCGCCGTGAACGTGTTAGCCCCAGCTGAAGGCGTAACACCTGTACCGCGCGACATTACGCTGAGCGTAGCGTTGGTAGGCTGCGCATCGGCCGGGAAGGTTACTTCGCTACCTGCGGCTCCGGTAAAAGAATACTGACCCAACTGTTGGGCCTGTGCGGCCTGCGTGAGGCCTAGCAAAGCTGCCGACAGCACTACGTAGCGCACGGAAGGCAAAGAGTAGGTTTGCTTCATAAAAAAGAAAAGGAAGTGATAGAAGGAGGAACTAAGGGGAAGAGACGCAATTTCGGTGGAAAGGTTGACGCGTAGGCACACCCAGGGAAACCGTGTACTTTTGAACCGCAAAGCTACCCCTGATTGTTGGTCCTGGCCACAGATGGGTCAGTAAGCAATGTTACCGTTTTGTTACCACTTCCTGCCTCATGGCCAAAACCCGCATCGACTACAAAGCGCAGGCAACCCGCCGCCGCAACCGTTTCGCCTACACGGCCGGCATTTTCGGGCTGCTGCTCATTACCTTCTCCTACTATTTCTACCAGGTTTTCTTCACGCCCAACGTGGAAACCAAGGGCCGCCCGACTTACGTGGTGGTGCGCCGGGGCGAGTCGGCCCGGGAGGTGCTGGACTCCATTGATGCCACGGGCGTCATCGTGGATAAACTTAGCCTGCGCTTCGTGGCCAAGGTGATGAAATACGAACAGCTGGTGAAGCCCGGCCGCTACGAGCTGAAGGAAGGGTACACCAACCGCCAGCTCATCAACGACCTGCGCACTGGCCGCAACCGCCTGCCGCTGCGCCTTACGTTCCAGAACATCCGTTTGCGCGAAGACCTGGCCCGCAAGCTGGCTACCACTATCGATGCCCGTCCCGAGCGGTTCGACAGCCTGCTGACTTCGCCCGACTACACTAAAAGCCTGGGCTTCGATACCACCAGCATCCTCACCATGTTCATTCCGAACACGTACGAGTTGCCCTGGAACGCCTCCGCCGAAAACCTCATGCAGCGCATGAAAAAGGAATACGAAAAGTTCTGGACGCCAGCCCGCGACGCCAAGCGCAAAGCCCTGGGCCTCTCGCGGGCTGAGGTGAGTACCCTGGCCAGCATTGTGGAGGCCGAACAGCAGCAGCACGCCGACGAGCGGCCCCGCGTGGCGGGCGTATATCTCAACCGCCTCAAGCGCGGTATGAAGCTCCAGGCTGACCCGACGGTGGTGTACGCTAACCACGACTTCACCATCAAACGCGTACTCAACGTACACTTGGCCAAAGATTCGCCCTACAACACCTACAAGTACGCCGGCCTGCCGCCCGGCCCCATCAACCTGCCCAGCATTGCCAGCATTGATGCCGTGCTCAACCCCGAGAGTCACCAGTACCTGTATTTCTGCGCCAAGGAGGATTTCAGTGGCTACCACGCCTTCGCCCGCAACGAGCAGGAGCACTTGGTAAACGCCCGCCGCTACCAAGCTGCCCTAACGCGGAGCGGCATTATGAAGTAAGAGCACGCGAGATTCCTCAGCAAGCTCGGAATGACAATACTGACAAGATCATGTATCAATCTGACACCCAGATCCGCGTGCGGTACGCCGAAACCGACCAGATGGGCTACGTGTACCACGGCAATTACGCGGCGTATTTTGAAGTGTGCCGCACCGAGGCCTTCCGGCAGCTGGGCATCAGCTATAAGGCCCTGGAAGCCGACGGCGTGGGCATGCCGGTGGGGGAGATACGCACCCGTTTCCGCCGCCCCGCCCGCTACGACGACCTACTTACGGTGCGCCTGTTGTTGAAGCAGCCCGCCGAGGGTACGCGCGTATTGTTCGAATACGAAATCTACAACGAGGCCCACGAGCTGCTCACGGAAGGTCACACGCTGATGGTCTTCGTGAGCATGGCTACCGGCCGCCCGGTCCCTATTCCGCAGGATATTGCCGCCAAGTTGGCCCCATATTTCACCGACGATGAAATCGCTGGCCCGCTCACCCCGCCCAAAGCTCCGGGAGATGCCCCTGCTCCAGCGGCGTTTCTAAAGTAGAGTAACTGAGTAGCGGAGTATCTGAGTGATTTTTACAGCGCACATGGCGCACATTGCTCCGCCAGAACAGTTACTCAGTTACTCCGCAACTCAGTTACTCTGCCTCCATGCGTCTTCCGGTTCGCCGTTATCATATTCCCGATGTGCGCCGCCGCCGCAGCTACCGGCGCGCCATCGTGTTTCTGAAGCAGCTCCGGTTTGCCAGAGGGCGCGCCTCCGTGTATGACGTGGTGGACCGGCTGCTGCAGGAAATCCGGCTGGATGGCATTGCCAAGCGGGCCAGCTACATGGCCTTCAACCTCACTATTGCCATCTTCCCCACCATTATCTTCCTGTTCACGCTCATCCCCTACATTCCGGTGCCCAACCTGAATGTGGACATCCTCCAGTTTCTGGCCGACCTCATTCCCCGGGAAATGTACGTGGCCGTTTCCGGCACCATTGAGGATATCGTGAACATTCCCCACGGCGGGCTGCTGTCCTTCGGTTTTGCCACGGCCCTAGTGCTGAGTTCCAACGGCATCATGGCCCTGCTTGATGCGTTTGAGAAGAAATATCCCTCGTTCAAGAAGCGTACCTATCTGCGCAAGCGGGTTATTGCCACGCTACTCACGGTAGTCCTGTCGTCGGTGCTCCTGTTTGCGGTGGCAGGCATCTTTTTCGGGACCTACATCATTGATGCGCTGGTGTACCACGAAATCGTGCCCGAAGCCATGACCGACCAGCTGACCGGCGTGCTGCGCTATGGCTCGGTTGTCAGCCTGTTCCTGCTCACAACCTGCCTGGTATACTACTACGTGCCGCCGGTGCACGATAAATGGCCGTTCATCTCGGCTGGGGCAGTGGTGGCCACGCTGCTCATTTTCCTGGTGTCCTTCCTGTTTATCCTCTACGTCAAGATTTTTGACAGCTACAACCACTTCTATGGCTCCATCGGTACGCTGGTGGGCTTCATGGTGTGGCTGGATTTCGTGTGCATGACCCTGATTCTGGGCTTCGAGATAAACGTGAGCATTGATGCCGTAACGGGGCGGCTGAAGCGGCCGGCGGCCCTTGCAAAGGCTGTGGCTCAATAGGCTAGGGGAGAAGAATTTGTGCCTGGAAATGAGCTGCTAAGCCCGCCACCGGAGAAATATTTGGCCGGGCAGCTTGTTCATCTCCGAATCGTCTCTACTTTTGCCATCCCAAACCACTCATTTGGGACCTTTACAGAGAGGTGGCAGAGTGGTCGAATGCGACGGATTCGAAATCCGTTATACCTGCAAGGGTATCGGGGGTTCGAATCCCCCCCTCTCTGCACAAGGCTTTTTCATCGCTCGAAAAAGCCTTTTTCCTTGGTCAGCATAGCGGCAACGCACTTTACTTACTCTATTACAGAGGAGTGGCAGAGTGGTCGATTGCGGCGGTCTTGAAAACCGTTGAGGGTTAAACCTCCGGGGGTTCGAATCCCTCCTCCTCTGCGAAACTGCTTGGTGCATCAGGAAAATAAAAAGCCCTCTGGTTATCTACCGGAGGGCTTTTTTATGTCCGATAAACTATTGATTTCCGGCCCGTAAAACGTTGTTTTGACGCTGATGCAACCTGTGGCCCAGCGTAGGTGTTAGCCCAAAACCGTTTGGCGGCTGGCGTGCTATTTGCTGCAAAGCCGCTCGTAACTTTGCCCGTATCTATGTCCGAAGTGCTTTTCGACATCAACCTACAACAACTGCCCGACGAATTTCTGACGGGGAACTGGCGCGTGGCGGACCGGGTATTGAACCAGACAGACCCGGCCAGTATGTTGGCCCGCGCTGAGCGTTTTGCTCTCCAACCCGGCACGGTAGACGTGCTGGCGGCCAACCAGCAGGATTCCGGCCACTGGCTGGTACAGCGAGATGCGCTGCTCAACCGTCCGTATTTGGAACTGCATCTGGGCCAGGAAAAAACCCGGGCCTTGGTAACGCGGCTGCGCCGCTCCCGTAACGGGGCGGAAAGCCAGCTGCACCTTTACTTCCAGTCGGGCATGGAAATGCAGCTCACCCAGCCCTAATCCGCTTTTCGTACTTTCCTTTACGTCGACTAGGTATGGCCTCTGCCACTAATTCTGACCCTTCTCGCTTCACTCCGGTCATTCAGGAACTCCAGGACCGGGCAGGCACGGTGCTGCTCAGCATTATGGATGCGGCTGGCAAAACCATTTTCGCCAGCCCGCAGCTGCTCCAGTTTACGGGCTTTACGCTGCCCCAACTCAGTACGGAATGGATCATGCTGGTGCATCCCGACGACCAGGAACGCATAGCTGCCCAGATGCAGCACATGGTGCAAGGCGACCAGCCGTACCAGATTGAGTGGCGGATGCGACGCCAGGATGGGCAGTACCGCTGGGTGCGCTCCTCGGGCCACCCGCAGCTGAACGAAAACAGCCAGGTGCAACAGTGGATCATCAGCACGCTGGATATAGAGGACGTGCGCGCCGGCCAGACGGGTAACATAGGGTCAGATCAGGACTTTAGCTTTCTGGCTGAGCTGATTCCCCAACTCGTCTGGACGACTGACCCCACGGGCTTTCACACCTACTTCAACCAGCGCTGGACCGACTTCACCGGCTACACGTTGGCCGACAGCGTGGGACCCGATATGTGGAATAACCTGCTGCATCCCGACGACCAGGAGCGCGCCCGGCAGGTGTGGGGCCATTCATTAGCCACTGGCGACTTTTACGAAATTGAGTACCGGTTTAAGGCCCGACAGGGCAATTATCGGTGGTTTTTGGGTCAGGCGGTACCGGTGCGCAACGCGGCCGGCGAAATCGAAAAGTGGTTTGGCACCTGCACCGATATTCACGACCAGAAGATGCAGCAGCTGGCATTGCGCAAGCGGGAGCAGGACTTCACCACTCTGGCCAACGCCATTCCGCAGTTGGCCTGGATGGCCGACGAAACCGGATCTATCTTCTGGTATAACGACCGGTGGTTCCGATTCACGGGGGCCACGCAGGAGGACATGATGGGCTGGGGCTGGCAGAAAGTACACCATCCCGAGTACGTAGAGGCCGTTAGTGCTGGCTTCCGCGAGGCTGTGGCCCAAGGCCAGACCTGGGAGGATACTTTCCCGCTCCGTCGCCACGACGGCGAGTACCGCTGGTTTCTGAGCCGGGCCTTGCCGGTGCGCAACGAGGCCGGCCAGGTAGTACGCTGGTGCGGCACCAATACCGATGTAACCGAGCAGAAACAGCTCCAGAGCCAGCTGGAGCGCGCCTACACCGATTTAGAGGCCAAGGTAATGTTCCGGACCCTGGACCTGGAGCGCGAAGTGCAGGAGTTGCGTCAGCGTCTGAATGGCTGACTTAACGAGTCGACAGCCCAATAAAAAGCCTGTGGTGCAAGACGCGCCACAGGCTTTTTCATAGGCCGAAACAAACGATGTGCAGTTTTGAGGCAACACATCAAGCCAGGGGAAATCAGGCTCTGGGTGCTGGGTACTCTTTACTCTTCCGCGTCCTGGCCTTTTTTCAGCTCGGCATCAAGGAAATAGGCGCCGTGGCGGACGAGGCGGGTGGTGTCGGCTCCGGCGTCGAGCAGGGTCACGGCCACGTCGCCAGCGTCGGTGGCTCCGGTTTTTACTTTATAGCGGCGGAAGGTATTGGGGCGGGTCTGGGCGAACAGGTAGCTGAACTCGCCGGCCTGCACCAGCGCGTCTTCGGGCACGGTACGCTGGCGGGCTCCGGCCGTTTGGATGTGGGCCGCCACGTACTGGCCTGGCAGCACGTCGGCGCGCTCGGGCTCCAAGTGGGCGTGCACGCTTACGGTGCGGCCGTCGTCGTTGAAGGCCCGCCCCACCAGAAACACGCGGGCCGCCATGTCCTCATTGGAGCCCCGGCTGGGAATCTTGAACAGGATGCGTTGCCCGATTTTCACCCGGGCAATATCCCGCTCAAACACCTTTAGCTCCAGGTGCAGGTCGGAGCGGTCCACCACTTCCACCAGCACGTCCTGCGGATTCACAAACTGCCCGGGGTTGATGTTCACGGCCTTCACGTACCCTTTTATGGGCGACACCAGCGGTACGGTAGGCGAAATCTCGCCCCGGTCGAGGCGCGCCATTGAAAGGCCCAACATGCGCAACTGGCCGGCCGTGGCGCGCAGCAGGGCCTGCTCCGAGGTGTACTCGCTCTGGGCCTGCTGGAGCTTGCGCTTGGCCCCTACATCTTCGGCATCAAGGGTTTGCTGGCGCTTCAGCTCCTGCTCCAAAAACCGCACGCGGGCCTTGCTTTGCAGGTATTCCTGCTGGAGTTTGAGGTAATCGGGGTGGCGCAGCACGGCTACCACGCCGCCGCGGGCTACCTGCTGGCCCGGCAGCACGGCCACGCTCTGCACGTACCCGCCCATCACGGCCGATACTGAGGCCCGGTTCTGGGGCGGCACATCAATGCTGCCGTTGGCCTGCACATCGGTGGTCATGTTTTTCCAGACGAAGGAACCCGTTTCCAGCCCGGCGGCCCCCCGCTGCGCAGGGCTGATCTGGACCACGTCGGGGTTGGGCGGCGGGGCCGCAGCCGCCGGCGGGGCCGCAGCTTCAGTCTGCGCGGATTTGTCGGAGCCGCAGGCCGTGAGCAGGGCGGTAATCAGCAGAAAATACGTCGGTTTCATAAGGTTGAGCAAGAGGAACAGCCGGGAGGCTGAATGGGGAAGGGCGTCCCGGTCCGGCGGCTTTTTTCAGCCGTCGGGCCGGTTGCCGGTTCAACTAGAACGCCGGAACGAGGCCGGCAGCTGAAGTCACAACGTCAGCTGACAACGACCGGCCCGACGGCTGCCAGCCGCCGGGCCGGGCTGTTCTGGCTTATTGCGCGTCGGTGCCGGTGAAGGTCAGTAGGTCGAGGGCCAGCTCGTTGTACTGGCGCAGCTGGTCCAGGTAGGCGGCCCGAATCTGCCAGGCCGGCTCCGTGTTCACCACGTACTCCACGTATTCCACGTCGCCGGCCCGGAAGCTTTTCTCGGCGGTGTCCAGAATCAGGCGGGCCTGGGGCAAAGCCGTGGTTTCGTAGTACGTGAGCGAGGCGCGGGCGCGAGCCAGCAGCTGGCGCAGCCCCGCCAGCTGCCCATCCAGCTGGGTGGTGGCGTAGCGGAGCTGGGCTTCGACGGCCTGCTCGCCCAGGCGCGCGGCCTGAATGCGCGACTTCTGCACGCCGCCCAGCAGCGGCACCGCCACGCCGGCCTGGGCCACATGGAAGCCATTTTCCTTGTTGATGGTTTGGGTAAAATAGCCCAGGCGCACATCGGGCAGGCGGCGCAGCTGCTCCACGCGGGTCTGGCGGCGGCTCACGTCCACTTCCTGCTCCAGCAGGGCCAGGGTGGGGTTGGAGGCGGCCGAGAGGCTAGCCGTATCGGCGGGCAGCAGGGCCACCGCCGGCAGGGTGGTGGTGTCGATGTCGGCGGGGCGGCCCAGGTTCAGGAGCACGCCCAGCCGCTGGCGCTGCACCTGCTGCTCGGTGAGCACTCCGGCCAGCCGATTGCGCAGCTCCAGCCGCCGCGCCTCGGCCGACACCTGCTCCAGGCGGTTGGTTTCGCCGGTCTGGTAGCGGATGCGGGCGGCCCGGGCGGCGCGCTGGTACAGGCTGTCCTGGCGGCGCAGCAGGGCGGCGCGGCGGTAGCTCAGCAGCAGCTCGTAGTAGGTACCGCGGATGCTGCGGCCCAGCTCGCGCCGCTGCTGGCGCACCCGCTGCTCGGCCGTGAGCACCTGACCCTCCAGCAGCTGGCGCTGCGCCCGGTACAGCCCCGGCAGGGCCGACTGCTGCACCACATTGAGGCTTTGGTCGCGCAAGGGTCCTGAAATCTGGCCCACTTGGTAATCCACCACCGTGCGAGGCAGGTCGTAACCGGTGCGGGCCAAAGTGCGCTGGCGCTCAATTTCCAGCGCGCCGGTTTGTACCAGCAGGCTCTGGCCGAGCCCGGTTTGGAGCGCCTGCGTGAGGGTAAGCGGCCCGCTGGGCGGGGCCGCCGGGGCGGGGGGCGGCAGCGTGCGGGGCGTGGTCTGAGCTTGTGCCCACCAAGGCAGCAGGAGTAGGAAAAAGAGATATTTCATGGGATGAAGTCGAAGTGAACGAGGTAGAAACGCGACTCTTCGCGTCTTCTCGTTGAACGGTGTCGGGCAGGGGGCATCGTTCTGCCGCCGAGACGCGCAGGGCCGCGCCTCAACACCGCTCGGGATTACAACTCGTGGTTTTCCTTGATTTCGGCCAGCAGCTCGGGGGTAGGGTCGGTGGGGCTGGGCTCGCCGTCTTTGGTAAAGAAGGTGTAGAGCACAGGCAGCACCACCAGCGTAAGCAGGGTGGCCGAAATCAGCCCGCCGATAACCACCGTGGCCAGCGGCTTCTGGACTTCGGCCCCGCCGGAGGAGCTCAGCGCCATCGGCAGGAAGCCCAAGGAGGCCACGGCCGCCGTGAGCAATACCGGCCGGAACCGCTCGTGGGTGGCTTTCAACACCCGCTCGCGCACCGAGCTAATACCGGCCAGGGCCAGCTCGTTGATGCTGGCCACCAGCACGATGCCGTTGAGCACGGCCACCCCGAACAAGGCAATGAAGCCTACGCCCGCCGAGATGCTGAACGGCATGCCGCGCAGCCACAGGGCCAGAATACCACCGATGGCCGCCAGTGGAATGCCCGTGAAAATGAGGCCGGCCTGCTTCACCGAGCGGAAGGAGAGGTAGAGTAGCACGAAAATCAGCAGCAGCGACACCGGCACGGCCACCGCCAGGCGGGATTTGGCCTGCTGCAGGTTCTCGAACTGGCCGCCGTATTGCAGGCGGTAGCCTTCCGGGAGCTTCAAACCCGCGTCCAGCTTCTGCTGAATTTCCTGCACCAGGCTTTCCACGTCGCGGTTGCGCACGTTCACGCCGATGTTGATGCGGCGGCGCGCATCATCGCGCGACACCTGGGTGGGGGCGTTGCGGAACTCCACCTGGGCCACTTCCTCCAGCGGCACCTTCTGGCCGTCGGGCAGGTCCACGTACAACGCGCGCAGGTCCTGAATACCGCCGCGGCTGGTGCTGTCGAGGCGCACCACCAAGTCGAAGCGCCGCTCGCCCTCGTACACCTGGCCCGCCACGTCGCCGGCGAAGGAGGCGCGCAGCAGCGTATTGAGGTCCTGCACGCGCAGGCCGTACTGGGCCATTTTCTGGCGGTTGTAGGTCACGCGCAGCTGGGGCAGGGCCGCAATCTGCTCCACTTTCAGGTCGCCCACGCCGGCCAGCGGGCGGATGAGGGCGGCGGCCTCGTTGGCTTTCTCGAAGAGCAGGTCCAAGTCGTCGCCGTAGATTTTGATGCTGATATCCGACTTCACGCCCGAAATCAGCTCGTTGAAGCGCATCTGGATGGGCTGCTGAAACTCCAGGCTCACGCCGGGCACGCCGGCCAGGGCGGCGCTCATCTTGGTGGCCAGTTCCTCGCGGGAGTGGGCCGAGGTCCAGTCCTTCTGGGGTTTGAGCACCACAATCTGGTCGGAATCTTCCAGGCTCATGGGGTCGGTGGGAATTTCGGAGGTGCCGATTTTGGCCACTACCTGCTCTACCTCCGGAAATTGCTTCAGCAGAATCTGCTGTACTTGGGTGGTAGTGGCAATGGTCTGGGCCAGTGAAGAACCGGGGGGCAGGCCCATGTACACGGCAAAGTCGCCCTCATCCAGCTGCGGAATAAACTCGCCGCCCAAGCTGGCAAACACCCCGCCTGCCAGCACCAGCAGCCCCACGGCTGCCCCAGCCACCACGCCCCGCAGGCGCAGCGCCCCGTGAATGATGGGCCGGTAGCCGCGGTACAGAAACTTCATGATGCGGTCGGCCACGGTGCCTTCTTCCTTGATGTCCTTGCGCAACGCCCAGGCCGATACGGCCGGCACGTAGGTCAGGCACAGTAGCATGGCGCCCACAATGGCGAAGCTCACCGTGAGGGCCATGGGCCGGAACATCTTGCCCTCAATGCCGGTGAGGGCCAGGATGGGCAAGTACACGATGAGGATGATGAGCTGCCCGAACAAGGCGGAGCGCATCATGCGGGTAGCGGCCGTTTCGGCTACCTGGTCCATGGTTTCGTTTTCAGATCGGGCCCGGAAGTGCACGAGGTGGAAAATCATGGCTTCCACGATAATCACGGCCCCGTCCACAATCAGCCCGAAATCCAGCGCGCCCAGGCTCATCAGGTTGGCCGAGACGCCGAAGGTCTTCATCAGGCCCAGGGCAAACAGCATGCACAGCGGAATCATGGAAGCCACCACTAGGCCGGCGCGCCAGTTGCCCAGCAGTACCAGCAGCACCACCATCACAATCACGCCGCCCTCAATCAGGTTCTGGGCCACGGTATGAATGGCGGTGTCCACCAGCTTGGTGCGGTCCAGAAACGGCTTCACAAACAGGCCGGCGGGTAGTTGCTTGTCGATTTCGGCCACCCGGGCCTTCACGCCCTTGATGGTTTGCTCCGACGACGCGCCCTTGAGCATGAGCACGATGCCGCCCACGGTTTCGCCCTGGCCGTCGCGGGTCATGGCCCCGTAGCGCACCGAGTGGCCGAAGCGTACGTCGGCCACGTCGCGCACCAGCAGGGGCACGTTGTCCGTCTGCTTGATGACCATGCTGCCGATGTCCTGCAAAGAGCCGGCGCGGCCTTCGCCCCGGATAAAGTAGGCGTTGCGGCCGTGCTCCAGGTAGCTGCCGCCGGTGTTAGCATTGCCGGCCTCTAAGGCCGCGTACAGCTCGGCCATGGTCACGCCGCTGGCGTTGAGGCGCTCGGGGTTCACGCTCACCTCGTACTGGCGCACGAAGCCGCCAAAGCTGCTCACGTCCACCACGCCGGGCACGCCGGCCAGCTGGCGCTTCACCACCCAGTCCTGCACTTCGCGTAGGCGGGCCAACGAGTACTTTTTCTCGTAGCCGGGCTTCACGCCCAGGCTGTACTGAAAGATTTCGCCCAGGCCGGTGGTAATGGGGGCCATTTCGGGGCGGCCCAGGTCGGGGCCAAGTTCGGCTTCGGCGGTGCGTAGCTTCTCGGCCACCAGCTGGCGGGTTTGCAGCGTGGGCACGTCGTCGTCGAACACCACGGTAATTACCGACAGCCCGAAGCGGGAAGTAGAGCGGATTTCCGTCACGCCGGGCACGGTGCGCAGGGCCAGCTCCAGCGGTACGGTCAGCAGCTGCTCCACCTCCTGGGCGGCCAGGGCGGGACTTTGGGTGATAACCTGAACCTGGTTGTTGGTGACGTCGGGAATGGCGTCGAGGGGCAGGGTGGAGGCCGAATAGCCACCCCAGGCCAGCAACGCCAGGAGCATCAGCACCACAAACAGCTTGTTGTGGATGCTGGCCCGGATAATGCGGGAAAGCATAGGAAAATGGATTGCCGCCGGATGGGAGTTAGTAGTGAGTATTGAGTAGTGGGTACTGAGTATGGAGGACTGAGAACAAGCTGGGCAATACCATCAGGTTCTTACTGTCCATGCCTATACTCACTACTCAATACCAGCTACTAATGACTAACATTGCCAGCGGAATGAGCGAAAGGACTACGGGAAGCGGCCGGACGCACTGCGCCCGGGGACTTCGGGTAGCTACGCTCGGGGCGGCTGGAGCAGCGGGTTGCTGACGCAGAAGGCGTACAGCGGGCCGGGCGCCACGCGGTAGGCGGCAGCGGGCCAGGTAAGGGGGCGCGGGAGCAGCGTTAGGCGGCCGGCGGGCAGCACGAAACTGACCATCACGCAGTCGTGGTGGTGCTGTTCCAGGGGCAGCTTGTGGTGGTCCTGGGCGTCGCGCTGGGAGTAGGGGTGACGGCGGTGGTCAGAGCCGTGGGGGCCGTAGTGCAGTACTAGAAACTGCAACGGGGAGAGGTTTCCATCGGCCAGGGTACGGTGGTAGCGGTAATGGCGGGCTAGCTCGGGCAGCTTACCCAGCTCTGACAGGTCGTTCTGGGGCACCAAGCCGCTCACGAGCATCAGAATTCCCAGGAAGAAGGCTACCACCGATTTCATGGGGCAAAGGTAGGAGCCGCATTGTGGAATCAGGCAGAAAAACCTGTTGGAGCCGAAATTTGGAACCGGTCTGAATTCAGGTCATACTAAAAACTAGGCCGTTTACAGCCCGAAACAGGCTGCTTGCCGGAGGAATATGCTGTCATCCTGAAATCAGAAGCATGTACCTACACCAGCGCAACAACCACGGCCGTAAGCCGTGCGTACGTGTCTGCACCCACGGCAGAGCTTATGCGCCCGGCCGGGTGTCTTTGTCTATGTGGAAATGGATTGTAGTCGTGGTGGTCCTGCTGGGCTTGTCTGCGCGCCCGGCTTCGGCCTACTCGGTACTCACCCACCAGGCCAACGTGGATTCCTGCTGGCAGCGCTGCATGGTGCAGCTGCTGCAACAACGCTACCCCGGCGCCACCGACGACCAGCTTATCGAGGCCAAGAGCTTTGCTTACGGCGGCTCCATTCTGCAGGATATGGGTTACTACCCGTTCGGCTCCGAGCTGTTCACCAACCTTACACACTACGTCCGTTCCGGCGACTTTGTGCGCAGTCTGCTCGATGAGGCGCACAACCGCAACGAGTATGCCTTTGCGCTGGGCGCGCTGGCCCACTACGCTGCCGACCTCAGCGGCCACCCTGAGGGCACCAACCGCGCCATGCCCCATGTATATCCCGAACTGCAGACCAAGTTTGGCAACGTCATCACTTACGAGGAAGCCCCTATTCAGCATACCCAGCTGGAATTCGCCTTTGATGTGATGCAGGTGGCCGCCGGCCGTTACCGCACCGCCGAGTACCAGCGCAGCATTGGGTTTCAGGTGAGCAAGCCGGTGCTGGAGCGGGCCTTCCTGAAAACTTATGGCATGGAGCTGGGCCAGGTGATTTTCAACGTAGACTTGTCGGTGGCTTCTTTCCGATTTGCGGTGCGCAGCCTGATTCCGATTGCCAGCCGGGCCGCGTGGCAGTCGCAGAAAAAGGAAATCCGCAAGGTGAGCCCCCAGGCCCGCCGCCGCGAGTACGTGTACAAGGAAAGCGAGGAGGAATACCAGAAAAAGTACGGCAGTGGCTACGACCATCCCGGCACCGGGGCGCGGGTCCTCTCGTACTTCGTGCGGGTACTGCCCAAAATCGGCCCGCTCAAGCCGTTCGCCTTCAAAACCCCGACGCCTGAAGCCCAGGCCCTGTTCCGCGCCAGCTTCCGCACGGTGATGAATAACTACTGCGCGCTAGTGGAAAAAGAGCCCCGCGACACCACCGATACCCAACGCCCCACGCTGCCTAACGCCGACTTCGACACGGGCAAGCCCACCCGGCTTGGCGAATACGCCCTGACCGATGAAACCTATGGCGAGTGGCTGCGCAAGCTGGCCGACAAGAAATTCGAGAGCCTGACTACTTCGCAGCAGCAGCATATTCTGGCCTTTTTCAGCACGCCCATCACCCGCGAGCCAGTAGATGAGGACGAGAAGGAAAAAGACAACCGCAAAGCTACTGTTGAGGCATTGGAGCAGCTTAAAGCCCTGAAGCCGCAGTAAGCCAACCGGCAAGCAGAAACCGGTAGTCCCGGCCCGTTCTCCCATGTGCTGAGGGGTGGGCCGGGACTACCGGTTTTTCAGGAGAAGCGTGCTGACCTCACCGCAAAGCGTGGGACCGGGCTTAGTACTGGCGGTAAGCCCGGAAACGGCGGTAGTTGGGGCGGTGAACGTGGTGCTGGCCTTTCATCTTCGCCTTCACCGTGGGCAACCAACGACGGTCGAACAGGTCGCGAGCCGAAACCGGAGCAGATACGCAGAACGACAAAACGAACAAAACGAGGCTGATTTTCAGGAGGCGAGCAAACATGTGCAGCAGGTGAGGAGGCTTCTGGGGTTGTTGATGAATCAAAGCTACGGGGGCGTTCCGCGCCGTTCGCAACCCTTCGCCTGACCAGGATGATTACTCTCCGAATTCCCGGTTTTTTTATCTGAACGTTTGGGGGAGGGTAGGTACCAAAACCCGCGCCCCGACCTGTGAGGGCCGGGGCGCGCATGCCATACTATCCGATGAGGGTAAATATTACGAGGCGGGTTGCAGAAGCCAGCGCACGGCCGGGACTTCATCCAGAAAGGTTTGCAGATGGTACGGTTGGGTGGGGGCCTGTGCGGCGGCCATTGTGGCGCGCATAGCGGCATCCTGGCGCAATACCTCGGCTCGGGCCGGCGACAACAGGTAGGCTACGTGCAGTGTAGCCGGCACAACGTCGGCCGCCACGGCAGGCAGCAACTCCCGGGCTACCCAACTGGAAGAAGTGGCATCTAACTCGGTGCGGCGGCGCACATCTACCAGCCACCGGGCAGCATTCTGGGTGTAACCCTGCTCACGGGCCGCTGCAAAACCGGTTTGCAACTCGTTGAAGCTAACTGCCCGCAGCCAACGTACGGTCAGGATCTGCTGATCGGAGTGGTAGGAGAGGTCCAGGAATTCAGGTAAAGAAAAACCGGGAATGGTATGCATAGCCGCAAAAGTTAAAACCAAAAGAATAATCAGGGCGTCTTGTTTCCCTCCTGCACCAAGCCGCTGCTGAGGCGGCGGAGGATAATTTCAGCCTGCTTGGCCTGGTAGCGAATATCCAGCAGTCGCACTTCAGCATCAAGCTGGGTCCGCTGGGCCACGCGCAGATCCAGGGGCGTGAGTAAGCCCAGGCGGTAGCGCTCCAAGGCAATGGCCACGTTTTCGCGGGCCAGCAGGATGTTGGATTCTTCCAGCTCCAGCAGCTGCAGACGGTTCTGGTACTGGGCCCAGGCCTGCTCGGCTTCGGCATCCAGCTGGAGCTGGGTCTGATTGAGCTGTAGCTGGCTTTGCTCCTCCATAATGCGGGCGTTCTGCTCCAGGCGGTTGCGGTTGAAGCCGTCGAAAATAGGCACTGAGGCCACCACCCCGTAGTTGAGCCCGTAGGTGCGGCCGGTATTGGTAACCAGCTGGGTGCCGAAAAATGCGGCCCCGTTGATATTGCGGTTTAGCCCGTAGCCCGAGGTCAGGCCGATTTGTGGGAAGCGGGAGGCGCGCACCAGCTTCCGGTCGTAAGTGGCTACCTCGGTGTTGGTACGGGCCTGCTGCAAACGCGGGTTATTCTGGCGGATGGACTGCAACACGGCGTCGCGCTGCAGATCCTGGGCAACTACAATGGAATCCTGGGGCTGGAAGTTGAGGTTAGGGTTGCGGCCCAGCAGGTTGTTGAGGTTGATTTTCGCCGTTTGCAACGCTTCCTGCTGCTGGATGAGGATGGAGCGGTCGGCGTTGTAATCTACGCGGGCGGTAAGCACCTCCACCTTCGCGGCCACGCCCACATCCACCCGGGCCTGGGTGAGGTCGATGCGGGCCTGCCCGATTTTCAGAGCTTCCTCAATAGACGTAATCTTGCCCGACTCGCGCACTACTACAAAATACGCGTCGGTGATGCTGGCCACGGTTTCCTCCACGGTAGCCCGCGTGAGCTGCTGCTGACTTTGCTCCAGGGCCTGTAGTCGGTCGTAAGCAATGAACATCCCAAAACCGTCGAAAATCGTCCAGGTTGCCGCCACGTTGGCGTTCAGCAGGTTCGATTTGGCCCCGTTGGCAATGCTGGGGTCGGGCCGGCTGGAGGATTCCTGCCGCACGTTGTTGCGGTTGAAGGTGCGGGTAAAGTTGCCGTTCACCACCGGTAGCTGCCCGGCGTTGCCGCGCGTCACGTTATTCTCGGCTACGCGCATATCCTGCCGCGAGAGGCGGATGTTGTAGTTGTTCTCAATACCGATACGGATGGCCTCCGCCAGCGTCAGACTGGGGGCCGAGGACACGGTTTCGGGCTTTTCGGTCTGGGGCTTGCTTTGGGGCTGGGTGGTAGCCGGGCGGGAAGGCAACGCGGGCTGCTGCGCCAGCAAGGGGAGGGGAGCAGCCAGCAGCAGCGCGAACAGAGAGAAACGAGGCATGGGGGAAATCAACAGCGGAAAAGGGCGCGGCAGGAGAAGCGGAAAAAGACGCGGCACTAGGCGGCCACGGCTTCCTCTTCCTCCACCGGCGCGTGTTTGTGCTTCTTGGCCGTGGCGAAATACGAATACATCACGGGCACTACGTACAGCGTGAGGGCGGTGGCGAAGAACAGCCCGCCCACCACGCCGATACCCATAGCCCGGCGGCTAAGCGCGCCCGCGCCGGTAGCCACGGCAATGGGCAGAATACCCAGAATGGCGCACAACGAGGTCATCAGGATGGGGCGGAAGCGGGCCGTAGCACCCTCAATCAGGCCGGTCATGTAGTCCTTGCCGTTTTCTACCTGCTGGTTGGCAAATTCCACGATGAGGATACCGTTCTTCGTCACCAGCCCCACCAGCATAATAATGCCGATCTGGGAGAACAGGTTGAGCGTCTGGTTGAAGTACCACAGGCTGAGCAGCGCGCCGGAAAGGGCCAGCGGCACCGTCACCATGATAATCACCGGGTCGCGGAAGCTCTCGAACTGCGCCGCCAGCACCAGGTAAATCAGCACCAAGGCCAGCCCGAAGGCAAACACCAAGCTGCTGGAGCTTTCCTGAAAGTCGCGGGAGGAGCCGGCCAGCTCGGTACTGAACGTGTCGTCGAGGTTCTTTTCGGCCAGGGCCTGCATGGCGGCAATACCGTCGCCGAGGGTACGGCCGGGAGCCAGAGAGGCCGAGAAGGTAGCCGAGTTGTAGCGGTTGAAGCGGTAGAGCTGGGGCGGCGTGCTGCTTTCCTCCAGCCGAATCACGTTGTCCAGCTGAATCAGCTCGCCGTTGGCATTCTTCACCGACAGCAGGCGCACGTCCAGCGGCTGGCTCCGATCTTCGCGCGCCACCTGCCCGATAATCTGGTACTGCTTGCCCTCCCGGATAAAGTAACCGTAACGCTGGCCGCTCAGGCCCGACTGCAGCGTCTGTGAAATGCTCTGCACCGACACGCCCAGGCTCTGGGCCTTTTCTCGGTCGATGTTCACGCGCAGCTCGGGCTTGTTGAATTTCAGGTTCACGTCTACGAACTGGAAGGTGGGGTCCTGGCGGGCCGCGTCGAGGAACTTAGGCACGGCTTCGCGCAGCTTCTCGAAATCCTGGGTCTGGATAACGAACTGCACCGGCAGTCCACCGCCGCCGCCCCCGATGCTCTGGTCCTGGCTGACGGAGGTACGGGCGGCGGTGAGCTTTTTCACGCCGGCACTCAGCTTATCGGCAATGGCAGGCTGGGGCAACGCGCGGGTATCAGCTTCCAGCAGCAGCACCCGGGCCGTACCCGAGTTGGAGCCGCCCCCGAAGCCCGGCGACGTCACGGCAAACACGCTGCTCAGGTTGCCGGGGCCGGCCGAATCCATGGCCAACTGCGTAAGTTGTGTCATATACGCATCCATGAACTCAAAAGAGGCGCCCTCGGGGCCGGTAGCGTTCAGGTTTATGCGGCTGCGGTCTTCCACCGGGGCCAGTTCCGAGGGAATTGCGCCCATAAAGTACCAGATGCCCACACCCGTACCAGCCACCACCAGCCACGCCAGCCAGCGGTTGCGCAGGAACGTTTCGAGGCTGCCCTTGTAGCCGTTAATCATCTTCTCGAAGAAGGGCTCGGTTTTGCGGTAAAACCAGTTGTGCTTTTCCTCGCGCTTGAGCAGCACCGAGCACATCATGGGCGTGAGCGTAAGCGACACAAAGGCCGAAATCAGCACCGAGCCAGCCACCACAATGCCAAACTCCCGGAACAGCCGGCCCGTGATACCTGTTAGGAACACCACCGGCAGAAACACTGCCGCCAGCACCACCGTGGTACTGATAACGGCCATCAGGATTTCCTCGGAGCCCTTGATGGCGGCAGTTTTGGGGTCCTCGCCGCCCTCAATGCGGGAATAGATGTTCTCCAGTACCACAATGGCGTCATCCACCACCAGGCCAATGGCCAGCACCACGGCCAGCAGCGTGAGGACGTTGATGGAGAAATTCATCAGGTACATCACGAAGAAAATACCCACCAACGACACCGGAATGGCCACCACCGGAATAATGGTGGAGCGCCAGTCACGCAGGAACAGGAAGATGATAATCACCACCAGCACAAAGGCCTCGATGATGGTGTGCTCCACTTCCGTGATGGATTTGCGGATGAACACCGAGTTATCGAAGCCCGGCTTGAGCACCAGGTCCTTAGGCAAATCCTTGCCGTACAGCTCCAGACGCTGGTTAAACTCGTCGGCAATGTCAATCTGGTTGGAGCCCGGCTGCGGAATAACCGCCAGACCCACCATCGGCACGCCATTTACCTTGAAGATGGTCTGGTCGTTTTCGGGGTACAGCTCGGCGTAGCCAATGTCGGAAAGCCGCACCAACGAGGACTCGTCTTTGCGGATAATCAGGTTGTTGAAATCTTCCACGGAGCTCAGGCGGCCCATAGTACGCAGGGTGAGCTGGGTAGCTTGGCCCTGCACCGAGCCGCTGGGCAGCTCCACGTTTTCGCGGGTGAGGGCGGCCTGCACGTCCACGGGGCTCACACTCAGGGCCGAGAGCTTCACGGGGTCCAGCCACAGGCGCATAGAGTACTTCCGCTCCCCGTACACCCGCACCTCCGACACGCCCGGTATGGTCTGGAGGCGCTCTTTGAGGGTGTTGTTGGCGTAATCGGTCAGTTCCAGCAGGGTGCGTTTGCTGGAGCTGAGGTAGGTCATCACAATGGGCTGCGAGTCGGCGTTGGCCTTGCTCACGATGGGTGGGTCGATGTCGCGCGGGAGGCGGCCCTGCGCCCCCGATACCTTGTCGCGCACGTCGTTGGCGGCGGTTTCCAGATCGGCGTCGAGGTCAAACTCCACCGTAATCTGGGTACGGCCGTCGCGGGAGTTAGAGGTCAGGTTCTTGATGCCCTGGATGCCGTTGAGGGCTTCTTCCAGTGGCTCCGTCACCTGGCCCTGCATCACGTCGGCGGAAGCCCCGGTGTAGCTGGCCGATACGGTAATGATGGGTGGGTCGACGCTCGGGTACTCCCGCACGCTCAAATACCGGAACCCGATGACCCCGAAAATCACAATCACCAGGCTCATCACAATGGCGAGAACCGGTCTGTTTATGCTAGTGCTGGATAAGCTCATGATGGTTTTCTCGCAGAGGTCCGCAGAAGTATTCGCAGAGGGTAGCAGAGCCTCCGCACTCCTCTGCGAATACCTCTGCGGACCTCTGCGAGAGAAATATTACTTAGTCACCTTCACCGCATCGCCCGGCTTCACTTGCAGAATGCCGGTACGAATAACGGAGTCACCCACGGCTAGGCCGTCGGTAATCTGGATGAGGCGGTCGGAGCGCACTCCGATTTTTACCTTCTTCGGCACCATTTTACCTTTCTGTACAGTGTACACGCTGTAGCCGGTGGCTTCCGGAATAACGGCCTCGGTGGGTACTTGCAGCGCGTCGGCAGTCTGGCTGAGCTGCAGGTTTACTTTCACGAACGCGCCGGGGCGCAGTTCGTCGCGGGTGTTGGCGTAGCGGGCCCGCACGGTCTGGGTGCGGCTCACGGGGTCAATCTGCGGATCGAGGGCGTAGACTTTGGCTTCGTATTTTTTATTGGACGCCTCGTCGGTGATGATGATCGGGTCGCCGGTGCGCACCAGGCTGGAGAAGCGGCTGGGCACCGTGAAGTTGATTTTCACCGGCTTCACCTTGGAAAGCGTGGTGATTTCGGCCCCGGGACTCACGTACGTACCCACTGTGGCGGTGGTCAGGCCCAGCACGCCGGCAAACGGAGCCCGCACGTACGCCTTGGCCAGAGAAGCCCGCAACGACTGCAAATCGGCCTGGGCCGTGAGCAGCAGGTTGTTGGATTGCTCGTACTCCTGGGTGCTGATGTATTCCTTGTCCAGCAAGGTGCGCTGGCGCTTTTCCTGGTCGCGGTAGAGGCGGATGTTGTATTCCTGCTTTTTCAGAGCCGCCTGAATCTCGTCGGCGTTGATGCTCAGCAGCAGCTGGCCCTTGCTCACCGGCTGGCCTTCCCGGATGTTGAGGCTGGTAATCTTGCCCGAAATTTCGCTCTTGATAACTACCGATTCCTCGGCCAGAATGGAACCCGTGGCGGCTACCTCATCGGCCAGACTGGTGGCTTTCACCACGTACACCTGCACCGGCAATGCTCCGCTGCCGCCTTTACCGCCCGCTCCGCCGGGGCCACCTTTGCCCGGCGCGCCGGCTGCGCCCTTGGCACCGCCGCCTTTGCCTTCTGCGCTTTGCGAAGGGAAATACTTGATTTTGATGAACGCCAGGGCGCCTACTGCGGCCAACGCCACCAGCAGCCAGAGGATGCGGCGGCCAGCGGAGCCGGAGCGGGTTTCGGTTACTTCTGAGGTCGGGTGTTCCTGGGTTTGCATGGGGTTACTTCGGGTGGGGCCCTAAACCGGCAGCAGTCGGCGGGGCGCAACTGCCACAACGCGAACCACCTGGTTTTGGTTGACGCCGGGGCCGGAAGGGAAAGATGGAGGTAAGACACCAAAACCGCCGCCGGGTTGCGCGGGCACGGGAAAGGTGAAATAGTGAGATGGTGAGTTTAATGTTCTGCCTGCGCTACTTGCGCTATCAAATCTGGCGAAACGCCAAACTCACCATTTCACCATCTCACCACTGTGTCTATTCCCCGCAACCCTACGGAGCAGCAGCGTAACTTTTTTCAGGAGGTACACGAGGTAGTGCGGCTGGTGCCCCAGGGCCGGGTGACTACCTACGGAGCCATTGCCCACTACCTAGGAGCCCGGCATGGTGCTCGCATGGTGGGCTGGGCCATGATGGCTGCGCACACGGCCAACGAGTACGTGCCGGCCCACCGCGTTATTAACCGCAACGGGCTGCTCACGGGCAAGCACCATTTTGCCACGCCCACGGCCATGCAAGAGGCGCTGGAAACGGAGGGAGTAACGGTGGTGGAAGACCAGGTGCAGGACTTCAAAACCCGCTTCTGGGACCCGGCCGTGGAGCTGGAATAAGGGGCCGGCGGCGGCGGTATTTTCTGCTTCCTGCTACCTGTCAAAATCTTACCTTTACACCCTCAATTTCCTTTGCGGGTCGTATTTCCCTTTTTCATGAAGCACTTTTTACTTGCTGGAGCTCTGATGACTACCTCCGTGGTGGCGGTGGCTCAAACCACTTACTCCATCAAAGGACGCGTACTGGATAAATTAACCGGGGAAGGCCTGCCCGGTGCCACCGTGCAGGTGGTAGGCAATGGGGCCAACACCGGCGGCGGGGCCGAGGATAACGGCACCTACTCCGTAGCCGGCCTGAAACCCGGCACCTACACCGTGCGGGCCTCCTTTATTGGCTATAAGGTGCTGGAGCAGCAGGTGACGGTGGGCAACCAGAACACTACCGCCACCTTCAACTTGGTGGCCGATAACGCTACCTTGAACGAGGTGCAGGTAGTTGGCTCGCTGGGCGTGGCCGTAGAACGCTCTACACCGGTGGCGTTTGCGGCCGTGAATGAGGTAAAGCTGCGCGAAACCCTCTCCAACCGCGACCTGCCGATGATTCTTAACGAGACGCCCGGTGTGTACGCCACCCAGGGCGGCGGTGGCACCGGCGACTCCCGCATCAACATCCGGGGGTTCGACCAGCGCAACGTGGCCGTGCTGGTGAACGGGGTGCCCGTAAATGACATGGAAACCGGCCAGGTATTCTGGTCGAACTGGGATTTGGGCGACGTGACCAAGAGCCTGCAGGTGCAGCGCGGCCTGTCGGCTTCCAAGATTTCGGTGCCTTCCGTGGGCGGTACCATCAACGTCCTCACCAAGGGTTTCGATGATAAGAAGGCAGCTCTGGCCCGGGTAGAAACCGGCTCCAACAACTACCAGAAATACTCCCTCATGCTCAGCAGCGGCACGCTGAAGGGCGACTGGGCCTTCACCGCCTACGGCTCCCGCCGTACGTCCGATGGCTGGGTGGACAAGGCCTTTGATGATGCTTGGACCTACTTCGGCAACATCAGCAAACGGGCGGGCAACCACCGCCTTTCCCTCACCGGCATGGGCTCCCCGCAGAGCCACGGCACCCGCTCCTTCCAAGCTGCGGTGGGGCTGTATTCCACCGAAAAGGCGGCAGAAATTGGCGCTTCCCCCGTGGCCGGTGGCAACAAGGGCTTCTCCTACAACCCGTACTGGGGCACGCTCACGCGCTACGACCGGGACCCTACCACCCGGCAGGTAAGCAATGTGCAGGGTTCGGAAGTGCTGAACGAGCGGAGCAACTACTACCACAAGCCCCAGATCAACCTCAACGACTACTGGCAGGTAAACAGCAAGCTGTTCGTGAGTGCCGTGGCGTATGCCTCGTTTGGTAACGGGGGCGGGGTATCCGGCCTGACCAGCGGCAACTCCTCCACGCTCAGCCAGACAGTTGATGGCCAAACGAACTTCCAGGGTATTTATAATACCAACGTCCGCAACTACCCGTTCGTCTTCAACACCGCCACCCGTCGCAACGATACGCTGTTTACCGAGCAGCGGCAGTCGGGCTCTTTTTTGGTGAACAACGTGAACAGCCACCGCTGGTACGGCGGCGTACTAGGAGCCGATTATTCGCTCAACGACAAGGTGACTTTCTCGGCCGGGGTGGATGGCCGCCTATACCGGGGACTGCACTACCGTGAAGTGCGTGACTTGCTGGGCGGCGACTACGCCCGCACGATTGGCAACCTGAACGCCGACCCAACGACCCGCCTGTATGAGGGGGACAAAATCAGCTACAACTACGACGGCAAAACCCAGTGGCTGGGCGGCTATGCCCAACTGGAGTACAAAACGCCCGTGCTGTCGGCCGTGGTAAGCGGTACCCTTTCCCAGATCCGCTACAAGCGCATCGATTATTTCCGGGCCAAGCAGGTGACCGTGGACGGGCAGAGCTACGATGTGGGCTTCAACCAGACCCAGACCATCAATGGGCGCACGTACACCAGCGCCGATGGTCAGACAGTGGAAACGCCCTGGGCCGAATTCACGGGGTACAGTGTGAAGGCCGGAGCCAACTACAACGTAACGGAGCGCAACAACCTGTTCGTGAACGTGGGCTATAACAGCCGCGTACCGTTTTTTAACCAGGTGTATAACACCCAGGGTATTCGCTACAAGAGCGTGCAGCCCGAGGGCATCACCAGCATGGAACTGGGCTATGGTATCAGCTACCCCAGCCTAAAGGCCACGCTGAACGCTTATTATACCTTGTGGTCCAACAAATCCACCAACTCAGTTTCTACCGCTACGGGCGAGCCGGTGTACAGCTCGGTGCGTAACATTGACGCCCGCCACATGGGCGTAGAGATGAGCGTGGCCCAGGAAATCAGCCGCAGCCTGCAGCTAAATGCCGCTATTTCATTGGGGGACTGGCGCTGGAAAGGCAAGGGCCTGCTCAACCAGGTAACAGAATCCAACGTGCAGGTAAACCAGCTGGACCAGCCCGTATTCCTGGACGGTGTGCACGTAGGCGACGCGGCACAAAACCAGTTCCAGCTGGGCCTGCGCTACGAGCCCATCCGGGGCCTGTACATCCGGCCTTCGTTCCTGGTGTTCTCGAAGTACTACGCCGCCTTCAACCCCGATAATATTCTGGAGGAAGCTTCTCGCACCGATGCTTACCGCCTGCCCACCAGCAAGAACCTGGACCTGCACTTCGGCTACGAGCTGAAGCCGGTGTACCAGGACAAGGTGCGCATCAGCTTCCGGGCCTCGGTATTGAATGTGTTGAATGAGTTCTACTTTACTGACGTTTCGAACCGCAGCAACTCCAACGTGTTCGATGCCGGCAACCTGCAGGCCTTCTTCAACCGGGGCCGCACGTTCACGCTGGGCATGGCCGTGGGTCTGTAGCCGGAACGTATCCTGCCCTGAAAACGACCAGAGCCGTTCCTGTTACAGGAACGGCTCTGGTCGTTTTACAGAAAAGCCAGGGCTAGAAAGAAGCTGTAAGAATGGGCTTGGAAGCCCCGGAGCCCGGGCGGGTATCAATAACGTGCTGAATGGCCCCAAGGACTTCCTCCGGACTGGCATTCTTGAGCAGATAACCGTGCGCGCCTTCGGCCCGCAGGGAATCAATCAGCTCGGGCTCATCGTGCATAGAAATGATGATAGAGCGCACCTGCGGGTACTGAGCGCGTAGTAGACGCACGGTTTGCAGGCCGTCCAGCACGGGCATCTGCAGATCCATCAGAATTACATCCGGAATAGTGCCCTGGTCGAGGCGTTCTAGCAGCTCCTGTCCGTCGCCGGCCTCAAACAGCACTTCCATGCCTGGAAAGCCACTTATCAGAGCCCGAAGCCCTTTACGAAACAGAATATGGTCATCTACTACGGCCAGGCGAATGGAAGGTGTGCTCATGCTAGGGAAAGGCTAGTGGGCTGGTTGGTAACAAGATACGGCAAGGGCAGGGAAATCCAAACCCGGGTGCCCTGGCCCGGAGCCGACTCATGGCGGAGAGTTCCGCGTAATACGCCCACGCGGCTGCGTAGGTTGGTGAGGCCCAGGCCGGTGCGGGAGCCGGGCAGGGGAGGTTGGTCGGAAATGGTGGGGTCGAAGCCCACGCCGTTATCGGAGTAGCGCAGGGCCAGCGAATCGGCTCCGTATTCGACGGTAATCTGGATTTGGCTGGCGTGGGCGTGGCGCAGCCCGTTACCCAGTAGCTCCTGCACCACGCGGTACACAATCAGCTCATACTTAGGATCAAGACGGCGCGGAATGCCGGTTTGTTCTACCTCCACCTGCGTGGGTCCGTCGGCGGGCATGGTGCGGGCCAGGGCTTCGAGGGCGAAGGAAAGGCCGAATTTCTGGAGTGCGGCCGGCAGCAGGTTGCGCGAAATCCGGCGCACCTCGTTGATGGCCTGGTCGAGCAGGATGGTGGCTTCCTGGGTGAGGTCGGGTTGGTTGAGCGTGTTCAGGTGCAGCTTCACGATGGCCAGGGTGGTGCCCACCCCGTCGTGCAAATCGGCGGCAATACGGCGCCGTTCTTCTTCCTGGGCCAGCAGCGCCGCCTCCAGGGCCTGCTGCTGGGCACTTTCGTGCAGCTCCTGTACTTCCTGCTGCTGCTGAATCAGCCGCCGCTGGTAGCGCACCACAAAGCCCACGATGCCCAGTGCCAATAACAGCAGAATGGGCGTCACCAGAACCAAGGGTAGAATTGCGTCGGGCATTGAAGAAAAGCAGGCGGCTGCATAACTATTCGGCTAAAGTAAACTAAACGCTTCTATTTCGAATGGTTAACCGACTGGGAAATGGGTGAATGAAGCGGTACCGGCCGCTTCCCAAAGCGGAAACGTAGCCATCCGGGCAACGCCCGGCGCGGAGCCGGACCGCCCGGTAAAATGCTCAGCAGGTAAATCAGCAGCCCCACTTGTAGTACCCGGAGCGGCGGATAAAGCAGCATGCTGCTAATAGTCGCACTATTTCCAGGAAAGCGGGCTGAGATGCCAGCAGGCAGTAACTCCTGCACAATAAACACCAGCGTTGAGCATGGATAGTACAGCAGAACCATTGCCCCCAGAACAAGCTCTGGGTTCTTTTCTGGTGGGCCGGCCGGCTGTAAATTCCAGACATGGTACATGGCCAGCATTGTTAGGAGGCTGTTGCCGGCTATGCGGCTTACCACGTTGATGCTGCTCATGAATGGATCAAACCACAATGCATCGCTGAGGGCTATCAACACAAATATGGCCCAGCACCAGCCAAGTATTTGTCGCTGCTTATAGGGAAGTAACACACCAAACGCCCAGCAAAGCGTAGTGACATCGAAAGCAGTAGAGAGATGATAATTGAAGATGTTGTTATGTAAAATAACCCGGCCAAACATGTCCAACAGTAGGCAAATTACGTCACCAGCCAAATAGAAATATACCGGCCGAAAGCTTTGTGGTAGCAAAGACTTTCGGCCGGTATAGATGACAAACGGAATTACGGTAAGATTACCGCATATCCTTAACAGAAGAACCAGATTGCTTAGTGATATAGGCACATCAGGTATTCATTGGGCTCGTAGGGTCACACACAGGTGGACATTTTAGGGTCGAATCCCCCACAATACCGTCCTCATTCAGCAACTCGCCGGTTGGGCCGGTGCGGGGTATCAGGTCGTAGCCGTTCACGTCTACGCCCACGGCCAGCAGTTGGTACTCGTCTTTGCTCTTGTCGCCGGTCAGGTCCTGCTCCAGGCCCATGTAGAAGCGGATGCCCACGCAACCGGGCTGCTTCTGAATGGTGTCGAGCATCTCGTTACCAAAGTAATACGCTTTAATACGCTTCCGGCCGGCCAGCTCCTCCTGGGTCTGGGGCTGGTTGCGGTAATTGGCGGTCCACTGCTCGGCCTCAGCGGGTGGAATGGGGGCTCCGGCGTTGGGGTTGAAACCGGGAATAGGGTCGGTGAAAAGCATACGGTGTGTGTGGGTAGGAGAGAAGAGGTATTTCGGGGTAATATAGAACTATCAGAATCAAAAACGTGACCTCCTGGCTATGCTCATCTGATAACTTGTAATTCACTAGCTGGTATCCGGCAACTGAGCCAGAAAGCCCGCGTGAAGAAAGCAGCTAGTACAAGTAGCAGCATGCTGTTGATGGAATACAGCAACGACATGCCTACTCCGTCATCGGTTTGCAGAAACGTATTGCTCCCTAGGTAAATGGCGACCGTGCCGGCCAGATACAACACAATGCCAGTGCCGGCAATCAGGAGCGGCCGACGATGGGTGTTAGTCGGCGCCAAGTGGCGGATTTCCTGTTCAAAATACAGTAGCACCAGCAGAATGCCCAGAAAGCTTTCCAGGGCGATGGTGTAGCTGTTGAGTTGCGTTAACCCTTCCAACACCAAGGAATCAAGCGCGGCGAAGGCTAGAAAGCCTCCCAGTAGCCACCGCCGCCACGGCCGCAACCGAGGCAACAGTAAGCTAAAGGCACAGATGTAGCACACCGTCTCGCCAATGGCGGCAAGGTGTGCTAGCCAGATGTTCTGCAAACCAAAGGCTACCGTCAGGCGCATCAACGTAAAAAGAACTAACATAAAGGCCGGTACAACAGCCAAAAGTTGTACCGGCCTCGTAAGCCGTTGCCAATGCACCAATGCCACACCCGCCGGAATGCTGAGGCTGCAGTAGGCCAGCACTTCCAGATAATCCGCTACCCGAGGTAGCCAGGCGGCTAGGGCACCATCGGTCATTTAGCTGTTGAGTAGATTGGTAACACTGCAGCAGGGCGGGCAGGTTTTACCCGGACCTACTATCGGGTCGTCATCAGAACTACTCAGGCTGGCGGTGGCCATTAGCATCGACTCTCCTTCCGTTGGCATCTGTCGGAGTGGTGTGTCTACTAAATCGTTGCCATCGACATCCACGGCCACCATCACCAGTTGCGGATGATTCTCTTCGTCGCGGCCATAGTAGAACCGTAAGCCCGTCGCATCGGAGCGGGATAGTAAGGCTTCCAGCGCGGCGCGGTCGAACAGGTGGCCTTTCACGGCGTGCTCACTTTGCTCCCGGAAACGGCGGGTCCATTCGCCGGCCTGTTCGAGGGTGAAGGGTTGTTTGGGCGCTTCGGAAAGAGAATCCATACGGTGTGCAAGAAATAGGATGGTAGAAAGAGCTGTTTGGCGGATTCAAATATAGCCTCCTTGCTACATATCCTTGCTATGCCGGATCAGGCATCTTCCGGATCTTCCTCCTCCAGATTTTCAAACACCTGGTCAATGGCCGTTTCAGCCGAGCGGAGCTTCTGCTTGCAGAGGCGAATAAGCTCGGCGGAGCGCTGCACGCGGGCCGTAAGGTCATCCACATCCACCGCATCGGTTTCGAGGGCGCGCAGAATAGTTTCCAGCTCTTCGATGGCCTGGCGGTACGTTAAGTTTTGGGGCGACATGAAAGCAAATGAAGTTAGGGAAGAAACAACGGGAGCTGCCCTCCGATACGGGCCGGCACCACCGAATCGGGCAGACGAAGCAAAATTTCCTGTCCCGGGCGTAACGGGCCCTTCACCGGCCGGCCTTTCGGCGTGAGCAGCTGAATACGAGTGGTGGCTGCCGGCGCAGCCGAGAGCTGGCTCAGTTGCAGTTCCTGGCGGTGCAACAGCTTCACGGCTGCCAGCTGCACAGCAAACCGCTGGCGCAGCAACTGCTCGCGGCGGCGGCGGTGCAGCCGGCGGAACCGCTGGGCCAGGAGCCGCCCGCGCTGCCGTAGCGTCTGCTCCTGGTGGCGCAGCGTGGTGCGGGCCGCCCGGTGCAGCTGGTGCTGCCGTCGGGTGAGCTGGTGGTTTTGCTGCCGAAGCTGGGCCCGGGGAGCAGTTGCCGCCAACCGAATGCGCTGGTGCAGCAGCTCCCGCTGGTCCTGCAGCTGGTTCTGGGCCGCCAGGTGGGCGTGGCGCAGCAGCCGGCTGAGCTGCATAGCTGCCTGCTGCACCTGTGCCTGGGCTACTTCCCGAATACGGGTGCCGTAGCCTTCCAGGGCTGCTTCCAGCCGGGCCAGCCGCTCAATCAGGAAAGCCGCTACGGCCGTGGGCGTTTTGAGGGCAATATGCGCCGTGAGGTCCACTACAGCCTCATCCCGCTCGTGCCCTATACCGGTCAGAACGGGCAGCGGAAACGACCCAATAGCCGCCGCCAGCCCGTAGTCATCAAACGCCAGGAGGTCGGTTTTAGAGCCCCCGCCCCGGATTAGCACCACGGCATCAAACTCGTGGCGGCGGGGCCGGATGCCGTCCAGCGCCGCCCGGATGCTGGCCGGGGCATCGTCGCCCTGCATGAGGGCGGGGAAGAGCGTGAGGGCAAAGTCGTAGGGCGCTTCCTGCAGCTGCTGCACGAAGTCCTGCCAGCCGGCCGCCGTGGGCGAAGAAATAACGGCCACGCGCTGCACCCCCAACGGCAACGGCAGGCGTTTTTGGCGCTCCAGCAGGTCTTCGGCCTGCAGCTTGCGCAGGGTTTCGAGGCGCAGGCGAGCCAGGTCGCCCACGGTGTAGGTGGGGTCGAGGGCCAACACGTCGAGGCTGAGGCCAAACTGCTCGTGGAACTTCACCTGCACCCGCAGCATCACTTTCAGACCCGTGCGCAGGGTGAGGCCGGTCTGCTCCTCGAAAGCCGCCGCCAGCTGCTGGTAGCGCGCACTCCAGATGGTAGCGCGGGCCTGGGCCTTGAGTTGGGCCCCACGGGCAGTAGTATGCTGGTCGGTGAGGGTGAGGTAACAATGCGCGCCGTAGGAGCGGGGCAAAGTGAGGTCGGCAATTTCGGCCACCACCCAATACGAATCGGCAAACCGCTCACTCAGCGTCTGGCGCACCCGGGCCAGCAGCTCACTGAGCGGCAGCGCGGCCGGGGGCAAGGCAGAAGGAGCGGATAGTCCCGGGTCAGGACGACGGTTATATAGCGGCATTGCAAGTGTAAAGATAGCGCCTGGATGCTTGGCCTGGCCTGATGCGGCACATGTCTCGCAACGTCACTCCATCAGTTAAACCGTTCGCCTGTCTGCCAGTTCACCCGTTCACCCAAAAATGGCAACGGGAAATTCTTTTACCTTGCCCGAACGTTTCATGGTCCCACTGTCCCTCTTACTCGCCCTATGAAAAACCGTAATACCCTGACGCTGGCTGCTATGGCCGCCGCCGGCCTGTCGTTGGCCGGCTGCGCTTCCAGCAAAACGGCGGCGCCTACGGCCTCGGCCACTACTACTGCTACGCCGGCTGCTCCTGCTCCGGCCCCCGACCCCAAAGGCACCGGCCTCAACGTGGCCAACATCGACCAGGCCGTAAGCCCCTGCGACGATTTCTTTCAATACGCATCGGGTAACTGGCTGAAGAACAACCCGATTCCGGCGGCGGAAGTGCGCTGGGGCGCGTTCAACGAGCTGGCCGACAAAAACAACGCCGTGATGCGGCAGATTCTGGACGAAGCCGCTGCCAATACCACGGCCGCCAAGGGCACCAACGCCCAGAAAGTAGGCGACTATTACGCCTCGGCCATGGATTCAATGGCCATCGAAAAGGCTGGCCTGAAGTATTTGCAGCCCGAGCTGAACCGCATTGCGGCCGTGAAAGACCTGAAAGGCTTGCAGAGCGAAGTCGTACACGCCCAGAAAATCCAGACCGGCGCGTTCTATAACGGCTACGTGGGTCAGGACGATAAAAAGAGCGACGAATACGCCGTGAACCTGTACCAGGGCGGCCTGAGCCTGCCTGACCGGGACTATTATCTGAAGGATGATGCCCGCTCCAAAGGCATCCGGGCGGCGTACACCACCTACCTGGTGAACACCTTTAAGATGCTGGGCGACAATGAGGCTACGGCCGCTAAAAACGCCGCCACCGTAATTCGCCTCGAAACCCGGTTGGCCAAAGCCAGCAAGAGCCGCGTGGATCTGCGCGACCCGAACGCCAACTACACCAAAATGACGGTAGCCGATGCCGCCAAGCAGTTCCCCAACCTGAACCTGCCCGGCACGCTGGCCCAGATGAAGCTGGGAGCCGCCAAAACGGTGATTGTAGGCCAGCCCGCTTTCTTCAAGGAAGTAAGCACCATGATGAAGCAGGAGCCCCTCGGCGACCTGAAAACCTACATGCGCTGGCACTTGGTAACCTCCCTGACCCCGGCCCTGCCCAAAGCCTACGGCGACGAGTCGTTCCGGTTTGCGCAGGTGCTCACGGGCGCTAAAAAGCAGCAGCCCCGCTGGAAACGCATGTTGCGCTCCACCGACGGCGCACTGGGTGAAGCTTTCGGCCAAGTGTACGTGGAAAAAGCCTTCACGCCCGCTACCAAGGCCAAGGCGCTGGAAATGGTGAACAACATCAAAGAAGCCATGGGGGAGCACATCCAGAAGCTGGACTGGATGAGCGACGTGACCAAGGCGGAGGCCCAGAAAAAGCTGGCGGCCTTCACCGTCAAAATCGGCTACCCGGATAAGTGGAAGGACTACTCGGCCCTGACCATCTCACGCGAATCGTACCTGAAAAACGTGCTGGCGGCCCGGGAGTGGGGCATCAACGACAACGTGAGCAAGTTCGGCAAGCCCATCGACCGGCAGGAGTGGGGCATGACCCCGCCCACGGTGAATGCCTACTACAACCCGTCGATGAATGAAATTGTATTTCCGGCCGGCATTATGCAGCCCCCGTTCTTCGACCCTAACGCCGATGACGCCGTGAACTACGGTGGCATGGGCGCGGTTATCGGCCATGAAATCACCCACGGCTTCGACGACCAAGGCCGCCAGTACGATGCTCAGGGTAACCTGCGCGACTGGTGGACCAAGGAGGACGCCGCCAAATTCGAGCAGCGTGCCGACATGGTGGGTAAGCAATATTCCGCCTTCTCGCCTCTGGATTCGGTAAACGTGAACGGCAAGCTGACCATGGGCGAAAACCTGGCCGACTTCGGCGGACTGGCCCTGGCCTACTCAGCACTTGAAAAGCAGCTCGCCAAGCAGTACGGCTCCGAAGCTCGTCCCAAGTTTGATGGCTTCACTCCGGAGCAGCGTTTCTTCCTGGCCTGGGCGCAGGTGTGGCGCACCAATGCGCGTCCCGAGTACCTGCGCCAGCAGGTAATGACGGACCCGCACTCCCCGGCGCAGTACCGCACGGTGGGCCCGCTCATGAACATGCCAGAATTCTTTGAAGCCTTCGGCTGCAAGGAGGAAGGTAAAATGGTGCGCGCCCAAGCCGACCGCGCCAAAGTATGGTAGCGGTTAGCGGCTAACCTGCCACTGAGTAAAAAGCCGGCCCGCACACTGTGCGGGCCGGCTTTTTTGTGCCGCTGCTGGGTATTGCTGGTTATCTTGCTCCATGCAAAACCTCGTTCGTACCCTGCTGGGCGGAAGTATGTTGCTGTTAGCGGCCTGCCGGCCCGATGTGCAGGAGCTGGTACAGCAGCCGCAGGTCGGCGATGTGTACGTGGTGCAGTTTCAGCCGCCGGGCAGCCCTCAGCCGCAGTTCTACGTGTACCGCGTGCAGACTGTGCGCCCTGATGCGGTAGATCTGGCTGCCGCCCGCCAACCGTTGCCGGCACCACCCACCACGCCGCCCGCCCCTGCCATATTCTCCACCACCATTACGGAAACCTACACTCGCGCCGAAGCCCGGGAACTTCTCCATGAGCAACCCGGCGACGTCAACCACGCCCGGCTGATTGAGGTGCTTAGGTAGAGCGGTGGCGTCTTTCGTTGCGAGGCCGGATTCCAAAGTAATCCTTCCTCCTCCAAATGCACAACAGCAGCCTGTTCCCATGCTCCTGATGTTAAGGCCTTTCTACATTTGGATGGTCTGCACGCTGAAAAGGACGGCTTGCTTCGACACTGGCTTGATGCGCCACATGCTCGCAGTGACACGCCCCACTGAGCCACCAGCCTGTTATTTCAGTACCTTCACCTTAATGCCCACGTCCTGGATGGGCCATTTGTCGTTGCCGACGGGTTCAGCGGCAATTTTGTCGATAACATCCAGTCCTTCTACCACTTCCCCAAACACCGTGTACTGCCCATCGAGGCTGGGGACGCCGCCGATGGTGGTGTAGGTGCGTAGCTGGGCCGGCGTGAGGGTGCGGCCGGTGCTGGACTGGGCCCCGTACTCGGTAAGTTTCTGGCCCTGCACAATGTAAAAATCGTGGCTAGAAGACAGGCGGCCGGGGTTCTGCTCGTCGTCGTATCGGGCCATGCCCACGGCCCCGCGCTTGTGAAAATGCTCTGCCCGAATTTCCGGGGGCAGCCGGTACCGGCTTAGGCGCAGGGCCAGCTTATCGGACGTGCCACCCTGAATGGCAAAATCCTTCACTACCCGGTTGAATACGGTCTGATCGAAATATCCTTTCCGGCTCAGTAGCAGGAAGTTGGCTGTGTGTAGCGGCGTGTCGTCATACAGCCGGATACGCAGGTTACCGTGGCGCGTCTGGAGGAGTACTTCGCGGGCCGGGTACTGGCGGCCATACTCGGTCAGCAACTGCACCACGTTGGAATCGGCCAGGGCGCGCAAATCGGGACCGGGTACGGGCGGCGGGGCGGTGGTCGTACCCGTGTCGGTCGGCTGAGAATTGCACGCTGCCAGCAGACTCAGGACGGGGATACACAAAAAACGAAGCTTCATGGCGGGGAACTGGGGTGGGAGAGAGGCACAAGAAACCAAAAAAAGTGCGGCCTCGCCGTAGCAGAGCCGCACTCAAACTAATACTGACTGCCGCTGCCGGGGGTTACCAGCCCGAGCCGCTGGGCGTGTCCCAGCCGTCGGAAGCGGGCTTTTTCTTGGTTTTGGCCGGCTTGTCGGCTTTGGCTTTCTCCTTTTGGGCGGGGCCGTTGGCGGGCTTGGTTTTCGTCTTGACTTTGGTGGTGCCTTCGGGCAAGGCGGGAGCACCGGGTACGGGAGTAGGACTTGGGGCGGCCGGGGCCGGTTTCACGGCTTCAGCCTCCGCAGGCAGCGGCTGCATGTCGCGGGCGGCGTTGATGAGGTCAGGGCGTTCCTCGGCCTTTACCTTCTGCATGGCCAGCAACAGGCCCTGCTCCACCAGCAGGTTGTCTTTCCAGGCGTCCAACTCCACGTCCAGCTTTTCCTTTTCTTCTTTGCCGGGGACCTTTTTCAGCAGGGCATCCAGGTCGGGCGAGCCGGCATCCTTCCAGGCTGTAATCCACATCGAGGCTACCATGGAAGGGGCCTTTTTCAGGCGGAAGGCCACTTCACCGCCCACTTTTTCGTGGTAGGAATCAGCAAAAGCATCGGAGTAGGAGCGGCGGGTTTTGCCGTACTTATGGCTGAACACGTACTTGGTTTCGGGCGTGTACTTGCGCGTTATTTCCTCTTCCCGGTCGAAGGTGTCGCCCAGAAAGCCGTACGATTCCTGTACCACCTGCCAGATGCTTTTCAGGGCGTCTTTCTCGTAGCGGCCGGGCTCATTATCCAACTTGTACTTGCCAATGTTACGCTCAGGAAGCTTGCTTTCCCACAACGCATGAATGCCCTCCTGCTTGGTGAGCTGACCGTCGTAGTTTTCGGTGGTATGCAGCGGCACGTAGGCATCGGCCACGTAATGGCCCAGATCAGCCGAAAGGGCCAGAATGGCGGTGGTGTCGCGCTGTTTGAAAGCTTCGGTCAGCTTCTCCTTGGTTTCCATAATGGCCCAGGGCAACGTACCGTATTTGCGTAGGGTGTCGGCGGTGTACTTGGCTACGGCTTTGTCCCAGGCTTTGGGCATGAGGCCAAACGGGTCGTCGCCGTAGTGGTCGATGTCGATGAAGTGGCGGCCGGCTTCTAGCGGGTCCTGGTCGCGCCGTTCATCGGGAGCCGTGCTGAGTTTCACCAGCTTCACCATGTTGCGGTAATAGAACCCACGCATGGGACTAGGCAGCGAGTACACGGCCAGCTGCGTAATGGTTCGATGGCCAAAAAAGCCCCAGCCCGGTGACAGCACCGGGCACAACAGCACGATAAGAAGGGCAAGTAGTAGTTTTTTCATGGGACAGATCGGGCATGCGAAAGTCGAACGACGAAGGTACAATACAACCGATTGACGCGCTGATTTTTTGCGCGTTACCATTTTCGTTTCTCCACCTCAGCTCCTGATAAAGCCGTAGTATTATGCTTGGCCTTGTACCGCTGCTTCCCGTGTTTCTTTGCTCATGACGCTCATCTCCAAAAAGAAAATTAACTACCGCATTGGCGAGCGGCTGCGCCAGTATCTGCACCAGTATGACCGGGAAACCCACCTGCCCGTCACCTACCTCGACCTGACCCGCTTTACCGGTTCCTTCCCGCTGCTCAACCGCCAGGGCCGCGACACGCTCTGGGAAACGGTGTATTACGAGCCCCAGGCCCTGCGCGAGCTAAGCGAGGGGCTGGCCCAGGTGTACGCTCTGCTCAAAACTGCCGGCGACCTATCGTTTACCGACCACTTGGTGGCCGACCGGGTGGACTACTGCCGCTTCGGCAACAGCCACCCGTTCCGGGTGCGCATCGTGAACCAGCTCAACGACAACTACGACTACTTCTACGTGAAGCGGGCCGATGCCTCGCGGGTGTACGGCCTGGAGCTGGAGCACCTGTTGAGCCCCAACAGCATGAACTACCTGGTGCAAGGCGACTCGCTGATTGAGGAGCACATTGCCGGCATTCCCGGCGACGACTTCATCCGGGAGCATCTGCAGCGGCCTCACCTCAACCAGGTGCGCATTGCCAAGGAGTTTGTGAAGTTCAATGAGCGGTGCTTTGCCCGTTTGTTGGGCGATATGCGAGCCTACAACTACGTTATCGACGTGACGCCCGACTTTGAGGACGAGCAGTACCGCGTGCGGGCCATCGACTTCGACCAGCAGTGCTACGAGGGCAAAAAAACGATGTACATGCCCCAGTTCTTCAAGGACAACCGGGCCGTGGTGCAGCTGTGCAGCCGGCTGCTCACGCCCGAAAGTATCCGCCAGTACCAGACCGAGGAGCGCACCCTGATGGCCCGGCGCGTGCGCTCGGAACGGCACCGCCTCAAGGACCTGATGGATTGCCTCCGCCGCGACGAAGTATCACCGCCCGAGAAGGTGGAGCAGTTGCGTCAGCAGCTTAACCAGCACCACCGCACCCAGCAGTTCAGCCGCTGCCGCAGCATGGGCGACGTAGTGCGCCTCAACTTGAAAATCATGCTGTTGGCCCCCAATAAAGCGCTAGAAGGCTAGCCCGGTGCCAGCTGTTGCCGCTCCAGCAACTCGGTCAGTTTTTCATAGATAAACTCCGTGGCGCGTTGGCGCAGGGCGTCGCCAGTACCGGCAAATGCCTCCCGGTACTCGTGAGCTTTGCCTTGGAAAAGAATGGTGACAAATACGGTACCCACCGGCTTTTCAGGTGTTTCCGATCTGCCGGGGCCGCACAGGCCGGTAACGGCCACGCACACGTCGGCTTTGGGTAGGTGCCGGTGCAGACCCAACGCCATTTCGTTAGTTGTTTGCTGACTCTCGGCCGAATAGGTGGTGAGCGTAGCCTTTTTCACGCCCAGCAGCTGCTGTTTGGCTTCCGGATGATAGGTCACAACAGAACCCAGCAGCACCTCGCTAACGCCAGTAGCCGGGGCTAGCTGCGCCGCTACGAGTCCGCAAGTACAGCTTTCGGCCAGCGCCAGCGTGAGCTTGTGCTTGAGGAAATTCTGAATTAGCTCGTTAGGAAGGGACTTTTTCATAGGTAGGCAGAAAGTATGCTACCTACGCAGGCACCAACGGGAAGGGTGCGGCCGAGCTTATTCTCTCTAAAGTATTTGCGGGTGGTACGTTGCCGGTGCACCACCAGCAACGTACCACCCGTAAGCTACCCATAGCTACATGTGCCGCGCAGCCTGTAGACCACTGGCCCTACCGGCCCAGTCCAATTACCAGTCCCACCGAAACCTCCACGCCGCCGGGATTGATGATCTGCACCACATTACGCAGCCGCTGCGACGGATTGTACCCTATATCATACGTGACCGGGTCGCCGGTGAGCAGGATGCCGTAACCACCCGTCGCCAGCAGCCCAATGCGGCCCGGCTGCCAGCGCAGGCCACCACGCAGGTGCAGCGTGCCGCTGGGGCTCATGGAATACACGGCCTGCTCCCCATCCACCTCCACCGAAACGTCACTGATGCGGCCGGTGCGTACCAGGTTGGCCCCCACGTAAGGCGTGAATGGGCGGTCGGGGTTGAAGTAGTAGCGGGTGCCAATGCCAACCTTACCGCCTATGCCCAGGCCCAGTCCACCGTTGATATCCCAGTTGGGCGAGAGATGGTGCGCGTAGGAGACGCCAAACCCGTAGGGCGCGCCCCAACCCAGTTCCAGCGTCAGGCTGCCCTGGTAACGCGGCGCGGCGTCGGCGGCCGGGCGCTGGGGCATCTGCGGATACGTGGGCGTGGGGGCCGCGGGCTGGGGCGTGGTGCCGGGCTGCGGGACGCTGTTCAATTCTGTCTGGGCCAGGGCCTGGCCCGTAATCAGATACGCTAGCCCACCGGCCAGCAAAAGCGTAGATAATTTCTGCATGAGATAGGGTAAAAAATGTGTCTATATAGTCTTGGGCAAATATAGAGCCAGAATGCCCGGTTTCTTCGCCAGATTATTCCTGCCGGTACACCACGCCTTGTTTCATCACGAAGCGGACCTGCTGCATGGCGTTGATATCCTGCGTCGGGTCGCCCTGCACGGCCACCACGTCGGCCAGCTTGCCGGGCTCCAGCGTGCCCAGGTTGCTGGTCTGGCCCAGCAGCTCGGCGGCCCGCACGGTGGCACTGCGCAGCGCCTCCACGGGCGGCATGCCGGCCTCCACCATGTAGCGGAACTCCAGCGCATTCACGCCGTGCCGGAACACGGCCGCATCGGTACCAAACGCAATTTTGACCCCCGCCTTGTACGCCCGCCCGAAGGTGGCCTGCAGCTTGGGGCCGATGGCCAACGCCTTGGGCGTCACCAGCGGCGGGTAGTAGTTGGGGATGGTGGCCGAGTCGGCTACCGATTTGCCGGCCGTGATGGTGGGCACGTACCAGGTGCCGTATTTCTTCATCAGCCCGATGGTTTCGTCGTCCATCAGCGTGCCGTGCTCGATGCTGGTGACGCCCGCCCGGATGGCGCGCTTCATGCCCTCGGCCCCGTGGGCGTGGCAGGCCACGGCCAGGCCCAGGTCGCGGGCGGTTTCCACCACGGCCCGGATTTCGGCTTCCGTGAACTGCGGGGCCGAGCCGTCCTTGGCCACGCTGAGTACGCCGCCGGTGCTGGCAATCTTGATGAGGTCGGCCCCGCGCTTGTACTGCTCGCGCACGGCCTGACGGCCCTGGTCGGGGCCGTTGGCAATGCCATCGGCGGGGCCGGGCATGCCCATCAGGTCGAGGCGGTAGCCGTTGGTGGGGTCCATGTGGCCGCCGGTACCCGAAATGGCCTTGCCCGCCGTGAATACGCGCGGCCCCGTCACCTGTCCCCGGTTGATGGCGTTGCGCAGGGCGATGTTCACGCCGGAGCCGCCCAAATCACGCACCGTGGTAAAGCCGGCCAGCAGGGTTTTACGGGCGTAGTCGAGGGAGCCAAACGCCACGTCGGCCGGGTTCTGGGTGAATTCCTTGAGGTAGTTGTCTTTGCTGGTTTCGTTTTCCAGGTGCACGTGGCAGTCGATGAGGCCAGGCAGCACGGTGCGGTTCTTCAGGTCGATGACCTTATCCTGCGCCCCGGCCGGGGTCGAGTAGCCGCGTTCCACAGCTAACACGCGGCCTTTTTCTATTACCAGCGTCATCTCCGTCTGGGCGCGCTCAGAGCGCATATCCAGCAAACGGCCGCAGTGGAGGTAGGTTTTCTGCGCGTGCGCGGTCGTGCAGGCCAGTAGCAGGCCGCCGAGGGCCAAAGGCAAACGAAAGGAAAAGGGCATGATTGGGAGGGAGGCAAAGAATGAAGCAGGGCGGAAGATACAGCGGAAATAAACGCTGCATGCAGCCTAAAGTCGCGGCAATTCGTACCTTTTGGCACCCGTCCGGGCCTCCCGGATGACACACTCACTATTTCACCATCTCACCACTTTCCTTATGGCCTCTCCCGAAGAATTTGAAGCCGCTGCCGCCCGCAGCAAAGAGCTGCCCGCCAAGCCTGATAACACCACCCTGCTCAAAATGTACGCCCTCTACAAGCAGGGCAGCGAAGGTGACATCAGCGGCGACCGGCCCGGCGGGTTCGATTTCAAAGCCATTGCCAAGTACGACGCCTGGGCCGGCCTGCGCGGCAAATCCCAGGAGGAAGCCCGCCAAGAGTACGTTGACTTCGTAAACTCCCTGTTCTAAGCTTTCTGTCAGGAAGCTACAAGCCCTCAGCTACAAGCGGCAAGCCTTCTAAAAGGGACTTGCTGCCTGCAGCTGAGGGCTTGCCGCTTGTAGCTTGCCGCCTACGCCAGCGGAGCTGCGCCGGCGTCGGGCGTAGCGGGGGGCGTTACGGGAGCAGCGGGCTTGGGCGCAGGCAGGTCGAAGGCAGTGGCGTCGTGCTCGAAGTGGCCTTTGTGCGAACCGTCGCAGAAGGGCTTGTTCTTGGAGAGGCCGCAGCGGCAGATGCTGATTCGCTCCCGGCCGGCGAGGCCGTAGGGCTGGCCCTGGGCATCTACCAGCTCGAAATCGTTGCCATCAACGCGCAGAGAGCCATTGCTCAGGACGGTAAGTTTGGTTGCCATGGGGCGGGGAAAAGTAAGGTGAGAAAACAGGTGATTGGAATGCCGGAGTGGCGTCACAAGGAGCTATAGTGCCTTGCGCATCACATAGTCATTCATCCAGTAGGGGCCAATGGCAATGTCTTCCTCGTGGTGACGATGGAAGCCCAAATGCTCATAGAAGGCCTGGGCCGGGTTATGGCGGTTTACGTTCAGATCCAGCGTGTGGCCACCCGCCGCCCGTACAGCCTGTTCTACGGCCGCTACCAGCCGTTGGCCCAGGCCCTGGCCCTGATGCGCGGGCAGCACATAGATTTTCTGGAGCTTGTACAGGCCAGCCTCCGACTGCGCCGAGAAGGAGGCATAACCACCGGCCTGCCCTTCTACGTACACCAGCAAAAACGTGTGGCCTTGCTCCGTCATCTGCCGCTCCAACGATGCCGGCGTGTAAATCACCCGGTACATGTATTCCAGCTGCTCCCGCGAGATGATAAACCGGTACGTGGGCTCCCAGGTGGCTTCCGCCAGCCCCACAATCACCGGAATGTCGGCTAGGGTAGCGGGCTGGATGTGAATGGAAGGCGCGGTGGAAACTGACATAGCGGGCAAAAAACGGTATTTTTCGGCGTAAAACCGCGCCAAAAATCCAGAGTCGCGTGTTTTGGGCCGGAAATTGCCCAGGCCCCTATACGGGTTCGGCACCGGGGCCGTTCCTATTCTACTTCTTCCTCACCTACTCCCGCCAACTCCTGCTCTATGAAACTTCCTTTTTCGGGTGCGCTACTAACGGCTGCCGGCTTGTTGCTGACTACGGCGGCCACCGCCCAGCAAACGCCTAAAACAACGACCAAGCCTTCGGCTTCCACCTCGAAAACCTCTACTGCCACCACGGCCGGTGTGGAGCGCGACCTGCGTGACTTCAGTGACTGGGTGAACGACAAGGTGGACCGCGCCGCTACCACGGCCCGCCGCGAGCTGCCGCGCATCAGCGAGGAGTTTGACCGCCAGAGCAAGCGCATCGATAAGGCCGTGGACAGTCTCACGGTGGAAGGCAAACGCGAGTACAGCACCCAGAAAGTGCGCTACCAACGCTGGGCTACTCGTCAGGACAGCCTTGATGCCTCCGCCCGCCGCCCCGCTACCGCCGACCAGGCCCAGCGCCGCCTGCTGAACGAAGACGTGAACATCAGTAAGGCCCGCCCCACCGAACTATCAGACCTGTATTTCCGCCTGATCGAAACTATGCGCTCCGATAAGCAGAACTGGACGCAGGCCGACTGGAGTGCTGCCAGTGCCGTGCTGACCCGCCTGAACACCCGTTATGAACAGGTGCGGGAGCAGATTCCGCTGGAAGAGCGCCTGCGCATCCGTACGCTGCAGGGCGAGTTCCGGACCCTGGAGAAAGCCCGCGACGTGAAAGATGTGATTCGCGAATAACCGCTTTTTATTATGCACATGTACCGCCGCGCCCGATGAACAAGTTGTTCATCGGGCGCGGCTGGTTTTGAATGTTTTAGGTAGGGTTGGCAGTATGGGGAGGCCTGTGCAACGGCTGGGGCTGAATACGGAGCCATTGCCAAGCGGCCGGCACATCGTAGAAAAGCTGAATGGGAATATGCTTTCGGACGCGTTCAAAGAAAGTCAGGCTGGCCAGCTGGTTGTGCATATCGGGGGAGAAGACGTAGGCAATGGCGCGCAGCCCACCCTCCATTGCCTGCGGCAGCCACTCGTACTCCAGCCAGTCCATGGCCTCATTCCAGTCGCCGGTAGCCTGGCTTTTATCATTGAGCAGGAGCGGACAATAAAGGGTAGTCTGCGCCCTGAGATACTCCTGGGCCACATGGGTAACCTCGCGGCCTGTGAGGTTGCCGTACCAGCGGGCGCACAATACTTTCTGGGTTGGTGAGTGCAGGAAGTCCACCAGCGGCTTGCCATTCGCGTCAGCAACAGTGCCTACTGGCTCTAAATGAAGGGATGACATGGCGCGGGTAGTTAAAAAGAACATGCAGGAAAGGCTATATGGTTCTACGGCCGGGTTAGCGTAGCGTTGAGTTCGTTTGGCTTGCCTATTTTTGGGGCTCCGTTTTTTTCTGCACCTCGCTCATGCACATTGCAATCGTCGGCAACATTGGCGCCGGCAAAACCACGCTGGCTAACAAACTGGCCCATCACTTCAATTGGGAAGTATTCCTGGAGGACGTCGACCATAATCCGTATCTGAAGGATTTCTACGACGATATGCCGCGCTGGGCGTTCCATCTGCAGGTATATTTCCTTAACAGCCGCTTCCGCCAGACCCAGCGTATCAAGGAGCTGCAGAAAACCGGCAAGGGCGTCATTCAGGACCGCACCATTTATGAGGATGCTCACATCTTCGCGGCCAATCTGAACCAATCGGGCCTGATGACGGAGCGGGACTACCAGAACTACCTGAGCCTGTTCAACTCCATGATCAGCATGGTGAACCCGCCCGACCTGCTGCTCTACCTGCGCGCCGACCTACCCAAGCTGGTTCAGCAGATTGAAAAGCGCAACCGCGACTACGAAAACAATATCAAAATCGACTACCTCAAGCACCTCAACGAGCACTATGAGGAGTGGATTCAGCAATACGACCACGGCAAGCTGCTCATCGTAGACGTGAACAACTTGGACTACGTGAACAACCCCGAAGATCTGAGCGTCATCATCGAGAAGATTAACAGCAAGCTGTTCGGGTTCTTTTAATTGAAGTAGAAGAGAAAAAAGTAAAAGCGCCGCTTTTACTTTTTTCTCTTTGACCTCCCTTACTCCCCCGTCATAGCCTCATTAAGGAACTGCACGAAGGGTTTGGCGGCCTGCCAGGCTTCCAGCACCCGGGCCGGGAAATCGGGGCGGCGCACGTCGGCGTCGGAGAAGGAGCGCCACACGAAGAAGCTTTTCAGCCGCAGCCACTCAATGTCGGGGTCGGTTTTGTCGTAGCCCTTGGGAGCCGTTTTGAGGGCCTGTGACTGATCGAGGCCGTGGGGAAAGTGGTGCACTAGCTCGGGGTGCTGGCGGATGGCGTGGAAGGCGGCCCCATTGTAGTGGATTTCCTGGCGGATGCCAGCTAGCTGCTGGGGCTCGGGCATCCAGCGGCCGGCACCTACGTATGTTTCGCCATCGGGCTGCAGGGCAATAAAATAGCCGGCCTGGGGGCTGTGCCGGCCGCCGGGCTTGATGCCCGCACCCATATGGCGCTTGTACGGCTCGTCGCTCTGCTGAAACCGGTCGTTTTTGTTAATGCGGAACATTACCTCGGAAGGCGAGAGGCCGCGCAGGCCGGGTTCCAAATCGGCGGAAGCATCGCGCAGCAGTTGGGCAATGAAGGCGGTGTACTCGGCGCGGGCTTGGTGGTAGTCGGCGCGGTGCTGGTCCATCCAGGCTTTGTTGTTGTTGGCGGCCAGGGCACGCAGGAAATCCAGAATGAGGGCAAGATTCATAAGCAGAAGGAAGAAAGGCGGGCAGGGCCTGAAAAGCAGCCGCCCCGCACCGCTAAGCGGTACGGGGCGGCCGTGATGCGGGTTGGCGGTGGCTAATGTTTGCCCAGCGCCTGCGAGTTGCTCAGACCGGTCCGGTCGTTGAGAGCCCAGTTAAACGAGCGGTATTCCACCTTGGCCGTGGGTAGCACCGGTACCAGCGCGTAGCGGTTCACAAACTCGAGTACCTGCGCTTCGGGACCGAATTCGGCTGCGTAGGATTCAAACAGGCCCGAGAGCTGCACCTGTTGCGGGGTGAGCTGGTTGAAGGCCGGGTCGTTGAGGAAGCGTTTGGCCTGGGCGTCGAGCTGCTCGTTGACACGGGTGCCGGTGTAGGCTTCGGCCAGCACCGGGGGGCAGGAGGCCGCGCCGTACATTAAGGCAAAGTGGACGCGTGGGTCGTGAAACTGATTGCGCAGCACTTCCCGCTCAATCTGGTTGAGCGAATACGACTGGCCGCCCACGTTGACTACAGGCGCTTCCCAGGGCGACTTCAGCCCTCCGATTTCCTTCACCCGGATGTCGTTGATGCTGGCCAGCGGGTAATACTGCAGAATAAGGGAAGCGGCGGCGGCGTTGTAAGTGTTAATCCAGAAGGCCTTGGTGTCGTCCGCGGACCAGGTTTGCGGGTCGGGCTTTATTTTGCGCAGGCTTTGCAGGTAGTCCAGCAGCTGGGTTTCCTCGTCCAGCATGGCTTCGTAGTTGAAGCGGCCATCGGTGGTGACGTGGTGCTGCAACAACTGGTTCCAGGGTTGCTGCAGCTTGTCCAGCGCTGGGTTTGCTGCCGCGTTGCTCAAGGCCGGCCACCAGCTCAGCAGCAGGATAACCAGGAAAAAGCGGGAAACCAGACGGGGCAGCAACGGCATGAGCAAGAACGAAGGGCGGCGGAGAAAAAGCAAAGATAAGCAGCTGAACCAGAACCGCCCTAAGTCCTTGTCTCAGTCAGGTGCCCTTGTTTCACCATTGAGTTTATTCAAGATTGAAAAGGGAGCAGCAAATAGTTCGGATTCGCCGCAACTGGTCAACGAGCAGCAAACAGCCAGCCCGGGTTACGCCTTATAACTGACCACCGTCAGCGTGTCGCCGACGCGCACGCTACCCTGACCAGTGCTGGTTACGTTTTGCCCGAACATGACTTTGCTGCCTTCTGTGCGGTAGGTGGCCAGGGTGCGGAGCGGCTCGCCACCCGGGTTTTTTTTGGCAGTAGTCTGGTCGATGGTCGTGAGCACGCACCGGCCGCAGGCACGCACGGCCCGGAAGCTGACATCGCCGACTTGGAAGCTGGCCCAGTCGTCCTCGGCAAAGGCCTCGCCGCCGCTGAACACCAAGTTGGGCCGGAACCGGTCCATGCCCACCGCCTCCGCTAGCCGCGTGTTCAGCTCTGCCAACGACTCCTGCCCGATCAGCAGAAACGGGTAGCCATCGGCAAAGCTCACTAGCTGGCCCTCGGGGTTGTGCTCGGGCTCCACGTCGCGCCGCACCATATCCGACATGTACACCAGCTTGCACTCTTCGCCTAAAGCCTCCGTCAGCCAGGTATCGCACTCGGGCTTACCGCGCCAGGCAAACACCATATCGTCCCAGATGGTCACGAACAGGGTTTTTTCGGGCGTGGCCTCAAAGGGCACGTAGAGCGGCAGCAGCTCGGGCCGCTGCTGGTGGCTAAGCAGGAAGCCGTTGTAGGCCGGGGCCACTTTCAGGTGGGCCATGGCGGCGGTCTGGCGCTGCGTCATGAACTGATTGCGCGCATTCACAATCAGCCAGCGCCGGTCGTGGCGCAGGCCGCGTGGTTCCACGGTAGCCTCGGTGAGGCGAATACCGCCCAGGGATTTTACCGGATAGATGTACAGATCGGAGAGCAGAAGGGGAGCAGCCATGCTGCAAAGATTGTTGAATTGTTGGAGTGTTGGATGGCTGGATGGGTGCATGGTTGGGCACTTCACCAATTCACCCATCCAGCCATCTAACCATCCAACCATCCAACCATTCACCTAATGCAACGGCCGCTTTTTGATCATGCCGCCTTTGGTTTCTTTGACGCTGTGCATCACCATGAAGGCATTCTGGTCGATCTGCTCGACTTCGGCTTTGAGCTTGGTGAGCTCCAGACGGGTGATGACAGTGAAAACAATGTCGATGGCATTGGCCTGGTGGCCGTGGGTGCCGTAGCCGCCTTTGCCGCTATATACGGTGGCACCCCGGCCCATTTTCTCGGTAATCATGCGCCGGACGGCATCAGCCTGACCCGACATGATGGTAACGCCGGTGTACTCCTCTAAACCATCAATTACGAAGTCGATGGTTTTGGCGGCGGATAAGTAGGCCAGGATAGAATACAGCGCCGTTTCCAGGGACAACACGTAGGCAGCCACCCCGAAGATGACGATATTGAACACCAATACAATATCGCCGATGGTCATGCTGGATTGCTTGCTGAGGAAGATAGCCATGATTTCTGTGCCATCGAGCACACCGCCGCCCCGCATAGCCAGCCCAATACCGGCCCCCAGGAAGAACCCGCCAAAAACGGAAATCAGCAACTTGTCGTGGGTGATGATGGGGTAAGGCACCAGGGCCAGCACCAAGGCCAGGGCTACAATGCCCAGCAGTGTACGGATGGCCACGCCGGGGTCGAGCTGCCGCCAGGCCATGAATACGAACGGGACGTTGAGCAGCACGATAAGCACGGGCAGCGGCCAGCCGAAAATCTGGACCAGCAGCAGGGAGATACCCGTGACGCCGCCATCCAGGAAGCCGCCGGGCAGCAGGAAGCTCTCCAGCCCGAAGCCTGCCGACAGCACGCCTGCCACCATCAGAAGCGTATTGGTAATTTGTCGTCGCCACCAGAGCCCGTCGCGGGGCGGACTTTTCGGGGCAGCCGAAACGGGTTGGATAAGCGGTGTGGTAGTAGCCGGTTGATGCATGTTGTGCAGGAACAGAAGATAAGAAATCAGATTAAACAGCAGTGGCTGCTTAACAAGGATACGCTTACAGAAGGCGTAACGTTGGTTTTTAGCCGAATGGCCAGACTTTCTATAGAGGCTGCCTGCTCCGCTGGAAAGCCAACTGCCCCTGCCGCCGCATCGTCTTTTTAACGACCCAGTGGCAGGGGCAGGGTTGCGCGTCAGCCGCGAATCTGGCCCTTACGGCGTGGGCTGCTGGGCCAGCTGCACGGCCCGGTACAGGTTCACGATGCCGCCCGTGCTCGACAGCTCAGCGAAGTCTATCAGCTTGGTAGAGCCGGGCTGGCGCACCTTGGTGTGTACCGGCTGGGCTGAGGCCAGAATGATGCGCTTGAGCTGCGCCGCCGTCAGCTGCGGGAAGTACGATTTGAGGGTGGCCGCAATGCCCGTCACCACGGGCGCGGCCATGCTGGTGCCGCTCAGGTTGCCATATTTGCCGCCGGGTAGGGTAGAGTAGATCTGGTGGCCGGGTGCAAATACATCCACCTGCGTCTTGCCGAAGTTGGAGAAGTCGGCGGCCAGGGATTCGTCGTTGAGGCGGGCCGAGGCGCCCACGGTAATCATGTTCGGGATGCGCTGGCCGCTCTGGAACACCGGGGCCGGGTACTGCAGCGTCTTGTCGAGGTCGTTGTTCTCGTTACCGGCTGAGTGGATGAGCAGCACACCCTTCTGGTCGGCGTAGCGAATGGCTTCCTCCACGGCCGGCCGCTGGGGCGAGTAGTACTTGCCGAAGCTCATGTTGATAATCTGGGCCCCATTGTCCACGGCGTAGCGGATGGCGTTGGCCACATCCTTGTCCCGCTCGTCGCCGTCGGGAATGGCGCGCACGGCCATCAGCTGCACGTTGGGCGCAATGCCCAGGATGCCTTCCCGGTTTTCCCGGTCGGCCCCAATGATGCCGGCTACGTGGGTGCCGTGCAGGGCGTCGGGGCCGGTTACGTCACGGTTGCCGTAGTCGCGCTGCTTCACATTGTCGGGCTGGTCGCCGACGATGGGGCGGGGGTTGAACTGCAGGTTGAGGCCGTACTCCTGCTGGTCCTGAGTTTCCTGGAGGCCCTTTTTCATTTCCATCAGCACGTCGTCCATCGAGGCGAAGCCGGTCTGCACCAGCATCTGGTAAATACCCCTTGACACCTGGCGCAGCTCAGGGTCCTGGGTGGGTGGGGTGCGCAGGGTGGCCGTATCGAGGCGGGCTACTCCGAGGGCGACCCTGAGGCCCTCAGCACCTTGGGCGTTTTCGGCGTAGGCTTGGCGGTAGTTCTGGAGCTGTTCCACATTCTCCTTCACCTTGGCCTCGTAGCTCTTCTTTACCTTCAGGTAGAGGTCGTACTCGGCGCGCTTGGCAGTGGGCACGGCAGTGCGGGTTTTGCCTTTGTAGAGGGGCTGCAGCCGGGCCAGCAGGCGGGTTTCCTCCAACGCTTCCTGGTTGATGTTGCGGCCGTCGGCCCCACCCAGGTAGTTCCAGCCGCGCACGTCGTCGGCGTATCCGTTCTGGTCATCGTCCTGACCGTTGCTCACTATTTCCCGGGGGTTGCGCCAGAGCACGCGCCGCAGGTCAGCGTGGGTGGTGTCGATGCCGGCATCAATCACGGCCACTACCACGGGCGTGGAGGCTTTGCCTTGCAGCAGCTCTTGGTAAGCGCGCGTCACGCTCACGCCCATTACGCCGCCATCTTGCTCCGCATCGAGCAGGTACCACTGCGGGGCCGCTGGCACCGGGGCGGCCACGGTAGTAGGGGCTGAAACCGACGGGGGCGTACTCTGGGCCGAAGCCAGGGCAGGCAATAAAAACGAAAAACCCAGCAGCCGAAGCCGGGCGGAGAGGGGATATGCCATGCGAGAGAAGTCAGAGACAAAGGTAACGCCCGCTGTACGCAAGCACCGGGCCAACAGATTAAAGCAGTGGTTCAGCCGGAAGGTAACTGGTATAGGCAAGGCTGCAACCGCAACAGGCCGTAACGGACGCGGGACTTTTCAGCGGGTTGCCTGTTGTGCCCGGCTGTCTGTCTGCCTGCAACCTCCCGGCTGGCCGCCTATCTTTACTGCCCGGCCACCTCAACTGCCTCTTTCATGCGCCTCCGCTACTTCCGCGCCGTTTTATCGGCATTCTTACTTCTTACTTCTCAATTCTTAGTTGGCGAAGCCCAGGCCCAGGCCCCCAAAACCTGGTCGTCCTCCGAGATTCTGCTGGGGCTCAAGAAGCTGAACGTGCTGGGCTCGGCTCTGTACGTGGCCGCTCACCCCGACGATGAGAACACCCGCCTGATTGCCTACCTCGCCAACGGCCGCCTGGTGGAAACCGGCTACCTCAGCTGCACCCGCGGCGACGGGGGCCAGAACCTCATCGGCCCGGAGCTGCGTGAGGGGCTGGGCGTTATCCGGACGCAGGAGCTGCTAGCGGCCCGCCGCATCGATGGGGGCCGGCAGTTCTTCACCCGCGCTAACGACTTCGGCTTCTCGAAAACGCCCGAGGAAACCTTCACCATCTGGGACAAAGAGCAGGTGCTGGCCGATATGGTCTGGGTGATCCGGCAGCGCCGGCCCGACGTGATGATTACCCGCTTCCCGCCCGACGCCCGGGCCGGCCACGGCCACCATACGGCTTCGGCCATGCTGGCCATTGAAGCCTTCTCGGCCGCCGCCGACCCCAAGCGCTTCCCTGAGCAGCTGCAATACGTGCAGCCCTGGCAGGCCAGGCGGCTGCTCTGGAATACCGGCAGCTTCTTCGTGAAGGCCGGCGAGGACATGAGCCAGTACCTGAAGCTGGATGCCGGCGGCTACAACCCGCTGCTGGGGCAGAGCTACGGCGAAATTGCCGCCCGCAGCCGCTCCCAGCACCGCAGCCAGGGCTTCGGCAGCAGCGCCCAGCGCGGCGAGGCTCTGGAGTATTTCCAGCCCCTGAAAGGCGACAAGGCCACTACCGACCTGTTCGAGGGCGTGGATATGACCTGGAACCGGGTGCCCGGCGGCGCGGCCGTGGGCAAGCTGGTAGACGAGGTAATCCGCAAGTACGACCCGGCCAATCCGTCAGCGAGTGTGGCCGGGTTGCTGAAGGTGCGGACGGCGTTGCAGAAGCTCAAAGAAGAATCTAGTAACTACTGGTTTAGTGAAAAGCAGACAAGTTTAGATCAGCTAATTCAGGCTAGCCTTGGATTGCATTTAGCGGCAACTGTAAGTGAGCCTAATGTTGCGCTTGGACAGACTATCAAAATCAATAGAGAAGCACTTAATACCTCAGATATACATATCACTTGGCACCGAGATGTGTACAAGTCGGATGGCCAAGCAGCAACTGGAGAATTACCAAAAGGCAAAGTTGTAAGTGATCCTGTGGACTTTGAGGTGCCATTAGCCACGAGCATTTCTCAGCCTTTTTGGCTCACATCTCCGGGTACAATTGGTATGTACCGAATAGATCTAACAGGTATCAAAACAGTGCAAGGGTTTGGGTTCGGTAAGCACCAATGGACTATTCAGGAACTGATAGGTAAGCCAGATAATCCTGCTAGCATAAGTGTTTGGAATGAGTGTTTGATCCTCGCTCCGGGCATGAAAGAAAGCCAGACTTTGAGATTTGAAGTCCCCGTCCAATACAAAAGCACCGACCCGGTGGAAGGGGAGAAGTACCGCCCGCTGACGGTGGTGCCGCCGGTGATGGTGAACGTGGGCGGCCACGCCTACGTGTTTGCCGATAACCAGCCCAAAACCATTCCCGTGACGCTGCGCGCCGGCAAGGCGGGTGTGAAGGGTACCCTGGCCCTGAACCTGCCCAAAGGCTGGACCGCCGAGCCCGCCAGCATTCCGTTCGAGCTGGGAGCTAAAGACGCCGAGCAGACCGTGCAGTTCCGGGTGCAGCCCGACGCGGGCGCGGCGGAAGGCAAATCGGAGCTGCGGGCCGTGGCTACCGTGGACGGGCAGGCGTACTCGCGCGGCTACCAGACCATAGCGTACACCCACATTCCCACCCAAACGCTGTTCCCCGAAGCCGTGGCCCCGCTGGTGAAGCTGGATTTGCGGCGCAAGGGCCAGGAAATCGGCTACCTGATGGGGGCCGGCGACGAGGTGCCCGACGCCCTGCGCCAGATTGGCTACACCGTGACCCTGCTCAAGCCCGAAGACCTCACCGAGCCGAACCTGCGCCGCTTCGACGCCGTGGTGCTGGGCGTGCGCGCCTACAACACCCTGGACCGGCTCAAAACCCTGCAGCCCACGCTGCTGAAGTACGTGGAGCAGGGCGGCAATCTGGTAGTGCAGTACGTGGTAAACCGCGGCACCGTGCTGCCGCAAATCGGCCCCTACCCGCTCACCCTCAGCACCGACCGGGTGACGGTGGAAAACGCTCCGGTTACCTTCCTCAACCCCACGCAGCCCCTGCTCAACACGCCCAACAAAATCACCAGCAAGGATTTCGAGGGCTGGGTGCAGGAGCAGGGCCTCTACTACCCCAGCCAGTGGGACCCCAAATACCAGACCGTACTCAGCAGCAACGACCCCGGCGAGAAAGCCAAGGAAAGCGCCATCCTGGTAGCCGACTACGGCAAAGGCCACTACATCTACACCGGCCTCTCTCTGTTTCGGGAGCTGCCCGCCGGCGTACCCGGCGCGTACCGGATCTTGACCAATATGGTGTCGTTGGGCAAGTAGCGCGCAGCTCTGCTTCGCGCATCGTTGTGAAAAGGTAAGTAGTCAGTACCGCATCGGGCAACGTTGCGCCTCACCCCCCCCGGCCCCCTCTCCGAAAAGGAGAGGGGGAGCCGAACGACAGTGATATTCCAGTTATGTACTCGTTTACTGTGCCTCTGCGTTTTTATGTATGGTCTTTGATTTTCGGGTTACTCTCTATCCCGCTTGTTCTACTGCTGATTATAGCCGTGGACGAGCCGCTGGCCGGGCTGTTGCACCGGCACGGCGCGCCGCTGCGGCCGTTTTTTGCGGGCATTATGCGGGCGCATGATGCGATTACGGATAAGCTGATGCCGCTGTGGCTGTGGCCGCTGCTGCTACTGCTGTTTGCCGTGGCCCGGCTGCGGTGGTGGCCCCACTGCACCATCTGGCTGGTGGCGCTGCTGACGATGGTGAGCAGTCAGGGACTGCGCCACCCTCTGGCCATGTATTTCAACCGGCCCCGGCCGGGGCAAGTGTTCGGGCATTTGGTCACCAACGCTGATTTCTGGCAGGCGGCCGGGCGGTTTGACGCGTTTCCGTCGGGGCACGCGGCCGGCACGGCGGGGCTGCTGCTGCCCTGGGCGCTACGGTTTCCGAAGGCGCGGCCCTGGCTGTTGGGCTGGCTGGGGCTGGTGTGCCTGGGCCGGGTGGTGCTGGAGTTTCACTGGCTCAGCGACGTGGTGGCGGGCGCGGCGCTGGGGCTGCTGCTCACCTGCGGCTGGGACCTGACCACCGGCTGGCTGCGCCCTAGTAGCGCGCTACTGGAAGCTACGGTTTCGTGCGTTATCTTGCCACTGTCAATTCCTTTCCTAATCGTGCCGCACCCCGCAACTCCCGAAACCGAATCTGATTTGCCGCCGCTGCTGCCTTCGTGGCGGGCGTGGTACTGGCTGGTGCTGGGGGCGCTGGCGCTGGAAATCGGGCTGTTTGTGTACCTGACCCAGGCGTTTGCATGAGCGGGCTCGACTGGCTGATTCTGGGCGGAACGCTGCTGTTCATTGTGGGCTACGGCACCTGGCGCACCCGCCGCGCCGGCGAGTCGCTGGATGGCTATTTGCTGGGCGGGCGGCAGGCTTCGTGGTGGGCCATCGGGCTCAGCATAATGGCCACCCAGGCTTCGGCCATTACCTTTCTGAGCACCCCCGGCCAGGCCTACGACGACGGGATGCGCTTCATCCAGTTCTACCTGGGGCTGCCGGTGGCCATGGTGCTCATTGCCATTTTCGTGGTGCCCATCTACCACCGCTTGCAGGTATTTACGGCCTACGAGTACCTGGAAGGCCGTTTTGACCGGCGCACGCGCACGTTTGCGGCACTGCTGTTTCTGGTGCAGCGGGGCCTGAGCAACGGCCTGAGCCTGTACGCGCCGGCGCTGGTGCTGTCGGCTATTCTGGGCTGGGATATTCAGCTGACGGTGTGGCTGCTGGGTACCGTGATGATTGCCTACACCGTATCGGGCGGCACCCGAGCCGTGATGGTGACCCAGCAGGGGCAGGTGGCCGTAATATTCGTGGGGCTGTTGGTGGCGGGCTACCTGTTGGTACATTACATGCCGGCTGAGGTCGGGTTTACCGATGCCATGCGCGTGGCTGGGCACCAGGGTAAGCTCAACCTCATCGACTTCCACTTCGACCCCACCGACCGGTACAACTTCTGGTCGGGCATGACGGGCGGCCTGTTCCTGGCCCTCTCGTACTTCGGCACCGACCAGAGCCAGGTGCAGCGCTACCTCACCGGCCGCAACGTGACGGAAAGCCGCCTGGGTTTGCTGATGAACGGCCTGCTCAAGATTCCGATGCAGTTCGGGATTCTGCTGCTGGGCGTGCTGCTGTTCGTGTTCTATCAGTTCAACCCCGCCCCGCTCACCTTCAACCGGCCGGTGTACATGAAGGTGGCCCACTCCGAGCAGTACGGGCCGGCGTTGCGGGAACTGGAGCGCGAGCACGCTACGCTGTTTGAGGTGCGCCGCCGCGCTACCGGCCGCCTGGTGCAGGCCCTGCAGGCCGACGACCCTGCCGCCATTGCCGCCGCCGAAACGCACCTGCAAGCCACCCAGGCCGCCAACCTAGGCCTGCGCCAGCAAGCCCAGCAGCTGCTCAAAAAAGCCGAGCCCACCACCGAAGCCAAAGACACCGATTATGTGTTCCTCACCTTCGTGCTCAACTACCTGCCCCAGGGGCTGGTGGGGTTGCTGGTGGCCGTGGTGCTGAGCGCCGCCCTGGGTTCGGCCGCCGCTGGGCTCAATGCCCTAGCCTCTACCACGGTGGTTGACTTGTACAAGCCGCGTCGGCCGGGGCAGCCGGAGGTACACTACGTGCTGGCCTCGCGGGCCGCGGCCGTGGGGTGGGGCGTGCTGGGTATCGGGTTTGCCACCTTCGCCGCCCGCCTCGAAAACCTGATTCAGGCCGTCAATATTTTGGGCTCGTTGTTCTACGGCACCATTCTGGGTATTTTCATGGTGGCGTTTTTCCTGAAAGCCGTGGGCGGCCGGGCCGTGTTCTGGGCCGCCGTGGTGGCCCAGGCCGTGGTGCTGGTTCTGTTCTTCACCACCGACATCGGCTACCTCTGGTTCAACATCATCGGCTGCGGCGTGGTGGTGTTGGGGAGTCTTTTAGGACGCAAGACTACAAAAGGCTAAAAAGCCAGTTCCCCTCCTTGGAAAGGAGGGGAACTGGCTTTTTAGCCTTTTGATCTTACAGCTTGCCGGCTTTCTTGGCTTCCATCATCAAGTCCTCGTTCATCTTCACGTAGTCAGCGTTTTTGTTGTCGAGGGCCAGCTTTTTGGATTGTTCGGCGGCGGTGATGGTGCCTTTGTAATCCTTCATTTTCATGCGGATTTTGGCCTCGGTGTGCAGGTTCCAGAACTTGGGGTCGGTGGCGTTGGCTTTCTGCATCCAGGCCAGGGCCTGCTTGAGGTCCTTGTCGTTGTCGAGGTAGTAGACGGCGGCGGCGGCCATGTCACCGGTACTGGCGCTAGCGTTTTTGATGACTTTCTCATCAATCTGGGCCATTACCTTGGTTTCCACGTCGGTGGTGATTTTGAACTTAGCGCCGGTCATTTCCCACTGCATGTCCACGTTGGCGGTGGCGGGCGTGAGGTCGGTGAAGTTCATGGTGAAGGTTTCCACCTTGGCGGGCACCTTGTAGGTTTTGATGGTGAAGCGGGCCACGTCCTCATCGTCCTTGAAGCCGTCCACGTTGGCCCCCATCTTGGTGCTCTTGTTCAGTACTACAATCCACTCCGTCTTGCCGGGAATGGTGTAGATGCCGTACTCGCCGGCCGGTACCTTTTTGCCTTCCACGGTTACATCATCCGAGAATTTGATGCTGGTGGTGGCGTTGGCACCCGTGCGCCACCGCTTGCTGAATGGTACCAGGTTACCGAAGGCAGCACGGCCCCGTAGGTTGGGGCGGGAGTAGACCAGCGTTACATCGGTGAGGCCCACGCGCTGCTGAATGGTGCTTTTGGGGCTGGCCTGGGGCGTGCTGATCTGGGCCTGGGCGGCGGTGCTCAGGAGCAGGCCGCTCACCAGCAGCGTCGCGCTCAGGGCGCGGGAAGAAGACGTGCGAAAAGTCGAAGTAATCATGCGAGAGAGAAAAGAGGCGTTGGGAATTCGATGCGAAAGTAAGGGAAATCTGCCCGGGTAGTTGGTGGGGGTAACCGGCCCACAGACGCACCGGGCCCCGGCCGGGTTGCGGCTACAAAGTTTGCTGGGCAATGTGGTGGCGGGTGAGCAGCGCGGCTACCTCGGCGGGCGTGGCGGGTGGTTGCAGGCGGCGCATATCCAGGTAGTAGCAGGCGGCCTCGGTAGGGTAGAGTAGTAGCCAGTGCGGCTGCACCCATACTGCTCGTCGGATCAGGCTCCACTTGCCGGAAAATTGCCCCAGCAAACTGCGTCCGATGATTTCGGTATCAGTCAGCGTAAATTCCACGGGCTGTTGCAGCGTTGTGTTTTTGGCGTAGCCCTGGCGCAGCTGGTAGCGCACCAGCCCGGCTCGGAACAGCGCATATAGCACTGCCACGGCCAGAAAAACCAGGGTGGAAGGCTGGGTAAGCCGGCCGTGCTGGTACGCATCCAGCCCCACACTCACGCCTAATAGTGCCATGGCCGCGCCCAGAATCCAATGGTTGAGGCGGGTGCGTGGCCGAGCCCGCCACAGTCGGAAGTTCACGGCCACAAACTCCTCGGCGGAAAGCTGCACGCCGGCCAGCGTAATCGGGGTTAATTTCATCAAGAGGCGAAGGTAGCCGCTGGGCCGCTTTCTTTGTGTTTGCCAATGAGAACCAGCACATCTACGGCCGTATAAGGTTCCGGTACCTGCCGCAAATCCAGGTAGTAGGCGAAATCGGGGCCGGGGTAGAGCAGCAGCCAGTCGCCGACCTGCTGCACCCGGGTGAGGGAGTGCCAGTGCAGCCGCTGCCAGCCCTGGGGCCATTGCACAGCTAGGCCGGTTTCGGAAACCCGAAAGCCCAGCGGCTGCGGCCGTTGCTGGTATTCCCGAAAGGCCCGTCGGTACTCCCACCACTGGTATAGCAGGCCCAGGCCGGTAAACAGGCTGAATATCACCAGATATCCAACCCCACCTGTTGGCTCGAACCAAATACAATAGCCCACGGCCCCAGCTAGTAAACCCAACCACAACTGCACCTTACGTCTCCACGGGTCGGAAGTAGCTGGTTTCTGCTTAGCGGCCAACTCCGGGTACCGCTGCCGCTCTTGCGTCTGATGAATCAACTGGTACTCCGGGAAAGTAGGCGGGGTGGCGGGGAGTTGAATAGAAGGCATACGTGTGATTACCGGAAGAAGCCTAGCACATCAGCTGGGGTAGCTGGGGGCTGCACCCGACGCATATCCAGGAAAAAAGCGGTTTGAGCAGAGGTTTGCAGCAACAGCCAGTTGCCATAATGGCGCAGTTGCACTATCGCCTCCCAATCCAGAGTGGTGTGAAACGAAGGGGCCGTTACCTGTACCCCGTTATCGTCCAACGTATAGGTAACGGCTTCCTGCAGAAACGCACTTCGTTGGTATTGCTGCCAGATAGACCACACTATAAGGAAGGGTAAGCCCATCATGACCAGTGAGAAAATACTTCCTGTCGGGTCATTTTTCCACTGACCGCCTAGCGGTTGGTCATCCATCAGCTGTAGGATGAAAACCGCCCAAATACCCGCTGTTGCGAGGAGAGGAACAAGGAATAGGGGACGCGTTTGGAGCGTGAAGCGGAGCGACAGAAGCAGATATTGCCAAAAGGACAGCCGTACTTCAGTAAAAATAATAGGCATTACCGGAGAACAGGAGCTTATAGAATGGCTATACCATAATGCTGCAGTAAAGCACGTAAATCGGCCTCGGTGGCTGGAGCCTGGATGCGGCGGCTATCCAGCAGATAACCTTGTTGGTTTTTATTTGCGAGAAAATACCAATCCCCCACCTTGCGGGCGCTATGCACGGTGTGCCAGGCGCTGCTACTTTGTAGGAGCGGTGTACGAAGCGCAATGCCGCTTTCCGACAACGTGTAGGTGGCTGGCTGCTGGTACAAGGGTATTTTGCTGAAACTATGCTTCAATAAGACCCGGTTAGCAAACATCAGCACGCCAACCATCAGCATAATAAGAAAAGTACTGATGCCTGCTTTGAAAAGCACAGATGAAGAGGCCGTATCGGCAAACCAAGTGGTATAAAGCAGATAGCCTAGCACCAAAGCGTAGAGCCACCATCTTTGTCGCAGCAGAATGTGCTGCTGAATTCGGCGAAACTCCGGGAATGAAATCTGAACGTCGGGGATAGTAATAGTGGACTGCATCAGCTCAAAGATAAAAGCCACCACAGGAGTTTGACACCCTATTCGGATTCCGTAGCCAGAACAGGTTAATACCTTAAGTCTGGAGCCGCTGTAGAAAAGGCATAACTGCATCAGCCAGCCGGCCGGCAGCCACATCCTACCGCTGGTATGTGTAGGCCAAAAAGACATGACGGCTGTCATGCTCCTGCAACTGGTTCATTAACTTCCTGATGCGGAAAGCCGGGGTACATTGGTCGGCTTCCAAGATGAAGTTGGTGTGGTAAACCGGATTATATTCTGGATAGTAATACGGATTATGCATAATTACCTGCTTATGTGCCTGTAGCCAGCGCGGCAGGAATTTCAGATCTAGGCCGGGCTGCCGGAAATGGTTCAGATTGATAGCATTCTGCCCGAGTACTGTGGGTAAGGCGTAACCCGCTGTCAGATGCCGCATTAGTTGCATGTGAGTTAGCGAATCCCCTTCTTCCATATAAAAACGCCCCTGCTCAGTCAGATAAATAGTTGTAACCGGACTCTCCATTAGTTGGCAGCCCAAGTATCGGTATTGCTTGGACGGCAGCTGAATATGCGGTCGGTTGGAAAAATGCGGCGGCGCAATTATCAACAGCATGGCTGTGAGAAGCAAAGCCACGCTGGCCAGTGCCGGCATACCATATAAAGGCTGGAGGCTGAGGCGACGAGGATGCGCTAAGGCAGGCATAGAAGGAAAAAACAGGATGTGCAGATAAGATAGAAAACGTCAAACAAAAAACGGGCAACGCTACAGCGTTGCCCGTTTCATTCAATCCGTGCCATCCGATGAATCTGGCTAAATCCGTGTTTTAGGTCAGCTCAAACTGTAGCTTGAGCAGGTTGGCGTAGAGGCCGTTTTCGTTGTGGCTGAGGTCATCGTGGGAGCCTTGCTCGGCAATGCGGCCGCCGTCAATTACCAGAATCTTGTCCACCTTGCGGATGGTGCTCAGGCGGTGGGCAATGATGATGCTGGTGCGGTTCTGCATGAGCTCATCCATGGCCTGCTGCACCAGCTTCTCGCTTTCCGAGTCGAGGGCGGAGGTGGCTTCGTCGAGTAGCAGGATGGCGGGGTTTTTCAGGATGGCGCGGGCAATGGCCACGCGTTGGCGCTGCCCACCCGAGAGCTTGATGCCCCGCTCGCCCACCAGCGTATCCAGCCCCTCGGGAAAGGAGCTGATGAACTGCCAGGCGTTGGCTTTGCGGGCGGCCTGCACAATTTCCTCATCGGTAGCGTCAGTTTTGCCGTAGGCAATGTTTTCGCGGATAGAGCCACCGAACAGGATGGTTTCCTGGGGTACGATGCCGATGTGGCGGCGCAGCTCCGTAAGGTCGTACTGCCCGATGGGGCGGCCGTCGATGGTAATCTGACCGCTGCTGAGCACATAGAACTGCATCAGCAGCTGCACAATGGTGCTTTTGCCCGCGCCTGAAGGGCCTACCAGCGCAATCTTCTCGCCGGCCCGGATGGAGAAGCTGATGTCCTGGAGCACCGTCAGATCGGGGCGGGTAGGGTACTGGAAGGCGACATGCTCGTAGGCAATATCGCCCCGCAGGCGGATGGGAAGCGCGCTTGGCTGGTGCGTGGGTTCGGTGGGTTCATCCAAAATTTCCAGGATGCGCTCCGAAGCGCCCAGCGTGCTTTGCACCTTGCCGTACAGCTCGCCCAGCCCCGCCACGGAGGCTCCAATGAAGATGGTGTAGAGCGCAAACTGCGTCAGGTCGCCGATGGACATCTGGCCCGATTGTACCAGCGAGGCCGCCCGCCACAGCACCAAAATAATGCCCCCAAACAGCCCGATAATCACGAACGACACGAAACCGCCCCGGTAGAGGTTGCTTTTCAGGGCCGCCTGCACGGTTTTGGTGAGCGAGGAGGTGTAGCGGCTCGTTTCGAACTGCTCATTGGTGAAGGCCTTCACGGTGTTGATGCCCTGCAGGGTTTCCTCCACAATGACGTTGGTTTTGGCCAACTCGTCCTGGGTCGTTTTGGCCAGCACCCGGATTTTCTTGCCGAACACCATGGCCAGCACCACAATGGGCGGAAAAGTGAGCAGCATAAACAACGACAGCTTCACCGACACCACCATGATGAAGATAATGCCCACCACCAGCGTCATCACCTGCCGGAACAGTTCGGCCAGCGTGAGCGAAAACGAGTCCTGGATAATGCCCACATCGGAGGTGATGCGGGAGGTGATGGCGCCTACGCGGTTTTTCTCAAAGTACGGAATGGGCAGCGTCACGAATTTACGGTAGAGCGCCTGCCGGATGTCGCGCACGGTAAACTCACTTACCTGGGTAAAAAACCAGATCCGCCCGAACGAGAAGATACCCTGCAGCAAAATTACCAGAAACAGTCCCAGCGCAATCTGATTGATGGTGAGCGTGGTGCCGTTGAGGCGTACCGGCTGGCCGTTGGCCGTGTCCGTGAGCTTGCCGATAATCCAGGGGAAAGCCATAACTGTGGCGCTGGACAGCGTCAGAAGCACCATGCCCACAATAAACTTAGCGCGGTATGGCAGCGTGAAGCGGAAAATCCGCAGACCTTGTTGAAAACTCTCTTTGGTAAGCTTGACCTTGGGGGCGTCGGCCCCCGCCTGGCCACTGGTATTCATTCCGCTTCTGGCTGCCATTTTGCTAAAGTAAGTAGTCAGTAATGGGTAATGAGTAGTTATGGCAGGATTACCGGTTACTCACTACTTACTACCCATTACTGACTACCAGAGACACTATTCAAATTTATTCTTGCCCTGTTCTACCTTCAGACCTTCGGAGTTGCCGAAGGGGATGGGCAGGCGCACCTGGGTGGCAATGGGCCGCCCCTTGCGGGTGGCCGGTTTCCAGGCCGGCATCAGGCCCAGCACCCGCAGCGCCTCCGTATCGCACTCGGGGCTGAGGGGCTGCACTACTGAGGGGTTGGTGAGGTGGCCGTCGGCTTCTACCGTGAAGGTCATTACCACGTTGCCGCTGATTTGCTTGACGCTGGCCGCTTCCGGATACTTTAGGTTCTGTTGAAAAAACGTACCCAGGCCCTGCGCTCCGCCCGGAAACTGGGGGGGCGCATCGGGGCGGTTAGCGGCGGGTTTGGCTTGGGCCTGCATCCGGCCAGGCTGCAGCTCGATTGGTTGCTTGGGGGCCGGAGCCGTTTGCTGGGCCTGCGCCGCCGGAGCGGCCAAAGCTACGAGCATGAAGATGAAGAACGCATGTTTCATAGGGCTGGCAGGGTTGGGAGGAGTGGCGGGTTGAAATGAACGTCCGTCATGCTGAGCTTGCCGAAGCATCTCTACCGAGGATAATCTATGCTCATTGCAACGAAGCAGGGGAGATGCTTCGGCTGCGCTCAGCATGACGTTCAGATAAGCTACCTCTGACGCAAAGGTACGCCTCCCTAAACAACCCCTAGGCAACCGGGTTCAATTCGAGGTTACGGGCGCGCGAAATTGCCAGCAAACCCAGGAAGGTAATCAGCCCATTGAGCATCAGAATCTCGAAGCCGAACTCGTAGCCCCACCAGGCTTTGGAGTTGGCGTTGATAAACCACGTCAGCAGCGGAGCTACCACGCACACGGGCAGTACCAGCTTATCGTGCAGGCCCCGGCTGGTGAAGATGCCGAACGAGAACAGGCCCAGCAGCGGCCCATAGGTGTAGCCTGCCGCCTTAAACACAGAGGTGATTACGCTCTGGTCGTTGATGGCCCGGAAAATCAGGATGATGATGATGAGCACGATGCTGAAGCCGAAATGCGTGGCTTGGCGCAGCTGCTTCTGTTTGGCCTCGTCATACTGCTTGATGTCGAGCATGTCCACGCAGAAGGAGGTCGTCAGGGCCGTGAGGGCTGAGTCGGCGGAAGCGTAGGTAACAGCAATGATGCCCAGAATGAACACGATGCCGGCAAACAGGCTGAAGTGGTTGGTGGCCAGCAGAGGAAACACATTGTCGCCGATGACCTTGCCGGTGGCCGGGTTCATGGGCAGCGCAATCCCCTTGGCGGCGGCAAACTGGTAGAGCAGCACGCCCAGCGAGAGGAAGAATACGTTCACCACCACAATGGCTAGCGTAAACCAGAACATGTTTTTCTGGGCGTCGGGCAGGCTGCGGCAACTCAGGTTTTTCTGCATCATGTCCTGGTCAAGGCCGGTCATGACGATGGTGATGAACGCGCCCGAGGCAAACTGCTTCCAGAAGAACTTATCGTCCTTGGGGTCGGAGAAGTAAATCTGCGACATAGTGCTTTCCTTCACCGTTTTCACTAGTCCGGCAAAACCCAGGTTCAGCTCGTCGGCCATCAGGTAAATGCTCACCCCCACGCACACGAGCATGGCCAGGGTCTGGAAAGTATCGGTCCAGAGGATGGTTTTCAGGCCCCCCCGAAATGTATAGAGGTAAATCAGGAAGATGCTGACCGTAACGGTAACGGCAAACGGCACGCCCAGCCCATCAAACACGGCAAACTGCAGCACGCCCGCCACCAGAAACAGCCGGAAAGCGGCCCCCACCGCCCGGGAAATCAGGAAAAACAGTGCTCCAGTTTTGTAGCTCCAGAACCCGAACCGCTGCTCCAGGTAGGTATAAATGCTTACCAGCCGCATGCGGTAGTACAAGGGCATCAGCACGGTACCAATCACTAGGTAGCCCACAATATAGCCCAGCACCACGGCCATGTAGCTCCAGCTTTGCGAAGCCACCATGCCGGGAATGGAAATGAACGTGACGCCCGACAGCGAAGTGCCAATCATGGCAAAGGCCACCATATACCAGGGCGCGTTGCGGTTGGCAATGAAGAACGACTCACTGGTCACCTTACGGGAGGTGAGGTAGGCGATGATGATAAGGACGACGAAATAGCCCGCAATCAGGCTCAGAACGAGGGTGGGGGACATGGAGAAGCAGTTACCGGTTGCCGGTTACGAGTTGCCAGTTCGAGGGAAAAAAGCAACAAGCCGTCGGCCGCAGATGAAATAAGGTATCAAAGCTACCAACAAGCGGCTAACTACACGCTATGCAATTTGCCCGGCACCCGGCAACCCGGCTTACTCCCACTCCTGCCAGCGGAGCACTTCCCCTACGGCGGGCGCGTGCAGCTCGCCGCGCAGCATGCCACCCTGAGCTACGTGCCGGAGCTGCTGCAAAGGCTCGGAGGCCGGCTCGTCGCTCAGGTCGAAGGTGCCGTAGTGCATGGGCACGATGTGGCCGGCGCGCAGCTGGTTCACCGCTTTGGCCGCCTCATGCGGGTTTACGTGGCTCATCTGCATCATGTAGGCTGGTTTATAGGCCCCAATCGGCATCAGCACGATATCCAGGGGGCCGAACTGCCGCTCAATCTCCTCGAAGTGCCCCGCCTGGGACGTGTCGCCGGCGAAGTACAAGGTGCGGCCATCGGGCAGGCGCAGCAGAAAGGAGCCCCAGAGTACGGTGTTCAAATCGGCAAGGCCGCGGCGGTGCCAGTGCGAGGCGGGCAGGTAAAACAGCTCAAACGGCGCATCCGGCCCCAAGTCAAACTGCTGCCACCAGCCGGCTTCCTGCACCAGCAACCCCGGTGCCATGCCGCGCAGCAGTCCTGCCATGCCCAACGGCCCGAACGTGCGCAACTGCGGATTCTGACGGGCTAGCAGTTTAACTGATTTCTCATCCAAATGGTCACGGTGGCCGTGGCTGAGCAGCAGGTAATCGAGGTCGGTGAGCTGTTCCACCAAGCAGGGCAGCCCGTGGCGGCGGCGCAGTCCCAGAGAGGAAAACAGGACCGGGTCGAACACCAACGTCTTGCCGCTTACCCGCAGCACAAACGAGGCGTGGCCCAGCCACACCAGCCCGTCTTCAGAGCCCTGCAGAAAGGCCGTGCAGTCAACTACCGTTGGCACCCAGGTATCGGCTTTCTTCTCCTCTTTCTGTGGGTTGGTGCTGAGCTGCCACTTGATGACGGTGCTAAAACCGGGCTCGTACAGTTCCTCGCCGTTGCAGTATTCGCGCCCGATCATCTTGTTGCCGGGGTAGTTGGGCTTGATAACAGGCAGGCGCGGATTGGAAACGAATCGGGGAGCAGAGGCCATAAAAGCAAGGAATGCAGCAGAAAATCAGCCCAAAGAAACGGCAAAACAAACGGGCAATCCGAAGCTGGTTCAGATTGCCCGTACTCGTACTCGTTCAACCGGCAACGCTAGTACCCCAGCGGCGTGCCCGGCCCGAACAGGGGCGAATAGCCTCCTCCCGGATACGCCGTAGCCCCGTTGCTCACCCGTACCCCGCCCGATACGGAGAAGTTCTCGGTGATGTGGTAATCGGCCCGCAGGTTCACGCCCGTACCCAAGTTGCCCCCGAAGCCGGCGTACGGATTCACGGTGAAGCTGTTGGCGGGCGTCAGATCCTTCCAGGCCGAGCCAGTGAGGATGAGGCGTGGCGACACGGCATACTGCCCGCCGCCCTGCAGCAGGTAATGGTTCGTGGCAATTGGGAAAGCCCGACCCGCCTCGCCGAACGGCGCGTAGGCCCGTCCCGGCGTGGCGCGCAGGTAGGTAACGCCCCCGAATACGGACAGCCGCTTGGTGAGCGGGAGCGAAACCGTGGGGCTCAGGTAGGTAGCCGAGCCGTAGCGGCCGGCAAACGTGGCCCCGGCCTCCAGATGGTAGCGCGGCTGCAGTCCCAGGCGCGGCCGGGTGGGCTCGGTGGTCTGAGCCTGGGCGGCGAAAGTCAGCAACAGGCCAGTCAGAAGCAAAAAAGGTCGGATCATAAGCAGAGGGCGGCCCGGCAGCGGGTAAATACCGGTAGCTAAGGTACGAAACGGCAGCCGGCCCGAAGTGGTGCATGCCAAGAGAAAAAACGCAACTTTACTTCGTCCTATCCCTGCTATACTCATGAGCGAGTTCCAGTCCTATCAGCGTTTTCCGAACGTAGAAGTAGCCCAGCCGCTGCTGCAACTGCTACACCAGCACGCTATTCCTTACGAAACCATTCTGGACCAGCCGCGCATCGACCCGTCGTTTGCGTTCAATCCTACCAACTCCTACTTCGTGGTGCAGGTGCGGCCAACGGATATGGAGGCCGTCCGGGCGCTGGAACGGGCCATCGATGAGGAATTGACGGCCACCGCGCCGGCCGACCACTACCTGTTCCGCTTCACGGAGGAGGAGCTGCTGGACGTCCTGCTCAAGCCCGATGAGTGGAACAGCTTCGATGTAGCCCTGGCCCGCCGCATTCTGCACCAGCGCGGTCAGGAGGTCAGCCCGGCGCTGATAGAGCGGCTGCGGCTGCAGCGCCTCCATGATCTGGCCCAGCCCGAGCCGTCGCAAAAGGCCTGGGTGCTGTTTGGCTACGCGGTGGCGCTGCTGGGCGGCCTGGTGGCCATGTTTATCGGCTGGCACCTGTACCGGCATACCCGGCAGCTGCCCGACTGCCGCATCGTGCGGGCCTTCAGCCGCGCCGATCAGGCACACGGCCTGCGGATTCTGATGTTGGGGGTGGTCTGCTTTGTGGGGTCCGTGGCCTGGCGGCTGCTGGGAGGCGAATAGCGTGGAGGTAGTTTCGGCGGTTGGGGCGGGGGCTGCGTAAGTACAAGCCTCTACCTGACCTCCCGCGTATGCAAACTCCCGTTCTCAACCAGGCCCGTGGCACGCGCCTGCACGGCCAGAAAGTGCTGGTGCTGATACTGGCTGGCGGGGCTGGCTCCCGCATGGGTGCCCTTACCCGGCGGCGGGCCAAGCCGGTGCTGCCCTTCGCCGGTACGTATCGGCTCATCGATTTCGCCCTTTCCAACTGCGTCAACTCGGGCCTGACCGACGTGTGGGTGCTGGAATCCTACGAGCTGCACACGCTCAACGACCACCTCGGCGGCGGCCGGCCTTGGGACCTGGACCGCACTTACGGCGGGCTGCGGGTGCTGCCACCCGTCACGGGCCCCGAGGGCGGCGGCTTTGCGGGCGGCAACGCCGATGCGCTCTACCGCCAGCTGCCCCTGATCCGGGAATTTGCCCCCGATGTGCTGCTGGTGCTGTCGGCCGACCACCTCTATACCCTCGATTTTGGGGCGGTGCTGGCCGAGCACCTGCACCGCCGCGCCCACCTGACGATGGTCACCACGCCCGTACCGCCCCACGATACGGCCTCCCGCTTCGGCAACGTGCGCCTGACCCGGGCCGGCCGGGTGCAGCGCTTCGCCTACAAACCCACCCGGCCGCTGTCGGACACGATTACCACCGAGGTCTTTCTCTACGATATGGCCACGCTCGATAGCACGCTCACGGAGCTGGCCGCCCGGCATGTCAACCTCAAGGATTTCGGCGACTACCTGCTGCCTGCCCTAGTGCAGAACGGCCACGCCTACGCCTACCCCTTGCAAAGCTACTGGCGCGACGTGGGTATCCCGCAGGCGTACTGGCAGGCCCACATGGATGTGCTCGACGGCCATGGCGTGCCGCTGGACGCCCCCGACTGGCCCCTTTATACCTTGGCTTTACCGCGTCCGCCGGCCCGGCTGGATGCCGGTAGTGAGGTAGCGGACAGCCTGCTGGCTCCTGGCTGCCGGGTGGCGGGCACCGTGCGCCGCAGCGTGCTGGGGCCGGGCGTGACGGTGGCAGCCGGGGCCGTGTTGGAAGAATGCGTGCTGTTAGGCAATACCCATGTTGGCGCGAACGTACATCTGCGCCGCGTGGTAGTTGATGCTGGCTATGACCTGACGGACGGCCGCCGGTGGTGGGGCGAAAAGGTGAAAGTCCTGGGCGACCCTGCCGATGAGGAAACCGCGTGATCTAGCCGTTTGAAAGTCTATCAGGTTGTGTACAGGTCCGGCAATTGGCGTTGTTCCGACTTCGCGCAGTAGGCCCCAAACGACAACCGGTCCGGCCGCTGGAAGCTGCCGGACCGGTGCATAGTCTGTGATGAGTTTGCTACTTGGTCTTGCCGTTCAGCCACGCTTCTCGGAATTTCTTCTGAGCCCTCGTGACGGGGCGTTTGGCGTCCTCGTAGGTCACTACTTCCAGCGTATTGTCTTCCTGCAGCGTTACCGAAGCGGTGCGCACAAGGCCCCGGGTGCGGTATTCCACGGGCAGCACGTCGCCGGGTTTGTGGGCAGCCAGTAGTGCCTGCACCTCTTTGGAGCTGGTGGGTTTGCGGCCGTCCAGCTTCAGCAGTACATCTTCCCGGTCAAGGCCAGCCTCATAAAGGGGACTGCCCAGCAGCGTGGTGCCCAGCATAGCAGTACTGTCGGGGTTGAATTGCAGGCGGGCCGCCAAGGTGGCCTGCCCGGCGCGGGCCGGGCGCACCAGCATACCTGCCGGAGCCAGCAACTCAGTGTATTTCGGCAGCTCGTGGCCCGTAATATGTTGGCGGAAAAACTGCCCGGCGAAGGCCGTATCCTTCGTTACGGTGCCTAGCACCCGCTGCAGGTCGCGGAGAGTATAGGGTTTGGCGGGGGCGTAGTTCTGCTGCGTGCCGTGCTCCTGCCACAGGGTGCGCATGTAGGTATCGAGGTCGGTTTTGAAGCGGCTGCGCAGCTCCAGATCCAGGGCCAACGCATTGGCCGCCCCGATGTAATAGTAGCTCAGGTAGGTATTCGAACGGTTGTTGGGGTCGATGGCGGCGGCGGCATCCACGAAGGGCGCCTGCTGGCTCATGTACACCGGTGAGTACCGCTTAGGGCCTGGCATGTTCAGCATAGCGTCTACCATACCGCTGAGGGCTTCCTTGGCGTATTCCGCATCGGTGTGTACGCCGGCCCGCCGCAACAGTAGCTCGCCGTAGTACTGCGTGAAGCCTTCGGCAAACCACAGGTTGCTGCTCATGTTAGCCCGCTGAAAATCGAACGGTTCCAGGTCCTGGGGCCGCAGGCGCTCCACGTTCCAGCCATGGAAAAATTCGTGCGCTACCGTGCCTAGGTTATTAATGGCTCCGGGGCCGCGCAAGGGGCGGCTGCTGGTGAGGCTGGTGGAATTGCGGTGTTCCATGCCGTCGCCGCTGGTCTGGGGCAGGTAGTTGGCTATGAAGGTATAGCGGCCGAAATCGTACGGCGGCAACCCCCCGAAGATGGCGGCGGCTTCCTTGACCACTTTTTTCGTGTTAGCCACGTAGGCGTCCAGCTCGGCGGGCGTACCATCGTGCAACACCTGCATTTCAATGGTGCGGCCGGCTTCCTGCCAGCTGCGCACCTGTTGCGGCCCCAGTGATGTGGGCGAGTCCATCAGGTACTGCAGGTGAGGTGCGGTCCAGGTGCCGCCGGCTTCGAGCTTGAGCTGGGAGGCCACCGTCCAGCCCTCGGGTAGCTGAAACTTCACGGCGGCGGGCCGCTGCTCCAAGCCCTGCGCGTACGCCAGCGTGGCGGGCATGTTCAGGTGGGCGTGGCGGGCATCAATGCCGACATATGTGCCGTCGGTCCGGTCGCCGAACAGGGTGTAGGTGAATACTACCGTGCCGTCGTGACCGGTCACATTCCAGCCGTAGGGGTCCGGCTTCACCACCGATAAGGCTTGGCCTTTGGAGTCGGTGGCCTGCACGTCGTACACGTTTTTGGCAAACTCATGGAGGGCGTAGCGGCCCGGTGAGGAGCGGGCCATACGTACCTGCAGCGGGCCGGCCGGCAGCTCCCGGAACGTAACCGTCACGCGGGCTTCGTGGTGAACAGCATTCGGGAAGGCCAGATCATAATGCACGGGAGCCTGGGCCTGCACGGGACGGCTCAGGGCCAGCGGCAGGCTTACCAACAGCAGGGCGGCGGTTTTCCGCATAATTCAGTCAGGAAACAGGTAGAAGATGGATACAGACGCGAACCTACGGCTTTCCGTTGCGAGTTCATCAATTGCGGGTTACCGGCAGAACATCATTCTTCGCAGGCTCGGAATGACGTTCTGCCGGTAACCCGCAACTCACAACTAGTAATTCACACCTCACGCCAGACGCTGGATTCTACCATCCTCCCAAAAAACTGCCCGGCAGCTTCCGGCTGCAGGCCCACGCGGTACAATTCGGCCTCGATAGGTGGCCGTTGGCGGGCACTGATACCGGTGGTCAGGCCAAAAAAATGGTACATCAGCCCCAGCAGCATGCTTTGCCACCAAGCCTGGGGCAACCCAAAATCGGCCAGCAGCCATACGCCGCCCGTTGCCAACACCGCCCGAAGCCGCGCCACCAAAGCCCGCAGGCGCACCGGCTCAAACAGATCCAAAAAAAAGAATGTCAGCACTGCGTCAAACTGTTCCTGCGGCTGTAGGGCCGCTTCCGTGCCCTGCCGGAACTCTACCTGCGCCATGTGCTGGGGCATGTGCTGGTGCAGCCATGCGCGGCTGCGGTGCAGCATCCGGGGCGCAGCTTCCAGATATACAAGGCGAGCTGTGGGCCGTCGTCGCAGTACCTCACCCAGCACCCACCCCGTGCCGCCCCCGATGATGAGCATTCGGGAAATACCCGCCGGTAACCCGGCCTCCAGAGCCTCCTGCTGGGCCCGGCGCAGGGAGGTGCCGTACACCAGTCGGGCCAGTGGATCATAAAAAGCGGCTACGAAATCAAAACCGGAATCGGGGAGGGTGGGCATAGCGGAAATGGATTGGCGGCAAGATGCACTGCGGCAACCAAACACCAAGGAACCCATTCCTACGTATCAAGGCACCATGAATGACCAACTGCGGCGGTTGCTGGCCGGTTTTACCTTGTTCCTGACCGAGTTTGCCATTACCTTGGCACTTGGCACCCTGGGGGTAGTGCTGTTTCTGGCGCTGGGCCGGGAAGTATTCGACCAGGATGCCGCCACCTTCGATGCGGAAGCTTTCCGCTGGACGCGTCGGCTGCTGGGACCGGACCGGCAGCAATGGGTAGAGGGCATTACCTTTCTGGCTTCGCGCAACTTTATAACCGGTGCGGCCGGGTTGCTGGTCAACTGGTTTCTGCTCCTGCGGCGGCACCGGTGGTACTCGCTGCTGGTGCCGGTGGTGGCCTTGGGCAGCATCACGCTGAACCTAGTGCTAAAGCAGTTTTACAACCGCCCCCGGCCGCTGCTGCCGCTGGTATCGGCCTCAGGCCTGAGCTTTCCCAGCGGCCACGCCATGATTTCGGCCTCGTTCTACGGCCTGCTCATTTACCTGGTCTGGACGCACGTCCGCCGGCCGGGCTGGCGCTATGCGCTGGTGGCACTGTTAGTCGGTGTTATCCTGCTCATTGGCCTGACGCGAGTATACCTGCGGGTGCATTACGCTACCGATGTGCTGGCTGGCTTCACGGCCGGAGCCGCGTGGCTGGTAGTAGCCATACCACTGCTGAAACGGCTGGAAATTGAAATAAAAAAACGATTCAGAAACACGCTGCAAACGACTGAAAAACAGCCTATATAGCGCAGAATCGAAATATTTTAAAGAAAATAATCTGACTTTTTTTAGCGTAAAGCTTGACACGCGTCGGAAAATGCCCCTATCTTTGCAGCATCAAATGACACTCACTCGGAGGTCAGAAGATAAAAGTGCTGCGCTTGTGGCGAAATTGGTAGACGCGCTGTCTTCAGGCGGCAGTTCCGCAAGGTGTGGGAGTTCGAGTCTCCCCGAGCGCACAAAAGCCGACCCAGAAATGGGTCGGCTTTTTTGTGTGCTACATTTTCGCTGCCTGCGCAGATTTTTTGTGAGCAGGCCGGAGGTGAACAGAGTTAACCGCCATTATCTGCGTAATCACACGTAATCAGCGAAAATCCGTGCTGTATGAAGAACCTGACGGCCCGGCTATTGGCCTTGTTTAGCCTGCTCACGCTGGAGGCGCTGGTAGTAGGCGGGGTATTTGTGGGAGCGGCACTGGGGTTCTTCTACCTCACGCGGGTCGTCTTCGTGGCCCATTCCGTGCAATTTGATACCTGGGCTTTCCGCCAACTGGATGCGGTGCGCACCGCCGCTCCCGGCCTGACGGGGCCGGTACGGAGCCTCACGTTTTTTGCCTCGCTGCCGTGGCTGGTAGCGGCCGGTATCGGTATTCCGGTACTCATGCGGTGGCGGGGACACCGACGCGAGGCACTGGAAGTTTTTCTGGCGGTAGTCGGGGCCGCGCTGCTGAACCAACTGCTCAAAACCCATTTTCACCGCGTCCGGCCTTCATCGGCTCTATACTTCCAGCCGGGCCTGAGCTTTCCCAGCGGCCATGCCATGATTGGGTTGGCCCTGTACGGTTGCCTAGCCTGGATTCTGTGGCGACACCGGAGACACCCGGCGTGGGCCGTGCTGCTGCTGGCGTTTGCTATGGGCATTGGTCTTACGCGGGTGTACCTACACGTGCATTACGCTACCGACGTAGCGGCCGGCTTTGCCGGCGGCCTGTTGTGGCTGATTCTGCTACGGATTGCTCTGCGCTTCTTCTGGCGGGAGGAACAGCAGGTGATGCAGTGAAGGGAGGAGCCAGCAAGTAAAGAAGAACGTCATTCTGAGCTTGCCGAGGAATTTCGCGCGCTGAAGTTGCAATCGTATTCAGACGTCAGCACGAGAGATTCCTCGGCAAGCTCGGAATGACGCTTTTTTAGCTGTTCGCTACCCCGTTACAGATTTATAAACTCACAATTTTACCTTCACGCGCAGGGCCAGTAAGCCTTTTACGCCCTGCAATTCTTCCAGCTCCAGCTCCTCGATTTCGGGTTCCAGCAGCCCCCGATCCTGGAGATAGTCGATATACTCCAGGTACTCGTCGGCTTCGCGCTGCTGGCTGTACACCAGGGCAATCAGGCCGGGCTGGGTGAGCCGCTCCCCGGTGCCCTGCACGGTGGCCTTATCAATGCGCTTCTTGATGATTTCGTAGCGAATATTGTAGGCTCCGTCTACGTCGAACTGGCGCTCATCCTGGCGAAACCGGATGCTCAGAGGCTGACTATGGATGAGGATGAGCTGGGTGGTTTCGAGCGGCACGGGCAGCGTGGGCCGCAGGGCAGCAGTACGGCGCGTGATTTCCACCATGACCAGCAGCTGCCACAGCCGCAGGTTTTTCAGGAATACTAGGTCAAAGGGCTTGTCCTCCACCAAAGCCGCGCCCACGTAAATGTTGTGCTCCACGCCATCGGTTTTGAAGCGCTGGAAGTAGTGTGGAAACATAGCCTGGGCCTTGGCGTCTTCCTCGTCAAGGTAGCTGCTCACGGCATCGTTGAGCAGAGTGGTGGTTTCCTCGAAAGCCTTGCGGCGCTTGTAGAGGATACCTAGCTCAGGGTCGATATTGGACCAATACTGCCGGATAACGGGCTGCAGTTCGGGCGTGTTCTGGCCCAGGTACTCAAACAAGGGTTCCATCTCGGTACGGATGGACTCGAAAATGCTCACCTCGTCGCCGGTGAGGATACCCTGGCGCAGGCGGCGCAGGTTCTTGTTTACGTAGAATTTCAGCTCATCTAGAATGGGTAGCTGCTGAAACTCGGAGGCTTTTTTCAGGACCTTGCCGGCCAGGGTGAGGTGCTCAATCAGGTCGCCCTGAATGGCCTCGTTGCGGGCCACACTGCTGCCCCGGATGTCACTGGAGCCGTGCAGCGGGTACACATCATGAAACACGATATCCTCCATTTCGGCCTGACGGTTGCCGTCTTCCAGCTTCTGGAGCAGGTTCTGGGCCGCGTCCGTGAAGCGCCACTCCATGGTGGGGTGAATGGCCGTGAACTTCTCCTTGATGATGGCCTGCACCCGCGTCTGAATGTCCTCGGCGTTGCGTTTCACCGCCACTGCAAACAAAGGCACAAACTGGTTCACATTTTCCAGGCTGAACTCGTTCAGGTCGCCTACGTTGGGGGAGCCCAGCTCCAGCAGGCCCACCGTATCGTCGCCGTAGGGCAGCAGGGCCAGAATGGCCGAGCGGATGCCCAGGCTCAGAATCTGCTGGCGCAGGTCCTCGGGGATGTCGGCTTTTTCGACGTCCTCAATCACCAGCGGCTGGCGGTGCTGCCAGAGCTGGCTGTAAATCTGGCGGAAGCCGGAGCTGGCATCGGGGTTGTGCAGCTGCTTGGTAAGGAAGCTGTGGTTGATTTTGCGGCCGAAATCCACGAAGGCCCGCTTCTTTTCATCGTAAGCGGCAATACCGAGCTGCAGAAACGGCTTGCCGAACAGCACCCGCAGCTTCTCCTGAATCTGCTCCAGCCGGTCAGACGCCTGCAGCACGTCCCGCTCCAGCAAGTCGTACTTCAGCTCCGAAAGAATTTCCTGTTCCGTAACATCTACCAGGTGCAGAATATTGAAGCCTACCAGCTCAAAATGCTCGGGGGGCAGTAGTTCCAGCCACAGCTCACTCCGCTGAGGGTTGCGGCTCAGAAAATCGAGCTGTTCAGCCGTCAGTTCCGGTTTTTCGCCGTGGAGCTGCACTTCCAGGAACGTGGAGTTGAACTCGACGCTGTAATGCCGGTACAGGCCGATGCTGTAGTCGGGAACGGTAAAAATGATGCTGCCCTGCAGGGGCAGCTGCACCCCGTACACCTTCTCTAGAATCAGTTGATAGGCCATGCGGGTGGTGTACACCTCCAGCTGGCGCATATCAATATTGAGCGGCTGCTTAATAGTGTTGGCTGCGTTCAGCAGCACCTGGGCGAAGCGCGGCGTATGATAAAAGCTATGCCGCTGAAACGGCGGAATGGCCCCGGCAATGTCGGTATTGAAGGACGCCGGGGGAAACACGGCCAACATCAGCGTCTCCACCAGGTCGCAGTTGCACTCCAGCATGGTCAGGTCGGAGATGGTGCCCCGGGCCCATTCAGCGGCGGCTACTTCCTGGCCTACTGAACGGGACAACAAGGCAATACCCGCATTCTGCGAATCCTCGCCCGCCCGCCAATAAGCAATAAGCGGCTCCAGGCTCAGCGTGGTCCGGAAAGGAAACGTGGGGGAAACGGCCGGCGTAGGTTCTTTCAGCATAACAAGCAAAGGCGCTTTCCGCGCGGCCATAAGCGGCCAGGGCGGCGGAATGGTTCTTATACGGCGTAACTGCCCGCCCGGACGTTAGCCAACCGTTACCTAGGGCTTAGTGACCTCAATGAACCGCAGCTGGTTTTCTCCGGTGGGGTCCGTCTGGTTCAGCGGGGTCGGATTACCGTTCACGTACACCAGTTTGTTGCTGTTCTGGAAGCAGGTACAGCACCCATCGGCCTCATAATCGGTCCGTAGCTCTACCCGGTTGATCAGGTAACGGAAAGTAGGCGTAGCATTCAGGCTAGGGGCTAGGTACAGCTCGTAGGTGTACTGGTCGAGGTTGCGGTTGCCGGCCCGGGTGAAGGGCGTGGCGTTGTTGATGATGATGGGCTGGGTAATGGCCTGGCTGCGTGAGCGGGTGAGAGTGACCGTCTCAGTCCGGGGGCGCTGGGCAGTATCTAGGGGTGTGCGCACTAGGTACACCGTCGCAATTTCGGCCGAGAGAAACCCTTTTCGGGGACCGGTGCCCAGGGTATCGGTGCTGAAACGCAGGCCCACGGCATCAGCAAACTCATCGTCACATTCGCAGGCTGTGGAGCCGCAGCAGGCCGCCACTAGGATAGCCGTAGTCAGCAGGAGAAACCAGGTAAGGAAGGAGCGCAACATAGGCGTAAAGATAGAGCGGTTTCAGGAGCAATAACTCAACTGACAGGCACCGGTGCGCCTGGGTACAAAAAAGCCAGCCCGCTACGGGCTGGCTGGCTGACTAACGACCTAAGAAGGCAGGATATTGGAACGGCAGAGGCCGGCGTTTATTCTTTCACGAACCGCTTGGTTTCGGCCCCGGTGCGGGTAGTTATTTTAAAGAAGTAGGTGCCCACGGGCAGGTCGGCGACGTCCACGGGCAAGCTGTGCGGGCCTTTTTCCTGCTTGCTTTCCGAATGCACGGTGCGCAGGGTGTTGCCCCGGCCGTCCAGCAGTTCTACTGTCACCGCGCCGGCTTTCTGTACCTCGTAGTCGAGCTGCGTGGCAGTAGCGGTAGGGTTGGGATACACCCGGGTACCCGTAGGAGCCGGCAGGGTGGGTGTCTGCGCTGCTGGGTCGAGGAGCAGAAAGGCCGCTGGCTGAAAGAAGCGGGATAAGGCGTCGCGGCGGTGGTGCTTGCTTCGGTGGGCGGCCTGCTCTGGGCTGGCGTGGCGGGTAGTAATGGCCTGCAAATCGGCGGCCCATTGTTCCTTCTGCGGCTTCAGCTCCTGCGCAAGACGAGCTATTTCAGTGTCGTACTTCTGGGCCAGCTGACTCACACTGAGCAGCAGGGAGCGGGTTTCGGTGTGCAACTCCCGAAGCTGTTGTTGCTGCGCTTCGGTAAAGGCAGGCCGAGCGGTTGCCGTAGTGGTGGAACGGGCAGCCTGCCGTAAGTCTTTTCCGCGCTGGCGCAGGTCGTGGAGCTGGGCGCGGTACACAGCCAGCTGGGCTTTATCGGAAGTGGAGAGCCGGGGCTCCAGCTTCTGACGCTGCTGCCGCACAGTAGGCAGCACGTTCTGCTGCACGTACGCCCGGATTTCGCGGCGGGCGGGCTGATCGGGGCCGGGCTGACCGGAAGGCTGGGCGTAGCTGGCTGGCGTAGTGAGGGCCAGTAGGAAGCCCAGGGCGAGGGCGGGTAACCAGGTTGCTTTCATAAGAGGAAGAAGTGGGGGCGGAAATACCGGGTTTACTGGCATAGAGGTGAATGTCGCGCACTGGTTTAACTGCCGAACGAAAAAACCGACGAATCCGCCCAATTCATCCGCGAATCCGCCATCTTGCGGCCACTATGCCCGTTGCTTTTTTTCGTGTTTTCGCGCTGTTGTGGCTGTTGCCCGCTGCCGTATTTGCCCAGAACAATGTGCCCGCCGCGCCGCGCCCGGCGGCTCCTACTCTAACCTGGCTGGAGCAGCTGGTGCGCGAATCGAAGGTGTTGCGGCTGCATAACGTGGGTGTGTGCCTGACTGAGGTGGCCACCGGTCAGCAGCTGTTCGGGCTGAACGAAGACCGGTACTTCACGCCTGCCAGCACCATGAAGCTGTTCAGCCTGTACGCCGGCCTCAAGCTGCTGCCTGATTCGCTGCCCAGCCTGCACTACGTACTGCGGCCCGATACGCTCCTGTTCTGGGGCACCGGCGACCCTACGCTGCTCCACGGCGACGTACCTTCGCGGCGAGCTTTCACGTTTCTGCAGAGCCGGCCCGAGCAGTTGATGTACGCCGAGGTGCCCACGGTAGCCGCCTTCGGCCCCGGCTGGAGCTGGGACGACTACAATTACTATTTCCAGCCGGAGCGCGGCCCGTTCCCGATTTACGGCCACACGGTGCGCTTCTACGCCAAAGCTGGCCAACTCATGCCGCGCGTGCTGCCCCGGTTTTTTCGGCCCCTCACCGAACTGGCCCCGGCCGGCACGCCCAACCCGGCCGAGGACCATGTGCACCGGCCAGTGCTGGAAAACAGGTTTACAGTGCTGCCTTCCACCGGCAGCTGGGTTGATGAAACGCCGTTCCGGACCAGCCCGGCCCTGCTGCTCCAGCTGCTGCAGGACACGCTGCGTCGGCCGGTGCTGCTGGCCCCGCTGCGGCTGCGGCCCCAGGACTCGGTGCGCACGTTGCGCGGCCTGCCCGTCGATTCGCTCTACCGCCGTATGATTCGGGTGAGCGATAATTTTCTGGCTGAGCAGCTGCTGCTCCTGTGCGCTTCTTCGCTCAGTGCTGATTCGCTGAGTACGGCGCGGGCCATAAGGGCCGTGCAGCGCAACTATCTGCGCACCCTGCCCGATGCCCCGGTGTGGGTGGATGGCTCCGGCCTTTCGCGCCTGAACCTAGTGACGCCCCGGACCCTGGTGGCCCTGCTGCTGAAGCTGCACCAGGAAGTGCCCGAGCCGCGTCTGCTGGGTCTGCTGGCCGCTGGCGGCGGTCAGGGCACGCTACGCCGCGTGTACCGGCCGGTAGCGGGGCAGCCCTGGCTCTGGGGCAAAACCGGCACCCTCACCAACAACCATAACCTGGTGGGCTACCTGCGTACCAAATCGGGACGCCTGCTGGCATTCAGCTTCCTGAATAACAATCATGTGGCCACTACCGGCGAAGTACGCCGGGAAATGGAACGAATCCTGACGCTGGTGCGGGAAAGACTCTAGCGGCGCGCAAAGGGCTGTCAGCTGCCAAATTCGGTAACTCGGGGCCGCGCTAGGCTACCATTTAGATACCAATATATAGCTTTCAGCTACGAAAAAGCGGGGAATAGCGAAATCCGGCGGTGGAGGTTTCAGGACGGGATAGTTTTGCCAAAAAGAAACGGAGTTGCTGTCATTCTCCCGTTTCGCGCTTTGTCATTCTCCCTCTCTTGCCGCCTATGAAACCGTCGCTCTACTCTTCGCTGCCGCTTGCTTTATTACTGGGTGGAGGCTTACTGCTGCCCCTGGCTGCCCGGGCCCAGGCACCGGTAGTTGCCAATTTCACGCCCACCAGCGGTACTTCGGGCCAGACGCAAGTGCCGGTCAGTGCCGCCACGGTTGTTACCATCACGGGTACGTTTCTGACGGGGGTGCAGTCGGTACTGCTCAATGGCCAGCAGATGCCCATTGTGGCGGGTTCCAACTCAGCTACGCAGGTGCAGGTAACGGTACCGCGCGGGGCGCTTTCAGGGCGGCTGCGGGTAACCACGGCGGCTGGCACCACACTGGGCCTCGGCTCACTCACCATTACGCGGCCCGCCGGTACCGGTAATTTCCGGCTGGTGAGCAGCTCTTTCAACGGTATTGATGTGGGCACCTACTCTACGGCCGCTTCCACCGACCTCGACCACGACGGCTTGGTGGACCTGCTGGTGGGAGAAGCCACGGGTACTATTTCGCGCTACGAGCAGTCGGCCCTGAACTCCACCACCTTCACCAGTACGGGGCAGGTGCGTCTGTCGGATGGCACCATCATCAACAACAATAACGCCGGCAACACCCGCCAGTTTGCCAAGCCCGTGGTGGCTGATCTGGACGGCGACGGGTTGCTGGATCTGCTGGTGGGGGCTCAGGATGGCTTCATCACCCGCTACGAGCAGTCGGCCGTGGATGCCGGCACGTTCGTGAAAATCGGCGACCTGCCCATGGATGCTTCTGACGTGGTAAAGCCTTCGATTGTGGATCTGGATAACGACGGCCTGCTGGACCTGATTGTAGGATCAACCGACGGCCTGCTGCGCCGCTACGAGCAAACCACGGCCAACGGGGCCTTCGGCACCACGGCTACGTTCCTGACGGCAGGTGGCGTGAACATCGATGCCGGTAACTACTCCAAGCCGGTATTCACCGACCTCGACGGCGACGGCCTCATCGATATGATTGTGGGCAACCAGGACGGTACCCTGTACCGGGCCGAGCAGACCGGCGCGGGCCTGACCACCTTCACGGCCCTGGCCTTGATTACGGATGCGGCCGGCACGGCCGTGGACGTGGGCGACTTCTCAGCTCCTTCGCTGACGGACGTGGACGGCGACGGTTACCTGGACCTACTGGTAGGCAACGCGGCCGGTACAGTGTATCAGCTGGAGCAGATTGTATCAGTGGCCCGGCCGCTGCCTGTGACGCTCACGGCCTTCACTGGCCAGGCCACGGCCGCCGGCAACCAGCTGCGCTGGACTACCGCTCAGGAAATCAACAGCGCCCGGTTTGTAATCGAGCGTTCCGCTGATGGCCGCACCTACCAATCTGTGGCCACGGTGGCTGCCGCCGGTACCAGCAGCAGTGCCCACACTTACCAGCACATGGATGCGGCCAGCAGCAGCCTGCCAACGGCCTACTACCGCCTGCGGGCCGAAGACCAGGACGGTACGTTTACCTACTCCTCGGTAGTGGTAATCCGCCGCGCCGCCGCTACCGCCGTGCTGACCACCTTCCCGAACCCCTTTGAAAGCGAGTTGCTGGTAGCTTTGCCTGCCGGCTCCGAAACCCAGCCCGTCACGGTTACCCTCAGCACCCTGGCCGGCCAGCAGGTGTACCGCAGCCAGCAGGCCTTGTCATCGGTGGCCCAGCCGCTGCCCGGCCTGCCCGCCCTGAAAACCGGGGTGTACGTGCTGCGCCTCACCACCACCACCGGCAGCACCGCCCAGCGCGTAGTGCACCGCTAGGTAGTAATCATCACAACGTAACCGGCCGCCCTGAAACTACTTCGGGGCGGCCGGTTGGCGTTTCGGGTAGGGAGACAATTCGCCCGGAATGGTCCGGAGCTGTTGTTGGATATGTAGCTTTGGCGGCCCTCGGGGTATTGCTAACGTGTTTTTCTGATGTCAGATAAATTCCTCCCATCGATAGGTTCTGCCGCACTCGTTTTCTTGGCAGCCTGTCAATCGGCTCCTGAAACGGCCACCAAGGGGACTCCAACGGTGGGTGTGACGGAGGTTTCTGCCCCTGTGCTGGCTACCCCGACTGCGGTGCCCGACTCGGTGGTGCTGCGCCGGTTTGTGCCGGCCGGCTACCGCATCCTCGACACGGCCACCGGCGACCTGAACCGGGATGCCTACCCCGACAAGCTGCTGGCTCTGGACAGCGTACCAACTGACCCCGAAGCCTTCGGGAGCGAGGCGCTGCGGCCGTTGCTAGTGCTGCTGGGCAACGCGCAGGGCGATTACCGCCTAGCCGCCCGCAACGACCACGCCGTGCTGTGCGGCGGCTGCGGCGGCGTAATGGGCGACCCATACCAGGGCCTGACCATCAAAAACGGCTACTTCTCACTAGAGCACTACGGCGGCAGCGGCTGGCGCTGGACACGCATCATCACCTTCCGCCACGACCCCGCTACCCGCCGCTGGTGGCTGCACCGTGTGGGGGGCGAAACCTTCCACTCCGCTTCCCCTGACAGCGCACAGTCCTACATGCACACCGCGCGCGACTTCGGCCGCGTGTCTTTCGAGCAGTTCACCGGCGACGAGGGAGCCGGAGAGTAAGTCAGCAACTCTGGTATAGCCAGCGGTATGTACGACCAGTCCAATAGAGCAAGCCACCGCCACTTTCATCACTTTTGAACTCAATAGCTGGATAATGCAGCTTTATTGGTCTGGTGCCGCTTATATCACCGTTTCTGTCGGTCGTAACTTCGAAAGTGGTGCGTTTAGTGTAAAGCTTCCATTGGCTGGCCCAATCAAAACTGGCCCCCGGAAGTTCAGCACCTATTTTACCTGACATACCCAGAATAAATGGTTTACTCTGGCCTTGGTGAAAAATAACAAGCCCTCGGCTGGAAGAGGCACGTCGGGCCACTGGAATAGCTACATCCAGTTTCCCGTCGCCGTTGAAATCAGCCTGCAAAATGCTTGGCTGCAGATAGGTGCTGCATACATACGTTCGCTCAAGGTCCGCCTGCTGCCAAGCCGTTTGTACCCACGCGGGCAGCTGTGTGGGAGCGGTAATGGCAACAGGCGAGAGCAGTAGCAAAAACATAACAGGCAGTGCCGCTGGCGGGAATGATTTAATACAGCACTCGGAACTTGATGGTGTGCTCCACTTCCCGTAAGGCTTGGATGACTTCCGGCTCGTACTGCTTGTCGATGTCGGTGATGACGTAGCCGATGTGCTCGTTGGTTTTCAGGTACTGGCCCAGGATGTTGACGTGGTGCGCGGCCAGTACGTTGTTGATGCTCGCCAGCACGCCGGGCACGTTGTGGTGAATGTGGATCAGGCGGTGGGCCTGCTGCTCGGGCAGCTGAATGTTAGGGAAATTGACGCTCTGCTGGGTGTTGCCGGTGTTCACGTACTGCATAATCCGCTCGGGCACAAACTCGGCAATGTTGCGCTGGGCCTCGGCCGTGCTGCCCCCGATGTGGGGCGTGAGCAGTACGTTGGGCAGGCCGCGCAGCTCGCTCTCGAAGCTCTCCTGGTTGGTTTTGGGCTCATACGGAAACACATCCACGGCGGCCCCGCCCAGGTGGCCCGAGCGGAGCACGGCGGCCAGCGCCGACACGTCTACCACGTGGCCGCGGGCGTTGTTGAGAAACAGCGCGCCGGGCTTCATGCGGGCAAACTCGTCGGCCCCGAACAAATTGGTGTTTTCCTGGCGGCCATCTACGTGCAGCGTCACGATGTCGGCCTGCTGGAGCAGCTCGTCGAGGGTGCGGCACTTCACAGCGTTGCCTAGCTGCAGCTTCTCGGCTACATCGTAGTAGAGTACCTGCAGGCCGATGGCCTCGGCCACTACCGACAGCTGGCTTCCGATGTTGCCGTAGCCCACAATGCCCAGCTTCTTACCCCGCACCTCAAAGGCGCCGTTGGCCGACTTATCCCACTCGCCGCGGTGCATTTTAGGGTTTTTCTCGGGGATGCGGCGGGCCAGCATGATGATTTCGCCCAACGCCAGCTCTACCACCGAGCGGGTGTTGCTGAACGGGGCGTTGAACACCGGCACGCCCTTCTGCATGCAGCCCACCAGATCAATCTGGTTGGTGCCGATGCAGAACGCGCCCACGGCCATCAGGCGGTTGGCGGCTTCCAGCACCTTGGCCGTCACCTGGGTTTTGCTGCGGATGCCCAGGATGCTCACGCCCTCAATACGGGCGGCTAGCTCGTCCTCATCGAGGCCGCCGGGCACGGTGTCTACTTGGTAGCCTTCCTGGCGGAACAGCTCAGCGGCGCGCGGGTCGGGGTTTTCGAGGAGCAGGACTTTGATGCGGTTCTTGGGGTACGAGAGGGTCATCGGGAGCTTGTTCTGGTAGAGAAATTCGTCGAAACTGGGCAGCACTTCATCGGCGCGGGCCACCACGGCGTCGCGGGTCACGTTTTCGGTGAAGGCGTAGAAACGGTCAGCCAAGCCGGCCTCGCGGATCTGGTAGTCGGTGTAGCCGTCGCCCAGGGCGTACACGGGGCCTTGGAGGTCGAGCTGGCGCAGCTGCAGGATTTTGCCGCCGTCCTGGCTGAGCGGGTTGGTCGTGTCGAAGCCCGTAATATGGTCCTCGGCGTCGAAGGTGAAGGTATTAGCCAGCACGAATTCGGGGGTGATGCCGAACTCGGCTACCACCGGCTCAATGAACTCACGGAAGCCGCTGCTCACGATGTACACCCGGCCCGGAAACTGCTCGAAGAAGCCCCGGTTGCGCCGGATACTCTCCGATACCTTGCCCTTGAGCCGTTCCACCAGCAGCGCAATATGCTCGCGCCGGGCCGGCAGCAGCGCCAGCCGCTCCCGCAGCGACTCGGAAAACTTCAGCTCCCCACTCATGCCCCGGTCGGTGAGGGCGCGGATGGCAGCCACTACTGCCTCCTGGTTGGGCTGGCCGGTGAGGGCAATATCAGCCAGCTCGTCCAGGCCTTCCACTTGGGTAAACGTGCTGTCGAAATCAATGATGAGGTAGGGGAGTGGTGCGGGGGTATCGGGCATGATGGGGGCAAGGTAGGGGGCGGCGGGCAATGCGCCAACCACCGGAACCGGGCCGTTCTACGATTTCAAACCCACTGTGGCCCGATTTACACCTCATAAAACTCCAGCGGCAGCCCGTCGGGGTCCTCGATGAAGGTGAAGCGGCGGCCCGTAAACTCGTCCGTGCGGATGGGCTCCGAAGTTACGCCGTGAGTGGTGAGGTGGTGCACGGTGGCCTCGATATCCGACACGGCAAAGGCCAGGTGGCGCAGGCCGGTGGCCTCGGGGCGGGTGGGACGGGGTGGCGGCTCGGGGAAGGAGAACAGCTCGATGACGTATTGCTCACCCAGCGCCAGATCCAGCTTCCACGACTGACGGGCTTCGCGGTACACTTCGTGCAGGATGCGTAACCCCAGCACCTCGGTGTAAAAGCGTTTGGAGCGGGCGTAGTCGGAGCTGATGATGGCAATATGGTGGACGTAGAGCAACGGGAGCATAAGGCGCGGAAAGTTCAGTGGGCAATATTGACGGAAAATCTTTCCTTCGTTTGGTAATCAACCAGCGCGGGCAGTATGAAAGCACTCCTCCTCATTGCGGGTATTCTGGCGGCAACCCAGCCGCTGGCGGCGCAGCCAACCCGGCCGTTTCACACCCTCGACGGCCGTACGCTCCGCCCTGCCGACGTGGACCGCACCGTGCAGCAGCTGATGGATTCGGCGCGGGTAACGGGGCTGGCGGTGGCGTTGCTGGAAAACAATCAGGTGCGCTACCTGCATACGTTTGGCTTCCGCAACGTGGCCGAAAAAACGCCGCTACAGCCCACCACGGCCATGTACGGGGCCTCGCTAAGCAAGGCGGTATTTGCCTGCCTGGTGATGCAGCTGGTCCAGGAAAAACAGCTCGACCTCGACAAGCCGCTGCACGAATACCTGGGCCAGCCGATTCCGGCGCTGGCAGGGTGGCAGGACTTGGCCGGTGACGAGCGGTGGCGCAAACTCACGGCCCGTATGGCCCTTACGCACACCACGGGTCTGCCCAACTGGCGCTGGATTGAGCCCGACAAAAAGCTGCGGTTCAAATTCGAGCCCGGGGCCCGCTATGGCTACTCAGGCGAAGGCCTGCAGTTGCTACAGCTGGTGGTGGAAACTGCTACCGGCAAAAACCTGCTGCAGCTCAGTGAGGAGCGACTGTGGCGGCCCTTGCAGCTCACGCGCACCAGCTACGTGTGGCAGTTCGCCTTCGAAGCCAACTACGCGCTGGGTTACGACGAGTAGGGCCAGCCGCTGGAAAAGCGCCGACGCACCAAAGCCCAGGCCGCCGGCTCGCTCGAAACCACTCTCGCCGACTACGCCGCGTTTCTGGCCGCTCTTATGCAGGGCCGGGTGCTGCCACCCGCCGCGCTGGCCGAAATGACCCGCCCCCAGGTCCGGATTCCGTACAGAAGCCAGTTTGGCCCGCTGGCTACCGTGGCCGCCCCGGACAGCAACCGAACCATTCAGCTGGCCTACGGGCTGGGCTGGGGTACCTTTCAGTCGCCATATGGCCCTGCCTATTTTAAAGAAGGGCACGATGACGGGTGGGAAAACCACAGCGTAGTATTTCCGCAGCAGAAAAAGGCATTGCTCCTGCTCAGTAACAGTGCCAATGCCGACAAAATATTTCGGCCGTTGCTGGTCCGTCTGCTTGGCGACACAGCCACGCCGTGGCAGTGGGAAAACTACGTGCCGTACAACTACGCAGAGAAATAAGCCGGCGGCCTACGCAATACGCTTGGCGTCGCAGGCCGGCAGCCACTCGTCGTGGTGGCAGACGGCACAGTGGGCCAACTCACCTTTAGCCAGCGTCTGGATGTGGGCGCAGCAGGCACAGGCATACTGGCCGGCCTGCTCGGCGCGGTGACGTTTGTCGGCCTTACGCTCGGGCCAGATGGGCAGGCCAGGGCGCACGTCCTCATCGGCAAAAAAGTACACGCTCACGTCACCGGTGGCTTCGATATAGGCGCGGCGGATCTGGCCCAGGTGCTCTATTTGCCGCTGCCTCAATTCTCCGAACAGCTCCTTTTGCGTGAGGTTCTGTTTGGTGAAGTTGGGCAGGTTGATTTCGCCATTTTCCACCAGCAGCACCGGGGCGCCTTCCAGCCAGTCGGAAAACTTCGGAAACCGCTCAGTAAGCCGGTTGAAGAGCAGATACATGGCGGAAACCAGCCCAAATACGACGGCCGCATGCAGCAGCGGAGTGTCATGATAGAGCATGGCGTCGCCGGCGGCTGAGCCCAGGCCCAGAATGATGCTCAACTCGAAGATGGACAGCTGCCGCACCCCGCGCCGGCCCGTCACGCGCAACGCCCCCAGCACCATCAGATACGTTAGAAAGCACCGCAGGCCCACTTCCAGCAGGAATAAAGGCGGTGACTCATCGGAGAAGAAAATACGGTTCCAGTCGAAGGGCTGGATATCGGTGGCAAGGAGCATAAGCAACGGAGGTAGCTGGCGTAGCAGGAATACACTAGCTAACGCAAAGCCAGGGCCGACAGTTAAGCCGGATCCGCTATTCGGGCCAGTCGTGGGGGCCGGGCGGCGGCACTAGGGGCAGTACCAGGTGGTAGGTGGTGGGCGCGAAGCCCATAGCGGCCCAAAACCGCCGGCCCACTTCGTTGGCCACGGCCGCCTGCAGCTCCAGATGGTCGGCGCCCTGGTGCAGAAGCCATTCTTTGGCCGTGAGAAACAGCTCCCGCCCGATGCCCAGCCGCCGGTAGGGCGGGCGCACCATCGTTTCGGCTATGTAGCCGCGCCGCTTGTAGTGCATGCCGTTGTTGCCAATCTGGTACATGGCAATCAGCAGACCAGCCAGGCCATCCGGCGTGTCGGCCACAAAAAACCGCGTGTAGGGTTCCCGCAGCCGATGCAGCAGCACTTGCTTGAGTTCTATCTCAGCCATGCGGTGGTAGCCAAAAACCGGGTGATACTGCTCATGCGAATCCATCAGCTCGCACCACAGGCGGTACACGGCGTGCAGATCGGAGCGGGTAGCCGGGCGAATTATCATGCGGGGAAAGGAGCGGACGAAGCGGTAAGATGCGGACGGATGGCGGAAAACCCAATGCCCGGCTGGATTCTTTTGCTGCTCCGGCCCGGGCGTGGGCACTACCGGAGTAGCAAAAAGCCGCCGGTATCAGGACATGATACCGGCGGCTTTTTGCTTGCTGCAAGGCTATGCGCTGGCCTGATTCAGCTCCTGCACGTCGGCGGGGGTGAGCTGCAGAGTAGTGGCCTGCAGCAGCTCCGTCACCTGCTCGGGGGTAGTGCCGCTGGCAATGGGGCCAGTGAGGCCGGGCTGGGCCATAATCCAGGCCAGAGCTACCTGGGCGGGCGTAGCCTCCGGGTGACGGGCCACCACGGCATCAAGGGCAGCCAGAATGCGGCGGCCCCGGTCGTTGAGGTACTTGGGGCCGATGCTGCTGCCCCGGATGCTTTTCGAGAGGTCGGCCTCTGTGCGGTACTTGCCGGTGAGGAAGCCGGAAGCCAGCCCGAAATAGGGAATTACACCCACGCCGTACTCCAGCACCAGCGGCTGCAGCTCTTTTTCAAAATCAGCGCGGTTGTAGAGGTTGTACTCCGGCTGCAGGCTCTCGTAGCGGGGCAGGCCGTGTGTGGTGCTGGCCTCCAGGGCCTCGCGCAGGCGGGCCGCCGAGAAGTTGCTGGCCCCGATGGCGCGTACTTTTCCTTCCTTGATCAGTTCAGCGTAGGCTTCCAGCGGCTCGGTAACGGGCAGCGTCTCATCATCCTGGTGGCTCTGGTAGAGGTCGATGTAATCGGTCTGGAGGCGCTGGAGCGATGCTTCCACCGAGCGGCGGATGTAGTATTTGGCCAGGCCCTTGGTGCCGTCGCCCATCTGCATACCTACTTTGGTCAGGATGAGCACGTCGTCGCGGCGGTTGCGTTGCTTCAGCCACTTGCCCAGCACGGTTTCCGACTCCCCGCCCTGGTGGCCGGGGGCCCAGGCCGAGTACACGTTAGCGGTATCAATGGCGTTGCCGCCGCCGGCCACAAAGGCATCGAGCACGCGGAAGGAGGTGGCTTCGTCGGCGGTCCAGCCGAATACGTTGCCGCCCAGCACCAACGGGGCTATGTGCAGGCCGGAGCGGCCCAGTTCACGGTGTTGCATGTGATAATCGAAAAGGATGGATAGAACAGTCTGGCCTAAACCCGTTCCCGGGCCGATAGGTTATCTTGGCCGCCGAAACTACCCAATCCAACCGTATGCTTTCTATCCGTCTGCTGGTATTCGGTTTGCTGAGCTTGTTGCTGTGGGCTGCCGGGCCAGCGGCCCCGGCGCCAGCCATTACGGAGCGCAACCTGCAGCCGCAATTCGACCAGTACAACGTGCAGGGCTCATTTCTGCTGTGCGAGGAACCGGCCGGCCGCTATGTGGCCTACCGTCTGAAGCGCTGCCGCCAACGGTTTCTGCCGGCGTCTACGTTCAAAATTCCCAACACGCTCATCGGCCTGCAAACCGATGCCCTGTCCGATACCGCCGAAATATGCCGCTGGGATGGGGTGAAACGCAGCTTTCCGCAGTGGAATGAGGACATGACCTACGCCCGGGCCTTGCGGGTTTCGTGCGTGCCGTGCTACCGGCAGCTGGCCCGGCGTGTGGGCGTAGCGCGCTACCAGCAGTGGCTGCAGAAGCTGCGCTACCCCGGCATGGTAGTCACGCCCGCCACGCTGGATACTTTCTGGCTCGGGGGAAAGTCACGCATCAGTCAGTTTGAGCAGGTGGATTTCCTGCGTCGTTTACAGGCTGAAACCCTGCCCATAGAAAAACGCCACCAGCGGGCCGTGAAGCAACTGCTTATCCTCCGCAAAACGCCTGCGTACACCCTTTACGGCAAAACCGGCTGGCGTTTCCGCTCCGCCCGTAACCCCGACAACGGCTGGCTGGTAGGCTGGCTGGAACGTGCGGATGGCCGCCGGGCCTTCTTTGCCCTCAATGTAGAGCCCCGGCCCGGCCCCGTGAATGACGACCAATTCATCGCCAGCCGCCGGGCCGTGACGGAGGCCGTATTGCGGGAGCTGGGGTGGCTGTAGCTTTAGGTGGTCTTCTACCGCTACCTTAGCAGCATGCGCTTTTGTCTGTTGCTCCCGTTGCTGTTGCTGCCAGGCCTGCTGACAGCCCAAATACCCCAACGGGCTGATATTCTCATCCGCAACGGCCGCCTATATGATGGCACTGGCAACACCTGGACGCTGGGCGACGTGGCCGTGCGTAACGGCCGCATTGTGGCCGTGGGTCGCTTGCCCGCCAATTATCCAGCTGACACCGTGCTGGATGCGCACGGGCTAGCGGTGGCCCCAGGCTTCTTGGATGTGCACACCCACATTGAGGACGACGAAGTGCGCCAGCCCACGGCGGACAATTTCCTGTACGATGGCGTGACAACGGTTATTACCGGTAACTGCGGCTCCTCACGGCCCGATTTGCGCCGCTACTTCCGGCAGCTGGATAGCCTGCATCTATCCGTAAACGTGGCCTCGTTGGTGGGGCAGGGAACGGTGCGAAAAGCGGTGATGGACCGGGCCCAGCGGCAGCCTGCGGAGGCGGAGCTAACCCGCATGGAGGCATTGGTGGACAGCGCCATGCGCGCCGGAGCAGTGGGCCTGTCGTCGGGGCTGATTTACATTCCGGGTACGTATACCCGTACGCCCGAGCTGGTCCGGCTGGCGCGGGTGGCCGGCCGTTACCACGGCCTCTACGCCACCCACATGCGCAACGAGTCCGACAGCGTCCGGCAGGCCATTCAGGAAGCGCTACAGGTAGGCCGCGAGGCCGGTGTGCCCGTGCAGATTTCCCACCTCAAACTGGGCGGCCAGCAGAACTGGGGCCATACCGATGAGCTGCTCAACCTCATCGAAGCCGCCCGCCAAAGCGGCCAGCAAGTCACCATCGACCAGTATCCATACACGGCCAGCTCCACCAGCCTTAGCACCCTGTTGCCCGATGCCGTGCAGGCCGACGGCCGCGACTCCCTGCGTGCCCGGCTGGCCCGTCCGGCTGTGCGCCGCGCGGTAGAGCAGTTTCTGGTGCAGCGGCTGAAGCGAAAGGGCCTCAGGCATTTCAGCTACGCTGTGGTGGCCAGATTCCCGCCTGAGCCCGGTTACCAGGGCCGCAGTATTGAGGAAATCAACCGCCTGCGCCGCCGCCCGCACACTGCCCGCGCCGAAGCGGCCACCGTGCTGGATGTGGTGCTGCAGTATGATGCCGGCATGGTGTTCCATGGCATGAGCGAAACCGACGTGCAGAACATCATGCGTTACCCCCAGAATATGGTGGCCTCGGATGCCAGCATCCGGGTATGGCAGGAGGGCACGCCGCACCCGCGCGGCTACGGCTCTAACGCCCGCGTGCTGGGCCATTACGTGCGCGAGCTGCGCGTCATCACCCTGGAAGAGGCCATCCGCCGCATGACCAGCCTGCCCGCCCAAACCTTCGGATTCTCCGACCGGGGCCTGCTGCGTCCAGGCTTCGCGGCGGATATTGTGGTATTCGACCCCGCCACGGTGGCCGACAAATCTACGTTTGCACAGCCCCACCAGTATTCGGTGGGCATGCAATACGTGCTGGTTAACGGCCGCCTTACCGTGCGCGAAGGAAAACACACCGGCCAACGTGCCGGGCAGGTGCTCTACGGCCCGGGAAAGCAGTAGCGCTAGGATGACAACTAATTACACCCTTTCCAGCACGCGCCAGCCGTGGCCGGGCACCGGTAGCTCGTCGCCGGGCTGGAACATCAATTGCTGGCCGCTGAACACGTCCCGCCAAGTGCCAGCGGCTTCGGCGGGCAGCGTAAGCAGCGTTTCGTGGGCTTCGGTGTTGATAACGCAGAGGATAGCCGCGTCTTCTTTCTCGCGCAGGAAGCCATACAGCTGCTCCGGGCTGGGGAGGCGCCGGAAGTGGCTGGCCGGGTCGCCGTTGCGCAGGGCCGGGTGGCGGCGCTTGAGTTGGAGCAGCTTTGTGTAGAAATCCTGGAGCGGAATGGCCGACCAGTCAATCGTATCCCGGTCAAAGAACTGCAGGCGGCGGCTGAGGGCGGCTTCCTGGCCCGAGTACACCAGCGGCATGCCGGGCAGCAGCACCGTGAGCACCGCAAACGGCAAGGCCAGCGCCCCCAGCCGCTCGTACTCGGTGCCGTCCCAGCTGTTCACGTCGTGGTTGCTGGTGAAGTGCATCAGGTAGACTGAGGGCGGGTACTTGGCCCGCTCGGCTGCCAGGTACACGTCGATGTCCGCCAGTTGGGCTTTGCCTTCGGCAATGTGGTCGAGCAGGTAGTGCAGGCGCAGGCCGAAGCTCATGTTGAAGGCCCGCTCCAGCAGCTTGGTGTCGGAGTTGAACTCCTCCCAGCTCAGGCCGCCCGAGGGGTACAGCTCGTCCCACTCAGCCAGCATGAACAGCGGCTTCACCTCATCCAGCTCCAGGCGGGCCTCGTCCCAGAAATCGGTGGGTACCAGCCCGGCCACGTCGCAGCGGTAGCCGTCGATGTCGGCCTCGCGCACCCAGTAGAGCAGCGCATCGGTCATGTAGCGGCGCAACTCCCGGTGCGAATAGTCGAAGGCTACTACGTCTGTCCAGTCGGCCACGGGCGGCACGAGGTTGCCGTGGGCGTCGTGCTGGTACCAGTCGGGGTGCTGCTGTACCAGCGGATTGTCCCAGCTGGTGTGGTTGGCTACCCAATCCAGCAGCACGCGCAGGCCCAGGGTGTGGGCAGTTTGTACCAGGTGGCGCAAATCGTCCATCGTTCCGAACTCCGGGTTCACCCCAAAATAGTCCTGCACCGCGTACTGGCTGCCCAGGCTGCCCTTACGTTCCACCTGCCCGATGGGGTGAACCGGCATCAGCCACACGATGCTGATGCCCATGGCCGCCAGCCGGGGCAAATGCGCCTCAAAGGCCCGGAAGGTGCCTTCCGGGGTGAAATTGCGCAGGTTTACTTCGTAGATGGTAGCGTGGGCGGCCCACTCCGGGTGGCGCACCCGAAACAGGTGCGACTGAAGGTGCAAAGGTTCTTCGGCAGACATGGCAGGTTCGTTTCCTGCGGTTGAACGACTGGCGGCGGCTGAGGTTCTTTCAGGAGATGGTGTGGGTAGTAAAAACGTCTGCTGAAAACAGGAACGTCATTCCTCGGCAAGCTCGGAATGACGTTCAATAAACTCCTGGTCTACGCAGCTAAGCGTGCGCTACTGCTTCAGATACTCGGCGGCGGTGCGGTTTTTGGGGTTCAGGGCCAGGGCGCGGCTGTAGTGCTGGGCGGCCAGTTTCTTATTGCCGAGGGCGGCGTAGGTTTCGGCCAGGCTATCGTAAGTATTGGCGCTTTGCGGGTAGAGCTGCACATTGAGCTGGAATACGGCCAGGGCGTCGGTGAGCTGGCCCAACTCCACCAGGGAGTAGCCCCAGGCGTTGATGGCTGTTTCAGGCAGTTCGTAGCCGGGGTTCTGGCGGCAGGCTTTCTTGACTTCTTCCTGGAGATGAGAAAAGCCCCGCTGGCGGAGTGTGCGGTGCAATGTGCGCAGAGTGGGGGGCAGGCCAAAGCCGTCGGCCACGCGCATATCGGGCAGGTAGCAGGCGGCCAGGGCATCCATGAACCGCTCGGGATTGGCCCCTTGCAGGTTGGTCAGCACCACAATGGCCAGCTCGTCCTGGGGGTACACAAACACGGCCGAGCGGCCCCCGCCCACCGGGGCCACGGCGGGGTGCTCGGGGCGCCCGGCCGTGGGCCAGCCCAACGCGTAGCCGTTCAGCTTGCCCCCGAAGCTTCGGGTGGAGCCATCAGTAAGGCGACCCGGCGTCCAGAGCGTGGTCAGGCTTTGGGGCTGCAGCATTTGGCCCTGTTGCAGAGCCACCAGCCAGCGGGCTACTTCCTGGGCTGTGGAGCTCATGCCGGCTGCCGTGCGCAATGAGGGCGGAAACACCTCAAACAGGTTGCGCAGCTCCTTGCCCCGGCGCGGTGCCCCATTCTGATAGTGCGTGAAGGTATAGCCGCGGGCCAGGTGGGGCAATACGTTGTGGGCGTCGCCGAAGCTGGTGCGGGGCATTTTCACCACATCGAGCTGCCGCTGCTGAATGAATTCGGCAAACGGCTGCCCGCTGAGCTGGGTGATGAGACGGCCCAGCAGCAGGTAGTTGGTCTGGTTGTAGGCAAACCCTTCCCCGGGCTTGAACTCCAACGGTTGCTGCTGCACCAGCTGCCAGGCCGCTGCCTCGTTGTTTTCCGTCACCAAGGCGTCCTCGCCCATGATATCGGGCAGACCGGACATGTGGGTGAGCAGCTGCCGCACTGTTACCGGGTGCCAAGTGGCGGGTAGCTCGGGTTGGTAGCGGCCGATGGGCGCGCTGAGGTCCAGCTTGCCGGCTTCCACCAGCTGCATCACCGCCACGCCCACGAAGGCCTTGGTAATGGAGTTGAGGAAGAAGCGCGTCTGCCCCGTCACCGGCACCGAGTCCTGCACGTTGGCCAGGCCGTACTGTCCCAGCTTCACTACCTGCCCGTGGCGTACCACCGCCAGCTGCAGGCCCGGAATACGCAGCTGCCGCATGGCCTGCTGCACTAGCATATCCACGCTGTCGGGGGTAGCGGTTTGAGCGGTGGCGGGGGTAGAAAGGCCCAGCAGCAGGGCCAGGGTGCCGCCGAAGAGGCCGGCGTATAGGGAGTGGAAACGCGTTTTCATAGTACGGTGGAAGAAGGAGTGGCGGTGCCGCAGGCGGTTGGATACGGGTATTTAATGGGGCAGATGGGCCAGCTGCGGCCAGGGTTGCCCAGGAAGCAGGTGATATATATAAGATGTTGATTACTTGATGTAAGAACGCAAGATGCCCTGGCCAAGTAGCCAGGGCATCTTGCAAGTTGAGGCAACACGGTAGATAGTCATCTACTAATACATTGGTCCCTAACTGGAAACACCAGGTAAAAGGTCCGTATGTGCTGTCAAGTCTTACGCTTTCTGCACCTCCAGAATACCGGGCAGGTGAACGACTGTCGGCAGCTGGCCGGTGCGGGCGAAATCGGCCCAGAACTGGCGGACGGGGCGGCCGGCGGCTTCCACCTCGGGCCAAGCGGCCTCGCCCAGCAAAGGCACTGGTGCCCAGGCTGCGGCGGAGCCAAACAGCAACGGCAGGTCGATGGTGTGGGCTCCGCCAAAGTCACTGCCTGGTGGGTGGTAGGGCACGGTAAAGAGGTAGGCTCGGCCGCCGGCGCGGGCGTGGCGGCGGGCAAAAACAGCGGCCGGACCCACGTAAATACGCCGCGAGCCGGCTGTAATGAGGGCCTGCAGCAGAGCTGGCGCCGGGCGAGGCAGCGTGAGCAGACGGCGCAGGCGTGGGGCAATGACGGCAAAGAACCGCAGCTCGTCGGCCGTAGTCCCAATCAGCACGTCGAACTGAGCCGCCACTGATTGCCAAGTCGCGTTGGCTTCGGCTTCGGGCGGCAGCGGAAATGCGCCGTACTGCACTCCAAACGGCATCCCGGCCTTCAGACCCGACCACCGGGCGGCCTGCTCCGCCCGCGGCTGAGCAGCCAATACTTGTGCCAGCGGTGCATCGGGCAGTAGCGGCGTTACGGCCGCCGCCATGGCCCGCGTCATGCGGGCGCGGCCGGGGGCCAGGCCCAACGGAGCACTGTGTAGAATCACGCGCCGGAACAGCTTGGTCGCGCCCTCGGTCAGCATCAGGTGTGCCGCCGCGTCACCGCCCGAGGAGTGGCCCAGGAGCGTGACGCAGCCCGCGTCGCCCCCGAAGGCGGCAATGTTGCGCTGCACCCAGCGCAAAGCAGACAGCAAGTCGAGCAAGCCCAGGTTGGCGGGAGCGTGCTGGTGGCCCAGGAACCCAAGCATGCCCAAGCGGTAGCTCACGGCCACTACCACCAGTTCCTGCTCGCGCACTAGCGGGGCGGGGTCATAGAAAGCCAGGTCGCCGGCCCCGCTTACGTATGAGCCCCCGTGAATCCAGACTAGCACCGGCCGCGCCGGGCCCGTTTGGTAGTTGGGCGGGGCCGTTACGGTCAGCCGCAGACAGTCTTCATCGAAGATGCGGCCGGCTAGGGCCGGCCCCAGCGCTTCCTGCAAAGCGGGGTCGGGTACCTGGGGGCAGGCCGGGCCGGGGGCCGTGGCTGGGCGCAGGTCGGGGTGAGCAGGCTCGTCGACGGGGGGCTGAAACCGGGCGGCGCGGGCGTAGCGGATGCCGCTGGCGCGCACTAGGCCGGCGTGGTAGTGGCCCAGCAGCGGGCTGTCGGGAGTCAGGAACAGGGGAGCAGAATCAGCCATACGGTAGGGGTAACAATTCGGCCGGAGCCGCCTTGCATACCGCCGGCCGGGCGGTGGGGTTGCCGGAGCTGAAGCTGCCGAGCCGGTTTACCGCCGGGTTGCGGGAGCCGCCCCGGCCCGGTAGCGCGTGTCGTAGTCGATACCGCCGAACAGGTAGAGCAGCACGGTGCGGGAGTAGCGCAGGCTCAGGGGCGTGAGCAGTACGGCCGCTACAGCCACGCTGGTCACGTACACCCACACGGCCGGATCGTGCAGCAAGTGGTACACCAGAAAGCCCGTTATCAGCATGATGGCCGTGGAAAACGCGTAGCTGATGTACATGGCACCCCAGAAAAAACCGGGCTCGGGCTCGTAGTGCTGCCCGCACACGGGGCAGTCGGCGGGCATTTCGGCAAAGCGGGTGACATGGAGGGCCGAAGTGGTGAACAGCGGGCCCTGGTGGCAGCGCGGGCAGCGTTGTTGCAGCAGGGCCAGGGCAGTCGAATCAGAAGTTGTCATGCGCGCGGGAGAAGCCGTTGGAGCTTCATGACAAAGGTAAAATGCGCCCCGCGTGCCAGTAAGAGGCGTTTGCGGGTTTATCTGGCACAAATCAACGGAAAGCCGCAGGAATGTGTCATGGCGAGTGAAAAGTACATCTACTGCTTCTCTGGCACGTCATTCCCCGGCAGGCTCGGAATGACGTTCTTCTTCTCACTTCTCGCCTCCGCCGGGGTCTGGCCGGTGTGTTTGCGGAAGTAGCGGCCGAAGTAGGAAGCATCCTCGAAGCCCAGCGTATCGGCTACCTGGGCGACGGTGGCATTGGTGTGGCGCAGCAGGCGGCGGGCCTCCAGCAGTACCCGCTCCTGGATGAGGGTGCTGGCGGTTTTGCCCAGGTGGCGGCGGCACAGCGCGTTGAGGTGGTTGGGCGAGACGTGGAGCCAGTCGGCGTACTGCTGCACGGCACGCTGCTGGCGGAAGTGCTGGTTGAGCAGGCTGCCGAACTCCCGGAGCAACTGCTGGGCGTGGCGGGGCTCTTCGGTGGGCCGGGGCGGGGTGGTGGGGTAGTGGCGGGCGGCCAGCTCCAAAGTCAGCAGTAGGTAGGCCCGGAATACCTCGTTCTGCTGCGCGGCGGGGGTAATGTGCTCCTGCCACATCTGCTCCAGCAGGGGCCGTAACTCGTTATCGGGGGCTGGCAGCTGCAGGACCGGGGCGTGGGCATGGTCGAAGAACGGGTACTCGAACAGGCGGTTGCCGGGGTAGCGCAGCAGGTAGAATTCAGCCTCGAATAGCACCACGTAGCCCTGGGCATCGGCCGAGAGCTGCCAGTGATGCACCTGACCCGGCGTCATGAAAAACACGCTGCCGGGTTGCAACTCGTAGGTCACCAGATCAATGGTATGGGTGCCGTGGCCGTGGGTGACGTAGAGCAGCAGGTAAAAATCGTGGGCGTGGGGCTGGCTCACGCCGGGGAAGTTGGCCACATGCTGGGCCAGCCGCTCCAGGTACCACGGCCGCCGCGCCCGCCCCTGCGGAAACGACTCCAGCGTGAAAACAGGTAGAGACATGGGTACAGGGTAAGAGGGTAGGAGAGGAATACTGAACGTCATTCCGAGCGAAGCCGAGGAATTTCGCGTGCTGACTTTGGAGTGGTAACCAGACGTCGTGGTGGTAACCAGGCAAAGTAGTAGAGCGAATACGGCTACGCTCAGCGTGATAATCTACCGCCATCTTACTCTCCCTCAAACCGGCGCAGACGCTTTTTACTGAGTTCATAGCTGATAATGGCCGGCACGTAGAACGTAACATCGGCTAGGAGCTTGGCCAGCAGGATGCCGCCACTGCGGCTGCCCACGAGGCGGGGCAGCCAGTACATCAGAGCGGGGCGAATGAGCAGACTGTCGAGCACCTCTGCCGGGCCGAATTCTACTGCCAATGCCCGCACATTCTGCCCGAAGGTACGGCGGGTGTAGCGGCGGCCGGCGGCGCGCAGGTGGCGGCGTGTCTGGCGCACATCCTGGCCCAGCAGCCACCCGAAGTAGGCCACGTTGCCGGCCCAGGTGCCGGCCAGGGCCGCCCGCAGCTCCTGCCCCGGAAACAGGTGCCAGGTCAAACCCGCCCCGGCCAGCGTGGCCACCACCGACAATACCTCAGCCGGCAGGTAACGGCGAGCCCACTCGCGGATTTTCGCCTTCATTCGGACTGGAAAAAAGAAACGGCTACTTTGCCGACCCCGACCAAAGATACCGCCGCCCGCTGCTATGCAAATCCCGTTTACTCCGCTGGTATTGGTGCTGTGGGCCGTGGTGGCGCAGGCCCTGCTGGCGGCTGGCCTGCTGTGGGTAGCCCCGGCCAACCGCCTGCCCAACCGGTTTCTGGCCTTGCTGATGCTGAGTATTGCCCTGTGGCTGCTGGATGGTTTTTTTCGGGTGGCCAACATCTACGGGCAGAACGCTAACTGGTACTTCACGCCCATTTACTACTCGTTTGCCTTTGGACCGCTGCTGTATTTCTACGTGCGTAGCCTGGTAAATCATACGTTCCAATTCAGGTTCCGGCATCTGGTGCATTTCGGGCCGGTGCTGGTGCAGGCGGCGCTGTACGGGTGGTTGCGGCTGCAATCCTACCCCGAGCGGTTGTGGTTCTGGGAGCAGGTGCACCGGCCCGTTACGTACCGCATAGAGTTCATCGGCACCTGGGTTTCGCTCACGCTGTACCTGCTGCTGAGTCTGCGGGTGCTGCGCGGGTACCGGCGGTGGCTGGTGGAGAACTTCTCGGAAGTATCCCGACTGCGGCTGTGGTGGCTGCGGGTGTTGCTGGTATTGGTGGGGCTGGTGAGTGCGCAGTGGCTGCTAGAAGTAGTAGTGCGCGAGTTTTTCGGACTTTACTATCAGTACGACTACTCCACCGAACTGCTGGGCGGGGTGCTGTTTCTGATTGGGGTAGTGGGCCTGCGCCAGGCCGATATGCAGGCCGTTCGGTTCGAGCCGGAAGCAGAGCCAGAACCAACCAGGCTGCCCAAGGCGGCCGAAATCGGAGCTGCCGAGGAAATCCCGCCGCCACCCGCTGTGGCAGATGGCACGGTAGCCGCCAACCCGCCGGCTGTGGATGCGGCGGTGCTGGCGCGCATCCGGCACGCGCTGGAAGCGGAGCGAATCTACCTCAACCCCACGCTCACGCTGGCCGAGCTGTCGGCGCACACGGGGCTTGCTCCGCGGCTTATTTCCTTCACCGTTAACCAGGGCTTCGGGCAGAGCTTCAACGACGTGGTGAACGGCTACCGGGTGGCCGAGGTGAAGCGCCGCCTGGCCACCCCGGATGCCCAGCGCCTCACGCTGCTGGGCATTGCGCTGGAAAGTGGCTTCAACTCCAAAACTACCTTCAACCGCATCTTCAAGCAGTTCACCGGCGTGGCGCCCCGAGAGTGGCAGGGGTAGGGTGTGGGAGAGGGTAGGAGGTTAGGCGTTGTCATTGCGAGCAGCGCGAAGCAATCCTTCCTTCACACAGCGCAAACCCCTGAAATGCAGAAAGCCCCTGACGTCCGTGCTGGCGTCAGGGGCTTTTGCATAGGTCGATGTTTAGTGCCCTGAAAAGGACGGATTGGTTCGACTCCGCCTCGCAATGACAACTTCTGCCCCCTCACCCTCACACCCTCAAACAGGCCCCATATCATGAATTGGGGCGTACCAGGGCGGTATATGGGGCGTTTGCGGGAGAGGAGCATGTCACCTTTGGGACGTTCAATAACCACTCCCAAACCCCATGAAGACGCTCCTGTTGCTGCTGGCCCTGGCCGCCTCTTCCGCCACCCCACTACTGGCCCAGACCGCCCCTTCCGCCTGGACGGACCCCCGCCGCGTGCTGCCCGATAAGCTGCGGCAGGTGCCGGTGGGCCTCACGCTCTGGCACACGCCCAACCCCAATTTCCCCGAGCCCAACCCTGAGCAGCCGGGTGGCTACGTGTGGAAGCATAGCACCATGTTACGCTCTGAAGTGGGGAAGCTGACGATAGTAGAGTGCGGCAGCTTTATCTGGTACGACGCCACCGGCTGGAAGCAGAACCTGACCCAGACGCCCGCCGAGTTTGCCGAGCTGTTCCAGTGCCCCGGCGGTCGGCTGCGGCCCGGCCGCACCTACACCTTCGCCAAAAACTACCGCTTCGCCGACAACGCCCGCCAGCTCTACGGCGGCGACGCGCTCTGGTACATCCTGGCCCGCGACCAAGCCGGCCGGCTCTACAAAGGCCTGGGCCTGCTGGAAACCGAAGCTACTCCGCGCTAACCCGAACCGCTCCACCTGATACTCACCCTGTAGCCCGTCCCACGTATGAAAACGCTATTCACCCTGCTTCTCTTGTTTCTGCTGCTCGCCGCCCGGCCCGCTACCGACACGTACCAAATCAACCCCACCGCCAGCCGCGTCACCTGGACCGGCTATGCCGAGGTGGGAAGCTACGCGCCTTCCGGTACCGTGCAGCTGCGCCAGGGCCAATTCGCTTATGATGGCCGCACCTTGCGCGCTGGCCGGTTTGAGTTCGATATGCGCACCATTGAGCAGGAGCAAGTCCAACTGGCCGAACACCTGCGCGGCCCCGATTTCTTCGACGTGGCCAGATATCCAACGGCCGTTTTCGTGCTGCGCGAAGTCAGGGCCGGCCGGGCCAGCGGCCAGCTCACGCTGCGCGGCGTAACCCGGCCGGTACAGTTCCCGCTCACGCTGACCCCGCTCCCCGGCGGGCAGCTTCGCGCTACCGGTACCGTCACGCTCGACCGGACGCAGTTCGGCATCAACCACAATTCCAGCAGCTTTTTCCAGAACCTGGGCAGTTACGCTATCCGCAATGAGTTTACGCTGGCTTTCGAGGTGGTGGCAGCCCGCCGGTAGGGGCTACGGGCAACGCCAGCGGCCTAGGCGGCGTACAGTTTCTGACAGCTGTGTTCCGTCCCTAAACCCCACTGACCTATGAATCACAACGCCCGCATAGAAGAAACCATTCAGAACATCTATGATGCGCTGGAGAACCACCACAACCATCCCGTTGAAAACGGTATCGGGTACATCGACGGCTGGATTTCGGCCCTCGACGGCCTCGGGGGCACGGCCCTGACCGGCCTGCAAGCCGAGCTGCGAAACCTGCGCGGCCACGTGGAGCGCGACGACCGGGCCGCTATTGCAGGCTCGTTGCAGCACCTGGGCCAAGAAACATCCCTTATTGCCCGCAACCTTCACGATGCCACTGGCGACCAGCTCCGTCACCTGGGCCAGACGCTCATCACTGCTGCCGGCAACCTGAAAGTCAGCTAAACGGCCAGCCTCGCATCAAGCACAAAAAAAGCCCCGACACAGAACGTGTCGGGGCTTTTTGCTTTGAGCGACGGCTTAGCGCTGCACCACAATCTGCTGGTGTAGTACCTGTCCGTCCAGGACCAGGCGAAGGGTGTACACGCCCGTAGGCAGGTTAGCTACCGACAGGTGGATATCCGAGCCGACGGCGGCGGCCAGCGGGCGACTAAGCTCCTGCACCGTGCGGCCCTGGGCATCAAACAGCCAGCCCTGGGCCTTGCCGTACGGGCCGCTCAGGCGTACCGTTAGCTGATCGGCGGCCGGGTTCGGGAACACCAGAGCCGTGAGCGACGAGGTGACGCCGGGAACCTGCACCGTCTGCACGGCGGAAAGGGAACTGGTGCCATCCAGATCCACCTGGCGCAGGCGGTAGTACACCACCGAACGGGCGTAGCGGGCCAGGTTGGCATCCGTGAGCTTGTACTCCTGCGCCTGGGTGCTGGTGCCGTGGCCCGTTACGCGGCCAATGGCCCGGAACGTGCGCCCATCCACGCTGCTTTCCACCTCGAAATATGCGTTGTTCAACTCCTGAGCCGTGGCCCACTGCAGCAGCGCGTCGTTGCCTTTGCGCTCGGCCGTGAAGCGCACCAACTTTACTGGCAGCGGCGAGCTGCCGTAGGTGCCAATGAACGTCTGACTGAACGAGTTAACCGGGAAGGTTACCGTGCTGGCCGCCGCGTTGGCCGCCGTAGCCGAAATGGGTGCATCGAAGGCTCCGTCGCTGTTGCTGCCACGCTTGTAGAGCTTCAGGTTGGAAGGCGTTGCGGCGTCACCAGCACTGATCAGGCCCGGGTCGAGGGTATAGGTAACAGCGGCCGTGAAGGTGTTATCATTGTATTTATCCACAATCCAGTAAGCCCGGGTGTGGGTGCTGCGTAGGTTCGGGTCACTCACTGGCGTGCCCAGCGGCGTGCCTTCCAGTCGGGCTACTACCACGTCGTACGGCGCACCGGCAACAGCCGTGAAGTTGATGGCCACGTTGGTGCCCGAGAATGAGTAGTTGCCAGTACCGGTAACTGACTGCAGATTGCTGACCCCGGCACCTACGGGAGCCGTGCTGGTCACGCGGGTCGCGCCGGTAAGCGTACCCACCGCGCCCGAAATACCATCGGTGGTCGTTGTGCCGGCATCGTTGAATTGCGCATACGATACCAGGCCAGTTTCGGTGCCCGAGAGTGTCAAGTGCCGGAGCTGCCGAAGCTCTGTTGCATTCAGGGCTTGGTTCCACTGGCTTACTTCATCAATATCACCGGGGAAGTTGTTGCTACCCGAGGCCGCTACGTTGCCGATGTAGTTGACGCGCGTGGCAGCCGGAGTGCCACTGGCGCCGCCACTGCTCAGAGCTACCCCGTCGAGGTACAACGTCAGGGAACTGCCCGTGTAGGTAGCCGCTACGTGGTGCCACTCGTTGGCTGATACAGTATTAGGGCCGGTTTGACGACTCACTGTAGCGGTACCCGTGCCGAAGCCCGCGCCCAGGCGGCCGTTGCCGGTTACGTAGATATACGGCGCGGCCGAGTTGCTAGTGCCGTTGCCCAGCACGTAGTAGTTAGTGCTGCCCGTACCAATGGCCGGCTTGATCCACGCCACTTGGGTGTAGGCGCCGTTCGTGCCGGTGTTCAGCAGCGGGGCTGGGGTAGTGCTGGCGCTGAAGTCCACGTATCCAGAGGTAGCATCCCCGGTGAAGCGCAACGCGGTGCCCGCCACGCGGCTGATCCGCACAATCTGGCGGTTGCCGGCTGGGTCCGGGGTGCTGGGGTTTCTCGTGCTCGGGAACGATCCGTCGAACAAGGTGAAGCTTGGTGCGGTGGCATCAAGTACGTTACCAATCGTCGCGCCGGGGGCCACGTCGTACACCAGCCAGAAGTAGTTCGTGCCGTTGACGAGTTGCCGGTTACCGCCAATGGTGAAGCTGCCGTTGGGACTGGCCGTGGCGGAGCCGAACTGGTTAGTGGCGGCGAAGGTATTGCTGGTACCAGTGTAGTACACGCGGGCTGCCGCAATATCAGCCGGGCTGGTGCTGCCGGTCGTGGTGAACGTGAACGAGGTGGCGCTAATCGGTGCATCCGGCCCGCCGCCAATGACGATGGCGACCTGCAGAATGGCTTGGTTGGTGCTGCCAGCTACCACGCGCGCCGTGCTGGCCTGTGTGGCCGCGCTGCTGCTATAGGTAGCGGGTACCTGCACCGTGAACGTGTTGGTGGGGCTGGGGGCACTCACCAGTTGGCCGGGGAGCTGGGCCGTAGCATACACTGTGTGGGTTCCGCTGGTCAGGGGCGGCAGGCCGGAGTAGGTCCGGATCCAGGTGCCGCCCGAGTTGGGGGTGACGGCTGCGCCAACCTGCACCCCATCAATGTACACCCGTACCGTGCTGCCAACCACGGCCGAGCCCAGGGAAGTGGGGGTACTATTGGTCGTGGCGCCGTTGGAGGGGATGGTGACAGTCGGGGCCGCTGTCTGGGGCTGGTTGTAGGTAACGCTGTACGCGTTGCTGGCCGAGTTCGGGGTGTTGTTGGCATCTTGGGCTACACCGGCCACCAGGCTTACCGTAGTAGCCGTGCCGGGCGTGGTGGGCGTCACCGTGAAGGTGTAAGGCCCCGCGCCGCTGCCGCTGAAGCTGCCGGTAGTCACGGTACCGTCGGTCACGGTCACGTCGGCATCGGTAAAGCTGGTGCCCACACTCGCGGAGAAGCTCACTGAGAAAGGAATCGGGCTGGTGGTGGTCGTGCTGCCCGTAGCGGCGGCCGAGGAGCTGACGGTGGCCGTCAGGGCCGGAGCCGTCACGCTGAATGAGGCCGAAGTGAAGGTGTCGTACGTCGGAATGTTGTTGGGCTGGATGTTGCCCACGAACACGTCGTTCACGAATACGTTCAACCGTTGGTCAAGCGAGGTGTAGTTGCGCTGGATGGTCCGGAAGCGGACCTGGTAGCTGCCCGTAGGTACGCCCAGGTTCTGCGAGATGCTGGCGTTGTTGTCGGGGTTGCTTTGCACCAAGGCTACCGCGTCGCCGTCGGCGGCCGTCGAGCCAAAGGCGCTGCCGTTACGCGACACGCCGGAGAGGCCGGTGAAGCTCCAGGGCGTGGCAATTACGCCGTCGGCCGTCTTCTTGAAGGTGCCTGGGGCTACGTTGTTGGTCTCGAAGCTGCCGTTTTGCAGGCCGTTGGCGAAGGTCGCGCCGCCGCTCAGTACCTGCACCGCATCCACAAAGGCGGTAATGTCGCCGTTGCCGCTGGCGCTGCCGGCTGCCTGGATGCGCAGGGTGGGGGCCGCCGCGAAACTCTTGGTGATGGTGTAGGTCTCGCCGCTCGTGTAGGGCACGCTCGTAATCGTGGGCGTGGTACCTGTGCTGTTCTGCACGTCCAGGCGCAGGGTGCCGTCGCCGGTACCCGTGTTCACGCCCACCCTGTAGGTCGTACCCGAGCCAACTACGCTGTTGATGCCAGTGCCGGTGATGGTTCCGCTCGTGACAGTAGCCCTGAAGTTGCTGACCGTCAGACCCGTCACATTGCCCGAGAATACCACTTGGTAGAACACCTGGGGTACGGCCGTAGGCGAGAGGTCCAGGCGCGTCACGGAGGTTACCGTGGCCGTGGGCTGCTGGTAGGTGAGCGAGTAATTCGAAGGGGCGGCAGTGTTGAAGTTGCCGGCCGCATCCACTGCCACGTTGGCGGGTACGGCTACCGTGGTAGCGGTGCCGGCCGTGGCGGGCGTCACCGTGAAGGTATACACCGCGCCGGGGCTGGTGCCAGTCACGGTACCGCCGGTAATCGAGCCATTTATCACGGTCACATCACCGGCCACGAAGCCCGTCACGTTTTCGGAGAAAGTCACCGTGAACGGAATGGGCGAAGTAGCCGTAGTGCCGCCCGCAACTCCAGCCGTGCTGCTGATGGCTACCGAGGGGCGCGTCTTGTCGATGTCGTAGGCTTCGCCGCCGGTGAAAGGCAGGTTGCCCACCGTGGGCGTGAGGCCAGTACTGCTGTCCAGGTTCAACCGTAGGGTACCCGAGTTCGAGCCGGTATTGACGACCACCGTGTAGGTAGTGCCCGAGCCGGACACGCTGACTACCGAAGCACCGCTGAGGGTACCGGTCGTGGTGAGGCTGAAGTTGCCGGTCGTCAGTCCGGTCACCGGCGTGGCAAACGTCACGGTGAACGATACCTGACTGGCGTTGGTAGGGTTGGTGGTACCGGCCCGCACAATGGACGCTACTGTGGTTGAAGTAGTAAACGTCTCCGTCGCGCCGTAGCTGGTGCCCGCCGCGTTGATGGCGTAGGCCCGCACGTAGTATGTGGTGGCCGCCGTCAGACCCATAATGTTTTCCGAGAAGGGGCTGGTGGTGGAGGGGTTGGTGTCCTGAACTACACCGGCTTCGCCGATGGTAGGCGTATTGTCGCTGCTGCTGTACACCACGCCGCGCTCCGTCACCGTGGTGCCGTTGCCGTTTACGGTGCCGCCCAGAATGGCGCTGTTGTTCGTGATGGTAGTGGCCGCGCTGGTGGTCACCGTCGGCAGCTGGTCGCCCGTCACCCGAATCAGGTCGAAGGCAAATTCCGCCGCGCCATCGTCGGCAATCAGCTCCAGCTTAAAATCCACCAATTGCCGGTTGGCGTCGGCCGGAAGAGTAAAGTCAAAGTTGGTCAGCGCGGGGGTCACCGTGGCGGTGCCGGCCGGCAGCGTGGGCAGGTTGGCCAGGTCTTCGGGCCGGTCCTGCTTCAGGTCCCCAGTACCGTTGGTGGAGGTAGTGTTGCCGCGAAACGAGCCGAACAGCTTCCAGGTACCGCTGCTGCCGCCCGTGCGGTAGTACATCTTGAACGAGTCGGTATTCTGCCAACGCGCGCCACTGCCCGACGAAGCCCCCAGGCGGATGGAAAACCTCAGATTGCCGAAGTTGGTCGCGTCTACCTGCTGGGTTTCCAGCCGGCCAACCCGCTCCGGGTTTTGCAGGACGGCGTTGACATTTACCCCATACCAGTAAAACCCGTTGCTGATGTTGGTGAACGTAATGCCTCCCGTATTCAACGGACTGGGCGTGACGTTGGTACGGGTAAAAGCGAAGCCATTGCTGCCGATAAACGTATTCGAGCTGTACCGGGTACCCTCCTCGTCGCTGGTAAAGTCCTGCGTATACGGCAGCGTAGCCGGGCCGCTCAGCAAGGCTTTTACCAGCACGTTGCGCGTCACGGTGGAACTGGTAGAGGTGCCGTTACGCACCACAAACTGAATAGCCCGGTTGCCGCCCCTGGCCGTAGCGCTATTGCTATTGCGGTACCTCACTGATTGCAGCACCGTCTGGTATTGGGCGGCCGTGGCATTGCCCGTCAGGCTCAGCACACCGTTGGCGTACGTGCCACTGATAACGTTGGCAATTGGGGTGAAGGTCAGTTCATCATCGCTCGAGAGGACGTTGCTGACGATGGTCACCGTTGCGCCGGTGATGCCCGTCGCGCTACCGGCAGCAATGGTGCTGGTAACCTGCGTGGATGGGTCACCTTCGTTGTAATTGATCGTCCCGGTCTGCGCATCGCTTAGCGTCGGCGGCTGCACCGAAGTAGGGATGCCCGTGACGCGGATGTTGTCAAAGGCCAACTCTTCACTAGAACCACGCTCGTCTATCACCACCCGAACCATCAGCGAAGCCGGGGAGCTGGGAATGGTAGCAAAAGCGCTGTTGCCAAATGTATAATCCGTCATCCGATAGTTAAGCGTCGCCTTAACCTGGTCGTTGACGTCGGTGTCCAGGTCTTCATCCAGTTCCATGAAGCCAGTGGAACCGTTATTGTTATTGCCCGAGAACCGCCCGATGGTGGTGTAATTGGCACCACCATCAGTTGAGTACTGAATTTCAATTTTGTCGGCGGCATTAAATGAGCCGCCTGACGGGGTAGTGGGGTTTCCGGTGTTAGTAAACGAGCCCGGGCCGCGCGGGTCGGCCAGCGACACCGTTACCTCGATGTTGTCGTACCCACGCGCGTCGAAGGACGTCAGCGTTACGTTCCCCGGGTCACGCCCGCAGGTGGCGCCGGTGTTGCTGGTGCAGCGCACCCCTTCCGCAATCCAGAAGCGGCCCGGGTAGTTCGCCGTACCCGCGCTGTTTTTGATGGCGATGGGGTCAGTAGAGGCACCAAAAGCATAGTTTGATGCGTCAGAAGGATTCTGCGGTGGGTTGGTGGTAGTGATAGTAAAGTACTGGTTGTTAGCCAGTGTAACCCCCGTACCACGTAAGTCGAATGTATTCGACGTATAGTTGACCGCCTCGCCGTTCTCAAACGACTGACTTCGGATAGTAGTCCGCTGAGCCCAGACTTCAAAGACTGATACAAACAGCAGGATTAAACTCAAGAGTATGCTTTTTTTCATATATTTCTTTCTTTTTCAAAGACAAAGCTACTCCGTATTGGTGGAATTTTCTTCGTCTTGGGTGTTACTTTACCGAAATTTCGCTCAACAGTTCGCCAGGTTGTATGCCTAGCTGCACCAGCTGATTACCAGTGAAATAGCCTTCTTTCAAGGCTGCTATATCGAGGCGCAGCGCTTCGCCCGCGCCGCAGGCTACCCACAGCCCCGTCGTCAGGTCGGCGTGGAGTACCGTGCCGGGTGCTACCGGGCCGGTGGCGGCATTGGGATGGGGCAGCACGCTCAGCAGGCGTAGCGGCTGCCCGCGCAGAAAAGTCAGGGCCCCACGGTTCCAGGGGTTGGTAGCCCGCACCAGCCGCTCAATGGCTGCCGCCGGCTCCGCCCAGGTCACGCACACGTCGGCTAGGCCGGGGCGGGGCCAGTAGCGGGCCAGCGCCCCGGCCTGGGCAAAGGGTGCCAGTGGCGGCGCCTCGCCGCGTAGGCTGGCAAGCAGGCGCAGGGCCACCGGAGCCGCCCGCCCGGCCAGTTGAGCCCGGTGCAGCCCGTAGGTGTCGCCCGGCCCGATGGGCACCGGCTCGGTCAGTACCACTGGGCCCGTGTCAAAGTCGGCGTCCATGCGGTGCACGGTCACGGCTCCGGTGGTTTCGCCGTTGCGCAGCAGCCAGAACAGCGGCTCGGGGCCGCGGTAGGCGGGCAGAGGGGCGAGGTGAAAATTGAGGAAGCCCTGCGGAGGCAGCGTTAACACGGTGGCCGGAATGCGCCAGGGCAGGGTAAACACCAGCACTGCCGCTACTGCGAGCGGCTCCAGCCAGGCGGCCAGCTCGGGGCCCAACTGCTGCTGTGTCAGGCGCGTAACGGGCAGGCCCAGCGTTGCTACCTGCTCAGCCAGCTGCTCGGTTTCGGCCTCGGGCGGGCAGCGCGGCACGGCCACGGCCGCCACGCCACCCTGGGTAGCCAGGGCTTGCAGGGCGGGCCAGCCCAGCGGACTGCTGATGATAACGGCAACTTGCATGGATGAAAAAAAGCCAGACCAACCGCGTCAGCCACCAGAAGCAGATCGGCTACCATCGGTGGTCGGCACGCTTGGTCTGGCCTGGCTGCTGCGCGATTAGCCGCGCGAGGGGAAAATACCCGTCAGGGCAATGGCGTAGTTTAGGGTCAGAAACGGCTGCCGGTTTTCATGGGGCTGATTACCTCCGCCTGGGGCCAGCGCCGCGCCGGACAGCGCCGCACCCATTGTGGCGTTAGGTGTACCCGTTGAATAGGGCTTGACGGCCGGATCGGAGCTGGTAACGGCAGGGAAAGTGTTTTCCGACGTGTTGATGTCGGCGTCGCCACCCGCGTTGAGCGTGCCCGTGAAGGTGCTATGTACGTGCTGCGGCATCTGGGGCACGGTCAGCGCCACCCCTTCCTGGCCTTGCACTTGGCCCATGCTGTAGGTACTGCCGCTGATGGGGGAGCGACCCTGGCCCAGGGCCACGCGACCACGCAGGTCGGGCAGCTTAAAGGTCGTTACGCCGTCGCCGCCGTACTGCGTGCCGAGCAGAGAGAACAGCGCCTGGTTCTGGTTGATAGGCAGCGCCTGGCCCTGGCAGAAAGCCCAGCCCCGTGGAGCGCGCGAAAAGCTCATGAGGCGAATTTCGCCGAGAAAATTTTCCATCTGAAACGATAAAAATACGGTTGGAAAGGAGGGCCGGCGCTAGTCGAACGACGGGTAGATGCCTTGCAGGGCGATGATGTAGTTGGTGGCCAGCACCGGCTGAATGTTGGTGTGCGGCTGGTTGCCGCCCGCCACGCTCGACTGGCCGGTTACGGTGCCCGCGTTCAGCTTCGTATCCGAGCCGGGCCCGTAGGAGTTGGCGGCCTGGTTGCCGAAGTAAGCACCGGCGGGGCCGACCTGCCCCGTATCGCCCGCATTAATTGCCGTGACGGCGGCGCTCAGAACGGGGTGCTGATGCACGGCCATTTGCTGGTTCATGAGCGTCACCGATTCCTGCCCGGCCATCATGCCCATCACGTAGTTTGAGCCCCCGGGCGCCTGCCCCTGGCCTACCACCACCCGGCTCTGCAGGTTGGGCACGGCAAACGTCGTCTGTCCGTCGCCGCCGTAGGTAGTGCCGATAAGCGAGTACAGGACGTCATAGTCGTTGATAGACAGCAACTGCCCTTTGCAGAAGACCCAGTTTTCCGGGGCATAGCTGCCCGCAAAAACGCGAATTTCGCCAACGTAATTATCCATAGGTAAAAGTCAGTTGAAGTGGGGGAGTTAGGAGCGCGGCGGAAAAATGCCCGCTAGGCAAATGATGTAGTTGATGGTCAGGGACGGCATCATGTTGCTATGGGGCTGGTTGCCGCCGGCGTCGCCCGCGGTGCCCTTGATCATATTTGGCCCCATCACCCCGCCGCCGCCAGCTTCGCTGTACTGGTTGTCTGCCGTCGAAGCCGGGAAGTTGCCGGTTGGGTCCGATTTGCCGCCCGGAGCACTTTGGGCGAGAAACGAGCCGCTCAGTCCGTGCACATGCGCGGGTATCTGCTGGCTGTTCAGCGTCACATTTTCGACGCCCGTTACCTGGCCCGGCACGTAGGTCGAGAGCCCCGGTCCCTGGCCGACCTGCACGATGGCCTGGCCGCAGAGGTTGGGTAGGGCAAAGGTGGTCTTGCCGTCGCCGCCGTATGTGGTGCCCAGCAGCGAGAACAGGGCGGTGTACCGGTTGATGGGCATGATCTGCCCGGCGCAGAGAGCCCAGTTTATCGGGGCAAAATTGAATCCGACGGCGCGGATTTCGCCTGTGTAAGCGTCCATAGAGGATGTTTAAGGAAAGAGTGGGCGTACAAAAGCCTGCCGCGTGGGAATCCCACGTTATAGGTAGCTGGCAATAGGTAGGTAGAGGAAGGATGTAGCCTGCGCAGAGGCTAAAGGGAGCGGAAAGCGGGACGAATATATAGGATCTATTTCACGCAATAAAGGAATATTTGTATTTTAATGTAAGATTGAAAATGTACAACTGGTGAAGACGTTTAGTGAGTAAGTGCGGTATATGTGTTTGATTTATAAGTGAATAGAGTCAAGTTAAACGCAGTTGAAAAACCACCTTGCTTCCAGCACTTCCTGAGCCTTTTTTGTTCAGATGACTACTGTCTGTCAAAGAACCAAAACTGCCCCTAGTGGCCTACTGAATGATCGGACTTATTCAAATGCGTTTAGTATAGAATAGACATAAAAAAGATAGTATTTTTTATTGAATTAGTTGCATCGACGCGTACTTCCGTTGCCACATCGTCGGGGTGCAGAGTTAGGCCTTATCTTCTACCCGGCCCCGCGGGGCCGGGTAGAAGATAAGGTCGCAAGGAGTATTTGACGGCGGGTAGAGAGCGTATGGATGGTACTGGCCTGCCATGGAAAGTGCATTGGCGAAGCAGGCTATTCCGGAATCAGAAGCTATCCGTTGAAACATGCTCCAATGATCCGACACACAAAGCTGTTTTTCCTAGAAAGAGGCGTAGACAAAGTGTGTACAGATTTGATAAGTGGTTGAAAGAAAAGGGTTTTAAAATCGAGTAACGGCCGATACAGGCGGCCACCGCCGCCCAATTCGCTGTATCCTGCGAACTGTAGGACCAGCCTTTAGGGCCACCGTAAGGAGTATTTAATGTAATTTTATATGTAGTTAATAGTATTTAAATGATAAAAAAACGAAGCTCGTATTAGCCATAGCGCGTCTGTGCAGAACGTAACGGCGACGGGCAGGCAGTGCTAGTATCCCGCCGCCGCGTCGTCGCCACGCGGGTCGGCACCGCCTTCCAGCCGCCCGTCAGGCAGCACCCGAATTATCTCCACCCGGCCCCAGGCATTGCGCGGGTTAAGGATATAGCCCCGGGCGCGTAGCGTATCCTGGGCGGCGGGCAGCAGCGCCCCGGCTTCCACGTCAAGCTGATCCGGGAGCCACTGGTGGTGCAGGCGGGGCGCGGCCACGGCCTGTTGGGCATTCATACCGTAATCCACCACGTTCAGGATGGACTGCAATACGCTGGTGATTATGGTGCTGCCGCCGGGCGTGCCGGTTACCAGGGCCAGCTTTTTGCCCCTCGTCAGAATGGCCGGTGTCATGGAAGACAACATGCGTTTGCCGGGCGCAATAGCGTTGGCAGCGCCGCCTACCAGCCCGTAAGAGTTGGGCGTGCCGGGTTTGCTGCTGAAGTCGTCCATCTCGTTATTGAGCAGGAAGCCGGCTCCGGCAACCACTACTTTGCTGCCGTAGGCGCCGTTGAGGGTGGTGGTGCAGCTCACAGCGTTGCCCTGGGCATCCACCACGTTGTAGTGCGTGGTCTGGTCCGATTCGTAGCCGGGGAGGTTGGCCCCGGCCGTCACCTGGGCGCTGGGCGTGGCGCGGTAGGGCAGGGTGGTAGCCATGCGCCGCCAGTTGTAGTCCTTCTCCAGCAGCTGCGGCACGGGTACTTTGCCAAAGTCCGGGTCGCCGAGGTAGGTGGCGCGGTCGGCGTACACGCGGCGCTGGGCTTCGGTAATCCAGTGCGTGGCCTGAGGCGAGTGCCAGCCGGCCCGGCCCAAGTTGTAGGGCTCCAGCATCTGCAGCATCTGCAGCAGCGCCACGCCACCGGAGCTGGGCGGCGGAAACGTGAGCACCTCGTAGCCCCGGTACCGGCCGTGCAGAGGCGTACGCCATTTAGGCTCGTATTTCAGCAAATCCTGCTTGGTAATGATGCCTTTGCCACGCTGCATTTCGGCTACCAGCAAATTGGCCGTTTTTCCTTCGTAAAAACCGGCTTTGCCCTGGTCGCGGATGCGGCTGAGTGTGGCGGCCAGTGTCCGTAGCCGTAACGTGTCGCCAGGCTGCCATGCGGAGCTAGGCCGCTTATATGGATTATAGAGCGCGGCAATTTGCGCAGGGGGTACTACTACGGGGCCATTCCCAATACTGTCTACTTCTCTTATCCAGAGAGCTACATGTTTGCTGAATTCTTTCGCTTCTTTTACCCACTCTATGTGACCTCCGTCAGAAGTGAAAAACGTAGTATTATTCAGCCCGGCGGCTTCTTTCGCTGTCAGCACCACGCCCTTGGCGGCCAAGTCCACGGCCGGCTGCACCACGTCTTTCCACGGCAGCTTGCCCAGTTTCTGGTGCAGCACCCACATACCGGCCACGGTGCCGGGTACGCCGGCCGCCAGGTGGCCCCGGGTGCTCAGGTTGGGAATTACGTTGCCCTGGGCATCGAGGTACATATCCCGGGAGGCGGCGGCGGGGGCGGTTTCGCGGAAGTCCAGCGCGCCTTCCTGGCCGTCGGTCCCTCGGTAAAGCAAAAAGCCGCCGCCCCCGATGTTGCCGGCCACCGGGAAGGCCACGGCCAGGGCAAACTGCACGGCCACGGCCGCGTCGTAGGCATTGCCTCCCTTCTGCAGAATTTCTACCCCGATGCGCGTGGCCTCGGGGTGGGCCGACACCACCATGGCTTTGGCCGCCACTACGGGCGTGGCCGCCGGAATGGGCGCGGCCAGCGTAGCGGTGGTAAGTCCGGGGGCGGTTGCGGAGGGCGGGGCGGTGGTGCAGGCGGTTAAGGCCGTCAGAAGCAGGAAGGGAATACGGTGGCGCATAGAAGCGTAAAGGTAGGCGAGGCCATAGGGAAAAGCGCGTGGCTATACTTCGGTAGAAAGCAGGGTGGCCCGCACAGTATCAGTAGCAAAAAGCGTCGTTTGGCGACGAGGCAGCTGCTTACTGTCCTCCTTATTGCCGAAGCAGCTACCCCACCTGCGGAACCGGCCGTTGCATGCCAGGGCGGGCTCAAGGCAAACAACTGGCCAATCGGCAACCACAACCGGCTAACCTACAACCAACCCCGGTTCCCTAATCCGCGTAGCTTTGGCCTGAACCAGAACTGTGCCCTGACTATGACGACCGAACCGCTGGCCCCCGCTACTACAGAAGAAACCACGGCGCATCTGCCCCTTGTGCAGCACGACCCGTGGCTGGCCCCCTACGAGCCCGTGCTGCTCCAGCGGCAGCAGCGGCTCACGCAGCGCCTAGCCGAAATAACCGCGCAGCACGGTTCCCTCAGCAAATTCGCCCTCGCGCACCAGCGACTGGGCCTCACTTATGACGGCCGCCGCCGGGGCTACTGGTTCCGGGAGTGGGCTCCCGCCGCCGAGGCGCTCTACCTAGTAGGCGACTTCAACGGCTGGGACCGGCAGGCCACCCCGCTCACCCGGGGGCAGGACGGCGTGTGGGAAGTGTTTCTGGCCGACAAGGAGTACCAGGACCGGCTCACACACTACTCGCTCTACAAAGTGCATGTAGTAACGCGCCACGGGGCCAAAGACCGGCTGCCGGCCACCCTGCGCCGCGCCGTGCAGCACCCCGAAACCAAGGATTTCGCCGCCCAGGTGTGGCGGCCCGAGCAGCCGTTTACGTGGTCAGATCAGAAGTTCCGGGTGCCGAATTTTGTGCGCGAGCCGCTGATTTACGAGGCTCACGTGGGCATGGCTCTGGAAGAAGGCAAAGTGGGTTCCTACCTGGAATTTGCCGAGCAGCTACTGCCCCGCATCCAGGCCGAGGGCTACAACTGCCTGCAGCTGATGGCCGTGATGGAGCACCCGTACTACGGCTCGTTCGGCTACCATGTGGCCAATTTCTTTGCCGTGTCGTCGCGGTTTGGTACGCCCGAGGAGCTCAAGCACCTCATCAACGAGGCCCACCGCCGGGGCATTGCCGTGCTGCTGGACGTGGTGCACTCCCACGCCGTGAAAAACGAGGCTGAAGGATTGGCTGATTTCGACGGCTCCGGCAACCAGTACTTCCACGAGGGCGCGCGCGGCAACCACCCGGGCTGGGATTCCAAGCTGTTCAACTACGCCAAATCCGAGGTACAGCAGTTTCTGCTCAGCAACCTGCGCTACTGGCTGGAGGAGTTTCACTTCGATGGGTTCCGGTTTGATGGCATTACCAGCATGCTCTACCAGCACCACGGCGAAGGCGTGGCCTTTGGCGGCTATGAGCAGTATTTCGGCCCCGATGCCGACGAGGACGCCATCCTGTATTTGCAACTGGCCACTACGCTGGTGCGCGAAATCAAGCGTAGCGCGTTGCTTATTGCTGAGGACATGAGCGGGATGCCCGGCCTGTGCCGGCCCATCGAGGAGGGCGGTATCGGCTTCGATTATCGCCTAGCCATGGGTATTCCGGATTACTGGATTAAGCTGCTCAAGCATACCCGCGACGAGGACTGGAACCTTTACGACCTCTGGCACGTGCTCACCAACCGCCGGGCCGGCGAGAAAACCGTGGCCTATGCCGAAAGCCACGACCAGGCCCTGGTAGGCGACAAAACCCTGGCCCACTGGCTGCTCGATTCGGCTATCTACGAGCACATGCACCGCGCCGACCCCGACCCCATCACGGCCCGGGGTGTGGCTCTGCACAAGCTCATCCGGCTGGCCACGCTCAGTCTGGGCGGGGAGGCCTACCTCAACTTCATCGGCAACGAATTCGGGCACCCCGAGTGGGTGGATTTCCCGCGCGAGGGCAACGGCTGGAGCCACCATTTCGCCCGCCGCCAGTGGAGCCTGGCCGATAATCCGGAGTTGAAATTTCAGTACCTGCTGCAGTTTGACAAGGCCATGCTGCATCTGGCCAAAACCAACCGCCTGCTCACCGCTGGCCCGGCCCACCAGCTCAACATCGACCCGAATAACCAAGTCATGGTATTTGAGCGGGGCAATCTGGTGTTCGTCATCAGCTTCCACGTGGACCGCAGCGTACCCGACTACCGCTTCGTGGTGCCAACAGCAGGCCGTTACCGTATCGTGCTCAATTCCGACGACGCGCAGTTCGGCGGCTTCGGCCGGGTTGATGACAGCCTGACCTATGAAACCTTCCAAGAAGACGGCGTCGCCAAGCTCAGCCTCTACGTGACCAGCCGCACAGCCCTGGTGCTGGCCCGCGTGTAAAGTTCACATCACAAAAAAGCCGCCCGTTTCCTGAGAAGCGGGCGGCTTTTTTGTGATGATTTCTACTGCTTGGTTTTGCGGCCGGTGCGGGCTATTTCCAGCACATCTTCGATGCGCTGGGAGCGGGCGTCGGGCTTTTTGGTGCGGGCTACGCGCTGAATTAGCTCTTTTTGCTGGGTATAGGACAACGCTTCAAACTGGGCCTGCAAACCGGCCCGGTCTAGGGCGCGGGTGAGGTCAATGGGCAACTCCAGGCCGCTGGGGGCGGTGTCGTGCTCCAGCACTACGTGCACCATATCGGCCCAGGTCTTGCCGATGGTGTTACGCAACTCTTTGCGCACGCTCAGCACATGCAGGTCGTCGCCAGCGGGCGTCAGGTTCTGGCGGATAGGAAAGCCATCAATGGTGCCTCGGACGGGCAACGGGCCCTTCGTGCCATATACGTCGGCTACGTTGAAGGGAACGGCCAGAAAAACGCCACTGTCGGCTCCGTCCATTTCCAGGGGGGCGTCAAATTCGTGGCGGAGGGGTGTTTCGAAACTCATGCGGTAGGAGGGAAAAAGGGCACTACGGGCTGACGTCCTGTCAGGCTGTGTTCAAGTTGGTGAAGTACGGTATTCAGCGTTTCGGTATCAGTGGGGTCAACCAGCTGTAGCCGCTCGGGCGCCACGTTGTAGCGCACCCGTAGTAGGTGGGCCACCTCGTCGGAAGCGGCCAGCACCATATCGGCCCGGCGCAGCGCCAGGCGTTCCAGCTCCAAGGCCCAGCCCCGGTCGGCGGGTGTGGCGCGCTCCTGGGCCAAGCTGTGCACGTGCAGCACTAGTGGCCGGCCCGTTTGCTGCCGGATTTCCAGGGCCGCCAGCCAGGTTGGCCAATCGGCAGCGTAAATCACGGCAAAATCTTCCAGTAAGGCCCGACGAGTGGCAAAGCGGGCGTATTGAATCACCTGAAAATTAAGGTCGGCATCCGGGGCCAGATCGACACCCAGCGCGGCCAACGCCTCCACCAGGTTGGTGCGGGCCGGAGCCGGCTGATCGGCGGGTGTCAGCTCTGCAACGGTCTGCCCGGGTGCTTCTGCCACTTCTCTTTCTTCCGGTATAAACCCGCTCACTGGCTGCTCCTGCAGCGTTTCTTCTTCTAACTCTCCGGCTGTGGCGATGGATGCTTCCACCGCCCGGCGCGTGGCCCGTTGGTCAACTACTGCGGGGCGCTCCTCCAGGTGGGACAGGTTCAGGGCATTGGGCAGGGCCACGTTGGGGGCGGCTCCGGCCAGATCCGGTGTAGCGCCCTGATACGGCGCGGCCGGTACGCCCCAACCGCCGCTGGCTCCGTTGGCCGTTTGCTCGTTGCCGGACCCGACGTAGGGCGCGGCGGGCTGCTGCCAGGCTGCTGGCCCGTCGGGGCGGGTGGTGCGGGCTTCGGCCGGGGTGAGGTCGGTGAGGGAGGTAACGCGCGTGGTGGCGGTACTACTGATGGCAGGCTGGGGCTGGTGCGGCACCATCACCGAGAGGGCCGCGTGAGGGGCCAGGATATCAACCAACGGACGGATGGCGGGTACGGGCTGTTCCCCGGCGCGGGGCGCATCGTTCCAGCCGAGCAGGAGCACGTGAAGAGGAGCGGGGGTCATACTAGAGGATAATCAGACAGCAGAAGCGTATACCGGCGTACGGCAAGGTAGAGAAAAAAGGTGCCCGTAGTGCGAAATGCGCGTTCAGTCGAAAACCCAGCCGCCAGGGGCTGCGCCGTACCCGGTTGCTTTTTTACCTTTGCTGTTCGCCGTAGCCGCCGCCTGGCCGCGCCGCGCCTTTTATCCCCAGTTTCTCCCTGACGCACCTGTTCGCATGGCCGAAAATTTCGATAGTAACTACATGGTCAATGACCTGGCCGCGCAGGCGCGCCAGGAGCTCCGCCCCGGGCGGGTAGTGGCGGGCGAGCGACAGGGCACAGACTTCATCTTCCGCTGCGACAACGGCGTGCAGCTCAGTCTGCAGGTAATCACCGACAAGGTGCTACGCTTCCGGTATAGCCCGGAGGGGCCTTTTCCGAAGGATTTCAGCTATGCCTTTGCCGAGGGCGTGCCCGTGCGCCAGGAGCTGGAGTTTCTGGAGTTTCGGGAGAAGCCCGACCACTACCGCATCACCACCGACCGCCTGATTTGTGTGGTGGACAAGGAAAGCCTGCGCACCCGCGTGCTCAACCGCTCCGGCCTGGTGCTCACCGAAGACGAGAAAGGCTTCCACTGGGAGTACGACTATGACTCGGGCAACGACCTGGTGAAGATGAGCAAGCAGGTGCAGAGCGGGGCCCACTACTACGGCCTCGGCGACAAGCCCGACAACATGAACCTGCGTGGCAAGCAGTTCACCAACTGGGGCACCGATACCTACGGCTATCAGAAAGGCTCCGACCCGCTCTACAAAAACATTCCTTTCTTTCTGGGCCTGCACCAGAAGGTGGCCCACGGTATCTTCTTCGACAACACGTTCAAGGCCTCCTTCGACTTCGCGGCCGAGCGCGCCGATGTGGCCTCGTTCTGGGCCCAGGGCGGCGAGATGAACTACTACTTCATCTACGGCCCTTCGCTCGTGGAAGTCACCCAGGAGTATACCCGCCTCACCAGCCCGCCCGAGCTGCCGCCGCTGTGGGCGCTGGGCTACCACCAGTGCAAGTGGAGCTACTTCCCCGAGAGCAACGTGAAGGCCATTGCCCAGGGCTTCCGCGACCGGAAAATCCCCTGCGACGCGCTGTACCTGGATATTGACTATATGGATGGCTACCGGTGCTTTACCTGGAGCCCCACGCACTTCCCCGAGCCCCAGCGCATGGTGCGGGAGTTGGCCGAGGACGGCTTCAAAACCATCGTCATCATCGACCCCGGCATCAAGATTGACCCCGACTACGCGGTGCACCGGGAGGCACTCAAGAATGACTACTTCTGCCGCCGCGCCGACGGCCCCCTGATGAAGGGCTCAGTGTGGCCCGGCCTCTGCCACTTCCCCGACTACACCCGCCCCGAGGTGCGCGAGTGGTGGGCTGGCCTGTTCAAGGGCCTGATTCAGGAAACCGGCGTGAAGGGCGTCTGGAACGACATGAACGAGCCCGCCGTGTTCGAGAAAGGCACTTTCCCCGACGATGTGCGCTTTGGCTACGACGGCCTGGGCGCTTCGCACCGCAAGGCCCACAATATCTACGGCATGCAGATGGCCCGCGCCACCAACGAAGGCGTGAAGCAGTTCAGCTACCCCAACCGGCCCTTTACCATCACGCGCAGCACCTACGCCGGCGGCCAGCGCTACTCCTCCGGCTGGACCGGCGACAATATTGCTTCCTGGGAGCACCTGTGGCTGGCTAACATCCAGTGCCAGCGGCTGAGCATCTCGGGCTTCTCGTTCGTAGGCTCCGATATCGGAGGCTTTATTGACACGCCAGACGGCGAACTGTACGCCCGCTGGGTGGCGCTGGGCGCGTTCCACCCGTTCTTCCGCACCCACAGCTCCGGTGACCACGGCGACCAGGAGCCCTGGTCGTTCGGGGAGTACTACATGGAAGTGGCCCGCAGCTTCATTGAGCTGCGCTACCGTTTGCTGCCCTACATGTACACCGCCTTCTGGCAGTACGCCACGGCCGGCACGCCCATCCTGCGCCCCCTGGCTTTCCTTGATCAGGCCGATACCGATACCTACCTGCGCATGGCCGAGTTCAGCCTCGGCGACCACCTGCTGGTGTGCCCCATCACCACGGCCGGTGCCGACGGCCGCTGGATGTACCTGCCCCGCGGCGACTGGTTCTACTACTACACCGACGAGGCCAAGGCCGGCGGCCAGGAAGTGTGGGCCGCCGCCGACCTCACCCGCATTCCGATCTTCATCAAGGCCGGGGCCGTGGTGCCTATGTACCCGCTCATGCAGTACGTGGGCGAGAAAGTGGTGGAAGAAGTGACCCTGCACGTGTATTTCAAGCAGGGGGAAGAAACCAGCGTGCTCTACGAAGACGGCGGCGAAGGCTACGGCTACGAGCAGGGCCAGCGCACCACCCGCCGCTTCCGTGTGACGGGCACCACCCAGGGCCTGTTGCTCCAGCAGGAAACCGAAGGCGACTACCAGCCCACCTGGGCCACCTACCGCGTGGTGCTGCACGGCCTGCCGTTCCAGCCCACCGCCTTCAGCACCGACGGCCAGCCCGCCACCGCCACCGAAGCCACCCTCGAAACCGGCCTCACCCTGCCCGCCGTGGTAGTTGGAGCTGGTTTCACGGAGCTGGTGATTGGGTAGTTTGGGGGTGGGAGGGTAGGAGTTGTCATTGCAAGCAGCGCGAAGCACCCGAAAGACAGCGCAGCTAAGCCTTCCTTCACACGGAGCAAAACCCTGAAATGTAGAAAGCCCCTGACGTCCGTGCTGGCGTCAGGGGCTTTCTGCGTATCTACGGTCAGCTCTTCGGAAAGTAAGGATTGGCACTACTTGATGCGCGGAACGTTGTGCCTCCTTGCAACGACAACTCCTACCCTCAAGCCCTCTTACCCTCACGCCCCAAAAGCCTCACTCCCCAATCCGCTCCCGCAGGTACTGGTATACTTCGGGGCTGCTGAGCAGGGTTCCGTGGTGGAGCTTGGAGTAGATGTGGGTGCTGATGAGCAGCTCGGGCGGGGCAGCCGGGTCCTGGAAGATGCGGCCACGGGCACTGCCCGCGCCCACCAGCCCGTCGCCGAAGTAGTCGTGCAGGGCGGAATTGGCCGATTTCAGCAACGAGCCCACCAGAATGTGGTAGCGCACCCCGGGCAGCGGCGGCACCACCGTACGGGGCGGAAACAGGTCGTCGGCGTGCTCATTCTGCCAGTCCTCGTCGGTGAGGCGGGCGTGGCGCAGGTCCTTGATACCGTTGCTGCGCTGGTCAATGAGCCCGCTGATAGCCCGGGTGGGCCACAGGTTGATTTTGCGCAGAATCAGGCTGGTCAGGTGGCTGTTCTGCTCCAGAAACGAGCCGTCATTCGGCACGCCCAGCAGAAACACGTCCCGCAGGTGCTCCAGCCAGGATGGAGGCTCGTTTTTGGTCGTTGGTTTTTGGTTTTTGGTCGTTGGATGGGCAGTACCCTCGTCGGTAGAATGAGCCGAATCTGTCCCGTTTTTACTTTTTACTCCTTCATTCTTAATTCCTCCGTAATGTCCGGCCGAGCGAATGATCAGGCCGCCCATGCTGTGGCCCACGAGCACCAGCTCGCCCACCGCACCAGGGTAGGTGGTGACCAGCTCCGTGAGCAGGGCATGCAGCTGGCGGCCGTTGTCGGAAATGTGCAGGCCGGAGTTGTAGCGTAGATAGAGGCAGCACACGTCCAGCTCCCGCTGCAGGCGTGGCCCGAAGCGCAGGTCATCGGGGCCATTGCCAGTCTGCCAGATCACCTCGTCGCCCATCAGCCCATGCAGAAACACCACCGTTTTGCGCGGCCGGCCGCTGTCCGTGGGCAGTAAACCTAGATCCGCTACCGGCACATCGGCCCCGTAGCGGCGGAAGCTCATGTGAATAGCGCGCCGGTCCTGGCGGGCCGCCAGCTGGTCACCAAAGGCACCATTGAGCACCGGCAGCGTGAAATGCAGGTTGTCCTGGCCCACGCGGTAGAGCACGCCGGCCCCGTTGAACGGGGCCTGGGCCGCCCGGCCCACGGCCGCTACGGCTCGTCGCCACCGCGAGGGACGGGGCGGGTCGGCATCGGATGGAAAATCGGGAATGGTAGGGTCTTCGGGTTCGGTCACGGAATGAGGAGTTTGCGCGTCAGCGGCCCTTCCGGCGTGCTGAGTCGCAAAAGATACACTCCGGCCGGTTGTCCGTGCAACTCTACGCGCCGGCCGCTGGCCTGGTTGAGTGGGGCTGCCGCCTGCCGGGCTACGAGCCGGCCGGCCGCGTCGGTTACCTCGTAGGGGGCCGTGGCCACAGCAGGCTCGCTCAGGGAAGCCAGTTGAAACCAGCCGTCGGCACTTGGGTTGGGGTAGATACTCAGGGCCTGTTGCAGGCGGGGCGGGGCCGTGGCGGTAGCCGTGCCCTGCAATGATATTTCATCGACGTAGAGCGTGGAAACGCCGATGCTCTGACCGTTTCCGGCCACAAAAAACAGCCGCAGCGTATCCGGAGTCAGGCCCGATACGTAGCCTAACGGCACCGAAATCCGGCCGTACGTGGTGCGGGCGGGGAGTACATCGGCGTAGCCCGCCACCGCCTGAATGGCATTACCGCCGCCGCGCGTCAGCACGATGTACACGCCGGCCGTGTCGTTGGTGGCCGTGCTCAGCTTGTACCAGAACTGCAGGCTGCCCGGCCGGCCCGTGTAGGGCACTCCGCTAATGCCAAACCCGGACGGCCGAAACCGGTCACCCAGCATCAGGAGGCCCGGAAATGGTGCCCCGAAAAAAGCCTTACTCTCGATTTTGGCCGCGAAGCTGCCCGCCTGCCGGTCCGTAGATTTCGTGACGGTGCCTAGGGCCAGCGGAATGCCTTGGCCGCTGTACAACTCATCGGAGGAATACCAGCCCTGCGGGCTTTCGGTTGCGCCGCGCGCAGCCCAGGTTTCCAGGCCGCCATTCACAATTCCCTGCGCCTGCACTGGCAGCAAGCCACTGCCCATCCAACTCATTACCAGTAAGTAAAACAGCTTTTTCATTGCCTTCCGCACGTAAAATGACTGCCGGACTCCGCCTGAGTCTGCTATACTGTAAATATACTATATATTGTAATTTGCTTTATATCACATCATTGGGTGATGAAGCGGTGAAGCTAGGATGGAGATGGGGTAGGCGGGGGTAGCGCAGCTCCCAGCACGGCCCCGGTCAGCAGGCCACCGACGTGGGCGGCGTTGTCGGTGGTATGAGCCTGCAGGCCGCCCGTGAGGCTGCTGATCATCAGATAAAACACGAACAGCAGCACGGTGTACCGCTCCGAGCGGGAAAAGGCTGCCGGCCGCCGCACCAGCGTAGCCAGCAGTAGCCCGTACAGCCCGAAAATGGCCCCCGAAGCCCCCACCGAATTTACGCCCGCCGTGTGCCACCACAGACTGGCCAGACTTCCACCCACCCCGCATAGAAGATACACCAGCAACATTCGGCGGGAACCCGTCAGCCGCTCCGTCAGCAGCCCCAGCAGCACCAACGACGACATGTTCAGCAGCAAATGGGCCACGCCGCCGTGCAGAAACGTACTGCTCAACAGTCGCCACGGCTCGGCGGGCAGCGTAAGAAGCGAAAAGTTGGAGCCCCACCGAATCAGGTCGGCACCGGTGGGCTGCCAGAAGCTGCTGCCGCTCAGGCCCAGTGCCGCGTAGGCCAGCAGGTTCAGCCACAGCAGCAACGGCGTGACGCGGTAGCCTGCCCGGAACCCGAAAATGCCCCGGATGGCTCCCCAGGTCACGCCCCCAGCCGTGGGCTCAGGAGCGGAAGGCGGGGGCGGTACTGCCGCCGTCGGCTGTACGTCCGGCACGAGGCCGCGCCGCTGCAGCTCCCGCACGGCCGCCTGACCGACGGCCGCCGGGTACTGCTGCGCGTGCTGGGCCAGATATAGCAGCTCGGCGTCGGTTTTCCGGGCAAACAGCTCGGCGGGAGTGGGGGAATCGGACATAAGCAACAAGAAGCCGCCCCCAAAACAACCGGCGCGGTGTAGTGGGGGCGGCGTCATAAATCCTGCCAGGGCTGACTACCTGACAGGATTACCATTGCTGCTTACAGGGAGGTGCCGGTACTGCGGTTAGCGGCGGCTTTCGTCACCACGAGTACGGCCCCGTCGTGGGCGCGGGGGCCGAAGGCTTTGACTGCCGTCTGCCGCTTCACCACCACAATGCGGGCAAAGGCCGACGCGGGCAGATTGCGGATACCGGCCGGCGCTTCACCGGTCGAAGGGTCGCTGGGCAGAGCTTCGCCGTCGATGATATAAAGCGGATTCTGGTTCTGACGCGGGGCAGGCAGGGTTTTTACTTCGGTGTAGCCTTCTTTCGCCGGCGCGGTTTTGGGTGCCCTACCCAACGTAGCTAAGTTGCCGGCAATGGGAGCTTTCTGTGAAGGCAGGCCCTGCACTACCCGGCTGATATCGGCGGCTTCGGCGGCCTCAGTGAAAGCAGCTTCGGCATTGGTTAGTTCAGCTCCCAATTCATACTGGGATTTGATGGTTTGGAGCGAGGAACGGCGCAGCGTGAGGCCCTGCTGCATTTCATTGAGGCGTTCCTCCATAATTGGGTGCAGATGCTGGTCGTAGGCGCGCGCCTTCATAAACCACGTAATGCGCTCCAGCGTCAGGTCAATCTGGCCCGTAAAGACGGAGGAAGCCGAGTCGCCCTGGGCTTGGGCCGTGAGGTAGGTGGCGGCGTTTTCGGCCAGCCAATAGCGCCGGGCCGTGCGGGCAAAACGGCCGGTGGCAGTAGTATCAGCACGGTCGGCAGCCGGCAGCTGGCGACGGGTAGCGGCCACCTGGCGGGCCGCTTCGACCTCGAAGGCAGGCAGTTGCTTTGCCTGCACGGCTTCCAGCACAATGGGTTTCGCCTCGGCAGGCTTGGCTTTGGTTGCCGCCCCCCCCGACGAATCGCGCAGACCCCACCAGCCCAGTCCCAGCACGGCTGCGCCAATAGCCGCTGCCGGCCACCAGCGCATCACGGAGGAAGCCGCTGGCTGCTCATACTCATTGAGTTCGGGGGCGGCTTCCGTGTGGGCCGGCCGTGGCACTGTTGCTCCGCGCCGACGCAGTTCCCGGCCGGCTTCGGCAAGCAGCTCGGGGTGATATAGCTCCGGGTGTTGCACCAGATAAAGCAGCTCTTCGGTGGTTTTTTGCAGAAAGGAATCAGAGGGAACAGACATAATGGATAGCGAAGAAAAAAAGCAGAGAAAAGCGGCTCTAAATTCGGCAGAAACCCTCGTATTTCCAGTACTGATTTACCAACAACGTCCACCAAAGCGCGTATAGCCTGGCTACGTGCCGCATAACGGTTACCGGCTCCAACAGCACCAGCCGTGGCACCCGCCTATCGGGCAACACAGGTGGCCCGGTAGCCTTCTACTCATTCCTCATTCCCCCACTTTAGCATCATGGCTCAGAAAACCCAACAGCCCGAAAACGACCCGCAAGCCCCAAAAACGCCCGAAACCACCCAGAAGGACCTTGCTCAGGATAGCGGCGACGGTATCCGGGGTGGCTATGGCAACAGTGACCAGACCAACGGCCTTGAGGGCGGCGGCCAGACTGATGAGTCAGAAGAAAAGACAACGCCCGAAGAGCCGGCCAAGTAGGTTGCCAGCTGTTTGCCTCGTGTTTCCCCGCTTCGGGCTGGTTGTACCCGGCTCGGAGCGGGGTGTTTTTTTGTAGGAAAAAGAACGTTGTGCAGAAGCGCAGCCGAAGTAACTGGCGGGCTGCAGTTGCAAGGGTAATTAAATTGCAAATTATCAATTTATAAGAATGACATTTCAAGCTTGCCGAGGAATCTCGCGTGCTGATGTTGTGGTGGTAATCATACGTCAGCACGCGAGATTCCTCGCCTTCGCTCGGCATGACGTTCTCGCGGCATGATGAACTTCTCTTTTACCACCTGCCCGGTATCTTGCGGGGTATGAAGAAACTTGTTTGCGCGGGCCTGTTGGTGTGGGCTGGGCTGGGGGCTCAGCCGGGTGCAGGCCAGCCTTCCTTGCGCCACCTGCTCCGCACCGATTCGGTGCTGGCTCCGGTGGCACGGCAGGGCCGACGCTACCGCTTGCAGATTCTCTACACCCGCATCCGGCGCGACAGGCAGGGAGGGGTGCATTTTCGCCACTATGCCTACCGGCTGCGGCCCCGGGAGTACTTCTATCCGGCCAGCGCCATTAAGCTGCCCGCGGCCGTGCTGGCCCTGGAAAAGCTGCACGACCTGCGCCGCCAGATTCCGGACCTCAGCAGCCACTCGCCCCTGCGCATCGACTCGGCAGGCTGGGGCCAGAGGGCCGTTTGGCGCGATACCAGCAGCCAGAACGGCCGGGCCAGCTTGGCTCAGTACGTGCGCAAAATTCTGCTGGTGAGTGATAATGATGCCTACAACCGCCTGTATGAGTTTGTGGGCCCGGCCGGTTTGCAACGGGGCCTGCGGAGCCACGGCCTGTACGCCACCGTGCTGCGGCACCGTCTCTCGGTAGGCGACGAGGACTCGACCGCGCGGCGCACCAATCCGCTGGCGTTGTTTGCCGATTCCAGCCTTACCCGGCCGCTATACGTGCAGCCGGCGGCCACTTTTGCCGGCGCCTGGCCCCGGCGGCGGCAACGGCGGCAGTCCGTTGGCGAAGCCTACCTGCGAGGCAGCCAGCGTATTGATCAGCCGCTCGATTTTAGCTTTAAAAACACTACCACCCTACATGACTTGCAGCGCACCCTACGGGCCGTGCTGTTTCCGGCGGCGGTGCCGGCGCGGCATCAGTTCCGGCTCGATTCCCTGGACCGGCGTCTGGTGCTCGATAACCTGCATCAGCTGCCGCGCCAGAGCCGCTGGCCCCGCTACGACGCCGTTCATTTCTCCGATAACTACGCCAAGTTTCTGCTGGCTGGCGGCGCGCCAGGGCCGTTACCTGAGGGCGTGCGCATCTACAATAAAATCGGACAAGCCTACGGCTTTCTCATTGATAACGCCTACATCACCAACCCGGCTCAGGGCGTGGAGTTTCTGCTGAGCGTGGTGGTGTACGTGAATCAGGACGAGGTACTCAACGACGATCAATATGAGTACGATACGGTGGGGCTGCCTTTTTTGCGTCAACTAGGCAACGTGCTGTACCAGAGTGAGCTGCGTCGGTGCGGCCGGTAGCTGCGTAGCCTGCCGATAACAGTATGGAAATAACGGGCGTATGCGGTTCTGACTTTCTTCCGCGTTCTATGTCCTCCAACCCCTTTGGCCTCACGGTAATTTCTTCGATTCGGGACTACCGCCGCCGAGTGGCGGCCCGGCCGGAGCGCCGCTTGGTGGATCTGGCGGCCCTGATTCCGGGGCTGGTGCTGGATATTCGGTATGCCACCGCCCGCAACCTGCTGGGCCGGCCGGTGTACTCGCAGGCACGGGCGCTGCTGCGGCAGCCAGTAGCCGAGGCCCTGGCCCGGGTACAGGCCGCTCTGAGCCGCCTGGGCCTGGGCCTGTGCGTGTACGATGCCTACCGGCCCTACAGTGTAACGGTGAGCTTCTACGAGCACGTCCGCGACGAGAATTTTGCAGCCCCGCCCTGGCGCGGCTCCCGCCACAACCGGGGCTGCTCCGTAGATGTGGGCCTAGTGGAGCACGCTAGCGGCCGGCCCCTGCCATTGCCCACCGATTTCGACGAGCTGACGCCAGCCGCGCACTCCCGGTATGGCAATCTGTCCCCGCACGTACTCTTCAACCGCAGTATTCTGCTGGCCGCCATGAAGCGGCAGGGCTTCGTGAATTACCCCGGCGAGTGGTGGCACTTCGACCACCAGTGCTGGACCGAATTCGATCTGCTGGATTTGCCGTTTGAGGAATTAGGGAGAGAGTGAGGGAATGCCATATCATGGCGAGCAGCGCGAAGCACCCGAAGGACAGCGCAGCTACTCCTTATATGAACTCGGAACGCAGGCATTTTCCAAAGCCTCTGCCGCCGGAAACAGCGTCAGAGGCTTTCTGCCTCATAAGTACTCAGAACTTGGAAAAGGACGGATTACGTTGTTGTGCCTCCTCGCCATGACAAATCCTCCGTCAGTTCACCGGCGCACTCCCTAACTTTACGAGGATGTTTCAATTAATTGCCGCCGGCCGCTTCCTGCTTTTTCTGTTCCTGAGTTTTTTCCTGTTGCTGCCCACCCCGGGCCGGGCGGCCGATGTGCCGCCCAAACGGGAGCTGCGCGGAGTCTGGATTGCTACCGTCGAGAATATCGACTGGCCCAGTAGCCGGGGCCTCACGCCCGAGCAGCAGCGCCGCGAGTACCGCCGCATGCTCGATGAGCACCAGCAGAACGGCATCAACGCTGTATTTGTGCAGGTGCGGCCCGCTTCCGATGCTTTCTACCAGAGCAGCCTGGAACCCTGGAGCAAGTGGCTGACCGGCACGCAAGGCAAGGCTCCGGCCCCCTTCTACGACCCGCTGCCCTTTCTCATCGAAGAGGCCCACAACCGAGGCATGGAGTTTCACGCATGGTTCAACCCCTACCGGGCTACCATGGACACCGTGACGCGCCGCCTAGCCGCCAACCACCCCTACCGCAAGCACCCCGAGTGGTTTATCCGCTTCGCGGGCAAGTTGCTCTACAACCCCGGCCTGCCGGAAGTGCGCGCCTACATCAACCAGGTAATTCTGGATGTGGTGCGCCGCTACGACATCGACGGGGTGCATTTCGACGACTACTTCTACCCGTATCCGGAGGCCAACCAGGTTATTCACGATGAGGACGCCTTTGCCCGCTTCAACCCCGATAACCTGCCGGTGGCGGCGTGGCGGCGGCAGAATGTGAACCTGCTCATCCGGGATTTGCACGACTCCATCCAGCACACCAAGCGGTGGGTGAAGTTTGGGATTTCGCCCTTTGGTGTGTGGCGCAATCAGACCTCCGACCCCAACGGCTCGGCCACTAAAGCCTTCCAGGGCTATGATGGCTTGTACGCCGACGCGCTGGAATGGACACGCCAGGGCTGGGTAGATTACCTGTTGCCGCAGCTGTATTGGAGTACTGGTTTTCGAGTGGCGCAGTACCCGGTGCTGGTGGAGTGGTGGGCGCGCAATGCCAACGGCCGCCACATGTACATCGGGCACGGCGCGTACCGCATGCTGGAAAGTACCCGCGCCGACACCGTGTGGCGCAACCCGCGCGAGTTACCCCGGCAGGTGCGCTTCAACCGTACGTTCCCGGCCGAAGTCAATGGCAGCGTGTTTTTCAGCTCCCGCTCTCTGATGGCAAATGCTCTGCACACCACCGATTCGTTGCGGCTACACGAGTTCCGCTACCCAGCTTTGGTGCCCACCATGCCCTGGCTTGATGCCGTGCCGCCTCGCCCGGCCCAGCAGCTCACCGTGGCTACCCAACTCACCGTAAACACGCTCACGTGGCAGTCCGGTCCCGCCGCTGCCGACGGCGACGAGGCCCGTTACTATGCCCTCTACCGCTTCGAAGAGGACCAGACGCCCAGCCCCGACGACCCGCGTAATCTGCTGGCTATTGTGCGGCCCCAGGCCGGCCGCAAACTGCAGTTTCAGGATACCACGGCCCGTTTCGGCCGAAGCTACGCCTACTACCTCACCGCCTTTGACCGCCTGCACAATGAGAGCCGGCCCATTTCGGTGCGCACCAACGGCCGCCCCGCCGAAGTAATTGTGGCGCAGCAGGCCCCACCAGAGCCAACTCCCGCGCCGGTACCGGTGCCACAGCCCGCGCCAACTCCGGTGCCGCCAGTTGCCACCGCACCGGTGCCGTCAGCCCCGTCTCGCCCGGTGATTACGCGGCCGGCTGGTACGCCTACCAAAGTGAAGGTAAAAACCAAAACCAAGCGGCGCGGCGGCTTCTTCGAGCGGCTGTTTGGCGGCCGGTAGTTGTCGGGTTGGGGCCTGAACTCCCAACAAAAAAGGCCGCTCCATGAGCGGCCTTTTTTGTTGGGACGAAGAGGTGAGCTACAACGTGCGGTATTCGAACTTAACGCGGCCGGTGGAACCGGCAGTGCTGGGTTTCACGCCGGTGATGCGCAGGAGCATCATCTCGCCGGTACCGCGTACCCGCACGGCGTACACGTCGTTCAGGGCCACGGCGCCTAGGTCGGCAGAGGTAGTGTTCTGGAACAGCAGGGTGCCTACCGCGTTGGCCGTGGCCGTGTTATAGTAGCCGGTAGCCACGGTGGCGGCCGGCAACTTGTAGTAGCGGGTGGTATTGGCCGCGCTCAGCGAAACCGCTCCGCCCGAAATATTACTTATCAGCAAATCCTTGGCCGTGACTGGGTTGGCGGCGGGCTCGTTGAGGCCGGTTTTTAGGTTGAAGGCCAGCGAATCGGGGGAGGAGTTGGGGCCGAAGCTGACGCGGCCGGTTTTCAGGCCCGTGAAGCTGGTGGGGGCAGCTACGGCCAGTGGGGCGGAAGTTAGGGCCGTTACCTGCGTCTGGGAGTAGGCATAAAATACGAAGCGGATGGTTTTACCGGCCTGTCCGGCTGGCACGCGTACATCAACGGTGCGGTTAGTAGCAATGCCGTTAGACGGGGCCGCTACCACGCCCAACCGGAACGATTTGCCCGCGTCATCCACGTAGCCGTAGGCCAGGCTGTCCACGTTTTTGTACAGCGTAGAAGTGGTAGTGGCCGGCGGCGTAGGCAACACACCTACGCCGCCCTCGTTGATAACCAGTGCGTAGCCGATAATATCTCCGGCGGCCTGGGCAGTGGCGCTGAGGCCGTTGCGGTAGGTAGCCGGCGTAGCGCCGAATTTGAGTGTAACCGGCGCGGCCACGTTGTAGGTGAAGCGGCGCAGGCTACGGCTGCCGTTGGCGAAGGTGAGCGTCACATCCACCCGCACCGGGGTTTTATTGGCCAGATTCGCCGGGACGGTGTACGCCAGCTGCTGCACCAGCGTCTGGGAAGGCGCATTGTACACGCCCGCTGCCGGGAAGGTACCCACTACGGCCGAGTCCTGCCGGTTAATTACCTGAAAAATGCTGATCTCCTGCAGGTTGTCGTTGGCGTTGTAGGGCACCGCCAGCAGTACCCGCTCCCCGGCGGCGTACTTGGTGGCGCCGGTGGTAACAATGGTGGTGAAACCGGTTTCACCTACCACGTTGTAAGTGTCATCGAAGGGTTCTTTCTCGCAGCCGGTGGAAACTAGGCCCACCAGGGCCAGCAGAACTGCCGGCAGCACACGCTGCCAGCGGGATAAAGCAGAAATTATCGTCATGGGTCAGAAGAGCTAAAGCAGAGAGGATACAATCAGGGCCGGTCCCACCACAGGGGCTTGCCCACGTAGTCATCATTGGACGTGGCCCCGGCTTCGCTGAACAGCTTGGCAATGGCCTGCGGGTTGTAGAGCACTTCTGTTGCGCCGGGCAACATGCGGCGCGGCCACCGGTCTTTCAGGTCGGGCTTGGCGGCCAGGGTGCTGTTGGCGTTGTTCGGGTACTTCAGGTTGGGATAAATGGTCTGGTCGAAATCGAAGCGGCGCAGGTCCGACCACGACTCCGGATTGAGGAACATGGCAATGTATTTCTGCTCCATAATGCGCTTGAGCGACAGTTCGCCCTCGTTCTGGGCCACTGCCGCGCTGGCCAGGTAGCTGTCAATCTGGGCCTGCGAAATGAGCGGAAACGTAACCGGCGGCAGCGCATTGGAGCCGCCCCCGCCTATCTTCTGCATGTGGGCCCGAATGCCGGCCCGATAGGCCGTAAGGGCACGCCCCAGGTTGCCGGCCCGGAAGGCCGCCTCCGCCTCAATGAACTTCAGCTCGTGGAAGGTGAGTACCTCAAAATAGCCCAGGTCGCGGGCGTACCAGGAGCTGTAGAAGTCGGTGTAGCCGTTCACGATGTTGGCAGTGCTGGCCTGCGCTACACCGGGGTCGTTGCCGGTGCTGGTGGCCGTGGCCATTACCGTCAGGCGCGGGTCAGCCACGCCGGGGTAGGCGGCACTGCCCACGTTGCCATTCAGGTACCGGATGATGTTGCCGGAAAAGGTAGCCGTGGCGTAGTTGTTGCGCGTGGTCCCGAAGATGTTGGTGGTACTGGCCAGTGGGGCTACCGCCGTCTGGTACTGCAACTGTGCGTCGTCGGCCGAGCCGGTCATGCTCTGGTCGATAAGCGTCAGAATCTGCTGCGGATTGTAGGTGCTTTTTTTGGTGAGGTGGTTGAGTTGCCGGGCCTTGAGGCCGTTGGCAAACCGGATCCACTTCTGCACATCCCCCCGGAACAGAATGTCGCCCGAAATACTGGGCGAGGTAATATACAGCGGCCGGAAGTTTTCGGCGGCCGGCTTCTGCATCAGCGCAATACCTTCGTCACACAGCGTCAGAATAGTCTGGTAAATGCTTTCCTGCGAGTCATACTGCGGGGTGTAGTTCTGCGCGCCCTTAAAGGCATCGGTGTACGGAATGTCGCCCAGCATATCCGTGGCATGCGCCAGGTCCATGGCCATCAGAATTTTACCGGCCCCCACGTAATGCGGCGAGCCTTCCTGCTCCGCTGCCGCCGACATGGTGGGAATATTGCCGGCGGAGTAGAAGTAGGTATAGTTGAAGGTATTGGTGCTGTTTCCGTTGGTCAGGTTGTACTGGTCGGTGCTGCTGGCCGGGGTTTTGCGCACCGTGTACTGGCTCAGGTAGGTGGTAGTAAGGGCCGTAAACATCTGCGTCTGGATGCCCTGCGAAATAATGCCGGGCAGCAGGAAGTTCGGGGTGGAGGTAATGGGGTTGTTGGGGTCGGTATTCACGTCCAGGAAACTTTCACAGGAGCTGAGTACCGCCCCTCCTCCCAGCGTAAGACCCAGTAGGAGAAGGTATTTTTTCATTGATTGAAATGCTTGACTATTAATTTATTGGATGGTACAATGGCTGTTCGGCAGGGCGCGAAACAGTGTTCCTGTCCGCCCCGCTGTTGAAGCAGAGCAGCCATCCAATTAGAAATTCACGCGCAGGCTCATATCCATGCCCCGGGTGCCGGGGATGCTGCCGTAATCGAAGCCGCCGGAGCCACCGCCGCGTACCCCCGCGCCGGCCGCGGCCGTTTCGGGGTCTACGCCGCTGTATTTGGTGAACAGCAGCAGGTTACGGCCCGTTACCGCTACCTCCACTCCGCGCACGGAAGTGGAGTTCACAAACAGCTTGCCGGGCAGGCGGTAGGTGAGGGTAGCATAGCGCAGGCGCGACCAGGACCCATCCTCAATGTAGGGCGTGCCAATCACGCCCAGAATGTTCTGGTAGTAGGTCTGGTTGAGTTCTACCTGCCGGGTGTTGGGCACAAAGGAGCCATCGGCCTGCCGTACTACCCCCTCAAACACTACCTGCTTGTAGCGGTCCAGCGTCCGTTCGCTCAGGCCGGTGCGGGTAGCCAGCCAGTCGTTGCCATTGACCACCATTCCACCTTTGCGGAAGTCCCAGAGGAAATTCAGCGAAAGGCCTTTATAAGTGAGGGTATTGGTTACCTGCACCGTGTAGTCGGGGGCGCGGTTGCCGGCGTAGATAAAGGTGCTGGTGTTCACTAGCGGGTAGCCGGTGGTGGGGCTGATAAGAATCTGGCCATCAGGGCTGCGCTGGTAGTCCAGGGCACTGATGGAGGAAATCGGCTTACCGGGAAATGCGCCGCCCCGGGCCACGTCAATCACCCAGGCATCCGACTGATACACTTCCGTCAGGAACCCGGGGAGCTTGGTGGCCTTGTTGCGGTTGGCGTAGAAGTTGGCCACCACATCCCAGGTAAACCCGTTGCTGTTTTGCACCGGAGTGCCGCGCAGCGCTATTTCCAGCCCTTTGTTCTCTACCGAGCCGCCGTTGATGTACTGCAGAATAAAGCCGGTTGCCTGGCTCACGCGGGGCGCAATCAGCTGGTCGCGGGTAACCTGCTGGTACACGTTGGCCTCGAGTCCCAGGCGGTTGCGCAGAAACTGCAGATCAACGCCCACCTCATAGGCGCGGGTGCGCTCAGGCACCAGCAAACGGTTCGAGCCGAAGAAGCCGTTGCGGAAGCCGCCCCCGATGTACGTGGCCTGGGCCAGCGGCGAATCGACGCGGTACGGGCCGGTATCCTTGCCCACTTCGGAAATCGAGCCCCGGATTTTCCCGTAGTTCAGCCACGGGTTCTGGTCGAGGCCCAGCAGTTTGGTAAACTGCCAGCCCGCCGAGGCGGAGCCGTAGGCAAAGGCCTTTCCGAAGTTCTTGTTTTCATCGGGCCGGGGCAGGGTAGAGGACTGGTCGAGGCGGCCGTTCAGCTCCAGGTTCACCTGGCCCAGCAGGTTCACCCCAATCCGGGCAAAGTTGCCAATCAGCCGCCGCTCAGTATTGGTGATGAGTGTGTTACGGTTGACGGTGTTGTTGATGGATGGTACGGCCGGGTTGGGATTCTGAAAAATCAGTCCGATGTTATCGGTTACCTCGCTGCGACTCATTTCAATGGTGTTGCCCAGCACCACAAAGCCGCCCAGATTCTCGTTGAAATCGTGCTTGAGCGTCAGCAGGAAGTTGGAATTGAGCAGACGGTTGAGGCTGACGGTTTCGGCTAGGCCGCCATCCTGGTTGGCCGTGAGCGAAGTGCCGACTGCTCGTACGGAGCGGTCCTTCTGCACGTAGAAATCGGTGCCCAGGTTGTAGCTGACCGCCAGCCACTTGTAGAGGTCCAGCGTCGTCTGCACGTTGCCGATGAAGCGGTTGGTACGCGTCGTCTGGGGGTTGCGGTACACCGTGAAGTACGGGTTGTCGGCGTCGGTGGCGGCGGTGGCAGCCCCCAGCAGGCGGCGGCGGGTGCCATCGGGGTTCAGGTACACGCGAGCGTCATCGTTCTGGGGCCAGCTCAGCAGGCTCACCAAATAGCCGCCGCTGCCCCCAAACAGGCCGGGGCCCTGCAGTGGGTTGCGGCCGCCGGTATTCATGTACTGCGCCGAACCCGTTACCGAGAGCTTCTCCGTCATTCTGGAAGTGCCGGCCAGCCGCAGCGTGGTCTTGTCATACAGGCTGGTAGGAGCCACGCCGCTCACATCATTGCGCGAGCCGGTAAACAGGAAGGTATTGCGCTCAGAACCACCCGAAATGGTGAGGTAATGCTGCCAGGCGCTGCCCGCCTGAAAGAAATTGCCCAGGTTGTCGTACACCGTTTCGCCATCCTGAAAGCGCGGCCCCCAGGAGTTGCGCGTGCCCGCATCAAACAGGCCCAGGTTGCCCTGCTTGTACTGGTCCTGCACTTTGGGCAGGCGGCTCACCTCATCCACCGAAAACTGCGTGCGGTAGTTGATGGTAGCCCGGCCGGCCGCGCCTTTTTTCGTGGTGATGATAACGGCACCATTGGCAGCCTGCAGACCGTAAATAGCTGCTGCTGCGGGGCCTTTCAGCACCGTCATGCTTTCAATATCCTCGGGGTTCAGGTCGCCGGCGCGGTTCTGGTTGGCGGTGGAGCGCCCCAGCAACCCGTTGAAGCCGGAGCCGCCGCCGGGCGCCGTACTCTCCACAAAGGAGTTGTTGCTCATGATGATACCATCAATCACAAACAGCGGCTGGTTGTTGCCATCGAGCGAGTTGCCGCCCCGGATTACGATGGACGCGCCCTCGCCGGGAGCCCCACCCGAAGACGTAATGCTGACCCCCGCAACTTTGCCCTGCAAGGCATTCACAATATTGGTCTGGCGAGTTTCGACCAGTTCCGAGCCCTTCACTTGGGGGGCGCTATAGTTCAGCTCCTGTCGCTCCTGCTTAATGCCATAGCCGGTTACAACTACTTCATTCAGGCTTTTGGCATCGGGCGCCAGACTGATGTTGGCCGTAGTGGCGCTGCCCACGCGGTACTCCTGCGTGTTATAGCCAATGAAGCTGAATACCAGGGTGCTGCCGAAAGGCACGTTGGGCAGGGTGTAGCTGCCATCCACGCCGGTTTGGGTACCGATAGTGGTACCTTTCACCAGCACGTTCACGCCGGGTATCGGCTGCTGGTCGTTAGTGCCGGTTACCACGCCCTGCATGGTACTGGCAGTTTGCTGGGCCCACACGGAGGGCGTAGCCAGCATCAGCCCCAGAGCCAATGGGGATGACCATAAACGTTTTTTCATACGCAATAGAGAGTGAGAGAGGAAGAAAGGAAAACGAGGGCCGGGCGACAGCTGAGAGAGTGCGCACCAGTTGGACTATGGCAGGATATCGGGAACCGGGCGGGAGCTGGCCGGACAAGAAGGCTACCCGGCCAGGTAGCAGCCGGGGGAGCAGGGCAGGAGGTGGGAACGGGTAAGGGAAGAGCGGAACGGGCGGAAAAGAGAGGCGAATCGGGACAATTCAGCTAAAACTACCATTTCAAACCTAGCGAAACAACTATATATGGTATTTTTTGAAGGTAAGATTAGGTTTTGTATCTGATGCTCCACTGGTTGTTTTCGGTGGCTCCGCGCCAGTGCGTAGTGAAATGCGAGGAGTAATGCATCTTGCCAATTGCATCTATCCACTTTGCCCCGCTCTGTATGCAAACCACTATCCAGGCCGCCCAGAACACCACCGGAGCCACGCCGCTGGCCGAAGCCTCGCAGCCCGGCCGCCTTCAGTCACTCGACGTATTTCGGGGCCTTACCGTCATGGCCATGATTCTGGTGAACAACCCCGGCGACTGGGGCCACATCTACGCGCCGCTGGAGCACGCGCACTGGCACGGCTGTACGCCCACCGACCTGATCTTTCCCTTCTTCCTGTTCATTGTAGGCGTGAGCATCACGTATGCGCTGGATGGCACCCGGCAGCAGCCCGCTACGCACAGGCGTACCATGCTGCGGGTGCTGAAACGGGCGGCCATTCTGTTCGGGTTGGGGTTATTCTCGGCCCTGTTTCCGAAGTTTGATTTCAGCACGGTACGGATTCCGGGCGTGCTGGCGCGTATTGCGGTGGTGTTTCTGGTGTGCGGCATTGTATTCCTGAAAACCAGCCGCCGCCAGCAGGTGGGGCTGCTGGCCTTCGTGCTGATTTTCTACAACGTGCTGCTGCAGCTGGTACCGGTGCCCGGCTACGGCCCCGCCAACTTGGAAGCCGGCACCAACCTCGGGGCTTGGCTCGACCGCACGGTGCTCGGCGAAGCCCACCTCTGGAAGCAAAGCCGCACCTGGGACCCCGAGGGCCTGCTCAGCACGCTACCGGCCATTGGTACCGGGCTGCTGGGGCTGCTGGCGGGCCAGTGGCTGCGTCGCCGGGAAGTGGAGCCGGCCACGCGGGTGGCCTGGCTGTTTGTAGGCGCCGTGGGCTGCGTGCTGGCGGGCCTGGTCTGGAACGGGTGGTTTTCCATCAATAAGGCTCTTTGGACCAGTTCCTACGTGCTGTATACCGGCGGCCTGGCCCTGGCCACGCTGGCGGGGCTATACTGGCTGGTAGATGTGCAGCACTACCGGCGCTGGACGCTGGTCCCGCTGGTGTTCGGGGTGAATGCCATTACCGCCTTTTTCCTCTCCGGGCTCATTCCGCGCTTGCTGAACATGGTGCAGGTGCCTGGGATTACCGGTGAGAAAGTGGGCCTGCGCACCTGGCTCTATGACACGCTGTTTGTGCCGTATTTCAGCCCGGTAAACGCTTCCCTGGCCGGGGCTGTTACGTGCGTCCTCATCTGGCTGGCAGTGCTCTGGCTAATGTACCGCCGTAACATCATCATCAAGGTCTGACCGTTCCCGTGGCGCTGTATTGTCCATCGATTACTCTGCCTTGTGGCTGCACTTCCGGCTGAAAAGCCCGTCCGTCTTCTGTCCCTGGATATTTTTCGGGGGCTTACCGTGGTCCTGATGTTGCTGGTAAACAACGCCGGCGACTACCGGCAATACTACTGGCCCCTGTCGCACGCACCCTGGCACGGCTGCACCCCCGCCGACCTGGTTTTTCCCTCATTTGTGTTCATTATGGGCGTGGCGCTAGTGTACGGGCTGGCTGCGGCGCACGAGCAGCCGGCTCTGCACCGCGCTACGCTGTGGCGGGTAGCCCGCCGCGTGCTGGTACTGCTGGTGTTGGGCCTGCTCATTGGGCTGGTTCCGTACTTCTACTTCACTTCCTTCCGGATTCCAGGAGTGCTGCAGCGCATTGCGCTGGTGTATGGGGCATGTGGCGTACTCTTCCTGAAAACTACCTGGCGGCAACAGTTGTGGCTACTTGTGGGGCTGCTGGTGTTGTACAGCGTGCTACTGCAGCTGGTGCCGGTGCCCGACTACGGCCCGGCCAACCTGGAACCCGCCACCAACCTCGGGGCTTGGCTCGATAAGCGGCTGTTTACCGTGAACCACATCTACCTGAAAGACAAAGGCTGGGACCCGGAATCATTGCTGGGGACGCTGCCCGCCATTGCCACCGGGCTACTGGGGCTACTGGCGGGCCAGTGGCTACGCCGCCCGGAGCCCGGGCACGCCACCAAGGCCACGTGGCTGTTTGTGGCCGGGGCCGGGCTGCTACTGCTGGGGCTCGTCTGGAACGGGTGGTTCCCCATCAACAAGGCTCTCTGGACCAGCTCCTACGTGCTGTACGCCGGCGGCATCAGTGTGCTGACCTTGGCTACGTTGTATTTCCTGGTGGATGTGCAGGGCTGGCGCGGGGCCTGGACCCGGCCGCTGGTGGCCTGCGGAAGCAACGCGCTGCTGGTGTTTTTTCTGCCCGAGGTGCTGGAACGACTCCTTACCCGCCTGAAGCTGCACCACGCTGACGGCAGCCTGTTCTACGCCCGCGACTGGCTGTACCACACCTTGTTTACGGCGCACATTACCAATCCCTACCATGCCTCCCTGGCGTATGCGCTGGCATATACAAGCGGGTGGATAGCTATTCTGTGGCTGCTGTACCGCCGCCGGCTCTTCTTTACGGTGTGAGCAGGTGCCGCTTTACGCAAACAATTTTCCGTACTTCGTAGCATGAAATATTTCTGGATTCTGACCGTAGGTCTGGCACTAACGGCTCCGTTGGCGCAAGCGCAATCAACAACGCCCGCTACCGGCGGTGCCCCGGCCCCGGCCGTTCCTATTTCGGCCGGCCAGCGCAAAGCGGCTGAGGAACTGCTAACGGCTGCCAACTCGGAGCAAAACCTGGCGGTTACCATTGACCGGATGCTGGCTTCTCAGATTGAGCAAAACCCGGGTATGAAGGCCGTAGAGCCTGAAATGCGCGCTTACATCACCAAATACATGAGCTGGAGCGCTATGAAAGAAGACATGGTGCAGCTCTACGCCCGCGAGTTCACCGAGAAGGAGCTCAAGGAGTTGGCCAAATTCTACCAGACGCCCATCGGCCGCAAAACCATCGAAAAAATGCCTCAGCTGATGGGCGCCAGCATGGAAATCGGGCAGCGGCGCATGCAGGAACACCTGCCCGAGCTGCAGCAGGCCATTGCTGAAAAGATGAAAACTCAGGCTCCGACGGATGTGAAGTAACCCGTCATTGCGAGGCGGAGCCGAACCACCCGAAGGACAGCACAGCTAATCCGTCCTTTCAGGGGGATAAGCCTTCTAACGTGAAAAGCCCCTGATGTCCGTGCTGGCGTCAGGGGCTTTCTGCATTTCAGGGCTTGGCGCTGCATCAAGTACGGATTAGCTGTGCTGTCCTTCGGGTGCTTCGTCCTCGCAACGATAGTTACCACTGGTACCCGTCGAAATCCTTACGAATCTGGGTTTTGAGCAGCTTGCCAGTGGCCGTGTGCGGGAGCTGGGTCACAAACTCCACGGCTTCGGGCACCCACCAGCGGGCCACTTTGCCGTCGTAGAACGCCAGTAATTCCTCGGGGGTGAGGTCGTGGTCGGGCTTGCATACAACAACCAGTAGCGGCCTTTCGCTCCATTTGGGGTGGGGCACCCCGATGACGGCGGCTTCGGCCACGCTGGGGTGGCCGATGGCCAAGTTTTCCAGCTCGATGCTCGAAATCCACTCCCCGCCTGATTTGATGACGTCCTTGCTGCGGTCGGTTATCTGCATGAAGCCGGCCGGGTCGATGGTGGCCACGTCGCCGGTGCGGAACCAGCCGCTGGGGGTGAGCTGGCCGGGCTCGGTGCCGAAGTAGTCGGCCACGATGAAGGGGCCGCGCACCAGCAGGTCGCCGAAGGCCACGCCGTCGTGGGGCAGCTCCCGACCTTCGTCGTCCACAATCTGCATATCCACCCCAAAAATTACGCGGCCCTGCTTGGTCTGGATGGCAAACTGCTCGTCGGGGCTGAGGCTGAGCTGCTGAGGCTTGAGGGTGCACACAGTGCCCAGGGGCGAGGTTTCCGTCATGCCCCAGGCGTGACGGATGGTCACGCCCAGCTCCTCGTCGAAGGCCCGCAGCAGCGCCGGCGGGCAGGAAGCCCCGCCCACAATCATCTGGCGTAGCGTGGAAAACCGCAGCTGCTTTTCCCGCATAAACGTGAGCAGCCCAAACCAGATGGTGGGCACCCCGGCCGTGAACGTGACGCCCTCCGTCTCGAACAGTTCATAGAGGCTGGCCGCATCTAGGCCCGGGCCGGGCAGCACCAGCTTGCAGCCCACCATGGGTGCCAGGTACGGAATGCCCCAGGCGTTGACGTGAAACATGGGCACCACCGGCAGAATCACGTCGCGGGCCGAGCAGTTGAAGCAGTCGGGCAGAGCGGCGGCGTAGCTGTGCAGCAACGTGGAGCGGTGGGAGTAAAGCACGCCCTTGGGCTGGTCGGTGGTGCCGGAGGTATAGCACAGGGAAGAGGCGGTATTCTCGTCGAACACCGGCCACTCGAACTCGTCGCTTTCGGCGGCCAACAGGTCCTCGTAGCAGCGCAGGTTGGGTAGGGTAGTGGTTTCGGGCATGTGGGCCCGGTCAGTCATCAGCACCCAGGCCTCCACGGTAGGGCAGCTGGGGGCCAGCTTTTCTACCAGCGGCAGAAACGTGAGGTCGAAGAACAGCAGCCGGTCCTCGGCGTGGTTGATGATGTACACCAGCTGCTCCGGAAACAGACGCGGGTTGCTGGTGTGGCACACCGCCCCCGAGCCCGACACGGCGTAGTACAGCTCCAGGTGGCGATGCGTATTCCAGGCCAGCGTGCCCACCCGGTCGCCGCTCCGGATGCCCAGCCGTTGCAGGGCGTTGGCCAGCTGGCGGCTGCGGCGGCCCAGGCCGGCGTAGGTGGTGCGGTGCAGGCCACCTTCGGGCAGGCGGCTCACAATTTCCGTGTCGGCGTGCCATTTCTCGGCGTGTTCCAGCAGCCCCGCAATGCGCAGGGGCGTGTTCATCATGAGGCCTTGTAGCATGGTCTGGTGGGGTTTCGCGCAGTGGCTTGGGGGGGGGAGAAGCAGGGTTTTGCAGGGCAAGTAAGCTAGTTAGAAAATCAGTAGGTTTGGCCCATTACTCCGCTATTCCTTCTGTTATTCTGATGCGTATCTCTTCCTTGTTTGGGTCGGCTCTGCTGATGGCCGCGCCCCTAGTTACCCTGCAGGCTCAGGGGCTGCACGAAGGCGACCAGGTGCCCGCGTTTACGCTGGCTACACTCAACAGCCCGCGGCCCACGTTTACTTCCTCGGAAGCAGCCGGCAAGCTGCTGCTAGTGGAATTCTGGGGGACGTGGTGCGGGCCCTGCATTCCGGCACTGTTGCATCTTGATTCCCTGCAGCAGGCGTTTCCCACGCAGCTGCTGGTGGTGGGCGTGGCGGCCGATTCGGAAGCGCGGGTGCGCACGTTTCTGCAGCGCCGGTCGGTGCATATTCCATTGGCCCCGCTTCCCGACGAACAGGCGCCGCTGTACCGGTACTTCCCGCACCGGACGGTGCCGCACACGGTCGTTATCGGACCCACCGGGAAAGTGCTGGCCATCACCGAGCCCAGACAGATTACGCCGGCCGTGGTGCGGCAGTGGCTGGCGGGCCAACGCGCGGCAGTGGTGGTCAAGCACGACGAGCTGCGCAACCCGTTGAGCTTCTTCCCGGCCGATACCAGTACCCGCGCTGCCCTGCATGTGCTGCCTTACCTGACGGGTGTAGGCTCCCAAATGCGCCGCGACCAGACGCCGGGCCTGCGGGGGCGCCGGGTAACATTCATCAATACCACGCTGCAAAATCTGGTGCAGCAGGCGTATCACGTGTCGCATCTGCGGGTGCAAAACCAGCTGCCCGCCAGCCGGAATAAATTCGAGCCCGCCAACCTGTTTTGTGTGGATGTAATTGTGCCCCGCGCGCAGGCTGGGCAGCTGTTGGAGCGGTTGCGGCCGGAGTTGGGGCCGCGGTTTGGGGTGCGGGTGTCGGTGCGGCCCGAAAGCCGGCCGGTGTACGTGCTGCGCCGCCTGCCCAACGCCGCTGCGTGGTCCCCATCCAGCAAAGCCGAACAGGCTTCATGGTCGGGTAGAGGATTCGAGGCGGAAGGGGGACGCGTGGAAATGCTGCGGGAGTTTCTGGAAAATATGGCGAGCAAGCCCGTAGTGGACGAAACGGGGCTGACGGGGCGCTACGACATCCGGCTGGAACTGCAGCCGGAAGACAAAATGCCCGAGGTGAAACAGCACCTGCAAAAGCTGGGACTTACTTTGGAAGAAGCCACCCGACCAATTGACGTGGTGTACATGGCCGAGGCGAAAACGCCATAAACCAACAGCGCCCCGACCATCTGGCCGGGGCGCGGTGCTTAGTCCTCCTTCGGAACGGTGCTTTCGACTTCCTGCTTCTGTGGTTGCCGGACGCTTTGCAGGGCAATCTGTAGAATGCCGCTGCGCACACTCAGCTCCGTAATTTTGTTGTTGCGGCGGGTGGGATTTACGCGGTTGGTGAGCACCACGCAGGTAATTTCCTCCTTGGGGTCGACCCAGAAATAGGTGCCCGTGAAGCCGGTGTGGCCGTAGCTCTGGGGCGAGGCCAGCGGGGCCGAATTCACGGCCGGATTGGCGGCGGGCCGATCAAAGCCCAGGGCGCGGCGGTTGTCGGGGCAGAACTGGCAGCGGGTGTACTCCTGCACGGTTTCGGCTTTGAGAAGTTGCTGCCCACCGTAGCGGCCGTTCCAGGCGTAGAGCTGCACCAGCTTGGCAAGGTCATTGGCCGAGCCGAACAGGCCGGCGTGGCCGGAGAGGCCGCCCAGCAGGGCCGCGCCTTCGTCGTGGACCGTGCCGTGCAGCTGGCCGTGGCGGAACAGCGAGTCGTACTCGGTGGGGGCAATGCGGCTGAGCGGGAAGCGGCGGGTGGGGTTGTAGCCCAGCGTGGTGGCCCCCAGCGGCCGGTAGACCTCATCTGTCACAAACTGGCCCAGCGGCTTGCCCGATATCCGCTGCACAAAGCGCGGATACAGGATAAACGACAAATCGGAATACACATAGCCCGGCTTCTCATTCAGCGGCGACTCGCCAATGGCCTTTACAATGCGCTCCGGGAAGTCCTTCCTGGCCCACAGGCGCGGCCCGGCCGGCAGCGGAAACCTCGCCGATGAGTCGGGGCGGAAGTAGCGGCGGTTCAACTCCGCAGGTTTGGTGCTGGATACATCCTTGGCCGCGGGGCTCTTGCCCAGCAGGCCGTTGAAGAAACCGCGCGGTTTGGTGTAATCCTTCCAGAAGGGAATCCAGGCTTTCAGGCGGGCCTGGTGGGTGAGCACGTCGCGCAGCTTCAGATCCTGCTTGTTGGTGCCCACCAGTTCCGGAAACAGCTGGCCCATCGTCATATCCGGGTTGAACTTGCCCTCGTCCTGCAGCTTCATCAGGGCCGGCAGGGCGGCCGATACTTTGGTGAGCGAGGCCAGGTCGTAGAGGTCGGTGCTGCGCACGGGGCGGGCAGCTTGGCCGGCGGTGGGGTAGGTGTGGGTGCCGTAGCTTTTCTGCAGCACCACCGTGCCGCGCCGGGCAATGACCACCTGCGCCCCCGGGAAGGCCCGGGCCGCAATGGCTACGTTCATCAATGAATCGACGCGGCTTTCGAGGTTGTTGTTCAGGCCCACGGCCTCGGGCTGGCTGTAGCGCAGCCGGATGCCGCCCTGGGTAGCCAGGCCAAATCCGTAGGGGTATCGGTCGGAGATGGTAACGGGCAGCTTGCCGCTGGCCGAGATGCCGCCGAAAATTACCTCGGCAGTTACGTCCTGGGCGTTTTTGCTTTCTTGGTAGGCCAGCACCACGGCGTCGGCGCGGTCCAGGTCCCGGACTTTCGCCACGGCGTAGGCATTGCCGAACACCGCCACCACCAGCCGCTGTTGTGGCCTGCCCAACTCGCGCAGTAGCACGTTGGTTTCGGGCGTCACGCCGAAGTTGGTGGCCGGCAGCCGGCCCAGGTTGTTGAGGCCCACCAGCACCAGGTTGTAGGGTTTCAGCGTTTCGCGCATGCGGGCCAGCTCATTCAGCGAAGCCGTAGCCGACAGCCAGAAATGGCGCACCGGGGCGTAATCGGCCACCATGCGCTGGAAATCGGTGGTGTCTCGGGTGCCGATGGTGAGGGTGGCCAGGCGCAAGGTATCGAGGTGCTGCAACGGTAGCAGGCTGCGCTGGTTGCGCAGCACCGTCACGCTCAGTTCCGAGAGCTGGCGGCTCAGGTACTGGGAGTGGGGCGTGTTCAGGTCGACGGTGATGTTGCGCAGCTCAATCGGGCGGTACTTATCGAGGCCCGACCATTGTTTCAGGGCCAGCACCTTGCGGCAGCGGCGGTCAATTTCTTCCTGCGAAATCTCGCCCCGGTTGATAGCCTCCCGGATCATGCGCAGGGCCAGCGGAATGTTCTTCGAGAACTCCAGCACATCGTTGCCGGCCAGCAAAGCCCGCAGGTCGGCGTCGCCGGGCGGGTATTTGCTGATGACGCCCTTCATGTTCATGGCATCCGTAAACACCACACCCTCAAACCCCAGCTTGCGCCGCAGCAACCCCTGAATAATGGGTTTGGATAGCGTGGACGGCATGCCCGTGGTATCGAGGGCCGGGATATTGAGGTGGGCCACCATCACACCCCCGATGCCGCGCTGAATCAGGCTTTTGAACGGAAACAGCTCCAGCGTATCAATCCGCTTTTTATCAATACGCAGCAGGGGCAAGGCCAAGTGGGAGTCAGTGTCGGTGTCGCCGTGGCCGGGGAAGTGCTTGGCCACGGCCAGCACGCCCGCGTCCTGCATACCCTTCATGTAGAGGTAGCTCTTTTCGGTGACGTCCTCGCGGTTTTCGCCCCAGCTCCGGAAGCCGATGACGGGGTTGGCGGCGTTGTTGTTTACATCAATCACTGGGGCGAAGTTGACGTGCATGCCCAGGCGCTTGAACTGGGCGGCTACCTCTGTGCCCATGTCGTACACCAGCTGCGTCTGGCGGACGCCGCCCATGCTCATCTGGTACGGGAAGCGCACCACACTGTCGAGGCGCATGCCCACGCCCCACTCAGCGTCCATGGCCACCAGCAGCGGCACTTTGGCTTGGCTCTGGTAGCGGTTTAGCAGCCGGCTCTGGCGCACGGGGCCCCCTTGGAAGAAAATCAGCCCTCCAATGCCGTACTGCTGAATCAGGGTTGAAACCGAGTCCTCATCAATGCGCTTCCGGTTGGAGTAGGCTGCCACCATGAACAGCTGCGCCACCCGCTGGTCGGGCGTGAGTGTCTTCATCACCGAATCAACCCAGCGCGACTGACTGAGCTGCCCGGCGAAGGGTACCGGTTGATTGCGGCTTTTAGCCGCCGTCGGCGTTTTGCTGGGGCCTGGTTTCGGGCCCGGGGCAGTCAGGGCGGCTTTGCGCACCGGCTTTACTGGCTTTACCGGAGCTCGGCGGGCAACGGTACGGGCTACTAGTTTGCGGGTTGATTTCTTGCGGCGGCGCTGGGCCGAGCCGGACTCGGGGCTGAGCAGCACCAGGGCCAGCAGCAGCAGGGACAGGAAACGGGACAAGACGGCGGAGAGCAAAAGGTGAGGTTGCGAAGTTAGGCGAAGTAGGGCAGGAATTGACAGCAGGAATCTGGTACAGGCCTTTCCGCACCCGGTAACCTGCTGGGGTCGATGACTTGCGTCTGCCGCGCCCAACAGGAGTTGCGCTGAAAGCTAATAGGATAGAAGTAGTAATGATTTGTGTTGATAGTCAGATGGTAACGTTCCCGGCATCGTTTGCATAGATAAATCTTTCCGGATACTTTGACCGGGGCATTCTGCCGCCAAGATTTGCCTCCGAACCCGAAGCGCAACTGCTTAAGGGTTCTGCCCCACCCACACCTATCGGCCCTCGTAAACCGCCGCCCGCGTAGAGGACCGCCCCGGGGCTAGTGGCTTGCCTGCTCCCATCCGTCGCCGGACCGCGCTGTTGCTGAACAGCCGGCGTTTCCGGTCCACACCTGGTTTTCATTCCCTTACTCGGAGCTGCTGCGGTGGCCCGGGTTCCGGGATGTTTCCGCGCTGTTTTGTTGCCGTCCGGGCTGCGTTTTTACGTGGCGGGCACCTCGTGCCGCTGCCGGTCAGGCCTTTCCTTGCTGCCAAGAGTACCCAAAAACCCACGTTCCATTCTTTCTACCCATGAAAACCAAAACACTCTCCGTCAACCCCTTCGCAGCCGGCGCGCTGCTTGCCTTCTCCAGCCTGCTGCTGGGCTGCGAGGCCACGAGCCCTTCGCCCGCTGCCACGGCTACCGCTTCGGCCCAACCGGCGGATGCCACTACGGCCACCTGCGGAGCCCAAGGCTGGGCTTCCCAGAACGGCGGCACCCTCGGCGGAGGCACGGCCACGCCCACGGTGGTCACCACCTACGCCCAGCTGAAAGCGGCCATTACCAACGCCAGCGTGAAGGTGGTGCAGGTCAACGGCACCATCACCATCCCCTCGGGCGGGCGAATTTCCTTCCAGGACCAAACCGGTAAAACCATCTTCGGCTCGGCCGGGGCCAAACTCGTGTCGGCCGATCAGACCAAGGATAACTCGGGCATTATGTACATGAAGCGCTGCAAGAACGTGCTGCTGCGTAACCTCGTGTTTGAGGGCCCCGGGGCCTACGATACCGACGGCTGGGACAATGTGACCGTGGACGCTTCCACCAACGTGTGGGTAGACCACTGCGAGTTCCGCGACGGGGTGGACGGCAACTTCGACATCAAGAACGCCTCCGACTACATCACCGTGTCGTGGACCAAGTTTGCCTACCTGAAGCCCCCGAAGGCCGGCGGCTCGGGCGGCTCCAACGACCACCGCTACTCCAACCTCATCGGCTCTTCGGATGGGGCCACCGGCGACCGGGGCAAACTGCGCATCACGTTTGCCCGCTGCTGGTGGGCGCAGGGCTGCGTGGAGCGCATGCCGCGCGTGCGGTTCGGCAAAGTGCACTTGGTAAACAACCTCTACAACAGCAGCAACAGCAAGTCGTGCGTGCAGGGCGGTTTCGAGGCCGACGTTCGTATTCAGGCCAACGTGTTTGAAAACGTGGGTAACGCCATCAACCTAATGGACAACAAATCGACGGCGGTGCAGGAAATCAGCAACCTGTTCAGCAACGTAAGCGGCACCAAAGTCGGCAACGGCAAAACGGCCTTCACGCCGCCCTATACGGTGTCGGTGCTGGCGGCCACCAGCGTGAAAGCGGCCGTCACGGCTGCTAACGGTGCGGGGGCCACCGTGGGTGGTAACGTGTGCTCGAATAGCGGTATTTAAAGAATAAATACGTTATATGACTGATAATGAGAAGGTAGGCGGTGGAGTGTTATCCATTGCGTACCTTCTCTTTTCGTTTCTGTCCACTTCTCTTACCACAACCACAACACTATGAAACCAACATCCCAATTCCCAATCCCCCGCTGGTTCATCCGGAGTAGCGGCGCGCTCCTGGCCCTAGTGGGCCTGCTGGCTGGCCCGGCGCAGGCCCAGACGCTGACGCCCGTGCAGCAGTACGGCCTGCTGAAGGTGGCCGGCAACAAAATCGTGGACAAGAACAACCAGCCCGTGAGCTTGGCCGGCAATAGCCTGTTCTGGAGCAACGACGGCTGGGGCGGCGAGAAGTACTACACGGCCAACACCGTAAGCTGGCTTAAAACCAATTGGAACAGCAAAGTTATCCGGGTGGCCATGGGCGTGGAGGACGGCGGCGGCTACATCGGCAACCCCGCCGGCAACCGCCAGAAGGTGAAAACGGTGGTGGATGCGGCCCTGGCTCAGGGCCTGTACGTCATCATCGACTGGCACTCGCACCACGCCGAGAGCTACCAGCCGCAAGCCATTGCCTTTTTCCAGGACATGGCCCGCACCTACGGCTCCTCGCCTAACGTCATCTATGAGGTGTATAATGAGCCCTTGCAGGTGTCGTGGAGCGGTACCATCAAGCCCTATGCCGAGGCCGTGGCCGGGGCCATCCGCGCCATCGACCCCGACAACCTCATCATCGTGGGCACCTCCACCTGGTCGCAGGACGTGGACGCGGCCGCCGCCGACCCCATCACGCGCTTTCCCAACATTGCCTACACGCTGCACTTCTACGCCGCCACCCACAAGCAAAGCCTGCGCGACAAGGCCCAGACGGCCCTCAACCGGGGCGTGGCCCTGTTCGTGACCGAGTACGGCACCACCGAGGCCTCAGGTAACGGCTACATCGACGCAGCCTCTACCCAGGAATGGATGACGTTTATGCGCCAGAACGGCATCAGCCACGCCAACTGGGCCTTCAATGATAAGGGCGAATCTGCCTCGGCCCTGAAGCCCGGCACCAGTCCCACGGCCGCCTGGTCGGATAACTTCCTGACTACCTCGGGCGCGCTGGTGAAAGGCTACATCCAGAACTGGAACGGCACGGTGACCACCACCCCTCCGCCGACTACGCCTCCCACCACGCCGCCCGCCACGGGTACTGGCACCATTGTGCAGGCGGAAAGCTACCACACCATGAGCGGAGTGCAGACGGAAGGAACCACCGATACCGGCGGTGGCCTGAACGTGGGCTGGCTGGATGCCGGCGACTGGATGGCCTACACTGTGGACATCCCCACGGCCGGCAGTTACCTGATTCAGTACCGCGTGGCCAGCCTTAACGGTGGCGGCCGGATCAGTCTAGAGCAGAATGCGGGTACCACGCTGCGCGGCACTGTGAACGTGCCCGCCACAGGCGGCTGGCAGACATGGACCACCGTTTCGCACACCGTAACGCTGCCGGCGGGCCGCCAGGACATTGCCATTGGGGTGCCGGCCGGGGGCTACAATATCAACTGGTGGAGCTTCAGCAAGGTGACTTCCGGTAGCCGCCTAGCGTCGTCGGAGCCCTCGGACGCTGCTGTGGCCCTGTACCCCAACCCAGCCCAGGACCAGTTGACGGTGACGCTGCCAGCCGGTTCCGGCCGGGCCGAAGTAGCCATATTCAACGCCCGGGGCTGGCAGGTACTCACGCGCAGCGTGGCGGCCGGCGGCCAGTCGGCACGCCTAGCCGTGGCCGGCCTGGAGCCGGGCCTCTACTCGGTGCGGGTCACGCGGCAGGGCCGTACCACCACCCACCGCCTCGTGAAGCAGTAAGCTGCTCCGGAACCGTTAAGTGAACGGTCATGCTGAGCAAAGTCGAAGCATCTCTACCAAGTTGTACTCAATACCGATTTAGCAAAGCGGTAGAGATGCTTCGACTTCGCTCAGCATGATTTTTTCATCTAGAAAAGCGCCCACTTCGAAGCTTCGGGGTGGGCGCTTTTCTGGATGATGGACTACCGGTTCAGCTTGATTTTCTCCGTGTAAAACACCTTGCCATCGTCACCACGTAGGGAGGCGGTAACAGCCAGCCGGCGGCCCCGGGGCCGGAATCGGAACAGGGCGTAATGCTTTTCGTTCACCAGCGGGCCCACCCGGTAGTGGTTTGTCTCGCTGGTGTTTTGGGTGGCCGGGTGAGTGAGGCCGCTGGACGTTACTTCGTATACCGGCTGCTTCAGGCCCGGTACCGATACTTTGGACATCTCCCCGATATGCCGGTCGCCGCTGACGAGCAGCAGGCCCTTGGGTTGGGTTTCGGCAAACAGCCTGAGCAGCCGCTGCCGGGCCGCCGGAAAGTTGGCCCACTTCTCGAAGCGGTGCTCCTGAGGCAGAAACTGAATGCCCGAGCCAATGATGTGCGCGTCGGCGTCGGAGTTTTGTAGCTGCTGGCGCAGCCACTGCCACTGGGCTTCGCCCAGCACGTCGCCGGTGGGGTTGGGGCGGTACACCAGAGCCGAGTCGCGGAACAGCGGGTCCTGAAAATACCGGTCGTCCAGCAGAATCACCTTCACCTTCCTGCGGCCCACGGCATACTCATACGAGGCGTAAATGCCCGCCTGCTGCCGGCGCGGACTATCGGCGGGCTCCTGCAGAAAGTCGAGGGCCAGCTGCTGGTTCTGGGCCTTAAAGGGGTAGTTTTTGTCGCCGTCGTTGCGGCCGTAGTCGTGGTCGTCCCAGGTTCCGATTATCCTGGTGCCCTGCTCGCGCAACTGGCGGTAGCCGGGCTGGTCGAACTGGGCTTGGTACTTGGCCCGCAGCACGGCGGGGTCGTCGGAGTCGCCGTAGATGTTGTCGCCCAGCCAGATCCATACCTGGGGCTGGTTGTGGGCAATATCGTCCCAGAGCGGCTGGGGCAAATCGTGCCGGTTACAGGAGCCGAAGGCCAAGCGTAGCTCGGCGGCAGGGGTAGGAGCAGGGGCGGTAGACTGGGCCCGAGCAACCGGCTGCCCCAGCAGGAGCAAACCGGCCGCCAATAGGCCGCGCGCAGTTGTTTTCATACCGTAAAGATGCAGCCCCGGGCCCCGGCGCTGCGCCTGTAGCCCGGAAAAGCCAACGAATAACGCCCTGCGCCGCACTTTTTCAGGCTCTGCCGGTTATCTACTCATGCCCGTACGCCGCCCCCACGACAAGCCCAACCATTTTACCTCCGACGACGCCCGTCTGCTCAAGGCCATCGGTATTGGTATTGGCAGTTCCTTTCTGCTGGGGCTGCTGCTCATGCTGCTCGTGGCGTTTCTGGGCTAGCAGCAAGGAAACAGCGGCGCGCCGCGCGTCACCCTCAGCATGTCCCGCTTTTGTTTCCTTACCAATTAGGACTAGCGTCTGATGGGGGCTTTGGGAGCGGGTTTCTTCACCATCGAGCCGAACGCGCCCTTCTTCTCGAAGGCGCTGACCACCTCTTCCTCGGCGGGGGTGCGCTTCACCACGGGGTTGTTGGCCCAGAACTCTGGGTCATAGGGCTTGGCCTTGATGGCATCCAGGTCCCGGTCAGTGAGGGTGGCGCGGGCGTACGGCAGGCCGGTTGCCTTGGTGGCCTGATCGAAGAAATACGTAAATGACGACACGTTAATAGCCAGAGGCTGTTTGCCGGGCTCGGCCAGATTTGTGGTCAAATCCATCTTCATTAGCTCCAGCGGGGCCACGCTGGCTTTCCCGCCGGGCCGGAAAGCCATTTCAATAGTCAGTTTGGCATCCGTAAATTTCTGGCGCAGGTTGTTAGTGCTGCCCGTAAAGCTGGGCTGTACCATGCGGTAGCGCACTACCTGGTTGGTTTCAATGTCAATCCAGATGGTACCCTGAGCGCGGTATTTCACCTCGGGGCGGGTTTCGAAACTGATTTCGGCCACGCCGCCCGTCGAGTCTTCGCCCACAATGCCCTTTAGTTCCAGCAGGTAGTTCTTCTCCACGTTCGGACTCAGCAAGGCTAGGGAAGTTGTGCTGTCCTGCTGGGCATCAAAAAGCCCGAATTTGCGGGTGTATACCGAGAAATTACTCAGGTTGATGGGCGCCTGCACCGCCGCGTAACGGCCCTGGGCCAGGGTGGTACCCTCGATGCGCGCCGGGTTCGACTTCACGTTCCAGACCACCTCCTGCAACTCGGTAGGCTTATCGTCGATGCGGGTAATCTGGCGGTAGAAGGCTTTGCCGTAGTACGCGCGGCGGTAGTTCCGCTGTAGGTTACGGAAGGCCCGGTCCACCATCTGAAACGGAAAGCTGGCCACCTTCACCTCCGGCAGCACAATGGTAGCCGGGGCCAGGGCCACGTCCAGCGCGGCGGCTCCGGAAGTAACCCGGAGTGTATCCTTCACGTGGCCCAGCTCCGAAATCTGCAACGTGATGGGCAACTGGCTTACTACCAACGTAAACTCGCCTTCCATATTCGTGGAAGTGCCGTTGCTGGTACCGGGTACGGCCACGCTGGCGAAAGGCAATACTTCCCGGGTTTCCTTGTCGCGCACCACACCGCGTAGTTGTACCTGGGCCAGGCTCAGGTGCGCGCCGCTGAGCAGCAGCAGCAATGCAGTCAGGAAACGAAGCGGCGCGGCCACTTTTTGGAAGGGAGCAGAAGACAGACGAGCAGACAGCATACAGAAACAGGCAGGTGAAACAGCGCAGACGCTGAGAGATGAACGCAGGCCCGACCCAAAACCGTGCCCGCATGCACAAAAGTAGCCGCTAAATGCAACAGCCGGGCCTCATTTCAGGTAAGTAGTTCTACCTTGGGCGCAACTGGCCGGCTCTGGTCGGCCACTGCGTCCTTCCACTGTTTCCTTGTCTCTACAATCATGCTGAAGCGAGATTTCCTGAAAAACGGCCTGCTCACACTAGTGGGCGCTATGGTGAGCCCGGCGTTGCTGGCGGCCGCCCACGAAGAAAAGCTCCTGCGCGAAGCCCGAGCCACTCCTATGGCCGATGGGCCCTTCACGCTGCCCGCTTTGCCCTACGCTTTCAATGCGCTGGAACCGCACATCGATGCCAAAACGATGGAAATCCACCACGATGCGCACCACAAGACTTACGTTTCCAAACTCAACGAAGCCGTAGCCGGCAAGCCCGAGGAAAAGCTGAGCCTGGCCCAGCTGCTGGCTTCCGCCAGTAAGCAGCCCGATGCCATCCGTAACAACGCCGGGGGCCACTGGAACCACTCCTTCTTCTGGCAGATTCTCTCGCCTAAAGGGGGCGGACAGCCTACGGCCGGCCTGGCCGCCGCCATCAACAAGGACTTCGGTTCCTACGAGAAGTTCACCGAAGAATTCACCAAGGCTGCTACCGGCCGCTTCGGTTCCGGCTGGGCCTGGCTGATTTACGACAAGAAGGCGGGCAAACTGATGATTACCTCTACCGCCAACCAGGATAACCCCCTGATGGACATTGCCGGCATCCAGCGCGGCACGCCCATCCTGGGCCTTGATGTGTGGGAGCACGCCTATTACCTCAAGCACCAGAACAAGCGTCCCGACTACATCAAGACGTTCTGGAACGTGGTGAACTGGCAGGAAGTGGGCAGCCGCTACGACGAAGCCCGCAAGGGCTAAGGTATAATCACCTACACGAAGAAGCCCCTTTCTCCGGCCGGAGGAAGGGGCTTCTTCGTGTAGTTTCAGAGAGAAGGACTATTTCTCCGCCGATACACCCAGGGCTTTTTCAACCTGCGCGTTAATCAGGGTAAACAGCTTCTGCAGTTCCGCTGGCACGTTATCCTCGGCCCGTACCGATTTCCTGGTGCCATCGGGGTACGTGATGGTGAGGGCAGTGGACGGCATATCGGAGGCACCGCTGCCGTAGGTAGTTGATAACTGACGGAAGCCGATCTGGTCGGCGGCCTGCAGCAGGTTGCGCACGGTTTCCGGACTCAGCCGTACCTCCCGCTGGCCCTCTACCGGCGCGTAGCGGAATCCTTCGTACTGCACCCGTCCATCGGCAAAAATCCGGGCCGTAAAATGCGGACATCTACCCAGACAGGGCGTGCGGCCGAATACCATAGCTGGTTCCGTCGTGGCGGCCTGAACTTCCTTGCCGGACTTGATGCCACCCATTTCCGCGGGTGTTTCCGTAACCGCTACCTGGGTTGGGCCATTCACGCTTTCTTTACTGGGCTTGATGCCGCCAGTTTCAAACGGTATTTCCGCGCCAGTAGCCGGCACCGGGTCGCCTGATTCCTTCTGCGGTTTCACTCCGCCATGTCCCAGTGCCGGGCTGGCCGGCGGTGCCAGTTCCTTACTCGGCTTTATACCGCCCGTTTGGTAAGGCAAGGTGGGAGCAGGAGCTGGCGTTGAAGCCGGAGCCGGCATTGCCGTTTCCTTGACCGGTTTCACGCCGCCAGTAGGATAGGGGTAAGTGGGGACAGGGGCCGGATTGTGAGTTGGGGCAGGAACTGGAGGCGGCGTAGCTGGTTGTTTAATAGGCTTCACCCCACCAGTAGGGTAGGCCGGAGGAGAAGCTGGCGTGGGCGTCTGGCGTACCGGTCCGGGGGCTGGCGCTGGGCTTGATGGAGCCGGGTAGGAAGGGCCCGGGGCCTGGGCTACCGGCGGGTACTGCCGGGGCGGATACGAAGTGCGCGGGCGCGGAGCGGGCTCCCAACGGCCCCGGGGAGGCATGCGCCGGGGCGGGTTGCTGGCCATGGGCGCATCAGTGGCAGCCGGCACGTAATAGTTCACGGTGCAGGCCGACAGAGTACCCAGCCCCAACAGTACAACAAACGAAGCACGTAAAGAGGAACGCATAAGAAAGGGAGGAAAAGAGAGTAAGCAATATAGCTAAACTGCTATAGCCAAACTTGGTGCCAGAACAACAAAAAGCCCCGCCGCCAGAACGGCAGCGGGGCTTCCAGCTAAGTGAATCAGCGGGTTGTGTTACGAGCGGCGCGTTTTGCGCGGCTGCTTCGGCGATACGTCTGAAGCACCAGTGCCGGGCTCCACGTCGGTATCGTCGTCAGTATTTTTGGCTACCCGACCCGTTTGCTTGGTCTGGGCTTCTTTTTCCTGAGCGGCTTTCATGGCATCCTGCAGGCGGGCGGCAAAGCCGGTGGGCTTCTTGTCCTTGTTCTTCACCTTGTTGGCTTCCAGCTTGGCGCGCAGCTTGGTGTCATCCACGAAGCGGCGGGTAATGGCCTGCTGGGCCATCGTCACCAAGTTCGAAACCAAGTAGTACCACGTCAGACCAGCTGCGAAGCTGTTCAGCACGAAGAAGAACACCAGCGGCATGAGGTAGCTGTAGAACTTCATGGGCCCCTGCATGGCGGCGGGGTTGCTCTGGTTGCTCTGGTAGGTCATAGCCAGCGTCGAGAGCGTCATCAGCAGCGTGAACAAGCTGATGTGGCTGCCCAAAAACGGCAGCTCGAACGGCAGCCGGATGGGGCTGTCGTAGGTGCTCAGGTCGTGGGCCCACAGGAAGGATTGCTGCCGTAGTTCAATGGCGTTCGGGAAGAACTGGAACATAGCGAACAGAATGGGGATGGTGAGCAGCGTGGGAATGCAGCCGCTGAGCGGACTCACGCCCATGCTCTGGTGCAGCTTCATGGTTTCCTGCTGCTGCTTCACCTGGTCGTCGGGGAACTTCTCCTTAATGGCATCCAGTTCCGGCTTGAGCACCTTCATCTTGGCCTGACTCTCGTAGGTTTTGTACGTCAGCGGCCAGGTCACCAGCTTGATGAGCACTACCAGCAGCGCGATGATGATGCCGTAAGAACCGATAAACTGCTCCAAGAAGTGGAACACGGGCAGAATCACGAAGCGGTTTACCCAGCGGAACAGACCCCAGCCCAGGTACACGTTCCGGTCGAAATCGGGGGCCACGCCCTTCAGGGTGCTGAAGGAGTTGGGCCCGAAGTAGAAGCGGAAGTTGGCTTTGCCCTGCTGCACATCGGTCACCGGAATAGCCAGCGTGCTGCTCAGGGTTTTGATGGTCGTCGTGTCGTTGAGGTCAACCGTAGAGTTAAGTTGGCCCGAGCTGAACTGGTTGTCGGCGATGATGCCGGCCACGAAGAAATCGTGCTTGTGCGCTACCCATTTCAGCGGCTCCGTCACCTTGATTTCTTCGGGGTTTTCGGATGCTTCGGCTAGGGCCGTGTGGTCGCCCGAAACCAAGTAGCGGTTGATGGTGCTGTGGTTGCGATTCTGCTTACGGTCCTGCTCCGTCTGGCGCACGTTGTCCACGAAGGTGAACGTCAGCGCCTCCTGAGCCAGCGTCGAAGCCAGGCCATTGAAGCGCAGGTTATAGCTCAGCTCGTAGCTGTTGGCGGGCAGCGTGTACAACTGCTCAATCTGGCCGCCGGCCACGTCGGCCACGAAGCGTAGCGCATTGGTGCCCTGCGGCTCGGCCCGGAAATACAGGTCCGAAAGCTTGATCTGGCGGCCGTCGGTAGTGCGGAAGCGGGTATCAATCTGGGCGCTTTGGGCATCAAAGATATCCAGCGGCTTACCAAAGAACGTTTTGTAGTCGGCGAGGCGTACGGCCTGCACACGGCCCCCTTTCGAGGAAAACGTTACAGTCAGCCGGTCGTTTTTCAGCTCCGTCGTTTGGGCCGAACCCGAGGCAGCGGCGGCAAACGTGCCCAACTGCCGAACCAGCGCGGCCGAATCAGGTACAACGGGAGCAGTTCCGGGCGTGGCGGCAGCGGCAGTTTTGGCGGGGGCGGCTGGCTCCGGTTGCGGCTTAGTAGGCGCAAACTGGAGGTAAATCAGAAGCAAGGCCGCAATCAGAAACAGGCCAATTGCTGAATTTCTGTCCATTCAGGTAATGGTGAAGACAAATGAAAGTAAGAAGCAGCGCCCCCAGCAAAAATCCGGCAACGCTACCGCAAAGGTCGGACTTGTCAGGGGAATATTTGCCGGTTGCCATTATTGGCAGTAGAAATGAGTGAAAAAGAACGTCATACTGCGCTTACCGAAGCATCTCAACCGGGGCTAATTCACAGTTAGCATTGCGGTAGAGACGCTTTGGCAAGCGCAGCATGACGTTCTTTCAACTTTGCGTTTTACCCTTTCCGGTACTGGATGGCAGCTCGCACAAAGCGCACAAATAGCGGGTGCGGGTTCTGCACGGTGCTTTTCAACTCGGGGTGAAACTGTCCGGCCACAAACCACGGGTGGTTAGCCAGCTCTATGACTTCTACCAGCCCGGTTTCGGGGTTGCGGCCCGAGGCCAGCATCCCGGCCTCCTCGTACTGCTTCAGGTACTCGTTGTTGAATTCATAGCGGTGGCGGTGCCGTTCACTGATATGGTTGCGGCCGTACGCCTTGGCTGCTTTGGAACCCCGGCGCAGCTCACAGTCGTAGGCTCCGAGGCGCATGGTACCGCCCTTTAGGGTCACGTTCTTCTGCTCCTCCATCATGGCAATAACGGGGTTAGGCGTCTGCGCGTCCATTTCGGTCGAGGAGGCATCTTTCAGACCCAGCACGTTGCGGCCGAATTCTACTACCGCTACCTGCATGCCCAAACAGATGCCGAAGAACGGGATGTTGTTTTCGCGCACGTACTGCACGGCGGCAATTTTGCCCTCGAAACCCCGCTCCCCGAAGCCGGGCGCCACCAGCACGCCATCCACGCCGTGCAGCTGTTGGGCTACATTTTCGGCATTCAAGTGGTCCGATTGGATGCTGCGAACCGTCACCTTGCACTCGTTCTGAGCGCCGGCGTGTACGAAGGATTCGATGATGGACTTGTAGGCGTCGGGCAACTCTACGTACTTGCCCACCAGCGCAATGGTCACCTCCTCAGTGGGGTTTTTCAGGCGGCCCAGGAATTCTTTCCAGACGTCCAGATCGGGCTGGGCCGCGCCGCCCTGCAGCTTTAGCTTCTTGATAACCCGCTCATCCAGGTGTTCCTTCAGCATCAGCAGCGGCACCGAGTAGATGCTGTCAGCATCCAGGCTCTCGATAACGGAGTTGATGTTAACGTTGCAGAACAGGGCAATCTTGCGGCGCATTTCGGCCGGAATTTGGTACTCAGAGCGGCACACCAGAATATCGGGCTGCAGGCCGGCGCTGCGCAGGTCGCGCACCGAGTGCTGGGTGGGCTTGGTTTTCAGCTCGCCGGCCGCCTTCAGGTAGGGCAGCAGCGTGAGGTGAATGACGAGGGAGCTGTTCTCGGGCAGTTCCCAGCGCAGCTGCCGCACCGATTCCACAAAGGGCAGGCTCTCAATGTCGCCAATCGAGCCCCCGATTTCGGTAATCACCACGTCGAACTGGCCGGTCTGGCCCAGCAGCAGCATGCGCCGCTTAATTTCATCGGTAATGTGGGGTACTACCTGCACGGTTTTACCTAGGTACGCACCTTCCCGCTCCTTGGTGATGACGTGGTCGTAGATGCGGCCGGTCGTCACGTTGTTGGCCTGGGAAGTAGGCACGTTCAGGAACCGCTCGTAGTGGCCCAGGTCGAGGTCAGTTTCGGCCCCGTCGTCGGTTACATAACATTCGCCGTGCTCGTACGGGTTGAGCGTACCGGGGTCGATGTTGATGTAGGGGTCGAACTTCTGGATGGTGACCCGGAAGCCCCGGGCCTGCAGCAGCTTGGCCAGCGAGGCCGAGATGATGCCTTTGCCCAGCGAGGAAGTCACTCCACCGGTGACGAAAATGTACTTGGCCGTTGCAGCCGTGGGGGTAAGGGTTCGGTCTGGCATAACGGGAAACAAAGTTAGCAGATTCAGCCGGGCCGGCGGGGTTGCAGGTTGTTTATTTTGGGGTAAGACGAGCGAGCAGGAAGTCAGACAAAGAAAAAAGGCAACGCGCCGACGGCTCGTTCTGAAGCCGTTGGCGCGTTGCCTTTTTTCTTTGTCTGACTTCCGCTCCTGCTACTTCACCTCCGCCGAGCCGATAATTTCCTGCACCGGGCCGGTACCTACCAATTGCTGACGGAGCGTATCAGAATCGGCATCCAGCTTGGGGCGAATCTGGTCGAGGGCCATACGCAGGCCCTGCACATCGGACAGGCGCGCCGCTTTCGACTGGCTGTAGCCGTGGTACATGGCTACGCGTACTTTGCTGCGGCCGGTGCCGGAGTACGTGCCAATGACTTCGCCATGAGCATCGATGATCTGGATTTCGGCTTGTACCTCGGTCCGGTACCATTCCAGGGGAATCCCGAGCAGACTGGGTGTCATCAGTGTGAGCATCTGAAAAGCCTGCAACACGCGGCCGGTACGCTGCTGCTCAGCGCGTGTTACCAGCAGCTTGGCGTAACCGTAGCGCAGGCTGTCATCCACTGCTTCCGCCAGATGGTAGGCCAGTTCCTGCCGGAATACCTTGCTGGCGTCGTCCGGGTGAGCATCGTCGGCCACTACCAGCGGCCCGGGCTCCACTACGGCTTCCAGTTTGGGCAGGCGGCCCAGCGCCACCGAGTTGTTGGAGCGGATAGTGCGGTAAACTGCCTTTTCCGTCGACTTGCAGCTGCCCAGGCCTAAGCTGCCCAGCAAACAGAGAATGATGATGTAGCGGTGCCCCATAAAAGGATAGTTTCAGTGCCGTCGTCAGGAAGAAGTACAAAAATAGCCAACTAGTTCCCGCAAAGAAACTATGCTTGCCAGATTTCCGGAGAAACTCGGTGAACAGCCCGAAAACTACTCAGACGCAACAAATTACCAGCCATGCTAAACGACACCTTCCCCTGCTGCCGGGGGCAACAAGGGAAGGTGTCGTAAGTCCATTCGAAAGTCGGGTTAGCCTAATGCGCGTGTTCCGCCAGGGCGCTATCGGCCACGGCCAGTTCCTGCACTGGCTCGGGGGCCACGTAGTTATCAATGAATTCGCCTTCCCAGCGGGCCACTACCGCTGTAGCCAGGCAGTTGCCGATAACGTTTACCGCCGTCCGGGCCATGTCCATCAGCGCATCGATACCCAGAATGATAAATACCGGCCAAGAAGGCAGGTTGAACGAGGCTACCGTAGCCAGCAGAATTACCAGCGAAGCGCGGGGTACGCCAGCCACGCCTTTCGAGGTCAGCATCAGCGTAAATACCATTACCAGCTGTTGGCCAAACGACAGATCAACACCCGCCGCCTGCGCCACGAAAATGGCCGCCAGAGAGAGATACAGCGTGGTGCCATCGAGGTTGAAGGAGTAGCCCGTAGGCATTACGAAGGCCACAATGCGGCGCGGGACGCCGAGGCCTTCCATGGCCTCCATGGCCCGGGGCAGGGCGGCCTCTGAGGATGTGGTGGCAAAGGCAATGCTCACCGGCTCGGCAATGGCCTGTACAAACCGCTTGAGCGGAATGCGCGCCAGCAGCGCAATGGGCACCAGCACCAGTAGCAGGAAGGCCGCCAGCGCGCCGTACAGGGTCAGCAGCAGCTTAAACGCATTGAGCAGCGGCGCGAAGCCCATTTTGCCCACGGTGTAGGCCAAAGCGCCACCCACACCCAACGGCGCAAAGAACATTACTACGTTGGTGAACTTGAACATCACCTCTGAGAGACTTTCCGTCCATTGCAGCATAGGCTGACGGTGCTTCTGGTGCACCATGGCCAGACCAATAGCGAAGATGATGGCAAATACCACTACCTGCAGCACTTGGCCCTCGGCAATAGATTTGGCAATATTTTCGGGGAAGATGTGCAGAATGATATCGGCCGTAGACTGCTTCACGGTGGCCAGCTGTTCGGTATCGGCGGCAATGCCGCTACGGTCCACGCCCTCGCCGGCTTTGGTAAGGTTGATGGCGGCCAAGCCGATAAATAGGGCGAAGGTGGTCACGACTTCAAAGTACACCAACGCCTTCAGACCCATCTTGCCCACTTGTTTCAGGTCGGCGTGGCCAGCAATGCCCACCACCAGCGTGGCAAATACCAACGGTGCAATAATGGTTTTTACCAGCCGCAGGAATACGTCACTGAGCACTTTCAGCTCCACGGCTTGCCGGGGAAAATCGTGGCCGATTTCGGCTCCTACCAGCATGCTCACCACAATCCAGAACGTGATGGAGCGGCGCTGCCAGGCCAGAGCCAGCACAGCGGCCAGGAACAGCCACCGGGCCACCAGGGCTACCGTGGGGTCGAAGACGGGCGGGGTCTGGGCGGTAAGTACCGTCAGGATGGCGGCAACCAGCAACAGCAGAATAACAAGGAGCGAGAGTCGCGAGAACTTCATGCGCGGCAATTCAGGAGGAAAAAGAATCAGTGGGAATCCGACAAAGATAGGCTTCTCGTGACTGTGAAATGTGGCCTATGCTTTAGCTTGGCCCGTAGATTGGACAAAACCCCTGGTCCGGCCCTGTTTCCTTCTTTTCCCGGCGGCCGATACTCCCGCACTGCTGCTATTCCCTCCCATGCTCACCTGGACGCTCACCCCGCTACATCTGCCCCTGCGCTACACCTGGAAAATCTCGCGCAACGCCTCCACTTTCAAAACCAATCTGCTGGTGCAGGTAGCGGGTGGCGGCTACCAGGGACGGGGCGAGGCTGCGCCTAACGTCCGCTACGGCGAAACCCCCGACGACCTCACGGCGCAGTTCGAGCAGCTGCAGGCAGCCGGTCTGGGCCAGTGCGAAACCCTAGAAGACCTAACTGCTTTTCTCACCCGGTACCAGCCCGCTCATGCGCTGCGGTTTGCGCTAGAATCAGCCTTTGTGCACCGGGCGGCTGCCCGGAGCGGGCAGCGGGTGGGGGAGTGGCTGGGCGTGCTTGCCCCGGCCGGCCCAGTGCCCACGGCGGCATCCATCCCGATTATGGCCCCAGACGAGGTGGCAGCTTTTGCGCAGCAGCAGCAGTTGGGACGCTTTCCACTGCTCAAAATCAAGGTGAACCGGGAAGGTGCAGTAGAGTTGCTGCGCGAAGTGACGCGCCTGTTTCCGGGGCGGCCACTCATCATTGATGGCAACGAAGCCTGGACTAATGCCGATAGCCTCTGCCAAAGCTGGGAGCAAATCAGGCAGTTTCCGGGCCTCAATGTGCGCCTGCTGGAGCAGCCCCTGCCCGCTAGCTGTTGCGCTGATTATCGGTCCCTGAAAGGCACGCTCGGCTGCCCGGTATTTGCCGATGAGTCGGTGACCGACGAAGCGGATTTCGCCGACATTGCTCGCCAGTTCGATGGCGTGAACATGAAGTTGATGAAGGCCGGCGGCTACCTCAACGGCCTGAGGATTCTGCGTGAAACCCGTGTCCACGGCCTGCAGACGATGCTCGGCTGCATGGTAGAAACCTCCCTGGGCATCTGGTCGGCGCTGCAGATCAGTAGCTTGGCCGATGTGTGTGACCTGGATGGCTTCCTCATCCTCCGCGACGAGCCATTCGGGCTGGTGCGGGAGCAGGAGGGAATGTTAAGGAATGCGGAGGAATGATGAACGCATCATTCCTCCGCATTCCTTATTTCAGCTTCGTGTCAATGGCCTGAATTTTCTGGTCCAGGGCGGCCGTGTCGGTGGGGCGCTGAGCGTTGGTGCTCAGCAGGGTTATCTTCTGGTTCAGTAGCTGGATTTTTTCCGCCATCAGACTGATTTTGGTGTTCATTTCCCCTAAGCGGGTTTCCATGGCAGCGGGCGTGGCCGGCGCGGGACGTGGGTCGACATACGTATTGAACGTAGCCGTAGCAGGTACCGAGTTGTCGCCACGGGCCTGCGCGGCGCTGGCTGGCGTGGCAAAAACCACGTCGCCGTTGGGCCGCACATAGTCACCTTCCTTCAGCGTGGTGATTTTGCCGCCCGGAAACTCAACAATTCCACTTTTATAGTTGATTTTAGTGCCATTGGAGAGCAACACGTTCTTGTTAAGCGCCGTGGGGCGCTTGCCCTGCATCAATATCACCTCACCGCCTTGCATCTGAAAACGGTCGGAAGGAGCGGTAGCAACAGGGCCGGCTACGGTGGCCGGAGCAGTTTGAGCCTGAGCGGCCGAAGTTACCCCCAACGCCAGGGTAACCAGTGGAAGCAGTAGTTTCTTCATGACATATGCAGAGTAGAGGCAACGAATGGAGTTGCTTACGGCAGTAGCCTCCAGACGTTTCCCTTGGGCACTATAATTGCCCACGCCGCCAGTAGTTGTGCTGGCTTCTTCTAAGTTTGTAGAAATTATCGGAACGGTGTTGTGACATTAAATGTATGTACATATATTTGCAACGCCTTTCGCTCTTATCCTGTGTACAATGAAAATTGAGGACGAAATCAAGCAGTCAACTTTCAAAGACGAATACCAGAAAGCTCATATCAACCTGGTATTCACTACGGGCTGGCTGCAGCAGCAGCAAAGCGGCCAGTTCAAGGAATTTGGCCTGACGCTGCCTCAGTTCAATATTCTGCGCATTCTGCGCGGTCAGCATCCAAAGCCGGCTACGGTAAACCTGCTGATTGAGCGGATGTTGGATAAAACCAGCAATGCTTCCCGGATTGTGGATAAGCTGGAGGTTAAACACCTGGTTACGCGCACCGTGTGCCCCAGTAACCGCCGGGCTGTGGATATCCGCATTACCGAAGCGGGCCTAGAGCTGCTGCGGCAGTTGGATGCCGTGATGCAAAATCAGCAGCTCGGGCTGCAAAATCTGACCCTGGACGAAGCTGCTCAACTCAGCAGCCTGCTCGATAAAATCCGCGACTGACGGTTTCAGTCATGTTCGCTTGCCCTTTTCACCCCTTTTTGTTTTTCTCTGTCATGAAAAAAATGTTCCTGCCAGCACTGCTGGTTGCTGCCCTGTTCGCCGCTGCTCCGGCTTCTGCCCAGAAAAAAGTAACGCCCGGCACCGAAAAGGCCGCTTCTGCGTCGTACAAGCTGCAGCCGCAGTTGAGCACGCTGGGCTGGTTGGGCAAGAAAGTAACCGGCCAGCACAACGGCTCGGTGCAGTTCAAGGAAGGTGATGTACTGGTGCGCGGCAGCCAGATTGTAGGTGGTACGTTCGTGGTAGATATGAACTCGCTGAAAGTAGAGGATATCAAGGAGCAGGAGTACAACGCCAAACTGGTAGGGCACCTGCGTTCCGAGGACTTCTTCAGCATCGATAAGAACCCAACCTCGACCTTCAAAATCACCAGCGTAACCCCGCTGAAAGGCGACGCCAACGGTAACAACGCCACCGTAGCAGGCGACCTGACCATTAAAGGCATCACCCAGAAAATCACCTTCCCTGCCAAAGTAGGTGTGAAAGGCGGCGTAGCCTCGGCCAGCGGCACGGCTACCATCGACCGGACCAAGTTCGAAATTAAGTACGGCTCGAAATCGTTCTTCGAAAGCATTGGCGACAAAGCCATCATGGATGATTTCACCATGAGCTTCAACGTAATTGCCAAGAAGTAAGGATTGTTATCGATTGCCAAAAAGCCCCGCTGACAGTTGTCAGCGGGGCTTTTTTGTGCAGTTTTTTACTCCGGCAACTCCAGCTCCCGGGGTAGTACAAATTTGAGGCTGCGGCTTTTGGCGCGGCTATGCAGCTGCTGCAGAAAATCATCCAACTCGGGCTTGTACTCCAGCCACAGGTCCTCGTGCAGGTTTTGGAGAACAAGCTGTGCCGTACGGGCTGCCAGGCGGGCAGTGCCGGTGTAAAAACCAGCGTACACGCTTTCAAACTGCCCGGTATAGTTCTCAAAGATGTGGCGCAGCGTGTACAGGTTCAGATCTATTTCCAAGCGCTTGTCTTTGGTAATGCGGCGGGCACGGGCTACTTCCTTGGTGGCTTTGCCAAGGGCTTTGGTAAGGCTGCGGTTGAGCAGGCGGCCGGTAGCGCCCACGGCAAACAGTTCATGGATCTGGTCGGAGGAGTGCTCAAACACCGTTTCCGTGGTTGTATCAGGCAGCAGCTCAAAGCAGAGCGTATCGTACAGCTCGGCGTCGCGGCGGGCGGCTCGCAGCAGCAGCGTTTCTTTCTCCTTATCAGTGAGACGCTTGAGGGCGCGCTTAAAATCGGCAGACGGAACGGGCATGAGGGAGAGTAGTGAATTCGGGCGGCAGAATCCGGCGGAGGAAAGCCACTGGGGCTGTTTATGGGCCGCCAGCCTGGGACAAGCCTACGGAAGAAAGGCGAAAGTGACGGTCAAAAAATACGACGTATCTGCGGAAGTGCCACTGGGGGCGGGCGGCTGCGCAGCCGGGGTGCTGCCGGTAGCGGCTTCGGTGAAAAACCGGCAACAATTCAAGCAGTCAGTTAGTTGTAGAGGTTCACGGCATAAGGAATGCTTCGCCTTTTTACCTGTTTTTCCGTATTTTTGCCCCATGAACAGCAAACCGCAAATCGAGTACGACGAGGACGTTCTGCTCCTGGAGGAAACTACCGACGTGCGCGACCTGGTGGTGTATAATGACGACATCAACACGTTCGACCACGTAATAAAGACCCTGATGGACGTGTGCGGGCACCTGCCCGAACAGGCAGAGCAATGCACGCTCCTGATCCATTACAAGGGCCAATGCACCGTAAAGCACGGCGTGTACGACGAGTTGGCCGGCATGTGCACCGCCATCCATGACCGGGGCATCTCGGCCGACGTGGTATAGCGTCACTGACCTGAAAAAAATCTGTCATCCTACGCTTGCGAAGGACCTATCGGGGGGCAGCTGGTGTTAGTAGCCGGACCCCGTTAGCATCCCCGGCAAGCGCGGGATGACAGTTCTTTTTATCCCTTTCTGACCTGCATGGAATTCCCCTCCAAACTGATTGAAAATGCCGTTGGCGAGTTGTCGAAGCTGCCGGGCGTGGGCAAGAAAACTGCCTTGCGGCTAGCTCTGCACCTGCTGAAAGCCGAAGCGGATACCACCGCTTCGCTGGCGGAGGCGCTGGCCAAGATGCGCTTCGAAATTCGTTACTGCGACACCTGTCATAACATTTCCGATACCCCGGAGTGCGGTATCTGCGCCAATCACCTGCGCGACCAGAGCACGGTGTGCGTGGTGTCGGATATTCGCGACGTAATTGCTATTGAGAATACGGCCCAGTACCAAGGTATGTACCACGTGCTGGGCGGTGTTATTTCACCCATCGAAGGCATTGGCCCTTCCGACCTGACCATTGACTCCTTAGTGGAGCGCGTAACCAAGGACGGCTCCGAAATCCGGGAAGTCATTCTCGCCATTAGTCCTACCATGGAGGGCGACACCACGGCCTTTTACCTCTCGCGCAAACTGCGCGACCTGCCGGAACTCAACGTCAGCAGTATTGCCCGGGGTATTCCAATGGGCGGCGAGCTGGAGTATGCCGATGAAATTACGCTGGGCCGCTCTATTGTGGAACGCCAGCGGCAAAGCCGGTAACGTGCCGCTTCTATAGAAAGCCAAGCGCGAAGAAACAATATTGCTCAGCCCAGAGCCCCACACGCCAGTTTGGCCGTGTGGGGCTCTGGGCTTTTTGCGGCATAAGAAGCGAAAAGAACAGAATGCCGGAACTAGGACGCGCAATGACAACCGGGCTATGTAACTTTCGCGGCCTTTCCTGATCTTCCTCCGTGCCGCCTGCCTGCAAGCTTTCCGTCGTCATCGTCAACTACAACGTGTGCTACTTTCTGGAGCAGGCGCTGCTGTCGGTGCGGCGGGCGGTGGAGAAGCTGGGCGAGCCGGTGGAAGTGTTCGTGGTAGATAACAATTCTGTGGACGGCTCGGTGGCCATGGTAAAAGCCCGATTCCCGGAGGTTATCCTACTTGCCAACAAGGATAATCCGGGCTTCAGTAAGGCCAACAACCAGGCCCTGCGGCGCGCTACCGGGGAGTACCAGTTGCTGCTCAACCCCGATACAGTGGTGGAAGAGGATACTTTCCGACTGTGTTGCGGCTTCATGGACCAGCACCCGCGCTGCGGTGGGCTGGGCGTAAAAATGCTGGACGGTCAGGGCCAGTTCCTGCCCGAAAGCAAGCGGGGCCTTCCTACACCCTGGGTAGCGTTTTACAAGATTTTCGGGCTGGCCCGGCTGTTTCCGAAGTCGCGGCGGTTTGGTCGCTACCACCTGGGCTTTCTGAGCCCCGAGCAAACGCACGAAGTGCAGGTACTCAGTGGTGCGTTCATGCTCATGCGCAAAACCGCTCTGGACCAGGTAGGGCTGCTGGACGAAGATTATTTCATGTACGGGGAGGATATTGACCTCTCGTACCGGCTTACGCAGGGCGGCTGGCAGAACTACTATTTCGCCGATACCCGCATCATTCATTATAAGGGTGAAAGTACCAAGCGCACGAGCGTAAACTATGTGTTCGTGTTTTACCGGGCCATGGTGATTTTTGCCCGCAAGCACTTTGCGCCGGGGCGAGCGGGTACGTTCAGTCTGCTGATTAATCTGGCTATCTGGCTGCGGGCTGGGGCGGCCGTGGTGCAGCGGGCCATTACGCAGGCTGCGCCGGTGCTACTGGATGCCGGCCTGATGTATGCCGGCATGTACTTTCTGAAAAACTACTGGGAAGACAACCATAAGTACGTACCCACGGCATACCCGCCGCAGTTTATGCTGGTAGCCGTGCCCGCCTACATTGCGGTGTGGTTGCTGGCAGCCTTTTTCAGCGGCGCTTACGACAAGCCTTTTCGGGCCAGCCGGCTGGTGCGCGGCATCTTTCTGGGTACCGTACTGATTTCGGCATCGAGCAACTTCCTGGACGCCTGGCGCTTTTCCAAGGCCCTGATTGTGCTGGGAGGGGTGTGGGCTGTGGCGGCCCTGGTACTGCGGCGAATGGCCGGTAATTTTCTGCGCTACCGTACGCTTGGTCTGGCCGAGCAGCAGCAAAAAAACGTGGGTATTGTGGGCTCGTGGGAGGAAAGCCGCCGGGTGCGCCACCTGCTGGAGCAGGCCGCTGTGCCGGCCCGCGTTATCGGGTACGTGGAGCCGGATGCCACCACGCAGCCGGCCGGGGCCGCCCCCGAGGATTTGCTGGGCGAAGTGCGTCAGCTGGATGATATTATCCGCATTTATGGCCTTAACGAGTTAGTATTTTGTGGCCGAGACCTGCCCGCCAGCCAGATCATCGGGCTGATGGTAGGCCTCACGTACAATCCGCCGATAGCCTACAAAATCCTGCCGCAGGACAGTGAGTACATCATCGGCAGCTCGGGCAAAGACTCGCCCGGCGACTATTACGCCCTTGATATTACCTTGAACCTGTACCGGCCCCAGCAGGTGCGCAACAAGCGCCTGCTGGATGTCCTGACGGCGTTGGGGTTGCTGGTGCTCAGCCCGCTGGTACTGGGGGCACAGCGGCACAAAGGGGGGTTCCTGCGTAACTGTTTGCGGGTGCTCAGTGGCTCCGGCACCTGGGTGGGCCTGCGCTACGCTGCCGCGCCGCGCCGCCAAGCCCGCGCCGTCCTGTCGCCGGCCGATGCTGTGCATGCCGCTACGCCCCTCACCGAGGCTACCCGCCGCCGGCTGGAACTGCTCTACGCCAAAGATTACGAGCCTTCTACCGATTTGCGGCTGTTGTGGCAGTGCTTCCGGGAACTGGGCCGGGAAGAATAGTAAGTTTGACATTCTGTGGGCGCGGCCTGAATGCCAAACTCAGTACGTCACCAACTTACCACCAGTGGGCGGCACTGCGTACATTCCACTACTTTTGTCTTCCCACTCATAGTACCCCCTAAAGCCTTCTTCGCATGCCTGCTGACGCTACTACTTTCGCGCCCCTTGTTCTTTCTGACCGCATTAATGCCATGCAGGAGTCGCAGACCATTGCCATGGCCAAAAAAGCCCGGGCTTTAGCGGCGGAAGGGGTGGACGTAATCAGCCTGAGCTTTGGGGAACCGGATTTTCAGACGCCGCAATACATCAAGGATGCCGCCAAAAAAGCCCTTGATGAAGGCTACACGTTTTACACGCCTGTCCCCGGCTATCCGGAGTTGCGGCAGGCCATCTGCGACAAATTTGAGCGGGATAACCAGCTCAGCTACGCCCCCGAAAATATTGTAGTAAGCACCGGAGCCAAGCAGGCGTTGGCCAATGCTGTGCTGAGTCTGGTGAACCCCGGCGACGAAGTAATTGTGTTTGCGCCCTATTGGGTAAGCTACGAGGAGATGGTAAAGCTGGCCGAAGGCACTACCATCACGCTCATGGGGACGCTGGAAAACGACTTCAAGGTAACGGCCCAGGAACTGGAAGCCGCCATTACGCCCCGCACCAGACTCATCATGTACTCCTCGCCCTGCAACCCTACCGGCTCGGTATTCAGCCGCGCGGAGCTGGGGGCTATTGCGGAAGTAGTAGCCCGCCACCCGCAGGTGCATGTGCTGGCCGACGAGATTTACGAGTATATCAACTTTGTAGGCGAGCACGCCAGTCTAGCCCAGTTTGCAGCCGTTAAGGACCGGGTAATTACCGTTAATGGCTTCTCGAAGGGCTATGCCATGACGGGCTGGCGGGTGGGCTACCTCGCGGCCCGTAAGGAAATTGCTGCCGCCTGTGAGAAAATGCAGAGCCAGATAACCTCTGCCACCTGCTCCATTGCTCAGCGGGCTGCCCTGGCCGCTCTGCAGGGCGGGCGTAGTTCTGCCGATGAAATGGTGGCCGCCTACCGTCGGCGGCGGGATTTGGTGCTGGAGTTAGTGAAAGATATTCCTGGCTTCCGGACGCCTACCCCCAGCGGGGCGTTCTACATTTTTCCGGACGTAACCGGGTATTTTGGTAAGGCCACGCCTACCGGTGAAGTCATCAGCAGTGCGGCCGACCTGGCGTTGTTTATGCTGAACGATGCCCACGTAGCCGCCGTGGATGGCGGGGCTTTCGGGGCGCCCAACTGCATCCGTTTCAGCACCGCCGCCGCCGATGAAAAGCTGCGTGAAGCCTTTATCCGCATCAAAAACAGCCTGACCAAGCTGCAGTAAGGCTATACAGACCGTCATTCCTTGGATACTGGCTTGATGCGCCACCTGCTCGGAATGACGGTCCATGAAGAACTGGTTGAGCTAATCTGCCCGGTCGGCCTTAATTTCCCCCGGCAGGTTACCTTTGCGGCCTCTTATCCTGAATCTGCTGTAATGCCCGCTGCCGTTCCTGCTTCGTTGCCCGAGTTGTTTGCCGCTTTCAACCACCTCACCGTGCTTATTGTGGGGGATGTGATGATGGATGCGTACGTATGGGGCAAAGCGGCCCGCCTTTCACCCGAAGCTCCGGTACCGGTAGTAACGGTGAGTCGGCAGGAACAGCGCCTGGGCGGGGCCGCCAACGTGGCCCTGAATGTGCAGGCCCTGGGCGCCACGCCTCTGCTGTGCGCGGTGATAGGGGAGGACCAAGGCGGCGACCAGCTGCTGGAGGTGTTGCAGGCCAGCGGGCTTTCCGCCGAAGGTATCGTGCGTTCCTCGTACCGGCCTACTACCGTGAAGCAGCGGATTCTGGCGCATGGCCAGCAGCTACTGCGCATTGATTCGGAAGTGGAAACCACCCTTAATGCCACCGAAAATACCAACCTCACGGCCCGCTTCGAGCAGTTGCTCGGCCGGGCCGATGTGGTCATTTTTGAGGATTACGACAAGGGCGTGCTGCAGGAAAGCAGTATTCAGCACTTCATTGGGCTGGCGCGGCAGCGAGGTGTACCCACCGTAGTTGACCCCAAGAAAAAAAACTTTCTGGCCTACCAATACTGCACGCTGTTCAAGCCTAATCTGAAAGAGCTGCGCGAAGGATTGAAGCTGGAATTCGGCGACTCTGAGGCTGACCGTCCGCATTTTGAAGCGGCCGTAGCCCGGCTGCGCGAAGTGCTGACCCCCGAAATTGTGCTGGTGACTCTCTCGGAGCGGGGCGTGTTTGTGGAAAACGACCAGCTTACCCGTACCTATATTCCCGCTCACCTGCGTACCATTTCTGATGTATCGGGGGCCGGCGACACGGTTATCAGTATTGCTGCGCTGTGCGTGGCGCTGGGGTTATCGGCTCCGGCTACGGCGGCCCTGGCCAACCTGGGTGGCGGTCTGGTTTGTGAGCAGATAGGCGTAGTACCTATTGAGAAAAGCCTGCTGCTGAAAGAAGCCGAGCGGGTTGGGTTATTGCCCGTGGCGTAGTGTCTGAGAAATACGAAAAAGAAAAAGGCCCTGCCGGGTTACGGCAGGGCCTTTTTCATACAATCTAAGCTCTAAGCGTAGCACTGTACTCCTTCACCGTCTCAATGAACACCTTCACGTTGTCGGGATTGGTATCGGGGTATACACCGTGTCCGAGGTTGGCAATGTGCCGATACGGGCCGAACTGGTCGAGCATCGCGATGGTAGCGGCGCGTACCTGCTCGGGCGTGCCGTAGAGGGCGCAGGGGTCAAGGTTGCCCTGCAGGGTTTTGTCGCCTACCAATGGGCGTACGGCGCGCGGGTCCTGGTTCCAGTCGAGGCCGATGGTGCGGCAGGGCAGCTGGGCAAATTCCTCCACCGCCCAGAAGGCGCCTTTGGCAAACACCGTAACGGGAATATCAGCCGGCATGGCGCGGCAGATTTCGGCAATGTAGCGGCTGCTGAACTCCTGGTAATGCGCGGGGGGCAAAATCCCGGCCCAGGAGTCGAATACCTGCACAATGTTCGCCCCGGCTTCTACCTGCGCCTTTAGGTAGGCAATGGTCGTGGCCGTGATTTTGCGGAGCAACTCGTGGGCCAGTTCGGGCTCAGCGTACAGCATGCGGCGGGCCTTGCTGAAGGTTTTGGAGCCGTGGCCCTCTACCATGTACGCCAGAATCGTCCAGGGTGCGCCGGCAAACCCGATGAGCGGCACTCGGCCGTTGAGGGCGCGCTTGGTTACCCGGATTGCTTCCAACACGTAGCCCAGATGCTCCTCAGGGTCGGCCACGCGCATGCGGGCTACGTCCTGCGCGGTTTTAATGGTTTCAGGGAACAGCGGGCCGCGGGCTTCTACCATCTCGTAGGTGAGGCCCATCGCCTCGGGAACCACCAAGATATCAGAAAAGATGATGGCCGCGTCCACGTCCAGCGCGTCAATGGGCTGAATGGTGACTTCGGCGGCGAGGTCGGGGGTTTCTACCAGCTCTTTGAAGCCGCTGAGGCGGGCGCGCAGGGCGCGGTATTCGGGCAGAATGCGGCCGGCCTGGCGCATGAGCCACACGGGGGTGCGCTCGGTTTCTTCGCCACGGGCGGCACGGAGGAGGAGGTCGTTCTTCAGCATAGGAGGCGCAAAGGTACGAATGGTGAAATTGTGAGGTGGTGAAATGGTGAGTTTGATGTTCTGACTGCGCAAATGGCGCCAGCCGAACGTCAAACTCACCATTTCACCACCTCACAATTTTACCTCTACCGGCTCAAACCCGGAA